>VBAT01000013.1:64543-85293 GCA_005884665.1 Bacteroidota bacterium
TACCTGCACCTGCCTGGCTTGCAAGATTGAACCGGCCCCCAATCAAACTGATCCTTCGTTTCATATTGGCCAGGCCAATACCTCCGGACCGGACACTATCCGGATCAAATCCCTTTCCATCATCAGAGATGGTGAGTTTTAACTCGTCTGTTCCAGCTGCCAGGTTTATCTTTATCATTTTGCATCCTGAGTGTTTCAGGCTGTTCTGGATGAATTCCTGCACCACGCGGAATAAAAAGCTTTTGGCGGCAACATTGATCGGCCAGTTAAAATCATTCTCCAATACCGCCCTGCAAATGCCTGTATCATTCACCCTTTCACATTCGGTGGCAAGTAGATCAGCCAATGAGACATTCTGCAGCCTGTTATCTGTTAAAGTCCTGGATAGGTCGCGCAATTCAGTGAGAGAATCATTGATGATGATGCTGATCTGCTGCAGTTTTTCCGAATTGACAGGCTGCTGGTTTTCAAATTCCAGTTTTTGCGAGTAAATAGAGGCCAATGTCAGTTTTTGTGTGACGCTGTCATGAATCTCGCTGCCGATAAATTGCATGGTCTGTTGCTGGATCAGCAACTGGTTATTCAGCAACTCCAGCTTATGCTGCCTTTCGATCAGCGCTTTTTCCTTTTCATAGACAAGTTTTCTTTTCCTGTATTGAAAAATAAAAAGGATGATACCGATGATAAAGACCAGTACGATCGCTCCTATCAGCGCGACATATATTTTTATTTCGGTTTGCCCCATATGAAAGAAAGTGCAAAAAGAATATACATCAGGTAGTTCAGGCCGAATTGAATGTACCAATACACGTAAAAAAACTTTTTATCCATTCGGTGCAATGTGTTTCTTAATTCATAGAATGGTAAAGAGCCCATATAAAATAAGATAATTCCCAATGCCACCCAAAACATCATACTTGACCGGTAGTTCAATACATCATTGCTCCTGGTAAATTGCATAAAGAACTGGAACAGCAGGATCAACAGGAGTATTGTGCCGGCCCCATATGATACTGACTCGAAATATAATGAAAGATGGCCGAGATAAAATATATCCAGCAGCCAGCAGGCAATATAGATGGCCGCCGAATACAGCGGCCACCTGTTCTTTTGATCGAAATACCGGTAGAACAGCCAGTAGAAAAACAAAAACTCCAGCGGGATACCAAAGTATTGGTAGATGCCCAGGTTTACTTCTGGGTTTCTTTGCTCATACAGGAAATACTCGGCTGTAACTTCTATCAACACGATCATTGCAAGGTAAACGGGGAACCAGCGCCAATAGCTATCCTTTACTTTTCTCCAGTATAAAAATCCTACGACACAAGCGGCCAGTTCCAGGATGTTGAGAACAATGACTTGCCAGTACATAAAAAACTGATTTACTAAATTATTCTTTACTAAGGTTGCGGAGGCTGATCTGTGGGATAAGTGCCAGGTTCAGGTGGTGGTCCAACGCCGCCATGATTGTCACCACCGCCAAGAACGCCAACTCCATAAAAGAACTCGGCATCATGTCTTCTTCCACTGATTCGTTCAAAAACGCAACCGGCCGAAACGCCTCTACCTCTGTAATCAAAGTCATACCATTCAGTATCTGTTCTCCTTTTAAACACAGGCACCATCACCAGCGCGTGTTTGTTAGGGTTAGCCCGCATCACAAGCTTCATATCTTCGGTAATGTTGGTATTATTAATCGAATCCATAGCGTATTTTATATAATAAAACCGGATACCCAGTTTTACCGAAGTGTCGCAGCCATTGCTGCAGACGGCCTGTTCCATTTTCCAGACCAGGTTCTTGATTTTTTCTAAATCAAAGATTGTGTACAAACCATCAGGTGCCAGGGCAACCCTCTCCGTGTTGTGAGGATCAGCCGGCTGAGATCCGGACGCCGTGATATGTGATTTTGGATAATCTGCATTGTATGCCTCAGACAACATGCGAACGATATCTACATTTACCTCTCCTTCCAGCCGTACATCTTCACCGTAAGGTTTGCAGTGTCTACATGGATCAGGGCAGAGAGAACTCCTATTGTTGTTCTTGGGGTTGCAGGCCTGCATAACTATGATCCCAACCAGCACGGCATTTAATGCAATTGCAATTCTTTTCATAATAAAAGGTTTTAGGTTAATGAATAAGATGGCTCGTTAAAAGTAGACTGAAAATATATGTAACCAATCCGTCATTTGACGGAATCTCGCCTGGTCACAACCCCAATCATTTCTGTTTAATCGAACATTGACTTTGCTCTTGCCAGTTTCCAACTTTGCCTTGTGTTCTTACTGATCATGCATGAAAGGGAAAACATACAAACCGGGTAAAAACAAAGTTTTTTATCCATTAACCAGGGGATGATCTTCAAGGCTAAAAAGACCATCTCTATTATACTTAGCCATCAAAAAAACAGGAGGTTATTATGCCTATTCAAGTCCCATTAGTTGTTGCTCTTTGGGAACACACACAGTATCATGGACGCAAAAGGCTGGTTGTCGAGGATACCGGCGATCTTGCTGCCGAGGGTTTCAACGACACAACATCGTCTATCGGAGTCCATCCAGGTCCTGATTATGCCGCATGGAAGGCAGCCCATGGTGGAAAAGAACCGACGGTCGGGTTTTTTCAAAATTTAAATTTCGGCGGTCCTTGTTTGATCCTCACAGCAGGTGGGTATCCCAACATTCACACTCTTTATAACTTTGGCGATATCATCTCTTCGGTAAAATTCAATGTAAGCCCGCCCGGGGCACATACTATTGCTCCTCTCCCTCTTATTGTTGAAATTTATAAAAATGCCAACTTCACTGGAGGACATATAACCATAGTTGAAAATTCGGTTAATATTCCCCAGGATTTTGGTTCAGATTTCAATGATGTTATTACATCAGTACGAGTGAAACAGGGACCCAATTTTGTTCCCGGAGCAAAGGCGCGCCTGTTCAGCGGGCTTGATTTCCGTAACGGCGAAATCGATCTACCGCCAGGCGATTATCCGAATATAGGTACATCACATGGCTTTAACGACGTGGTCTCTTCAATCCAGGTTCGTTGACCCTTCATGGCCTAGTCATTAAGAGTCGCGTTTATTGTCCTCAGCATTAGAAAGCCCGGAACATTCCGGGCTTATCTTATGAAGTGTAGTAGTTAATAGCCTTCCAAAGTGGTTCGAATCTTAACTTTTCAAAACCTCTCTTGAAATGACGATCTTTTGTATTTCGCTGGTGCCCTCGCCTATCGTGCACAATTTGGAGTCGCGATAATATTTTTCAACCGGGAAATCCTTGGTGTATCCATAACCGCCAAATATCTGCACTGCATCTGTCGATACTTTAACGGATACTTCGCTTGCATAGTATTTTGCCATGGCTGAAGCCTTTGTCACCTCTTCTCCCCTGTTTTTAAGATCGCAGGCCTGCATCGTCAACAAATCCGCTGCCTGGATATCCGTGGCCATATCGGCCAACTTAAATGATATTCCCTGGAAACTGGAAATGGGCTTGTCGAACTGGTACCGCTCCTGTGAATATTTCAGCGCCGCTTCATAAGCGCCCTTAGCAATACCTATAGCCAATGATGCAATGGATATTCTTCCTCCATCCAGCACCTTTAATGATTGTTTGAACCCGTCACCCACATTGCCTAAACGGTTCGTATCAGGAATACGGCAGTTATCAAAAACCATTTCGGCTGTTTCGCTGGCACGCATTCCGAGCTTATTTTCTTTTTTTCCACCGCTGAATCCTTTCGTTCCTTTTTCAACAACAAAGGCAGTTGCATTATTTTTTGCCCGTGGCTCACCGGTCCTGCAAATCACTACGGCTACATCGCCCGATTTGCCATGCGTGATCCAGTTCTTGGTGCCGTTTATTATCCACTCGTTTCCTTCTTTTACAGCGGTACATCTCATATTGGCAGCATCACTACCGGTATTGGCTTCCGTCAATCCCCAGGCGCCAATCCATTCTGCCGTGGCCAGATTTGGCAAATATTTTCTCTTTTGTTCCTCGTTGCCAAACGCAAGTATATGACCCGTGCAAAGAGAATTATGCGCCGCCACGCTCAACCCGATAGAGCCGCATACTTTCGCTATCTCTTCAATTACTGCTTTGTATTCAAAATAACCCAAACCAGCACCACCATATTCTTCAGGGACAAATACACCCATCATTCCCAGCTTTCCTAATTCCTTAAAAACGGTAAGAGGGAACTCCTGGCTTTCATCCCAGGTCATTACATGAGGCTTTATATGTTGATTAGCAAAATCACGAGCAGTTTGAGCGACCTGCTGTGTCAGTTCAGAAACTTGGAAGTTCATAGTACAGGCTATCTATTTATTAAATCGTTCAAAAACGGATGTGCCACCACGATACTCCGGGATGGCACATCTTGATCGGTCGCTTATGAACCATAGCAAGCAACCGTTAGCAATCGTTAAAGGTGGATGCAAGTAAGCACTTTTTTTAATACCTAACAAGCGTTAGGAGTTAAATTTTTTCCCGAACGCCATCTGCTTCTTAAAATTCAAGCTTTAGACCGTCATACGCCTGGTGAATTCCCTGCGGTAGCTCGGCTTCGATCACGTCATGCAATCCTAGTTGGTGCGAGATATGGGTGAAATAGGCCTCCGGGATTCGCAGCTCTTTTACCATCATTACCGCTTCATCCAACGTAAAATGAGAAATATGTTTTTGTTTCCTGAGCGCATTCAACACCAGCACTTCGCTGCCCTTGATCTTTTCTTTTGATTCCGCGTCGATATGGTTCGCATCTGTTATATACGTGAATTTGCCGAAGCGGAATCCGAGCACCGGCATCTTTAAATGCCAGACAAGGATCGGCATAACAGGTATATCGCCGACAACAAAGGAGTCCATAGCGATCGTATGCATTTTCAGTTCTGGTATGCCGGGATACTTCGTGTCGGTAAACGCATAATAAAAATCGCGTCGCAGAGCTTCTTCCGTCAACGAGTCCGCGTACACATCCATAGGCTTTTGTTGCAGGAAATTGAAAGCCCGTATATCATCCAGGCCGGCAATATGGTCTTTGTGCGGGTGCGTATATATGACTGCGTCGAGGTGTTTGATATTTTCCCGCAGCATCTGGTAGCGAAAATCGGGGCCCGTATCTACGACCAGGGTCGTTTGGGCGGATTGGACTAAAATACTTGAGCGAAGCCGCTTGTCTTTTTTATTCGGAGAAGTGCAAACTTCGCAGTCGCAACCGATCATCGGCACACCACTACTGGTACCAGAGCCTAAAAAAGTTATTTTGAGGGAAGGAAAAGACACGATCAAAAATAAGAAATGCGAGCAGAATAGCCGCCGTTTCACTCTTAACTAAAACTCCTAACTCTTAACTTTAAACCTGCCTGCCGTCAGACAGGCTCCCACAATTCAAAACTATTGACCGTTTTGCTCAGTTTCCAGTTTAGACATGATCTCGAGATATAACTTTTGGGAGTCTTCCGAAAGCAGATGCTTGTTGACATCCAATTGGGGAATGAGATCAATCAGGGTGTTGATGCGGCCTTCGGTCTGGAGAAACTTATTGAGTACAACTACTTTTCTTTCTTCGAGTATGCAGTAGCCGCTTTGAAAGGTACCGCGTTCGTAGCGTAATACATAACCCGCCTGTTCAGGTATCGCTTCCAGTTTATCAAGAGTGGATTGAGTGTATTTCATGTTGAATGGTAATAATGTGTGGTCAGCCTGCTTGGTGGCAGTGAGTATGATCAAAGAGCAAAGTTAGCTCGAGTATAATAGATGGGTAACTATTAGTTCTAAAATTTTCCACAATCTGTTCCTATCTCCCCACTTCCTACCTCTTATTACTTAAAACTTATAACTTAAACCTTTCTCCCTATCCCTTACTCTGCATCTTAATCACCGGCACTATCATTTCCTCGAGGCTTACCCCCCCATGCTGGAAAGTATTGCGATAATAGTTTACGTAATAATTATAATTGTTGGGATAACAGAGAAATCCGTCCTCTTTAGCGAAGATGAACGAGGAATTGATCGTAGGCACAGGCAAACCTGCTTCCCGGGGATCCCTGAAAGCGAGCACTTCCCTGGGTTCATAATTCAGGTTGCGGCCGTGTTTATAGCGGAGATTGGTCGTCGTTTGCTTGTCGCCGATAACCTTATAAGGCGTTTTCACTCTCACGCTTCCATGATCTGTACCCAGTACAATCTTGATGTTTTTGTCGGCTATTTTTTTCAAAGCCTGGTGTAAAGGTGAATGCTCAAACCATGAAGTTGTAATGCTGCGATAGCTCATTTCATCCCCTGCAAGTTCCTTCAGCACTTCCATTTCAGTGCGGGCATGGCTGAGCATGTCTACAAAATTATATACGATAACATTGAGATCGTTATTGAGAAGGTTGTGAATGTTGTTGACCAGTTCGAGACCGGCCTGGTTGTTCACTACCTTGGTATACGAAATCCTTAGGTCATTCTTTCCGAGCCGTTTTAGCTGCGCTCTGAAAAAATCCTCCTCGTGCAAGTTCTTGCCTCCTTCTTCCTCATCGTTCTTCCATTGTTGCGGAAACTGCTTTTCTATATCCACCGGCAACAACCCTGAAAAAATTGCATTACGGGCATATTGAGTCGCCGTGGGCAGTATGCTGTAAAAACTATCTTCTTCCAGGATACGGAAACTCTCGGAAAAAATCGGCTGGATCGCTTTCCATTGATCAAAACGAAGGTTATCGATCAGTATAAAAAACAGTGGAGTGCCTTTTTCCACGTGTGGCAGCACTTTAAACTTCAGCAATGTGTGCGACATCACCGGTCCATCCACACTTTTCGGGTTCACCCAGGTAGCATAATTCCTTGAAACGAATTTGAAAAATTCCGTGTTCGCTTCACTTTTCTGACTCTGTAATACCTCCTGCATTTCCGGGCTATCGCTTTTCTCCATTTCCAGTTCCCAGTACACGAGTTTCTTATAGATATCCATCCATTCGTTGTAATCAGGACTGCTGTTCAGCGCCATGAACAGGTTACGGAATTGTTGCTGGTAAGCCGTTGTAGTTTTTTCAGCAACCAGTCTTTTATTGTCGATGATTTTTTTCAGGCTTAGCCAGACCTGGTTGGGATTGACTGGTTTGATCAGGTAATCACTTATCTGCGAACCGATGGCTTCATCCATCAGGTTCTCTGTTTCATTTTTTGTAATTAATACAACCGGCAGTGACTGGTTGATCTCTTTGATCTTTGCCAGTGTTTCCAGCCCCGTAATGCCCGGCATGGTCTCATCGATCAGGACAACATCCACCTGGTTATCCTTCACATAATCGATTGCATCGAAACCATTCGTAAATGCGACTACTTCGTACCCTTTATTTTCGAGGAATAATTTTTGAGATTGTAAACTTTCAATTTCATCATCAACCCAGATAATTTTTGCTACGGCCATTTCGTTGAATTTTTATTGGATATCGAAAAAAAATCTCGTCCATGTATCTTTCCCGTTTTTAAATATAGCCTTTTCCCTTTTCTTCGTGTTGTTATTATACAATTTTAATTTATTGCCATCATAATGGAGTTTTTTATCGTAAGTGTTACTCCTGAAAGATTTCTCACATAACCGGGCGAAGAGCGATAGCAGCTCATTGACTGGAGAACGATCAGCGATAATATCAAAATAACAAGATATATTGTTCGCGTAATCATGTCGTGTTCAAATCCAAATTTAGCTTTTTAGCGGCTGCCTTTGTACTTTTGCCGCTTTCCCTTTAACAAAAACGCAACAATGACTTCTGTCCGCAAGATCATCAACGACCCGGTTTATGGTTTTATTACCATCGACCACCCGTTGATCCTGCAGATAATTTCCCATCCCTATTACCAGCGGTTGCGCAACATTCACCAGATGGCTTTTGCCCATCTCGTATATCCCGGCGCCGTGCATTCAAGGCTTCACCATTCACTGGGTGCATATCACCTTATGAGCAATGCTTTGTTCGAGCTAAAAAGTAAAGGTATTACTATCGAACCCGAAGAAGAACTTGGTGCAAAGATCGCCATCCTGCTACATGATATCGGCCACGGTCCCTTCTCCCATGCGCTGGAAAACGAATTAATAAACGGTGTGCGTCATGAAGCAATATCATTACTGATCATAAAAAAGCTTAACAACGAGTTTAGCGGGCAACTACAAACGGCCATAGATATTTTTACTGATCAATACTCAAAGAGATTCTTACACCAATTGGTTTCGGGCCAGCTCGATGTTGATCGCATGGATTACCTCAACCGGGATAGTTTTTTCACCGGGGTGGCTGAAGGTGTGATCGGCTATGACCGAATCATAAAAATGCTGGCTGTAAAAGATGGCGACCTGATGGTAGAAGAAAAAGCTATATACTCAATCGAAAAATTTCTTGTTAGTCGCCGCCTGATGTATTGGCAGGTTTACCTGCATAAGACGGTACTTGCCGCTGAAATGATGCTGGTAAATATCATCCGCAGGGCAAAAGAACTGATCAATAGAGGTGAAGGAATAAAATGTGCTTCGGATGCTTTTGATTTCTTTTTACACCAGTCTGGTGGAAGCGCTTTGATCGAAAAAAATCTCGACACTTTTTGCGCTCTTGACGATAACGACATAATCGCCACTATCAAGAACTGGTGCAAACACCCGGATAAAATACTGGCCACGCTTTGCCGTTCTTTAACAGACAGGTACCTGTACAAGGTGAAATTGCAAGCCGAACCTATCGATCCCCAATTTTTAAAAGCAAAGCTCAAAGAAGCGAAAGACAAATTAGATATCGATGAGAAAGATGTGAAATATTTTGTCTTTACCGGCACCACCAGCAATACTACCTATGACCCCAAAGACGAGCTTATCAATATCTTATTTAAAGATGGAACGGTAAAAGATATTTCGATGGTCGACAATGCATTGATACAACAGAACAGCAGTCTTGCCATTGGCGAGGTTAAAAAATATTACATTTGTTATCTACGAAGTCAATAAGTCAAATGAGTTACATAAGTCAAATAGGTCAAATGAGTCATATAAGTCATGGGGAGCCCTATAGACTGGTATGTCCAAATATGACAGTGTGACTGGTATGACTGATATGACCGGTATGAACAATATGACCTTTCCTGCATCACAAATAGCACAGATCATTAATGGCAAAATTGAAGGCGATGCCGGCATTGCTGTTTCTTCTTTTGGAAAAATCGAAGAAGCACAACCGGGCCAGCTTTCTTTCCTGGCCAATCCCAAGTATGAAGAATATTTGTATACAACCAGGGCTTCAGTTATTATTATCAATGAAAGCTTTCAACTAAAACAACCCGTCAGCGCCACGCTGATCCGCGTAGCCGATGCATACACGGCTTTTGCCACACTTCTTACCACGTACCAGGAGATCATGGAACAGCAATTGAGTGGTATACAGCAACCCAGCTATGTTGCGAAGACGGCATCATATGGAAATAATGTTTTCATTGGCGCTTTCGCTTACCTCGGCGAAAACGTTAAAGTTGGGAACAACAGTAAGATATTTCCCAATGCATATATAGGCGATGGAGTCACGATCGGTGATAATAGCATTATCCATCCCGGTGTAAAGATCTACCACGATTGCAAAATCGGTAATAAGGTTACTATTCACGCTGGTACAGTGATAGGAAGCGACGGCTTTGGGTTTGCCCCGCAGGCAGACGGGAGCTTCAAAAAAGTGCCACAAATTGGCAATGTTGTTATAGAGGACAATGTTGAAATTGGCGCCAATTCCACCATCGACAGAGCCACCATCGGCTCTACATTAATAAAGGGCGGCGCGAAATTGGATAACCTTATCCAGGTCGCTCATAACGTAGAAATCGGGAATAGCACAGTTATTGCAGCACAAACTGGCGTAAGCGGAAGCACCCGGATCGGGAATGGGGTGATGATCGGAGGACAGGCCGGTATTGTCGGCCATATACAGGTAGGTGACGGAGCCAGGATCAATGCGCAAAGTGGTGTAAGCAAATCGGTTGAACCCGGCAAAGCTGTTACAGGATCCCCGGCTTATGATTATACAGCGCGCAGACTTCCGGAGCTGGAAAAGAGAGTGAAAGAGCTCGAAACATTAATTAAGCAATTAATGGGTGAAAAAGTCTAATCTGCACGGAAGAAACCCAAGACAAATAGAACAACGTTTAATAAAAGTTGTACCGGAATTAGTGCGGTAAGTTAATTGCGGGAGCGACCGGCTCCGCTTGGATGATCACAGCCACTAAGTAGTATTCCATTAACGGAATTAGCCCTGGAATGGATATACTTAAAAGTATGAAAACATGACGAGATTAATTTCATTCCGCAATGTTTCTATCCAGAAACGGCTACCTCTTTTGATTTGCCTTTTCCTTCTGAGTATTGTGATCAGCTTTGGCTGGATCTCATACATAAGCGTAAAAAATGAAGCGCTGAAAACAGGAAAAGAAAGATTAACTGCACTTAGCACCCAGCTTAGTAGTATGTTGGGACAATCAGCGCAGCTTGGCATTACAACTTCCCGAACGGCAGCTGAAAAAGAGGCCGTAAAAAGGACGATCGTAGCCGGTGACCCGGAAGATAAAATTGAGGCGCTTGAAATCTTGCGAAAGCTGCGTACCGACAGCACCTGGGTGTTGGCAGAACTCCTGGATAAAGCCCGCCACCCTATTCTTCGTTCCAGCAGGGATTCTGCTCTATACCTTTTCAATCTTGATTCACTGATGCACGTTTCATTGAGACGCGATTTTAACGGTGTTGGGAAAATATATTTATTGAATGGGTCGATGTTTTATTTTATCATGGTACCCGTCACGGAAAACAAGGACACGATCGGATCCCTGGCACGCTGGCAAAAAATAGCAGCCTCCAAACGCGCAGTCCAGCAGATCACCCAGCTCATGGGTGCAGAATCGCGGTTTTACATTGGTAATAATGACGGAACCCTTTGGACGGATCTGTCCAAGCCAGTTACCTATCCTCAAATAAATGCCGGTAATGTCCGCGACCTGCAGGAATATAAAAATGCCGACGGAAAGCAGGTGTTTGCTATGGTTAAGCCAATTGCAAATACATCCTGGGTGGTAGCCGTTGAGTTTCCCGAAGCATCAGTGCTCGCAACAGCCGGTCATTTCCTGCGACAGATAATCATAATCGGCAGCATCCTTATCGTGATTGGCATCCTCCTCGCCTGGTTAATGAGCCGAAACATCAGCAGGCCACTGAATAGGCTGACGGCTGCAACATCACAGATCGAAGCAGGTAATTACGCGGTAAAAGTATCCGTTGACCGCGAAGATGAATTAGGCAAACTGGCCCGTGCATTCAATGCCATGACTGAACAGGTCAGCCGGGCACAGGAAGGATTGGAACTAAAAGTAACCGAAACCGCAGACATGAATGAACAGCTTCGCGGTCTCTCTGCCTAAAACGTAAGGGAAGATGAACGCATTCATATTGCCCGGGAGATGCATGATGAATTGGGACAATTGCTGACCGGTTTTAAAATGGATGTATCCTTACTCAGGAAAAGACTGACCGGCAACACAGACCCCGTTGTAAAAGAAAAATTGGAATACATGCTCCTGATGGTCGATGAAGCCGTAAAATTCGTAAGAAACCTGGCCAGTGAGCTTCGTCCCAGTATCCTGGATGACCTCGGCCTGATTCCGGCGCTGGAATGGCATAGCCGGGAATTTGAAAAGAGACATAATATTAAAGTTGATTTCAGACCTCTCATGCATGAACTTACAACATCATCGGTAATAGCAACTGGTTTGTTCCGCATCTACCAGGAATCGATGACCAATGTAGCCCGTCACTCCAATGCGACTCATGTAGATGTCAGTCTCGGCATCGTAAACGATGAGATCATACTCTCAATTGCCGATAATGGTAAAGGATTTGATCCCTCCTCGACAACCAAGAAAACACTCGGTCTGTTGGGAATGAGAGAAAGAGCAACTATGCTGGGCGGACATATGGATATCCTGTCCGAGCCGGGTAAAGGGACCAAGATCGTAATAACGATCAGGCAGCCCGTAGAAAAGATGGCAACTTTGTAAGCAAAGCGATTTTTCTTTTGTTTACTTTTCAGTATGAAAAAATGGTTCCCCGTTTTTTTTCTCTTTAGCATTCACGCCATCGCGCAAATCAATCCGGCGAATATCACTATTGCAAGAGACAGTTTTGGCGTACCGCATATTTTCGCTCCCACAGATCCGGAAACGGCTTACGGTCTTGCATGGGCACATGCAGAAGATGATTTCACCACACTTCAACTTGTAGTTCTGTCCGGCAAAGCAAAATTGGGCACCGCCATAGGTAAAAAAGGAGCAGAGGCTGATTACGTGATTAACCTGCTGCGTTGCCGGCAACTGGTAGATGAACAGTGGAACACGCTCAGCCCGGATTTTATCGCGTTGGTAAAAGGATATGTAACCGGTTTGAATGCGTATGCAAAAGCGCATCCGCATGAAATAAAATACAAAAAAGCATTCCCTTTCGATGAAAAAGAATACATGACCGCGGTTGTTTTTTCTGTCGCTATCTTTTGCGGCGTGGATTATATGTTGCCGCAGATACTGGGCGGCCGGATTGCAACCATTCCAGGATTTTCTTCGCAAGGATCTAATGCTTTTGCATTTCATCCATCCAGGACAACGACAGGAGAAGCCATTCTCGTGATCAATGCACATCAACCGATAGAAGGGCCGACTGCATTTTACGAAGCCCATGTACAAAGTGACCAGGGCTGGAACATGCTGGGTGGTTTGCTGGCCGGTGGATGCGTTATTCTTCATGGCACCAATGAAAACCTGGGCTGGGCGCATACCGTCAATTATCCTGACAAAATAGATGTGTACCAGTTGCAAATGAATCCTCAAAACAATAACCAGTACCTGTTCGATGGTCAATGGATAAATCTGGAGGTAAAAAAAACAAAACTTACTATAAAGGGCCTGCCGGTCACAATCAGTAAAAAAGTGTACTGGAGTAAATACGGAGCAACGGTAAAGACAGCTAAAGGCGTTTTCTCAATGCGGATACCTGCCACCATGGATATAAGGGTAATGGAAGAATGGTATCGGATGAATAAGGCCAGGAATTTCACCGAATTTTACCGGGCATTAAGCATGAATGCATTGCCGATGTTCAACATTATTTATGCAGACAGGAACGATACGATTTTTTATATTAGCAATGTAAAATTGCCTCGCCGAAACCCCAACCCAGAGTACAACTGGAGAAGTACATTACCCGGGAATACATCGGCTACCTTATGGACAGAGTTCAAAACTGAAAAAGAACTACCGCAATATGTCAACCCGTCTTCAGGATATTTATTTAATACGAACCATTCCCCCTTTCTTGCTACGGCCACGGACGATAACCTGGACGGAAATCGGTTTGATCCAAACGATGGGTTTGAGCGATCCCATAATAACCGGAGCCAGCGCGTGACTGAGCTGATGCAAGGGCTTGGCAAAATAGACTATGCAACGGTAAGGCGTATCAAGTTCGATCAGCAGTTGCCCCGACAACTGCAATATCCTTACGGAATTGATACGATGCTGGCCTTAAATGCAAATGATTACCCGGCTTTGAAAGAAGTGATTGCTACTTTCCAGCAATGGGACCGGAAAGCCGTTGTCGACAGCAAAGGCGCCGCCATTTTTATATTAGTCTATGACCATGTAGCAGGAAAACTGGGAGGCAGTCCCTCCCGGCAATTGACTTTATCTGAGTCAATAGACGCTTACCAATACGTGTACGATTACATGATGAAATACTTTGGCAGGACCGGGCTCACCCTGGGCGACATTCAGAAACTGGTAAGAGGCGACGATGCAAGACCGGCCTGGGGTATACCTGATGTACTGACCTCAGCTTATACCGAACCTTATAAAAATGGCTTGAGAAAAGTAGTTTCGGGAGATGCCTATATCTGCTTTGTCCGTTATCCTAAAAGCGGACTGCCGATCATTGAATCTGTCAATACTTTTGGCGCTTCTTCCAATCCTGCTTCACCACATTATAAGGACCAGATGAGCTTGTTTCAGAACCAGCAAACAAAACATATGAGCCTGGATAAACAGGAAATATTAAAGAATGCTGAACGAATATATCATCCTGCAGTTGAATGATTCTACCTAATTTCGAAATTCACTTTTCCATTTGTTCAATAACTGCTTGCGTTACCCCTGTAAAACTAAAGCCTCCGTCATGAAACAGGTTTTGCATCGTTACCATTTTCGTAAGATCGCTGAACATTACGACGCAATAGTTAGCGCAGTCTTCACCCGATGCATTACCAAGCGGGCTCATTTTCTCGGCATAGCTGATAAAGCCATCAAATCCCTTCACACCGCTCCCGGCCGTCGTACGTGTCGGCGATTGCGAGATCGTATTCACTCTTACTTTTTTCTTGATACCGTAGTAGTATCCGAACATCCTTGTCACGCTTTCGAGCAAAGATTTCGCATCCGCCATTTCATTGTAGTCAGGGAATACACGTTGCGCTGCGATATAGGTTAATGCTACCACGCTTGCCGATTCATTCAGGGCGTCCAGATCCCAGGCGGTACGCAATACCTTATGCAAACTCATTGCCGAGATGTCAAGGGTCTTCTGGTTCCACTCGTAATTCATCTCCGTATAATGCTTGTTCTTGCGGACATTAAGGCTCATGCCAATCGAATGGAGCACGAAATCAATCTTGCCTCCAAAATGTTCTATTGATTTTTCAAAAAGGTTTTTCAGGTCATCCATGCTGGTTACATCAGCTCCAATAACAGGAGCATTGCTGCAGGCAGCAGCCAGCTTATTTATTTCTCCCATCCGCAATGCAACAGGCGCATTGGTCAATACCAGTTGGGCCCCTTCCTCGTGACATTTCAGTGCTGTTTTCCAGGCTATGGATTTTTCATCCAATGCTCCAAAAATGATCCCTTTCTTTCCTTTCAATAAGTTATTTGACATGGCAAATGATTTAGTGGCGGCAAAATTAAGAAGTTATTGGTTATGCTTCCACGAACAGCTTCCTTATGATCGTTACGATCAAAAATGTATAGGCGAACATCAGGAACAGGGCGAGCAGCAGGAAGGAAAATAATCTTCCAAAAGATTGTCTTGGCTTCATTTTTTTCTGCAGGTAGGCATTGATCCAATAAAGGGGAATAAGCGACACAAGAATGATGACAATTACAACAATGCTCTTGAGCTTCGCAGGCATTTCAATTAATTGTTTGTACTAATTGCTTACCATTTCCCTGGCATTCTCTATTGCAGCCGCTGTTGGTTTCTCACCACTCAGCATCTTTGCAATCGTCGTTATCCGTTCTTCTGTAGACAATAGCCGGATATTTGTTTTGACCTTGTCTTTTACGATGTCTTTATATACAAAAAAATGAGCATCACCCTTACCGGCTATTTGTGGTTGATGCGTAATACAGATCACCTGCCTTTTGCCAGCCAGTCCTTTCATGATAACGCCAACTTGTCGCGCAGCTTCACCAGAAATACCAGTATCGATCTCATCAAAGATCAGTGTGGGAAGATCGATAGATTGGGCAACCAGCGATTTTATACATAACATCAACCGGGATAGTTCGCCACCGCTGGCTACTTTACCTACCGGCTGAAAATGATTTCCTTTACCGGCCTGGTTGGCATCAAACAAAAACTCTACGGTATCCATACCCTGTTGGGAAAGCGACTGCATGGTTTCAATTGATACCCGCAATCTAGCATTCGGCATTCCAACCTGCACTAATAATTTATTGACCTTTTCTTCCAGCGGTTTTACCTGTTTCTTCCTTGCCTCTGAAATCCGTATCGCTATGCCTTGCGCTTGTTCATGCAGTTTCGCTGCTTGTTTTTCCTTTTCAGTTATTTGTACATCTATGTTCAAAACAGCCTGCAGCTTTTCCTGTAATTGCGCCTGTATCCTCAAAAGATCGTTTGTCGTCTGCACTCCGTGTTTCTTCATCAGTTTATATCCCGTCGAGAGACGATCATTCAGGCGTTCTATTTTTGCAGGATCATAATTTACATGGCTGTTGATACGGTCCAGCTCATCGGCTATATCCTGTAATTCGACCTGCGAAGAATGCAGTCTTTCTATCACCGATGTGAGTTCGCTATGATACGGTGAATAGGCCTGCAATTGGTTTTGCAAACTCTTTAATTGTTGCACCAGTGGCGAATCGCTTTCCTGTAATTCAAAATAAACACGGGTCACAACACCTTTGATGCCTTCTGCATGGCTGAGCATCTTTAATTCTCCGTCGATCTCTTCCACTTCGTTTTCCTTAAAACCGGCTTCTTCAAGTTCATTAAACTGGAACTGGTTATAATCAGCTTCCTTGTCAAATTGTAATTTTTGTTCCTTCAATCCCTCCCATTCCTTCTTTACACGCTGCCACTGGTAAAATATATCCTGGTATTTCACCAATAAATCCCCATGCCCGGCCAATGCATCCAGCACTTCTCTTTGGAAATCCGTTTCCCCGATTTCCAATGTATCGAACTGCTGGTGGAGGTCCACGAGCATAGCTGTTAGCTGTTGCAATTGCCCAAGATTTACCGGGGTATCGTTTACAAAGGCCCTGGATTTGCCGTTGCTCCCGATCTCTCTGCGTAACACCAGTTCATCATCGGCATCCAGGTCATTCTCTTTCAAAAATTCCTTTACAGCCTTTCTTTTAGCAACATTAAATATACCCTCTACAATGCATTTTTTTTCCTTGGTTACCAATACGGTTGAATCCGCTCTCTCGCCAAGTATCAACCCCAATGCGCCGACGATTATGGATTTACCAGCCCCCGTCTCACCCGTTATTACATTGAGCTTTTCTGAAAAATCAATTTGCAGGCTGTCGATGATAGCGTAGTTCTCAATATGCAATGTCCGCAGCATAGTTCGAAGATAAAAAAAACTCCCGCCGGTAGCGGGAGAAAATAAAAAAGAAAAATAAGTTATGCAGGTTTACTTCACTTCGACGGCATTAGCCAGTTCTTCATCTACCAGAATACGGCCACAGTTCTCACAGACCATTACTTTTTTATGCTGCTTGATCTCGCTTTGCTTTTGAGGAGGAATAGCGTTAAAACATCCGCCACAGGCGTCTCTTTCCACGGCTACTACTGCCAAACCGTTACGATAGCTTTTACGGATCTTCTCATAGCTTGCAAGTAAGCGGTTGTCGACATGTGATTTTGCCTCGGAAGCCAGTTTATTAAAATGTTTTTCTTCCTTCTCGTTCGCAGCGATGATCTTTTCCAGTTCCGATTTTTTGGTGTTCAACACCCCTTCTTTAGCGCTAATATTCTTCTTGGCCTTTTCAAGCACTACCGCTTTCTCGGCTATCTCTTCGGTAGCGTCCTTAATATGTTTTTCCGCCAGCTTTACTTCCAGCTGCTGCATTTCCATTTCTTTATTGATCGCTTCAAACTCGCGGTTATTCTTTACGTTAGTACTTTGCTTTTCGTATTTCTTGATAAGGGCCTGTGCTTCTTTGATAGCTTCGTTTCTTTGCCCGATGAATTCAGTTACGCCGTTTATTTCTTCCTCGATCCTCGTTTGCCTGGCTTTCAGACCGGTGATCTCATCTTCAAGATCGGCTACTTCCATTGGCAGCTCTCCTTTCAGAATATGGATCTCATCCAGCTTGCTCTCAATTTTCTGAAGGGTAACCAAAGAACTTAATTTTTCTTCGACTGAAAATTCTTTAACGTTTGCCATTATAATTTATAGTTTGAATTTTAATTTTTGCGGCCTTATTCACCATCTGCCTGCCGGCAGGCTCACCACTTACCCCTCACACTCACGAAAAATATCTCACCGGGTTCGTTTCTACTTCTGTTTTAAGGACGGCAAAGGTAGTGAATTTTTGTTCTAAAAGTTCTTGTAGCAAGTTGATAGTGAACTGTTCGCTTTCGTAGTGCCCGATGTCCGCGATCAACATCCTGTCATTGGCATCAAAAAATTCGTGGTACTTCATATCGGCTGTCACATATGCATCTGCACCACTCATTAAGGCTTTGGAAGTCAGGAAACTGCCCGCACCGCCGCACAAAGCCACCTTATTGATCTGCCTGCCAGAAAGCGTTGTGTGCCGAATGAGCCTGAGCCGGAACTTCTCCCTAAGTAGCACTAAAAAAGCTTCTTCGCTCAGTGGTTTGGCCAGCTCTCCTATAACACCTGACCCCACTCGTTGGTTGTCATTGGAAAGTCCGATAATGTCATAAGCCACTTCCTCGTAGGGATGGGCTGCCTTCATGGCCGACACTACCTTACTTTCCAGCCAGGACGGCAATATCACTTCGATCTTAGTCTCTTTTTCCCTGTGTCTTTTCCCAATTTCGCCAACATAAGGATTTGTGCCAGGTTCGGCCTTAAATGTACCTTCTCCCGCTCCATCAAAACTGCATTCGCTGTAATTGCCAATATAACCGCCGCCGGCCACGAAGATGGCATTGCGCACTAACTCAGCCTTGTCTTCAGGCACAAACGTAAAAATCTTTTTGAGGGTACCCGGCCTGGGAGAAAGAACAGAAACATTTTTCAAACCCAGTATTTGCGCAATTCTACCGTTAACTCCGTCAATAACATTATCCAGGTTAGTATGGATGGCATAAATGGCAACATCATTCTTTATCGCGGTAATCACCGCTTTTTCAACGTAGTTCCGTCCGGTTATTTTCTTCAGGCCCCCGAAAATGATGGGATGATGGGCTACTATCAGATTGCATTTCTTCCCGACGGCTTCTTTTACCACCGCCTCGGTAGCATCCAGCGAACAAATAACACCTTTACATTCCCATCCGGCGTCTCCGGTCAGCAGCCCTGCATTATCATAGTTCTCCTGGAGCGAAGGGTGCGCCAGCGATTCCAGGAAGGAGGCTATCTCACCGATTTTCATTGTCTAAAGATAAGGGGTGTTGAGATTTCAAATCATAGCAATTCAACATGGTTCATTATTTAATTAACGATTGGTATTTTTTTATCTCGCGCCTAAAAGGAAGATATGGACATAATTGTTCATAAGTTTATTTTTTGAAGCAAAACTTTCTTCCGTATCTTTTCTATGATTTCCTCACCTGTGGCCAACACCTGTAGTCCGTAGCTCGCCATATTAATAGAGTCATACTATGCTCAAAAGAACTACAGGCCGTCTTCTTCTGACATTGCTGGTCGTTACGGGGCTGGCAGGCACTCTCAACACCAGTTCCCTTTCACCTAAAGAAAGAAAACAGGCAATTAATCTCATTAAGAACAGTCGTAAACAGGTTTTGAACAGTATCGAAGGACTTTCTTCCCGTCAGCGGAAATTTAAACCCTCCTCGCATGATCTGTCCATTAATGAACTGATCCTGCTCATGACAAAAAAAGAAAAACAGTGCAGCGAAGAGCTCAGGGCATTTATGAATCAGCCCGCTAATTCTGAAAACCGCTTGCATATAGCCCTCACCGATGAACAATTACTGGAAAACGATAACTATGCCGTTTGTAAGACCGATTTGCAGGACATAAACGCCACATCGTGGAAAGATGCGGATGAGGCCATTAGGAAATTCTCTATGCTCCAGAACGAACATATCAAATATATCAGGACATCGACGGAAGATTTACGGAATCACGTGATAAAAACAACTGCTGGCTGGATTGACTGCTACCAGTACTTTTTATTACTGGCTGATCAAAACAATTATTTCGCAGAAAGGATCAACCAGGTAAGATCTTCAAAACATTTTCCAAAGAAATAAAAGGATAAAAATATTAAGGGATTGTTTGAGGAAGAAAAACCTCCACCCCGGTTTGATCAACCGGGGTAATTATTTTAGAAGGCTTTTGCACTTACTGTTTTTTCTATCATTAATAATTTCCCGTCAATTGTCACCCCTTCCACCACGATCCTGAATTGTTTTGTACGATCGTTATTGAAAAAACTGATCGGAATTTCAGGATTGATACCATTGCCTATAATAGAAGGATTCCAATATAGCGTAAGACGGTGATCCGGCTTACCTGTTCTCTTTTCAACACTGTAATCGGGAGAATAAAATTCCTTTACTATGGAATAGCCACTATAAGTGATCATCTGAACTGCGTTTGGCAATGAACTCAGGTCAGCGTCTTTTTTTGTATAAACCGCCAGGACTCCGCCTGGAGCATTACCGCCGGCGCCTGCAAAAGTGCTATAAACCTTTACCAGCGCTATTTCGTAAGCAGGTATTGTTGAGATGACATCAGCATCGCTCGGGATTTCATTCAGAAAAATAGTCATCGGTATTTTACCCATCGAACTCGCTGTAAACAACTGGCGGAACTCAACAATATAACCCGGTCCGTCGGGATCATTTAAGATTTGCAAGCCAGGTACTCGCATTTTCAGGTAATCAAAAACATTGGGATAGCCGGTAAGGTTTTCCTTTGTCAGGTCAAGTGTAGAATTAGCTTCGCCTGAAAATAAACCACTCACATATTTTTCTTCGGTTTCTTCCAGGGCGGTTTTCTTTCTGCTTTTTACAGTTACTCCTTCCAGTAACAAGCCTTCGGTCTTCACAAAAGCGTTATACTCATCCATCAGCCTTTGCTGCCATTCGGCTGACGCATTATTCTCAGCTTTATAATCCATCAATGAAACCGGGGGAATAATATATTGTCTGAACAAGGAATCTCCGTCCAGGTTTACATCGATAGAACGGCTTTTTCGACCTTTTATATCAGTAAACAGGAT
>VBAT01000013.1:85299-102126 GCA_005884665.1 Bacteroidota bacterium
GATCCGGGCATTGCCAAAGAATACAGTCGAGTCAAGGTTGAAGTGGCCCTCTGCATCCGTATGCAACAATTGCATATTCTTGCTCGAGTTTGCAGATATAACGAATAACAACACGTCTTTATCAGCAAAAGGCTTTTTTGTGGCCTCCAGGGTTATCTTACCCGATAAACTTATATACTCCGGGTCTGAATACTTTCTTGCATGCACCATATCTTTCGATAAACCGGACCATTTGAAACGTGTCCAGCCATTGGTCATCATTACAAGATCCAGTGCATTTTGTACGGAATCATTTGTCGCGGAAAAATAATAAGCCGGGTCATGTACATAGCCCCTGAGATCGGATGTAAGCAGCAGGGATGAAAAGATATTTTCCTGTCTTCGCGGTAACAGGTCAAAAGCTGGATCATATATTGAAACAGAGAAACTGCCGTGTACAGTATCGCTTAATGAAAGAGTGAAATGGTTTCTAGCCCTGTCTAAAAAATTAAGCGTATCAGCTTTGATGTCGCCCTGCTGCACATATTCTTTATTGTCTACAAAGGTCAGGCGCTCCGCCAATGGCAGCCCGTCTTTATTGAAAACGGTGAGATGAAGAATGCCCGATAATAATTTATCAACGGGGATGATCCCGGTCAATTCATCGTTTTCTTTAAATACTCTTTTATAAACCAGGTGATGCTGCATCTGCCCGATCATATAAGAGGCCCTGAATGAAGGATCATCATCGCGCTGAAGTATTTCAAACGTCTTTGTTGGCCCGTTGCTGATAACCCTGAACACAACGCCTTTGGCTGTTTGGGAAGGCAGCTGATATTTTTTTGCTGAAGGATCATTATTCAGCACTGCATAATAACTATTTTTTTCAACGGCAGTAAGATCGAAATAACCCATGCCGTCATGGTAGGAAGAGAATTCGGCTACCGTTTCACCCTTTTCATCTTTGATACGACCGGCCACCGGGACAGAGAGCCCGTTTTCACTGGTTGCCTTGAACGCAATTGTATTGGATAACCCGGTCACGAAATTTCCTCCTTCAGGGAAGAATTCTATGCGTGTGGTTGCCGCTACTGCTGGCGGTGGGGATTTCTTTTCTTTACCGGTGAAAAAAAACGTTTTCTTATAAATAAATGCCGGGTCCTGGTTAAGCATCGTCGCAGTGTACGCTCTCATTATATAAGTTCCGGCAGGCAGGGTGTTAGGCAGTTCTATTTGCCCATGGGCAAATCCTGCAAATACAGGGAGGGCCAGGTGAGCGATCATGGATGCAGGCCCGGATAATTCAATGAATAGGTCCGTGCTTTTGCTGGCAGGCAAAAAATCCGAATACAGGTAGGCTTTGAACCAGATCGTTTGGCCTACCATATAATCATTGCGGTCAAAATGAAAATAAATTTTTTCGAGCGGGTTTTGAGTCGATAATTTTTTCAACGCTTCTTCCGGTTGCTGAGCGAGTATTGACAGGCATGCCGTTTGTATGAACAGAAGAGAGATTATTATCCTTTTCATTGATAGGTTTTGCGTTAGTGGCCGGAAAGTAATCGAATTTTTGGTTTAAATGGTTTTGTTGAAACCGGTTTTCGCCGGGAAACAATTTGCAGTACTGCTTCTGTTTGTTTTCAGAACCGGAAACGTGAACAATGAACATTCAAAAAATACGGAAAAAGCACGGTCTATAACGCAGACATCACAGGGTAATTTACTATTTGAACGACGAACGGGATATTGTTATTTTACTACCTTAATTTTGAGTATGAAAAAGACAATTGCTGTAGTCTGCCTGGCCATGCTATTATTTTCATGCAAAAAAGCCATTCAAAATAAGCAGGAAGACCTTATAATCAAGGCCATGACCAGCGGTCAATGGACGGTGACCAGTTTTTCCCAGAATGGATCGGATATTACCGGCAACTTCAATGGTTATAAATTTCAATATTATAGCAATAGAACGGTTGATGCCATTAAGAATGGCGCCCTCGAAAAAACCGGCACCTGGGACGGCGATGGACCCACTATGACCACCTGGGCCAATTTTACCAATGCGACTACTCCCCTTTCGCTCATTAACGGAAGCTGGCATATCGATAACAACAGCTGGACCTTCGTAGTGGCCACTCAAACCACTGGTAGTGAGACAAAGACAATGCGGCTGGATAAGCAATAATTTTTATCCTGTCTTTTCGTTTTCTATTTGCTGTCGGTCCATACTCCTGTGTTAAACAAGATGCCCAAAACAAGTCTCAATTCTGCCTAAATTGATCGGGATGAATGATTTTTTGCGTAACCCATTAAGGGAATAGTTTTTGCAGAAGAGAAGGTCTTTGACCAAAATTCAACAAACCAGACACTCTGAAGACGCTTTTTTATAACACCTATCTGAAACCTGTTGTCATCCTGATAATTGCCCTGGCAGGGACAGTTCATGGCTTTGGGCAAAACCCCGTAGTTAATTTTTCCGCTAATGTCACTTCTGGTTGTGGTCCCCTTAGCGTTCAGTTTACCGATCAGTCTACCGGCAATCCCACCGTTTGGAACTGGGAATTCAGCAACGGTACTCTCTCCAGTGTTCAGAATCCGGCGGTTACTTTTAGCGCCCCCGGCACTTATTCGGTTAAGTTAGTGGTTCAAAATGCAACTGGAATAGCCCAGTTGGAAAGAATCGACTATATCACGGTTCTACCCTCTCCGTCGGCTGATTTTTCTGCCAATATTACCTTAAGCTGCATACCCGCCGCCATTAATTTCACCGATCTTTCGACAACCCCGGTTGGTACGATTACACAGTGGGACTGGGATTTTGGCGATGGCGCCACCTCAAATCTGCAAAACCCGTCACATACGTATAATACTGCCGGGTTTTACACCGTTACCCTGTCGGTGACAAGCAGCACCGGCTGTAAAAGCATTGTTTCAAAAGGTAATTATATTCGGGTGTTAAGTGGGATAGCCACGGATTTCAATTATTCGATTTCCCCGAGTTGTCAACCTCCTTATGCAGTCAATTTTCAAAACCAATCTAACGGTCCTGGTAATATCAGTTATTCGTGGGATTTTGGTAACAGCCAAACTTCGACCCTGCAAAGCCCTTCCACCGTTTATAGTGCGCCGGGTACATATACCATAACATTAAATGCCCAAAGCGATCTGGGCTGTACCGGTTCGGTACAAAAAACTATTACACTTACCAGTGTAACTACAGATTTTATTGCTCCGCCAAATATCTGTCTGAACGTACCGGTATCTTTTCAGAATAACTCATCCGCACCGGCTGTTTCTTCTTCGTGGAGCTTTGGAGACGGAACTTTTTCCGCGCAGGTTAACCCGGTGAAAACGTTTCTGACCCCCGGAACATTTAGTATAACACTGGTAAATCAATATGCTTCCTGTGTCGATTCAGTTACTAAAACGATTACCGTAAACAATAAGCCAGTTGTTGACTTTACAGTGGATGACAGTACTTCCTGCCGGGCTCCCTTCGGTGTCCAGTTTACAGATCTGACAGCAAATGCTGTTTCCTGGCTTTGGAATTTTGGCGATGGCAACACTTCAACACAACAAAATCCCTCGCACACCTACAATAGCTTTGGAAATTATACAGTGTCTTTGACCATCTCAACGGCAGATGGATGCGGCAATACCCTAAGCAAGGATACTTATATACAGGTTCAACCTGTTTCCATTGCGTTAAATGTGCCAGCCGGAGGTTGTGTGCCTTTTGTGTACACACCAAGGGCAACTATTCAAACTGTCGACTCCGTTATTTCCTATCAATGGGACCTGGGAGAACCGGGCGCCGTTTTTAATGTTCAGAATCCTCCTCCTTATACCTATACAACTCCCGGTAGCTATACGATCTCGCTTACGGTTACTACAGCAAGCGGCTGCACCCAGACTGCAACTGTACCGGGTGGTGTTTTAACGGGTGTACACCCGGTTGTAAACTTTTCTGCTTCGCCATTGAACGCTTGTGCGAGCGATACAATTTATTTTACCGATCTGTCTGTAACGACACCGGGTGCCCTGGTGACATGGGCATGGGATTTCGGGGATGGTACTAATTCCACGGTTCAAAACCCACAACATGTATTTACTGATACGGGTTCTCTTACCGTTACGTTGATAGTATCGAATAACCGTTGTCACGATTCGATTCAACAGGTCTTACACGTGAGACCACCCGTTGCGTTATTTAACTATACAGTTGATTGCGTTACACGAATGGTTACATTCCGGGATAGCAGTCTTGTCGACATGGGTATTCTTCCACTTAGTTATTCCTGGCAAATGGGTGATCCTGCCAACACACAGTTTAACGTTCAAAATCCGCCTCCTTTCTCTTATCCCGGTCCAGGAACTTATAATGTAACATTAACGGTAACTAACGGCAGCTGCTCTTATACAACGACCCGTCCTGTAACGATAGCGAGCGAGCCTGCAGATTTTTCAATCAGCAGGAATCCTGTTTGCAAGAACGAAGTATTTACATTGACTGCCATAAATAGCAATCCTGCCAATATTGATACTTATACCTGGTCGGTTGGAGGAACTGTGTTGCCAGGTACCGGCAGATCTGTCACACATAGCCTGGCCACTAATGGAACATACGATGTGAGTTTGACCATAACGGATATCAATGGATGTACAACGACAAAAACGTTGACCAACTTTATTACCGTAAATGGTCCAACTGCCCGTTTTGTCCCGACAACACCAGGTGCCTGTCTTAACAAGACCATAAGTTTTACCGATCAGTCAACACCGGTTGGCGGTATCGCCAGCTGGCATTTCAGTTTTGGAGATGGTACACAACAGACCTATAGCGGTCCTCCTTTTTCTCACACATACTCCGAACTGGGCGGCTATGATGTATCGGTAACAATAACAGACAATGCAGGATGCACTGACAACTATACATTGCCCGCAAAATTACTGGTGACCGACCCCGCAGCCGGCTTCAAAGCGGATACCATTTATTGTCCGGCCGCGCCGCTTCAATTTGTTGACAGTTCTGCCGGCGTTGGATTAACTTATTTATGGAACTTTGGAGATGGAGGCACATCGACCTCAGCCAATCCACTGCATAGCTATCCAATCGGCAACAATGTTTATACGGTTAAACTAACAATCACGGATGCTTCTGGTTGTAAGGATAGTATAACTAAACTGAATTATATCAAGATCAGGAGTCCGCATGCTGCTTTCGATATACAGGATACAACGACCCTTTGTCCTCCATTAAGAACAAGTTTCTTCTTCCATGGAAGCGACTATCAATCTTTCTATTGGGATTTTGGTGACGGTGGACAATCAACCCTGACCGATCCAAGCCATTTTTATAGCACATATGGCAACTTCACCCCTACTCTTTATGCGGTAGGACCTGGAGGATGTGTTGATTCGGCGAGATCCTCCGTTGTTGTTTATGATCCAAATTCAATCCTGCTTAATCATAGCGCTATAACTACTGCGTGCAATTCATTACAGGTTGATTTTAACGTAGTCGTCCCCCCGGGTTATAAATTCATTTTTGCTTTCGGCGATGGAACTTATGATTCATCACAAAATACAAGCCTGAGCCATTTCTATTCAAGGCCCAGTTTTAATTATGCAAGTGTCACCGTGATCGATACCGCCTCAGGTTGTGTATTTGCCAGGTATAACGATCCGAGAATAGATGTATTGGGGGCCATTCCGCTTTTTGGAGCCGATAAGACAAAGTTCTGCGATAACGGTACCGTTTTATTCACTGATTTTACTACTAAAAATGAACCGCTGATATCGCGAGCCTGGGATTTTGGAGATGGCACCACATCTACCGCCCAGGATCCAACACATACTTTTAGCCAACCCGGCACTTACCTGGTAACATTGAGTGTTACAACAGAAAGTAATTGCACCAGCCAGTATATCGACACCGTTTTTGTTTATCGAACGCCCGAACCTGCAATTTTAGGTAAAGACACAGTGTGCGTCAATACGAATGAACCCTTCAACGGGATAACAGCCGTGCCCGATACGCTCACGACGTGGTTATGGAGTTATGGCAGCGGCCAAACTTCTTCGAGTCAAAACATTTCGATAAATTTCAATACCCCCGGCGACCAGTCAATCCAGTTGATCACTGCTAATAAATTAGGTTGTAGCGACACGGCTATAAAAAACGTGTATGTGGCACAACCACCCACTGCAACTCCGGTCCAAAACCCGATCACAATCAATGTTGGCGGCGGAGCCGATCTCCTGATGACTTATACCGGCGACATCACTTCCTATGCATGGGTACCTTCAACACAGTTAAGCTGTACGAATTGCCCTAAACCGTTTGCGACGCCGAAATCCAATACAACTTATACTGTTCAAGTGTCGGACAAATATGGATGTGTCAATCAAAGAGATATAACTGTAGCGGTATTGTGTAACAAAATAAACTTTTTTGTACCTAATACTTTTTCTCCAAATGGTGATGGACAAAATGAGGTGTTTTATCCAAGAGGGACCGGGCTTTTCCGCATTAAGTCAATGATTGTATTTGACAGATGGGGTGAGGTTGTATTTGAAAGAAAAGATTTCCCGCCCAATGATCCATCGGCGGGATGGACAGGTTATTTTAAAGGACGAAAAGCCGGACCGGATGTCTATATCTATATGATGGAGATTCTCTGCGATAACAACACCATAATCCCTTTGAAAGGAAACGTAACTCTTTTAAGATAGAAACGTGAAAATGATAAAAAGAAAATATTCGCTGCTACTATTATTGCTTTGTATGCAAGGCATATTGAAAGCACAGGATATTCATTTTTCTCAATTCTTTGAAACGCCGTTATTGAGAAATCCCGGGCTTGCCGGCATATTCACCGGCGACTTCAGATTGCAAATGGTTTACCGCGACCAGTGGCGTAGCGTAACCGATGGTTATAAAACCGGATCATTGAATGGCGAATACAAATTCCCTATCGGGAAGAGCGACGATTTTTTAACTTTTGGCGGTCAATTCCTGTTCGACAGGGCAGGGACGGCAGCTTTAACGCAGATCAGTATTCTTCCTGCGATCAATTATCATAAATCTCTCAGCGGAGAACAGAACAGGTACCTGTCACTGGGTTTTATGGGTGGTGTAGTGAACCGGAATTTCGACAGGAGTAAGATCACGACTGACAACACTTATAATGGCGGCACCGATGGTGAAACTTTGGTCATTCCCAACTACACTTACCTCGACGGAAGCGTAGGGATGAGTTATAACTCCAACCTGACGCAAGATCCAAAAGACAATTTTTATCTCGGTTTAGCCTATCATCATTTCACTAAACCCCGGAATAGTTTTTTCCGCGATCCGACTGTCCAGCTAAAACCCAAATGGGTAGCCTCTGCGGGCTTTCGTTTTGGTGTAACTGAATCCTCTTACATCACTTTACAGGCAGATCATTCCATGCAGGACAAATACCAGGAGACCATGGCGGGAGCGATGTACGGAATGAATATCGGCCCGGAAATCGAAAAACCTGAATATGTATTACACGGTGGCCTTTTTATAAGATGGAACGATGCCCTAATACCGGTGATTAAATTGGATTATTCGGGGTTCTCTTTTGCTTTCAGCTATGATGTAAATATTTCCCGTCTTAAGCCCGCCAGCCTCGGCCACGGTGGATATGAATTTTCTGTTTCATATATTGGGTTTTCCAAAAGAATGAGCAGGTCTGCCCTGAACTCAACCCTTTGCCCACGCTTCTGAGTCAACACTTTAAACAGAAATTTTTGTTAATGCCGTCAAAGCCCCACGTATAAATACCTGATTTACAACACAGGCAATCTTTTTCTGGCAAATACTTTGTACAATTACAAAAATCAAACTATTATTGAAAAATAAAAGTAAATTTGTTTCGTTGAGTCGAATTCTACCAATATTGTCATTTATTCTTTTCGCAACGTTTTCTGTAAAAGGACAGGAAGGCACCCGTGTGCCTGATCCTACTCCCGAAACGGCGCAAACGGCAAAAGTCAGGGTTTATCCGAATCCGGCACAATCCTATATAACTATTGATCTCCAGGGCAGCTATCAAAAGGGTATGACTCTCGTAGTATATAATTTTCTAGGAAAGAAAATGTATGAAAGCCAGAATGTGTCTGAAAAGACGACTTTAACCCTTTCCGAATATAACCGTGGTATTTATGTATATCACATCATGGATGCTTCTAACAAATTACTCTTTACTGGCAAGTTCCAGGTTTCCCGCTAATTTCATTTGATCTTTCCTGTCTTCACATAACCTGTATAACCAGGAATTTCAGGTATTGCGTGTTTTCCAGTCCCCATATGACAGGATGGTCGGCTGATTGGGTTTGAAAAACGACCTGCCGGATCTTTCTCCTGGCGTCCTTTGCAGCCATTCCAATGATCTCTTGAAACAGCTCCGCGTTCACAAGATTGGTGCAGGAGGATGTTACCAGGAAGCCTCCGGGCCTGATTAGTTTCATTCCCCGGAGATTAATTTCTTTATACCCCGTAATGGCTTTTTGAATCGTTTCGCGGCTCTTGGTGAATGCTGGTGGGTCAAGCATTACCACATCGTACTGGTGGCCTTCTTTTGCCCATTGTTTTAAAACGTCAAAAGCATTGGCCGTTTCAAATTTGCAGGCATTTTGCACGCCGTTTAATTCTGCATTCCTGTTTGCCTGTGTTACGGCATTCTCAGAAATATCCAACCCCAGCACAGAACGGGCGCCATAATGAGCGGCATGTATCTCAAAAGTGCCTGTGTAGGTAAATGCTCCCAGGACATCGGCACCTTTTACGATTTGCTGAATTGCCCGGCGATTATCCTGTTGGTCGAGAAAATAGCCTGTCTTTTGTCCATTCTCCAGGTCGACGTGAAATTTTAAACCGTTTTCGTTGATGATAATCTTTGTATCAAACGGTTCCGACAGAAACCCTTTTTGCTGACCCAATCCTTCAAGCTCCCTTACAGGTACATCGTTCCTTTCATAAATTCCTTTGGGATCAAATATTTTCTTTAATGCATCCGTAATTGCGTGTTTCCACACATCGATACCCAATGCCAGGGTTTGAATGACGAAATAATCGTTGAATTTATCGATGATGAGCTGGGGCATTGAATCTGCTTCTCCAAATACCAGCCTGCAATTTTCTATATAGCCTAATTTTTTTCTGTATTCCCAGCATTCGAGGATTCGCTTGGAGAAAAACTGATCGTTTATTTCTTCATTTTTATTTCTGGTAAGCAACCGGACTACAATTTGTGATTTGGGATTGACATATCCTTTCCCGACAAATTTTTTGTCGTGCGTATAAACCTCTACAATCTCTCCTCCTTTTATTGTTTCATCCAGGTTTTCGATTTCATTGTTGAATATCCAGGGATGGCCATTTACCACTCTTTGAGAAATTTTCTTGCGAAGATTGATCTTGATCATTTTGCAAAAGTAACCTGATGATGCTAGATGCAACAGTGTCCTTTATCGACTATCCTGTATCTGGTATCCAGCATCGGGCATCCGCCTCTGCCGCCGCGGCATTAGGCTTTTTAACTCCCCGTCAATTTGTCCCGTTATTATTCCTTGGCAATATTCTTGACAACCTTACTTTTGCAGACAATTTCGAAATAATGACAGAGAAACATACAAAAAAGAAAGCCCCTGAAAATCAAGGCGATGTGGAAGTAAAAACTGGCGACCAGGCTGAGGAAAAATCTTCCGTCGAAAGCGCCGGTGTGGAGGAGTCTGAAGTTGAAAAACTTAAGACCGAGTTGGAAGAAATGAAGGATAGATATCTCAGGAATGTTGCTGATTTTGAAAACTTCAAAAGGAGAAATGCCAAGGAAAGACTGGAATTGATCCAGACAGCAGGCAAGGAAGTCATTACTGACCTGCTGGATGTGCTTGACGACTGCGATCGTGCACAAAAGCAGATCGAAACAAGTAATGATATCAAAGAAATAAAGGAAGGTGTGTTGCTGGTATTTAATAAACTCCGAAATGTTTTGCAATCCAGGGGTCTGAAACCTATGGAAACGATCAGCAAAGAGTTTGATCCTGATCTTCACGAGGCCATTACTGAAATTCCTGCCCCTACCCCGGAATTAAAAGGAAAAGTAGTAGATGAAGTGATGAAAGGTTATTATCTTAATGACAAGATTATCCGTCACGCGAAAGTTGTTGTAGGAAAGTAGACCACGGGATGATTCCGGAATTTTCAAATTAAATTATGTCGAAGAGAGACTATTACGAAGTATTGGGTGTTTCAAAAAACGCTTCCGCCGACGAGATTAAAAAATCGTACCGCAAAGTAGCCATGCAATATCACCCCGACCGTAACCCGGGCGATAAAGCAGCGGAAGAAAAATTTAAGGAAGCCGCGGAAGCCTATGAAATATTAAGCGATACTGATAAAAAAGCGCAATACGACCGGTATGGTCATGCAGGCGTAAGCGGCAATGGACGCGGTGGATATGGCAATATGAATATGGAAGATATCTTCAGCCAGTTTGGAGATATTTTCGGTGATGATCTTTTCGGAAATTTCTTTGGCGGAGGTCAACGTGGCCGCGGTGGCCAGCGTTCCCGTGGAATAAGAGGAAGTAACCTTCGCATTAAGTTAAAACTTACTTACGAGGAGATTGCCAAAGGTGTTACCAAGAACATTAAAGTAAAAAAGCACGTCGTATGTAACACTTGCAGCGGCAGTGGGGCAAAAGATAAAAATAGTGTTCAGACCTGCAGCACCTGTGGTGGAAGTGGACAGGTAAGAAGAGTGCAGAATACTTTTTTGGGCCAAATGCAAACAGTGACCACCTGTCCTACGTGTAACGGCGAAGGTTCTACCATAACAGCAAAATGTACAGTATGCCGGGGCGAAGGAAGAGTGTATGGCGAAGAGACCGTCAGTATTGATATACCGGCTGGAGTACAGGAAGGAATGCAGCTCAACATAAGTGGTAAAGGCAATGCAGGTGAAAGAGGCGGATCTACGGGCGACCTGATCATTCTTATTGAGGAAGAACAGCACAAAGAATTACAGCGTGAAGGCCTGAATGCTGCTTACGATCTTTATATTTCATTTACAGATGCCGTATTTGGTACACAGATAGAAGTCCCTACAATTGATGGAAGGGCCAAGATCAAAATCCCACCAGGCACGCAGAGCGGAAAAATTTTCCGACTGAAAGGAAAGGGGTTTCCGGCTGTAAACTCTTATGAAAAAGGAGACCAGCTGATCCATGTAAATGTCTGGACTCCCCAGCATCTTACCGCGGAAGAAAAAGCATTGCTGGAAAAATTGAATAATGCCCAGAACTTCAAACCTCACCCGGATAAAAACGAAAAGGGATTTTTTGATAAGATAAAAGAGATGTTCTCCTGATCTTAGAAGGTGGGAATTGAACTTATTCAAACAGCTCATATAACGAAGCTGATCGTGATCTTGTTACGGGTAATTAGTAGTTCCTTTTTTCTTTTTGATCTTTGAGTACAGCGTCTTGGCCTGCTGTACGATGCCAACAAACTCCTTTTGAAGCAGGTCCTGCTGATCAATTGATGAAGAAGCCCGTGCAACCACATCGTTCCAGGTCATGTTTTTTGCAAATGCAGAATAGCGCAACATCGATCCGAACATGACAACGGCTGCTGAAAACCGGTAGCATTTTTCCGCTTTATCGAAAGAAACCAGGTCCATTTTGCTGGAATACCTGAATTGCCGATTAGTCGAGTCGTTTGGCAGTTTATATTGAAGCCTTACATCAGCAAATTCATTTCCCGATGCCACGTCCGTAATTTCCTTGTTTAGCGTTATCTCAAAAATACTGATCAACGATTGTCCCGACCCGATCTCACCGCCTTCAATGATAGATGAAGAATCGGTTAGCGCTCCTGATTTGTTATCATAGCCGATGAGCCTATACTCTTTAACATACTCCGGGTTGAACTGTACGTCCATGTAAACGTCGTCGGCGATCGAGTAGAGTGTTTGCGTAAATTCCTTAAGCAGTACTTTTTCTGCTTCTCTGAAACTATCGAGGTAGGCAAAATTGCCATTTCCCTTTTTGGCCAGGGTCTGGATCTTTGAATCTTTATAGTTGCCCATGCCGACACCAAGGCAGGTCAGGTAGATCCCGGATTCCCGTTGTTGGGAGATCAATTCATCCAGCTCCGATTCCGATTTCAAACCGACATTGAAGTCACCGTCGGTAGCCAGAATCACGCGATTATTGCCGTTGGGTATAAAATGACTTCTTGCAACATTATAGGCAAGTTTGATCGCAGATTCACCTGGCGTGTTACCGCCGGCTTCCAATCCGTCTATTGTTTTTATTATTGAATCTTTTTCTGCTCCGCTGGTAGTGTTTAGCATTACGCCAGCTGATCCACCATATACCACGATGGCTACAGAATCCTTTGCCCTGAGATTATTGACGAGAAGTCGAAAAGCAGATTTTAATAGCGGCAGGCGGTTGGTCATGTCCATAGAACCTGACACATCAATCAGGAAAACAAGATTGCTGGGCGGTAATTTATCAAGGTTTAGTTTTTTTGAAGACATCTGGATATAATACAACTGGGTTTCAGGGTTCCAGGGGCAGTTAGTCAGCGTTGTCTTTACCTTGAAAATATCCTTGCCCGATGGCTCATCGTAGCCAAGGTTGAAATAATTCAGCATTTCCTCGATCCTTACAGCATCAGGAGGAACATATGAGTTCAGGTTAATGAACCGGCGAATATTGCTGTAAGAAGCCCTATCGACATTGAGCGATATACCTGCGTTGGGGAAACGCCTGGCGTTGACAAAGCGGTTTTCAACAATACTTGCGTAGGTTTCATCGCCGCTTAACCAGGTTCTCTGTTCATCCCGCTGCATGTTCTTTACAAGTGATGATAATTTGTATCTCCGTACATCGGAAAGCGACATCGGCAATAGCTTCATCTTAACGTTGAGGTACTTATCGGCATTTGCTATGATACGTTCTGGCCGGTAGCCATCCATGGAAAAATTAAAGGTATCTACCTGTTGATCTATCACGATACCAAATGAACCCTCTGTACCGCTTTTATAAACATACCCGGTCCGTATATTCCTGATCGTGACATTCTGTAAAGTATTACCGGATTCATCCTTGACTTCTCCGCGCAGGTAATATTGGGAGAAAACGGGTGAACTTATAAGCAGGAACAGTAATATGCGGCAAGCATTTTTCAAACGGGTATTTTAACTGTAAAAATTACAAAAAAGGCTGACAAAGTGCAGGAAAATTAGATCAATTGGTAAATCTCCTTGAGGTTGCGTCCAAGGCCATCATAATCCAGCCCATATCCTACGACGAACTTATTGGGTATATCAAAGCCTACGTAATTGAGCTCCAACGGGTATTCTGTTGCTTCGGATTTGTGCAGCAAGGTGGCAATCTTTAGCGACTTCGGCTGTTGGTGATGCAACTTGGGAAGAAAATTATGCAACGTTTTGCCGGTATCCACAATGTCTTCGACGATAATAACTTCCTTGCCAAAAAGATCATCCTCCAAACCAATAGAAGTGACTACATTACCGGAGGACTTCAGGCCTTTATAAGAAGCAAGTTTGATAAAGCAAAGTTCGGCTTCAATGGTAAGATGTTTGAACAGGTCGGCGGCAAACATGAATGAGCCATTTAATATCGCGATAAACAGGGGTCTTCGGCCGGCATAATCTTTACTGATGGTCGTAGCTATTTCTTTTACCCTCTGCAAGATCTTTTCTTCGGAAAGGTATATCCCGAAGGATTTATCATGCACTTTGATAGCGGCCATATTTACTCATTTATAAATTCGCAGTTGCTGACCTGTTTTCAGGTCGTAGCTCGTCAATTGGTTCCAAAGCACAAGATCGTCAATTTTTACATTATATTTTTTGGAGATGGCATAGATCGTTTCCTTTGGCTGAACCCGGTAAGCAAAGAGTTTTTTGTCCTCGACCGGAGAGGAAGAAGCCAATATCCGCGGATTGGAATTCCCGATGGCCAGTGCGGGTCTTTCAGAAGCTTTTGCTTTTAAATACAGGCGCTGTCCCGCGGCCGGCTGCATATTGGTCTCTAAAAGGTTGTATGCTAACAATGATTCCATTCTTATCCCTTCTTCCTGCGCAACGTCATACAGTGTTTCACCCGGGTTCACCGTATGAAACTCATTGGCTCCTGTTTTGCGTTTTCGCTGAAGGTATATAAGTTGATCCTTTGCCAGTATTTCACTTTCAGAAAGATCATTGAAATCAAATAACCTCGACAGGGAAATATTATGCTCCTCGGCGATCGCAAGAAACGAGCGGCCCTTTTCCGCGAAGATCACACGGGTTTCATTGACTTTGAATTCGCCTTCGGGGTACTGTGATCTTTTTGATTCGCCGGCTTCATCAGCTACAGGGCCTTTTTCTGCCTGTTCATTTACCACGACAGCAGCCGGGATAATATTGCTCTCATTGGCGGTAGCATCAGTCTTTGCAAATATCCCGTCATCAGCAGGCTTTTTGCCCATTGCTATCAATGTATAGTCCTGCAAATGGTAATCTTCGATCAGCCGGATCAGGATCGTTGGATATTTAGGATTGGTGGCATACCCTGCTTTTTTAAGACCATAGGCCCAGGCCGAGTAGTTCAATGGATCAAGCTTGAACAATGAAGCATATCGCGGACTGCCGGCCAGGAAATCGGAATGATCACGGTATGAATCTTCCGGCGAATTATATTTACGAAAGCATTCACCCCGGGCATCGTCATCATGCGAAACAGATTCGCCTGTCCAGTTGTCCTTACATTTTATGCCGAAATGATTATTAGACTTAATAACGAGATCACTGGTGCCGGCAAGAGTTTCATGTATGCCCTGGGCCAGCGTTATAGAAGCGGGAATACCCGACCGTTGCATTTCGGCAATGGCCACATTCTTGTAAGTATTGATGTAATTCAGGATGATCGCCTGGTCCTGGCCCCGGGAAACAAATCCCATGAATAGAAAGATGATGGCCAGTAGTTTTTTAGTGTTTTGCATGGATGGAATTATTATATTTTCCGGATTAAAAAAAGCCCGTCCCGGAGGGTCAAAATTACCTTTTCGATATCTTTTCTCCCTTGAATGTATTCATTGAATTTCTTGATCCCTATTGCGCTTTTATTTTTGGGCTTGTCTTCCAGTGCCTCTCCGTGGAAAAAGATATTATCCGCTAAAATAAAACCGTTTTGCCGAACCTTCGGCAAAACCAGGTTAAAATATTCTATATAAGCCGGTTTATCTGCATCGATAAATACCAGGTCCCAGGTCTCGTCCAGCTCCGGGATAATGGTTAACGCATTTCCCCTATGCAAAATTATCTGCCTGGAATAAGAAGATTTGTCAAAAAAGCCCCTTGCAGTGGTTGCATCGTCGTCTCTTAGCTCGATGGTATGTAGTTCTCCATCTACAGCCAACCCACGAGCCAGGCTGAGGGCGCTATAGCCGGTAAAAGTCCCGATTTCCAGCACCCGCCGCGGTCTCAGCATGCAGCTGATCATTTCAAGGGTTTTACCCTGCAAATGACCGCTCAGCATGTTATATCCTTTGTGATTTTTAAGCGTCCATGCATTTATTTCCTTCAACAGCTCATCTTCTTCTGAAGAATAATGTTCCGCATATGCCTGGACAGAAGGATTGATAAGATCCACTCAATTTTTTTGCGAAGATAGAAAACTATGAGGCTACCTCTTAAACCTGGTCGGTATGAACCCCGGCATTTCCTTTCCTGGAGATCATCCACAGGCCCAAAAAGGTAAGTAACCCGTTTATGACAAGCAGCTCAAGCCCTATTTCGAAGGAACCGAGCAAATCTTTTTGAAATTTATCAAGTATATAGCAGATGATTGGGGAAGCAATACAAATAAAAGGCACTAATCTGTCGTTCACCTCCCGTTTTGTGACAATACCAAATGTAAATAAACCGAGCAATGGTCCATAAGTATAAGCTGCTACCTTCAATATCACACCGATCATGCTGGGATCATTTATTTTGTAAAAGATCAGGACGAAGATTAGGAATACAAAAGCTACGGAAAGATGTATTCGCTGGCGGATGGATTTTTTCCGTTTTTCTGTCCAGTCATTTCTTCGTTGCATACCGAGGATATCGATACAAAAAGAAGAGGTAAGTGCTGTGATAGCGCCGTCTGCACTGGGAAACAATGCAGAGATCAGGGCGATGATAAAGATCACCGACACGATTGGAGGCATATGATGCAATGCCAGTTCGGGGAAAAGTTTATCACCGGTAGCTGTTACACCCTGTTGTGCGGCAAATAAATACAACAGGCCTCCAAGAAACAGAAATAACATGATCACTACTACCATTATCCCTGAAAGTGTAAGCATGTTTTTTTTCGAATCACCCAAACGTTTCACTGAAATGGCTTTTTGCATCATTTCCTGGTCCATTCCCGTCATGGTGATCGTTATAAAGGCACCGGCAAGTATCTGCTTCAGGAAAAACAGCCGGCTATTGGGATCAGTGAAAAATATTTTTGAATACCCGTTTTCATTCATACGGGATAAAGCGGTGCCAAAACTAATATCCATTGTTTGCAGTATATAAACCACACAAACCACCAGGCCTGTCAGCATGAAGGTTGTCTGCAATGTATCGGTAAAGACGATGGTCTTCACACCTCCCTCATATGTATAAATAAGTATCATCGCCAATATGATAAGGGTCGTAGCCCAAAACGGCACTCCGAAACTGGCCAGTATGGCATCTTGCAGGATCTTAACTACCAGGTATAATCTCGCGGTTGCACACAGCGTACGGGAAAGCAGGAA
>VBAT01000013.1:102213-188897 GCA_005884665.1 Bacteroidota bacterium
AGATGCAGCCGGTAATACAACGGCAGCAACACAAAAGCGATAATAATATAACCGATCACATAACCAATGACGATCTGGGCATATGCAAAGGCCTCCCTCCCAACACCACCGGGCACACTTACAAATGTGACACCCGACAATGATGTCCCGATCATGCCAAATGCAACAAGCATCCAGTTAGAATTGCGGTTGCCAATAAAAAAAGAATCGTTATTGGAGTTCCTGGAAGTATACCAGGCAACACCTAACAATAAAACAAAATATCCTATGACAAATGAAAATAATAAGCCTGCCGACATGATGATGTTTAAGGGTTTAAGACGTTTAATAGTTTTAAAGGTTTCACAAGTTAAGGTTAACCTTTCAACCCTTCAACCTGCCTGCCGGCAGGCAGGCCGTTAAACCTTTTAACCTTTAACAGTGTGGATTACTGGATTTTGAAGATAGGCAATTTTAATATCCCTTTGCCGCAAATCTATGCAAGCAGTTCCTATACATTCGTTGGCGGTTTTTTGCGGCTCCAAATATGGAGCAACGCCGTTGTTCACCGAGCATGCTATTGAACTGGGAAAAATAATGGTAACACATAACGTCACATTGGTGTATGGCGGGGGCAATGTAGGTATTATGGGTACAATCGCTGACACCGTTATGAACCTGGGTGGTAAAGCAATCGGTGTCATTCCGCAGGTCCTGGTGGAATGGGAAAGACAGCACAATTCACTGAGCGAATTATTCATTGCAGATGATATGCACAGCCGCAAGAAAAAAATGTATGAACTGTGTGATGCCGCCATCATTCTGCCCGGTGGTTTTGGCACATTGGATGAAATGTTCGAGATGATAACATGGAACCAGCTTTCTATCCACGATAAGCAAATATTCGTGCTTAATTCAAAAGGTTTTTATGATCACCTGATCGCCCATATCCAGCAAATGGAAAAAGAAAAGTTTTTATACGAAGCGGCACAAAAAAGGCTCACATTCATCAATGAGCCTTCCTTAATGATCAATTATTTTTGAGCAGTTATCTTTTCTGGAACAAAGCTATATTAAAACCTGCCCGGATGATAGGCGTGGCAGTTGCGTGTTGCTGCGTGCTATTGTTGGGATTGGTAGTAACATATACATATGGCGAATTGATATCCTTCAGAACATCGAACAACACGCAGATGTAATAAAAAGAATTAGAACCTTCCACCCTGCCCTGTGCGAAACCGGCTCCCAACAAAAGCGAATTGGCGCTGGTATTGATCTTCCCGCTCATATACATTGTGCTCCCGGGCGCAGCATAGTATTTAAAGGATGTAAAATTGTGTTCGAGTTGTGCCTGTGCGAATAAAAAACTTACGGGATATAAGCGGGTAAATATTCCCGGTCCATACACGGTTTGCTTGATCTTATCATCATACTGGTAATAATAACGCTGACTGGCATACATAAAATTAAATGCGATACCGGCATCCACCCATTTCGCTAATTTATAACCAAAGATTGGATTGGCGCCCAGTACTGTCTGGCCATTAAAAAATGAAATGGTGACACTGCCACCCGTAAATAAATTCTGTTTTTTAAATCCTTTTTGGGTTTCTTCCTCATCCTGTGCCCAGGCCGACGATGCCACCAGGCAGAAACAACAGATCACTGCGACTACTTTTTTCATATTTACCAGATTAATCGTATTAACACCAATCAACGTCACTACCGAACCATTTAGTTTGCCGTCGTAAAAAAATTGCAGACTCGTGAATCCGGGCTCTCAATCCCGGTGCAAAAATCGGAATAAATCGGAAATACCGATAGTTAATAACCTGATTTAAAGGAAGGACAAATGCCGTCGTGCCGGTTGCCGTTGAATTTCTGGAAAACTCCCTGGCGGATCAATGAGAACTCGAATGCTCCCCTGGTATTATTATAATCTTTAAGCGTCGATATTGTGGCATCATATGTAAAAGTGAATGCATAGGCGCTAAGACCAATACCGATCATCGGTATCACCGCATCCCCATTTCTCAAGTACAATCCACCGATCAGTATCTTTTCGCCATCCCCTGATAAATTATAATGGGCATTGGCACCGATCAGCCACTCGTGCGATTTAGCCTGGAGGGAAAAATAGGTGTTAGGATTAATGATCCATTGTTCATTCAATTTAAAACTGCCATTCAGAAACGCGGTATGCCGCATCGGTATCCTGTTATCGACCCCTTGTTGGGCGTTAAAAAAAGATTCACGAGGGCGGTTGATATGAAAAGTTGAAATACCGGCATTCACATATGCGTTCTCATTCGGGAAATAAGCATAATTCAAACCGGCCTGGATATCGAGATAGCTGATATTGTTGTTATCAAGCAGAACGCTTGTCGGCAAATGATTGTCAAAAAAATGCCCGTCGAATTGATCAGGAAATTTGAGATTGCTGACATTGATCTGCTTATTCGCATAGCCGATATTAAATCCAAGACTTAAAAGACTTCCCAGGTTTAGCATCTGGTGATAAGCTACCGAACCATAGATCTTAGTAGAGGTAAGGTTACCGCTTCCCGCGACATCATGCAGGATAAGCGCCCCGGCACCAAGCCAGCCATTCTCGTTCTGCACGATCTGCATATCACCAAAAGCGCTCATGGTTTTGTAAGGCACAGACATGATCGAAGACCACTGGTTCCTGTAATTAATGCCTACCCTGTAGTCACCATCGGGGATAAACCCTGTATTGGCCGGGTTCGTGGCCAGAGGCGAATTCATAAACTGGGAAAAATGAAGATCCTGCCCCGAAACACGTGCCACCACGCATAGGGCAAAGGATGCAAGCAATGCTATCAGTTTAACTTTTTTCTTCATCACGATTAGCAATTTACCGTATTAAAGTAATATCTCCTTTTTTAGTGGCTTTGGTTCCATCAAAAAATTCAACGTCGAGTGTATATGCATATACATCCATCGGCTGAACTGTTCCATTAACTTTTCCATTCCATCCCTCGTTACGATTGCCCGTTTCAAACACTTTCTGCCCCCAACGGTTCCAAATGATAAACCGCATTTTTGCTATGCCAAATCCGCGTACATAAACGGTGCTGTTTACGTTGTTGCTGTTTGGGGTAAAGGCATTGGGAACATCTAATGCCGGGATCACGATCGTTCTCACCTGCTGGCAGGTATCGTCTGGACAACCTGCTGCATTGTATGCAACAAGGCATGCATTGAAAGTCCCGGTAGCATTGTATTGATGCTGCACAGGCGCAGTGGACGTTGTAAGCAGCGAATCACCGTCCCCAAACAACCATTTAAATCTTACTGAATTGGTTGAAGAAAGATTGGTGAATGTCACCGGTGTGTTTTCGACCGGAGTTACCGGTGTATAGCTGAAATTAGCCACAGGCTTATCATACACGATAATCGTAAAACTTGTAGTATCTATCTTATTACATGTATTTGGATCAGACGCTATCATTACAATATTATATGTGCCGGGAACATTATAAACATGCGATGGGTTGATATCTGTTGAAGTGTTGTTGCCTCCAGATCCCGGGTCTCCAAAATCCCATTGGAATGTCAGACCTCCCACGGATGTGTTGTTGAATTCGGCGAAATAGGGAGCGCAACCTATCGGTGGAGTTTCAAATTTTGCATCCACGTTTTCTGCAACCCTTACCTGTATAGTTATTGAATCGGGATAATTGCAATAGGCTGTGTCATTCAGGATCAATTTGGCATTGTAAGTACCCGGCCCTGGATAAACATGATCAACATCGTTTAGACCAGCCACCACGCGGGGACTATTGTCGCCAAAATCCCATATAAAGGAAGTATTTGTATACGGTCTTGCCGTGCTCGGCGTAAGGTTATGGAACCGATAATTGAACTGCTCACAGGGATCGAGCTTTTGATAGTTGCCCGCCAATCTTGCTATGAGGTCACCGACACGAATATGGACATACGATGTATCGCGGACATTACAGCTGGTAGGATCTATCGCTACCAGCATCACAAGGTAAGTTCCGGTATTTTGGAATGTATGCGTTCTTGTATATCCAGTATCGGCTGCCATCGGTCCGAAATCGCCGGTACCGTCTCCAAAATTCCAGACATATTGAATGGCATTGCGGACCTGGTCTGTAAATACGACATCGAGGGGAACACAACCTGCAGTATCTCTCGGTACCCCATTTATTGCCGATTGAACATTGGCCCTGACGCCAGCAAGATCAAATTTGATCTTCACCATCGCCAGGTTACAGTAAGCCTGGCTAGGATCGTGATTGGGATAAGCCGCCCCTGCCGTCGTTGGAAACGTAGCTCCTCCTCCGCAGTTTGCACAAATGGCCTGGTAGATCGCCCCATCCTTGTCGAACCGGCTGGTACCACCATCTACGTGATCAGGATATGGTCCCCCGTCCTGTCCAAAGAAACTTGCATATAAAGGCCCTGGGCCTGCTGCGTTTTTACGTAGGACAAAGAAATAAAAATCACCGTTATCGGGTGAAGTGGATTTAATAGCATTTGCAGTTGTCGTCATTCCCGAAGTTCCCGCGCTGGCATATCCTGTAGAAACTGCTCCTCCCCATCCGGAAACATAAACGTTTTCACAACGGTCTACCAGGAAAGCTGTGGGAGATATATTGGGGATGGGAGAGTTTGTTCCGAAAATAGTGCTGTAAACATAAGCTGACAGATCAGGCTGAAGCTTACCAATGAATTGTTTACTGCCGGGCTCATTATAAGGTGCATTGATTATTGGCCAGTTCCCGGTGGTTTGACCCATGACATATGGAAAGCCGTTCTTGTCAAACTGTATTCCATAGACCTGGTCATAAGCTGCAGTTCCTACATATGTTGATCGAATGACTGCGGAGCCGTCATTGCTGATCACGGCAATAAAGCCATCTATACCTCCACGAGGGGTCGGCCCTATTGTTCCTGTTTTATTGCCCGGGAAATTTGCGGTGCTCTCCGTTCCGCCGGCTACATATATATTTCCGGCAGGATCAAGAGACAGAACAAATGCTGCATCGTTGGCGTTCCCTCCCAGGAAACTCGCGAATAATAGGGATGATAGGTCTGGTGTAAATTTTAGCACTACCCCATCCTGGGAACCTCCGCCAGCTGCACTGTTTCCAAACTGGGTTTGAAACGCGCCGGCGGTAACAGGAAAATTACTCGATTGCGTAGAAGAAGCAACATATACATTGCCACCACCATCAATGATCACTTCACTGCGGCTTCCATCGCCATAATTATGATCGAGTGAACTGGCTGCATTATTTTGAATGGAAATATTTACGCCATCATTGCCGGAACCGCCAATTCGTTTTGATCCTATCAATGCCGTTCCGGTAGAATTTAGTTTCGAGACCACAATATCATAACCGCTACCTGCCAATGAATTGTTTCCAACTACAGGATAGTCTTGAGAACTGGTCCTTCCAGCCACGATCAACTCGCCCTGTGGATCTACCACAAGGCTGTGTGGTTGGTCATTGCCAGTACCGCCAATATAAGTCGCATAGACCCTTGCTGACAGGCTGGGAGTGGAAAGCTTGATGATGCCGATATCCATTGGACCGGGGTGATCGGAGGTTCCATTGCCCCATACTGTCTGGAAAGCTCCGGGGGAGATCGGAAATCCATTTGCTTCACGCACGATACCGCCACCATACATGGCTCCATCGGGACCATAAGTAGCGGTGAAGCCCCAGTTGTCGGCCGTGCTTCCCGAGAAAGAACAGTAAACGGCAATTGGGTCGATTACCAGGATCGTATTCGGATCATAATCCTTTACATCGAACCTGACTACATTATCTTTTAAAACGTAATTGCAACGAAGCTCCCTTCTTTCTTTAACTCCGGGTTGATAAGTAGAGGGATTGGTTTCTTTAAGGTCACCAACAGAAGTGCTTATAATAAGTTCTTTGTTCTTCACCTGTAATTTGTCCGTTCCTTCGTAACGCAAGGCGATCCTGCTGATATCCGCGCCTGGCCTGGCGATGATATCATATTTCAGTGTGCCGTTGTAGGTATAATATCGAACATCAACATTAGGATAGACGTTTTTGACTGTTATAGCCTGGTAAATATGACACTCGCTGGCCCATTTGGAAGGATCGTTCCCAATAAAGTAATTGTTATAAGTAGAGATCGCTTTATCGGGTATCACCTGCAGGTCAGTGCTGGCGCCGACAAAATCCACATTGAACGCGTGGGAATGAATGGTTACCTCGTCGCTTACCGGTTGAGGTTTGTCGGAGGAGGCGTGATTGTGGTTAAGTAAATTAAATGCTTCGAGATCATGTTGATCGTGGCGTAAAACGGTGAATCCACCGGAACGGATAAATACCGCTCCACCAGTCACATCACCTTTAAATTTTACGCGGCTGTCCCACTGGCCCTTATTCTCAATAAATTCAATATTGCTATAGTTCTGTTGTGCTTGTGAAACAAAGGCCGGGATTAACAAAACCAGGGTAATAAACTGCTTCAGGGTTAATATTCTTTTCATCAAATTACTAAAATAATCCGGTAACCGGTTCGAAAACATATGTTAAGATATCTTGCTCCAGATGATAGGGCTTTTCTGTTCCTGCAGGAATTCTTTAAGCTGCAAATTTTCTGCCGAAACAAGGTCAGGATCTTTTTCCAACACTGCCAGGGCCATTGACCTGGCTATATCTAATAAACTTCTGTCATGGACTATATCTGCCAGTTTGAAGTTTAATATTCCGCTTTGGCGTGTTCCTTCAATATCTCCGGGACCACGCAATTCCAGGTCTTTTTCCGCAATTTCAAAACCGTTCGTGGTACTGCACATAATCCTGATGCGTTCGCGGGCCTCATTACCTAATTTGGAACCTGATAACAATACACAATAGCTCTTATCTGCTCCTCTTCCTACTCTTCCCCGTAACTGGTGAAGTTGTGAAAGGCCAAATTTTTCAGCGCTTTCGATCACCATCACCGTGGCGTTGGGCACATTCACTCCCACCTCTATAACGGTAGTAGACACCATAACTTGCGTATCTCCGTCAATAAACCTCCGCATATTTGTTTCTTTCTGAGCTCCCGGCTGCCGGCCATGTACCATACTGATCCAGTATTTTGGCTCGGGGAAATAACCTTTCACGGTTTCATAACCCCGCATCAGGTTCTCATAATCTAACTTGTCGCTTTCTTCGATCAGAGGAAAGATGATATAGGCCTGCCTGCCTTTATCTATCTCGGCCTTTACAAACGACATTACGCGGCTTCTCTGGGATTCAAAACGATGTACAGTAGTAACAGGTTGTCTTCCAGGCGGCAGCTCGTCAATTACGCTGTAATCGAGATCGCCATAAGCAGTCATGGCCAGGGTTCTTGGTATGGGTGTCGCCGTCATCACCAGCACGTGGGGCGGCACTTCGGCTTTCTGCCACAGGCGGGCACGCTGGGCTACCCCAAACCTGTGTTGTTCGTCAATGATAACGATTCCGAGCCTCCGGAATTGTACTGCTTCTTCAATTACAGCATGAGTTCCTATGAGAATTTTCAAATCTCCTTCCATCAGTTCATGCAGGAGTTTTTTCCTGGCCGCTCCTTTTGTGGAGCCGGTCAATAATTTGACAGGTATATCCAGTTTGTCTAATAGCTCCGTTATTGTTTCATAGTGCTGCCGCGCGAGGATTTCCGTTGGCGCCATCAGGCAAGCCTGGTACCCATTGTCAAGGGCGAGTAACATTGAGAGCAATGCCACGATCGTTTTTCCGCTGCCCACGTCTCCCTGTAATAGCCGGTTCATTTGCCTTCCTCTTGCAGTGTCGGATCGTATTTCCTTTACCACTCTTTTCTGGGCGTTGGTGAGCTCAAATGGCAAATGGTTTTTATAAAAAGTATTAAACAGCTCTCCAACCTTATCGAATATTACACCTTTTGAAAAGCGATGGCGGGTGGACCGCACCAGGCTCATACGAAGCTGCGCCAAAAACAGCTCATCAAATTTCAACCGTTTTACAGCTTCTTCATACTCTTTTATTCCGGGAGGAAAATGTATATGACTATAGGCGGTGAACCGGTTTACTAATTTCAACTGTTTTATTATGGCAGGCGGCAGATTTTCGGGCAGATCTTTTTCACGTAATTGGGCGATAAGCGCCTGGGTCAATTTAGCGATCTGCCTTCCTCCCAGGCTTCTTGCCTTCAATTTTTCAGTAGTAGGGTAAACAGGTTCGAGAAAGTTTTTGCCGTCCTGTTTCTCTGTTGTGAGCACTTCCATTTCCGGGTGGACGATCTGTGGCCTGTTTTGAAAAAAGCTCACCCTGCCATACACGAGGTAGGATTGTCCTTCCTGAAGTGTCTTCTGCACCCAGTTAATTCCCTGGAACCAGGTCAGTTCCAGGAAACCGGTTTTATCCTTCAGTTGAGCGGTTAAACGCCGGGCTGTTTTACCACCGGTTATTTCGACATTCAATAATACTCCCGCTACCTGGATATACTCGGTCTGGAAGTTGATATCGGCAATAGTGTTTACGCTGGTTTTATCTACATGCCGGTAAGGAAAATGTTCAAGAAGATCGCGAAACGTGAAAATATTCATTTCTTTTTTCAGCAGGTCTGCGCGTTGCGGCCCTACACCTTTCAGGTATTCGATCGGGCTGGATAATATGCCTGGTGGAGAAGAGATAGTTTTTACTTTTTACAAATTTAGGAAGGCATGTTTTGTGGCAGATAGTAAAGCTGACCGGGAAGAAAACCCCGATCAACATAGTAAAAAACTGGAGGTGGCCGGAGGATGCATAACAGAAATTCAGTATTTAACATACGACAGCAGCGTGAAAATTACGTCTTTTTAAATCGTAAAATTCCGATCACCCGTTTAGATTTTACTTCTTTACCTGAAAAACAAACTATGCTCCTTGCCTCACGGCGAAATTCATTCTACTTTTAATGCCAGAGAATCAACCATCTTACGAAAAACCAAGGGTACTAATGAAAAGCCACTTCCATCTGTTGCAGATTGATCTGCATCTCCAGGATTATAAGTTTGCCTTACTTTGTTTCGTTACCGCTTTTGTTGTAACAATGTTATCAATTCCGCTTATCATAAAGCTGTCGAGAAAATACGACTTATATGATATGCCGAACGAACGGAAAGAACATGTCCTGCCTGTCCCAACCATGGGAGGAATTGCAGTTGTTGCCGGCATGTTAGCAGCATTAGGGCTGTGGCTCCCGTTTCATTATGACACCCCTCAGGTCTGTTTCTTTTTTTCTGTGGCCGTTTTACTGAGCCTTGGAATCATGGATGACCTCAGAGATCTTTCGGCACGATATAAATTTTTCATCCAGGCAGCTCTTGCCACGCTGATGGCCATTTCAGGTATCCGTATTACTTCGTTTGAAGGTCTATTTGGTATTTACGAATTGCCGCTTGCGGCCCAGTATACTTTTACATTGCTTACTATCGCCGGAGTTACGAATGCATTTAATTTAATTGACGGCATTGATGGCCTGGCAGGAGGCATCGGTTTTATGAGCCTTACCACCCTGGGTATATTTCTTACTATGAATGGCGACATCATTTCCGCATTGATTGCTTTTTCACTGGCTGGGGCGGTAGTAGCTTTTCTTTATTTCAATTTTAATCCAGCCAAGATCTTCCTGGGAGATACAGGTTCACTTGTGCTGGGCTTTAGTATAGCGGTTCTTTGTATCCGCCTGATGCAGGTAAATACACTGACGTCGCTGCCTCATTCACCTTTATTTGTACTTAGCCTTGTGTTCATTCCCGTATTCGATACCATCCGTGTTTTTGCCAAAAGAATATGGAAGGGGAAATCGCCGTTCCAGGCGGATAAAACGCATATTCATCACCTGCTGACAAATGCGGGATTCAGCCACGTGTTCGCTACGCGGCTTATTTGCGGCCTGCATGGATTTATCCTGCTGGAGGTATACTGGTTGAAAGAACTGAGAATAGAGCTCATCCTGCTTATCCTGATAGCGTTTATGATTGTTGTGACCACCGTGCTCAAGAATATCCGTGTGTTCGTAAAAAAGACTTCAACCGGTTTTTCGCAATCGTTTATCGAGAACTAATTTTTCCGCCACATTATGATGATAGCAAAGGGAGCCTGACAGGCTCCTTTTTTGTCATATAACACATTATATGACATCGGATTAAAAAGTTTTTTATAGCAAAATAACGAGACCGTCTTTCCTTAAAGCTTCGCTATCAGGACACTGTTTTTTCCTCGTAGATTTCCTAATGCCCTGTGGATTGTATACTAGTAATTCCTGTATTATCCTTGTGAAGAATTACCCAACACCCCTGAAAACTACGAATATGAAAAATCTGTATCCTGGCATTAATTCGAGTAGATTTTCCTTCACAGGAGAGAATCTAAAGCTGAATGCTCATCTTTCCAATAGCTTTTCCTTAAAGAAATTTTACTATATAGTTCTGGTCATTGCTGCCGGCTTTTTCGCCGCGCCTTCTTCTGCACAGGTCGGCATTAATACGTTTACTTCTCTTAATACCCCCGCTGCTTCGAGCATTTCTAATGCAGGAACAGGCTGTGGGGTATCAGCGCAATCTGAATATATTCCTTCAAACAATAACAGGTTCAACTACAATTTTGGAAGTAACAGCGGATCTGGTTCCGGTGTAAGAGCGGTAAACGGGTATATGGCCGGTGGCGCCGCTTATTCAGTGATCGCCAACGTCGTTACTGGTGTTGTGATGAGAAGGGTAAATAACCCGGGAACAGGCGGTACAAAGGACATCCTGTTTTTTTCAGGTAGCAGGAATCCGGGGCTTAATACAACAGGACAAACAAACTCCACGTTGACCCTGAACCTGAATGCAGGATATGTTGCAAGCATGGACGTTGCGTTTTCTCAAAACAACCTGCTGATCGGTACTGACAATATTTTCTCCAACCAGGGAAATGCAAACGACAACAACAACAATATAGAAAGAGTGGATGTGATGATAGGAGCTGGTTATACAATTATCGACGCTCAAAAATATGGTTTCCCTATCCTTGAAAGAGGAGTATATGGAGCACATGACGCTTTTAAAATCGCGGTGATACTGGCAATAGATGCATCGGGCAATCCAACAGCCTATTCAAATGTAGTATCTGTGACCTCTATAAATTATAATAATACAAGTTCCGCCAACCCGGTAGCCGATGGTACTTACAATTACTTTTTATTCAGGAGAACCGGAAGCAGTAGTCTGAAAGTCAACCAACATATTACCGACCAGGGAATTGGTGGTGTTGCTTTTCGATTCGCTGATTTTGGTATCGCTAATGGCACTAAGATCTACGGTTATTCGATCATGGCCAATGATTTCAATAGCACATCGGGCGCCGATGTCGTGAATTACAATAATTCCGCACGTTATCCTACCAACACTTCTGAGTCTGTCGGTGGTCTTGATATATTAGCAGTTCTCGGTATCGCGATGCAAACAATGATCTTACCTGTCGAAATCTCTTCTTTCACGGCTGCTAAAAAAGAAAACCGCGCCGGTTTGGAATGGACAACTGTCAGCGAAATGAACAACCGCGGTTTCAGGATAGAACGCAGCACCGATGGTAAAAACTGGATGGAAATCGGTTTTGCTCCGTCAAAGGCGCCGCAGGAAACAAACACAGAAAAAATTAATTATTCTTTCAATGACAATACGCCTGTAAAGGGCATAAACTACTACAGGCTCGTTCAGCTCGATTTTGATGGTAAGGAAAAAGTCACCGAAGTTAGAACTGTTTCTTTTGGTAAAGACGATTCAAATTCGATAAAAGTATTTCCCAACCCAGTTGCTGGCGATCTACACATAGAAGGACTTAGTTCCGGCATGAACATAAAACTTGTTGATGCAAGAGGCGCTGTTCTTAGCCGGTTTACCGCCCGTACATCGACAACTGAAGTAATCGCTACTGATAAATTAAACAAGGGTGTTTATTTTGTGCAGGTAGGGGCAGTTGATGGGACAGCGAAGACACTTAGGTTTGTAAAAATGTAACCGCATTCAACATTCACAGGTCCACGCAAGCGTTCAATTCGTTATTGCGTTTCTTTTTTTGGAGAGGTTTTCTTATCTCTTCGATTTTTATACAGTTGAAGTGCCTGGTAAGCTCTATAGTATTTGTAAATGTTGCTCACGTATTGAACCGGTTCCGTCCCGATATGATGTGCAGCTAAGATCTCTACACTATTAAACCATTCATTTGCATTCATACCCTTTTCACTGGCTTCTCTTCTTAATTTTCTGAGATTACCTGGTCCGGCGTTATAGGCGGCCAGGGCAAAGAGATGCCTGTTCAACGAATCCATTTGCTCCCCCGCAAAATAATTGTCAATTAAATACCTCATGTATTTTGCGCCGGCATGAACATTATTGTCAACACTTCTTCTTATTTCGGGAATACTGATAGGCGGGCTGGAGGCTGTAGATGGCAACACTTGCATTAAACCAACCGCGCCCGCATGGCTCACGGTCTCCTGCTTAAGTTGAGACTCCTGGAATGCCTGGGCTGACAATAACAACCAGTCAAGGGAATAAGTAACCCCGTATTTTTTGAACAAGGTTCTAAAATTATTTAAATCCGATAACGCTTCAACGCTTTGGGCGTTTCGCAACCTTCCTTTATTTTTCAGCCATTTGTCATAGATCATATTCCCGATCATCGATCCCTTTCTTATCGTCGGAATAAATTTATTGACAGCGGCTTTCAATTTTGGTGAATTTTTCCTGAACGCCCATCCATATGACACGTTATTGTCAACCGCAATTCCAGCGTATACTTTTAGTTTACTATATACGCTACTCCAAAGCTTACCAAGGTCCTCGGAAATTATCGTGAAAGGGATCAATCCCTCATTTACCATTTCGAGAATATCTTCCGCTTCAAGATAAGGACCTATGAATTCAATATACAAAGGTTTGAGCCCGGTTCTTCGAAGCGAATCGTTAAGCCTGATTAATGATTCCTGATAGCTGCTGTTTTCACGAACATATATATGCCGGCCAGAGAGATCGGCAATTGATCTAATAGTTGGCGCTGAAGGCCCGCCTACCAGGATATCTTTTATACCGGTTACAGTTGGCAACGAAAAGTCGATTAGCTTCTCCCGCCCTGGTGTTATCGTATATCCCGATGCGATCATATCTGCGTAACCAGCTGTCAATAATGGCAGGATGTGTTCACGACTGACGGGTATAAAAATGACACGTACCCTGGAAGGATTGAACTTCAGCTGCCTGTTTAGTTCCTTTTCAAAAAGATTTAGTAGCTCGTAAGCAAGACCATATCTTTTCATTCCTTCAACGTAGTAGTACGTTTTTGAGTAAGGGACAAGGACCCGGATATATCTTCGGGCAATCATACTATCCAGATCGCCGAACGCAATATTTGCCAATCCCAGTATTTCGTCTTCTGAAGCCCAGTGCAGGTAGGAAATGCTATCGCCTTTGATATTAATTGCGTATGACTCGGCGGAGTCTGTATTTACCACTAAATCGGGGTTATTAACGTCGGTTTTTCCCGAATCTGGGACAGTGTCACATGCAAAATGATAAACAATTACCAACAAAATCAGAAAATAGATGAAGTTCTTCATGTTTCCACCTCCTCGAATCGTTCGTCAACATTTATGTAGAGACCTGATCAGGTTATACCACCCATATTTGCCTCGCATCAAAGCATGGCCTTAAGTAAGATATACGTTTTTGAGTACAGCTTGATATGTACATGTTTGCTACTTGCCAAAAAAGAGCTTTTTAAAGCAAGTGTAAAATATTGATTTCGTAAATCAACTTTCTCAATCGATCATTTGCATTTGAACAGCCATCTTGACGAGGGAAGCCGTATTTTTTACTTCGAATTTGGCAAGCAGGTTTTTCCGGTGTGTATCAACTGTGGTATTCGCTACAAAAAGTTTTTTTGCTATTTCATTATTAGTCATTCCCTCTGCTATAAGTTCCAGCACTTCCTTTTCCCTGCGTGTAAGCACCGGCATTTCAGCAGAAATATTTTTCCGCAATACCTGTGAAGTTTCGTGACTCAGGTATGTTTTTCCTTTCATCACTGTTGCTACGGCTTCTTTTAGTTCTTCCTGTGTGGCGTTTTTTAATACATAACCCGAAGCGCCATTGTCCATCATTTTTTGGATAAAACTTTGCTGGTTAAACGTGCTGAGTCCAATTATGAAAACAAGAGGGTATTTTTCTTTCACTTCCTTACACAGGTTGATCCCGCTTTTATCCGGCAGATTGATATCCATCAAGATCACATCCGGTTGCTGGTTTTTTAAAAAAGCCAGGCAGGATGCGGCATTCATAGCATGACCGACCCACTCAATGTCCTTTTCGTTTTGTAATAATGAACGGAGCCCCTCTATCACCATATAGTGATCATCTACTATGAAAACCTTTGTCGTCATTTAAACAGGAAGTTCTATTAAAACAGACGTTCCTTTTTCTTTTTGTGAATTTACATCAAATTTCCCTTTCAAAAATTCCACCCTGCTCTGAATATTACTCCAGCCAATGCCCCTTGATTGCTTCAATACGGAAGTATCGAAACCCTTTCCATCATCTTCTACCGTCACTGATAGTATATTATCTGTTCTACTTACCTGTACAATCACATTTCGTGCTGAAGCATGTTTCATTGTATTATTTAAGAGTTCCTGAACTATTCGGTAAAGAGTGATAGCGGTTGTCTGGTCGATCACTGCACCATCCAATCCGATTGATTGATAATTTACTTTTAATGCACCACCCTGGTTGATGTCATTGCAGAAATCTTTCAATGCGGTATCCAATCCAAACTTTACCAGTGTCTCCGGCATCATATTATGCGCTACGCGGCGCATTTCTTTGATAGAACTATCCAGCATATCCATGCTGCGTTCAAAGGCCTGGTGATTCTCAGGCGTCATTACAAGATTTCCTTTCATAGTCTGAAATGAGTATTTAATACCAGATAACATACCTCCCAAACCATCATGCAGGTCTTTTGCCAGGCGGGTTCGCTCCTGCTCTTCTCCTTTTACCACAGCTTCTGCAGCCGTTAACTGCTTTTCGATTTCCAGTTCGGTGATACGTCGCTGGTGAATTGTTTGTTTTTGGCGGTAATTACGGTAAGAAAGCAATGAGATAATAAGTAGGATGATTCCCGAACCGATAAGAACATAATTCAATGTTCTTCTTTTTTGCAACTGTGTCTTCTGAAGTATTATCTGTTTATCTTTTTTTTCTGACTCATATTTTTTCCCCATCTCTGTCGTTGTTTTCAAGACCTGGTCATTCAATAGCGTCTCCCGGATAGAATCACTTTTTTGTTTTGCCCAAAGCGAGGTCTTAAAATCCCGTTCCCCTGCAGCAATGTAGGACAATATGGTATAGATATTTTTCAATTCATCTTTTAGTGAATCTTTCACAGCCATATTCAACGCTTCATAAATATTTTTCTTTGCGGCAATGCCATCCCCATTAAAGTAATTTGCATAAGCAATATTATATAATGAGCTAACCAGCCCCTGGTTACTTTGTAATTCTTTGGACAAAAGCAGGGATCTTTCAGAAACCTCAAGCATTTTTTTAAAGTCATTCCTGTCGGCATAAGCGTCGGCCATATAGCCATAAATTGCAGCCTCTGCATATTTATCATTAAGCTTTATGGATTCATTCATTGCTGTAGCATAATAAAACAAGGCACTATCGGTATTTTTCAGCATCGCATAGCTCTGTCCCAGCGTAGCATAGATCCTGTTGGGGTATGCATTGCTGCCGGTTTGCCGGTGAAGTTCAAGTGACAAGAGAGAAAAGTCAACCGCCTTATGGAATTGGCCAAGATTATAATAGGCGTTAGCGGTATTCTGGTACATTGCGCTGAGCTTTTCCTTCTCACCGCTTTTTTCCAAGAGTCCCAGGGCCTGCAAAGAATATTCAAGTTGTTTTTCAAATTGCCCAAGGTATTGATAAACAATTCCGGTATTGGCAAGCATATTAATGATCAGGTTCGAATCCTTTAACTCCCTGGCTTCAGCCAAAGCATCATTACTTTGCTGCATGGCAAGATCGTAATTGCCTTTTGTAAAAGACACAATGGCGCTTTGTGAATAATACTGGTATAATCCCCGCTTAAATTCCAATGAACTGGATAATCGTCTTGATTCTGCCAAATAATAGATGGAAGAATCCTGGTTACTGGTTTCATACATGTCTGCGATCTTCAGCAATAACATTACCTTACCTGTATCTTCTTTGGCACCTGAAAGCTGCCTCAACAAACTATCTCTTATTTCAACCTGTGATTTCGCATTTACTGTTGGAATGAGCAGCAGCAGTATGTACACTATTCTTCTCATACAGTAAAATAACCTTTTCCCCTCATTATGCAAATAAACGGCAGTGCAAACCCTTTCCTCTCCCCTTTTTCCATGATTTCTCCTGTTATTGAAAATCCTGCTTTTCGGGGAGAGGTAATATGTTTAAGAAAAACATACTTGTGCATTAAACTGACTGATCATGAGATTGCAATTTTTAATCGCTGGTTTATCGTTTCTGACGATAACACGTGCTCAAAACGTGGGCATTGGTACCGGCGCACCAATTGCCCGGCTGCATGTAGCAGATAGTAATGTTTTATTTGCCGGGCCTGTCACCATACCAGGCACAACTACTTATAATCCTCCTGTCTCCGGCGCAGGAAGCCGTATGATGTGGTATCCACAAAAAGCCGCTTTCAGGGTTGGCGCTGTTGATGATACCCAATGGAATAAAGATAGCATCGGGCGATTATCTTTTTCATCCGGTTTTAATACAAAAGCAAGTGGATATGCTTCTACAAGTATGGGATACAATACGACCGCTAGTGGACCTTATTCCACTAGTATAGGATACATTACAAAAGCAATTGGAGAAGCTTCTACAGGTATGGGAGCTAACACGAACGCCATTGGACTCTGTTCAACCAGCATGGGAGCTGGCACAACCGCCAGTGGCAACTATTCAACAAGCATGGGAGATGGGAGTAAAGCAAAAGCATATGCTTCGTTTACTGCAGGTTCGTACAATGACGATACTGATAGTCCGGGCATAAATGGAGCACCCGGGGATAGAATCTTTCAAGTCGGAAACGGTACTTTTTCTTCAAAAACCAATGCAGTAACAGTGTTACGAAACGGGAATATGGGGATAGGAACAACGAACCCTGTAAAGCCACTTTCATTCCCGGCAGTATTAGGTGAAAAGATTCTACTCTACCCGGGAGGAGCAGGAGAAGTCGGGATCGGCGTGTATGGAAATGAACTAAGGCTACATTCAGATAACCCCGGTGCCAAAGTAAGTTTTGGTACACAAACCAATGCCGGGGTATTCACCGAAGTCGGAAAATTTGAAATCAATGGCAGTTATGCTCTAAGTGTATTTGGAAATATCTGGGCCAACGGAACAACCTATGCAAGCGATGAACGCTTTAAACAGAATATTACGGCAATTAAATCTCCCTTACAAAAACTTTTAAAACTAAATGGCGTGGAGTATGAAATGAAAACAAACGAGTTTGCAAACAATCATTTTATTCCGGGCAGGCAAATCGGTTTGCTGGCGCAAAATGTAGAAAAAATAGTCCCTGAAGCTGTAAATGAAATAGATGGTTACAAAGGAGTGGATTACGCGAGGTTGGTCCCGCTGCTAATAGAATCCATAAAAGAACAAAATAAGAAGATGGAGGAACAACAAAACCAAATTGACGAGCTTAAGAAAAAGCTTGAACAACTCTTAAAAAAATAGTGAATGAAAAAAATATTCGCCTTTATTATCTGCTTATCATCGGGCATTGCGTGCATTGCGCAAAACGTAGGAATTGGAACCACTGCCCCTGGGTTCCCGCTTAATTTTGCCAATACAACCGGCGACAAAATTTCATTGTATGGCAATACCGGGAACCACTTCGGGTTTGGAATACAAAGCAGCTTATTACAAATACATACCGATGCAGCGATATCCAATATTGCCTTCGGCTATGGTGCCAGCAATAATTTTACGGAAAGGATGCGGATACTTAATAGCCTGGGATACGATGGTATGATTCTAAACGGAAGACTGGTATTAAAAAATGGAAGTTCCGATTTAGTTGGCGGCGGAGCAGGTGTATGGCTTTATAAACCTGATAATTCAGCCCTTCTTGGTTTTATGGGCGCACAAAATGGTCAGAACATTGGGTTTTATGGCGGGCCTGCCGGTTGGGGTTTTACTTATGATGCCGTTACTAGTCGTGTAGGCATTGGTAATAATAATCCTAATGCACCATTAGCATTTCCGCCCTCATTGGGGAAAAAGATAACACTCTATCCCGGCGCAACGGGTGATGTTGGCTTTGGCGTGGCAGGGAACCGGTTACAGATCTACTCAGATAATCCCAATGCTGATGTTGCCATCGGGTATGATGCAGCAGGAACTTTTAATGAAAGGTTTGCCGTAAAACCAACCGGCGCAATAGCAGTAAATGGGAACACCGGTACGAGTGGCCAATTATTACAGAGTAATGGCAACGGTTCAGCCGCCACATGGGTCAACAAGCCATATGTGCTTTCCTACGCATATTCATTATCAACATCTACCTATTTAACAGGAGCCGGTGTTTTGAGCGCCCCCATCCAGGGACTCGACAACCAAACATTTACCCTGCAGCAGCCAAGTTCAATTGTTTTTATGGCAAATCTAAATTCTACCGGAGATGTTTATACTGCATCATATGGCTACCTGAGTATAAAAATTCTTAATAATCTTAATCAGGTAGTAGCTTCCGGTTCGACGTGGGGACAGGCATTAGCAGATTTCAGACACATCACTATTACTGCTTTTCTTTCTGCCAATATACCCGCAGGCTTTTACCGGACACAGGTTTTATTAGTCCGGAATACTGATTCGGATGGCAATTTTACAATTGGAGGAGCTGCGGCCGTTTTACAGATTTTTCCTAATTAATTTTTTACATGCACTTTATCCTAATACTTCTTTAACAAAATAAAATGAAAAATTATCTTCTCGTACTGATACTCATGCTGTCAATAACAGCAGCATTTGCACAATCAGGTAAGAAACCTTTGGGGGATGTTGGAAAGCTGTGCATGCATGAATCCATTGTCAGTAACTTCAATTTTGATTACACACAGACACAAAAAACACAGAGCGTAGTCATTTTTTCCCGGCAAGAATAAAATCTTTCCGTGAGAAAAATTGAAAAGTGTTTGTACTAATGCTAAAAGACGGGAACACGGATGACAGAGATGTGATAGATGGTCACAGATAAAGATTATAGACACCAATCAATAATGTGATTCAATTAAACAAGGCATAAATTATCAATTCTTCCTTTTTTGTTTGGGCGGAGCATTTCATTTTCCTGTTCTAATCGTGCCAGCAATTCGGCTACCGCCTGTTCCGCCTGTTCTTTACCCGATTTTTCAGAAAGTTGCCACCAAAGAGTAAGAATCTCAATGACATAATGTGCACCGGGACTTTTTTGAACCAATCCTTCCAATTCGATCAGTTCATCCTGCGAGGCTTCCCCTGCAAGTCTTTTTGCCATTAATGTCCAGATGCGGCTTTCTGGGTTAGAGTTAACCGTGTCCATCAGGCTTTTCCCATTCAAAAACATGCCATTTAGAAACGGTTTGCGCGACAATCTCTTAGAATCAGGGAGAGAAAAAAACTGTCCGTTTCCGGTACAGTCAGCGAACGATTTTAAGACATGGTCATTGTTGGGAACGAAACTTTATCCTGGACTGATAAAGGGAAATTTATCCCGTTCCCAAACCTGTCCTGGACCATATCGGAATTCGTCACTCTGTCCGTAATGACTTCACCGGGTTCGCTATGGCTGCTTTTATTGCCTGGAAACTTATCGTCACAAGGGCTATAATCAGGGCGGCCAATCCACCAGCAGCAAATACCCACCAGCTAATGTTGATGCGAAAAGCATAGTCCTGCAGCCACTGGTGCATATAATACCATGCTATGGGTGTAGAAACAACAAAGGCGATCGCAATGAGCATGATAAATTCCTTTGAAAACAAATAAATAATACTGCCCGCAGTTGCTCCCAATACTTTACGGATACCAACTTCTTTAACTCTCTGCGCCGCCATGAATGAAGCCAGGCCATACAAGCCAAGGCAGCTTAGGAATATCGCAATGACTGCAAAAATTTTATACAACTGAGCTAACTGGTTTTCCTGTTTGTAAAAACTTGCAATTTTCTCATCGAGAAATCTATACTCATAAACATAGTTTGGAAATCTTTGCTCCCATATTTTTTTAATGGATTGCATTGTAGAAGCAATGTTTGAAGTTGCAAGTTTTATCGAAGCCTGGCGGTACATGGTAGCATTTGTGGCAATAAGCAATGGCGCCAACGTCTGTCGTAAAGACCTGTCATTAAAATCTTTCAATACACCAACAACGGGACATTTTATCAAACCACCCATTATGCTGATTTCCTTGTTCAAAATATCTTCCGGATTTTTTAGCCCTAAACTTTTCACAAATGATTCATTCACTAAAAATTCCTGGGTAATACCAGACGACTTCAAATTCTTTCCGGCTACTAATTGTAATTTATAAGTCGGCAAATAGTCATTGTCCGCAAATTTGGTGATAGCCTGGAAATCTTCATCCTTTAATGCATGATCAAATTTGAACGTGGTAAACATATTATTATCATCTTCCATCGGGGAGTTAGAACTAAAGCTTACAGCCAGCGCACCATTTGACAATAGCTGTTGCTTTAAATAGTCTGTCAGCTTGCCGCCGGTACTGTCCGGGCGATAAGGGACATTTACGATTGCCTCTTTATCGAAGCCCAGCGGTTGATTCATAAAATAATTCATTTGCTGTACAATGATGAGTGTTCCGATGATCAGCGCCTGTGCAATGATGAATTGAAAAATTACCAACCCCCTTCTTAATGAAATTCCCTTTGTCGTCTTTGCTGTTAATTTGCTCTTTAACGCATGAATGGGATTGAAACGAGATAAAACAATGGAAGGATAAAAACCAGCAAGTACGGTCACGCCGATTGTAACCGCCAAAAGAAAAAAGATAGTGGCTGGGTTGATCAGGATCGTGAATGAGAGAGAAAGTTCCAAAAGCCGGTTCAGAGAAGATAATGCCAGCAGGGTAATCAGCACTGCAAGTAGTACTGCACTTGTAACAATCAAAAATGTTTCAATGATGAATTGAGCCCTCAGTTGGGATTTATTACTCCCTAATACTTTTCTCACACCAATCTCCTTTGCCCGGTTCACAGCCTGTGCTGTGGACAGGTTGATAAAGTTGACACAGGCAATTAACAGGATGAATGCAGCAATCAGCCACAATACATTGATCAGTTCACGACTGATAATTTTGTTGCTGTAATTTCCGGCTGCTGCATCGTAATGCACATCACTTATTGGTTGTATAATATAGCTGTCCTTATTGTCAGCAGATTGCACCTTTCGTGCATATGCGCTTAGTTGTTGATTAAAATTGCCAATCGAAATATTTGGCGGCAACAAAACATAGCAACAAAAATCAGGAGCTGATTGATCCCACCCGGGTTGTTGAAATCCGTATTCTTTGTCCCCGGTAAAATCTGTTCCGTAAGCAACCACCAATTTTAGCTGAAAGTCGGTATTTGCCGGTATTGTTGCTAGAACGCCTGAGACCTTCAGCGCTGTTGCCGGAAACTGGAACAATCCTGCACCCATGCTATAATATCCTGCTATTTTAATAGTTTTTCCCATCGCCGTTCTCCAGTCGCCAAAAAAAGTTTCTGCAGTCTCCTTTGTCAACAACACATTGTTCGGATCTTTTAATGATTCATATGAACCTGCGAGTAGAGGAAAATCAAACATGTTAAAGAATGAAGGCGATGTATAAAATACGCCGCTTTGTTCTTTAAAATTTTTTACAGGTGTTCCGTTACCATCAAGTACCTGCAGCTCATCATTGTGGCTTGCATAAACAGGAGCTACCTGTTCAAGTTGGGGAAAAGCCGTTTTTAGTCCTGTGGGCATTGGAAAAGGAACATTTTTTCCATACGTGGTAGTTGCTGCATCCGCATGATGAGATACGGTCAATAAACGATAGACACGATCTTTCCTGGTGTGAAAACTATCGAAACTTGTTTGATATTGTATAATGATAAAGATCATCATACACACCGAAATACCCACCGCCAGGCCGGCAATGTTGATAATGGTATAGTTTCCGTTGCGGATCAAGCTTCTGAATGCGGTTTTCATGAAGTGGCCCGCCGGGAAATAGTTTCTAATCATGCTTATCTCCTTTATATAATTGAAAAACTATGATTTTTTAACAAAGGAAGCAACAAAAGTTGCTTCCAGGATTAACCGCGTTATCTATCTAAACCTTTCACCACCAAAGGCAAAGCAATCGCATTATTTCTACACCCCGAAATACAATAGACGAGCAGCAACAAAGTGTATACGGAGTCACAGTTTTACTCTATAAACTGTTGTCCTTGCAAGCAGGGTTTCATCAGGTTGTCCTTTCCAGTAAACATTAAGAAGTTTATTACCACCATTGCCAGTTTATTACCGACGGACAGACATTTATCATCTTTAAACGGCTATTGTTTGGCTTTTGATTAATAAAAAATCTCTAATTGGTTGAAAACACTCCCCTGTCTATGACCTCCAACCCAACATCTATTACATTTTATGGTGAGCAAATGATTTGTTTGCTTCGTATCCTCTGATCTAAAAAATATGAAACCTCGATACTCATTTTTAGCAGTAGCGCTGATTGTTACAGGATTTTTAGCGTACAGTTTTTTTTCTAAAGATCGAAATGAAACTTCCCTAAAACGGCGGCAACAAGATGGGCTTGCCTGGCCAGCGGTCGGTCAGGCTGCGATCGGTAGTGTAGAAGATGGGCTTCTTTCGCGTTCATCAGAAAGCGAAAAGGTGCGTCCGATAGCCAGCATGGCAAAAGTCATCACTGCATTGGCTATTATGGAAAAACAGCCATTCAAACCAGGCCAGGAAGGTCAAACATACCCGATAGTTAAAAATGATATTGCGGGCCTCAATGCTTATATCTCGGAAGGCGGTTCGGTTCTCCCGATATTCGTAGACATGAAATTGACTCAGTATCAAGCTATGCAAAGAATGTTGATTGCTTCAGATAACATTACGGCTGATATATTGGTTGAAAAGATATTCGGTTCAACCGACGCGTATGTGTCGTATGCACGGACCATGCTGAAACGTATGGGTCTCATTCGAACACTTGTTGCCGATGCAAGCGGTTTCAACCCCGCTACGGTCAGTACACCGTCGGAACTTGTTGCGATCGGCATCGCCGCGATCAAAAACCCGGTGATTGCCAGGATCGTTGCGCAGCAGCAGGCACGAGTACCAGTCGCAGGTATCATAAAAAATACAAACCAGTTGCTTGGCACCGACGGAGTCATTGGCATCAAGACAGGCACCACTCATAAAGCAGGTAGTTGCCTATTGTTTGCGGCACGTTACATTATTACCAAAAGCGGACAAAAAAAGACAATTGTCGGGGTTATTATGGGCGACGAAAACCATAGCAGCCTCTACAACGACAGTAGAGATCTGCTTGCGTCGGCGAAGCAGTATTTTGGTTTGCTTGCAGTCCGATCGGCAGGCAAATTTGTAGCACCTTCGCCGAAATAAGGGATGAGCCTGCCGCCTAAGCACTAAAGTAAGAACAATGAAGAAGCGTTTAATATCGGCATTTATTCTCATAGCCTATAGCTTAATCCTGATCAAAGTAATGGTGTTGAAGGACGTGCCACTTATCAGGATAGGCATACTAATGATCAATTTTGGAGGAACACATGAAGGCAAGGCCAATTTATTGCCGTTCAAGACCATTTTGCCGTATCTACTCGGTGACAAGGGATTGATGATTGCTGCCATTAATCTTGTCGGAAACATTGTTTTACTTGTCCCGATAGGGTTTCTTCTTCCTTTCGTCTATCGGAACATGACATGGAAAAAATCGCTCATTCTCGCAGTTGCCGCTGGTTTTGCCATCGAGGGAATGCAGGTGGTGTTACGCGTAGGCATATTTGATATTGATGACGTAATACTGAATGGGCTTGGCGTTATGATAGGCTATTGGGCGTTTATGATTCTCGCAAAGTGGGCGCGTTTGGGAAAATATAAAACGATAATTATTGCAGCAATTATAATTATTGGAGCTGCGGCTGCTACCTTGTACGTTGTTTATCCGAAGGGCCATCGGCCGGTCAATTCAAGAGTTGATGCCAGCAGTGTCCAGCCTGATCGTGTTGATAATGCAGATGTAGAAATTACCAAAAGCAAAGATCCCTGCGGTGGCACCGGTGGTACCGGCCAGATCGTGAGTACGGGGAAAAACACAATTACTATTAAACGGAGACACGGTACCAATCAAATTATTACCCTCACCGATCAAACTATGATCAGAACCTCAGCAGGTAGCGCATCCCAATCCGATTTGAAAATAGGAGACTGGGTAACGTTGGTTATCGATGACAGTGAGACTGCAACACTTGTTTTGATCTGCAACGCGTCGAGCCTGCATCCTGCAAAGTAAAAAATTGCCCGCATTTAGCATTTTACAATGATTGTCGTTTAAAGCGCTTCGCTTGTTCTTCGTCGGTGAAAATCGGCCACCTGACGGTTGTAATTTGCCACCCCCTTCACGTTACGTAATATTGTACCGGTTTATTTCATTAATGTGAGCCAGACAACACAAATTAATTTAGATAAGTGCAAGGACAGAGTTCATACAGCAAACTGAACAGTATAGCGATACATGCTATGGTTTGGGCAGTTCTCGGTTTGTATTTTTACCGTCAGCTCTTTTTTTCAGATGCTGATATCCCTTACCAATACTGGATAAAGCAAACCGTAACGCTAAGCTTGCTGGTAATAGTTTTTTATTTTAACTCATTCGTGCTTGTTCCCAGGTTCCTATTGAAGAATCATACAGTTTTTTATTTTGTAATAGTTATCGGTATTATAGCAGCAATTACAATAATTAACAGGTGGCTGGACAATGTGCTTTCCCCCTTTCAATTCACTGATGCTGAATTTTATAAGCGCAATCCCGCCCCAGGGCTATTGAGGCACCGGCCGCCACAGCGGGAAACCGGTTATCACTTTAAAATGGGAGACCTGTTTACTATCATCATCAGCGCATTGGTAATCGGCATCAGCACTATCATGACTACCGTACAAAAATTTCAAAAGGACAACCAGGAGCGCAAAGAATTGGAAAAAGATAAGATAACGACAGAGCTTTCACTGCTCAAAGCACAGATCAACCCCCATTTCTTTTTTAACACGCTGAATAATATTTATGCGCTCACCGAGGTAGATCCCAAAGTAGCTGGTGAAGCCATCCATCAGCTATCGAAAATGATGCGCTACCTGCTTTATGATACGCAGAGGGGTGATACACTGCTGAGCCAGGAGATTGCCTTCGTGAAAAATTATATCAGCCTGATGCAATTACGCCTGACCGACCTGGTAAAGGTAAATGTCGATATACCCGCCAACCTGCAGGATATGCCGCTAGCGCCGATGATCTTTCTGCCCTTTGTAGAAAATGCATTCAAACATGGTGTAAGCACAACGGAGCAGAGCTTTATAAATGTTATCATTTCCCAAAAAGACAAACTGCTCGATCTGACGGTAATTAATTCGATAAAAAAGGATAATAGCGTTAGCTTAGATATTAATAACGGCATTGGCCTGCTAAATACCCGTCGCCGGCTTGACCTACTTTATCCAGGAAAGTACAAACTGGATATCAGCGAGTCGAATGCCGCCAACAAGTATAGTGTTCACTTAGTACTAGACCTGTCATGACACTCAATTGCATAGCTGTTGATGACGAGCCGCTCGCCCTCGGCCTCGTTTGCAAGTTTATCGAACAAACCCCATTTTTTAAACTTGTGGGTCGATACACGAGCGCAGTAGAAGCACTCAAGGCAATACATTCGCAAAAGATCCACCTGGTATATCTTGATATTCAAATGCCCGACCTGAACGGCATTGAACTGGCACGGGTTATCGGTAAAGCCACCGAAACACCACGTATCATTTTTACCACGGCATTCGAACAGTTCAGTCTTGAAGGTTATAAAGTAGATGCACTGGATTACTTGCTAAAGCCCTTCAACTATGAGGAATTTTTGCGAACAGCAATCAAGGCACATTCCTATTATGAGCTCATCAACCGACCCGGACCTACTACGGTTGTGGTTGAATCGGAGCATGCTGATGACCAGTATTTATTTCTGAAAGTGGAATACCAGTTAGTACGGATAGCGCTGGACGATATTTTGTATATCGAAGGATTGAAAGATTACGTTAAAGTACACCTGAAAAATACCGAGAAGACTGTATTATCTCTCACCAGCCTGAAAGCCCTGGAAGGAAAACTCTCACCCCGGAAGTTTATGAGAGTACATCGTTCATTTATCGTTGCATTGGATAAGATCAGCTCGATGACTAAAAATTCCCTGCAGATCGGTAAAAAGAGTATTGCTGTCGGCGATCAATATAAGGATGCCTTTAAACAGTTTGTGGGGAAGTGGATGTAAAGATTGCGGCCCGGTATTGCCCGTACGAGTAAAGATACTTATAAGCGATTTGGCTCTTAACTTTAATATAAAAAGTAGCAAGTGGATCATTTACAAATTCCCCTGGAATAGCTCATAAAGCCTACCGTTTGATGAGGGAAATCAACTGTCAAAGTGTAAATTGTAAACATGCCTTTATTAAAAACAATATACCGCCCTTTCATTATTTTCGTTTTTGCAGGTCTTTGTCTCAGGTGTGCTTCTCAAGTCTCAAATATCAATACCGAAAGCGATAAGATTACATTGATTTCGAAAATTAGTATGCCTGGTATCAGGGGGAGAATAGATCATATCGCTTACGATCCCATCAATCATCTCGTTTATATTGCAGCTTTAGGCAATAACACGATCGAAGTTGTCAACATAAACACAATGAAAGTCGTAAACAGCATCACAGGATTAAACGAACCGCAAGGTATTTTATACATCCCTTCATCACATACACTCGTTGTAGCAAATGGCGGTAACGGAAACTGTGCCTTTTTTGATGCAGTTTCTTATAAACAAACCGGTACTGTGAGTCTGAAAAATGATGCGGACAATATCAGATACGATACAAGTTCACACTTTATTTATGTAGGATATGGCAGGGGCAGCATTGCTGTTATTGATCCCATCTCGAAAAGACAGGTAGCTGATATACGGTTAGACGATCATCCCGAATCGTTTCAAATTTCATCAAAACACAACCGACTGTACATCAATGTTCCTGAGGCAGGTCAAATTGAGGTCGCCGATCTTTCAACAAATAAAATAACAGCTAAATGGAAAAACAATAATGCTTCATCAAATTTCCCAATGGCGTTGGATGAAGATAACAATCGGCTGTTTGTTGCCTACCGAAATCCCGCTACTTTACGAATGATTAATTCGGAAACAGGTCTTGATATTTATTCTGCCAGCTGCTCCGGCGACGCAGATGACGTTTTTTATAAAGACAGCCTTGTTTTTGTTTCTACCGGAATTGGATATATTGACGTGTTTCGCACAACCCAAACGAGCTTAACCCAGGTGAATCACATCAAAACAAGCAAAGGTGCCCGAACATCGCTTTTATTAGCGGCAGAAAGGGAAATTCTGCTCGCTGTGCCAGCACGTGGCAATCAGCCCGCCGCTTTATGGGTTTACAGGATTAACTAGCTGCAAACAGCGATGAAATGCACCTTTTTAGTCTGGCAAAAACGGGTGTCCGGCAAGTCAGTGGTTATTTGCCTATACGGAAAGTATTTACCCTTATCCAGTAAGGCTTTCAGCGTTTCGAGGTACAAATAAGGTACAGAGTTATCTTTTAGGCTTACCATGATTGATTTACTAAAGATCACAGACATGAAAAGTCGCAGCGGCATGATACCAGATATTAAAAGCCGGTGTAGCCGGTACAGCAGGTTTTCCCAATGAGGCGTTAACAGGGAGTATTGGAAATGATCTCGATGAACCGAGCACTGTTGTGCGTGCGGTTCGTTGTTCAGCATTTGCGATGGTCACCACTATTTGTGAATTACTTTATATAAGGAACCCGGCTGTTAACCGGGCTCTCTGCGTTTTGACCTTAACGTGCTTTTTTCTTTGGATCCGCTTTCTTCTGTGCTGAGCTTTTCTTTTTTGTAGGCTTATTCTTCCTGGGTTCAGCGTTCTTTTTCGGCATACAATTAAATTTTAGGTTAGTGAATTATTTACTTATGGCTGCAGGGTATTCTCTCCCGTTTTTTCTTGTTTTCCCATAAGTAAACAAAGATATGCCTATAATGGTACTGTTTAAAACTTGGCTTACAACTTATAAAAATTTGAAAATTTCTGAGCGTGAAATTAACCAATTTGAGAGTGACGGCCCATCTCAAGATAATACCGATTTGAAGTCAATTTCATAAAAGATTTTGAGATCAAAGATTATCTTGTGCTATCCTTAAGTCAAATAGCCTAGAGTTTATAATAGGAAATATTGTGAGCAGCTATTTTCACATAAATAACCAACCTGATTGCTCTTGGAAAGCAGGAGATGAAGTTTATTTTGGTCACGAGTGCAATAATATGTGGCGTTCTTTTTTGGAAAAGGGAGCTAATATCAAGTTGAATGAAGACAAGCATCCTGCTGACAAAATCGTTAAAACCGCACACAATGCATATTTAAGAAATGAACCAGTTCCTGTACAAATGAAAGGTTACCATTTTAATCCCGTCTTTACACTTAAAGAGGCAACAGATTGTTTAGGAGAATCATTGAGGATCATCCGTGAATTAACCTTCGAAACTATCAGAAAAGAATTCTACCTCGAATTACCCAGCAGGCATAACTGTATCTGGTTAACCCCTGACAATAAACAATCCCTTCAATTCTGGAAGGACTTGGTACATGGCAGTAATAAAAGAATATTCAGGGTGGAAACGGAAGGAATCGTTCATAGGGCAGCAAATAAATGGCTGATCACGGGCACGATACCGCTGAATGAAATAAACTCACTGGCACATAATTATTGGAAAGGAATTGACGCAGGCGGTTTTGAGGATGAAATCTTGTTTACAGGTAAATTGAAAATTATCGAGGAAGTAACTGATATGATCATTAGTTAGTTGTTTTTCTTCCATTTTAAATGGTACATGTGGCCCATATTAATTTTCATTATGTATTCGTCTTCACCTATATAATCATTCAAGAGCCTTTCAGAGAATCCCCATCCTCCGGCTTCTTTCGCTTTTATTAAAACTGTAACAAGGGGATAAAATGTATGTTCATACTCACCAGGCTTATAAAATTTTTCTTCAAATTCTAGCATTTCTTTTTAAGATATGACCCCTCAGATAGCTTTGTTGTCAATTTCCGAATTTTGGGTATCAACGAATAGTGCCGTGAAACAAGTCAAAGATTAGATATGGCTAAACGAATTGCAGTAGAAACACTAACACTCGGCGAAGTATCCGAAATGTTCCAGGAATCGTTCGCTATTGCTGAACCAAAATTCAACAACTGGTTACAGTTTGAGAAGAAGAAAGATCACCCGCCGCAAATGGGTAAAATCTTACGAAGAGTTCATCGGTGCAAAGATCGATTTCTATTGCGAGTTCAGGTCTGAACTGCCGGATGTAATTGTCAGTGTCGGCATGACGCACCGATCGCCAAAAGGGCTGATACTTGTTTGTTTCGATCCGTCTAATGGAGGCATTCCCGCTAACGGCAAACATAATATTGGTAAATGGGATAAATGGATACACGTATATACGAAGCACTATTGCGAACGCTTTGCTGAGAGGATAATGAAGGCTTCGTCACCAACTTTTCAGACCGGTGCAGAAGGGATCATGTATGATGACAGTTTTGGCCCGGTACGATTTACAGACACGGTAGCTGAAGGCATTCATGAGATTGAATTCCAGTTCCAGGATGGTATGGCTTTTGGTTACCGAGATACGATAAGCAAAATAACCTATTACAAAACGGTTTATTCCCATGATATGCTCAAAAAAGATCGGCTTCAGTACCATGAAGAATGGAAAGAGCCACTCAGCCAAATAGGGGAACTATTTAAATGGAAATAGTGGACGGTTCACAACCAGCCTACTTTTCTTTCAGGTCAAGCAGTCGCTGGTAACCCGCTTATTTGCCGATACAGAAAGTAACAAAGGTTGGTTATCAAATGATAGTACAACACAAGGTACAAAATAGGTACAATTCACATCGTTCTAGGTTCATTGATTCAATAAAAAACACTATACCGTTGCGTTTGTTTTTCGCTTTTTCTGTCTGAAAGTTTTTCAATGTTCTGGAAATTTTTTTGCACAAAACTCCAATTCACGAATAAGGGTTTAGAATCGGCGTAGTCGAAAACACGATTAATTTTTTTGACGCCCTGGTGAGCGCGACATATAGGTTCTTGGGACAATCAAAGGATTGGGCATTCAGTATGATCACATTGTCAAACTCAAGCCCTTTTGTTAATAAGGTGGTTCCGATACATCGGCGGTAATTCTTTCGGCCAACCTTCCTTACCACATTTCTTAACCCTTCCATACTTTCCAGCACGGTTCTCTGGTTTTCATCCGCTGTGCGAAGTGCATTGCACAGTGTATAAAATAGCTCCTTCCGGTAACAGCGGACATCTTTTAAATTGGATATGAGGTTGAAAACTTCTGCTATCGCTGTCTTTGTTCCTGTTGTAGTTGCCACGGATAGTTGTGCGCGGATCGCTGAGGTAATTATTTTATCCTCGGCGCTTTTCTTTGACTTCAAACCATCGTCGTTAAACCACTGGTGAATTACCGTCTTGCTAAATAACTGAAGTGAAACTGTGGCAATGGCTTTCTCAAGATCATCCGGTTTGCTGTTATCAAACAGTCGGGCAAAGCGGTAAAAATCCTTGTCGTCAATGGATTCGATCAAGGAAATCGGAGTCTTGTACGCGCTTACGATCTTTTTTCGCGGGTTGATACTGGTCGATTCGGGATGAATGATCAAAAGATTCTCCATTTTAAGATAGGTGGCAAATAGCTTTCCGTATTCGGTACCGGGGTTGTAGATATCTCCAGCAGAACTGATCGGAACATATCCCAACGAAGGATGCAACCGGAGATCGATCGGCTGCTTACGGATAATAGTATCTCTTATCTTGTTCAGCGTATCACCGAGATTTTCATTTTTATTCTTCCATCGCCATGGAATACCTAGGATCTCTTTATTATGAACAAAGGAAGCCATCTGGTCTTCGTTCTCCAAGTCAACCATGGGCTCCCCCTTAAAGTTGAATATGCCCTGCAACGGATCTCCTAACACATACGTAGGTAAAATCTTCGCAAGCGACATGATCATCACATGCTGAACAACTGAGCAATCTTGGTATTCATCAACAAAAACACCGGTGTAGGAACTGGCGATCACCTTCTTTAAAATAGTCAAGGAAAATAATTGGGCTGCTTTTTGTACGATGAAATGGTAATAGCGATCCGATTCGCTTGGATCGGGGATATCGTCTCCGCGGTAATATGCAAGGACATATTTTTGCGCATATCCCGTTATAGTTTCGACGTTAAAATTGTTCAGATCAGGATTGACTTTCTTTATTTTCTCCCGGATGGAAGCTATTCCAGCATGGGTATGCGTTAGGATCAATTGATTTCCTTCTGCATGTACTAAGCATTCGACAATGGTATGAGTCTTCCCGTGGCCGGCAGGAGCCATCACAAAACCATTCACCACGGATATGAAAGTTTGCGCATTCATTGTGCATCTATCCAGTTGTTGAGGGCTGTTAACTGCTTTTTGAGCGTACCATCTTTGAGCTGATCAAAATGATCGAAAATAACCTTGCCAAGTGCCTTTCCCTTTTCCTGGCTTTTGAACCATTTCTGTCTGACAGCTGCCCCTGCCACGGCCGTTCGCAATGCGGGAGCATCAACCGCCTGATAGAAATCGTCGGGACAAGCGGGAAACATGTGTTTGATTGCCGCAACAAAACTTTGGTTAACCTTATCGGTCGTGGAACCATTTTCCTCTACTTTGTACGCGACTGCAATACCGTAAAGGGACCGAATGGCCTCAAATGGAAGCGCTTTGATAATAGCTGTTTCAAGATTATCGCCCTGGTCCCAGTCAAAGATTGGAACGTTATCTGTTCTGAGCGCCGCTTTCCTTTTGGCAAAATCCTTTTTTTTGTCCTTGTTCTCTGCATCGGAGTCGCAAAAGAGGCAAACCGGAAATTTAGCGGCCTTAAAATGTTTGACATACTCAATCATCTCAGATCCGGACCCGTCCGCAACTCTGACTCCGAGATAAGCCATGTTCGCTTTTTCATTGGCCAGACGAAAGTCCTGCAATGCACGGCATATCCCTATTTCAGTAGCTCCCTCTGCGACGATAATCTTCTTCGCAAAGAATGCCTCCGGGTTTTTCCTGCACACACCTTGCATGCTTGACGGAAACCGATAAGGTGATTTCTCTTCTTTCCGGATAAGATAGAGCTTTTCACTGGTAACTTCCACCAGCACATCCCTGGAATGTGTTGTGATAAACACCTGTCCCTTGTTATGCTTTGTCAGGATATTAATAAGGTTCTGCACCCTGTCGGGCTCCAGCCCTTGTTCTATTTCGTCGATAAGAACCAGACCTCCCGTACCCGCGATCAAAGCCTGGATCGTCATGGAGATAAGTCTTTTTGACCCCTTTCCTTTGAGCCGGAAAGGGATCGACTCATCATGCAGGCTTAGTTTCCCGTCTTTAAAAAGGAAGTCTTTGAAATCAATCGTTGTTAGTGATTTTGAAATATCGATACCGAAACTTTGCGCGCTAGATTTTACCTTGCTGATGACACTATCAAATTTTGAGAACGAGCTCACATCAATTTTACCTTTTGCAGCCCGTAATATATCGATCAGCACATCTTCCTCTTCGTTGATTCTGAGTTCCTGTCTAAGCAATGAATAAAGTGGACTACCCTTTCCCCAGGAAAAATGACGGTCCATGAAATCAGATACAAGGAACGCATTGAATTTGGAACGATCAGCTGCACCAATAAACCTGTTCCCTGCTTCCCGGTTCGTGACGACATGCCATTTAGGTTCCAGGTCTTTTTCAACCGATAGCTGGATGGTGATTGCTATTCCATCAGCCATCTCCGGTTCATCATAAACACGATGCTGCGATGCATCATAGGCTTTTAGATGCATTCCGAATTTTGTCTCTGCCAGGAGTTCGCCCGGTACATCGATCAATGTCACTTCAATGAGAATGGGATTGCCGGTATCGCAGTTGTGAAAATCGTTATCAAAAAAGCTAACGTTCCAGTTCGCGGATAAGGCGAGTGCAAGTGCCTCCAAAACGGTGGATTTGCCGGAATCGCCCCGGCCGATCAGGCAGACCAGGTCGGTATTGAACTCCCCATGGAAATCTTTGATTCCACGGAAGTTCTTGATTGATATTGAGTGCACTCTGCTCATAGGCGGTCGATGGTTTTGGGCGGAAATCCATCACCTAATTTAGTAAATTGTAGCTGATCAGCGCGTTGAAAAATTCAGGCTTGAACTAAAGGGTGTTACGATGGAGGTCATCAGCAGTGAGCGGGCTTCTCTGGTGCGGGCCGGACCAGAGATGCCGATAGAAAAAAATTCTTGACTTTGATATCGGAAGGCAGGCTAAAAGAAGCGGAGTAATTACCAAATCTGTTTGCTTCCGGTAACTTTATCACTAAACAGGAAGAATGAACTCCAGGGATAGGCTACTTAATGAGCTCTGCAAGAATGGAAACCTGGAAGACCACCGGGTCCCACTTTCTTGCTTGCTTGATTTGATCATCGAATCAGGGGTGAAAGTATCTACCCGCTATGATAAGTCAAGCTCCAATTATGAGGCATATTTTGAATCGGACTTACGGATAAGGATAAGTCTATTAAATGTCGTTGATCCCCTCGATGTCATATGGAAGATAATGCATGAATTTGGTCATTATCTTTCAGGGAAAAGGGAACCGGAAGACAGTACAATGGATAGGGAAGAACAGGCATGGATTCATGCCGACAAAATTCTTCAGCAATTTCCTTATTTTCTCTCCTTCAAGGACAAGTATGAAGCCTGTAAACAAAACTGCCTTCATTCGTACCGCGAATATTTCAAGTTGAAAAATCAAGGTCATAATTAAAATATGTTTGTCCACAACAGATTTTTAATTGAACTGGATAACGCAATCAGACTATCAAAATCTGTCCTGCCGCAGGAAAAGCAGATTGCTGTGATTCTTTTTGATCACATGATAGAGATCGTCCTTTTCAATGCAGTCAGGGCTTCCTTTGAATGGTCAGGCGTTTTATCAATACAGGAAATTCTCGATGCCAAATCGAAGAAGAATATTCTGCACAAGTATGATTCGGTTATTGCATTTTTAAAGAAACACGGTTATATCAATGATAATGATCAGGCATTGCTCTCATTTACGCATGGAATCCGAAACGAAATCTATCACAGAGGCAGCTCAGAAATTGAAAAAACTATTCTGGCCCTGTCTATTTATTTTGATTTTGTAAAAAAGAACAAGGCAGCACTTACGAAGCGCAATGGTTTAATTGCAATTAGTAGGGAGCCTGGTCATCATCCCATTGAGTTTGGACAAGGATTACCGAAAGATCCCCTTGAGCAAATTACGGGTACGGAAGAATATGTAAGCAAAACGTTTGATTTTCTCATCAATAAGCTACCTGAACTCGGCAGGTTCCAAGATCTGGCCAATCAGTATTGTTCAAATCTTGTGACCGAAATTGAAAGCAATTTGGGCTATGTCGAACAAACCCGCAAGACATTGAGTTTTTATGATGCGATTGCATCATCGACCTTGGGAGACACAGCGCCCGTATTTCGTGAACTCTCCAGGAAAGGGAGTAAACCAAAATCAATTGACAGTATACTTTTGACTTCGGAATACTTTAGAAATTATGAGGAAATATTGGAGGATTATTCTTCTCCCCAAGAACGGATGAGCCGATCAAAAACAATACTAAAGCAATCAAGAGCCGGGAAAAGGGGTAAATATCCTTTTTGGGTAAAAATGCAAAGGATAAAAGAAAGAATCGTCAAATTAAGAAAGGACAGGATTGAAATAGCTATTCAAAATTTCGGAAGTATTACAAGTGAATTAAACGCTCTTCACCAAGACTCGACGTTTGCTTCATGGATTTTTGACGGATATGAAATGGAGCTCTTTGATCGGTATCGAGGAAAATAGACATCACTCAGGTTAAAACAATTGGAAATTTTTATTACCTTGAAATAGAATTTATCGAAAGCACACTGGCATTGCTGGATCAATATGATGTATTTAAGGAAGAGCTTCCTTTTGAACAACAATATAATCATATACTGCTTACGAATTTTTTACTGGGTCTGGTCGTGCTGCCAAAGGAGAAAATCTTTGATTATATTGCTGATGAGCCCGTGGACACGTTGAGGGAGTATGGCCTTGTTCATTTCTATATTAACCCCGGTTTAGAACCACAAAAGTGTTCTTCCGCCGCCTGTGAATGTAGTGGGGCATTTTGGCATAGAGTTCTTATCGGACACACCTGATTATTTGATTGATAAAATAAAATTTACAGATGTCGGCGGTGATATGGTCATTTCGATTTTTACTGTCGAAGAATTCCCAGTGTTTATCAAATTTTTTGCTCAAACACTACTTGAGATGTGGCACAGGTTGGTTAGAATAGGAATCATCTTGGAATAGCCCTGCTGAGGTTATTTCTCTCCAAATCTTTTCTTTCAGTTATTGTAACCACTCTCATATCGACCACTCGCCCATTAACTTCTCATTCGCTTCAGTCAAGGTAAACTGCGCCTTTTCAAATATTCAAGACGATCAAAGCAAGGAGATGTCCGAACTGAATTACAAGAGGTTATGACCGAGGGATTACTGTTTGTTCCCCTGCACAGACAAATATTTAGACCACCGATTATGTCCGTGCCTGGCAAAATTGTATTTTCATTCTACCTCAAATGGCAAGGCCAAAACAACTAATGAGATTCTTTATTGTGATCATTGCAGCTATAGGCGGGTTGCTACTTTATTTTTTGGGCAAAGATGAAAAGAAAAAGAAAAAAGAATTGGAGGAACGCCTTGTCAGAGAAGATGAAGCCCGGAAGCAACTACTAATATTTATAAGTGGCCATTTACCCAATATCAATATTGTTGTTTCAAGGTTTTTTTCTCATTTGAAGAGTCTTGCAAATTACGATGGGGGGTACTTCACCAACTATGAACTTAGTACTTGGAAAATATCAGCGTCTAAACTATATGAAACCATCACGGATAAGGACTATGACAACATTGGTCTCGATGCAAAAGACACTAACGCTATAAAACTATTTCAGGACTACTATAAAAATGGTCATATCCATAGAAACAAGTATAACAAAGAATTCATCATCCACGAACTAAAAATGTACAGTTCATTTTTTGACAATATTGAAAACAGGAAGTTGGATGTCCAGCAACGTACTGCCATTGTCACCGACGAGGATAATAACATAATCATTGCCGGAGCAGGCTCCGGTAAAACCACTACCATTGTTGGAAAAGTGGAATACGTCATAAACCGCTATAAAGTGCCCGCCGACCAGATACTGCTAATTTCCTTTACTAATAAATCAGCATCAACCCTTGCAAGCCGAATTAATATTCCAGGAGTTGAAGCGAAAACATTCCACAAATTTGGAAAAGATGTTATAGCCGCCGTTGAACAAAAACAGCCAACCTCATTTGAAAAAGATCAATACACGCAACTAATAACAGGCTTCTTTAAAGAACTATTACGTAATCCCGCATATCTAAATAAAGTAGCATCTCATTTTACAAACTTTCTTAAGCCTGTAAAATCACAAGATGAATTCAAGAATCAGGGAGAGTATTTTCAATATTTGAAAGACCAGAATTTCAGCACTTACAAAGCCAAATCAGTTCAATATAGAAACAGGATAACAGTTAAAAGAGAAGTTGTGAAAAGCATAGAAGAATGCAATATTGCCAACTTTCTACTGTTTAACAATGTTGAATACGAATATGAATATCCATACATATATGAAACAGCCACGCAGGCACACCGGCAATACAAACCCGACTTTACCATAAACCCGAAGAGTACCCCTATTTACCTGGAACATTTCGCCATTAATAAGAATGGTAAGGTTCCCCACTTTTTTGCCAGTAAGGAAAAAGGGCACACAATTGAACAAGCCACAAAAGAATATAATGAAGGAATAAAATGGAAAAGGGAACTTCACACCAAATACGCCACAACCCTAATTGAAACTTATAGCCATGAGATGTTTGACAATGTACTTTTTGACAACCTGACCAGAAAGCTAACGAGTGCTGGCGTGCAGGTAAAATCTAAAACACCTGAAGAAATCTGGAAAATCATTTCCGAATCTGCAAAAGATGAAGTTGACAGCTTTATAAACCTATTTCAGACCTTCATCACTCTGATGAAATCCAATAACTATTCTATAGAAGATGTAAGAAATAAAAACAAACAGACCAAAGACAAATTTCATCGACAGCGCAATTCTTTGTTCATTGAAATCATTAGGCCTATTTATGAAAAGTACCAAAAGTTCCTGGCTGATAGAAAAGAGATTGATTTCAGTGATATGATAAACAAAGCGACCAACTACATATCCACCGGCCAATACAAAAAGGAGCTCCGCTATGTTATCATTGACGAATTTCAAGACATTTCCATTGGCAGGTATCAACTTGTGAAGGCAATCAAGGAAACCAATCCTGCCTGCAAACTATTTTGCGTGGGAGATGACTGGCAATCCATTTACCGTTTTAGCGGAAGTGATATTGCTCTGTTTAAAGAATTTGAAAAATATTTTGGTTATACAGAAAAGGCAAAAATTGAAACTACGTACCGTTTCCACAATCCTTTAATAGATTTATCCAGCAATTTTATTCTAAAAAATCCAAATCAAAGCAAAAAACAACTGATGGGAACCAGCAATGAAAAATCTTCCACCTATAAAATTGTTTATTCGATTTCCGAAAACCAGGATGACACCTACGCTTTACAAAACATATTCAATGACCTCCTTGTTTCAAATAAGGCAAAGGGAAGAGAGATATTTATTTTAGGCCGCAACTCTTTTGATATTGATAGGCTAAAAAATGAGGAAGGCTTCTTTACAATTGATAAGGCTAAAGAAACGGTTAGCTATACCATTAGGACTAATGATGGTGAAACCCGACGTCTTACAGCACAGTTTATGACTGTTCATAAAGCCAAAGGGCTGGAGGCTGATATTATCGTCGTTATTAACTGCAACTCCGGGAAGCATGGCTTTCCCTCCGGTATGTCTGATGACTATGTTTTGAATCTCTTATTAAGTGAAGCCGACCAATTTGAAAATGGGGAAGAAAGAAGGTTATTCTATGTTGCTTTGACCAGGGCGAAGGAGCTAACATATTTCATTGCTGATAGCTCTTATAAATCAAAATTTATTATTGAACTGGAAGTGGAAAATGAAGATTCTGAGATCAAGAAATGTCCGAAATGCATTACAGCTGACCTTGCCTTGAGAAGTGGGGTAACAAACGGAAGGGAGTGGGCTTTTTATGGGTGCACTAATTTTATGTATGGATGCGATTATCAGGAGTGGGTATAGAAGAAACCATCAGCCTTAGCGGGACAAAATAATTAGTTAGATATTTTTCAACTTCCTGTATGCCTGCGCCGCGAGCAACGCTGTCACCAATTTTTGAAAAGGGATATCATTCATAAATCTGGCAAAGAGTTCTTCATTCTGATCAATTCGTTCCACAAACAGATTTTCAAGAACATTTTTAAATACCAGTTCAAATTTTTCCTCCGGATTTACTCCGGCGGCCTTCGCTAGATTTTCATCAAGTATAGCCGTTTCAACAATCTGGTCAAAGAAATACTGATCGGCCTGGTTGAAATCTGTTCCGAATCTTTCATTGATAATGTCGACCAATCTGGAAAGCGGTACAGGATCTTCGTGAAGCACTCCTGTTCCTACTTCAGTTGGCCCATCCAATTTGTAACCCAAACCTTCACGAAGATTAATGGAGCCTTCACTGATCTTTTGCAAGCGATAGTATTCTAACCGGACAGTATCATCAAAATTGTAATCAGGCGTCGCTTTTCTTCTTGGAAGTTTCGATGAAAGGTGCCGGAAGAAAACAAACAGTTTTTCAAGGTCGCTATCCTGGTATGGAATAACCTGACTCAGAAAAGCATACAGGTTTTTAAATGCATTAATCTTGCCTCTCCATAATTCCGCCTCCTCTTCATTTTCCTGCATAAGATTTGAAAACCGCGATACTGCCGGGTCTAATGCCGCATTCATGGCCTCATGATCGGCCGCACTTTGCTTCTGTTTAGGTTTAAAATAAATTTCACAAAAACGGTTAACATCTTCTTTCATATAGACGCCGGATAAATCAAGTCCTCCTTGTAAACGATACAAATGTGCAGGGTCAACCTCCTCGCCCATTTCTGCACCTTCATAATAAGTTTTAAAGGCAAGTCTGATCTCTTCCCGGTCGTTCACAAAATCGAGAATGAAAGTATCTTCCTTAAGTGGATGTGTACGGTTTAATCTTGAAAGAGTTTGCACAGCCTGAATACCTGCAAGTCGTTTATCAACATACATGGTATGGAGCAGTGGCTGATCAAATCCGGTTTGATATTTTTCTGCAACCAACAACACATGATACTCGGGAGTACCAAATTTCTCAGGCAATTCTTTTTCTTTAATGCCATTGTTCATCCCAACTTCCGTGTAGGCAACATTTTTAAACTCATCATCGTTCACAATCCCTGAAAAAGCTACCAGGGACTTAATCGGATAACCCTTACCCTTTATGTACTTGTCAAAACTCTGTTTGTATCTCACTGCTTCAAGTCTTGAACTTGTAACTACCATTGCTTTGGCGTGACCGCCGATTTTATGTCTTGTTACTCCATTAAAATGCTCAACCATCACTTCTGTTTTCTGCGAAATATTGTGTGGGTGAAGCCTAAGAAATCTGTTCAAAGCCTTTGCTGCTTTTTTTCTTTCTACCTGCGGATCATCTTCTGACGCCTTCAGCAGTTTATAAAATGTAATATAAGTGCTATAGTTTTTTAGCACATCCAGGATAAAACCTTCTTCAATGGCCTGCCGCATCGTGTATTTATGAAACGGTTCGCCATTGCTGCCAAATACAGCCATTGTTTTATGTTTCGGAGTAGCAGTGAAAGCAAAGAAACTAATATTGGATTGCTTTCCTCGCTTTGCCATATTCCGGTATAGCTCTTCCATATTGGCTAAACCATCTTCTGACGCTTTTCTCTTTGCCTCTTCAACCAATTTATCACCACCGAGCACCTCTTTCAAATCGGCAGCACTTTCTCCGCTTTGCGAACTGTGAGCTTCGTCAATAATCACTGCAAATTTTTTTGTCTGCAGCACTCCTGTTCCAGTATCTCCTCTTTCCTCGGCCAGCTTCATCAATTGCCTTGACACAAATGGAAATTTTTGAAGTGTGGTAATAACAATCGGCACAGAACTTTCCAAAGCGATTGCCAATTGCCGGCTGTCCTCATCAATTTTTTGAACAACTCCCCGCTTATGTTCAAACTGGTAAATAGTATCCTGCAACTGTTTGTCTAAAACCACCCTATCCGTAATGACGATTACAGAATCAAAAACCTTTTCATTACTAATATCGTGAAGCGATGCAAGGCGATGAGCCAGCCAGGCGATGGTATTGGTTTTACCACTACCTGCAGAATGTTCTATGAGATAATTATTGCCGGCTGCATCTTCGCCGGCTGCTTTTACCAGCGTACGCACAGCCTGCAACTGGTGATAACGAGGAAAAACCATCGTTTCTTTTCTAATCTTCCGGCCTTCATCGCTCAACTTTTCTTCTATCTGCAGATGAATAAAACGGGCAAGCAACTCGAAGAAATTGTCATTACGTAAAATCTCTTCCCATAGATATGCGGTCTTGTAGGTTCTTCCATTTGGATCCGGTGGATTGCCAGCACCTCCTTCAAAACCTTTATTTAACGGAAGAAAGTAACTGGCAGTGCCGGCCAATCTTGTAGTCATGTATACCTGTTCTGTATCTACTGCAAAGTGCACCAGGGTTCTTCGCTTGAATTCAAAAAGTATCTCTCTCGGATCTCTGTCATTCCTATATTGGCGTTTTGCGTTGTCAACATTTTGTCCCGTCATTGGATTCTTTAGCTCGACTGTAGCAATCGGAATACCATTGATGCTTAAAGTAACATCTAGTGAGTTATTGTTGCGTGTGGAATAACAAAGTTGCCTCGTAATGCCCAGAATGTTTTCAGAGTATTGCTTTTCTAATTCTGGGTTCATGGTATGTGATGCTTTGAAAAAAGCAATGAAGAAAGTGCGGCCATAGCATTTGAATCCATGTCTCAATGTTGCCAGAGAACCATTGCTATCCATCCATTTGCATAGATCATTCAGTACCTGTTCCTGAGTATTAGCACCAAGTAATGCTTCCAACTTAATCCACTCTTTTTCTTGGGTTGTCTTGATGAATTCAATAACTGTTTGAGGAAAGATAGCTTTTTCCTTATCGTAACTTTCTCTGGCAATATGATCATATCCGTTATTGCACAAATACTCCTCAATAACAGTCTCGAAAGCAGTTTCAAGTGTAGCGTAATTTTTCATGCCCGAAGACGGTTAAGTTTCTTTTGTAACCAAAATACAACTACCTGGCAATATGGTTGTAGATCATCATTATGAGAATCCCCATTCCAATCATTAATCATTTTTCTTATCGTTTCTATTTTCAGTTGACCCTTAAATTTACTTAATCCGGCTTGAAACGCAGTAAGCGCGGCTGCGCGATTATTTATTAATTTAGGAATATTTAGATTCAAACCGCTGTTCAACTCCTCGCTTAAGCTGTGATTTTCAGAGCCTATGGTTCCATCACTGCTATACCAAATCATATTCTGGATACTTCTTCTTCTGTCAGCTGGATTAAAACTTAATTCCCCATCACCTTTAAAGGTATCGCAGTGCTGAACTTTTTTAGGTTGCCTTTCATTTCCCATACAAGCCCCTAAAATATTATGGTACTTAAGTTGAAAATCAGGATACTCAGCTTGGCTCTTGAAGTGCTCAATCTTCATATACCCTGTGATAGGGGCAATGTATCCCAAACAATAGCAACAAATTCCACGTTGCTCTGTATGTGTAGATACTCGCAAATCGTCTTTATCAGCATAGTTATCATAGTTTGAATGCCTCTGCTTTCTATGCTGAGTAAGGCTATTTGGTTCGTTTCCTTTTATAATTCTTCTCATCTTTAATATTTCCTTCAAGAAAATGAATCAGGGTTGATGCTCTTATAATTTCAGCATCGTCTTTTCCTAAAATCTTAGAGATATTTGCCAGCTGCTTTTTCGCAGTGCTCAATTCTTCTCTATCTATGCTCTTATACATTTTAGAGAGTAGTGATTTCACTTTCCTATTACGAGGTAAAGTGTCCAGGACTTCTTCTAGTATTCGGCTGGAATCAACACCATATGAACTTATGGGCTTAAAAGTACCGTTATCGATAACAGTAATTCTTTCAGGTTCTACTTCACCAATTATCTGGGGTGAATGCGTAGTAGCTATAAATTGACAATTAGGAAATGTTTTTATTAGATTTTCCACGATGACTCTTTGCCACCTAGGATGACAATGCAAATCCAATTCATCAATCAAGACAATAGCGACACCTTGCCTTAAAGGATCATCCAACTCTGGATTGGCCTGAGAAAGTCTTCTTGCAAGATCTAAAACCATTGCTATAACTCCTCTTTCGCCATCTGATAATTGAAAAAGACTTAATGGAATCCCATTTTTTTCAATCATAAAATGAACACTCCGGTCCAATTCCCTAATATGGAGGTTGCTGAATGCCGGCAGAAATAATTCAATTGCCTCCCGCAAAACGGAAATGTGTTTTAACATTTTTGATTTTTCCTCTGCGAGTTTCTCCTGTACCTTGTACCATTGCGCAATTAGCCGGAGATTGACTTCCCGATTAAAGGATAATGATTCAGCGAAGGCCACAGTTTGTCCTCCGGCAATTGTCGAACTACTAGGCTTCTGGTCTACTAATAGTGACCGGCGAGTTGAAAAATAAATTCCGAGTGGTTGTGTTTTAGATTCTTTTGACTTCGGAAAAAATTCCTTAAGTGAAGGATTAATTTGCTCTATATCTGGTGTTTCGATGACTTGGTCTCTTGGCTTTCCTGTCTTCTTTGGAATAGACGATATTTTTTGTTTATGAAACAAATATTTGAATTCTTTTCCTTGTAAATCCAAATCGCATTCTACCTGCAACGAATCCATTCCGATGCTGATATCATTTATTTCAAAAGCCTGCTTAGGGCTACGAGAAGAAGTAATTTCGGGTAGAATTCTCGATAAACAAATCCTTATAGCGTCTAACACCGTTGTTTTGCCGACGCCGTTTATACCAACCAATAAGTTCATTCCTGGCAGAAATGTAAACTCAGCATGGGAAAAGGCTCTTAGTCCTGAAACGGTTAATTTTTTTATTCTCATTAGTCAGTTGGTATTTCTATTTGTCCGGTTACCGCAGCAGTAATTAGCGCCGACCTTCTTTCTTTCAATAAATTAATGCTATGATCGGTATGCTTTTGAAGTTCGCTTAATTTAATATTTGAAATTTCAACAGATGCAACTATTTCTTTTTGCTCTTCATAAGAAGGCAGAGGCATAATAAATGATTTCAGATTTTCAAAGTTCAACCCTTCTCTTCCACCCCCAACCTGGCTAATTGCAATTTGGCTTTGGCCGAAATCGGAAGCCAATAAAAGATATAAGTATTTTGTTATTACTTTCTTATTTGGCCTAAGTATGCAAACATGCTGATTAACATTAGCTTCTTCAAATTGTCCCTCAAAATAATAACACCTTCCGATAGAAGCTCCCGTAATATTAAGTAGAACATCCCCATTTTCAACTTTACTATTTGACATTGAATTATGAATCTCATTAGAAATATATGCCACATCATCCAGTTTTAAGCCATCGAAATGAATGTTCTGGCTGCGCAATAATGGTATTCCCACTTGTTGATAGACTTCTGCTCCTCCTTTTGGTGTTACGCCACTTCCAATTTTACTCGTCACATACTTTATTTTTTCTATTTTCCAATGCTCCGGTACTTCTCCTAACCATTCAATACCCGAACTCGTCATTTTGACTTCTGGATTCAGACCTTTTGTTACAGCTTGTGTAATCAGGGATTGACGTTTTTCAGACAGAATTGTTAAAAGATTTTCTTTGGATTTAATTAAACTATCAATACTAGATAATTCGCTATCAAGATAAGATGCGATTCGAGCCTCATATTCATGATTGAAAACTAAAATCCTTTGATTATAAGCTGTCTCCCTATTTAATCCCGGAACGGCAGCTTCACTCGAACCCTCATCAAGTTTTAGGGTCTGCAATGCATAATACAGCCAACGTAGCGTATGTTTTGTAGTCTGTTGATCAATAAAAAAGGTCGTGTCGGAAGCAAAGCAAGGCTCAGGACTCCAATTTATTTTTCCATATGATCCTTTGCGACCTACAATAATTGCAGGAGCTCCAGTATTTGAATAATTTATTAAAGCATACGGGCCATTTGAACCAAAAACTTTAATGTCGCCATCAAGTATTTCTTCTGTGGGTAATGAGTCTCCATAACTAAAGCGGGCAACATACTTAATCCTGGTAAGATTTCCTTTCATATCGTGACTTCCTTTAGCAACCTAAAAATTTCGTTTTCTATCTGCTTAAGCTCATTGTCAATCTCTTTTAAATCCCTGAGAGGAATATGATTAAAGAAATAACGATTAAAATTAATTTCATAGCCGACTTTATCCTTGGTTCTGTCCATCCAAGCGTCGGGAACATGAGGTAAAACTTCCATTTTAAAGTATTCATCAATATCCCGTTCCAGCGGTATGTTTTCAAAATCCCTTAATTCCGTATCTGCTTCAAATTCATCTTTATTCTTTCTTACTTCTTTTGCATCCGGATCTCTTTTCGTAAATACATCCCGGAAAAGTTTATGTTCACCAGCTTTCCATTTACTTTCATTGTCGTTTAGTATCTTTCTTATTTGTTTCTCTACTTTATTCCAATCCGTATAAGACTCTCGCCCCATTTCCTTATCTATTGACTGCACATCATCCAGCAAATGTGGGCAAGCTTCCAGGAAACGGGCTTTATCTTCCAATTTCATCTGATAACGCAGCCGCAGTGGTCGCTCGACTGTAACACGGGTAAAACCAAAATCGCTATTATTAAATGTTTTGGTTTGTTTTGTCTCCTGAAAGCGGCCGTACATTCTTACTATATCGCCAATCTGGTCGGGCTCCATAGGTTCCACATCTTTTCCTTCGCCAATCTTTCTCCGTTTATCCCCCAGGCTGCGTCGCATGGATACATGATATTCACGGGCATCTACTAATTGTATTTTGCCTCTACGACGCATTTCCTTGCGGTTGGTAACAATCCACACATAGGTTGTAATACCCGTGTTATAAAACATTTGCTCAGGCAACGCAACGATTGCTTCCAGCCAGTCATTTTCAATAATCCAGCGACGGATGTTGCTTTCACCTGAACCTGCGCCGCCACTGAACATCGGCGAGCCACTAAAAACAATCGCCAATCTTGAACCATACTTTTGGTTTTTTTCATCCACCCGTTCAAACTTGCTCATCATGTGTTGCAGAAAAAGAAGCGCCCCGTCATTTACCCTCGGAAGACCGGCTCCAAAACGACCAGAATATCCCAGCTTTTCATGCTCTCTTGTTATTTCATTTTGTTGCTTTTTCCAGTCAACACCAAAGGGAGGATTTGATATCAGGTAATCAAAAGTTTTACCTTCAAACTTATCTTCTGTCAGGCTGTCTCCATACTGAATATTCTCACCTGCGCCATTATGGGCAACTTCTTTTATCAACATATCTGACGCTGCAGTGGCAAATGCCCTTTTGTTATAATCTTGTCCATAGGCAAATAACTGAGCTTCGGAATGGTGTTTTTGAAGATATGATTGAGCCTCGGCCAACATTCCGCCGGTTCCGCAGGCAGGGTCCAACATTTTACGGATAGTTCCGGCTTTGGAAAGTAAATCATCATCATTAATGAATAATAGGTTTACCATGAGCTTAATAACTTCCCGAGGAGTAAAGTGATCACCGGCTGTTTCGTTGGCCAATTCATTAAACCTGCGGATGAGATTTTCAAAGATCAGACCCATTTCAATATTTCTAACATTCTTAGGGTGCAAATCAACTGTGCTGAAACGTGAAACGACGAGGTAAAGAATATTAGCCTCGTTCATTCTTTCTATTTCCTTTTCAAACTCAAAATAGTTGAAGATCCTACGGACGTTTTCTGAAAATCCATTGATATAACTTGCCAAGTCCTTTGAAATGGAATCGGGAGCGCCTTTTAGCTTTTCAAAAGTAAATTTTGAATGGTTGTGAAATTTTTGCATCGATACTTTATTCAGCCGGGCATCGAGTGCTTTTCCATCCAGCTTCCCTTTGTATTTTTCATACTCATTCAGCACTTTTTGTTTTGTAGGTTCCAATACACAATCAAAACGGCGAAGAACTGTCATGGGTAGCATTACCCTTTCATATTGCGGAGGACGGTAGGGGCCGCGAAGTAAATCAGCTATTTGCCAGATGAGATTACTGTGATCCTGATGGTTGGCCATGGTTAGTCTATTATAAGGCTCTCTGATTAAGCAATTTAAGCCGAAAATAGGAAATATAAGCATACATTTCATCCCGCCATTATCGTGAATTCCTTTTACTTGTAAACTGAAGTTTTGATTACATTAGTAAATCAAATGAGATAAATGAAAGAAATAATTCTTCTGAAAGGTTATCCAAATACTGGAAAAAGTCTGACACTTAAAAATGAACTGCCTCCCCTCATGGGAGAAGACGCTGGGAAACGCACTTTCCGGTATAAGGGTAAATTGATTTGGATAATCAGGCGGTCATTGCATGAAAGCTATGATTGGAAAGAGGTATTAAAGAAAATAAATAAGTCCAATCACGATATAATTGTACTGCCGGCATGGGCAGATGATTGGATTAACTATTCAAAATATATAAATCGAACTGTAGAATCGCTGATACGCACATACATTCCCTCCCGTACTATTGCCGGAACAGTATTTACAATATCAGAAACGAATGAGCCCCGGCAAAGAAGAGATCAGCGAAGGTGTGCAAGAGAAATTCTTGATTTAATTGAAACACTTGTAACCATATGAATAAATTCCGGACGGCTGCAATTCAAATGCTCTTAGAGGCAAAGCAACCTCTGCATTACAAGGAAATAACCCGGCTAGCTCTTGATAGAGGTATTTTAGAAACAGATGGGGCAACTCCTGATGCAAGCATGTATGCACAAATTATCACCGATATAAAACAAAAAGGCGAATCATCCGACTTTATTAAAATCGACAAAGCCACCTTTGCTTTAAACACTAGCAAAAAACCTATTGAAGCTAAAAAGCAAAAGGAAGTATTGGAAGAGGAAGAAGTTGAAGAGGAAAAAATTAAAATCGACAGTGGATTTATCGCAAAAGGCGGTGAGTACCTGGTTTGTTCTGAATTGCTTTTCCGTGAATATAACGCAAGTATCATGGGGGTTGATAAAGGAATTGATATCATCGCAACAAAAAACAACAAGCTCTATTCAATACAGGTAAAAACTGCCAATGCAAATGACTACAAGACATATAACTTTGATGTTCGTAAGGTGTCATTTGAACGAGAATATGCGGGAAATACATTTTACATATTTGTACTTAAAGACAAGAGCATAAACAAATTCTTGATCTTGCCTTTTAGTGAAATGGAAAAGAAGGTAAAACAAAAGGCAATACATGATGTAAAGAGTTACGAGAAGTATCGTGTTAAAATTGATATAAGAGACGATAAAATCTATTTAGGCAATAGGGAACACGAAATGAGCTATTATTTGAATAATTGGGATATTATCAAATAAATAATGTGAATCAATGCTGAAGGATGTCCTTACATATGATCTTGATGTAGTATTCTGTGGTACCGCTAAAGGGAAAAAATCAGCTGATTCAGGCTTCTATTATGCACATGCGGGAAATAAATTCTATAAAATACTATTTGATGCAGGATTCACACCGCACAGGTTAGTTCCAGAAACTTGCTATCAGATCAACCAACACAAAATTGGCCTTACCGACCTCGTTCATAAGCAATCCGGAAACGATAGACAGATAAACAAATCAAGCTATGAGGTTGATCTTTTTTCCAAAAAAATGATAGAATTCCAACCGAAGTTCATTGCGTTTACAAGTAAAACAGCTGCGTCTTTTGCCCTTGGATTTAATGGGAAGACCCGACATATCAATTATGGTCTAGCTGATAAGGTCATCGGCAAATCAAAAATATTCATACTTCCATCCACTTCTGGAGCTGCCGCAAGATTTTGGGCTCCGGAATATTGGCGTGACTTAAGAAAAATGATTTAAGTAACCTAATGCCTACTTTTCTTCCTTCTGTTTTGCATAACTACCTGTTCGACAATCCAGCTGGCCTTGTAGACCTAACAGATCCCTATTCCAAAATTTTAAATAGTTTGCGTAATCTATGCATTTGCTTCTTGACACGAACATTCTGATAAACCTTATCAGCGACCCCCGCCAGGAATACGTTATTAAGGTACTTCAGCAGCTAATTGATTCTGGACAAATCAAATTGCTTGTGCCGGACGTTTTGTTAAAGGAATGGACTAAGAAAAAGCTCCAGACCTTAGACTATATCACAAGACGATTTTCTTCATCAAAGGCCCATTCTCATAACCGGTCGCTGAACTTTGAAGACGATATTTCAATCATAAAAGAAAAGATACAGAAAGTTGATACCTTACTATCCACTGGTATTTCCATACCGCTCATCCGTTTAGTAAAAGTCATGGCAGTAGACCGTGGCCTTAATAATCAGGCGCCTTTTCATGGTGATAAGAAAAAAAGTACTAATGATGCCTTATTTTACTTCTCCGCAATTTATTACATAGAAAAAAAGAATTTCAAAGAGTTCGCATTCGCCACAAATGACACTGATTTTGTAAATCCGACGAATAGAAACGAGCTACACCCCGACCTGTTACCACCTTCCGCCAAGATTTACTTTTCTCCGGCAGTGGAAAAGTTGCTCCTTGATCTTCAAGATTCCGGTAGAATCAATTTTGAAAGAAAATTTGTGGAAACCGGCAATAAATATATCATCTATGTCGCTTCTCACGAAAAAAAAACAGTGTTGGATTATCTATATGAAGTTCTCACACTGTGTTATGAAAAGATGAGATTTATTCCTCCGGATATTTTTTGCAAAATACATCCATTCCGCACGCAGAATGTAAGGTACAACTATAGTTATTATTCTAACTATGTACTCTACACCAACAATGAAGAGCTCATAAATTTTCTGGCAAAAATTGATATTGATCGAAATAAGTTTAAGAAAGGATCAGGTTACAGAAACACGAAACTTAATATTTCAAAAATTTCAAAAATTCTGGACCTGCTTAATCGCCAACTTGTTTTTACAATTAGCAACATCGACGGTAATCACGAGGTCAAGATACGTCCTAAAATAATAATTGATTGCAATTGTGTACGTTGCCTTTACACTAAGCTCAAATTTATCGATAGCCTAAATAGTGAAGATACTTCGGACATTCTGAAAACTGCATTTGTGCAATTTCAGTTTGGATTCTATACAAAGTCACTCCAAAGCTACTATGAGTGCTATCTAAGAGCAAAAGAAAATGGTAATAAAGTATTGGCATATCAACTGCAATTTATCCTTAAATGGGTAAACAATCATGTAAACTTAAATACTGAGGATACCAAAACCGACGCATCACAACAAATTGACCGACTTGATAACGAAACGGAGTATTTCTCGTTTGCCAATTCACCGGCCTTGGACCGTGAAATCGCCAGCTTTTTTCATAGCGGAAATATCATCCGCGCGTTTGCGGGCGACATCAAAGAATCCCGGGACAAAATACGGGAACATTACACGTCGCAACTTCGAGCCAGTTACAGTAACAATAGTAATTGTTGGAATTTAATTTGTGGCTTTTCTATTTTCGAGGAGTTTACATTAGCCAATGGTATGGCTTATACGCAATATTCAGATTTTTCAAACATTTGCGATGACTATGTTGAGGGAATAATGTTAGGTCTTGCGTTAAATGAGTATCAGCCATCGCGATTACTATTTTTCAACGATTATATCTTGCGAACCCTATTGAATTATGGGAACCCGGATAAAATGATTGTATTGTATAAACGCTATGTGAAAAAAGAAATCCCCTACGTACAAGAAGACGGATCTTTTATGCAACGTGTCACTAATCTATTGAATAACGACAAGGATTTTATTAACTACCTGGAACAAACCAATGCCTGGCATGGCAGCCAGCATTTCTATAATCGTTACTGGAATCTACTTCTCCTGCTTTCCATAGTTGACATCGATACTTCTTTCATAATGAATTGCTTTGATAAAATAGTTCAATTCTTGGATGTGATACCCAAAAGGGAAACAACTCGGCTCAATCATCTTGCCACTTTCATACATTCTAAGGGGAAGCATATAGATCAGAAACAGATCAAGCAATTGTTTAACCAATGTCTTGAAAATCCATTACTACACAGCCAGGAAGTATTTGAAGCCTTTGCGGGCCTTTCTCGTAAATCCGGCCCTTCTTTTATTGATGACCGAAACGAGTTTGACAAATTTTGTCAATTGTTTTTGAACAAGACTGAAAGAACGGTCTGGTATAGTAACGATATTTTACTAACCATCCATTCCTCGTTGACAGAAGAATTCAAAACAGAACTTACAGTCCTAATACACAAAAAACTCCAAGATAAATTCGATCACGAAGTCTATTATTTGGCATCTTTATATGAGGTAATCGACTATCGGGCAAATTTCGACCAGTATCTCGCATTGTTTAAACATCCAGTGCAAGGCAGAAGACATCCATTTGGGCACCTAGATGGTGAACTTAGTTATCGGGAATTAAACAATCTTATGAACCTGGTTTTTAAGAATAAAATCAGCCTTCCTATCTCATTTATTGAGAACCTAAAAGGTATATCTGACTATTATGACTGGTTACTGGACATGGACAACTTCGACTATAGGAGGTTTAAGCCATTATGGATAATACAATATGCGACGCTACATTATTTAGAGAAGATTTTCGCGTATGATAGTGTCAGACAGAAAGTTCGGCACTATTTGAAAAAAAATCATCAGCCGACTCTGGCCGCTTATTACTCTCAATATGTTAAATAACAAATCAAATCATGGCGACAATATGCCGCCAGATTATAACCGTGATGAACTTTCCAGCATGAGTGTTTGTGAAAAAAGAGGCAGCTAAGATTGCTGACATCTGGTGAGTAAAGGCGGTCTTACACTGACATCTTTGAATGTCAACTAATTTGAATTTTATGGAACATAAAACATTTACCAGGAAAGAATTATATGATTTGGTTTGGACAGAACCCTTAATTAAGCTCGCGAGTATATACCACATTTCTGATAATGGCTTAAGAAAGATTTGCATAAGGATGAATATTCCCCTACCCAGAGCGGGTCATTGGCAAAAGCTCCTGTTCGGCAAGAGAATATTTAAACCAGCCTTAAACGAAAAATATTCCGGAGTTGACACTGTTACTCTTGATCTTCGGACGGAGTCAGAAATGCTATCAAGGAGCGAAATATCCCCGATAAAAAAGCTACAAAATGAAATAGAATATAATTTGAATCAATATTTGCAGGTTCCGGAAAAACTCACAAAACCGGATAAATTGGTCATTGCTGCCCGCGAAAGCATAGCAAAAAACAAGTGGCATCAATCAAATGGGGTAATATCATGTTGGAGAGGTGAACTGCATATAAGAGCTGCGAAATCAAATATCCCGAGAGTTTTGCGGTTTGTCGACACCCTAATAAAGCTATTGCGGGCTCGTGGCCACGAAGTCGGGGTCGATGACAATTCCACTTATGCTCTGGTCAAAAATCAAAAATTCGACATTAGCCTTCGTGAAAAAACTAAAAGGGTGCAGCGACAGGATCACCCAACGCTATATGATTATGAGCCTACGGGATTGCTGGTCTTCAAAACTGACCGGATCTTTCATACCAAAGAATGGATTGACGGCAAAAATAAATTGGAAGATCAACTTTCTTCAATCCTCGCCACCCTGGAAATAGCTAGCGACCAACTAAATGCTGAACAAATAATCAGAAATAAGGAGCGGGAAGAGCGCGAAAGGCAGGAAACGTTGCGAAAAGAACTCGAGAAGAGACAGGAACAAGAACTGGCTGTATTTAAACAAATCCTGCAAAAAGCTACCCGCTGGCACAAAGCGGTCAACCTCCGCAATTACATCAACGAGGTCGAGCAAAATGCGACTTCCTCGAACCAAGTTTCCCAGGAACTCAGCACATGGCTGGAATGGGCCCGAAAAAAAGCAGACTGGTACGACCCCTTTACCGATAGCCCGGACGAGTTATTTCAAAATATCGACAAGGAAACCCTAACAGTGCCCCAGAAGCATACCCATTCTCTTTGGTAAGCATCACATGCGTACCTGCAGATCATGTTCATGTGTTTAGCGGTGAGGAAAAATCTTTAAAACCTCGAGCTGTGGGAGAAAAAATCCTGAATATTTAGAGCCCCGCCAATTCTGAAACCACGTAAATACCAATTTTTATCGGTTTTGAGGGTTCCATAAGATCCAAAATCGTCTCATGAATTTCGTTCTTTTGTTTTTTCATTGTTTCTGCTTTTTTGTATAAACACGACCACCGTAAGAAATCCCACTACGACCGCGGCACCAATGAGCCAATTCCTCAAATTCCCATTCTTTGTCATCAATTTCACATTGAGTTCATGTAGCTCAGCCAACGAATGATCCACCTGATATGTCCTTATGGTTGTTAAGTCTATCATTTCTTTATTAATTTAATTTGCTCATTCTCTAGCGGAATTATGAGATACTGGTAAATGGCTATGTGCGTATTTTTGTTATGTTCGACATAATGTGTATGAACGCCAAATGAAAACCCTTTTCCCATTAAAAACTGTTTATGAAATATGGCTTCATTTTTTCCAGTAAGCAAGTCGTTTAAAATACGCACATTTACATGAAGAGGCTTGTTTATATAAGACACACTCTGCCGAAATTGATTTGCCTTCTGATTATAGAATTTAATTCGATTCTGAGGAGTAACAAATTTCTGATTAATACGTAACGCTTCAAACTTCTGGCCGGTAAGCAGATCCATTTTTACCATAATTTTTCTTGTAAAAGTAATGCGGGTTAACCGTCAAATCAACAGACCATATATAGACAGATTAAAAAATGCAAGTTGAAGTGAATTAATACGAATAAAATGCAACTACAAGTTATTAACATTCGCCTTCAATACGCATTAATACGTATTGAAGCGTTTACGCAAGTGGTTAATGTAAATGAAATACGCATTAATGCACATTAAAATCCTTCCAATTATATTTCATTAAAAAATCTGCAATATCCAAACCCTCCTTCTTGTCTTTATCTGAGGCATTAATTTCGAGATAGTCAAAAATAGAAATGTTCATTGAATTAGACAGCTGCTCCTTCTTTTCTTCCCACCGGTCATATGCATTTAAATCAGGAAACAAGACTACATTTCTATCTTCAAGAACCAAACATTTTTCGGTTGTAAGATTAGATATACTACCCGCCGCTAACCAGATATATTGGGGAAGATAAACACTTGAAATAATAGCTGTTTTCTCACTTTCCGTTATTGCAACCGGTCGTTCCAAATCATGTGACAATAAGTGTTCGCCAAATAAACATTGTTTCAATCGATAATCATTTATTTTTAAAACATGATGTGCCCAGGTTATATAGTTGAATGGTTCTTTAATTCTTTTACCTGATTCCTGGTTATACAACATTATTTTTCCAGTTCTTATATAGCCTTTCTTATCAATTTGCCAGAATACAGTTGCCCCACTCCAATGTCTCGAAGTTCCAATGTAATAAGTTTCAATTAATTCTTGCGTTATTTCATCTCCAAATAAGGTCAATAAATATTTAATAAAGTTATTGTCTGCATAGGATTTTAATGATTGTCTGAATAATTCAAATGGGATGAGTGATTCTGGTTTGTCTTTGGCGGCAGTTACCGCTCTTTGTTGTATCTGACGTGGGGGTTCGGCTAGAGTATTATTCTTGCTTAGTGGAGGTAAAAATAATTCGCCGCAGGCGTGACAATACCCTTTATCTTCATAACCAACATACGGTACAAATTTTCCGTCCTTATTACTTTTTCCGCAGGGGCACACCTTTACCCTTCTCCTGTTCTTATCTAATTCAAATTTGGGAAACTGGTTTTGCATTTTCTAAGAATATTACGTGACACTTGTGGCATTAATGGCATTTATTACTTCCTTTTGTGCCGCAAATGCCACAAATGCCAATCATTTATTCTTTTTTTCATATTCTCCCCTACCGGACTTGGAAAAGAACTCCTTATCCGTCAGAAACCTTTTGAATGTTCGCTCGGCTGTTCCGGCGGCTGTAGCAATCCGAACGCCTTCCTCGGTGGTAAATGTGTCTGGCAAGGTTTCATAGAGCCGACGTCTGTCGCCAGACAACCTGTCTAACGGATTGGCATTTGCAATTATTGAATGAACTTTTACGGCTGCTTTTTTGAAATACTCCACCAACTGTATTGATCCTTCCACCGCGCCAACTGAAATCGAATTACTTACCAGGTTTGTACATGCAGAGTCAAGGAGTTCGAGTATTAAAGCCAGCCGGACGACATACATATCCATTTTGCTATAAACGGCGCTAATGGTCTCGCTTTCCTCATTGCATTGATCGGTGTTATATTGTTGCCAGCGAAATAATACTTTTTTTGCCTCCTGGCTAAAATTTAGAATTTTGGGGGCAGCGGTAAACGTGTCATCTAAATTAAAGGTCATATTCAATAGCTTAGAGGTAATGTTCTGCCAACTGTCAATAATACTCTGATCAACCTCGCTTTCAGTCCAATAAGGTTTCTTTATATTATCTGGGCAGGCAAAGAGGATCCTATCCATAAATCCATTTAGCATTCTTCCATCCTTAGCAAGTTCAATCAACAATGCATTTTGAATAGTTCCTCCTACAGGAATATGAGGCTTGGAAATTAAAATTGGCTCGCCAGTCTTCCTGTCAATAGTTATCGGTTTGCTGTTCCATGCGCTCAACCAAAATTCCATTTCGCTGCCGCTGTTATATCGATTGAAGTTCTTAAACCATCCTGCCAACTCATCAACGTAAACTGCAATTCCTTTTTTGTTGAATTTATGAACTTCTGCAAGTGCTTCAGGGGTATAATCTGACAGAAGAACTTTTTGCCAGACTGGTTTCAATGGATCTTCAATTCCCTCTTGTTCTCTTTCCTTTTTTGATAAATTCATGACCCTATTGTACTCCTTAAGTTGCTGCTCATATTGATTGAAGGTTGTTTTATCCGCCTCAATGATGGGCAACAAAGCAAAATGTAACGGGTGGGTTTTATTGGTTCCAGGTCGCGCCACCATAGCAACGTATAAGACCGCACTTTCCTGAAACCCCTTTTTAACTTCGGCCCTGTGGGTGTTACCGATAGCGACCGAAGCGGCAAAAAGAACCGAAGCACTAATGAAATCAGCTGGAAAACCAAGGTCCTTTACCGTGGCAAAAATAATTTCTTGCACCAGCAACGGAAATACTTCAACAGGAAATCGATTTTGCTCTGTTGTTTTACAGTTGGTGTTTTTTGCCAAGCGACCAGCTTCGTCAATAATTCCTTGTTCAGTAACGCGACTTTCCTGGCCATTATGACCAGCATTCGTTACTTTTTCGGGTGTGAGATTAATGGGCGCCTCCATTACTTGTTGATTATGTAATTATCGGCGGCGTTTGAAATGTCCCGGCTGGTTTTCCCCCGGCGGCTCACCACGTATTCAATCAATTCTTGTTTTGAAAATAATAGTTTACGCTTACCACTGCGGAAATGTGGTAACTCACCTTTCTCGACCTTAGAATACAGGGTACTGAGTTTAATTTTTAAAAACAGTGCAGCCTGCTCAGCATCCAAAAACTCATCGTCGCTTCCCGGCGAACTCACTATACCGCCACCATTTCTTGGTGGACCAATAGTATTTCCTGCTCCATGTTGAATAGTTGATTCTTTCTCTGAAGACTTGACTGCATTTGTTGTATGGTCAAGCCCGTGTTGTTGCGTTTTTTGTGTGTTCATAGTAATTAATTTGATTATGATAGACACAAAGTTTCTAAATATGAAATCACTTTTACAATAGCCTTTCACGCTGGGGATAGCGTTGGGATAGAACTTTTATCTTCAAGTTCCCTAATCGTTTGTAAATATGAGATGACTTTTTACAATTGGCTTTTGCCTGGGGGTAGTGCTGGGGTAGAACTTTTATCCTCAGGTTCCTTAACCGTTCTCTTTTCTGGCAAGATATAGCCAGCCAAATTTTCCAATATCCGTTTTCCTTTCGACGGCTCGTTCTGAGTTTTTTTAAGAACGTTTAACACCGTCTCTGGATTTAGGTTAGTTAAAATTCCTTTTTTACTCCTTACACAAAAAACGCCTGTTATCCATTGCGACAGAATATCATTTGTTTTCACTTCTATTTTTTCATTATATCGAAGTCTTTTAAAAAATTCTGCCAAGGCGTTGACATTGCCATTAAAACATAAACCATTAACATTCTCTCCTTTCACAATTGCCTTGAATAATATGTCGTGTTGTTGCTCGGAAAAATAACGTTGTAAGTTTTCATATAAAATAGTTGAAAACTGTGCATTCATTGTAATTATTCTAACCTCTGGTGCTGTCTTTTTTTCCTCACCAGAATACGCCTTATCAATCATGAATTGCCTATTCCGTTCTACCCAATTCATTATTTTTTCCAGCCGAACATGTTCATTTGCGCTTACCATTCGCTCTACGTGGTCATAAACCACATATTCAATCAGCTCATTAAAGTGATCTTTGTCAGCAACGTCATTTCCCAAATAACGCACGCATTGATACGATAATAGGGCTTCTATTTTATAGACATCAATCAAAAGCAATTTCCACGCTAAGTACTCAGCATATATGTTTTCAGATGAAGGAAGAATGTACTTGCGATTTTTTCTATTTTCTGTCAAATCAATTCCCTTTTTTGCCATATCGTTGACAAAAGACTCTTCCTTCTCTTTGATCGAACGAAGCATCATAAAATATATGCTTGCTACTTCCATTTCCTCTTCTTCATTGTGCTGACGAAGTGTAGTATATTTTGCCTCCTCTTCTTCATTTTGCCGATGAAGTATCTTATGTCCTGCCTCATCTATGATGTGAAAAACATCGATATCATAAACATGTCTACTTGGCGGGAGTTTCCAGATTTTTCTTTTTAATTTTCCACGATCAAATTCCTCATCTGTACTCATAGGTTAATGTTAATTAGGTTAGCAGCATTAATTTTCTTTTCATTTAAAGTTTTAGCGTAAATCATAGTCGTTTTGATATGTTTATGTCCCAGCATTGTTTGCACAGTACTAATATCAGCGCCGTTATTCAACAAAACGGTAGCATATGTATGGCGAAAATTGTGCAACGTGATTCTTTTGTTTATCCCTGCTTTTAAAATCCATCTTTTTAACTTGCCGTTATTGCCATCAGAGTATTTTAGACCACGGAATACTTCTTCTTGGGGGCTGCCTGATTCGCCAAGTACCTGTACTGCCGTATTGCTTATCGGATGAAGAATTACCTGTTTTGTTTTTTGTTGAATAATATGCAAAAAATAACCTTGGTCATTAGTATGTTGGATGTCATTCCACCGCAACCCTTTCATATCCGACCAGCGTAATCCGGTTAACGCGGAAAATAATGAAGCAGTTTTCAATAATTCAAGTTCGCAGGCTGTATCTGATAATTTTTGTAACTCCTCTGTTGTTAAGAATTCTCTTTTTGTCTCTTTTTGATGAATTCCTTTTACATGCTTTAGCGGATCCTCTTTGATATACTTTGAATCGAAAGCGGTCGAAACTCCTGTACAGAATTTATTAAAATAACTTAACGCTGAATTCTGAGACAGTTTTAATCCTTTGCTTTTTTTCAGCATATCTGCGGTTAACAGATAATTCTTAAACCTGTTACAAAAATCTTCTGTTATATCACCCATCTTACATATGCCACCTGTAAATGCAGTCAGATAATTTAACGCACTAATCCAATTATTGAAGTTTCCCTTGCTTTGGATACGATATTGGGCGAGTTGTTTGAAATATTCGAGAAAATCTCTTTTCTCATTCACCGGATTAAACGTACCCTCTATCTCGTACAAAATCTCTTTTTCCCTTTTCAAAAGGACCTCTTTAGCAAAATGAAGGATTTCTTTATTACTTCTCTTTTCATCATCATCCTTTGGCTTCGCATAGAGGTACTTTTTAAGAAATTCCCGGCGCGTAAATGATCCATCCCCTTTATTGATCGGCGGATAGTAATCGAGATACAAACTTATTTTCCCATTGTTTAGTGTTTTTTTTCTTAAATGAACTCCCATAAAATTTATTTTAAAAGGTTATCAATTATTTTTCGTTGAATAATTATTCTGCCACCAAGATTTGAAGGCTTGATCAGTTTTTTCTTAATATACCTATGCAGGCTCATCCTGCTAATGCCAAGGAGGATGCACGTTTCTTTAATGCTCAGGTATTCCTTAGCCTGAATAATGTTTAGATCGATTCCCGAAGACTTTTGATACTCGTTCTCTTGTGCGGCTATGATCTTACTGTGGCGTTTATTGGCTTTATATGCTTTCCTGGCGCAGTGGAGCGAACAGAATTTAGTAACCGTTGTCTTTGCAATAAAGCCCTCATTGCAGTGCTGGCAAATTTTAGGTATTTGAATATTACTACTCATAACTGCATGTAACTTTTTGTAACTTATTGTACCAACTTGTATAAGAGGTTAGCCACAAAATAGAATTATTTGTACCTCGACCGCACGAGGTACACTAAAAGTACAATTATAATTAGATTATATAGGAAAAGATGAGAATAAAAATTATTAAAATAATAGTGTAAATTATTGATTTATAACATTTAGTGAGATTAAGTCCGATTGACTGAGATTTTGTCGTATGGGGGCTACTTTCCAATACAAAACTTACTAAAAATATAATCCAACGTATCATCATTCGTCACTTCACCCGTGATCTCTCCGAGGTAATAAAGACAGCGGCGGATATCTAATGCAAGAAGGTCGCCGGGAAGCTTGTTGTCCATTCCTGTTTTTATATCGGCAAGGGATTTCTCCACTTCTTTTAAAGCGTGATAATGTCTTGCGTTAGTGATGATCGTGTTTTCGGTTTGTACCTGGCCTCGAAGCACAGTATCGGCCATTCGTACTTTTAATAGTTCCGTATGCAATCCCAGTTTAGCTGAAATGAAAACGATCTTGTCCTCCTCGCCAAATTTGTGTTGGGCCTCCTGCTCACCCATTTGATCTATCTTATTGCCCACCAGCAAAAAATTGACATTTTGTTTTTGGATATCCGACCTCATACTTCTTACTTCATCCTTCTTATCATTCACATCAAATAAGAAGAGCACCAGGTCCGCGTTCTTCATTTTATCCAGGCTCCGGGACATGCCGGCGGTTTCGATTACATCACCTGAATGCTGGCGGATGCCGGCCGTATCGATGAGACGGAATAAAATCCCATCGATATTGATGACTTCTTCAATGGTGTCGCGGGTCGTGCCGGGGATCTCGCTAACGATCGCCCTGTCTTCGTTTAGTAAGACATTCAGCAAAGTTGATTTACCTGCATTGGGCTTGCCGATGATGGCTACGCTGACTCCATTCTTTATCACGTTACCCAACCCAAACGAAGTGATCAGTTGTGACACCGTCAACTGGATCTCGTTGATCAATTCATAAAACTGAGTACGGTCGGCAAACTCAACATCTTCCTGCGAGAAATCAAGTTCCAGTTCTATCAAAGCGGAAAAACGGATCAACCTTTCGCGGAGTTCCTTCAACCGTGCTGAAAAACCGCCACGGATGGTGTGTAGCGCTGTTTTGTGAGAGGCCGCGGTATTGCTGGCTATCAGGTCCGCGACGGCTTCGGCCTGCGCAAGGTCGAGCTTGCCATTCAAAAAAGCACGTTGTGTAAACTCACCGGGTTTCGCCAACCGGGCTCCTCTTTTGATACAGGCTTCAATGATACGCTGGTGAATAAAAGGAGATCCATGGCAACTGATCTCGATCACATCTTCTCCTGTGTATGACTTCGGTCCTTTAAATATTGAAACAACTGCTTCATCCAGTACGGTCGTCCTATCCTTTAAAAAGCCGACATGGAGGGTGTGCGAGAGTTGTTGCGATAGATCTTTTGAAGGAAATAAATCATCGGCAATGGTGATCGCTTTTTTACCGCTCAGCCGTATCACACCGATGGCTCCGATGCCCGGAGGTGTGGCCAGCGCCACGATCGTATCATCCCAGTCTGCGAGCTTGCTCATTACCGGTCAAAAATAGATTGATTGGCCAATTGAAAATAAAAAATCCCGCATGTGCGGGATTGAATATGTTACTGAGATTTTGATAATTATTCAGCCTGTACCTGGAAAGTAATCGGCTGCTTGCGATAGGCATTTACCTGGCGGCCATTTTGTACTGCCGGAACCCAGGCTGGTCCTTTCTTAATTACACGGATCGCTTCTGCTTCCATGCCATAACCGTGATTGGTCAGGGCCTTTACATCACTAATGCTACCGTCCTTGCTTACCACGAATTGCACATATACAGTATAGGTACCTTCGGGAGCTCCGTTATCAACCGGTGTGTTGGGGTTCAGATTCCTTTCGAGATATTTTTTCCAGGCGCCCTCACCGCCTTTGAAAGAAGCTTCAATCTCCACTTTTTCAAAGATCTTGTTCTCGTCTTCTTTCTTTTCTTCGATGATTTGCTTGCCCTCGTCTATGGCGACCGGGGTTACAATCCCTTCATCTTTTACACCTTCCTGGTTAGTCACGTCGATCTTGGTCTCTTTTAATTCCTTCTGTTCCGGAGGCGGTTCCTGCACCTGTTTGTCTTCTACGATCTTGGGAGGCGTGAACTTAGCCATTTCGATCTTTGGAGGATCTGGTGGCTTTGGCGGAGGCGGCGGTGGCGGCTCAGGCTTTTCTTCATCCTGTTTGATATCCTGGATTGTCACCTCCTTAATATTTATTTTGTCGCTGCTGGATTCTACCTTGCTGACAATAAACGAGGCCAGCAGGGCCAGCACAGCAACGGAGGCTGCGATAATAAGCGCCTTGATAACCCGCTTGTTATAGGTTTTCCGCAGCTCATAGGCCCCATATTCCTTATTCCGATCCTCGAAGATCAGGTCCAGGACATCGGCCGATAATATTTTGTTGGCTTCCATTAGTTTAATTATTTAAAATTAGATGCTTTCCGGCATTTATTCCATACCCGTCGGCCAGATTATTTTCCCCCTTCGGTCTTTTTGATCAGGCCGTCCTCGGTTTCAGAAATCTTGACCATTGCGAACCGCTTTACGGCGTTGATTGTCATTTCGTCCAGGATATCCACCGTGTTTTTATAAGTGGCTTCCGCGTCGGGCTTGATAACTACCACGAAGTCCCTGTCCAGGTCCGCAGTCTGCCAGTTTGGATCCGGTGGTACTCTGTTTTTAGCTTTTAGCTTTATATCTTCACATTTATCATCATGAACGTGATTCTTTATCACTTCTTTCTTTTTGTCCTGGATCACCTTGCGGATGTCTTTGAAATTAGATCTTTTAAAGTTTGATCCATCTGGAGCCAGCTCACCTTCGTAATAATAAACATTATTGTCTTTACTCAGCATGATGGTCAGCGCCCCTGATTGCTTGATCTTCGTTTCATCTTTCTTGTCGGTCTCCTTAGGCATGTTGAGGTCCATGGTCGTAGGACTCTTCATGGTAGCCGTAAAGATGAAAAATGTGATAAGCAAAAAACCGAGGTCCACCATTGGCGTCATATCCACGCGGGTAGAAAGCTTTTTGGCTTTTTTTACGCCTGGTCCTTTTTTATGACCACTATCACCACCACCACTGTCTATACTTGCCATGTTGATTTGTTTGTCAGTTAAAAAAACTTATTTAATACCCCTGCGCTCTTTGTAAAGATCTGTACCCTCGGGAGCTCCTTCCTGGGATGTTACCAGGTTGTACTTAAACTCTTCATTCTTTCTCAAAGCATTGATGATTGCTTCGAAAGTCGGGTATTTAGACTTGTTATCACCCTTTACAAGGTAGAGCAGTTTTTGTCCCGCGAAAGCCTTCTTTACAGAGGCAATCCACCATACCAGTTCGTTATTCAAAGTGTCCAACACAGGGATACCGGGTTGGGGCTGTTTCTCCTGCTGGTCATGGGGCAGATCCAGGAAGCCTCTTAGTTGGTTAAACGGAACGCCAATTATCGGGGCTTTTGTGAAACTTGTCATTTCTGCCGGGGTCAGGTTCAGTGTCCTGCTCTGGCTAATGTCCGAGATGACATCATTGAGTTTTCCTGTATTTCCCCCCTTCTTCTCGTTGATATTTATAAATACTTTATTGTCTTTATCTACGGTGATCAACATTGAATTCTCTTCTTTCAGGATATCCGAAGAAACAGAGTTTGGCGTTTCCACCGGAACGGGTTCTGGTGGTTTGAACTGTGTGGCCATGATAAAAAAGGACAGGATCAGGAATGCCACATCCACGAAGGGTGTCATATCCGTATCCGTACTTTTCTTGGCTACTTTTACATGTGGCATATCTTACTTCTGTTTAATTGATTAGATGAATAATCGGCCAAAATCCATACCGCTATTCATTAAATTATTTGTATTGTGAAGCAAAACTTTGAGTCAGGGTAAAACCTGATTCATCAATACCATATGTAATGGAATCGATCTTAGTCGTAAACACATTATACATGATCAATGCTACGGCTGAAGTACCGATACCTAATGCTGTGTTATACAAGGCTTCAGATATACCAACAGCCAGTGAGCTGGAGTCGCCCCCGCTGCCCGATGAACCCAGCGCGGAGAACGATCGGATCATACCCATTACCGTACCGAGAAGGGCGATCAATGTACCTACTGAAGTGATGGTAGAGAGGAATACGAGATTCTTCTGCAGCATAGGCACTTCCAGCGCAGTCGCTTCTTCCACCTCTTTTTGAATGGCAATAACCTTTTGTTCTGTGGACATACCGCCTTCAGTGATCATTTCTTTGTAACGGCGGAGACCTGCTTTCATCACATTGGCTACTGAACCGCGCTGCCTGTCGCATTCTGATAAAGCAGCGTCTACATTGCGGTTAGCCAGGTGATATTGCACTTTGCGAATAAAATCGGCGATAGAGCCGTTACCCAACGCTTTGCGGATGGTCAGGAACCTTTCAATCGAAAATACAACCACCATCAGAAACATACCAATCAGGATAGGAACGATGATACCTCCCTGGTAGATACGATGCAACTGGTCCTGTTCATTCTTTAATCCCTGTTTGTACTCGGGCCAGAACCAGCCTTCTCCCGTCCCTTTATAAGCACTTGGATCTCCCAGTATAAAACGCCAGATCAAATAGCCTGCGATGATACAAACAATGGGAGCAATCCACGAAATGGCATTACTGCTTTTTTTAGGTTGAACAGATGTAGCCTTAACTGTTGCAGTTGGTTTAGTCTCTGCCATGATTGAAATTTTTAGTGTTTTTAATTTTTAAATGTTTCTGACAAGTCAATAAAAGCGATGCAATTCTAAGGAAAAAAACATAGAAAAAAACCGCCTATTTAAGTTTTTTTGCGACAAGGGCTTCAAGTTAAGGATTTTTTCATATGCAGAAGCCGCTGGTAAGAAAATGATGATAAAAATGAAGGTGCGGAAATGTGGACACTTATTCGTACCGGAGCGCTTCAATCGGGTTTAATCGCCCTGCTTTCCACGCGGGATACAATCCTGCACACAAGCCTACAAGAAAACAGAGCAGGATCGCTCCGATCACCCAGTTCCATGGCACAACAAAACCGGTGCCGAATAACAGGGAAGCGACATTGCCAAATGGAACGCCAATCATAATTCCGAATAATGCGCCAAAAAGACTAATGATGATCGATTCAAGCAAAAATTGCCGGCGCACAAGTTTGCTTTTGCCGCCAATCGCCTTGATGAGTCCCACTTCTTTTGTTCTTTCCGACACAGACACCAGCATAATATTCATAAGCCCAATAGCGGCCCCGATCAACGTAATAAGCCCGATAACCGTCGCTGAGATCGTTAGAAATCCCAGGCTGTTCATTGCCTTTTCCGCGATGCTGTCACTCCGGTCAAGGATAAAATTATTCTCTTCGGTAACAGCCAGTTTGCGAATAGCGCGGAAAGAACCTTCCGCCTCCCCCATTGCCTGGTTCACTTCCCGCATATCCGGTGTCATAATTGCTACGACATATGATCTTTTGCCGGGAAAATTTTTTGCGACATTTTTATAACTCGTAATAATGATATTGTCGCGGCTGAACCCAAATGTAGATCCGCGGCTTGCCAGCACTCCCAGGACCCGGAACGGAATATTGTTAACTCTCACCGTTGAATTTACTGCCCTCTCAATTCCTTCCCTGAATAATTTCTTTGCCACATCGTAGCCCAGCAGGCAGATATTTGCTTCAGTCTCTACATCCATCCGGTTCATGTTGCGGCCTGCTGCCAGCGAAAAACCATTTAGCAACAGGTAATTTTCATCACCGCCCGACAACATAATGTTAGGACTCGTTTTTCGCTGCTCATATGCTACGATGCTGTTGCGACCACCAGAAATATAAATTCCCTTAATCGACGGGTACTGGTACATTCTTACGAACAGCTCGGCTTCATCCTTTGTGATCATCCTTCCGAGGCTCGATTTTTTTTCCTTACGCTTACCTTTTTTTGAAACCTTGATATCGCTGTTGTCGTTGCCTCCGAAATGAAAATTCCTTTCTTTGTACCGGACTGTAAATGCATTGGCCCCCATCGTAGAAAAGCTTTCCGAAAATTTCTGGTTCATCGCTTCAATCGCAGTAATGATCCCAATCAGGGCCATGATGCCAAAAGCAATGATAGAAATAGTAAGACCTGTGCGAAGCTTGTTGCTTCGAACCGTGCGATAAGCTAACGAAAACACATCAAGGAAGCTCATGGTAATAACCGGGTCTTCTCAAAATTAAAGAAAGAAAACAGCAAGTGTGTTACCTGGTCAGGCCACTTGAGTGGCCTGACCAGGTAACAAAGTCAGAAATAAAACCAGTTTAACAAAAGTTCAGGAAAAATTCCAAGTAAAATGATCAATACAGCCAACGCGACCAGCGTCCCTTTAAACACAGGACTTATCGGTATCACTCTTGCCGGCCCATCTTTAAAATACATGGCCTGGATAACCCGGAAATAATAATAGACGCTTACGGCCGCCATTAAGACAGCAAAGATGACCAGCCAGAAGTTCTTGCCTGTGGCAATAACGGATTCCAGCATCTTGAATTTCGCAATAAACCCTCCTGTGAGAGGAATACCGGCAAGCGACAATAAAAAGATAGCCGTTGTGGCAGCTAATAACGGTTCCTGCTTTGCCAGGCCATTGAATCCATCAAATGTGTAATCGTTCATTTTGATCAACACTGCGAATATTCCGATCGTCGCCAGGCTATAGGCTGCGGAATAAATGAGCAATCCTTCTTTCCCATCCATATTCATTGCATAGATCGCCATGAGCATAAAACCGGCCTGCGCAATACTGGAATAAGCCAACATTCGTTTTACACTCTGCTGGAATACCGCGGTGATATTTCCGATAAGCAGAGTAGCAGCCGTGATAAGTGCAATCCATATCTGCCATTGCTGCTGCAACCGCCCAAATGCTTCATAGAACAACCGGATGAATGCAACAAATACAGCCACTTTGACAATCGTAGCCATAAACGATGTGAACACCGTAGGTGCGCCATCATATACATCAGGTGTCCAGAAATGAAAAGGCGCGGCCGATACTTTAAAAGCCATGGAAAAGAGAAGCAGTATCATCCCCGCGATCATCAAGGTCCCGGGCTTCGCGGCCACATTTATCTGCGCCGTGTCAAACGAACCCGCGGAACCATAGATCAACGCTATACCCATCAGCATTAAACCTGTTGAAAACGCACCCAGTAGAAAATATTTCAAGGAAGCCTCATTGCTCCTGAGATTCTTTTTATCGCTTCCAGTAAGGATATAAAGCGGAATCGAAATGATCTCGATACCAAGGAAAAGTATCAGCAATGAAGTAAACGAAGTAGCAAGTACCACCCCGCAAAGAATGAAGAATATAAGGGCAAAATACTCCGCGTAATAACTGCCCGTTCTTTCAATGTCTCGTGCCGACAAAAGAAAATAGACGAACGTGGAAAAGAAAATGACGCTGTTGAACAAAAGCGCGAACCTGTCAAAATGCATCATGCTGCCGACATTGATACTGAAAAAAGTTATCCCGGACATTTCGAGCAGGTTGGCCACAAACAACAAGAACAGACCTGCTGTCGCCAGGTGACGCAGATTACTCTTCTGTTTTAGCAACAGACCGCTAAACATCATAATAACTCCTAAAACTGCCGACAATATTAACGCGTTCATATTTTTATTACCTCGTTAAATACCGGGCTATTTCCGGCCTGTTGATAATACCATTGGTTATGTCTGCTGAAATATCTTCGGTGATCCTTAAAAACGGTTGCGAATAAATCCCGATCCACACGATAAGTATTACAATTACGCCCAATGCCAATTTTTCACTGAGCCTGATATCGCCTGCCGCTGAAACGGCTGCCGATACATTGCCATAAAATATCTTGCGGATCAGGTTGAGAGTGTAAACAGCCGCCAGGATGATACAGACCCCTGCCAGCACCGTAAACCATAAGCTGTAATGCGTTGCGATTGAACTGAAGATACCTGTGAACATAAGAAACTCTCCAACAAATGCATTGGTAAGCGGCAAAGCAATATTGGCGAGCGCTATGACGACAAAGAAAATGGCGAGCGCCGGTGCTTTTTGCGCAAGGCCTCCAAGTTCCGAAAGCTTTCTTGTTCCCATTTGTCTTTCTATCCATTCAGCGCCGATCCACAACCCGATAATATTGATGCCGTGATTGAACAACTGTATCATGACACCCTGCATCCCAATGTTATTCAAAGAAAAGATCGTGACGCACATAAGCCCAATATGTGCAATAGAAGAATAGGCTACCAGTCTTTTGATATCATCCTGCTGTATCGCGATCAATGAAGCATAGATCATCCCGACCACGGCCAATGTGGAAGTAGTGTCGCCCCATCTCCAGGATGCAAGCGGTAAAACCGGAAGCAACCAGCGCAACAGGCCAAAAACTCCCATTTTAACCATCACACCGCTCAATGCCATAGTGACTGCGGTAGGCGATTGCTCATATGTATCCGGCTGCCAGGTATGAAAGGGAAAGATTGGCATTTTGATCGCAAAAGCGATGAACAATAACCAAAAAAGCCAATCCTGTTCCTTCGAGGTGAGTGCTGCGTTATAAAAAGCAGTGATATCGAAACTACGCCCGGGCGTATGAAAATAAATGTATAATAGGCCGACCAGCATCAACAGTGAACCGACAAAAGTATAAATGAAGAATTTGAAAGTAACCTGTATCCTTCTCGGACCTCCCCATTGTGAACAAAGAAAATAAGCGGGTATCAATGCCAGTTCCCAGAAGAAGTAAAACAATAAAGCATCCGCGGCTACAAATACTCCCATCATGCCAGCCTGCATCAATAACATCAGGGCAAAAAAGTTATTGGCCTTTGCATAAACTGTTTTCCAGGTTGCGATAAAAATGAGGGGAAAAGCTACAGCGTTTAAAAGGCAAAGGATCTGGCTCAACCCATCCAGTTTTACTGAAAAGCTACTGTTGAGCGATCCCATCCATTCATATCGCTGGGCAAAATATTCCGGGTCCTTTAAGACAGTCAGCCCGATCAGTGAGACGGCCAGTGTTATTACAGAGGAAGCCAGGGCCCAGCCTTTTACCGATTTCTCGTTTTTTACAAAGAAGGCGACCAGGCCTGTCAGCAAAGGGATCAATATCAATAAAACAGGAATCATATAAGATCTGTCAACTCATTATTTTCTTAAAAAAAACTGCAGCACAAATACAACCAGCATGCTCAGCACCATTAATAATACATAATTGGCAACCTGCCCGCTTTGTAACAATCGTAGCTGGCGGCTGCCATAATTGACGGCTCTTCCAACACCGTTTACCAATCCATCGATCACATCCTTTTCGACAACGGAATTTAGAACTCCTCCGAGCCAGTTAAGCGGCTTTACAATAATGGTATCATACAGTTCATCCACGTACCATTTGTTTTCCAAAACTCTTCCCAATCCTTTTGTTTCCGCTAACTCGGGTTTCCGGCTGAATTTATTCCAGGCAAATACCACTACAAGTATTATCAACAAAGAGGATAAGCCTGTCAACATCCATTCTGTATTATGATCTATTTCATGCAAGCGGCCCCGCGATTCAAGGAATTGATTTGAACTGGCGAACACAGGCGCGAGAAATTCATTCAGCTTATTGGCCCCACTCGCCATGAATTCAGGAATGCCGATCCAGCCACCCACAACGGAAAGAATAGCGAGGATGATCAGTGGAACGGTCATCGCCGAAGGGCTTTCATGCAGGTGATGTTCCTGATCATGCGTGCCCCTGAATGTGCCACGAAATACGGTAGCATATAAGCGAAACATATAAAATGCTGTGAGCAATGCTGCACCTAATGCGATAGCATAGATCACCGGTGATCTTCCAAATGCACCGGCCAGTATCGCATCCTTGGAGAAGAACCCCGAAAAACCGGGTATGCCTGCGATTGCCAAACAACCCAACAAGAAGGTCATGCTGGTAATCTTCATGCGTTTGTTCAAACCACCCATCTTGCGGATATCCTGCTCACCGCCCATCGCATGAATCACACTACCGCTTCCAAGGAAGAGCAGTGCTTTGAAAAATGCGTGGGTCATCACATGAAATACAGCTGCTACATAGGCCCCTGTTCCCAATGCGAGGAACATAAATCCCAATTGGCTCACCGTCGAATAGGCCAGTACTTTTTTAATATCATTTTGCTTGAGTGCGATCGTCGCGGCAAGTATTGCAGTAGCAAGTCCAATTACCCAGACGACATTCATGACCAGGTGGGACATCGAATAAAGAATATTACTTCTCGCGACCATGTAAATACCTGCAGTCACCATCGTGGCTGCATGGATAAGGGCTGAGACTGGGGTTGGACCCGCCATTGCATCGGGTAACCATGTATAAAGAGGTATCTGTGCACTCTTGCCGGTAGCACCCACAAATAAAAGCAGGGTAATGCACGTAATATCAGTTGTGGTAAATTCTTTTCCGTTGAACTTGCCCGTAGCTGCAGCAAATACATCGGGAAAGTTTACGCTTCCCGCTTTTGAAATGATCCAGAAAATGGCGATGAGAAAACCCAGATCGCCGATGCGGTTCATGATAAAGGCCTTGTTGGCTGCTTTGTTGTACTCGTCCTTTTTGAACCAGAAACCTATCAACAAATAAGAACAAAGCCCCACTCCTTCCCAGCCTATGAACATTATCACGTAGTTAGCGCCCAGTACCAGAAGGAGCATGGAAAAAACAAACAGGTTCAGGTAAGAGAAATACCTGCCGAAATGCTCCGTTTTCTCTTCATGCATATAAGCCACTGAATAAACGTGGATCAGGAAACCGACGCCAGTAATGATCAAAAGGAATAAGGAAGAAAGCTGATCGATCTGAAAAGCGAACGAGATCTTCAGTTTACCCGCGTTGATAAAATCGAAATAAGTAGCAACATGCGTATTTCCGTCCTTTACCTGCAGGAATACCCAGATGCTCATGACAAATGAAGCCAGGATAACCCCGCTGCCGATCACGCCGATCATTGATTTCGACAATTGCTTTCTTCCCAGCCCATTGATCAAAAAACCGATCAATGGGAACAAGGGAATTAGCCAGGCTATTTGTAAAGAATTCTGCATATATCAGGTGTGGGTTGTCAGATGCCTGGTGTCAGGCACAGACCCGGCCTTAATGTTTTAGTCTGTTTAAAAAGTTTACGTCTACCGAATGAATGTTCCGATACATCATTACGATGATCGCCAGTCCAACACTTACTTCAGCTGCGGCCACAACCATAATGAAAAAAACGAATATCTGTCCGTCGGTACCTGCAACAGCCGCCAATTCTTTTTTTGGGGGCGTAAGATGATGCATTTTTGAAAAAGCCACCAGTAATAGGTTCACGGCATTCAGCATCAGCTCTACGCACATAAATATGATGATCGCGTTGCGGCGTGTTAATACGCCCACTATTCCAATACAGAACAGCGCAACTGACAGAATTATATAATAATCTATAAACATGATCTTTATTCTTTTTTTCCGATCACTACCGCGCCTACCATAGCACTCAAAAACAAAATGCTGCTTATTTCAAACGGTACGACGTAGGTGCTGAACAATTCCTTTCCAAGGTTTTTTATTAATCCAATATCACCTGTCTTTACTTCTGTGAATTGTCGTTTGACCTCGCTGTCTTTTAAAGCAGCTACCAGTACCAGAAACAAACATCCACCGGCAATGCCGCCCACAAGTTTAAGCCAGCGGTTCTTTTTAGGTTCAGCTGTGTTATTGAGATTCATCAGCATGATCACGAATAGAAACAGGACCATGATAGCACCCGCATACACGATTATGTTGACGACCGCCAGGAACTGTGCGTTTAATAAAATATAATGACCGGAGATAGAGAAGAAAGTGACGATCAGCCATAATACGCTATGAACAGGGTTTTTGCTGGTGATCATCAACAACGCGCTGAATAACGCCATCACCGTAAGAATCCCAAAAAGTATTTCAGTAACGTTCATTCTGTTTAAGCTGTTAGCTTTTAGCTTTCGACCAGATGTTTAGTCAAAATTTGTTTTCATTTTTTTGCCTGAGCTTCTCTCCGCTCACCCAGTGCCTGTTGATAGGCTTCAGGATTTTCTTTCGGATTCGGGATCAGCAGGTCTTCTTTTTTATAAATAAATCCTTTGCGCTGGTAATTGGACGGGGCAAATGTTTCCGACAAATAGATCGCATCTTTGGGACAGGCCTCCTCGCAATAACCGCAAAAGATGCAGCGCAACATGTTGATCTCGTACTTGGCGGCGTATTTCTCTTCTTTGTACAGATGTTCTTCCCCTGGTTGCCGCTCAGCAGCTTCCATCGTTATGGCTTCAGCCGGACAGGCAACGGCACAGAGCCCGCAAGCTGTGCAACGTTCACGCCCTTCTTCGTCGCGGTTGAGGACCTGGAGTCCCCTGAAAACCTTTGAAAATGTTCTTTTTTGTTCAGGGTATTGTATCGTCACTTTTCTTTTGAACAAATGCGACAACGTAATCCACATTCCCTTCACGATATTCCACAGGTAGATCTTTTCCAGCCATGTCATTGGCCGCCTGTCTACCTGTTTTGCTCTTTGTGTTAACTGCATAAATCGCTTATAGCTTTCAAAAATTTTCGCAAATATATATTCTTATACGCTCAATTGCGTCTCAATGATGCTATCGATATATTCTTGCCAACCATTAATTAATGGTCGCTACCGACATGTTGCTCTTCTGGAGCAAGTCCGATGCCATCGTTCAATTCGAAAGTTCCGGCCTATCGACTAGCAGTTCATTTCTTCAGCCATAATACAACAACGGCAGTAGCCACCATATTCAAAAGCGCCAATGGTATCAAGCTTTTCCATCCCAGGTTCATTAGCTGGTCATAGCGGAAGCGCGGAATGGTCCAGCGTATCCACATAAAAATGAAAATAAATATCCAGGCTTTGGTCATCAACACCACAAACCCGAGCACTGACAGGACCCAGGGATCCCAGCCGAGCCCGGCTTCATTTACAAAGGGAATATCATAGCCGCCGAAATAAAGGGTAGACATCACCACGCCGCTAATGAACATATTGATATACTCAGCAAATAAATAAAAGCCAAGCTTCATGGACGAATATTCCTGGTGGTACCCGAAATTCAATTCATTTTCCGCTTCGGGAAGATCAAATGGCGTCCTGTTACATTCTGCAAGCGCACATATAAAGAATATGATAAACCCGAGTGGCTGGTACCATATATGCCAGTTAAAAAACCCTTTACCGATCTGGTCCTGCACAATGGTGCTCATACGCAAATCGCCCACCAGCATCAACAATGCTATTAGCGCGAGTCCCATAGGTAATTCGTAAGAGACCATTTGAGAAGCCCCACGGATCGCAGCCAGCAAGGAAAATTTATTGTTGGAAGCCCATCCACCGATCATGATGCCATATACACCCAGGCTCACCACGCCAAAAATGTAAAGGATGCCAATGTTGATATCAGCAATCTGCAGGGAAACATTCCTTCCAGCTATCGGCAAACCCGGCCCCCACGGGATAACAGCACTGGTAAGAAGCGCAGTGATCATGGCCAGCATAGGGCCAATCACAAAAAGCGTTTTCGAAGAAGCGAGCGGGATGATCTCCTCTTTAAAAAATAATTTACCTCCGTCTGCCAGAGGCTGAAGAATACCAAATATCCCTGCACGGTTCGGTCCTATCCTGTCCTGCAGGAAGGCGGCTACCTTTCTTTCCGCATACGTGGCATACATGGCCACCAGCATGGATAAACTGATGATGAAACCCACCAGCAGGAATTTTTCTAAAATAAAAAACTTATCTATCTGCAGTAAATACATATTACCCCTCATGGTGTATTTGGATTAGTTGAATCTGTTCCTTCTTCATTTGAAGGACTACCGATCTTTCCGTCAGTTATATTCGTGCTATATTCCAGTTTTTGACCGTTAAAAGTATCTCCTGTCGCCGGGCCTGGCAATTCACTCAACATTACTTCCGGCTGGTTGACATCACTCACCTTATGAATATCCATCAATACCCTGGGATGCCTGCCGCCCATCACTTCGGATATTGTTTCCAATGGCCGCTTTGCATTTATATAATGGTTCGCGCCCATTACTGAATGCCTGGCTATTTTGGTAGGACCCTCGATTACCCAGTCGCTTAATTTCTTTTTATCAAAACGGCAGGTATTGCATATCCATCCCGGTTTACCATCATAGCTCTGAACTTCTCCCCAGGGATCTTTTCTTACTGTAACTCTCAATACCTCGTCGCCCCGGTTCCAAAGTGTGACCTTACCGCAACAGGTCGGGCAATCACGATGCGCATCAACAGGTTTAGTAAACCACACGCGGTTCTTGAAACGGAATGTCCTGTCAGTTAACGCGCCTACAGGGCATACATCGATCATATTTCCGCTGAAATCATTCTCGATTGCCTTTGAGATATAAGTGGATATTTCCGCATGATCTCCCCTGTCGAGTATACCATGTACACGGTTATCGGTCAATTGATCGGCTACATAGGTGCAACGATAGCAAAGGATGCATCGTGTCATATGCAACTGTATATAAGGCCCTATATCTTCCCGATCAAAGGTCCTCCTGGAAAATTCATAGCGCGTCGATTCTTTTCCGTGATCGTATCCCAGGTCCTGCAGGTGACATTCACCGGCCTGGTCGCAGATCGGGCAATCCAGTGGGTGATTTATTAATAAAAATTCAACGACTCCATTTCTTGCATCCGTCACTCTTTCGCTGGTAATGTTCTTTACCACCATTCCATCCATGACATTGGTGCGGCAGCTGGCTACCAGTTTCGGCATTGGTCGCGGATCAGCTGTTGAACCCGCAGCCACTTCTACCAGGCAAGTGCGGCATTTGCCCCCACTACCCTGCAATTTGCTGTAGTAGCACATCGCGGGCGGCGTCACATCACCACCGATCATGCGTGCGGCATTTAATATCGATGTACCCGGCGGAACCTCGATGGTAATGTTGTCGATAGTTACTTTAAATAATTTCGGTGCTTCAGCCATTTTATTTCTGCTTATAGCTATTGATTCTTTTTTGGTTTTCTTTTGTGACACAGGGTAAACGACACACCTGCCGTAAAATAGGCCTCAGTAAAGAAAAATTGCTGCTTTGCTCTTCCCGCAATTCCTTTTTTATGCAGGATGATGTTCGGCATATTGATATAGCCGTATTTATCTTCAGCCCTTACGATAAAATGCTTAAAAAACGTTCCCTGTATACCAATTTTGACGGATGTACCAAAGCCGGAGATATGAAACCGGTCATTCCGGGCATAGTCCAGCAATTTTACGTTTGTCTTGGGGAATAAAACACCCGCCCCGACGCCAGCCATTGAAGAAATGATACACCAATCGGACTTTGAATGGTACCAGGTAAAATATTTTTCGAGTTCAAAATTTAAATAGTTCAACCCGTCTGTATGTTCAAAGCTTAAAAAATCTGTTGTCATTTTCATGTCGCCATCATAAGTGCCTTCATAATTACCGCTTCTGGTAATATTTCCCTTCATTCTTACTGTCTGATCCTGTGTCATTACGTACTTCATATGATCGTCCCCAAAAGAAATGGCCAGATTATCTTTTATGAAATAACTAACCCTAAGATTGGTTTGAGGGAGTGTTAGCATGTCTACCTTCAGGTATTTATAAAGCGAGCCCATAGAGGTAGGCACATCATGTGCCTTTACGTGGTATAATTTAAAATCATAATCGTTTCCTTTAAAGCTGATATCACTTTTGGTATAGGCCCCCCTGTTCCAGCCCCATGAAATGGCTAGTTGCCCTTTTTTCTTATCGTTATAAGAAAAGTTGTCCTGGCAAAAAGAGGTAACCGTTATAAACAAAATAACAATAGTTTTAAAAATCTTGAGTCGGTGGTTTTGTTTCATCATAATTCCTAGACTTTCGCCGGTACCGATCCATAGTTCGCCAGCCCGTAATTTCTTCTCAAACATTCTTCCGGGTTCAAAATATGCCATTCAAACTCGTCCCTGAAATGCCTTATGGCTGCAGCTACCGGCCAGGCTGCCGCATCACCCAGGGGACAAATCGTGTTTCCTTCTATCTTTCTTTGAATATCCCATAACAGGTCCACATCAGTCATCTTACCTTTCCCGTTTTCGATATTCAACAATATTTTTTCCATCCAGCCGGTTCCTTCACGACAGGGTGAGCATTGCCCGCAACTTTCATGACGATAAAATCTCGCAAGCGTATAGGTATGCCTGACCACGCATTGTGTTTCATCCAGCACAATAAATCCACCAGAACCCATCATTGAGCCCGTAGCGAACCCGCCATCGGCAAGACTTTCGTAGGTCATCATCCGTGTTTCCCCTTTTGCCGTCTTTAATAAAAGGTTGGCCGGCAGGATCGGCACCGATGAACCACCGGGAATGCACGCTTTTAATCTTTTTCCTTTGGGAATTCCGCCACAATATTCATCGCTATAAATAAATTCTTCTACCGAGATGGTCATATCTATTTCATACACACCAGGCTTCTTAATATTGCCACATGAGCTGATCAGCTTAGTACCGGTGGATTTACCAATCCCGATCTTCGCATATTCTTCTCCTCCCTCGTTGACGATTGGCACCACGGCAGCGATCGTTTCCACATTATTGACAACGGTCGGGCAATCCCATAAACCTTTTACTGCAGGGAATGGAGGTTTGATCCTTGGGTTACCACGTTTACCTTCCAATGATTCCAGCAATGCAGTTTCTTCGCCACAGATATAAGCACCGGCCCCCGGGTGAACATATATCTCGCAATCAAATCCACTGCCTAAAATATTTTTGCCCAACCAGCCGTTATTCTTTGCTTCGGCAATGGCCTGTTCCAGGATGTCCACGATCCATGCATATTCTCCGCGGATATAGATATAGGAGCGGCTACTTCCCAACGCATAAGACGAAGTGATCATTCCTTCGATCAGCAAATGGGGAATGAACTCCATCAAATACCTGTCCTTGAAAGTTCCGGGTTCTGATTCATCTGCATTGACCACCAGGTAGCGGGGAACACCTTCGGGTTTAGCGAGGAAACTCCATTTCATACCAGTTGGAAAACCTGCGCCACCGCGGCCACGTAAACCACTTTTCTTTACTTCTTCTGTTACCTGGTCGGGACTCATTGATTTCAATGCTTTCTCTACGCTGCGATAACCACCTTCGCGGCGATACACATCATAGAGCCTGATGTTTTCGATATGCGCTTTGTCTAATAGTAGTTTCCTTCCCATTATATTAATTCAAAAGTCAAAACTTAAACACCCTAGAATCGAGCCGATCCAATTTTTCGCATCACGTCTCACTTTTCACGTTCACTTTTCACGTCTCACGTTTCACTTTATCTCACCGCTTGCCTTGCAAACAATATCCATCTATTTCCCTTGTTCACCCATACTTCGAGCACTTTCAGGTGAAAATTGGTCGTATTGCCATGCAAGGTCGCGCTGATATTCGCTACAAATCTTGCATTCGCCATTTTGCCGTTCACCGTTATGCTCAAACTATCCTCTTTGTAGTTATGATAAACGATATATCCCGTCTCGAGGTCCTTTATCATGTCCGTTTTTGTCTCCACCCAGCCATTGCTGTGTCCATAACTCAATGCTTTATCCGTGTGCTGGTCGATGGAAGTCATATTCTTATTCACCAGCGACTGATGAAACTCCTTTATCGTCATCGTTAGCTTTGCTTCTTCTCCCTGGCCAAACAAACCAGTAGTTACAAATGCCAATGCTATTAAAAAGAATAAACGCATATCAATGATTTTTCACCGCCTGACGCCTGTATAGTTTCCATTTCCCTTTTTCCTTTGCCCATACCAATGTTAGCGTAAGGTCCAGCGGAGTTTCAGTTCCATCTGTTTTCTTTTCCGTTGCTTTATTGACTGTACTTCATATCCCAATGGTTCATTCGATATGACATACGTCGATTTATTATTTGAAATGCCATGAATGGCTTGTTGTCTTGTTTGTGCCGAACCGCTTGAATGAACATAGACCAGCGGCGTTGCAAAAAGGGTTTCCAGCGTTACGCTGTCTTTGGTACCAAACACAGTTGACTCCAGCAACCGGCTATTGGCTAATACCTGGATAGTGTTTTTGTTTTGCGCATTCATTGACGCCGATGCAATCAATGATACTATAAGGAGAAAGTTTCTCATATTAGTTCTGGCGGACAGCATTTTCCCTGCATTCATTGATGATCGAATCTATTTTTTCTTTGGTCAGGTGTTCCCGGTAATTTTTTCCCATTTGCATCATAGGGGCATAGCCGCAGGCGCCCAAACACTCCACTGCTTTTAGAGAAAACATGCCATCGTTAGTCGTCTCTCCCGGCCGTATTCCCAGCTTTTCGAAAATGTATTTGATGATATCATCGCTACCATTCAGCATGCACGGACCAGTCTGGCAAACTTCAAACATATATCTTCCAACTGGCTTTAGGTTGTACATGCTGTAAAACGTAGCCACTTCATACACTTCAATTGGCAATATATTGAGCAATGATGCCACATAGTCCATTACTGGCACGTCGAGCCAGCCGCCAAATTCTTTTTGCGCCAGGTGTAAAACAGGTATCACCGCGCTTTTCTGCTTTCCTTCGGGATAAGCAGCAACAAGCCGTTTGAATTCCTGCATTGATGTTTCTGAAAACTGAACGCTCATGTTAATTTGAAAATTTATTAATTTGAAAATTATCTGAGCCGCCTAAAACTTCAAATTCTCAAATTACTTTACACATCTATCCTTGTTATTGTTACGCTTTATCATTTTGAATACCCGAAAATTTTGAGTCACCCTCATTATCAAATTATCACATTTTCAAATTTTCAAATTGTCACGCGTCCATCTCACCCGCTATCAAATTCAACGATGACATGACAATGATCGCGTCACTCAGCATAGCCCCTTTTGTCAGCTCTTCATAAGCCTGGTAATAAATAAAACAGGGCCGCCGGAAATGCAAACGATAGGGGGTCCTGCCTCCATCACTGATAAAATAAAAACCCAGCTCGCCATTGCCGCCCTCTACAGACTGGTATACTTCGCCTGCCGGCATGTTGATCTCGCCCATGATGATCTTAAAATGCCAGATCAACGCTTCCATCTTGGTGTACACATCACTCTTGGGAGGCAAATAATATTCGGGAACATCGGCATGATATACTTCTGCTTCCGTTCCTTTGAACTCCTGTACCTTTCTGTATGCCTGTTCGATAATGCTAAGGCTTTGCCACATCTCCTGGTTACGCACCAGGAAACGATCGTAGCAATCGCCGGTTGTACCTACCGGGATATCGAATTGAAAATCTTCATAACTGCTATAGGGCGAATGCACCCGAACATCATAATCTACTCCTGCTGCGCGAAGATTAGGTCCCGTGAATCCATAATTCAATGCCCGTTCGGCGCTGATAGGCCCCGCACCGATTGTGCGCTCCATAAAAATGCGGTTACGGGTAAACAGGTTCTCGAACTCCTGCTGCACTCTTGGGTATTCCTTCAAAAACTTTTCAATCTTCTGGAAAGCGATATCATTGAAATTTCTTTCGAAACCGCCGATACGACCCATATTCGTGGTTAACCGGGAACCACAGATCTCTTCATAAATTTCATAGATCAGTTCGCGGTATTGCATTACGTACAAAAAACCTGTATAAGCACCAGCGTCGACACCGACTATGGAATTGCAGATAAGATGATCCGAGATCCTTGCCAATTCCATTATAATAATGCGGAGATAGTCCACCCGCTTCGGTGTTTTTACACCTAACAACTTCTCGCAGGTCAGGTGCCAGCCCATATTGTTGATCGGGGATGAACAATAATTCAACCGGTCGGTCAGCGGCGTGATCTGGTATAAAGGCCGGCGTTCCGCTATCTTTTCAAATGCCCGATGAATATATCCCACTGTTTGATCTGCGGACACAATTCGTTCACCGTCCAGTTCCAGTATGTTCTGAAAAACGCCATGAGTAGCAGGGTGTGTCGGGCCAAGATTTAACGTAGTCGTCGTCTTCTCAATACTTCCCTCCGGTAGCTTTATGTGTTGCTCATGCATTGTAGTTTCAATTTATTAAATAACAGGCCGGGCCCATTGTTTATATGATATTTTCTCCTTCACCTTTTTTATCGGCTTCGATTAGTGTGCCGTGATCAGTCCTCTCGTTGCCAAAACCTTCAAACCCTCCCCTTCCAAACATTTCATCATCTTTATCGGTCCTGGTCTGATCCTCCAGTGGATATTCTTTCCGTAGCGGGAAATAATCCATTTCATCCACATTCAATATTCGCTTAAGGTTCGGATGACCAACAAAATTGATCCCATAAAAATCATAGGTTTCTCTTTCCATCCAGTTGGCAGCGGAGAACAAACCTGTAGCAGTATATACATCGGGCTGGTCAACCCCGGTAAATATTTTGAACCGGATCCGGACATTATCTTCCAGGTTGTGAAGATGGTAAACAACAGCCAGCTCGCTTCCTTTTTGATCGGGATAGTGCACAGCGCAGAGATCGGTAAGAAACCGGAATTTAAGATCCGGGTTATCGTATAAAAAATTTAGCACTTTCAGGTTGAGCTCTTTGGGCGCTGAAAAAGTGAGCATGCCATAGGGCTCTGTAAAGTCCGCTATCTGTTCTCCGAATTTTTCAACAAGCTTGTGCTTTATCTGTTCGTTTGACAAAGGCATCAGAATTCTTTTAAATCATTTTTCGACCATCACTGAACCCGCTACGAAATCATGGATAGCTCTTCGCTGCCCATTAAAATGCATCGTCAGGAATGACAACCATCCAAGAGAAAATTTAAAAATAAAACGTATAAAAGCCTGGATGATGTTTATTTTTTTTTCGAGAGATCCCGCTTTCCTTACCCTGATCTTCATCAGGTAATTTCCCAGCGTGGCACCTAATGTTGTAGACAGCGGCTCATATATCCCCCAGATACCTACAAAAATGATCCCTTTTATAAGACCAGTCTCCTCTTCGTCTCCAATACCTGCTTTATCCAATATCCACGCCGTTGCAAACATTAACAGGATCATCAATATACCGTCAACAAATGCCGACTGAATTCTGGTCTTTAGGTCAGGGTATTGAGGTTCTATATCCATATTATTGAATACCGTAGCTTTCCAACAGCGCTTTATACTGCTCGCCATTCCTTCTTCTCAGGCTTTCTTTTCCTACCAGATCCTGTATACGCATTACTCCGTCGATGATCGCCTCAGGCCTGGGAGGACACCCGGGCACATACACATCCACAGGTACTACCTGGTCAATGCCCTGCAACACGCTGTAAGTATCGAAAATACCACCACTGGAGGCACAGGCGCCGACGGCAATTACCCATCTTGGTTCGGCCATTTGCAAATAAACCTGTTTTACAACCGGTCCCATTTTCTTGGCAATGGTTCCTATCACCATCAGCAGGTCGCACTGGCGCGGGGAAAAACCCACTCGTTCAGACCCGAACCTTGCCAAATCATAATGCGAGCCCATGGTTGCCATAAATTCAATCCCGCAACAGGAAGTAGCGAAGGGCAAAGGCCAGATGGAATTCTTCCTGGCGAGACCGATGATCTTACCGAAAGAAGTAGCAAAAAATCCTTCGCCCTGGTGACCTTCCGGCATTTCTGCCATACTGATATCAGTCTCAAGCTTTTTAGGATTTATGTTATATGATACTGGACGAGGCATATATCTAATTATTTAATTTGAAAATTGTTCATAGATATTAAACAACTACCGTTCCTATAAGGTTCCCTTCATTTTCAAATTAATCCTCCCATTTCAGTGCACCTTTTTTGATAATATATATAAACCCGCAAAGGAAGAATCCGACAAACATCAGTACTGCCCACAGCCCATTCCATCCAAGCTCTTTAAAATTGACAGCGTAAGGATAAAAAAAGATCACTTCAACATCAAATAAGACAAACAAGATAGCAGTCAGGAAGTATTTAATTGCCATGGGCTGACGTGCATCACCATGCGTTTCTATTCCACTGGCAAAAGTTTGTAGCTTATCCGATGTCTTTCTTGTAGGTCCGAGTAAATGAGTAACACCGATCAGGAGTACAATAAGTCCAACAGCAAAAATGACCTGGATACCCACTGGGAGATAAGAACCTGCATCATTGGCAGTAGAAACCTGCAGTAAATGGATCATAGTTTTTTATCCTGGCCGCAAAAATAAGACAGCCTCAGCAAATTACCTTATAAAATATAGGTTGTAAACGTGCCGGAATGCAAACAAAAAGTCCTCTTGCTTTTAAACAAGAGGACTTTTTCTAAAGGAAAAATACTTTTCTATTATCATCCACCCGAATTGGATGTGGAAGATCGCTTGTTATTGTTACTCGAAGAAGAATTACCGCTTCTCGGAGGCGTGTTCCTTTTTGGAGGTGTAGTCTGTTGTCTCGGCGGATTTTCGATCTGCTGCCTGATTTTTGGAAGGCTTGTGTTTGTTGGGTCCATTTCTATCATCCTGTCTACATAAAATAGCGCTTTTTCTTTGTCGCGGGCCTCGTTTGCATAGTAGTTAAGCAGAATACCGGCTGCACTCATCATGTATTTCTTGTATTTAGCAGTATCCGTTTTTGCAAATTCGAACTCCGCCGTGGCTGCAGGGATCAATTTATTATTCGCGTAGGTTGAATCCAGTATCCGGTAGTTGTTTACTCTCCAGTCGTATCCATATATCTCGTTTGGAAAAGTTTCAACCAGCTTGTCAGCCATTGCAACCGATTTGTCATAGGCCTGGCCAAAGTAATAAGCCCTCGTAGCATCGTACATATCATTAATGCTGGGCTTTGGTTTCATCGGTATCATCATTGCAGTCAGATCGCCTTCCTTTTCACGCATGCCTCTTGCTTTGAAAAGAGCCGCGCCTTCTTTGAGCAGTGAAATTTTATTATCGAGGACAGTGTCTTCCTTTACACCTTCAAGATAGGTGGCATAAAGGACTTCTTCCTGGCCGGGAATGGCTGAATAAATCTTAGCCTTTAATCCATAGTCAAGGGCAGTAACCTCGTCGGGATCAGCTTTAGCGAAATACTGGTCGATCTCAGCCTTGGCAGAGGCTGTATCACCCATTTGAACTTTTGAATCGGCAATCAATTTATAGACGCGGGCCTTCGTATCATTACCCGCTTTGCTTATAATATCATTTGCAATAGCGATAGCTGTCGTGAAATGTGGCCTTGCACTTGCTTTATCGCCCTTTTTCATATCACTGCTTCCCTGTGCCCATTCGATACTGGCTTCGAGATATGCATTTTGAGGATCGGGATCGGCATTTTGTTTAAACAACTGGGCATATTTACGTGCCGCTGCCATATCCTGGTCTTTTCTAAGCAGGTTGTAGTAAGAGAGTTCATAATAAGCAGGCGCGAACTTCGGATCTTTTGTTATCGCATCCATCAGGTATTTTTCATACAGTTCCCAGTTCCTCTGCGATTCAAACAATTTAGCTAAACGATAGTATGCTATTGCGAAATTCGGGTTGACAGATGTTGCTTTATTATAGCTGGTAAATGCATTACCCCCACCTTCACCTGGTTTGGCTTTAAGGTAAGCATTACCAAGGTTAAGATAAATATCCGCGCTATTCGGATCCTTTTGGGCAGCAGTTTCCAGCTTTTCTACCGCATAGTTGATATCCGCATTTTTTTCCTTGGTGTTATAAGTATTCGTTATTCCACGCCCAATAGCATCCAGGATCACCGGGTCATCGCCCTTTTTATTACGAGTAAGTGTGATAGCTGTTTCGAAACGCTGAGTGGCAGCACTTTGATTTTTTTCCAATAATTCCACCTGTCCCATTCCTACCAATAACAAGGGTGCATTAGCGCTTGTCATCAATGCCTTTGAGTAAATATCCCTCGCTCCCTTGACATCGTTCATGCCGATATAGGCTTGTCCCAGCCAGTAACTGGCTTCAATATTACTGGGATTTGCCGCTATTAATTTTTCAAATGTTGCTTTTGCGCCTTTGTACCTTTCTGCGTACAGATCATTTACCCCATCTGCTACTGTTTGGGCCCCAACGCCGGTTATCAACAGCAGGGAACTTACTAAACATGTTATGGATATTTTCTTCATTTTATTATCACGTTTACAGTGTGTAAATATAGCTACTTTGTCAATTTGTAACCCTGACTTTCCTTATATAAAAACTTCTTTGCGCCGGGGCCAGGTAGGCTCTTTTAAAAATCAACTGCCCTATTTCTCCTGCCATGAATTCACCAAATGCTGTTCCTAATCCCTTGTAATCTTTTTCCTTCAGGGTATATACCAAATCACGTACCATCGGGTAAGTTTTCGTGGAAATATTGATCTGGTACGGTAAAACAAAACCCCCGGGCTTATTTGTGCTTTCGAGGCGTACAATTTTAACTTTTCTCAAAAAATTCATCTGGGCCGTATCATCCTTATTTCCAATCCAGCTGACTCCTATAAACCCAATAGCATCGGGATTTTCCGCTACATAATCTATGACTCCCTCACTAGTTCTGGCCGCCACGGAATTCGGTGAAAGCGAGTCGCTTTTCAATATAGAATCGACGATAAAACGTACCGTGCTGGTTGCCTTTACCCCGTCAAATACAGGGATTAATTTTTTACTAAATTTTCCCATCAAAATCTGCTTCAATTCCGGCATCGTAAAAAAGGAGTCAGCCGACTGGGGACTGACAATTACGGCAATCGCATCCCTGGCAACTGTCATTTTTGAAGGCGATACTTTCATTGAATCGATCATGTAGTATTCTTCCCCTGTACTATATCCCCTGGTTGCTATTATCATGCGGATACTGTCGTTGGCAAAATCCTTCAGGCATTCTGCTTCCGGTTTGTAATGAACGACAATATGCGCATCGGGTTGCTGTGATTCATACACTTCGACTTCAGCATCGATCACAGGCTTGAACGATTCATCGGCGCTTATGTGGATAGTGCCCCGGTCGCGGGCATCCGGGTATTGTTTTCCTCCTTTATCTGAGTGACAAGCGCCAAGCAATACCATTAATCCCGAAAGTAAAAGCGCAACCGGCCTGCAAACTGATCTCATTGAAAATAATTTTTCTTAACCCCACGATAGATCCGCCAGGCGCCATATACTACAAAAATCACCCCCAGGATTTTCACCGCGTTGGGAGAAAATTGTTCGCTGATCCGGATATTGAGCTTGTCATGAAAAAAGAGTGCAATCCCCAATAGCAGGATGATCGTCCCCATCGCAAAATCCATTAGTGTGCGCATAAAGGAAACCTGCTTTTGTCTTTTCTTTTCGTATTCTTCGAGCATGGGCTCTGTTTTCAAGGCAGGCAAATTATTGAATTTTGTGATTAGTTTATTAGTTGATCAATTAATTGGTTGATTGGGACGTCGACCTTAGAGTCAATTCTAATCACCGATCAACTGATTATTGGATTAAGATGCGAGCAGTGCAAAGTTTCCATATTAGTTGACTGACTGATTAGTTGATTAGTTTACTGGTTGATTTGTTAATTAGTTGATTGGTATTGTCCCCTAAACTGACTCCCGATTAACTAATTAACCGATTAACCGATTAACCAATTAACTTATCAACTCCTACCTTTGCGCCTATGAAAATTCTGATGGTTTGTCTTGGTAACATTTGCCGCAGCCCCCTGGCTGAAGGCATTTTGCAGGATAAGGCTTTCAAGGCAGGACTTAACTGGAGTGTGGAGAGTGCAGGCACCAACCGCTATCATACCGGGGATTCACCGCATCATTTATCGCAAAAAGTAGCGAAGATGCACGGGATTGACATTAGCCGCCATTGATATTAGCCATCAACGGGCAAGGACATTTGTTCCCGAGGATTTTGAAAGGTATGACCGGATCTATGCGCTTGCAGGAGATGTGATAACTGACATCAGTGATATCGCAAAAAACAAATTTGATGGAGCTAAGATTGACCTTCTGATGAATGAGCTTTACCCAGGCAAAAACCTGGATGTACCCGACCCCTATTATGATGGGGAACCCGCCTATCATGAAGTGTATAAGATGCTGGACAAAGTTTGCGACCGGATCATCGAAAAATACAGTGCCTCCCCCAACCCCTCCAAAGAAGGGGCTTTCCAAACCTCACTAAAGTTGAAATAACTTATCTACAATGGCAAAAGTCAATGTAAGCCTGCCGCAAGGCACCAGGGATTTCGGACCGGATACTGTTCGCAAGCGCAATTATATTTTCAATACCATCCGGTCTGTTTTTGAACTATACGGGTTTGAACCTTTGGAGACGCCTGCGATGGAGAACCTGGATACATTGATGGGGAAATACGGAGATGAGGGGGATAAGCTAATTTTCAAAATACTCAACAATGGCCTGGATAGACCAGAAAAGGAAAAACAGGCACGTGATGATTTTGAAAAGATCCTGGCGGGAAAAAACGTAGCCGGCATTACAGAAAGGGCACTGAAATACGATCTCACCATTCCATTTGCCCGTTACGTGGCAATGAATTACAATAAACTTAGCTTCCCCTTTAAACGTTACCAGGTGCAACCCGTGTGGAGGGCAGATAAACCACAGCGCGGCCGTTACCGGGAATTTTATCAATGCGATGCTGATATTGTCGGAAGCAATGCCCTCCTAAACGAAGTGGAACTGGCCAGTATTTATGCCACCGTTTTTGAAAAATTAAAGATCAATGTTGAAATAAAAATCAACAGCCGCAAACTGCTATCGGCACTGGCTGAGATCTCCGGCGGCCTGGATAAGATGATGGATATTACCATTGCTATCGACAAGCTGGATAAGGTCGGCCTGGAAAAAGTAAAACTGGAATTGAATGGCCGGGGCCTGAACAACAAACAGGTTGTCATCATCGACAAATACCTGGCGATCGCGGAATATTCAGGCGACAATAAAATGGTGATGGATGAATTGAAAAAATTATTTGTGGAAAATGCCAGCGGCAACGAAGGTTTAAAAGACCTGCAGTTCATACTTGATAACACGGGTCAGCTTGCCTTTACTAGTAAGATACTTGTTGATCCTACCCTGGCAAGAGGATTGAATTATTATACAGGTACCATTTTTGAGGTGAAAGCCGCGGATGTAAAAATGGGGAGCATTGGTGGCGGGGGACGTTACGATGACCTGACCGGTTTATTCGGGGTGCCCGGTGTTCCGGGCGTCGGAATTTCGTTTGGCGTTGACCGTATTTATGACGTGATGGAAGAGCTGGATCTTTTTCCGGA
>VBAT01000014.1:0-6548 GCA_005884665.1 Bacteroidota bacterium
AATTATATATCCTTTTTTCATTGTAATACAATTTAATTAAAGTCAAAGATTAGAATCCAACATTTACTCCTACTGAAAGGGTCCTGATCTGCGGAGCCACACTCTGGTCTATACCGCCTGTTGAAATGTTATCAGGATCAGCTCCACTATATTTTGTCCATACATGCAGATTTTGTCCCTGCGCATAGAATCTAAAACTTTGCACATATCCTTTCGTCCATTGCTGCAATTTTGCTGGATTTAACGTATAGCTAAGAACAACGTTTTGCAATCTCAGGTAATCGCCTTTTTCTACGAAACGTGAATTAGCCAAACCGGTGGTATTGATGTTGTTGCCCTGTCCCCAATAAAGTTTGGGCACGGTTGTAACATCACCTGGCTTGGTCCAACGCTGTAGTATTTCAGTCCCGTTATTTTGGAAGCTCTGGTTTACTAATGCTTCCTGTTCTGTTGTATTCATGATCTTATTCCCACCTGAGTAGCGAAGCATGAATGATAAACTGAATTGTTTATACGAGATATCGTTTGTCAGGCCTCCGAACCACGTCGGGATACCCTGGCCGAGGACTCTTCTATCATTGGTTGAACTTAACGTAGACGGCGCGCCCAGCGTGCCGCTGCTTTTGTCCGCCACGTAATAAGCGCCTACCGTTCCTAACCCGCCTGAAAGGTTTAATTGAACCAAAGAACCATCTGCTTTGTAGTACATGGGATTGCCATTGGCAGTATTGACACCTGCATACTCATATCCCCAGATCAGGTTGATAGGGTCGCCTACGCGAATCATATTATAGCTGTTCGGGAAAATAACTTTCTGAGGAACGCCACCAATGGAATAAAGTTTCGTGATCTCATTTTTAATGCTTGTGAAATTCACATTCGCACTCCAGCTAAAATCTTTTTTCTGAATTAAAGCGACATCAGCTGACAATTCAATCCCCTTATTTCTTAAAGTTCCAATGTTCTGTTTGATAGAATTTCCAGGCACACCAGCACTCAATGGCAAAGGCACATCCAAGATGAGATTGTTAACATCGTTAAGGAAATAGTCAGCTACGAAGTTTATTCTTCCCTTTAACATGGAAAACTCGATACCTGCATCGTATTTTTTGCTTGTTTCCCATTGTAGGTCAGAATTCCCGATTCCGTTTATAGCCAAACCGCTGATGTTACCATAAGCAGCCGTACCAAAAGTGCTTAGGTAGGGCAAACCGGCCAAAGAATTACCAACCTTTGCGTAAGAAGCTTTCAGTTTCACATCGCTAAACCATTTAGTCAGGAAACTATTACTTTTCCAAAATCCCTCTTCAGAAGGTCTCCAGCCAGCGGAGAAGCCAGGGAATACACCGTAGCGTTTGTCAGGAGCTAATGAACTTTGACCATCCCTGCGCACTGATGCCTGTATAAAATACCGGCTTCTGAAATCATAATTGAACCTTCCAAATAATGATTCAAAACCGGCTTTACTGAAAGAACCCCCGATGCTTGGCGTGGTGGCTGAACCGCTAATAATGTTTTCTTTCATGAAAAACAGGTCGGAAATATTTGTACCCTGCGCGGTCACAAATTTTGTTCTTGTACTTTGAAGCTCATGACCGCCGGTCAGGTAAAAGTTGTGGCCTTTCACATTAAGATTGTAATTGAAATAGTTTTGCCAAACATACCTGATGAAATTCTGGTCTGCATTGTACACCAGGCCTAAAAGGCTGAAACCATCGCCATGACGTGAATCCCATGCCTGGTAGCTATAATCATTCAACATGTCAAAAGAACCCTGAGAGCGTATTTTCAGACCTTTAACCGGAGAAATCTCGATGAAGGCATTATCAATGATCCTGTATTTGTCAGAGTAGTATCTGTTGTTCTTTAACACGAATGCAATGTTGAAGAAATTATCGTCCACGCCCTGTGAATTCGGACCATTTTCCATGGAGTTTGCAGCCGGGAACCTGATATTAAACCCGCTCGGGTGAGTTGTGCTGTAAGGAGAAACATTCGGTAACAATCTTAAGGTGGAAGCAATCGCTCCTCCGAGTGAGTTGGAGCCCGTGTTCTGGTCGGTGTCTTCCTGGCGGCTCATGGTGATATTGTTACCAATCTTGATAAGCTTGTTGGCCTCTGTTTCAATATTTGCCCTTATGCGGTAAGCCTTATTCCAGTTGCTCATTATGGTACCCTGCTGACGCGAATAGTTTAACGACATGTAATATGTCGTATTACTGCTACCGCCTGAGATACTCAATGTGTGGTTTTGAACTGATGCGTTGTCAATAAACACCTCGTTTTGCCAATCGGTGTTTACTCCGCCGGCGTTTACACCTGCACGTGCGGCCTGGCCAGCATTGGCTAATTTTTCGTTAGCAATTGTGACAAATTGGTCGGCATTTAAAAGGTCAAACCTTTTAAGCACACTGTTAAATCCCATAAAGCCATCGTAGTTTATTTTAAGCTTTCCCTTTTGCCCCTTTTTTGTGGTGATCATTATGACTCCGGCCGCAGCCCGCGAACCATAGATTGCGGTTGCAGATCCGTCCTTCAATACTTCGATGCTTTCGATATCGGCGGGATTTATATCGCCGATTGCATTGGAGTTAGTAGTTGCGGCCAGATTCCCCGTGATTATCGGAATACCGTCGACAACAACCAACGGATCATTTGTTTGGTTAATCGAGTTTGTTCCTCTGATCCTGATCCGGGCAGGCGCATTAATAATACCACTTGTGTTTGTTACCTGTACTCCGGTAGCCCGACCAGCCAGTTCCTTGTCAATGGAAGTCGTCATCAAATTCGAAAATTTCTTGGCGTCAACTTTGGATGCCGAACCGGTAAACGCTTTTTTCTGTTGCGTACCATACCCTACCATCACCACTTCTGCCAGTACGTTCTCAACAGGCTTCAACTGGGGGTTGATGACGGTTTCATTGCCGATTGTCACCTCCAGGGGCGACATATCAACAGAAGAAAAAACGAGGATTTTGGTGTTATCAGGAACGCTGAGAGAATAGGTTCCATCCGCTTTTGTAACGGTACCCGTCTTGGTACCTTTCACGATTACTGATGCATTCGGGATTGGAACTCCTTTGTCATCAGTCACCCTACCGGTGATAGTTTTCTGAGCCAGCAGCGCACCCGCAAAAAGCAGGAACACTGTTAGCGTTGCTAGCAGTTTTCTCATGTGCATGTTTGTTTTAATATAGATAATAATAAACTGCTTTCTTTTTCAAAGAAGACAGCCTTGATCTTAAATCAGTCGTAATTATGGAAATATAGCCTTAAACCCAATTTTAATCAAACCTTAATATTGCCTTTCAAAGGACAGGTACCACCCATCAAATGCTGCGCAATATAACGAAATCTATTTTTTCCGGAAATGTACCAGGCTGATTAATAAGGCCGGCAAAAGGACCAAATTGGTAAAGGTGGCCGTGACTAATGTAAGTGAGGTAAGCCAGCCCAGGGCCTGGGTTCCGCCGAAACCGCTAAAACAAAATATGATGAAGCCCGCAATAAGCACTAAAGAGGTGTAAATGATGCTGATACCCGTGCTGTGAATGGTCTCTATTACCGTCTTTTTCATATCATATTGCTGGTGGGGAAGCTCCTGTTTATAATTCACCAGGAATCGGATGGTGATGTCTATAGCAATACCCAGCGCCACACTAAAAATTAATACAGTTGATGGCTTTAAAGGCACCCCCACCCAGCCCATAACGCCGGCAGTAATGGCCAGGGGAATGATATTGGGTAACAACGAGCACAACAATATCCTGAATGATCGGAATAAATACAGCATGCAAAGGGCTATGAGCAAAAAAGCCCAAAGAATACTTTCTTTTAGACCATTGATGATAAAACTTATCCCTTCGAGGAAAGTAACACTGGTGCCTGTCAGCTTAACATCAACCATTCTTTTCCGCTTGCTTGAATCAGCCGCATTGGAGCTGTCAATAACAGCAGGGCGAATGCCTTTTGCATAATCAATACTATCCCTGTTGAACAGGTATTCGGCCTTTTGACGAATGCTGTCGATCATGAACGGCAGGCGGGCACTCCCAACATCTTCCATGCTGACGCTGATACGCACCTGTCGTCTTGAACTATCCATAAATGAACTGATCAGCTTTGAAAAAGAACTCCGTGCCTGGCCTGAATCATTTTTAAACCGCAGGTAATCCATCATGCCGATCATATCCAGCTGGCCAGGCATTACATAATTGTTGCTGTCCCCTTCGAAGAACGCCTGCTTGGCGAATTTCAAACCTTCCACAATGCTCAATGGCCTTGCAATACCCGGCATTGAAGAAAGAAACCGTGACAGGCTATCCATCTGGTTGAGGGCATTAAGATCCCGAAGGATCCCTCCCTTGCTGTTTGAATAGATCAATATCTCGAGTGGCATTACGCCTTTGAAATTATTTTCGAAAAACTTCAGGTCGGTATATATCTTATCTGATTTTGGCAGGTCATCTACAATATGGCCGACACTTTTCAGTCGGAAGATACCGGCAATCGAAACGGCAACAATAACTGCCGTGATAACATAAATGATTCTTCGATGGTTGAGTGACCATCTTTCCAACCTGTCCAGCCATCGGTTCAGCCTGGGATTGTCAAGATACTTCATGTGCCGGGATTTGGGCGCCGGCAAAAAACTAAGCACGATCGGTATAAGTATAAGCGAGATAAAAAACAACAGGATGATATTGATGCCCGCTACCACTCCAAATTCTTTCAGGATTGCGCTGCGGGTTAAAGCAAATACTGCAAACCCTATGGCGGCGGCAAGATTGCAAAACAGCGTTACGATCCCCATTCGGCCTACCATCGATACAAGGGCTTCCTTTTTATCTCCCGTTTCCGTGTAGGTCGTATGGAACTTATTTAAAAAATAAATACAATTTGGAATACCGATCACCACGATCAGCGGTGGTATCAAAGCAGTGAGCAAATTTATTTTATATCCAAAGAGATAAACAGTTGCCATACTGAAAATAACGCCGATGATCACAACCGTTAAAGACAATAACATGGCGCTTGCCGAACGAAAGAATGCGAGCAGGATAAGAGCCGAGAGAATCACCGAAGCCAGGAGGAACCAACGCATTTCGTTAGAAATTCTTGTCGCGAGTTCTGTACGTATGAAGGGCAGACCGCTTAAATAAATTGAAGTATTATTGGCATTGCCGAAATTGTCAGCCAGTTTCTCAATTTCCTGTACTACATCAATTCGCTTTTTGGAATTCATTATTCCCTTGTTGACCCGCACACCGATCAGCCAGGCATCGGTTCGGGGATTGTACAAAAGATCGCGATAGAAAGGAAGGTTCAAAAAAACAGCTTTCCCGCTGTCGATTTTTTGCTGGGTCAAATTTCCTTCGGGGAAAATACCGGTGGCAACCAGCTTCTCAGTTTCCGGGTTCTTAACGAGGTTAACCGCGGAAACCAGGCCAATGACATCTTCTACTCCATTGGTCTGTTTTAATTGACGCTGTAGCGAAGCGTAGGCATTAAAAAATTTTTCACTGAATATTTCCTTGGTCTGAACGCCAATTACGAGGAGGTTACCGTCTTCCCCAAACTTTTTTCTGAATTCCTGGTATGTGATATTAGCCGGGTGATTTGCCGGAATAGCTCTTGAAAACTCGTAGCTCAACTCAACCTTGCTGGCAAAGTATCCCATTACCACGGAGACAGCAATCAGCAGGAACAGGAGCGGGAAACGGTATTTCAGGATGAACTGGCCCAGTCTTCGCCACATAATTGAATTTGTTTGATCAGGAATCGGATGCGCAAAGAAACTAAAAAAATGCCCAACAGGTGATTTTGGGCAGTGTCTCATTTTGAATTTGCCCACAGAGGACCGCTGAGAAGACTCGGAGAACCTCAGAGAAGGACGGCTCCGTGGCCCTCTGCTACTGCCTTGTTGTCGCCATGTCGAAGTAAGACCGGCCGCGCCTTCGCGTAGCTACGGCGAAGCAAGGCATGACAGGATTTGTTTTTCCTCTGTGGCTTTCTGCGGCCATTCCTGATTTTGTTTGATTGTGATACTTTTGAAAGTTCGGGTAATGGCAGATAAAGTACATAAAACAAAAGGTATCGTTCTCCGGGTAGTCAAATACGGGGAAACGAGCATTATTGTTTCAATATTCACGGAGCTTTTCGGATTGCAATCTTACCTCGTGAATGGAGTAAGAACTTCCTCCAAAAAAGGCACAGGCAGGGCGCTTTTGTTCCAGCCTTCCGCAATACTTGAACTCGTGGTTTACCATAACGAACTGAAACAACTGCAACGCCTGAAGGAATTCAGGTGGGAGATTTTATATAAGCATATACTGTCCGATGTAAGAAAGAATGCGGTGGCACTGTTCATGGTGGAACTGCTGACCAAATGCCTGAAGCAACCTGAAAGCCACCCGGATCTTTTTCATTTCGTGGAAGATGCTTTCCTGAGCCTTGATGAAAGCAATGAAGCGGTCATGGCAAACCTGCCTCTATATTTTGCCTTGCATTTACCGGTATTTTTCGGTTTCAGGATACATGATAACTAT
>VBAT01000014.1:6573-48982 GCA_005884665.1 Bacteroidota bacterium
GCTTTACTGATGAACGCCCGATCCATCCCTGGTTCCTGGAAGACAAACAGGCAGCCATTACTTCTCAGCTTTTAAAGACACAACAACCGCGGGAATTGCAGGAAATAAAATTGAATCATGATTTCCGGAGGAACCTGTTATACCAGTTTGAAAAATACTATGCACTGCATCTGCATGATTTTGGAACACTGAAAACATTGCCGGTATTGAAAGAGATACTGAGCTGAACACGCGATTATTTTTTTGCCACGGATAGCTTGTGAGCAACAATGTGAAATGCCACGAAGATGAAAATATTTCGAAAAATATGACGGCGATGAGTGGTGAAATGGTCAACGCCTGACAGTCGGCAACAGATATCCGTGTGTCCGTGGCAATCAATCTATCTTTCGCAGCCGCAAGAACGTAATCACATAGTCAATTTGTTCGCTGCTCATTTTCTTTGCCACAGCATGGTTGTTCTGATCAAGACCGATCAGCGCAGTAGCGTGGTAGTTGTCGATCTGCGTCTTTGTAAAATTGGGTATGCTGTCTTTGCCTTTGGTAAAGATGCCATGGCAACCGGAGCAGTAGGTTTTGTAAAGTACTTTTCCTTTTTCAGCTCTTTCGATAAGAATCGCCCGGTTTTCGGGGGGTACATGACTGGGAATATCGTACTCTGTTTTCTTTTGTGAAGTGCATTTGCTGAGCAGAGCAACAGATAAAATGATAGTCGATATGGCAAAGCTCCGGGTCTTCATTAGTATTCGCCCCCTACTTTACGTTTATCCAGTTCTTTATTGTTTGAAGAGGGCAGTTTAGCAGGAGCTTTTTCAAAAATAATATTTTCATCCAGCGAACGAATGAAAGCGATCAACTGAGTTTTCTCAGTTTTGCTCAATTTGAGCGAGTCAGTTGAAAGTGTTTGATTGGTAACAGTTAATTTCTTCCCGGCCCCACCTCCAGCATCATAAAGGTCGATCACCTGATCCAGTGAAGTGAACACCCCATTGTGCATATAAGGTTTCGTGAACCCGGCATTCCTGATCGTACCAGTTCGAAATGCGTTCATGGTTTCCGGGGCGGGATTTACATTGTATCGTCCTTTGTCGGCGCTCAACTTATGGTAACCCGAATCTTCAGGCACACCTATCACTTCAAACTCGGAGCCGATATAGGGCGGTTTGACACCATTGAAGAGAGGAAGAAAATGACAGGTGCCACATTGCGCCTTGCTCATGAATAAATTGAAACCCCGTTTTGCCTCCGCGGAAATAATTTGCCGTTCATTGATTGCATCGTCAAACGGCGCTGAATAATTGCTGAAACCAGCATAATAAAAAGTAATTGCCGATACAATATGGCTCAATGTCACCTCCTTTTCTTCGGGTGTATACCGGAGGAATTTTTTAAATGCATCTTTATATTCTTTACAGCTCATTACCTTCTTCACGAGATCCGGCCCGTTCCCATTCATCTCAACTGAATTATGCATCACGTCCTTTGCCTGGTCCTGCAATGAGATGTGCTTACCGTCCAACATGATGAGGTGGTTATAGGTTACATTAACCAGTGAAGGAGTATTGCGTAACAAATGCTGTTGCTGGTCAAACTGGAAAGCTGTTGCCAGCGTGGTATCCGTAAAATATTCGGTCGGCTTATGACAGGAAGCGCAACTCCTGGCATTGTTAGCTGAAAGGATCGGGTCATAAAACAGCAGACGACCGGTCTGCTTTATCTGTTCCAGGATCTTTTCATCGTCTATCATTGAATAGATGCCCTTCGAATTTTGCGGACTGTACAGCGATTTATCGAAAATGGAATTGCAATCATTATTTAATGTAAAGTCATTATAATTTTTAGTGACGACGGAATAAGATCGGATGAACTGCTGGTTCATCCGGAACAGTGGATTGATATAATCTTTTATAAAAGTGAAATGATCGAATGAAGAAAATTGAACAGGTTGTTGTTCGGTAAAAGAAACTGCCCTGTCGTAAAGGGCCAGGTATTCCGGCGACTGCCGGGTAGCGCTGAAAGTTTCATTGAAAGTTTTGTAGATCTCCTTTACATCTTTCATCATCGCCTGCAATTCCGGTATGATCTTAACGGTATCGGGACATTCAAATCCCGTTGTGTAGATAGCCGCAAGGTTGAGAAGGTAAAGCCTGTTGGCTAAAAAGAAATGATGATAAGAGTTGAGCTGGCTACTTATTGAATCGGCCCTGAATGTATCCAGCGCCCGGATAGATGATTCGATCAGCGATGCAAGCGAGTCCCTGTCAACTGTTTTTTCATCAAGGTATTGTTCGGCCAATGAAAGACCGGCTCCTTCTCTCCTGTAGGGCGGTTCAAATTTTTCAAATACTTCGTTCTCCCATTCTACTGGCAGAGGTCCATTGATCTTTCGATAAACGTTGGGTTCGAGGTAACGAAACCAGAAATCAAGGGCTTTCATTTTCAGGCGGCAGCTTTTAATTTGCTGACGGAGCACCTTCCTGTCCTGCTCTCTATTTAAATCTGCATTTTTAGTCGCGACTGATAAAATGGCTAGTTGTTTATTGAACTCACCAATTGATGAAGAATACAAATTATTATATGCTTTTCCCTGCTTTAAGCTGAACGAAAAGCAAAACACAGTTAAGGAGATAGCGATTATGGTGGAGAAAATTTTCATTGGGTTACAAAAGCCTTCTGACAGAGGACAGGTCATTTTCGCAAAGGAGTACCCCTGGCTGCTTTCCCGCTTCAAAACTACCTAATAACTTATCCATTTGCAAGGCTCTGGCACCGTTGAGAGTAGCCCACCGCAACAATTGATCGATGGCAATCCCTGGAAAATATCGCCGGATCGTTTTCAACTCTTCCAGTATGCTCAGCTGGTGGTTAGAGGCAAGACTATCTGTACCCAGCACTATCTCGGTCCCTTCATCTATAAAAAGGTCAATAGCAGGCAATTGACCGCCGATATACCGGTTGGCATTGGGACAAAAACACCAGTGGATCTGGCGTCTGCTTGCCCTGGCAAATACTAAATCTTCTTCCGAAGTATGGACGTTATGGACCAGGATCAGCGGCTGATTTTTTAGAAACTTTAGCAAACAGGACTGTAAGCTGCTTTTGCCGGGTGGCTGGAAAAAACTGGTATCTATTTTCATCTTCCTGTAGAAATCAACAAAATCGCCTTTCTTATCAATGAACCATTCATTCTCGGCAATGCTTTCCTGGTTGTGCATCGTCATTAGGTGATTGCCCGGAAAATGAACGATCATTTGCCATAATTCGTCAGCCACTGAATAAGGCGCATGCGGCACAATTGAATTGTATTGGGTGGAGGAATGCTGAATGTATTGATTGTAGAAACTAAGGCTCCGTTCAAAACGGTCTGCTGCTATTTGCGGATTAAAGCCGCTGGCTTCGACGAAATTGTGATAACGGATACGCCTCTTTGTTTTTTGGGGAAGAGTCAGGGTATTGTTGCAAATATCTCCGACGGCCACAATACCGTTCGCCAGCATTTCATCTTCGGCGTTTTGAATGGCATTCAGGATCTGTTCTTCGGGCACATGGCGCTGGGTAACCACTTTCAAAACAAAATCTGCAAGACCGGTGCCTTCCCCGATCAAACCTTTCATATGAGACAATTCAAGATGGCAATGACAATTGATAAAGCCGGGAGACAGGATACCGCTGAAAGCCTGCACGTCATCGCCTGCATCACGGATGTCGGTAATATTTTCAAATCTGCCATCTTCCGTTGTTATAAGGACATGCTGTTCATTCAGTAAATTATAACCATCAAAGAGTTGATCTGCCACGAATTTTTGGTATGCCATGTGTGTAAAGTTAGCTAAGAGTTAAACTAAGATATTGAAGGAGAAAAGAGAAGGCTGGGAGCTTAAACGAGAAAAGGAGGAAAAGAGATTAAATGAGAGTTTAAGGGGAGAAAGAAGTTGATGACAGCGCTAAGACGAAATCCGAGAAAAGCGCTGTTCGCGCTGTTTCTCCGCTCTTATCAATTCTTTACTTGCTTAGTCCTAAATTTGCCGCCCATATGTTAGATAAACTGGAAGCCATAAAAGCGAGATTTGATCAGCTTGGAGTTGCTCTGACCAATCCGGAGATCGTAGGCAACAATAAGAAGTTTGCGGAGACAAGCAAGGAATACAGGAGCCTCGAGAAAATTGTGAATGCTCATAAGGATTACAAGAAAATACTCGACGATATCGAATTTTACAAAGAAGCATTGAAAGGTGAGGACGAGGAAATGCGGGAGCTGGCAAAAACAGAAGCGCCGGTTGCTGAAGAAAAGAAATTGCAAATGGAATCTTTCATCCGACAGTTATTGATTCCGAAGGATCCGCAGGATGAGAAGAACGCAATATTGGAGATCAGGGCCGGAACAGGAGGGGACGAGGCGAGTTTGTTTGCCGGCGATCTTTTAAGAATGTATATCCGTTATTGCGAGCGCAGAGGATGGAAGACAGCAATAATGAGCGAAAACGAGGGCACCGTTGGAGGGTATAAGGAAGTGCAACTGGAAGTAACAGGTGATGATGTATATGGCACTTTGAAATTTGAAAGTGGTGTCCATCGTGTGCAACGTGTTCCCGACACCGAAGCGAGCGGGAGGGTACATACTTCGGCTGCAACGGTAGCCGTAATGCCCGAAGCTGAAGAAGTGGATTTTGAGCTAAACCCGGCAGACGTAAAAATGGAAACAGCGCGAAGTGGGGGTGCGGGTGGACAGAATGTAAACAAGGTTGAAACAAAAGTGATGTTGACACATATACCCACGGGCACCGTGGTAGTATGTCAGACTGAAAGATCGCAGCTGGGCAATCGCGAAAAGGCGATGCAGATGCTACGCACAAGACTGTATGAAGAGCAAGTCAGGAAGCAGGAAGAAGAAATTTCGCGTCATCGCAAAAGCCTTGTCAGCACGGGTGACCGCAGTGCCAAAATCAGGACCTATAATTTTCCCCAGGGAAGGGTGACAGATCACCGCATTGGGCTGACCCTTTATAATCTACAGGATGTGCTGAACGGACATATCGATGAACTGCTTGATGCGCTCCAGTTTGCTGAGAACTCCGAGAAGCTGGCAAAGCAGAATTAATTCGATGTAAACCGTTTGTAAAAAAGAGTTTTAGTATTGTTAAATGCTGCAGGACGTTTAATAGTTACATTATCGTTTGCGTGAAAAAATCTTAGCCTCAAAAAAAATTTTGGTCTGATTTATGCATTATCTGGTGCGCAGACATCTTGTTTTAAGCAGCTCTTTGTCAGCCATTGGTCAAATTCCCGGATTAAGAATTTCTTAGAACAGAAATGATTAACGGTAAAAGATTGTTGAGCAGAATGTGGAATTTTGTAACCAGTTAATGAGAGAACCTTTACGAATATTGGAGAGAGAAATTACGAAATCGAGCCTTTAAACTTTCATTAACAGCGGAGATCATACTAATGGCAGTAAATTTGCGTTATACAATTACAGATCTTCTTATAAAAGCAGTCAATTTTCTCATAAGCAGTTAGTTTTGGTTGCGACCCCTGTTTCCACAGGGGTCTATTTTTTTATATACCTCTTCAAGCTGAAAATTACTCCTGCCAGGGAACCCACTGCATCTGCTGCTATATCCGAAACATCAAATGAACGTAAAGGAATATAGTACTTCTGTACAAACTCCATGATGATTCCATAGACCAGGCAAAGAAGGCCGATAATCCAGAAAGCACTTGTGAGCCGCCCAGAGTTATAATTCTGTTCCTTCGACCGCCAGGCCAGGCACCACAATACCGCCATGATTGAAAACATCCCGATGTGAACCCATTTATCGAAGTAGATTTTATCGAGCCAATCCTCTGACGGGAAATCCGAACCAGGCAGGGTTAAAAGAACGACAGAGATGATGAACCATGTTATGGCGGCCAGGAAAAGCAAACGGGTTTTTCTCAAACTATATTTTTTGCAATGATAACCTGAAAAGATTAAAAACAAAAACAGAAGCCCCGGGATGAGGCTCCTGTCAACCAACTATTGGGATTTGACTGCTTAGCCAGCAGTTTGATCAATTACGTATTTGTTGCATAGCCGGATCTTAGTTAGACAAACAGGATCATAATTTTCTTTTGGTTTCACCCATTACCTGTAATTGTTGCAGGTCGGGTCCTTCGCTGTTGCCTCTTTTTTCGATGGTAATGGCGAAGTGATCTGCGTCCTGGGCGTTTTGCATCTTGAAGAATAATTTCTCGTCACCACCATCAAAAAGACCCAGGCTTGATGGTTTCATTTTACCGGCGCTATCGATTATCGACCACAATTGGTATTGTTTATTGGAAGCTAGTTTAGGCATGTTTTTGACGACCAGGTAAACATTGGAAGAAGTAGTGTCCCAGTAAACACTGGCAGAAGGTGCAGCGGGGATCATTGCCTTCATATTGACAACGGTAACATTTGGATCGTGCATGATTCGTTCGATACTGTCCATCCGGTTGATCTTTTCCTGCATTTCCTCATTCGAGCTTTTTAGTTCATTGTTCTTTTTGCTGAAATCGTAGGCGAAATAAGTCGCTACCAACATAAGAATAACCGAAGCTGCAGCAAGCCATGTTGTGCCGGATGTTTTGCGGGTTGATCTGGGTTCCATGGTTATTATTTTTGAGGTGTTTGATGACGGCGCCTGCTGCAGAGCAGACCAGATCTTATTCTTGCTGTCAACAGGTGGCGCCTCCGCATTTTCCATGGCTTGTTTCTCAAGCAGCAATTCGAAGTTTGTTCTTGCTTCAACCAGTTCTGGGTATTGCATGCTAAGTTGTTCAAACTCTGCCCGCTCCTGCTCCGTAGCAAGCCCAAGTACATAGCTTTCGACCATTCCGCTTAATATGTATTCTTTAATGTTCACTTTATTGTATCAATGTTCTTAACTGGATTAAGGCAGTTCGTATTCTTGTCTTCACTGTACCTAAAGGTATATTCATGGCTTTTGCTATTTCTTCGTGAGTAAATCCCTGGAAATACGACAGGTCCAGGAGCACCCGCTGTTCTTCTTTTAGACCGTTAATGATCTTTCTCAATCCCACGTCCTTAATCACTGGATAACTGGCTGCTCCGGCGTTTATATCTACGTTTTCCGACAAGGGCTGGTTTTTCAGTCCGTACCGGTATCCTTTTGATCGTAGTTTGTCGATAGCGGCATTCCGGGCAATGTTAAGCATCCATGTAAACAGCCGGCCTTTGGAAGGATCATACGAATCTATCTTCGCCCAGATGTTTACGAAAACATCCTGCACGACATCATTAGCCGTTTCGTTATCAGGGATTATTGAATGGATAATACCATATAAAGCACCTGCATAATTATCGTACAGGTAGGAGTAAGCTTTTTCACTTCGCTGTTTCAGCTGGGTTACCAGCTCGGGTTCATCATATTTTTTCTCTGGGCTCAAAAAATATAGATTGGTAAGAACGAAGCGGGCCTGGGTCTATCCGACCATTGAATTATAGGCTGCTGCGTCAAGCAGTTTAGCTACATCTGCCGGGTCATTTACAGTCATTTTTATCATCCAGCCCTTTTCGTATGGATCTGTATTCACAAGCTCAGGTGCACCTGCCAGTGCAGAATTCAGCTCAGTGATGGTACCACCCACGGGTAAAAAAAGGTCTGAAACGGTTTTGACGGCTTCAACTGTACCAAACACGGCTCCCGCCTCAAGCGCTTTACCTACAGTTTCCACTTCAACATACACGATATCACCGAGTTCTCGTTGAGCAAAATCGGTAATACCGACCGTGGCGGTGGTGCCGTTCAGGCTTACCCACTCATGGTCCTTTGTGTAACGTAAATTTTCGGGAAAATTCATAATGAGGGATTTGTCCGCAAATATGGGTAAAACGGGTTTGAGAAAAAAAGAATTTTTCGTCAGCATTTCGCCGGCGTTTCTCGTAATTCTCCCCGAAACCCTGCAGTTCGCCGGAAATAAAATGCCGTTTGTGCTTCCTTTTGTGCCATTGGTCGGCAATCACTTTACAATACTATGACATAGGGATATCTTTGATCCACCTTAATCAAAAAATAGGAAGACTATGAGAAAAATGTTTATGCTTGTGTTGAGTGCGGCACTTCTTGCATCAACTAGCAAAGCCCAGAAGATTTCAGGAACTGTTTCAGATGACCAGGGCAAAGGCCTGGAAAAAACAACCGTTAGTATATTAAGAGCTAAAGATTCGTCAGTTGTCAAATTCGGCGCGACAGATAAATCAGGTGCCTATACTATTTTAACCAACAGTACTGGAAACTTCCTAATAAAAGTGACACATGTAGGCTATCAGCCGGTATTTTCAAAATCATTTGATGTTACATCAGGGGCCGAGATTTCAGTTCCTGCCTTGACGATGGTAAAAGCTGCCGAGGTACTTTCCGGTGTAGTTGTGAACACTAAGAAGCCGATGGTAGAAGTGAGAGCCGACAAGATGATCCTGAACGTGGAAGGGACCATAAATGCTACCGGTACGGATGCGCTTGAACTGCTGCGCAAATCGCCTGGTGTATTGCTGGATAAGGATGACAACATCAGCCTGGCTGGAAAAAACGGTGTACAGGTGTATATTGACGGCAAACAGACTCCATTATCAGGTGCTGATTTGGCCGCTTACCTGAAAACGCTGCAATCATCGCAGATCGAAGCCATCGAGATCATCACAAATCCTTCGGCAAAGTATGACGCGGCAGGTAATGCCGGTATCATCAATATCAGGCTGAAGAAAAATAAGGCCTTTGGTACCAACGGATCAGTTAACGGTGGTTATAATATCGGTATTTATCCAAAATACAATGGCGGTTTTTCGCTCAATCACCGTAATAAAAAAATCAATCTTTTCGGGAATTATAACTATAATAATTCCAAGAATGAATTTACGATGAATATGCATCGTGAACAGCTTGACACCATCTTTGAACAAAAGAACAAAATGACAATGGAAAGCCAGAGTCATGGATTCAAAGGAGGTATAGATTACTTTGTTGATAGCAAAAGCACCATAGGAGTATTGATCACTGGAAATCTTTCTGATGGAGAGAATCGTACAGATAGCAGGACCGATATTCAGTACAAGCCGACTAAACTGACGGACAGGTTGTTGCTGGCTAATAATGAAAGTTCCAGCAAAAGAAATAACGTGAACTTTAACCTGAATTACCGTTATGCCGATACAAAAGGACGTGAGCTCAATTTCGATGCAGACTATGGCTTGTTCCGAATCAGGACGAACCAGTTCCAGCCTAACAGGTATTATGATCGCACAGGCACCATTCTGCTCGGCGATACGATCTACAGGTTTATTTCACCAACAGATATTGATATTTATACTCTGAAAGGAGATTATGAGACGAATTTCAAAAAAGGAAGATTTGGAGTAGGTTTCAAAACATCCATCATTAATACTGATAATAATTTTGCACGCTATAATGTGGAACAGGAAAAGCCGGAAGTTAAAACCCTGGATGTGCCGAAGAGCAACCAGTTCAACTACAGCGAAAACATCAATGCTGCCTATGTAAACTATAATAAACAGTTTAAAAAAGTAATGGTGCAATTGGGTTTAAGGGTGGAGAATACCCTGTCTCAAGGCGATTCTTACGGGTTACATGCTGATGGTTCCGTGAATACGTCAAGCAAGCAAACGTTCAAGAGAAATTATACAGACTTTTTCCCAAGCGCTGCGCTTTCCTTCAACAAGAACCCAATGAATCAATGGGGCCTTTCTTACAGCCGCCGCATTGACCGCCCGGCTTACCAGGACCTTAACCCATTCGAGTTCAAGCTGGATGAGTACACCTATATGAAAGGAAATACGCAGCTCAGGCCACAGTATAGCCATGTCGTATCATTGTCCAATACTTACAAGTATAAACTAACAACCAAGCTTTCGTACAGCCACGTTGATGATGTATTCACACAGTTAATAGATACGGCCGAAAGATCAAAAGCATTCATGACAAAGAAAAACCTGGCAACGCAGGATGTATTTAACTTGAGTGTAAGTTATATGATCATGTACAAAGCATACACTGGTTTTATAAATGCAAGCGGAAACTATTCTCATTACAAAGCTGATTTTGGCGGTGGCAACCGTGTAGTTGATCTTGATGCATTTTCTTTCAGCTATTTTATGCAGAACAGCTTTAAGCTTGGTAAGAAAGGTTGGACAGCTGAGTTGAGTGGATGGTACAGTTCTCCTTCGATCTGGGCTGGCACATTCAAGAGCAAATCAATCTGGAGTGTAGACGGCGGCATACAAAAAATAGTACTGAAGGGCCAGGGAACGCTGAAAGTATCAGTATCTGACATCTTCGAATCATTGAAGTGGCAGGGTACAAGCAATTTTGCCGGCCAGAAGCTGACAGTTAGCGGAAGACCGGAAGCGACTCAGTTGCGTGCCAGCTTTACCTGGAGATTTGGTAGCAACACAGTTAAAGCAGCCCGCCAGCGCAAGGATGCTTTGGAAGAGGAAAACAAACGTACACAAGGTAGCAGTGGTATAGGAGTTGGAGGGAATTAATCGCCTTGGTAGAACAATAGGAAAGAGGGCGTCCGAACAGGGCGCCTTTTTTTTATGGGAGAACGCAGATCGTTATGATGATAGGATAAATTATGATCTGCGGGCATCTTGACGATCATAATAATCTACGGCTAAGCGGAGGAAGAACGCAGACTGTTATGATGACGGGATAAATTATGATCTGCGTGCATCTTAACGATCATAATAATCCGCGTGCTAAGCGGAGGAAGAACGCAGATCGTTATGATGATAGGATAAATTATGATCTGCGTGCTAATGTTTCTTTCGCTTAACAAGCTTTGCTTTAAGAATTATTACATCTTTCACTGGCCTGTCGCGATCAACACCTTTGCTGGTTTCCACTGCAGCAATCGCATCAACTACGTCCAGGCCTTTTACTACTTCGCCAAAGACAGTATAGTTCTGGTCGAGATGTGGAGTACCACCAACGGTCTTGTATGCTTCCCGTTGCTCTAATGGAATTTTCTTTCCGCCCCGGCGAATGTTTTCCAAAGTATCTAACGCACCGTCAGTAAAAATTTTGCCCTGCACAATATAAAACTGGCTACCGCTGCTGGCCTTTTGGGGGTTATCATCCCTTGCCGCAGCTATCACCCCTTTTTTATGGAACAAGCTTGTTCTGAATTCTGCCGGCACACGGTAAGATGGACCGCCGTTTCCAAGTGGCTGTCCCGCAGCTGCATGTTTGCTGTCAGGATCACCACCCTGGATCATAAAATTTTTGATCACGCGATGAAACAAAACACTATCGTAATACCCGATTTTTACCAGCTTCAAAAAATTATCCCGGTGCAGCGGAGTAGAGTCTGAAAGTCGGATAGTGATATCGCCATAATTTGTCTTCAATAATACATCCCGCCTGCGGTCTTTCTTTTTCAACGTTGAATCCTGGGCCAGCGTAATTGATGCGAACGCAATGCCGAGAAGGGCCAATAAGGTCTTTTTCATAATAAATCCTTTAATCTGTGAAATCTGTAGGATCCGCGAAATCCGTTATCAGAAGTCGTGGGTTTCAAAATAGAGAAGGATATGGTCCTTCAAAAAATTTTCCTGTATAATGGTATCCATTTCAGGCATCGGCTTTAGCTGCCGGAAATGCGGCCATCCATCTGTATCCACACTTTCCAATTCGTAGTAGCCACTTTGTGCGAGCAGGCTGCAGATCGCCACATGCATCAGGTCCTGCTTCTGTTCCTTGGTAAATTTCTCTTTTATCTGCCCAAACTCCTGTATCCCGATCAGGAACAAAATGGTTTCCAGGTCGGGTTTTTTCCCGAATCGTTCAATGAGTTTGGATTCCAGTTTCCACCAGCGCGTCTGAAGATCGTCCTGTAGCTGCATGCGGGCAAAGATAAGGAGAGCTAATTTTGGAAAAATTTACATATGACGATTTCAAAAGGGGAGTATAGCATCACAACTGATCGAAACAAAATGGATATCGATTTTATTCATTCTTTCCTGGCAAGATCCTACTGGGCCGAGGGAATAACAAAAGAGATCGTGGTAAGATCAATCAATGGGTCATTATGTTTCGGGGTATTTAAAAATAGTCCTCCTTCGCTCGCCTCGGTGGATGCGCAGGTAGGTTTTGCAAGAATGGTCACCGACGAAGCTACATTTGCCTATCTCGCCGATGTATTTATTATAGAGAATCACCGGGGACAGGGCCTGAGCAAATGGTTGATGGAAGTCATACTGGCCCATCCGGGACTACAAGGCTTGCGAAGAATTATGCTTGCAACGAGGGATGCTCATGGTCTTTATCTTCAATCGGGTTTTACGCCGCTCAATAATCCTGAACGATGGATGCAGATCCATAAACCGGATGTTTATAAAAGAAATTAAAAAGCAACGACCTTATTATGACGGCACGCTCGTTGCTCTTACTATTTGCCACAGATTCACGGAAAAATAAAGTCTGCGTGTATCCACGGCGTCCCTAAATAAAAATACAGCGGCTATCTTTGCGCAAAATGAGGTAAAATGTTGCAGCTACAGGTCATACGGCAAAACCCAGGATTTGTTAAGGAAAGATTGGCTATTAAAAATTTTAAGGATATCCAGCTGGTAGATGAGATTATCGGGCTTGACGATCAAAGAAAAAAACTTCAAAACGAATCGGACACCATCCAGTCAAAAATAAATGCAGCATCGAAAGAAATAGGCCAACTAATGGCAAAAGGACAAAAGGAGGAAGCTGAAAAGAAGAAACAGGAGGTTGCGGAATTGAAATCGTCATTGCAACCTGCCGCTGATGAATTGAACGGAACAGAAAAAAAATTACAGGATCTCTTAATACTACTTCCTAATCTTCCTTCTGATAAGGTTCCACCCGGGAAGACTCCGGCAGATAACGTAGTAGTAAGAGAAGGCGGAATAAAACCACAATTACCCGGTGATGCAGTTCCTCACTGGGAGCTAATTAAAAAGTACGATATAGTTGACTTTGAAACAGGCGCCAAGATCACCGGCAGTGGTTTTCCTTTGTACAAAGGCAAGGGTGCCAAACTGCAACGGGCATTGGTCCAGCATTTCCTCGATTTTAATACAAAGGCAGGCTATACCGAATACCTGCCGCCGCTGATGGTAAATGAAACCTCGGCCCGTGGCACAGGCCAGTTGCCCGACAAGGAAGGACAGATGTATTTTATGCCAGCCGACAATTATTACATGATCCCGACTTCCGAAGTGCCACTTACAAACATTTACCGGGATGAAATAGTGAAAGAAACTGATTTGCCAATTAAGATGACGGGGTTTTCACCTTGTTTTCGGAGAGAAGCCGGGAGTTTTGGCGCTGATGTCAGAGGTCTCAACCGTGTTCACCAGTTTGACAAAGTAGAGATCGTACAAATCGTTCAGCCGGATAAAAGTTATACGGCGCATGAAGAAATGGTAAGCCATGTGGAGCAATTATTGCAAACACTCGGGCTGCCCTACCGCATTTTAGCTTTGTGCGGAGGTGATATGAGCTTTGCTTCGGCACTTACCTATGATTTTGAGGTTTTCAGCGCAGCGCAGCAAAAATGGCTGGAAGTAAGCTCGGTTTCCAATTTTGAAACTTTTCAAACTAACCGGATGAAGATCCGCTTCAAGGACGGTAAAGGTAAAATGCAATTGGCCCATTCGCTAAATGGGAGTTCGCTGGCGTTGCCAAGGATCGTTGCCTGTATTTTGGAAAATAACCAGTCGACTGATGGAATTAAGCTTCCTCCTGTATTGCATAGTTATTTCGGGGATGTTATGATTTCGTGAGCGAGCCTGCCCTGCCTACCGGACACGCCAGCCGTGAGACGTGAAAAGTCAAAAACCATCCTCATGTGGACGGTCTTTGACTTTGACTATCGAATATTTGAGTTTTATCAGGGTTGAGCAAAACCATTCCTCGGTCCACCTGATGAAAATACCGCCAGCATTCTTGTTCTCTGGCCAAGGCTAAACATATACATGCAGGCGTCATCTGTGTAATCCATATAATTCATGGTCATTTCAATCGGCGTTCCAGTGCAGGTACTACGATGGCCGGCGGAGGGACATCCAAAATTGGCTGCATTGTGCAACGGTGTGTCGCCAACCAGGTCATTGCCGCAGGTGGCGTCGCCCCAGATATGCCGGAGATTTAACCAGTGACCAATTTCATGAGTAGCCGTTCTCCCTTTATTGAAAGGCGCGGCAGCTGTACCGGTTCTTCCCGTTGCATTATCATCCAGCACAACTCCGTCAGTAGCTGAATTTCCGCCGGGAAATTGAGCATAGCCCAATATACCGCCGCTGAGATTGCAGACCCAAATGTTCAATTTGGTGGCAGGACTTGTTGGTGCAATACCCTGTGCATTCTTTTTCATAGCATCATTTGTTGTCCAGCTTGACTTGGTAGTTGACTTTCTTTTTACCTGGTCCAGGACAAAGCGAACGCCGATATCGCCTGCTTTTACATTGTTGTAAGTAGAGGTCTGATTGTGATCGGCATTTGTGCCTGCGTAATCTTCGTTCAATACATCGATTTGTGATTGTAACTGGGCAAGTGAGACGTTTTGCGCATTTGTTTTGTAAAGGACATTAAATACAACCGGGATTTCAATAATTCCACTGGGGAGTAGCCTGGCGGATTGTGGATCTTCGGCAATACGCTTTGTAAAAGCTTCAATGGCTTCCATTCTTGTCTTAAGAGTTGGATCGGCATTCAATTGTTCCTGCAACACGTCGTAAGATGCACATTGACGCTGCGTAGCGGTAAAAGTTTCTTCTTCCGGCATTGTGCTCTCATTTTTCGGATTGGAGGTTTTATTACATCCAAAAATCAACAAAAAGCCTCCTGCAAGCAATACAAGTTTACTTTTCATAAATAAAAATTTTGGTATGGGTAAAACGAATGACTGTTCAATTTATCGTTTTTTGTCTATCGATGAATAACCGCGATTGGCTTTTTATCCAGATAAGTATAAATTTTCTATTATGCGCAGTCTACATTAAGAGCTATTAAACCAGAAATGTAATAACAAGCCAATAAGGGAAGACTGAGGGGTACTGACCGCCCCTTTTTTACCGGCATTAAAATCATTTAAGACCGCATGAAAAGATGTTAAACAGACTCAAATTAGAAAATAATATATGTCTCTGGCCGTTTAAAAAGATTGTACGGGTCTTAAACTTCTCATTCAATCAAGGGTCAGAGGCTAATAATCTAAATTATCGGTAATGGCGTTGACAAACCAGCAAAAGAACCAGCACCTGCTATGGCGGGCCGGTTTTGGACCTGCAGTGGAGCAGCTTGGTGACCTTTCTAAATATACTCCCCATCAATTTTACAAGGCATTGGTCAAAGCTTCTGACAAAAAGCCGGAATATTTTAATCTCGCCGATAACTACCTGCAGGGATTAATGATGGGCGTCGACCAGGTAGGACAAATGCAGCAGAAAGAACTCACAGCTGAGGAAAGAAAAAGAAGACAACAGCTTAGCCGCGAAGGTATCCGTAACCTGAACCTTTACTGGTTAAAGGAAATGGTTAATAGCAGCGCACAGCTCAGGGAAAAAATGGCTTTCTTCTGGCATGGTCATTTCGCCTGTAGAAACCTGAATGTGTTTTACCAGCAGGGCCTGCTCGATGTGATCCGCCGCAACGCGCTGGGAAATTTTGGCACTTTGTTGAAAGAAGTTTCAAAATCAGCAGCTATGCTGAATTTTTTGAATAACCAGCAAAACCGTAAAGATCACCCTAATGAAAATTTTGCCCGCGAGGTAATGGAGCTGTTTACACTGGGACGCGGCAACTATACGGAACATGATATTAAAGAAGGAGCAAGGGCTTTTACTGGCTGGACATCCAACCTGAAAGGCGAATTTGTATTCAGGAAGTTCCAGCATGACTATGGCGATAAAACGGTTTTAGGTCACACCGGTGATTTTGATGGCGAAGATGTACTGGATATCCTGCTCGAAGAAAAGCAAACCGCCAGGCATATTTCTCAAAAAATTTATAAGTTTTTTGTCAACGACCAGGCAGATACCGCAAAAGTAGAATGGCTGGCCGATCGTTTTTATAAAAGCAAGTATGATATTTCAAGATTGATGGAGGATATATTTACCAGTGATTGGTTTTACGAAGAAAAGAATGTTGGTGTAAGAATAAAATCCCCGGTAGAACTGTTAGCAGGCATTCAACGTATGCTGCCAATGAAGTTGGAAAATGAGCAGGCACTGTTGATCATCCAGAGAATACTGGGGCAGGTTTTGTTTTATCCACCAAACGTGGCGGGATGGCCAGGCGGTAAAAACTGGATCGATAGTTCCTCGCTGATGATGAGAATGCGCCTTCCGCAATTGATCAACGATGAAGACGAGATCAACGTAAAACCCAAAGATGACGATGACCAGATGATGGGTAGGAAAGATGAAGATATGCCCGTGAAAAAGCAAGCAGGCGCCGGTGGAATGGGAAGGCAGCAGATCAACGCGAATGTGGATTGGAGCCATTATGTAAAAAGCCTGGAAAAAGTCGAGAGACAACAATTGATCGATACGATGTCCGGTTTCCTCTTGCAGGTGAAACCCGCTACTGACAGGGATGTGATCAATCAATACGCTGATGCGGGAAGTAGGGAGAGTTTTATTAAAACGGGGACGATACAAATTATGAGCACACCAGAATACCAGTTGTGTTAAATACGAAAACTGAATACCGAAATCCGTCCCGAGATATCAGGGTGTACGGGTTTCGGGATTAAAAACTTCGAATTTCTAATCATGTATATCAAACGCAAAGAATTCATACAGATCGGTTCGCTGGCAACGGCATCACTGATGCTTCCAAAGTTTTTGAAAGCTTTTGAAGGACAGGCTATGGTGCCGCCGGGGAATAAAGTGGTTGTCATATTGCAGCTCAGCGGCGGCAATGATGGACTGAATACAGTGATCCCCGTAAGAAATGACATTTATTACCGGTCCCGGCCAAGACTGGGGATTGAAAAAACAAAAGCGCTATTACTGACAGATGAGGTCGGCCTGCATCCTGCACTCGGAAGTTTCAAAGAGTTGTATGATGATGGCAGCCTGGGTATCCTGAATAATGTGGGTTACCCCAACCCTGACCGTTCACATTTCCGTAGCATGGATATCTGGCATACAGCCAGCCAAAGCAATGAATACCTGTCGACAGGATGGGTAGGTCGTTATTTGGATGCGCAATGCAGTGGGTGTGATAAGCCAACGCAGGCTATCGAGATCGATGATGTATTAAGTCTTGCCATGAAGGGCGAACATATAAAAGGAATTGCTGTAAAGGACCCGAGGCGTTTATATGGCACATCCAATGAAAAGTTTTTCAGGGATGTTTTGAAGAATCATAAGGACGATGGCGGTGAACAGCCGGTTGATTATTTATACAAAACCATGGCTGAAACGCTTTCTTCGGCTGATTATATCTTTAAGCAAAGCCGGTTGCATCCTTCTTCGGGTGATTATCCAAGAACAGACCTGGGCAATAGCCTGAAAACAATTGCTTCACTCATCTACTCAGATATCAATACCAAAGTGTATTATGTATCATTGGGCAGCTTTGACACGCATATTAACCAGGACGGGCAGCAGCAACGGTTGTTTACCGAAATGAACGAGGCAGTGAAAGCTTTTGTAAAAGACCTGAAGACAAATAACCGCTTTGATGATGTTATGCTTTTCACTTTTTCTGAATTCGGAAGAAGGGTGGAACAGAATGCAAGCGGTGGAACAGATCACGGCACGGCCAACAACATGTTTTTGATCAGCGGGGGATTAAAGCAAAAAGGGTTGATCAACTCGTTACCTGACCTGGGCGATTTGCAGGAAGGCGACCTGAAATACAATGTAGACTTTAAAAATGTGTATGCGACAGTGCTCAACAAATGGCTGGGAGCCGACGATACAAAGATATTGGGTAAGCAGTTCAATTATTTGAATTTTATATAAGTGCCGCAGTGCTGTACTTGATCCTGCCGAGGTCAGGCACAAAGATTCAAAACAATTTTAGATCCTACTTGTGTTAAAGAGTTTTTCTTTTACTGATCGCTATACGGTAAAGAATATAACCCATTAATGCAAAGAATGCAACACCCAGCCATTTGTAACCTTCTTCCCCCATGGACCTGGTAAGGCTTTCTTCTGCACTTACTTTGCCCAAGCCTGCACTTACTTTTTCATTCACCGATAAAATCGCTACGATCACTCCGGCTAGCGCTCCTCCCGCGACAAGCCCCGTAGCAAACAAATTGCCTTTGGCCAGGTCTTCTTCTTCCGCGGAAAGCTGGATCTTCTTCTTTTTATTTCTCCAGTCAGCTATTCCTTTTATCGCACCGCCAATAAAAATGGGGAAGGTCGTAGAAAGTGGAAGATAAATTCCAATCGCAAAAGACAAAGCTTTAATACCGCATAGTTCCATCACGATGGCAATAAACACGCCCACCAGCACAAACTGCCAGTCAAGATTAAAAGAAAGAATGCCTTTGATTAATGTTGCCATGAGTGTTCCTTGAGGAGCAGGATATTTATCGGTCCCGATTGCATGATGTATATTCTGTGCCAGCATTTCCTGTGTAGGAGTATCAAGAATTTTTACAGTTGCGCCAATCGCCAGGGAAGAAACAATCGCCCCAATAAACAAAGCAATCTGCTGGTATTTCGGAGTGGCGCCAACGATATATCCTGTCTTTAAGTCCTGAGATGTTCCACCCGCATTGGCTGCCGCAATGCAAATCATTCCACCCACAACAAGGGCCATTGGTTCATAAAAAGTACCCGTCCATTTTACAGCAATAAAAATTAAACAGGTTCCCATCAGGGTGGCAATCGTCATTCCGCTGATAGGGTTATTGGATGATCCGATCAGCCCGACGATGCGTGACGATACCGTAACAAAAAAAGCCCCGAAAACGATGATCAGTAAACCCAGTAATAATTTGCTTCCCACTGAACTGCCCGGAATAAAACTTCCTGGTAACAACGCAATAATCAGGATCAACACCAGACTACCGATGCCTACCAGTTTAATAGATAGATCACGTTCGGTGCGTAGCACATCTTCCTTTGCAACCCTATCTTTCTTTAAGGAACCAATACTTCCTTTAAATGAGGAGATAATTGTAGGAATAGTTTTAATCAATGTGATGAATCCGCCTGCTGCTACAGCGCCAGCGCCTATTTGTCGCACATAGGCACGATATATTGCGGTCGACCAGTCGGCAAAATTGTGGGTAGCAGGATCCCAGCCGCCGGGCCCACCGGGTTTTGCAATATCAGCCAGGTATCCCAGTTTGGCCAATTGTGCTGCTACCAGGTCAGGACTTATTAAGGATGCCAAAAGAGGAATAAATACAAACCAGCTAAGAATGCCACCGGCAACCAATACACCTGCAATCTTCGGCCCGATAATATAACCCACTCCCATATATTCCGGGGTGATCTCCCCGCTTATTTTAGCGGATGGAAAATATTTATTGGTTTGTTGGGTGGCAAAAGCGGGGACATCTTTTATGACGTGAAATATTTTTTGCAACAAAGCATAGCTTCCTGCCACAATTACCCCCCAGATGGCAGTAAGTGCCAGTTCACCACCTTTTTCACCTGCCTTTAATACAGAAGCGCATGCGGTGCCTTCTGGATAAGGAAGAGTGCCATGTTCTTTTACAATCAATGCACGACGTAACGGGATCATCATAAGTGTTCCTAATATTCCTCCAATGATGGCCAGGATAAGAATGGTCCAATAATTAAAATAATCGGCGCTGCTTGCGGCGCTTAAAAAAAGAAAGCCGGGAAGCGTAAATACAACCCCGGCGGCAATGCTTTCGCCAGCACTGCCGGTTGTCTGGATAATATTATTTTCAAGAATGGTGGTCTTTAAAAAAAGTTTCCCTAACAAAATTGAAATGACGGCGATGGGAATTGAGGCGGACACTGTAAGTCCCGCTTTTAACGCAAGGTAAACAGTAGCGGCGCCAAATATGATTCCGAAAATAGCACCCATCAAAACGGACTTGATGGTAAACTCCGCCATTTTTGTTTCAGCGGGGACGAAGGGTTTGAAGCTTGCCTTGTCGGCAGGCAGGTTGGTTTGTTCAGCCATAGCAAGTTGGTTATATTAAAGGGAAGATAAATAAAAAAGATGATGCAACTGCTTTGCTTATAATAATTACAAGCCCGCCAAAAAAAAGTCACGGAAACAAGGAAACTTACCAATCCGTGTATCCTTGGCAATGCATTATATGTAGATAGAAGTAAACTCCGTTATGTCGAACCTGTTTTGTCTTTTACGATCTGATTAAGTGATTTCACTTTTGAAAAGATCAATAAACCTCCAAGAATTGCTGCAATGGTGATAATACCAAAGAATATTCTTTTGTCCGGTATCTTATCCCAGAAACTAGCCATTACACCGGCTACTTTGCCACCTAATGAAGTGGATAAGAACCATCCGCCCATCATGAGTGCTGTTAAACGGGGCGGTGCTAATTTAGAAACAAATGATAAACCAATAGGGCTCAAGCAAATTTCACTCACAGTAAAAACGCCATAAGTAAGGAACAACCAAATGGGAGACGCTTTGTGTGTATAGATGCTTGGAACCGACATTACTGCTAATACCATTACTAATGCGCTCAATCCTGATATAATCAATGCCCAGGCAAATTTGCTGGCAGTGCTGACTGGTTTTCCTCGCCGGGATCGCCATGCAAAAAACATGATCAGCAGCGGAGTCAATGCTACGATAAAGAACGGGTTAATAGATTGGAACAACTCTGTGTTGCCAACTTTGGTCTCACCACTGCGAGGCCATTTATCTTTTGGCACGTTGTTGAAGTAAGGATCAGGTCCCATCACTTGTATTGCTCTTGAGTCGGGATCCGGATCGACCCGGTTCCCATTTATCGTAATACCGTGTATGATCCGCGAGGTATCCGGTTTATTATCCTTAATACCAATCTTTGTTATCGTATCCATTCTTACAATAGAATCTTTGTCAGTCAAGGTGACCATATGCTCGTCTACCTTATTGGTATAACGTGGTGTATCTGATACGGTCTGCAGCATGTAAATAGCATCTGCTGGCCCGGCGATAGATTTTGGTATTTCCCTGTTAGTGTGTGAATCTGCCCAGATCGTGAGTCCTGTAGAATTCTGATTATAGATCGTCCAGAAAATAATAGATACAGTAAAGATGAACAATAATGCACCAATCCCTTTTTTGTCTTCCGCATTTCCCTTTGTCCAAAGGCGGACATAGAAAAATATAACGGGAATGCAAGCGAATATGAATGCATCTGTGGAATGAGATCCCATAATATTATGGTTCTTGCCCGGTAAAAACCAACCAAGAGCACCAAAAATGATCATCGGAATGAATACTGAACCGAGTATCCGTGATGTGGGCATATCTCCCGCCTGCATAGGTTTCTTGACATCATATGGTTTGATGTGTTTGAGGTTAATGGCAAGTGCTATTAAACCAATGATTAAACCAATGCCTCCAGCCGAAAACGCAGCCCGCCAACCGTCAATTCCTTCCCATTTGTTACGAAGAATCGCCGCCGCAAAATTGCAAAAGAAGGCGCCGATATTGATACCCATGTAAAAGATGTTATAAGCATTATCCTTTAATGGTTTCAAATCCTCCCTGTTGTACATGATGCCAAGCAAAGTGGAAATATTGGGTTTAAAAAAACCATTGCCTATAATAATAAGACCCATTGCTACATACGTTGTGTATTCTCCGGGCAGGGCGATAGTAAGATAACCCGCAGCCATAAGAGAACCGCCAATGAAAATAGATTTGATATAACCAAGATACCTGTCGGCTAATAGTCCACCAATGAACGGGGTGAGATACACAAGAGCTATAAATGTGCCTACAACATCTGCTCCGAATGCATTTGGCAAGCCTTTACCTGAACTCTTGGTTAAGAAAAGAAAGAGAATTCCCACCATCAAATAATAACCAAACCGCTCCCACATTTCTGTAAAGAATAAAATATAAAGCCCTTTCGGATGCTTGCCGGTTTTTGCGGGGGTATTCATATAGCTTTTTTAGGTTTATGATCAGAGTTTAACCTTAACATGCGAGCAAAATACAGAAAAATGACTTTGAAAAAATTTTTCATTCTATCTTTAACTCTGAACCATAGTAGCAACCAACGAAATCCCGGTTAGTACCATCATGAGAATTTTACTGTTAGGCTCTGGCGGCAGGGAACACGCTTTTGCCTGGAAGTTAAATCAAAGCGCCCCATCCCATTCGATTTACACAGCACCCGGTAATCCCGGTACAGCTAAATGCGGCAAAAATGTACAACTTGATATCAAGGACTTCGATGCTATCCGCAAATTCTGTATTAAGGAAAAGATAGAAATGCTTATCGTCGGTCCGGAAGAACCGCTGGTCAATGGTCTCTATGACTACTTCAAAGCCAGCGAAGAGCTCAAAACCATCCGTTTTATCGGCCCATCGAAAGAAGGCGCCAAGCTGGAAGGCAGTAAAGCTTTCGCCAAGGCATTTATGCAGCGACATAATATCCCTACTTCCAAATACAGGGAATTTACTATCGAGAATTATGAAGAAGGCATAAAATACCTGCAGCAGCATGCGCTGCCGATCGTATTAAAAGCCGATGGACTGGCAGCTGGCAAAGGAGTAGTCATCTGCCAGAGCTATGTGGAGGCCATCGCTGAATTTGAATTGATGATCCAACAGGCGAAGTTCGGGGAAGCCAGTAAAAAAGTAGTGGTGGAAGATTTTTTAAACGGGATCGAGGTCAGCGTTTTTGCAATAACCGATGGCAAAAATTATGTGATGCTGCCTGAGGCCAAGGATTATAAACGCATTGGCGAAGGCGATAAAGGCTTAATGACTGGCGGCATGGGTGCCGTGAGCCCGGTGCCATTTGTCAAAGATGATTTTATGCGTAAAGTGGAAGAACGCGTCATCAGGCCAACCATCAACGGTATTTACAGGGAAGCGATCGAATATACCGGATTTATATTCTTTGGCTTGATAAATGTAAACGGTGATCCGTTCGTGATCGAATACAATTGTCGCATGGGTGATCCGGAAACGGAAGTCGTGATACCAAGACTGGAAAACGATCTTGTTGAAATATGTATAGCCGCTTCTGATAAAGAATTGGATAAAGTGCAGGTAAAGATGGATAAACGAGCAGCAGCAACGATCATGGCTGTCAGCCGCGGTTATCCAACAGGATTTGAAAAAGGATTCGAAATTTCCGGGCTTGACGAAAAATACGGCAAGCAGTCAATCGTCTTCCAGGCCGGTACGAAAGAAGTAAATGGTAAGATCGTTTCGAATGGAGGTCGTGTATTCTGCGTTACTTCCTTCGGAGAAGATATCGAAGACGCTGTCAGCTCATCGCTGGAAGTGCTGAACAATATACATTTCGAAGGGATCTATTATCGTACTGATATCGGGTACGAGTTTAAGGCTTCGGCATCTCCACAGGTGTAAGAAACAAGAACCAAATTACAAGAACCAAATAAATTCGAAACTAAAAAACGGGAAATTCGAAATTGCATCGGAAACATTCTGATTAGATATTTTAATTTTTGATTTTCTTTCGCACTTTTCAAGTAAGTATCAAAAAAGCACCATACTCAAAAATAAGTCCTGGTGATCCGGATGTTCTCTTTTCGATATTTGGATTTAAGAATTCGGTTTTTTTTGGTTCTTGGCTTCTTGAGATTTGGTTCTTCTACACAACAGGCTTCACTTATTTTTGCAAAAAACTACAACATGCCTGGTGAAGTTCATTACCACGATTATCTCCAGCTGGACAAGATACTCAATGCCCAGTTCCCGGAAAGCGAGAAACACCAGCTGCCAGCGCACGACGAAATGCTTTTTATTGTCATTCACCAGGCCTATGAGCTCTGGTTTAAGCAACTTCACCATGAAGCTGATTCAATAGTGACGATAATGGGCAAGCCAGCCCTAAACGACAATTCACCAGAATTGCAAACTGTTGTACACCGGTTGAACAGGATAGTGACGATAATGCGGGTATTGGTTCACCAGATCGATATCATGGAGACCATGACCCCGATGGATTTCCTGGATTTCAGGGATATGCTCCGCCCCGCTTCTGGTTTTCAAAGCTGGCAGTTCAAAGAACTGGAGGCAAAACTCGGCCTTAAATTTCAACACCGGCATGGTAGGGAGTATTATACTTCTGTACTCCGAAAAGAACATGTTGAGCTCATTAAAGCTGCAGAAGAAAACAAATCCCTGCTTGAGTTGGTAAATGACTGGCTCGAACGGATGCCATTTTTTAAAGAGGAGCAGAACTGGAAAAATTTTGTGCTTCATACTGATACCGGTACCATGCCTGCTTTCTGGGCTGAATACCGTTACCAGTACCAGCATAGCCTGGCTGAAGCAGAGAGAAACAATATGGAAGCTTTCGATAAAATATTCATCGATCCTGCGGCAGAAGGTGAACAGGTTTTGTCGGCAACAGCTTCGCGTGCGGCTCTTTTTATCATGCTTTACCGCGGATATCCCATGTTGCAATTGCCTTTTCAATTACTAAACGCCCTCCTGGAAATTGATGAGCAACTAAGCTCATGGCGATACCGGCACATGAATATGGTACACCGGATGATCGGTACGCGAATTGGAACCGGTGGCAGCAGCGGGAAAGATTATTTAAAAGCTGCCGCTGATAAGCACTATATTTTTAAAGACATTGCATTGCTTAACAGCTTTTTGATCGAACGAAGAAAATTACCCGCCCTGCCCGCCGAATTAGAAAGGAAACTCGGATTTTCCAATGCTAATATGGGCTAAAGCCGTTTGGAAACGGTGTGGACTTTATAACCCGGCCTTAAGGCTGCGGTTAATGAACCTGATACTGCAGGGGGCCTTTAGCCCATAGAAAGATATTTTTGATTGAATAGCCGGGATACTGGTAGCAAACAATCAGCGATAGATTAAAGTCCTGTCACTAAAAGAACCTTTCTTCACCATCAATTGTTCTGTAAGGGGTGGAGAAAAACCGGTCCACCACTTTATTAAAATCGTCACTGTAAACAACCGGCGTGCTATGACCCGAAGCAGGCAATATCCACAGGTAGGCTTTCGGGATATTTTTATAAATAAGCAGAGTGTGTTCCTCTTTGATCACATCATGATCTCCTCCGATAACAAGCGTCGGGCATTTGATGGTATTCAGGTCGGTTAACGGGATATGCGGTTGCTCGCATAACAAACCGAACAGTTTAAGAGCATTCTTTTCTTGTTCTGTCTTGTCCTTTTTCATTTTTAGCATTGCGAGCGTAGGCCTGACCATATCCCATATTTGTTGGGGCACGGCCGTTGTATCCGGAACAAGGTTGGCACCGGTTGTAGCCAGTTTTTTTACTTTTTCAGGGTGGCGTATAGCTAACAATAAGCCGTTGATACCGCCGTCGCTCCATCCGATAACGTCAGCTGAGTCTATTTTCATCGCATCCAATAATGCCGCATAATCGTCCGCCATCATTTCATAGCTGAGACTATCGCCTTTGTCGGTCGACTTCCCCTGGGCGCGGCTATCGGCGATAATTACTTTATATTTTTTACTGAAATAAGGTATCTGGTAAATAAAATTATTGATGGAACCGCCATTTCCGTGAACGATTAAAAGTGGCTGGCCCTCACCGTATACTTCGCAATACATTTTAAAACCACGGATATCATAGTATTTCCCGGCAGCCTGGTTATGGCCATAAGGTGACTTCGGATCACTCATTTTCTTTTCAAACTCTTCGGCGATCTTTTGAATATCCTGGGAAAAAGCCGGTGAAGCAAGCAGCCCGAAGAAAAGCAACACAAACAAGTATTTTCTCATGCGATTATTTTTCGCCAAGATATACAAAAATGCTCCTGCTGAACGGAAAACTAAAACGGCATCACAAATTGTGATACCGTTTTACAGAAAATAAGGGTGAGTATTACTATCAAAAAGTGTATCGTATTCCCAATCCTCCCCAGCCACCGGTAAAACCACGGGAACTGCCGAATTCTAAAGAAGGTTGCCAGTCAAGAGAAATGTTGATCGGGGCACTGTTGATCTTATAGTCGAGACCGATCACGCCATCTATCCCAATCACACCGCCACCTCCATATTTATCATTGTAGAAACCAACATGCGCACCAGGACCAACATACCATTTCAGTCCGGAAGCGCCGCTGATGTCTCCATGTATTTCGTATAAACCGGTAAACCGAACGCCACGGTACCAAAAATAGCCGATGAGCTCGCCGGCATTTTTTTCATTAAAGAAATGTTTCAGCGAAATTCCTCCGCCATCCCAAATTTTAACTCCCAATGCCGTTCTGTAGGTGGAGCTGTGAGCACTTCCGCTTTGCGCATGTGTGACCACAACGAAGAAAATAGCCAGAACTGATATCAGAATTTTTCTCATAAATGATTTGATTTTAATAAAATAAATAATCTGTAACCAGCACACTTTCCATTTCTATGCCAAAAAAACAACGGACAGACCTTAAACGGCTTAGCGGCCTGGAAAATTGTCATTGACGACTGATTCTCAGGAGGAAATAAATGATTGTAATAATAGCGATGACAGCCGTAGTAAAAAAAGTATAAAAACTCCCCGCATTTGTCCAGATCAATCCCGCAATTATACTTGCCGCCAGTGTGCAAATACTTTCACAGGATGTATAAAAACCTATGGCAGTGGCGGTATTTGTTTCGTGAGCCATATTCGTTATCCACGCTTTTGCAATACCTTCTGTAGCCGCGGCATAGATTCCGTAGATGAGAAACAGCAAGAAAATAACAGGAGTGGAAGGAACGAATGCAAACCCGGTATACACTACTGCAAACAACAGAAGGCCTGCCAGGTAAATTTTTTTAAAGCTAATCCGATCCGCAAATGCTCCAAGCGGATATGAAGCCAGCGCAAAAACGAGGTTATAGAAAACATAAGCGGCGATCGTTTTTGTATCGCTACCTGTCACTTCCCTGGTCTTCCATAACAGGAAAAGGTCGGAACTGTTGAACAGGGCGAACAATAAAAGCCCGAACAAGACCCTTTTATATTGAGGCGTGGCAATGGAATAGTATTTAAAAAAGGAAAAGAAATTCCCCTTGCCCAGGGTTGATGCAGGTTGCTTTTTTTCTTTCAATAAAAAGATAAGCATCACGCTGATAAGCCCAGGGATGAAGGCAAGATAAAAAATGGTCTTGTACTGGCCGGGATTGAAATACAGGTATAGCAGGGCGAGAGCGGGACCAATGGTAGCGCCGAGGGTGTCCATTCCGCGATGGAATCCGAAAATTCTCCCTTTTGTTTCTTTCGTTGCTTCCTTCGACAACAGGGCGTCCCTTGCGGCAGTGCGAACGCCTTTTCCCAACCTGTCTGTGGTCCTGGCAAAGAAGATCCAGATTGGATAAACAAACATTGCCATCATCGGTTTTGCAATGGCGCTTAAAAAATAACCCAACTTGACGAAAGGCAGGCGCAACCCCTTCTCATCACTCAGTTTTCCAAAATATCCCTTGCTAATGCCCGAAGTAAAGTTGGCAAATCCCTCCAGCAAACCCATCCAGGCAACGGAAAAGCCTATTTGTTTCAGGTAAACAGGAACGACGGGGTATAATAATTCACTCGCTACGTCTGCAAAGAGGCTGACAATGGATAGAATCCAAACTGTTCGGGTAATGATTCGCATAGCCAGGGAATGACTGAAGATAATTTTTTTCCTTTATACAATAATAGAACTACTCGCAACATCGTTTATTGGCAGAATATTGTGTCTTCCATTTTTTACTCGAAAAAAGGTTTAGCTGAATTTAGGTAAACAATGCAGACCACGATAACGAACTAAAACTATTTATCACCTCAAATCGCCATCTCCCAAGCCTTTTTAACAGCAGGCTGGCTGCTCCTAAACGGAGTTGCCTTGTTAATTCAAATTATTTCCTTCACCTTTGCACACATTAAATCCAATCCGCACAAAATGGGACTTTTTAATTGGTTTACACAAGAAATAGCCATTGACCTCGGCACTGCTAATACACTGATTATACATAATGATGAAGTAGTCGTGAACGAGCCTAGCATAGTTGCGCTCAACCGGAATAATCCCAAAGAAGTCCTGGCAGTTGGTAAGCGGGCATTGATGATGCACGAAAAAACGCATGAAAGTATCCGGACTGTTCGTCCCTTAAAAGATGGTGTGATTGCAGATTTTAACGCAGCTGAATTGATGATAAGGGAGCTAATAAAGCTGGTTTATCCCAAAAAACCCCTGTTTCCACCCAGCTGGCGGATGATGATATGTATTCCTTCCTCTATCACAGAAGTGGAAAAACGTGCTGTTCGTGACAGCGCAGAGCAGGCTGGTGCCAAGGAGGTTTATCTTTTGCATGAACCGATGGCCGCAGCACTGGGAATCGGGATAGATGTGGAGGAGCCGGTAGGTAACATGATCATTGATATCGGTGGCGGAACCACGGGTATTACCGTTATTGCCCTGGCCGGTATTGTCTGCGATCAATCTATTCGCATTGCCGGTGATGAGTTTACTGCGGATATCATGGAAGCGCTTCGCCGGTATCATAGTTTGTTGATTGGTGAACGTACAGCAGAACAAATCAAGATACAGGTAGGAGCCGCGATGAAGGATCTCGAAAATCCCCCTGAAGATATTCCCGTTAATGGCCGCGACCTGGTAACTGGTATCCCTAAACAGATCATGGTTAGTCACCAGGAAATTGCCGAGGCATTGGATAAAAGTATTTTTAAAATTGAAGAAGCGATCCTGAAAGCGCTGGAGCAAACTCCTCCTGAACTGGCAGCCGATATTTATCGCCGGGGCCTCTATCTCACCGGTGGTGGAGCATTGTTAAGAGGTCTTGACAAAAGATTAAGCCAAAAAATCAAGTTACCCGTGCATGTGGCCGACGATCCACTCAAAAGCGTGGTTCGTGGTACGGGGATTGCTTTGAAAAATTACGACAAGTATCCGTTTGTGATGAGATAAAAAAGCTCCCCCTGCCCCTCCAGGGGAGGGGTGTAAAAATTCCCGAAGATTTGAAATTATTTATGGTCTTGCCACCTTGCAGTAAAGAGACTTATATTATAATGCATCTTAGCAAACTTATCCTTCTGGGAGATCGGAGGGGCCATGCGTAACATCTTCCTCTTCATTCGCCGCTATTTCACTTTTCTTGCTTTCCTGGTCTTCCAGGGATTAGCTCTCTGGTTCCTGTTTACCTATAACCGGTTTCACCGGGCTAAAGGTCTCGGCGTTGCCAATGAGATAACAGGATGGGTCAATACCAGGTATAACACCGTACAGGATTTTTTCACCATGCGGGAAGAGAACAGGCGGGTCCATAAGTTGAATGATTCGCTAATGAACCTGCTTTCTTCAAATTTTCTAAAGCGAGACACCAGTTTGCGCCTGGTTACCGACTCGATACCCTACGACACATTGGGCCACTATCGGCGGTACCTGGAACGGGCGGCGGAAGTAGTATATAATACTGTCAATTCGGAGAAGAATTATATCCAGATCAACAAAGGTTCCAACCAGGGAATCAAAGATAATATGAGTGTTTTAAATTCGGATGGTAGCCTGGTCGGAAGGGTGATCAATGTTAGCCCAAATTTTAGCGTTATCATGAGCCTGTTGCATGTACAGAACAAAGTCAGTGTGCTGGTCAAGAAAACTAAAAGCGCCGGGAGCATTTCATGGGATGGAAAGGATCCAAGATACCTGGTCCTGAATAACATATCTGTCAGCGATTCAATAGTGAAAGGTGATACGATAATTACCGGCACTTATTCAAACAGTATACCTTTTGGTAAAATGGTCGGTACGGTGGCAGAGATCAGCAGGGACCAGGCGACTAACTTTTTTATTCTGAAAATAAAAACCGCCGCAAATTTTGCGGACCTGCAGCAGGTTTTTGTCATAGAGAATTTACAGTACGACGAGCAGGAGAAACTGTTGGAAGAGACAAAAAAGAAAATCATAAAGGAGTGAGTGATTTAGTAAGAAATATTATCCGTTTGGCCATTTTCATTTTGGTCCAGGTGTACCTGCTGAATAAGATACCCTTCCTTCACCAGTTCATTGCTCCTTACCTGTATTACCTTTTCATATTATGGCTGCCTTTTAATATTTCACGTATGGGATTACTGGTCATCGGCTTTATTACCGGGATCACGCTTGATTTTTTTATGATGACGCCGGGCCTGCATGCGGCAGCCTGCGTGCTGATCGCTTACCTGCGGCCATTTATCATCGGTATACTGGCGCCTAAAGATGCAACGGGGTTCAGCTACCGCGAACCATCACCGAGGGCTATGGGATGGACGCCTTACCTGATCTACACTTTCGTACTGACCCTGTTTCACCATACATACATGGTTCTGCTGGAATGGCTTTCTTTTGGGAGCATTCTTTCATTTATCATCAAGGTCATAGCCACTACCGGAATCAGTATGCTGCTGATCATTACTACGGAGCTTTTGTTCCCGCGTCGAATGAAATTCCGAACCAATACAGCGTAGTTCGACGGTGTTTCACCGTTGGTTTGGCTGAAGAGTTGAGGGCGGCTACTATCAGCAGGTCAGAAAATTTTCTTAAAACAAAATATATTTCCGGTAACATTTGGAAACCGCATTTTTGAATCCCAATTTTGTATCAGGAAATAACACTCTCCTTCCTTTTCATATCCGTGTTGATCTATGCCTGTGTTTAATCAATCAAGAAGCCGTATAGTCCGTCTTATATTCCTTGTTGCATTCCTGGTGATCATTTCCCGTTTGTTTTACCTGCAGATCATGTCCAGTGAATTTGACAGGCTGGCAATGAACAATGCTGTTTCTCCCAAGATCATTTGGCCAGAAAGAGGAATTATCTATGACCGGAGGGGCCAGGCTATTTTAAATAACACGCGGATGTATGATCTCATGGTTACACCCGCCGATGTAAAAAATTTTGATACGGCTACTTTTTGCCGCCTGTTTGAAATAGACACTTCCGAATTCAGAAAAAGAATAAACGAAGCGATATTCAGATTAAACAAAGTTCAGCCTTCAGTCTTTCAAGGCATTCTTACTCCGCAAATGCAGGCAAGATTTGAAGAGAATGCCTGGAAATTCCCAGGGTTTGAACTGGTAGAACGGCCAGTAAGGACCTATCCGTTCAATGCGGCCTCCCATATTCTGGGTTATATCAATGAAGTTGATCCGAACGATGTAAAACGCTTCGGCGGTTTCTACCGGCAAGGTGATTATATTGGTAAAAGCGGACTGGAAGCAACCTATGAAAGGGTTCTAATGGGTCAACGAGGAGTGCAGTATAATATCAAGGACAAACTTGGTCGCCTTGTTGGTAAATACAAGGAGGGTATTCTCGATACGGCCGCCGTGGCCGGTCGTGGTCTTCGAACTTATATTGATATCGAGCTGCAGAAACTCGCGGAAAAATTAATGAATAACAAAGTAGGAGCAGTGGTAGCGATCGAACCAAAAACAGGCGGCATACTCGCGATGACCTCAGGTCCTGATTTTGACCCAAATGAATTGACGGGTCCGGAAAAGAACAAGAACTATAGCCGTCTGGTGCTGGATGTTGCTGGTCCTTTATTAAACAGGGCGATCATGGGAAGATATCCTCCCGGGTCTACCTATAAACCCGTGGGTGCCCTGGTTGCCCTGGATGAAGGCGTGATAAGTCCTTCCAGTGGCATCGGTTGCGGAGGAGCTTACTACGGTTGCAACCGCCCTGTCAAGTGTACGGAGCATTGGGCGGGTCATGCGGCCAATCTTAGGCTGGCCATTGCCTGGTCTTGTAATTCCTTTTTCAGCAATACTTTTCGGCTGACGGTAGATAACCCAGCTTACCGGAATCCACGGAAAGGACTTACTAAATGGAAAGAATACCTGACAGCATTTGATCTCGGTCGCAGGACAGGCATAGACCTTCCCAGTGAAAATGGGGGCAATGTTCCCGATACTGCCGCCTATGACAAAGAGTACCGGGGCCAGTGGAATTCATGTACCATGGTCACTATTGGCATTGGCCAGGATAAACTACTGGTTACTCCTTTGCAAATGGCCAATGCTATCTGCATCGTGGCGAATAAAGGATATTACTATACGCCGCATTTTGTGGAAAAAATAGATAGTGAAACGCCGGAAGATACCATTCTCAATAAATACAGGCAAAAGCACGAAGTGCTTACACATATATCCGATACTGCTTACAATGCTGTAATCGGTGGGATGCAGGATGTAGTGGACAATGGTACAGCACGGGTAGTCCAGATCCCCGGTATTCGCATCTGTGCCAAAACGGGTACGGCCGAGAACTACCGGATCATCGATGGTAAACGGATCAAACTCGCGGATAATTCTATGTTCGTTTGTTTTGCCCCAAGAGAAAACCCAAAGATCGCCATCGCTGTAGTGGTTGAGAATGCCGGGTTTGGTGCAACCTGGGCGGGGCCAATAGCCAGGATCTTATTGGAGAAATACCTGAACGATACCTTGCAAACGAAAAGTAAAGAAGATCTCGAACGCATCTCTGGCAGTAACCTTATGCCACCTTATTTAAAACGTTTACAGTTCATAGAAGATTCGACCAGGGCTCGCAGGTGGTTTGAGTCTACAAATGATAGCGCTTACCTGAAGAAGTATGTGAAATATATAACTATTGAGAAAAAAATCAATCACGGATCGCCTTTGCGGAAGGAGAAAGAACCGGGGCATAAGCCTGTGACTGAAACAGCGCTTGCCCTTCTTCCTGATAAAAAATATTTTCGCAAAACTTCTATACAATCCGTACGATAGTGAACCGGCGCGACCCTGCTATATCAAAAGGAATTGACTGGAGCCTCTTCTGGATATACCTTATACTGGTTATTGTGGGTCTTATCGCCATATTTGGTGCTACCTACAAGGAAGGTGATCCTGTTTTGCAAACCTTTATCAATTTTAAAACAGATTACAGCAAACAGCTTTATTTTTTTGCAGTCGCACTGTTGCTCGGATTATTTATTCTGTTAACGGACAGTAAGTTCTTTTCCGCCACTGCCAATATCTGGTATGCAGTAGGGATATTCATGTTATTAATTGTGTTTCCCTTTCACTCCAATATTAAGGGTACACAATCCATCATTAAGCTTGGCGCATTCAATTTTCAACCAGCGGAGTTTTGCAAGATATGCGTTGCCCTTGCACTGGCTAAATACCTGTCCAGGCCGGATACCGATTTTTCAAGAACGAAGTCCCAGTTGATCGCTGCCTGCCTGGTCCTGTTTCCTGCGGTACTGACGATCATGCAGAAAGAAACCGGGCTGGCTTTGGTATTTTGCGCTTTTTTTCTTGTTATGTACCGGGAAGGATTGCCTTCAGGTATTCTCGTCATTGGGTTTGCTACAGGCACACTGGTGGTGGCGACACTCCTGATGGAAAAAAACACGCTGGCACTCACTCTTACAGCGCTGGCCATCATCACCGCTTATTTTATGCGACGGCAGATCAGTCGCAGGAGATCGGTACTGGTAAAAATTATCGTCCTGTGGTTCCTGTGTGTGAGCGTGCAACGTTTCGGTGTTCCGTTTGTCTTTAAGCATGTGTTAAAGCTTTACCAGGTTGAACGCATTTATAGCACCATCGGTAAAGAGGTTCCACAGGAGTACGTGGATGCACATAAAAAGGAACTTGAGAGCCAGACAGGAAAGAAAAAAGACACCGACTATAATGTCCGCCAGTCCAAGATCGCTATAGGCAGTGGTGGCGTTATCGGCAAAGGGCTATTGAAAGGAACGCAGACGCGTTATGGGTTTGTACCGGAGCAGCGAACGGATTTTATTTTTGATACCATCGCTGAAGGGTTCGGCTTTATCGGTTGCTTTATCCTTTTATGTATTTACATGCTCTTGCTATTCCGTATAGTAACGATTTCCGAACGACAGCGAAGTGTTTTTAGCCGTTGTTACGGATATGGTGTTGCCTCCGTGATCTTCTTTCATCTTGTCATTAATGTGGCGATGACGGTCGGTCTTGCCCCGGTCATTGGCATTCCCCTCCCTTTTATCAGTTATGGAGGCACATCCCTGCTCACATTTACCATTATGCTGTTCATATTGATCCGGCTGGATGCGGATCGGCATATGGTATTGAGATGATTTCCGCTTTCAATTGGGAAATTGAAGAATTGTATTGCAACTTGCACCTGTTATTATTTTATTGATCAATAAAGGCTGTAATGAAAATCGTTCCGCTTTCGGAGGGCACGTTTACCATTGATAAAACGAAATTGTTTGTTCCTTTTGATGAAACAAAAGATGAACTGCAGGAAAGATCGAAGGGAAGCCTGCTAGTCGAAATACAGCCTTTCGTCGTAGTTACTTCAAACGATGTATTATTGTTTGATACCGGTCTTGGATTTTCCAAAAACGGGAAAATGCAGATACATGAAAACCTGGCAAAGGAAGGTATCAATCCTTCAGATATCACTAAAGTACTGCTTTCCCATTTGCATAAAGATCATGCGGGAGGAGTTTCGGAAGATCGTAATCGTAGCAGGCTAAGTTTTACCAATGCTAAATACTTTGTGCAGGAAAGGGAATTAAATTTCGCTTTTGAGAAGGGTATGCCTTCTTTTATCCCGGATGAGTTGGAGACATTGAAGACCTCCTCACAAGTGGTATTCATGGATCACGATACCGGTTCAATTGATGATTACGTTTCCTACGAGGTTACGGGAGCCCATTCGCCTTTTCACCAGGTTTTTTGGATAAGAGATGATAACAAGATCGTTTTCTTTGGCGGCGATGATGCTCCTCAACTCCAGCAAATGAAACACAGGTTTGTTGCCAAGTATGATTTTGACGGCAGGAAAGCGATGGAACTGAGAAGGTCATGGTGGCAGAAGGGTGCGGAAGAAAAATGGACCTTTCTTTTCTACCATGATATACAAACTCCGCTATTTACGCATGAGTAAATAGAATGGTAACCTAATATTTTATTCCCTATTAATTTCAAAAGACCAGGACAATACCAGCCCTGAATTCCACCAATCGTAATGGGGATGTATATACCTGGGCGACGGTATGCTCATGTATCTGCTGGGTGCTCACATTGATAAATTTTACCTCCAGCGGCTTACCATCTGGATCCGTAGTTGTTTGCGCATCAACGAGGTGTTTTGTGTTAATATAGCTCACTGTGCCACCATGGACGACATTAGCTCCTATATCGAACAGGAACTTTCCCTTGTTTTTGGAACAGCTGTTTTTGCAAAAAACGCCAGGGTCTATTTGTATTCCGCCACCAGCGCTCCAGTACATCGTATTGTCATTGATGATATTTTTCTGTTCAAGAGCATGACAACCGCCTTCGTCATTAGGATCGTCAATATATACGGTACTGAAGAGATTGTACACGCCGCCTTTTACATTGATATACGGTATGATAAAATATTTGTTTTTGAGCAGATCGAACCGGGCCTGTACGCTAGCGTTGAAAGTGTTGCTGCTATAATCGACGGGAACGACGGAACTAACACCTGGTGAGAACTCAAAGGTTTGATCGATACGTTTCCTGGCATAGGAGCCGATGCCTAATTCTATCCCGAGTGATAATTGCTTCAATTTAGGTAACTGGTATAATATGCCCGACTGCAGGCTATGAATGGGTTGAATGTTCTTCGCCATTTGTTGCTGGGGAGCGCCAAAACTATAGTTACCGGTCAATTTCCATTGCTGACTGTTGGCGGAGAAAAAGATGGCTGTCAGGAGAAGAGTAAAGATGAATTTCATACAGAGTAGTTATTGGTGAAAAGATAAAGGCCTAACTGAAGTTACGTTGAACATGACCCGAAAGAAAATAAATGCTGTTAAAACAAGCCAAAATTCATAAGCGGTGCACGGAAATTGTGCAAAGCGGCAGGAAAACCCTAATTTATGAAAGCCGAAATCCGAAAACAGTTTCTGGTTAGGAACCATTTTCGGATTCGTTCCCGACAGCTGTCGGATAAGAGTTTCGAATTTTTTCTAAAAAGCTTTCTTTTCAACCGGCTTTCCATCCACGTCCAGCTCGATGATTTCATAACCGAGCTTCTGCAGGCCTGGAAGAATTTTGGCTTTGTCGCCAACTACCAGCACATTCATCCTGCCTTCGGTTATCCATTTTTTAGCCAGGGCATCGATCTCTGTTTTGGTTATGCTGGCGACAATTTTATTTTGCTGATCTACATAGTCAGCTGGCAAATTGTTATCTAAGATATTACCAATGAATCCGGCTTTCTGGAAACCTGTTTCAAACCGAAGAGCATCACGCTGGCCGATAGAACTTTTCATAAATGCCAGTTCTTCCTCCGTAATTCCAGTTTCTTCATAGTTCTTCATTTCTTTCATTATTTCAATCATTGCGCTGTCAGTAGCATTGGCCCTGATGCCGGCACTGAAAGTAAAGTCTCCTGTTTGTTTGCCGCCTGCAAAACCGCTACGGGCGCCATAAGTCCAGCCTTTGTCTTCACGCAGGTTGAGGTTCAGGCGGCTGTTGAATGCGCCACCGAGGATATAGTTCATCAAACCGGCTTTAAAGTATTCCCCGGTTGCATCATATTTCAGTCCGGTAACATAACCCACACGGAATTCTGTTTGAGCGGCTTTAGGAACATCTACCAGGTAGATCTTTGTTTTTTCTACCGCCGGTGCTGCAGTTACTGTTGGGATCGTAATTTTTTTATTAGGCAGGTTGTTCAGGAAAGACAGCTTCGGAAGTATTTCGTCTTGCGAGATGTCTCCGACAATGACTACCTGGGTTCCCTGCGAGGTCATGTAATTATCATAATAATACTGCACATCTGCTAACGTAAAAGTCTTTTCGGTCTCTTCATTTCCATTAGCATTTATTCCAAGAATATGGTTGGGGCCATAGTTCAGTTTTGCATATACATCAGAAGCTACTGAGGCGGGCTGCGACTTGGCAACTTTAAAACTTTCCAGGTTTTGCTTTTTGATACGGTCGAATGCAGCCTGTGTGAATTTTGGATTGAACATTCTTTCCTGTAGCAAGGCTAGTGTTGCATCGATGTTTTTCTTTTGTGATTGTACCTGGAAAGAGATATTGTCATTATCACTGAACACATTGATGGTGCTTCCCAGCTTTTGCAGTTCGCGGCTTATTTCTTCAGCTGAGAATTTCTTAGTATCCTCATTCATCATATCAGTGAAGATGGATGCCAAACCCGCTTTGGAAAGATCATTTGCATTTAATAGGTGCCCACCGGGGATTTTAATATTCAGGGTAACCAGCGGCAATTCGGAGTTCTCTGTACCAATGATCTTTATACCGCTGGACCAGTCTTTTCTCCAGAACGCAGGAACCTTCACAACCGGGTTTGCACCATTAGGCGGCATTACACTGCGGTCAAAATTGTCCTTGGCCTTTATATAAACCAATCCTTCATAACCGTAATTCGGGGCGACATAGCCGCTTTCATCTATTTTATAGTTATTGTCTCCAACAGCCAGCTTTTCCTGGTTCTTAGGCAACACGCTTATCGTTACACAATGTTTGTATTTGATGTATTTGTTGTAGACCCTCATTACATCTTCTTTTGTTACGGATTGATACATCTTCATCAGCTTACCGATCATGTTGGGATTACCTTTTGCAAGCGTTTGGAAAGCTGCTAATTGAGAAACTTTACCGGCAACACTCTGCAAGCCGTTTATCAATTGCGATTCGTAAGCGCCTTTGAATTTTGCGATATCATCGTCAGTAACTCCCCTTGCTTCAAAACTATCCAGTGCATTGTCCAGGAGGTAATACATGTTAGCTAGTGATTTGCCCGGGAAGGGGATGACCTGGAAGGCAATAAATCCCGACAACTCAAAGGGCTGGTTGAAACAACCTGCCTGCAATGCCAGTTGTTTTTTGGTCAGTTGTTGGTAAAGAACAGAATTATTTCCTTGTCCAAGTATCTGGGCCAGGCAGGCCAGGGCTGGCAGATCCTCTGAATAATTCGGAACAGTAGGATACGCTCTTACCATCAATGGCAGGCGGGCGTAATTATCAACGTAGGAAGAGAAACGATGCTTGGTCAGTACGGGAACCATCGGCTCCATATCTTTCACTTCAGGACCTTTCGGAATAGATCCAAAATACTTTTCTACCATCTTTACCACTTCAGCGGTATTCACATCTCCACCGATCGTTATCGTGGCATTGTTAGGACCATACCAACGGAGAAAGAAATTTTTCAGATCATTTACGTTCACCCGGTTCAGTTCTTCAATATATCCGATAGTCAACCAGGAATAAGGATGACCATAAGGATAGAGGTTTTTGGAAATTTCTTCAAACACCAATCCGTAGGGGCGGTTATCGTAATTCTGTCCACGCTCATTTTTCACTGTTTCTCTCTGTACTTCAAATTTCTTTTGGGTAACCGCGTCCAGCAAAAAACCCATACGGTCTGCTTCCAGCCATATCATTTTTTCCAGTTGGTTGGATGGAACAGTCTGGAAATAATTGGTGCGGTCGGTATTAGTGCTTCCATTGAGTGTTCCACCTGCGGCCGTCACGATCTTAAAATGTTGCTCGTCACCGACATGATCGCTGCCCTGGAACATCATATGCTCGTAAAAATGGGCAAAACCAGATTTGCCAATCTCTTCTCTTGCGGAACCGACATGGTAGGTGACGTCAACATGAGCTACAGGGTCACTATGATCTTCATGCACAATCAGGGTGAGACCATTCGGTAAAATGTATTTCTCGTAAGGGATGACCAGTTCATTGCCCTGCTTCACCACTTTCTCTACGAGCCTTGCCTCGTTGCCAGCGACGCTAGGCTGCGCATTAACGCGTACCAGTATGAATAAAGCAAAGACACTTAGCAGTAATAGTTTGTGTTTCATATTAATAGTTTTTGGAAGGATGGGCAAATTAAGGAAATCCGGTTTTACTCGGATGCCATTTGTCATAAATCCGAAGGCGGGAAGTCCGAAATTCGAAAAAACCGAAGCCGGAAATGCCGGAATCCGAAAAAGCCATTCTAAATACCGGGAAACCGAAGCCAAAATGTCGAAATCCGAAAACAGCAACTGCTTAAGAAGCCGTCTTCGGATCTCGTAATTAATAGTTTCAGATTTCTGCTTTAAAACGCTTTCTTTTCGACGGGTTTTCCGTCCACATCCAATTCAACGATCGGGTAGCCCAGGCGTTTCAGTCCGGGCAGGATCTTGGCTTTATCACCAACCAGAAGCATGTTCAATTTAGTGACATCGATATATTTTTTTGCCAGCGCATCAATCTCTGCTTTGGTCATGCCTTTCAGTATCTTCTGCTGTATTTCGGTATAATTGGCCGGGAGGTTGTAATCGAGAATCGTACGAATAAAACCAGCTTTTTGGAAACCTGTTTCATATCGCAAAGCATCCCGTTGACCGATAGCGTTTTTCAGAAATATCAATTCATCGTCGGTTGCGCCAAAATCCGAATACTTTTTCAGATCTGTTACGAGTTCGACTAACGCACTATCAGTAGCCTCGGCCTTGATGCCCGAGCTGAATTGAAAATCGCCTCCGTATTCATCACCATTGAACGAAGAACGGGCGCCATAGGTCCAGCCCTTGTCTTCACGGAGATCAATGTTAATCCTGCCATTGAATGATCCGCCAAAAATAAAGTTCATCAGCCCGGCCCTGTAAAATTCGCCAGTAGCATCATATTTAAGGCCTGTGTTGTAGCCAACGCGGAATTCCGTTTGTGCCGCTTTTGGAATATCTACCAGGTAGATCTGGGACTGCCCGTTTGCCATTGGGGTAGCTGCAACGTTTGGCAATTCAACTTTCTTATTCGGCAATTTATTTAAGAAAGCAAGCTTCGGTAATATCTCCGATTGTTTGACATCACCAACTATAACCACTTTCATTCCTTTATTCGTGATGTAATTGTCGTAGTAACCCTGGATATCGTCAATCGTGATATTAGGGACGGTGTTTTCAGTGCCGCCTTCATCCATTCCTAAAATATTGTTGGGGCCGAAATTGATCTTCGCGATAACATCGCTGGCCACCGCGGCAGGTTGAGATTTGCTTTGTTTGAAACCTTCCATCGTTTGCCTCTTTATCCGCTGGAAAGCTTCATCGGAGAATTTCGGGTTGAACATTCTTTCCTGGAGCAGTATCAGCGTCTTGTCAAGGTTCTTTTTCAAACACTGTATGTTAAATGCGATCTCATCCTTTCCGCTGCTAACGGTTATCGAGCTGGCCAGCTTTTGTAATTCCAGGGAAAACTGTTCCGCGGTGTAATTCTTTGTATCCTCATTCATCATACGGGCGAAAAGATTGGATAGTCCGACCTTATCAAGATGATTGGCCTGGAGCAGGTGACCACCCGGGATGGTAATTGAAATAGTAACAGTCGGTATCTCCGTATTCTCAGTACCTATCATTTTAATTCCATTCGGAAAATCTTTTCTCCAGAAGGCCGGAACTTTTACTACCGGGTTGGGACCGTTGCCCGGGATCTTGCTGCGATCGAAATTGTCTTTAGCTTTTACATATTTTAATCCTTCATAGCCATAATTGGGAGCTACATAATGTGTTTTGTCTATTATATAGTTATCGTCCCTGGCGATCATGTTTTCCTGACCCTTGGCCAGTACACTCAGTATAACATGTGGTTTTCCTTTGATGTACTTTTCATAAGCTTTCATAACATCTTCCTTGGTCAACCTGCTGTATTCATCCAGCAATTTTTTTATCATGTTGGGGTTGCCGGCAAAAGTTTGAAAGGCGGCTAACTGGCTCACTTTCCCCGACACACTGGCGAGGCCGTTGATCGTCCTGCTTTCAAATTCATTCTTGAATCTTTCGACATCGTCGTCGGTTACACCTCTTTTTTCAAATACGCCAAAGGCCTCATTGATAAGTTGTTCCATTTCTTCCAGCGATTTGCCCTGGTAAGGCGTGATCGAAATGGAAAATTCACCTGCTAACTCCGACAATTGACTATTGGCGCTTGCCTGTACTGCTTTTTGTGGGTTTAATATCGTTTGATAGAACACAGAATTGCGGTTGCCACCGCCACCTCCTCCTCCACCACCACGTCCACCGCGGCCACCTCCAAATCCTCCGCCACCGCCCAACACTTGTGCCAGGCAGGCCAGAGCTGCTTCGTCGGGATGATAATTGGGAACGGTTGGGTATACCAGCCTCAATTGTGATGACCTTGCATAGTTGTCGACGTAGCTAACATAGCGGTCCTTGTCTATTACAACCGGGGCCAGTTTTACTGGGGTAACTTCAGGGCCACGCGGGATGGGAGCAAAATATTTCTGGACAAGTTTTACTACATCGGCGGTTTTTACATCGCCGCCAATGGTGAGCGTTGCGTTGTTAGGTCCGTACCAGCGTAAAAAGAAATTCTTAAGATCGTCTACAGCGACTTTATTCAGCTCTTCGATATAACCAATCGTTAGCCATGAATAAGGATGACCGTAAGGATATAAGTTCTTGGCTGAATACTCGCTGGACAAACCATAAGGGCGATTGTCATAGTTCTGGCCTCTTTCATTTTTTACAGTTGCCCTTTGGATTTCGAATTTTCGCTGGGTTACGGAATCTAGCAGGAAGCCCATCCGGTCGGCTTCCAACCAGATCGCTTTTTCCAGTTGATTGCTTGGGATGGTTTCATAATAGTTGGTGCGATCCCGGTTAGTGCTACCGTTCAGCGTTCCTCCCGCATCACTTACGATTTTAAAATGCTGTTCGTCTTTTACGTGGTCGCTGCCCTGGAACATCATGTGCTCGAAGAAGTGGGCAAATCCGGATTTACCGATCTCTTCCCGCGCGGAACCGACGTGGTAGGTGACATCCACGTGCACCACGGGGTCGCTATGATCTTCGTGTACAATCAGGGTCAAGCCATTGGGAAATACATATTTTTCATAAGGTATAACAATCTCATTTCCTTGTTTGGTGACTTTTTCAACCAGTTTAGCCTGCCCGGATACCACCCCGGCTAAGAAGACGGATAAACCGGACATAAGCAGCAATTTTTGTTTCATAAAAGAAATTTTGATTTTTAATGTGAGCAGTATGAAGATAAGGTAACCGGGCATAAAAAAAATGCCGTTCACCGATTAGACGTCCACGCAGAGCCTGTCTTTTCTAACTTTGAAAAAAAATTTTTGCCATGAGCTACACAACACGGACCAACCACGAAATCGACTACAAGATCTATGGTGAAGAATTGCAATTTGTAGAAATTGAACTGGACCCAAATGAGACCGCTGTCGCGGAGAGCGGCGCCATGATG
>VBAT01000014.1:49019-63225 GCA_005884665.1 Bacteroidota bacterium
GCAACAGCCCACCGGGCTTTTAGGAAAACTAATGTCTGCAGGCAAACGTGTACTTACTGGTGAAAGTTTGTTTATGACGGCATTTACCAATGCCGGCCAGGGGAAAAAGAAAGTCAGCTTCGCGGCTCCTTATACTGGCAAGATAATCCCGATGGATCTGCAAGAGTTGGGAGGAACGATCATTGCACAGAAAGATGCTTTTTTATGCGCGGCGAAGGGTGTCAGTGTGGGCATATTTTTTCAACGAAAATTGGGTACTGGAATCTTTGGCGGCGAAGGGTTTATCATGGAAAAAATAGACGGTGATGGAATGGCATTTATGCATGCAGGCGGATATGTGATTGAAAAGATATTGGTGCCTGGCGAAGTATTAAAGGTGGATACCGGATGCGTAGTTGCCTACACGCCTACTATTGATTTTGATATCGAGTTTGTCAGGGGTGTCAAAAACTGGCTGTTTGGTGGTGAGGGTTTGTTCTTTGCCAGGTTGCAGGGTCCGGGAAGAGTGTGGATACAATCTTTACCGATCAGCAGGCTGGCGGGAAGAATAGTTGAATATGGCACATATCACCGGAAGGAAGAAGGCAGCATTCTGGGTGGATTGGGGAACCTCTTTGATGGAAGAGAGTAATTTATGAATTAAGAATTATGAATAAACCGCCCCTCTGGAGCGGTTTCCATTGTTATAAGTTGGTATCGTATTCACGATTCACAGTGTTAAATTCATAATTCTATTTCAAAATGCCGGGATAGCTGCTCGCGAGGGCCAGTTCATACTCGTCTTTCTTTTTCAACTTCTGGATAAACTCCCTGAGCTGGAGAGAATCCGCGCTTTTTTGATAGACCTGGTCATGAGCCAGCAATACCATGTTATCCCTGGTTTTTGTTTTATCATTATTGAAGACGCTATCTATCTGGTTCAACAATTCGTCGGCAGTGTTTTTCAGGGCAAGGGTCTTTGGATCGTAGTGCCATTCAAGGTCCCAGCCAAATACGACAAAGCCTGCTTTCTGCAATGAATCCATTGCTTTTTTACTTTTTTTGATGTCGGTGAAATGAAGACTGTCGATTCGCCAGCTGTTCCGCCCGGGCGCTCTAACAATGTTATTCTCTGGTAATAAAGACTCCTTTGTTTTTTCCATATCCTTTACTACTGTTTCCGGGTCTTTATAAAATTTGCTATAGCGATTATGGGCATGGGTAAAACTGTGATTGCACAGTTCGATATTCGTGGCCATTTTCAGGCTGTCCCAGACCTGGGTTTGACCTATGCTGGCAAAAACATGTTCACCTACGATGAAAAAGGTGACAGGGATATTTTCCTGTTGCACAATATCAAGTACATTCCTGGTTCCTTTGTTCGGACCATCGTCAAAAGTCAGGTAGATCTTTTTTTTCTTTTTTACTGGCTTTGGCGGGGCAGTGGGTTGCGGCTTTGCCACCTGGACTTTTACGGTGTCCGGCTCTGAAGTAAAGTTTGCTGTTATTTCTTTTGCAGCAGGGCGGTGGCAGGAAAACAGTAGAATGGAAAGAAAGAGGATGGCAACAAAATTAAAAAAGCCGCTGGAAGGCTCACCTTCGTCGGCTGGATCTGCGTAATACATAAATTTGGGGGGTTGTTTGTTTAGACAATGAATTTATGATTGCTGAGGAGGGCTAAACAAATTTCCGTAGTTAAAAATTGGTGAATGGTGAATGATTAGTTGCCGGATGTCACGTACCAGGTGTCAGGCGTGATCAGTTGAAGTTTTAAATGTTATCATTTAGACAAGCGTTAACACCTGCAGCAGTTCTTATTCGCCAGTCATACTTAAAACGTGCCTGCCGGCGGGCTTACAACTTATAACTTACAACTAACCTCGCAACTGCCGAAACTGTTGTAAATTGCAAAACTTAAAACACCATAACAACGATGGCTCGCAAACTTGAAGTATTAAATGACGTCGTGATCAAGTTCGCCGGAGATAGCGGCGACGGTATGCAATTAACAGGTACACAGTTTACCAATAACACGGCTATGTTGGGTATCGATCTTTCCACCTTTCCCGATTTCCCTGCTGAGATCAGGGCGCCCCAGGGTACTTTACCAGGCGTCAGCGGTTTTCAGTTACGATTTTCATCAGACAGGGTATACACGCCAGGTGATGCCTGCGATGTATTGGTGGCCATGAACGCTGCAGCATTGAAAACAAACCTGACCGGGTTAAAAAAAGGAGGGAAGATCATTGCCAATACAGATGGCTTTGATGCAAAGAATCTCCGCCTGGCTAACTATCCCGATGGCGAAAATCCACTGGAAAATAACAGCCTGGATAATTATGAAGTGATAAAAATGGATGTTACCAAGATGACCAGGGAAGCATTGAAGGATATAACCATGGGAATGAAGGAAAAGGACAGGGCCAAAAATATGTTCGTTCTGGGTTTTCTCTACTTTATGTATGGTCGGGATATGGATAACACGATAGCTTTTCTCAAGGACAAATTTTCGAAAAAGCCGGAGATACTGGAAAGTAACCTCAAGGTGCTTCAGGCCGGTTACAATTTTGGAGATACGACTGAAATTTTCAGTACTACCTATAAAGTTGAAAAAGCAAAAATGCCGCCGGGAGCATACCGGTCCGTAATGGGCAACCAGGCATTGGCATATGGCCTGATCGCGGCTTCGCAAACAAGTGGGTTGCCGCTTTTCCTTGGATCATACCCGATCACGCCAGCTTCGGATATATTACATGAGCTGGCCCGCCATAAAAACTTCGGAGTAAAAACCTTCCAGGCTGAGGATGAAATTGCAGCCATTACGTCTGCGATTGGTGCGGCCTACGGCGGTTCATTGGGGGTGACTACTACTTCTGGTCCCGGGATGGCCTTGAAAGCTGAAGCAATGGGTTTAGCAATGATGCTCGAGATCCCGTTGCTCATTATCGATATTCAGCGCGGCGGACCATCTACGGGATTACCTACCAAGACTGAACAAAGTGACCTGCTCCAGGCTTACTACGGAAGAAATGGCGAAAGTCCTATGCCTGTGATCTCCGCTTCTACGCCTGCTGATTGTTTTGATGCCGTGTATGAAGCTGTTCGTGTCGCGGTGCAACATATGACTCCCGTGATATTCTTAAGCGATGGCTATATAGCTAATGGCGCTGAGCCATGGCGATTTCCCCAAACTAAAGATCTGCCTGCAATAACTGTAAGTTTTAAAACGAAACTGGATGAAGGAGAGGAAAAATTTCAGCCTTATCTCCGTGATGAAAAACTGGTCAGGCCATGGGCGGTTCCAGGCACTGCGGGACTGGAACACCGGATTGGTGGTTTGGAAAAACAAAATATCACCGGTAATGTCAGTTATGATCCCGAGAACCACCAATTGATGGTAAAGATCCGGCAGGATAAGGTTGACAAGATTGCAAATTATATTCCTGAGCAAAAAATTGATAACGGCCCGGAAAAAGGAAAGGTATTGGTGTTGGGATGGGGTTCTACTTATGGCGCTATCAAATCGGCAGTAGCAGAATATGTGAGAAAAGGTCAGCCAGTGGCTCACGCCCATCTGCGTTACCTGAGACCGTTTCCGAGGAACCTGGGGGACATAATAAAGAACTACGAAAAGGTTTTAATACCTGAAATCAATAATGGTCAACTGATCAAGATTATCCGGGATGTTTATTTTGTGGATGCAAACGGGTACAATAAGATCATGGGTGTGCCAATCACGAAGACGGAATTGGTCGAAGAGATTAAAAAATACCTGTAAGAATATAGCCGGTTTATCCTGGACAATCTTTTATTCGTCCAGCATTTGAGCAATCAAACGGTCAATTTTTTTTGCCTTTTCCAGCAATGTTTTATTCCTGATGTATTGTTCAATGTCTTCAACTTCGCTTAACAGGCTTTGTTTAAACACACTGGCAAATGGAGAATAATCCAGGCTGAATTGCCACTCATCCTTTAGGCAGCTGAAGACCCTTTTATCGTTTCCAACAAGGAAGGTAAATCGTATGAACATGTATTTCTCAGGAGGCAATGAAAGAATGTGAGTCATGATACATTCGTAATAATGTATCCAGATCTCAAGGTATTCACCGGCATACTTCCTGGATAATTGTTGCCGGCTTTTATTTTTAAACAGCAGCCATTTTAATTTAGATAAACCTTTTTTTGATCGCAATTTTCGAGAATGGGTTGCATATTCTCTTTGCAACATGGAATTGACAGTTGCTTTGTAATCCCTGACGACCACGAGATAAAACGCGGATGGTATTAGCTCTTTATATACATCTAGAAAAAGGCAGGTGCGAGGCTCCTTCCAGCCCCACTGTTCATGTTGATCGTTTTTTTCGACAAGCAGCGAAACGAGCGGTTCTTTTTCCAAGGGCGTCAAACTTCTGAAAGGGCTGCTTGTAAATCCGGACGAGGGTATTTTTCTTGCTTTTAAAAATTGTTGATGTATCTCCAGGAAATCAGCATCTTCAAAATGGCCATCTGCATTGCCGATACCCGCAGGTTCCAGCCTTTCCCCGACTGGCAAACCGCAACGCCTTAGCCATTGTGTAATCACAGAGGTGCCTGACCGGTGCATACCGGTTATTATGAGAACCTTTGGGCTCATGAATTCAATTTTAATTACCTGTAAACAGACCTGTAGTAGTAATCCCTGGAATTATGCTGTATGATCCTGACCGGGGCGATATATTGTAAAATAAAATGGCCGATCTTATCTGTGCATTCTTCTATTGTGTGCAAGCTCGTGTTGATATGAAGATCAGGTTGGGCCGGAACATCAAACGGGTCAGATATACCCGTAAGGTTTCCCAGTTTACAGGGATGATCGTTTGGTAATTCAGCCCTGGCATAAAGACCTTTCGTGTCTCTTTGTTTTAAAGTCCCCAGTCGACAATCGATGTAAATTGTTTTAACGTTTGGATATCTTCCTGAAACTTCGTTCCGCATTTCCTGGTAGGGGTTAATAGCGCAAATGATCGGGATAATTCCATGTTTTGCCAGCTTACCGGCAACAAAAGCCATTCTACGCATATTTTCGAAGCGGTCTTCTTTGGCAAATCCAAGCCCTTTACACAATGTCTCACGATATTCGTCTCCATCAATGACCTCGATGGGCACAAGTTTGTCAAGCTTCGATTCCACAGCCCTTGCCAGGGTTGTTTTACCTGACCCGGACAATCCGCAAAATTGAACGATCATTGCATCATGGGTTTATACAGGGGTACTGTTGTCGATGTTTAGACGTTAAGTAAGCGGGTTGCTATTGGGAAAAATATTAGAATGAAATTAGTTTTACGGACTCAACAAGGGATTTGTTGTTAGATTAGACAATTGTCAAAATAATTTTCCCTGTTCTCCTGGTCTCCTGAATATACTTGTGTCCAGGTGCCATTCTTCCGCGTTCATACCATAGAGCTTTCCATATTTTTTATACTGCTGTGCCACCATTTTTGCAATGGGTCCTTCGCCTCGCATTCTTACACCCCACCGGGAGTCATTCACTTTGCCATCATGCGATTGTTCCAAAAGATGCCATACTTTATCAGCTCGATCGGGGAAATTTTTATATAACCAGTCATGAAATAAAAACTTAATGGCCCCATTCAATCTTATAAAAGTATAAGCGGTGAAGGTCGCGCCATTATCCCTGGCTTCTTTCATTATTCTTTGCATTTCGTGTTCATTCAAGCCTGGTATCATTGGACCCATCATAACACCCATGCGAACACCTGCGGAGCTCAATTCATTTATTACTTTTAATTTTTGTTTGGCTGTAGTGGTGCGCGGTTCCATAACTCTCCTAAGGTCCTCATTAAAGGAAGTAATGGATACCATGGCAGAAACCAGCCTTTTTTTGCCCATTTCCTGCAATACATCTTTATCCCTGAGTATCCATGAATTTTTTGTTAGTATACCTACTGGCTGGTTGAATTCATTGCAAACTTCCAGCAAACCTCTTGTCAGCCGATAGGTTTGTTCGGCAGGTTGGTAACAATCTGTATTACCACTGAGCATGATTGGGGTTGCATCCCATTTAGGATGCATCAGGAATTTCCGCAATAATTGAGGAGCATTCTTTTTTACGATGATCTTTCTTTCAAAATCCAGTCCCGCGCTATAGCCCCAGTATTCATGCACGTTCCTTGCATAGCAATAAATACAACCATGTTCGCAGCCGGCATAAGGATTCATGCTATACATCATGCCGACATCGGGGTTATCCACCTTGTTAACGATGGATTTCGACTCTTGCTCCAGGTATTGCGTGGGCGAATTGTCTTCGCTCCAATCATCAATACCTTCGATGTGTTCACGGGTCCGTTCATCTTTCAGGAAACGGTTCTTTGTATTGAACTGGGCTCCCCGACCTGTATGGTACTGATCGGGTTTATTACTATTTGACCCTTCGTTTTGCTCCGGATCCGTTTCATGTTTTTTAGGACTCACCCTGAAATGATCCTGTTTCAGTTTTTCAGACATCACGTTCCTCCTTTCAAATCAATAAAAAAATAAAAGGAGAACAAAGAGCAATCACTTATTCCTTTTCACAAAAATCTTCTCTTTATTCTCCTTTTCCTGCACATTCCCCATCTCACTTTTTGCCTGTTGCCAGGCAAGGCTTCCATTTCAGCCGAACAATTCACCCTGTTTCGTAGTCACAGGCATATTCTGAAATTCAAATCGATTTATAGTTTGATATTTTGCCCGCTGTTCGATGGTATCAGCCACAGGTCTTTTTAATAATACCATTGAATCGGCAATAAAACGTCCTGAAAAATTCCTGTTACTGTATTCCAACCATCCTTTTTCGTATTGCCAGGGTTGCAGCTTCCTCGCGATGGTCAGGTGCGGCTCCATGATGAAATGAGGTTTATTTTCATCATTCAGTTTCATCAATCGTTGTGTTTCCGTCCTTATTGATTTTACCAGGCTTTGAACAGGTATTTTTGAAGTCACGTTTATATAAATAGTATGCGCAGGAAAACTGCCGAAATCTTTTAATTCGATCTTAAAAGGATAATGTCCCATCGCCACATTGCGAAGACGGTTAACAATCCGCTCTTCCATCATGGCGTATTGAACAAAATTGGCCAGGGTAATATGGGGTCTTCCCCAGCGGGCATGATCGGATTGGAATTTTTCTGCAAATTCCTCTTTGATTTTCCTGACCTTCTCCCATAAATCTTTAGGAAGACTCAATACCAGTAAATACTCGTTGACTTTATAGCCCGGCAAAAAATCTTTAATCTCAGGGTTCATAGACATCGTTTTAATTGTTAAGCTCGCCAGTTTGCAGGCGAAATACAGCAGCCTCGCTGCAGATATCGTATTGATGTTTTCTTTTAAGCAGCACCAGTTCATTCACCTTAAAAGAGGCATGGAATTCTTTTTCCGAATAATCTTTTATAGCCGTTTCATATACTCCTGCCGGCAGATGAGGAGCTATACTCAGGTGTGGATAATTGATCGGCCGGGAAGGGGCACAATCTTTTTCCTTTATGTAAGGAGCGATGATTTTGACCCTTGTCTTTAACTCATCAATTGCTGAAGAATCCTGTATTCTCAGGTAAATAGTATGAGAGGGAATTCCGCTATAGTTGTTCAGCGTGACGTGGAAGCATTTTTGTTCACTGGCTATCCGCTGTAGCCACCGCACAATCGTATCCTCCATGCTATCCCATGCTAAAAAACAGGAGATAGTAATATGCGGTTTAGTTTTAACAGCTACCTGTTGATTATAGTTGCGGGAGAAATGCCTTTTTTCCTCAATTACCTTATCATATACCTCCTTCCCGGGAGAGACGACAAGCAGGTATTCAAACAGCCCTGGGGGCAAATAGTAGATGGGACCGTTTGTCGAAAAATTTTTCATGCAAAAATCTTTGTCGCTGTAATTTCTTAGCATAAATTTACTAAAAAAATTAGTATCTCAAATTATTTTTCTAAAATATTTTTTTATGGAAGAAGATTTTTTCGGGGCTTCCTACAAGGGTTCCAGGCAATTTACCCAGCAGCAGGTGAGAACAGCTAACGCTACCGGTTTTGGCGCAGCGGCTGATGATTATATGGAGCGTGGAGTTGATCTGAATGAACAGCTGATCATGAACAAGCCGGCTACTTTTTTCTTTCGTATGAAGGGTGACGCGATGCAGGACGCCGGGATAAGCGAAGGCGATGTATTAATAGTGGACCGAAGCCTGAAAGCGACAAGCGGTAAGATAGTGGTGGGCGCTCTCGACGGTGAATTATTAATCCGGAGATTGCTGAAAACTTTCAATAAAACTTTTTTACAACCTGAAAATAAACGCTATCCTATTATCGAGGTAACTGAATTTATGCAATATGTTCCCTGGGGCGTGGTGACCTGTGTAATACATATTGTAGAGCCTGTACTGGCAGCTTTTGCAAATAAAACCCGGGTAGATAAGCCTATTCCTTAGGCTGCGGGATTAATTCAAGAATATGAAAGCGATCGTCGATTGCAACAACTTTTACTGTTCTTGTGAACGATTGTTCAAACCTCAATTGAGCGATAGTCCAGTTGTGGTATTGAGTAACAACGACGGTTGCATTATCTCCCGCAGCGATGAGGCCAAGAAGCTGGGTGTGGAAATGGCCGGTCCTTATTTCATGGCCAGGCCACTCATAGAAAAACATAACATCTCTGTTTTTTCGTCCAATTATAATTTGTACGGTGACCTGAGCTGGAGAGTAATGGAAACCTTACGGAGTATGCTGGGAAAAAAGAACGTGGAAGTATATTCGGTAGATGAAGCGTTTATTGATCTTACTATGTTCCGGGAAAATGAACTGGAAGGGATCGGCCGGGAAATCAGGGAAACCGTTGAGCAATGGACGGGTATTAACGTATCCGTAGGAGTAGCGCCGACGAAGGTGCTCGCGAAACTAGCCAACCGTTTATCCAAGAAAAATAAAGAACAAACGGGTTGTGTAATGGTACTGGACAGTGAAGAAAAAATAATTGATGCCCTGCGGATAACACCGGTAGGCGATATTTGGGGTGTGGGCTACCAGTATGCAAGAAAACTAAAAGAAGACTGGGGCATCTATGATGCTCTGCAGCTTAGGAATGTGAGCGAGGAGTTTGCTACTACTTACCTGGGAGGTGTAACTGGGACAAGGCTCATTAGGGAATTGAAAGGAAAACCTTCCAAAGAAATGGAAGAAGAACTGGTGACGAAGAAAATGATTGCTACCACGAGGATGTTTGGAAGTCCTGTCGGCGATATTGCCTCTATCAAGGAAGCTATCGCGACCTACACTTCCAGGGCGGCTGAAAAACTAAGGAGACAGCATGGAGCAGCCAGGGTGATCAGCATCTTTGTGGTAGCCAAAGACCAGAATCATACGATAAATTTCCGGGATCGGGGTCAAAGCGGAATGCTGACAAAACACATTATCCTTCCCACTGCTACTTCCTTTACTAATGAGCTTATCAAACCTGCTGTTTCGATGGTTGATACATTGTATGAGAAGGGCACTTTGTATAAAAAAGCCGGTGTGATGCTCAGTGGTATTGTGCCGGATGAATCGATCCAGGGGAATCTATTTTTTTCGGAGACGAAGAATTGTGAGCGCAAGTTGATGGATATGATCGATAATGTCAATTTCAGTCAAAGGGATGATGTATTAAAGTTTGCAGCCAGCGGTATGACAAGAGACTGGAAAATGAGAATGGAGTTGAGGAGTCCGAGATATACTACGAGATGGGAGGAGCTTTTTGAGGTGCATTAATTTAATTCATGGGATTCGAATTTAGCAAGTTACCACGGATCTTCTCACTGTAATAACTGAGCTAACGCAGTCTAATTGTGATTTTAGTGTTGATACATAGCATCAGCCCTTTGGGCCCTCCCCAGGACCGTCCCTCCCCCTCCGCCACCACCGTCTATCGCTTAAGAACAAGCAATAGACAATCATCACTACGCAATCAGTATTGTTTAATCTAAATACGTAAGCGACAGTTTTGGAAATTAGTCAAATTCAATTCTCACGGATACAAATCGTTTGAAAGTCCGGACTTTGTTTAACATTATAAATATGATTGCAAATATCCCTCGCCGAAAAGAACGAACCATGGGAAGAACACGAGAAATAAATAGAAAAAAACGGCGCCGTGCCGATGATTAGATCAACCCTAACAAACCAGGCTCATGTGACAGATCAATACATATTCGCATAACTAATCAAATAAGCCTTTCGATTTTTTAGCCACAGCCGGCCCGGCTTCAACAAATTTCGGCTTAATCAAATTTAACCCGCATTCCTTATTCATCTTGTCTACAAGATAAATGGTCAACTCAGGCGAGTCAGCTTCATCATGCATATGCATAAAAAAATATAATTCCTGCAGACCATTGTCAAGCCAGTATTTCATTCGTTGAACCCAGGCATCCATTCTTGTATAATCCGAAGGATGCAGGCTATTGCCTACGTACCGGATAAAGGCCCTGGGAACAGTAAGGCGCATATGCGCACAATCCCTGCGACCGGCCGTATCCGTAATGATAGCACCCATGTTATGATCACGTAAAAAACCGAACATGTCTTCCCGCTCTTTCTCTTTGCCAAACCAGTCGGGATGGCGGACTTCTAAAAAAAATTGTAGATCTTTTGGTAATGAATCAAGATAAGTGAATAGCTCTGCTTTTCTTTTTGGCGAAAATGTATCGCTGACCTGTATAAAGATGGGACCAAGATATTCGCCAAACCCCATTATACCCCTGAAAAATTCATTGGTAAGAAAATCTTTTCCCTTCAGGCTTCCACGGTGTGTTATCCCCTGGAACATCTTGGGACAAAACCGGAAATCTTTACCGCGAGCTTTTTCCGCCCAGTTGCGGGTGCCCTTTTCGCCGTATATCTTGTAATGAGTAGCATTTAGTTCGATGGCATTATAGTGTTCAACATAATGCTTTAAAAAATCCTTTTCTCTTGTCCTGGGCGGGTAGATCTTTCCTACCCATTCCAATCGGCCCCATTTGGCACAGCCCAGGTAAACCTTAGATCCGGCGAACGGTTTGCCGCTTATTATCGCTTTATTTTCCCCTGGTTCTTTTGGCAAGCTAAAATCAACCTTATTCAATTCTTCTTCCGGTACTTTCCCGAATTCCATATTATCGATTTTATGCACAAATTTAACCGACCTGATTAACCTGCTAAACAGATATTTGCCATAATCATGACTACTTTTCGACAGTGTATCATCTGATAGCTATCGGATTTGAAAATTTGGCCACGGATACCTTTAGAGACTTTGCGATCCTTACGGTTCTTGGCGTCCTTTTGCGATACAAGAACTATCGCAAAGTGTGCAAGAGCCCGGTACGGATACAAGGTATACGTGGCAACCTTATTATGTTAATGGCGACAGTTTTATTAAATTGGGGCACTGACTACTTTTCCATCATTCTTTATTCCCTACCTTCATGACATGCGACTACTATTTGTATTCTTATGTTTCGGAAATCTTGTTTATTCCCAGCAAAAACCAAACGTCATCTACATCATGAGTGACGATCATGATAACGATGCCATTAGCGCCTACAACAAAAAATTTATTTCGACACCCAATATTGACAGGCTGGCAAAGGAGGGAATGAAATTCAACAAAGCTTTTGTCGGTAATTCCATTTGCTCTCCCGCAAGAGCAACATTGCTTACCGGTCAACATTCACATAAAAACGGGGTGAAAGATAATTTCACCAGGTTTGATTCTTCAAAGATTACCATTGCACATTTGCTTAGCAGGGCGGGGTATCAAACCGCTATCATCGGAAAATGGCATCTTCATTCTTATCCAACCGGCTTTGAATACTGGAAGATATTACCCGGCCAGGGCATCTATTATGACCCACGCATGATAACTATGGCCGGCGATACTATTACCGAAAAGGGTTATGCAACCGAAGTGCTCACGGATGATGCTATCGGTTGGCTTGACAAACGGGACAGGACCAAACCGTTTGTTCTACTGTTTCATCACAAAGCACCTCATCGAAATTTTGTTCCGGCTTTAAAATGGCTCGAAAAATTTCATACAAAAACATTCCCTGAGCCTCCTACACTATACAATGATACTGCAGGTCGGGGCAGCGCGTGGCGCACACAAACGATGAGTATTTTAACCGTTATGACATTATGCGGCGATCTGAAAGTCGATCCTCAATATGTCCTGGACATACCAGAATTAAAACCGGATGCGGCTGATATCGCTACATACAACGCGATCATGCGGAGAATGCCAGATGACCAGCGTGAACGCTTCAAAGAAATTTATGCCGAGCGGGGTAAACTTGTCCGCGATAAAAAATTGTCAGGCAAAGAACTCCTGAAATACAAATACCAGTGGTATATGCAGGACTATCTTGCCTGCGTAGCTTCCGTCGATGAAAGCGTCGGACGAATACTCGATTATCTCGACCGAAATGGCCTGAAGAATAATACAGTTGTCATTTATACAAGCGACCAGGGATTTTACCTGGGTGAAAACGGTTGGTTCGATAAACGGTTTGCCTATGATGTTTCGATGCAAACGCCCCTACTGATAAGGTGGCCGGGTCATATCAAACCGAATTCGGTAAATAATACGTTGGTGCAGAATATAGATTATGCTCCCACCATCCTTGACATTACGGGTAACGCCATTCCTTCTTCAATGCAGGGCATCAGCATTAAATCCCTGCTCACGGGTAAACAAACAACTCTTCCCAGGAAATATCTCTACTATCATTACTACGAATTTTCAAAAGACCATACTGTCCTTCCTCACCTGGCAGTGCGAAGCGATTGGTACAAGCTCATTTATTTTTACACGGTAAATGAATGGGAGTTTTATGACCTGAAAGCCGATCCGCTGGAACAACATAATGTCGTTAATTCTGTAAAATACCAGGGATCAATAAAACTATTGAAAGACGAACTAAAAAAAATGCGGGACATTTACGATGATCATGAGCCGGCCGGTGACTTAAGATAATAACTTACTCGACCTGGAACGAACTGGTTGCGAATACCGGTTCTCCCTTTTTGCTGATGCCTTCCAATACAACAATGAATTTTCCTTTTTGATCGGAAGTATAAAACCGGCTCATTGTCTTTTTAGATGTTTCTGCCACCAATTGCGGTTGCCAGAAAAGCGTTGTCCGCAGATCCGGTATTCTCGTCTGCGTGGAGTTTATATCGTATCGTGGCGAATAAAATTCTCTTTGCAGTTGCAATCCCTCATAATCTACTGCCACGAGTGCACTATCGAGATGGAATCCATCAAATTTGCCATCATAGGTTTCAAAACTTGCTATTCCCGAAAAATAGCGAGACTCATATATATATCGCCTGGGTATTACGTCCAGCTTTTTTACTTTAAGCGGATCATAAGAAAATATCTTGTTATAATCAGCGAGTGGAACTCCGTCAAGCAGTACAAGTATGTTGTCGTGGTACACCTCGCGTGTAAACTCATCAAAAATGCTGAGATGTAATTTTGCATCTCTCAACGTGACATTTACAGGAGTGACATATTCCCGCAACACTTCTTCCATTGTCGTGAAGCGTTTATAATCATCCAATTGATAGCTTATCTCCGGCCGGCCATAAAACGGATAGTTGTTGTGCAGTTGCGGCAAACTGAACCTCCGAATGCTATCCCCTTTATAGATGTTCTGCGCCTGCATGGCGATACTTTTTTGCAAAAGGATATCTTCATAGCTGGCGGGCAGTGAAAATGCCGGCAGTATAAAAGAAGAAGGTTCATCTGCAAAAGGGCTATAAAAATCTACCCGGTAATTATTTTTGTTGGGTGCATCGACCTGCGCAATAATATCGCCCGGTCCATAATAATTCTTCACTTCAAACTTTACTACGCCGGTGCTGTCACTTCGGGATACATAAAACCCAAAAGGTGAAGAAGGTACTGTCAATGAACAATCGGCTTCAGCAACAGCTTTGCCTGTAGTAATATTGACAACCCTGCCTGAAATGATGTGGCCATTGTATTCGGGCATGAACCTTATTGACGTTTTTGCATTGCCGCTTTCAACCGCACCACGAAAGCGCCGCCACCCATAGGTCAGCAATAAATTATCCGTTGCCTGCTCAACACCGGGCTCATTTGAAAAATAATAAGCCGGTGACTCTACCGTTCCTCTCAACTCGGAGAAAAGGGAAAGATATGCGGGCA
>VBAT01000014.1:63246-88744 GCA_005884665.1 Bacteroidota bacterium
CCATTCACATCCTGCAGTGAATCGACCTGGAATACAGAAATAGAACAATTCACAATATCAACAGGAGTTTGCGGTAAAGAAACGACAAGACCAACAGCCTCCCTGGTTTTATAAGCGGTTTTATCGCTATTCAGTTCTGCTGTTATAGAATGTGTGGGCCTCACAAATACCAGTCTTTCACAAACGGGTTGCTTGTCCTTGTTGAACACGGTGATATAATTGATCCCTGGCGTTAACTGTGATCTGTCGGTATAGATAACCGATTCGCTGCCATAAGTAATATTATGTTCCCGCGAAATCCGGACACCATTACGGCTATGCACCAGTAAAAGCAGGGTCTCTCCGTTTTGTGCAGCCTGTATCCTGGCATTTATTTTTATTTTTAACCGGCCGCCTTCTTCGCTAATAACATTCATCACGTAACCATTTTTTTCCGCAACAGGCAGGGGCTGTTCGAACAATTTTCCACCGGGTAATAAAATGATCGCCTTGTAATTTTTACCAATAGCCGGAGTAAACGTAAACTGTCCTATCCCAAACCGGTAGGGTGCGAACTGCAGGATAGTATCCCCTATATTATCAACGAGGATTCCTTTTGCATCCAATCCTATACCATTATTACCGGCGATGCGAAATGCAACCCGCCCCTCTATACCTTCTACCAGTTGTCCGCCTTCCGGGAAGAAATCGACATAGGGGCCAGGGGCTGCCTGAGAACTTTTTACCTGCGGCGCTCTCGTTGTATTAACAATGCTTATCGGTTTTTCAAAAAAAGAAGCGCTGCCAGCATTCTTCATCCAGTTTGTATAAGCTCTCAACGTATAATGATCGGAACTTAATGTCAGCGGCAGGTAGAATGAACCATTACCGCCATTGCTGTCTAAAGCGATTTTGGCCTGCAATACAGGTTTGTTGCCCCGATCCATGATTTCAACATAAGCTATCTTACTGAAACCGGAAGCCCGGTTATTGTCAATGCAATAGGCTTTGAACCAAACGATCTCACCAGCGAGATAAAAATTCTTATCAGTATGTACGTAAATCCTTTCCCCGGGATCAAATGAGTAACTGCTGGTTATATCATGGGTTTCTTTACCGACGAGTTCTGGTTGCCCAAAGCCGTCAATACCTTTTAGTAGAAAAAGGAGACAAAGGTGCCAGCAGAAACTTTTTTTGATCATGATTTATTTGAACCGTTTAATAATACAAATTATCGACTACCAATAGGGCGGCTTGGTAAGTGAAGCCCCCCGGTATTTACAATCCACACAACCCGGAAGAGCACTTAAATAACCAACCAATGCTCCTGTTGCTGGAGAATACACTCCATCATAAGGTGAATAATACTGGCTTTGAAAATATAGGCGGAAACTATCGGGTTGGTTAGCCACCATATAATAAGGACAGTACTCAACATATCGCCAACTGAACGGCAGATCCGAAGCGGAAATAAAAATTCTATTTTCTGTTACGGTGGAAGCGCTTACATAACCTATAACAAGTTCCTTCGGATCTGTCACACAATGGATATTACCCTGTATTTCGGTAGGCTGAACATCAAATACTCCTCCGATATCTTCCGTATTCTTTTTCATGAGATCATAAAACTCGTATCCTTTTTTATCCAAGGCATATTGCCTGACAAGAATACTGTACCTCACAGACAATTTTTCGTTGCCCTGTTCAATTGCTGTAAGCGGCGCCTCAAAAATTACATCAGACTGAAGCCTCGCGGATGAAGCCAGGAATATGTTCGTTGAATTATTAAATTTCCAGCCTTTTGACACGTCTTCCGCCGGGAACACGCGATCCCTCACGGTATTGTTGCTGACTACATAGATGAACCTTGAATAATAATAAGATTTTATCTCCCATGTTTCATCGTATTCCCACCTGTAATAGCGGGTATTGCCTGATGGATCGTGTGCATTGACATAAAATCTCATCCGGTCGCCATCCATTCGCCAGTTTACACTGTCGATTGGAGGTGTTGAGCGGGCTGTTACGTAATCCGACAGATATTCTTTTCCATTGGATGTGCGGATGCGCAACCTGTAGTCTGTATTCAGTATAAGATTCAATACCCATTGCCCGATGATATCAGCGATCTTACGCTGTTGTCCTTTCCTTCCACAAGGAGCTGCGCATTGAGTTCCGGCTTAATCCCGCTAACATCCAATTTGGAGGTCCGGGTCAGGTGAATACTAGTAGCGCCACCGGGATTCAGGACACCTTCAACAACGAGGTAGTTACGGTCGGCGCTGACCACGTTGGGTTCATATACTTCCCTGCACGAGAACCCTATCAACATCAATATACAGGTGAGAAGATATCTTCTGTTTGTCATGATCAAAAACGAATATTGAAGTTAACAAAAGGGATAGCGCTTCCGAAGATCGAAAGCTTATACCCGTTTACAGCACCGTTCTCGGAAACAAAATAAACCGAGTACGGATTTTTTCTCCCCAGCAAATTATACACCCCGATCGTCCACGAGTTATGCGTGCGCTGGTGTTCTTTGTGATTGCCTTCGATGTTCATTGCAAAATCAGTACGCATATAATCAGGAATACGGTAAGCATTTCTTTCTGAATACAACACCCGTTGAGAACCGGCATAATAATACCGCCCGATAGGAAGCGTAATGGGACGACCGGTACTGTAAGTTGAATTCAGGGAAAGGCTGAAACGATGATTTACCCTAAACGTCGCCATTATGGTGAAATCATGTGGCTTGTCATAATTGGCAGGGTATTCAGCGCCTTTATTGACCGAAGTTGCCAGCTCAGGGTCAGAAGACTGCAACAATATCCTTGAATAAGTATAACTGATCCAACCATTGAATTTGCCGCCCGGTTTTTTTATAAGCAATTCCAGTCCGTAAGCTTTTCCTTTTGTATTGATCACTTCCGTCTCGATAGTATGATTCATGATCAGGCTGGCGCCCGGTTTATAATCCAGGTAGTCGCGAATATTTTTATAATACACCTCAACGGAGGTTTCAATCGTATTTGACTTTAGGTTTTTATAAAATCCAAGCGATACCTGGTCGCCCAACTGTGGCTTTATGTTCGGGTCGCTCAATTTCCAGATATCAGTCGGTGCAATGGCCGTGGTATTTGACAGCATATGTATATACTGTCGTTGCGAATTATACCCAGCCTTAATGGAGAAGTCGTTGGAAAATGCATACCGGATCGAAAACCGGATCTCTGGACCCTGGTATGTTTTGATAAAATCACCCTTGCCATATGTTTTGGTCTCGATCACGTTGTCAGATGATACTGGCAATCCCGGCGCATAGTAATTGACACTTTGAGGCCCCAGGTAACTAAATAATGAATAACGAAGCCCCGTGCTGATAGATAATTTATTATTTGGATTAAACCGGTGCGTTAGATACAACCCGCTTTCCAGGGCCCGTTGAGTTTCCAGTTCGTCGGGGATTACAGCCGATCCACTTCCGTTTGGCTCCAGGGACCCGGGTCGAAGTTTGTACATGAGAACACTTGCCCCAAAATCAAATGAATGCTGTTGATTCCTGTAGTAAACAAAGTCTGTCTTAAGAAACAGTTGCTGTATATCAAATTTTAAGGTGTAAGCATTCACCGGGTTTTTTTCACTAAAAACTTTATATTGATACTGGTCGGCACCGCCAATGAATAAAGCGCTCAGTTTATTGTTGAAACTTTTTTTCCATTTGAGGTTAGCATTCCGGTTGCTGTAGGCATAAGTGGTATCACTGTTAAGGGCAAAGCGGTCATTGCTAAAATAACCTGAGAGGAACAGCTGGCTCGTACTATCGATGCGATGATTGATGCTGAGATTGAAATCCTGGAATGAGGCTTTGCTATTCTGGTATTGTTGCGGTAACAGGTTGAGCAGCCAGTTTGCATACGTCGTCCGGGCTCCCACAATAAACGATGTGCGGTCTTTTATAAGAGGACCTTCAATATTCAGGCGGCTTGTGACAATGCCTATGCCTGCCGAGCCGGTTATCTGTTTCTTATTGCCTTCACGGCTGCCAATATCAAGCACGGAAGATAATCTTCCGCCGAAACGGGCTGGTATGCTGGCCTTATACAATTCGATATCCTTTATTATTTCCGGGTTGAAAGCAGAAAACATCCCAAAGAAATGAGAAGGATTATAGATCGTCGCATCATTAAACAGTATCAGGTTCTGATCGGCTGAGCCGCCACGGACATTAAAACCCGTACTGGCTTCCCCTACGGTTTTGACTCCAGGGAGAGTGGTTATTACGCGTAAAACATCGGCTTCGCCAAAAAGGGAAGGAACGCGGCGGATATTTTCGATCGCCAGTCTTTCAACTCCCATTTGCACCTGCGTGATATTAGCCGTTTTCTTTGACGAAACGATCACCTCTTTTAATGTGACCACCTGCTCGGCTATGTCAGCATCCAGGTTGCCGTCATTATAGACCATTATCTGCAGGTGCGTATCCTTCATGCCGATGGCGATGATATTCAAAACATATTTTCCACCGGGAACAGTAAGCGAATAATGTCCATAGGCATCCGTGGCAGTTGCGTACATGTTATTAATAAATACCGATGCATTTACCAGCGGTTCACCTGTTTTTGCATTGCGGATATTGCCTGTAACGATGACATTCTTCTTTATCAAATTTGACCGCAGGCCTATCTCGTACAATTTATTTTCAGAAACCGTTTTTGCTGTTTTCTTCATTTGCAGGCCATAGTCAGTTACCGAATCACTGGAGATTGAAGTGTTTTGGTCAACCTGCCTGGAAAAAAAACCGGCTGGTAATGAAGTGAGCAGCTGTATATCTTTTGTTATAAAGACCCGGTTGGAACGGTCTGTTGAAAACCGCAGACCTGTATTCTTCAGCGCTTTTTCCAATACCTGTGACAAAGGCTCATTGTCTGCTGTGACCGATACCACTATCGAATCAACCTGAATTTTGTCATAATAGAAGTAAACGGAGGTCTGGGATTCTATTTTCGAAAAAAAATCCGGGAGGCGCATTTGTTCAAACTGCCCTGTTACAAGAATAGGCTTATCCTGCGCTTCCGCGTGGTTCAACAAAGCAAGGAGACAAATAAAAAGAAAAAGACTCCTCATGTTATTGCTGCAGTTGGTTATAATAATTGGTAATGGTCATTATAAATAGTTCTGGGTTGGATTTATATCGTAGACGCATGGCGCTTTTATATTGGTAAAGTTCCTGGCGCCTGTCTTTCAAAACGGACATCAGGTCGTCTTCTCTTTTTATAGTATGATAAACACCATCTTTAAGAATAAAAAAATGATTCTTTGTGATAAACTTGGTCTCCAGCGTCAACCCATTGATTTTCTCTTCCAGTAATTTTTTCCTTTTAACCAGTATCGTAGCATTTCCCGTTGTGAGTTGCTGGTAAAAGCCGTTTTCCATCACATTATTTTTATCCCGGGCTACATAAACAAATGTTTGTCCATCCAGTATAAACTGCGATATGTTTTCGCCGTACAGGATAACATTCACTTCAAAAGGCGGGGGATGCCTGACGATCAATTCGTCTTTGTAAATATCATAGAACAGACCGACACGATGATACCATACATTATTATATAACACGGAACCATGCGCCAGTTCATTCGACCCGAAAAATGCAAATCCTTCAATGGAGGCCGGGTACCCATAAAATTGCCTTCCATTATACAGGGACATACTATCGCGAAGAGAATAATAGGTATTGACAAGGCTGTCCTGCCGGGTGGAAAAATTATTGGCTGGTGCATCGACGGACTGTGCCAGCAAAGCAGTAAAAGGGGAAAAAAAGAAAATAACCGTCAACTTTCTCATGAGCCTGCAATAATGTTTAAATATAGCGAAAACAATTGTTCAGGTCAGTTGCAATTGATGAAATCAGCTAATGCAGTTTTACACAACCGCAAAGCACTAAAGATCAAAATTTGAGTACCTGAGAAAGGCAGTTGAATGAGGGGAGTTTGCTGCATACTCTTTTGAAAAAAATCAAACCCCTGGCCCGGGTTGCAGTGCATTAAAACCAGATTAAACTGGTCCATTCTTATTACCCAGTTCGCTTATCAGTTCAGCTACAAGCGCTGTCCACCCGGTTTGATGGCTGGATCCCAGTCCTCTTCCATTATTCCCATGAAAATATTCATAGAACAGGACCAGGTGTTCATTACCGAGCTGCTTATAAAACCAGCTATACTCGCCATATAGCCGCCGATCGCCGGCTGTATCTTTTTCAAAAAGACTGATCACACGTTTTGTCAGTTCGTCGGCTACCTGCAGCAGGTTCATCTTATTACCGGAACCTGAAGGATATTCAACCTGCAAAGAATCGCTGTAGAATTCTCCATATTTCCGGATAGATTGGATGATGAGATAATTAATCGGCATCCATACGGGTCCACGCCAGTTGGAATTTCCTCCAAACATATTCGAAGTCGAATCGCCGGGATCATAACGTATGGTATATGTGTTTCCTTCCACTACTACCGAGTACGGATTTTCATCATGATACTTGGATAAAGCACGTATCCCACCCACCGATAAAAATTCATCTTCATCAAGCAGGCGTTGCAGGAGGTCAACCAGTCTTTCTTTGCGAATAAGCGACAGGAGGATTTCACCATCGGCGCTTCTTTCTTCATTTGGCCAGAATTTGTTATTCTTTTTGCGATAATCTTCAAACCAGGTGATCCGTTTTTTAAAATCGGTCAACTTGTCCAGCACCTGCTTGCTGATGGTAGAAACAGCATAGAGTGAAGTAACACCCACGATAGATTGTATACGCAGAGGTATCGGGTCTGCACCGCTTATACATAGTACATCATAAAAGAATTTATCCTCGTCATTCCAGAGGCCATGCTCATTAAGGGATTCGGCGATCAAAATAAAATGTTCAAAGAATTTTGTAGCTGTGTCTTCGAAGGAACGGTCATGCATGGCAATCTCAATGGCCATATCCATCATATCCAGTGCATAAGTTCCCATCCAACTGGTACCATCGGCCTGTTCAAGCTGCATTTCACCGGGGAAATGAAAGCTGCGATTGAATACACCGATATTATCCAAACCAAGGAATCCTCCCTGGAAGATATTGTTTCCGCGTACATCCTTGCGGTTGATCCACCAGGTAAAATTAATAAGCAATTTGTGAAAGATCTTCTTCAGGAACTCTACATCACCAAATCCGGTACGTTTCTTTTCGATATGGTATACCTGCATGGCCGCCCAGGCTTGTACAGGTGGATTGACATCACTGAAATTCCATTCATAGGAAGGCAACTGCCCATCGGGTTTCATATACCATTCTCTCATCACCAGTAATAACTGGTGTTTGGCAAATGTGGGGTCCACTACGGCCATCGAGATGCATTGGAATGCCAGGTCCCACGCCGCATACCATGGATATTCCCATTTGTCCGGCATCATGATAATGTCCTGGTTCTTTAAATGCGTCCAGTCATTGTTGCGACCAGTCAATTTAGCAGGACTTACGGCAGTAATACCATCGCTTTTGGTCAACCATTGTTCGACATCTAAATGATAATACTGTTTGCTCCACAAGACTCCCGCTAATGCCTGTCGCTGGATCTGCGCCATTTCATTGCTCATGCCTTTTGGTAATATTGCTGCATAGAAATCGTCTGCTTCCTCTTTGCGTTGCTTGAAAATATCCCTGAAGCCATTTGCAAAAGGCTTGTCCAGCGGCATATTACTTAACCGGCAATAAAAAGTCTTGGCTGAGCCTCCGCCAATCTTCATTTTATAAACGGGTGAAAATTTCGTTCCCTGTTTTTTCTTAGAGAATTCAGCAAGGTTCTTCCCCTTGATAATAGCATCATGAAAAGCATCCTTGACAAAAATGCTTTGATTGGGTTCACCGGTTACGATCTCGGTATTGGTCTCATTCTCGGTAAAAAGATGTTTGTCGGGCGGCAAAAAATAAAAATAGAAGTTCCCCAACCGTTCATGTTCGGCTTTTACAGATGTTTTATTGAGATAGCTGATAGAAGGTTTATTCTTTAGCGTACCATGGCTCCATCGGTTATAGAACCACAAAGTGGGCAATAAAGTGAGTTCAGCCGCTTTATGATACTTATTGACTATGTGGATCTTTATAAAAATGTCCTGGGCGCTTTGTTTGGCATAGGTGATCAGCACATCGAAATACTGGTTATTATTAAATATCCCGGTGTCCAGGATTTCATACTCCGGGTCTTCCTTGGTGCGCTTCTGGTTTTCCGTTCGTAGTTGCTCGTAAGGGAATGCCTGTTGCGGATATTTATACAGGTATTCCATATAATAATGGCTGGGAAGGTTGTCAAGGTAATAGTAGAGCTCTTTTACATCTTCACCATGATTGCCCTGGGGGTTGCTAAGGCCAAACAGGCGCTCTTTGAGCATCGTATCATTGCCATTCCATAGTGCTATGCAAAAACAAAGGTTGCCGAAATAATCCGAGATGCCACCCAGGCCGTCTTCGCCCCATATATACGAGCGGCAATGTGCATGATCAAAAGGGAAATAGTGCCAGGCATCCCCATTGGGACTATAATCCTCCCGCACCGTTCCCCATTGGCGCTCGCTCAAATAAGGTCCCCATTGTACTAAAGGAATCGCATGGGTTGCATTTACCGCCAGTCGCTGTTGTTCTGCTGTCATTCTCTTGTTTTATCACCAATAATGGCCGGCAGAATTGCACAATTGCTTGTTCAGTTTGATTTCTCACAGATTTGATTCGTTCCTACCCAGCAATGCTGAAATGCTTATTTCTGACCGGCTAAACAAATATTCATATAGCAATGCAATGCCATAACTTAAACCGTAAAATTAACTCATCCGTGGCAATCTGGTTTATCCGTTTATTGGTTAATTCGTTAACCCGTGTATCCGTAGAAAAATCTCCAATCACCAATTACCAATTAACTAATTAACCTAAAGGTATCCGTGGCAGCCTTATATAGGCTATTGATATTTCTTTTCCAGGTCAAAAAGGATCTTACGGTCTCCATCATTTAACGTATTTGTGGAATCTGCAGGTGTGAAGTGTATTTTAAAAGACTGGATGGCCGAAACACTGTCCTTAATATTATAACCTACTATTCGTAAGGCCTGGACTGCGTTGAAATTTTCCGGTACCTGCACATTGAGAGTATCATACCAATAACCATAACCATTTTCTGCCAGTTTTTGCCAGGGAAAATAGCGGCTGGGATCTACTTTTCTGCCAGGCGCTATGTCCGCATGGCCCACAAAATTGGTGACGGGGATGTTATAGGCTCTTTTTAATCTTCCCAACAGATCGACCAGGCTGTTTACCTGTGCGTCGGTAAAAGGTTCAAAGCCGTTATTGTCTATCTCAATGCCGATACTACTGCTATTGATATCGGTCGCATTGCCCCATTTGCTGACGCCGGCATGGTGTGCCCTGAGCAGGTCGTTGAGCATATGATGAACTGTTCCATCGCGGCAAATCACATAATGAGCGCTGACCTGTGTCCTTGTCAGGGTAAATGTTTTCAGTGTTTGGTCACAGCTATTCTGCGCGGTATGATGAATGATCACAAAATTCGGCCGTCGCATGGTGAAATTGGTAGTGCCTACCCAGGAGCTCGCATAATTCAATCCAGCTGAATCCTCCACCGGGTACCTGCTCAACAATTTCGCATATTCTTTCGATTGTTTTTTATAGGCTTTATTTGTAGTTGCATAGGGCCCGCGTGAGCAACTGATAATAACGATGGCAAACAAGGCCCAACCTATTACTGTTTTCATACGGCAAATGTAGGGGATTAGAAAAACCGATTGTCTTTGGCTCGCAATATGCAATGTAAAATGAATCGGGTAACCGGCTGATTAACCAACACATGACATTTTATTTCTGGTTACTGCAGTACCTTCATTAAAAGTTTTTTCATGGCGGCTCATTTTGGAATGATTGGTCTTGGGACGATGGGAAGCAATTTCGTCCTCAATGTAGCAGAACATAGCTTTGAAGTTTGCGGCTATGACCGCGACCCCAAACAACAACAACGGTTAATAGCAGAAGCCCGGGGAAAAAAGGTAACTACAGCTCCCTCACTTGCCGAATTTGTCAGGGCACTCGAAACTCCACGCATCATTATGCTACTCGTACCGGTACAAAAAGGAGATATTCTCATCGATGGAGGGAATTCCCATTTCATAGATACCGAAAGAAGATATAACGAACTGCAGGGATCCGGGATTCATTTCGTCGGTATGGGCGTAAGTGGTGGCGAGGAAGGAGCGAGGTATGGTCCCAGCATGATGCCAGGCGGGAACCGTGAAAGCTACGAACGTATCAAAAATATCCTGGAAGCGGTTGCTGCCAAAACCGAAGAAGGTCCCTGTGTTTCATTTATAGGAAACAGCGCCGCCGGTCATTATACAAAAATGGTGCATAATGGGATTGAGTATGCGATAATGCAGTTGATCAGCGAAGTATATGGCCTGTTAAAAACGGCAGGACAGCTATCTAATGATGAACTGCACAACGTATTTAAAGAATGGGATCAAACAGAACTTCAATCTTTTTTAATCGAAATAACTGCCGATATATTTCTTAAGAAAGATGATGATACGAGGAATGATCTTGTAGATATGGTGCTTGACAAGGCCAAACAAAAAGGGACCGGCATGTGGACAAGCCAGAGCGCTATGGAACTGAATGTGCCTCTTCCCATAATTGACGCAGCGGTGAGCATGCGCTATATTTCTTCACAGAAAGAGCTGCGGGAAAAGAACGCAAGACTATATTCACTTCCCGGTAATAAAGGTTCCATTGCCAAAAAAGAGTTGATAGCGCTTTGCAAAAATGCATTACACTTTGGTTTCCTTTTATCGTATGCACAGGGACTCGAATTATTGTCGGTTGCTTCGGCCAAGTATAATTATGGTATTGATGTAGCAGAGGTTGTTCGTGTGTGGAAAGGCGGTTGTATCATCCGGTCGGTATTACTAAACGATTTACGGAAGGCCTATCTTCAGGACAAATCGTTATCCAATATCGCCTCCTCTGCCTTATTCCGGGAAACCCTGGGTAAATCACATGAAAGCGTGCGACAACTCCTGGAGATTGCAATGGCCCGCCATATACCGGCGACTGCATTGTCGGCAGCACTGAATTATTTTTATGCACTTGTGAATGCCCGCCTTCCGGCAAACCTGATACAGGCGCAACGCGATTATTTTGGTGCACATACCTATGAACGAACAGACAAACCAGGCGTTTTTCATTCACAATGGGAGAACAAGCCCCCGGTTGCTGTTTCCGCTCAAAAACCAAAAGAAGATTAGAAGATTAAACGAAAGTATATGTTTAAACCGCAGTTAATGGCCGCCAATATTGTCATCTTCGGCGGCAATGGAGACCTGGCCTGGAGAAAACTCTTTCCCGCTTTTTATAACTTGTTTATAAACGGGTATATGCCCCAGCAGTTTGCTATTTATGGCGTGCATCACGAAAAAATGGAACAAAAAGATTTTGAGAAGCACCTCTTGGAGGGAATAAATACTTTTTCGCGAAGCGGCAAAGCCAAAAAACAAGAGTGGAATAAATTTGTTGAGCATGTTTTTTATTTCCAGGGAGATTTTACAGCCGAAGACAGTTTTGCACGACTCGCCGGTGTAATTAACCAGAACGATAAAAAATGGAAGAAGCGGGCGACACGGTTGTTTTATTATTCAGTCTCACCAAAATTTATCGAACCCATTTCGTTATTGTTATCCGAAAATGGGCTCATGAGTGAATCGGAATTGGATAAGATCGTTGTGGAGAAGCCTTTTGGCAGCGACTGGCAGTCGGCGCATGGGTTGAACCAGTTGCTTACAAAACTATTTAAGGAAAAGCAGATCTATCGCATTGATCATTATCTTGGCAAAGAAGCTGTACAGAACCTGATGGCATTCCGGTTTGCCAATATTGTTTATGAATCTGTCTGGAATCACAATTATATTGATCATGTTCAAATAACTGTGGCTGAAAATATAGGGATAGCCGGCCGCGGGAATTACTATGATACCAATGGCGCTTTGAGGGACATGATACAAAATCATTTGCTCCAGCTATTATGCATTACAGCGATGGAACCGCCAGTTTCCATGGATGCTGAGGATATTCGTAATAAAAAAGTAGATGTATTGAAATCCGTCCGCCGGTTAAACCCGAAAGAAATTGATAAAAACGTGGTAAGGGGACAATACGACGAAGGGTCTGTTAAAGGCAAAAAGCAGGTTGCATACAGGAAAGAAAAAAATGTCAATCCCCGGTCTACTGCAGAAACATTTGTTGCGCTCAAGTTGTTTGTCGACAACTGGCGCTGGCAGAATGTCCCGTTTTACCTTCGAACAGGTAAATGTCTTGAAAGGACAACTTCACTGATCGTTGTTCAATTCAAAGACATCCCTCACAATTTGTTTGATACAAAAGCAATGACTGATCGAGGACCAAACCAGCTTATCATCAGCATCCAGCCTGAAATGGAGATCACGTTACTGTTTCATGCAAAAGCGCCGGGTGTGAAATTGCAGATTAAACCGGTAGAAATGGATTTTACCTATAAGGAAAGCTATGATGAGCCGGTACCGGAAGCCTATGAGACCTTGTTGTTGGAAGCGCTTGACTGCGATGCTTCATTTTTTATGCGGGCGGACCAGGTGGAAGAAGCCTGGAAAGTGGTTACTCCTATACTCGAAGCCTGGAAGAAAGAAACCGCACCGCGGTTCCCGAACTATAAACCCGGAAGCTGGGGCCCCGGCGCTGCTGAGAAGCTGATAAAAAAAGATAACAGGAACTGGATACTTCTTCCTGAGAACGGTGTAATAAAGAATACGGTGAAAAAAAAGAAATGAAAACGATTCCCGACAAAACCACGTGGAAAGATCATGAAGCAATGAGCCTGGCAGCAGCGCATTTTTTTGTAGCTGACTGCCACCGCGTAATTGCCAAACAGGGAAAGTTTTCAGTAGCCCTGTCGGGTGGCACTACGCCCAAACGGTTTTATGAGATACTGTCCTCAACTGAATTCAGTAAAAATATTCCCTGGAAAAAAGTGTTCCTGTTCTGGAGCGATGAAAGGTTTGTAAGTCATAGTTCGCCTGACAGCAATTATAATATGGCAAAAAAAAGCCTGCTGGATAAGATTGATATCCCACCGAAAAATATCTTTCCTGTTCCTGTAACCGGCGATCCTGGCCAGAATGCAAGGCAGTACGAAGCCACGATCAGGAAATTCTTTGCAAACAAGCTTCCCGCATTTGACTGGTTGCTATTGGGGACAGGGGATGATGGTCACACTGCATCGTTATTTCCTCATACTCCTGTTTTGATAGAGAACCGGCGATTGGTCAAACCGGTTTGGATAGCCGATAAGCAATCCTGGCGCATCACCTTCACGTTCCCGCTGATCAATAAAGCAAGGCAAATAGTTTTCCTCGTATCCGGCAAGGAGAAATCGAAAGTTGTCAGCGCAGTCTTTCACAAACCTGTAAAAAAGATTTATCCTGTTCAGTATGTAAATGCGGAAAAATCTTTGTGGATGCTGGATAAAGCGGCAGATGGATAAAAGAAGTGCGGGGAAAGAGAGCGAAGGGCGATGTTTCTTAGGTTTCTTCTGCGCCGCTCTCCCTCTGTTTCTCACTCTATCGTTATCGGTGTATCCGTCGCAATCATTTTATTTTTTCCACTTTGTTATTCGTGGTACTTTTTTTGAAAGAATAGGGTGACCAATTACTCACTCTTAAATAAAATGTTATGGCAAAAAAATTAAATGGGAAGAAAGTAGCCATCCTGACTGAAACCGGTTTTGAAGAAGTGGAACTGACAAGCCCGAAAAAAGCATTGGAAGAAGCCGGGGCTGTGGTACATATCGTGTCGCCCCAAAAGGATAAAGTGAAAGCATGGGATCATGATCATTGGTCTATTGAATTACCCGTGGATGTAAATGTAGAAAAAGCGAATGTAGAAGATTATGATGCTCTGGTTGTTCCTGGTGGAGTCATCAACCCTGACAAGATGAGAATAAATAAAGATTGTGTGGAATTTGCTCAACAATTTTTAGAAAAAGGTAAACCTGTTGCGGCCATTTGTCATGGACCACAGTTGCTCATTGAAACCGGTTTGGTTGATGGACGCAATTTGACTTCTTATCCATCGATCCGAACCGACCTGGAAAATGCCGGGGCAATGTGGGAAGACAAAGAAGTGATCGTGGATAATGGCCTGGTGACAAGCCGTAGCCCGAAAGACCTGGAAGCTTTCAATAAAAAAATGATCGAAGAGATCTCTGAAGGCGTTCATTCGAGAGCTGCATATACTCCGACTCCTTCGCATTAGCGAGAGTTGTCTCTATAAACCCACTAAAAGCGTTATGGTTAGTGTCAACACTAACCATAACGTTACATTCAACATTTAACACCTGCCTGCCGGCAGGTTCAAAATAAAATCTACATATTTCTCCTGTACTGCCCACCAACCTCGTACAATGCGTGCGTGATCTGTCCCAGCGAACAATATTTCACAGTCTCCATCAACTGCTCAAACAGGTTCCCGTTGTTGATAGCCACTTCCTTAAGTTTCTTCAACGCTTTTTCACTCGCAGTCTCGTTTCTTTTCCAAAATGCCTGGAGATTTTTTATCTGTAATTCTTTTTCTTCAGGAGTACTTCGTATCACCTCCCCGGGTACAATGGTCGGACTTCCTTTTTTGTTTAAAAATGTATTGACGCCTACCAACGGCAATTCCCCGGTATGTTTCTGGTGTTCATAATACAGACTTTCTTCCTGTATCTTGTTGCGCTGGTACATCCTTTCCATAGCTCCCAATACACCACCGCGCTCTGTGATCCGGTCAAACTCTGACAACACAGCTTCTTCTACAAGATCAGTAAGCTCTTCGATGGCGAAACTCCCCTGTATGACATTTTCCGTTTTAGCAGTACCCAATTCGCGATTTATGATCAGCTGGATTGCCATGGCTCTCCGTACGCTTTCCTCGGTTGGCGTCGTAATAGCCTCATCGTAAGCGTTGGTGTGAAGCGAATTGCAATTGTCATAGATCGCGTACAATGCCTGCAATGTTGTCCGTATATCGTTGAAATCAATTTCCTGCGCATGAAGGCTTCTGCCCGAAGTCTGTATATGATACTTGAGCATCTGGCTGCGCTTGTTGGCCTTATATTTATATTTCATTGCCTTGGCCCATATTCTCCTGGCTACCCGGCCAATGACGCTATATTCCGCGTCCATCCCATTGCTGAAAAAGAAAGAAAGATTGGGAGCAAAATCATCAATGCTCATGCCGCGGCTGAGATAATATTCTACGTAAGTAAATCCATTTGAGAGTGTAAATGCAAGTTGGGTAATAGGATTGGCACCTGCTTCCGCAATATGGTAACCACTGATGCTCACGCTATAGAAATTACGCACTTTATTGTCGATAAAATATTCCTGGACATCACCCATTAGTTTGAGAGCAAACTCAGTTGAAAAGATGCAGGTATTCTGCGCCTGGTCCTCTTTTAATATATCTGCCTGCACAGTTCCCCTCACTTGCGACAAAGCTTCTGCCTTAATTTTTCCGTACACTTCTGCAGGTAACACATCCGAACCAGACAAACCCAGTAGTCGCAGACCCAAGCCATCATTGCCTGCGGGCAGGGAACCCTGTAGTTCTCCTTTAAAAGGCAATACCGGCTTTCCATCCACGCCGATATATTTTGGTAGTTCTTCCGGTTTGTATTTCGATTCAATGATCTTGTTTACTTCGTCTTTCAGGTCATTCTGTAAAATATATTTCTCACATTGCTGATCGATGGCTGCATTCATGAAGAAAGCCAGTAACATTGGTGCAGGCCCATTAATGGTCATGCTCACGGATGTCCTTGGGTCGCAAAGATCAAACCCGCTATACAGCTTTTTGGCATCATCAACTGTGGCGATGCTTACTCCGCTGTTGCCTACTTTGCCATAGATATCCGGGCGATGATCAGGATCTTCTCCGTAAAGTGTCACACTATCAAATGCTGTCGACAATCGTTTGGCAGGTTGGTCCACCGACACATAGTGGAATCTCCTGTTTGTCCTTTCTGGTCCACCCTCGCCGGCAAACATTCTTGTAGGATCTTCACCTTCTCTTTTTAAAGGGAATACCCCGGCTGTAAATGGAAAATGACCCGGCACATTTTCCTGCGCCTGCCATTTCAATATATCACCCCAGTCTTTGTATTTAGGTAAAACAACTTTTGGGATTCTTGAGCCGCTGAGGCTTTTGGTGAACATAGGTAGCTTTATCACCTTGTCGCGGACCGTATATTCGTAATAGTCTTTATTGTACTCTTTGACTTTTTCGGGCCAGTTCTGGATAAGTTTCCTACTAACCGGCGTTAATTGCTCTTCAAGATTTATTTTCAATTTCTCTAAAAGAGCTATCGAGTAACCATGTGATCCGGCTGCGAACGGGAATTTCTTAACCAATTCAATGGTTCCTTGCAACTGGTACAGCTGCGATGCAATAGCCGCCTGGTCTTTTACCAACTGATCATAATTGCGATTGCCTTCGGAAATTTCAGAAAGATAGCGGACACGGTTAGCAGGAATAACTGCCTGCGAAACTTTCGCCGTCTCCGCAAAATGAAATTCACCAAACCGCGTATTGGTCTTTGCTTCGATCTTTTTCAGCAACAGCTCAAACAAATGATTTATTCCGTCATCGTTGAATTTGCTGGCGATGGTTCCCACAATTGGTAACTCATCATCTTTTGCCGTAAACATCTGGTGATTACGCTTATATTGTTTGCGTACATCTGCCAGTGCATCCAGGGCTCCGGCTTTATCGAATTTATTTATACAAACAAGATCGGCATAGTCCAGCATGTTGATCTTTTCCAATTGTGAGGCCGCCCCGTACTCGGGAGTCATCACGTAGAGGCTTACATCGCAATGATCAAGGATCGATGCATCGCTTTGACCAACACCGGCTGACTCCAGGATGATCAAATCATATCCCGCCACTTTGCAGATATCAATTGCTTCCTGAACATGAGAACTTAATGCGGTATTATCATCTCTTGTCGCCAGGCTTCTCATGTAAGCTCTTGGATGGGAGATGGCATTCATTCTAATCCTGTCGCCCAGCAAAGCGCCCCCGGTTTTTTTCTTGGAAGGATCGACTGATATAACAGCGATAGTTTTATTAGCGAAGTTGTTTAAGAACCTCCTGACTATCTCATCGGTCACACTGCTTTTGCCGGCGCCGCCTGTGCCGGTTATGCCTAATACGGCCCCTGCCCCCCTGCTCCCCAAGGGTGGGTTATTAGACTCCGATAGTTTAATTATTTCTTTAAGTTGAGTGGAATAATCGTCACCGTTTTCGGCAACGCTGATTGCTCTTGCGATGCGTCTTACATCTTTCACTTCATCCAGGGGAAGTTCGCCGTTCCAGCCCGGATCTTTCATTTCTTTGGCCGAATGATCGCTTTGTTTGATCACATCTTCAATCATGCCCTCAAGCCCCATCTTTCTTCCATCATCAGGAGAATAGATCCGGGTAATGCCGTAATTATGTAACTCTTCAATCTCATGAGGCAGGATAGTTCCGCCTCCACCGCCAAATATTTTTATATGACCGCAGCCATTTTCATCCAGCAGGTCTTTCATGTATTTAAAAAACTCGAGGTGTCCACCCTGGTAAGAGGTGATTGCGATTCCCTGTACATCTTCTTCTATGGCCGTTTCCACGATTTCCTTTACAGACCTGTTGTGCCCGAGATGTATGATTTCCGCACCTTTGCTTTGCATGATCCTCCGCATAATGTTGATAGCCGCATCATGACCGTCAAAAAGGCTGGCTGCAGTAACTATGCGTACTTTATTCAAAGGTTGATAAGCCATGGCTTGTTATTAGCCTGTAAAATTAAGTCTTTTGGCGAGAAAGCTTAACGGGTGTTAGCACAGCGTTTTATACTATAACTTCTTGTTTTTAAAATACAAAAGCCTGGAGTCCACTTAATAATGGAATAAGATTTGATTAACTGTCTGCGGTTGGCCGCATTCATTTATATATAAGACCGATAGAATGGTATTTCGTCAATTAATCTCGCCCGAGACTTTATTAGAGCCTTTTATCCTGCTAAAAAATACAGCGCTGAACGGTTGGAAACAGGTAGCCCGTAAGTTCGGCTTGCATGAGGACCTTTATTATAACCCTCTTCACAAAAAACTGGACAGACCGGTAGAGGTCATCCTGGTCGGGGCCGGTCATCGCGGCACCAACTATGCCGAATATGCCATAAAAAATCCGGGTGAAATGAAAGTCACAGGGGTTGCCGATCCGAATTCTTATCGCCTGCAAAAAACCGCCCGTCGCCATAAAATATCTGCCGCAAATTGTTTTACGACATGGGAAGATGTATTTAAAAAAGAAAAATTTGCTGATGCGGTGATCATTGCCACCCCGGACCAACTGCATAGCGGTCCCTGCCTGCAGGCATTGGAAAGAGGTTATGATGTGTTGCTGGAAAAACCAATCGCTCCAACGGAAGAGGAATGCAGGGCAATATTATCCAGGGCAAAAGAAAAAGGAAGAATCGTCGGCGTATGCCATGTTCTCCGCTATACACCATATTTCCGGGAACTGAAACAGATAATCGCTGCTAAAATGATAGGAGATGTGATCAGCGTGCAACATATGGAACCTATCGAATACATTCATATGAGCCATTCCTATGTTCGGGGCAACTGGCGAAACAGCAAAACTGCAACTCCTATAATCCTCGCTAAATCATCCCACGACGCTGACATCATCCGGTGGCTGGTCAATGAACCCATCGATATGGTGCATTGCTTTGGCAACCTGAAATGGTTCAGGAAAGAAAATGCACCCGAGGGTAGTACTGAACGTTGTACCGATGGTTGCGCGGTGGAAAGTACTTGCCCTTATTCCGCATTGCAAATCTATTATCGCGACCGTCAAAGACTGCATGTGTTCGATCTTCCTGACGATAAAAGCAAATGGGATAAAACCATCCTGAAAGGTTTGAAGACTACCAACTATGGACGTTGCGTCTACCGCATGGACAATGATCAGCCGGATCATCTTATCGTCAATATGCAATTTAAGAACGGTACCACGGCTGCTTTTTCCATGGAGGCATTCGTTTCATATGAAGGCCGGCGCACCCGTATCATGGGTTCTATGGGAGATATCCAGGGTGATATGGAGAGTTTTATTCTCACTCAATTTAGAACAGGCAAGACATTAACCTGGAACTTAAAAACGGATTCCCATGGCGGGGGCGATCATCCCCTGGTTAAAGACTGGGTGCAGGCAGTAGGCCAGCAAAACCCGGCATTATTAAGCTCAACTATTGATGTGTCTGTGGAAAGCCATGTCATGGCCTTTGCTGCCGAAAGAAGCCGTTTAAATAAAACAATTGAAACGGTAGTAGTTTGACATTGCTTCGCCACGGAGAGCCAGAGGAAAAACAAACCCTGCCCTGCCGCCGTTGCTCCGACCGGGTTACATGAAGGGAGGGTAGAGAGCCAGAGCTTACTTCTCCGTGGTCCTCTGTGGGCAAATCTAAATCCGATAGCTATCGGATGAGACAGTTTCGCCAATTGCCAATTGCATATTGTTTATTGTTACTTTTGGCCACTTTATGCCCAAAGCATGCCTGATCATAGTATTCAATCACCGGTACGACAAGAATATTCCTGTTCTGGAAAAAATATATGCTCCGCGATTTTCGCATATTTATTTCCTGGTTCCTTTTTATAATGGCAATGATCCCAGGGTGATCCCCGTATATGAAAGCTCCAATTTCTTCCAGTCTTTTTTTGCGCAGGGATATCATCGTTTTTTTAAAGAAGAATTCACGCACTATATTTTTACAGGCGATGATTGCCTTTTGACCCCCCACATCAATGAAAATAATTTCTTAGAACAAACAGGCCTGCCTGCAAACACAGAACTCATATCGGGTTTTATCGAACTGCATAAACTTTCAGGTCGTCCCTGGTGGCATACTTATAAAGCAGTAGATTTCTTTAATAACCGGAAAGGCGCTGAAGTAAAAATGGAATTACCCTCGTATGAAGAAGCGGTTGCAAAGTTCAGGCATCATGGGATAGCGGTAGAGCCGCTGACCACTAAGAATATTTTTGGCACACAGACGCCCCCCAATAAAGGATGGCTCGAATACTGGGCATTCAGACAATACTATCTTCGCTTTAAGTGGAAACAATACCGCAAGAATGGAAAGATCGAACTGCCTTACCCGGTCGCCGGCTCCTATTCCGACGTATTGATCGTGACCCGCGAAAGCATCTATGATTTTTGCCGCTATTGCGGTATCATGGGCGCAGTCGGGTTGTTTGTTGAACTGGCAATACCTACTGCCCTGCTGCTGGCATCGCAAAAGATCGTGCAGGAAAAAGAGCTCCGGCTAAAAGGAAGAGCTTTGTGGACTGCCGCCGAAGTAGAGGAGGTGGAAAAGAAATTCAACGGATCACTAAAATCACTGGTGAATGGATTTCCACCCGGACAATTATATTATCACCCTGTTAAACTATCGAAATGGAACAACGATCTCTGAAAAAATTTATCGTTATCACCAGCATATTCAAACCTACGGAAGCGATCGAAGCATTTTCAAAACTGGAAGATTATCATTTGGTCGTTGTGGGTGATAAAAAAACACCAGCTGACTGGCACTATGAGAACGTTACTTTTTTGAACGTGGCAGCGCAGGTTGACCTGGCCTCTTCCCTGGCAACCGTTATTCCCTTTAATCATTATGGAAGAAAGATGATCGGGTATGTATACGCGATGAAACAGGGAGCAGATATTATCATCGATACTGATGATGATAATATCCCCTATGAAAATTGGAACTTTCCTTCCTTTGACGGAGAGTTTTTTACCAGTCATGACAATCTTGGATGGGTAAATATTTATCATCATTTCAGCGATCAACCGATATGGCCCAGGGGACTGCCATTAAGAAATATCAACGACAAGAGGGATAAGTTGCAGTGGCGAAACGGGAAGATCAATCACCGGATAGGGATTTGGCAGGGACTGGCGGACGATGACCCGGATGTAGATGCTATTTACCGTCTTACTTCCAATAAACCCTGCACATTTCAAAAAAAGGAACCGGTAGTACTGGCAAAAGGGACCGCCTGTCCTTTCAATTCCCAAAACACCGCTATACAAAAAGAATTATTTCCCCTGTTATTCCTGCCTTCATTTGTCACCTTCCGCTTTACGGATATCCTGAGGGGAATCATTGCGCAACCTATACTTTGGCAACATGGCTACCGCCTTGGATTTACCAGCGCTACTGTTATTCAAAAAAGGAATGAGCACGATTACTTTAAAGATTTTGAAAGCGAGGTGCCGATGTATCTCCACACTGAAAAATCACTGGAGGCAGTAAGTAAAAGTATCAGCGGTAATACGGTAAAAGACAGCCTGCACAATGCCTACGAAGCTTTGCTAAAAATTAACGTGATCGAAGAAAGGGAAATGACTGTACTGGCAGAATGGCTGAAACTATTTTGATACATTTGCTTCATGCAAATCCTTATTGATGCCATTAAAAATCTATATGTCCAGTGGAAAGGCCATGAGCCCGAATCAGTAGATGTATTGCCGATATCCGGCAGCGAACGCCGGTATTTCCGCCTCTATGAAAAAGACGGTTCAGTAATCGGGACCTATGGCGCCAATGTAAAAGAAAACGAATCCTTCATTTATTTTTCCCAGCATTTTTACAAAAAGAACCTGGCCGTTCCCGAGATCTATGCCGTAAGCAATGACAGGATGTATTACCTGCAGCAGGATTTTGGTGATATATCATTACTTAATTGTCTGGAGAAAGACGGATTCACCCAACCCGTCTATGATCTTTTCAAAAAAAGCCTGGCAGCGCTGGCCTCTTTGCAGATAAATGGAGACAAAGGACTCGACTACAAAAAATGCCTGACCAATAAAGAATTCGGCAAGGAAGCGATCATGGCCGACCTGCTCTATTTCAAATATTATTTTCTTGATGCATTGCGTAAGCCCTATGATAAGCAAAAACTGATCAGGGATTTTGAAGCGCTGAGCAACTATCTGACGCATACGGAATACAAATATTTTATGTTCCGTGATTTTCAAAGCAGGAACATTTTTATTACTGGAACAAATAATGATATGGTTAGTCTTGAGACTAACCATAACGTTCATTTTATCGATTACCAGGGTGGAATGAAAGGAGCACCACAGTATGATGTGGCCAGTATGCTCTGGCAGGCAAGGGCCAACCTGCCTGATGACTGGAAGGAAAACCTACTGACCGACTACATGAGCGTCTTTGAAATGCTGATTGATGCACCGCTTGACCAGGTTGTTTTCCGCAGCCAGTATAACGGGTATGTTTTGATCCGCTTATTGCAAGTGTTGGGCGCTTATGGCTTCCGAGGTTTGTTTGAGCGCAAGGCACAATTCCTTACGGCCATACCGTTAGGATTGCGGAACCTAAAAGAGTTCATCACGAACCAGAGCATTGGAATATCGCTTCCAGAATTCAGGAAGGTATTGGATCTGTGTGTGACAGATGAAGTCATACAACAATTCACGCCCACACAGGCGACTGAGAAAACGCCTCTGGTTGTAAAGATCTGCAGCTTCTCTTATCGCAAAGGAATACCGCAGGATGAATCGGGCAATGGCGGCGGATTTGTTTTTGATTGCCGCGGAATTTTAAATCCCGGCCGTATTGAAGAATTTAAGACCCAGCATGGCCGTGATAAAGCGGTAAAAGATTATCTCGAACAGCAAACACATATGCTCAATTATCTCAATAGCGTATTTGATCTCGTTGATACAACTGTTGAGGACTATATCAAACGCGATTTTGAAAGTTTGATGGTGAGTTTTGGCTGCACAGGGGGACAGCATCGCAGTGTGTATGCAGCCGATGCGCTGGCCAGGCATTTAAGAAATAAGTTTAAAGTAAAAATAGAATTGAAGCACTGCATACAGGATGAGAAGAATTGGACAAACCCGTTGCCAGGGAAGTCGATGGCCGAACCATACAATGAGACGTAATTTATTTATCCCTTTGTTTATTGCCTTTGCTATTTCGTCTTGCCACGAACGGCTAAAAGATGATGGCCACACATATAATAAAGAATATGTTGTTGGATCGATACCTTCGACTGATAAATTCTCAGAATTGAGCAAAAATGAAGAAGAGCTCGACAGCATGTTCAACGCCGAGGATAAATACACAGACAGTCTTGCCGCTTCAAATCCAATATATAAAGAGAAGGCAGTACTACAGCAAATAAATGATTTTAAAAATAACAGGGCCCGTATATTTATGACGCGTTATACAAACGGAAATCCGGGCCGGGGAGATTCTGTGTTGGCATTTCCTTGCTTTTGTGCTATCGAAAACGATACATTATACATGAGTATGGTAGTTGGCTTCTTTGGAGGAGACGGCCTCTGGATCAAGTTAAACGGCAAGGATTTCGAATCTGGCTATTTAACTTATACCGACGATGTAAAACCATACAAGACCGATCTTTCCGATACTGCATTTTATGGTATCATATATGTCAATAGCAGGTTCCAAAACCTGGTCATTAACAAAAAGCCGACTTTTAAAACAGGTCAGCAACTAAGCGGCCATTTGACATTCACGACTCGCAATTACTATGAAAAAAATATTGGAACGCAGCTTGACACCGCGTATGTCGCAGGCAGGCTTTATTTTACCTGCCATACAAGATCGTCTGGTGGCAAACATAGGTGGGGCTTAGATTAATGGGGAAGCTTTTTAAATTCCAGGTGTTATGAAAGCAATGATATTTTCGGCAGGATTGGGAACAAGGTTCAAACCATGGACAGAGCGGCATCCAAAAGCATTGGCTCCTGTCAGGGATAAATCATTGTTGCAACGGAACATCGAGTATCTCCGTCAATATGGGATAAAAGATGTGATCGTTAATGTTCATCATTTCGCAAACCAGGTCACTGATGCAGTAAAAAAGAATAAAGGCTGGGGAAGCAATGTCATTATTAGTGATGAAACAAATGAGTTACTTGATACCGGCGGCGGCCTGTTAAAAGCCCGGGAGCTTTTTACTCCCGGTGAAAGGTTCATTACCTGCAACGTAGACATTCTTACTGATCTCGATTTGAACAAACTACTGGCCTTTCATGATGAAAATAAACCGCTGGTCTCTTTTGGAGTTACGGGGAGAAAAACATCCCGGTATTTTTTGTTTGACCAAAACAACCGGCTTTGCGGCTGGAGAAATACGAAGACAGGTGAAGAAAGAATTGAGCTGGCCTGCGATGTCCTGACGCAGAAGGCCTATAGCTGCGTGGTGGTCTTCGAATATGACATTTTCAAGCTTATTCCTTTCGCCGGTAAGTTTTCCCTGGTAGATGTATACCTGGGCCTGGCCAGGGACCACCTGATCCTTGGCTATGATCATAGCGGCGACAGGCTCATAGACGTGGGTAAGCCAGATAGTGTTGCGGTCGCTGAATCATTGTTCGATTGAACCAGGGAATTCGTTGCCTTTTATCATAAATATTTTCAAATGCGGATTCAGCGGTAATATGGCTTTCTGCGAATTCCGTTACTTTACACCTCTTTTATAAATAAATACGACATGAAAAGATTTGTTTTAAGCTTGTTTGGTTTTTTAATGGCTGTTGTAACGATTGCACAAACAACATCCACCTATGATCCTAAAGAAGCATTCAACCCACAATTTTACCCTTACCCTGGCAATGATTTTCGCAGCGCCAGCGGTAAACCGGGCCCTAAATACTGGCAAAACCGGGCAGACTATAAGATAAGCTGCACACTGGACACCCTGTCGCACTCGGTGAATGGTGAAGCACAACTAACTTATACTAATAATAGTCCTGATGATCTCAAATTCCTTTGGCTGCAGCTCGACCAGAATATTTACAAAAAAGATTCCCGCGCATCTGCCACCACTACGGAATCGGGTGGACGCTGGGCCAATGCAAAATTTACCAATGGAGATGTCATAAAATCTGTAACTGTTGACGATAATGGAACGAAGTATTCGGCTACATACACTGTCTCGGATACCCGTATGCAGGTATGGTTGCAGAATGCACTAAGACCTTCCGGTGGAAAAATTACATTGACCATCCAATTCGGTTTTGAAGTACCGGAACGGGGTACCGACCGTATGGGAAGGCTAAGTACGAAAAATGGTTGGATCTATGCGGTAGGCCAGTGGTTTCCGCGTATGTGCGTGTATGACGATATCCAGGGCTGGAATGTATTACCGTACCTGGGCGCCGGAGAGTTTTATCTTGAGTATGGTGACATTGAATATGCCGTAACTACCCCTGCTAATATTGTGGTCGTAGGTTCTGGCGAATTGCAAAACCCCGAACAATGTTTTACTGCAGACCAAAATAATAAATACAAC
>VBAT01000014.1:88750-98920 GCA_005884665.1 Bacteroidota bacterium
GTGAGAAAACTGTGACGATCCGCAGTGAAAAAGATGTTATGGAAAAAACATCGTCCGGGAAGTCTCCAATTACCTGGAAATTTAAGATCCAGAATACAAGAGACGTAGCCTGGTCGGCTTCAAAGGCATTTATACTGGATGCGGCTCGCATCAATTTGCCGAGTGGCAAACCCTGCCTGGCTATCAGCGCCTATCCTGTTGAAAGCACTAAAGATAAGAAAGGGAATGACTACCGCCGTTCGACAGAAATGGTAAAAGGAGCGATTGAACATTATTCCAGTAAATGGTTTGAGTTTCCCTATCCCGCCGCGACCAATGTTGCTACCAATGTATCGGGCATGGAATATCCCGGTATTGTCTTCTGTAGCTATACCTCTGTTGGCGAAGGTTTATGGGGAGTCACTGATCATGAATTCGGGCATACCTGGTTCCCAATGATCGTTGGGAGCAACGAAAGAAAATACGCGTGGATGGATGAGGGATTCAATACATTTATCAATGGTCTTTCTACCAAGGCATTCAACAAAGGAGAGTTCAATGCTCAAAGTTTCTTTGATGATCCTACTTCAACCTTTATGGTGAAATATGTCTTTGGTGATAAGATGGACGGGCTTTATAATATACCTGATGCCATACAGCAGGATAACCTCGGCATAGCAGCATACATGAAACCTTCTGTGATGCTGAATACGCTTCGCGATGTGATATTGGGACCGGATCGTTTTGATGCAGCTTTCCGCGAGTATATCAATCGCTGGGCGTTTAAACATCCAACGCCGTGGGACTTTTTTCATACTATGGAAAATGTTGGAGGTGAAGATTTGAGCTGGTTCTGGAGAGGATGGGTATTGAACACATGGAAGATTGATCAAACTGTAACTGGAGTAAAGTATGTAGATAATGTTCCTGAAAAGGGGGCGGAAATTACTCTGGCCAATATGGAGAAAATGCCGATGCCTGTGACCATTTTGATAAAAGAGGCAAATGGAAAAGAACACAAAATAAATCTGCCGGTTGAGATCTGGCAGCGCAGCTCCGACTATACTTTCGGCGTTGCTACAACCAGCGAGATCAAAGAAGTGATACTGGACCCCGATAAGAAATTGCCTGACTGGAATAGAGACAACAACAAGTGGAAAAAAGCTTTTTAAACTACAAAGGACCCGAGCGGGTCCTTTTTTTTAGAAGAAGATATTTAGTTGGCAGCGTTATTTTATCGCGATCATACTTATTTCAACGTTCACGAACCGGGGTAATGCCGCTACCTGCACTGTTTCCCTTGCCGGGAAATCGCCGTCAAAATATTTCCCATACACCTCGTTGATCTCGGAGAATTTATTCATATCGGTAATAAAGATCGTGGTCTTTACCACATGATTAAAACCCATGTAGGATGCGACCAGGATGGCTTTCAGGTTGCGCATGACCTGGTGAGTCTCCTCCTGTATATCTTTTTTCTTGAGATCTCCTGTTTTTGGATCGATACATATTTGCCCTGAAATGTATAAAGTATCGCCTGCCAGCACCGCCTGGTTATAAGGACCAATCGGCGAAGGGGCATCTGGTGTGATAATTACTTTCCTGTCCATAGCTTACATTTTAAAAACAGAACAGCGAATATAGCTTTATGCACTTTCTTTGCAAAAAATTGTACCATGAACATCATTGTGCTCGCCAATGCCAGGCAAAAGGACGAATTGATGGCACAGCAGCGGGTTGTACCTTCCAATTTCGCCTGGCGAACAGGCCCTGACGTACCCGATGATATCATGATCGGTGACACATGCATTGATCTTCTTTTCGATAATGCTCCTGGCCGGCTGCGCAAGTGGCAACAACTCAATCCATCGCTGTTGGTTATAAATGCGGTGCCGGCTCCATCCGGGGAAGTGATGTTTCCGTATGTTCGAATCAACGGTTGGAACACCTTTTTGAAAAGAAGCGTAATAGAAGCTACAGCCCCCGATGATCTGAAGGAAAAAACCACAGCGCTGTTTTCCCTGTTTAATAAAAAAATTGAATGGACATCCGATATCGCCGGGTTTTTGTCATTACGGGTTGTAACATCAATTATCAACGAAGCTTATTTTGCATTGGAGGAACAAGTAAGTACAAAAGAGGAAATAGATACTGCGATGAGAACGGGCACTAATTATCCTTATGGTCCTTTTGAATGGAGCCGGGAAATCGGAGTAAAGAATATTTACAACCTGTTGAAACATTTGAGCAGGGAAGAAAAAAGATATCAACCAGCGGCATTACTAAAACAGGAGGCGGGTGACTGATGGCAGTCTTGTTAAACATAGACACAGCACTGGACACAGCATCGGTATGTTTATCGAGTAATGGAGAACAGCTGGGCTATCTTGCCAATGATAGGCAAAAGGATCACGCGGCCTGGCTTCATACGGCTATCCGCGAACTACTAAAGAAACGATCGATCGCTACTGGTCAGCTCAATGCCATCGCCGTAAGCATTGGCCCGGGGTCATATACAGGCCTCAGGATCGGCTTATCTGCTGCAAAGGGTTTGTGTTATGCCCTGGGTATTCCGCTCATCACAGTGGGGACTTTAGAAGTAATCGCTTCTGCTGCCAAAGAAAATGAAACGGATCTTATTTGTCCGCTGATCGATGCCAGGAGAATGGAGGTTTTTGCTGCGGTCTATAACAAATCATTGCTAGAAATTGTTGAACCAATGGCGCTAATAGTGACCAAAAACAGCTTTTCTAACCTGCTTTTAACGAATCGTATTTTGTTTTGTGGAAACGGGCATAAAAAATTGCAATCGGTTCTTTGTCATGAAAATGCAATCTTCCGTGATAGCCCTGCAACAGCTTCAGATCTCGCGCAACTAGCCATAAAATATTGGAAAGATAAAAGATTTGCCAATTTAGCATACATCGAACCACTTTATGTAAAAGAATTCTATTCGCCAAGGCATTAGTTTTCTATGTAAAAAAGTTTCTTAACAATTTTGATTTCCCCAATTTATCATATGGAACTATTTTTGCAATTCAGAATTTTTTAATCAGTCAATACTATGAATAACTATATGCTTACATTAAACACAACTACCCCGGAAAACGGAGAGACGTTGACAGTGGATCTGTTGAATGTCAAGAAAGCGTCTCTCATCCTTAGAGCGATCAATCATAAACTTAGACAACAGATCCTTAAGTTGATTGATGAGCAGGGAAGAATCACTGTCACTGAAATCTATGTCAAATTGCGGCTTGAGCAATCTGTGGCTTCCCAACATCTTGCTATTCTTCGGAAGGCAGGTTTTGTTAAAACGGAACGTGATGGTAAATTCATTTACTATACCGTTAATCCTGAAAGGATTGAAGAATTGAACAAATTCGTTGAGTCTTTATTGAATTAACAGGCTCAAAATATCTTCCATTCTATATATAATTAGGTAATTTTGACGCAAGATTCCTATTTATGTATATCAAGCAATTATATACAGGCTGCCTCAGTGAGGCAGCCTATTATATTGAAAGCAGGGGAGAAGCGGCGATCATTGACCCGTTGAGGGATATCGATGTGTACCTCGAGCTGGCAAATGAGCGGAAAGCAAAGATCAAGTACATCTTCGAGACACATTTTCATGCGGATTTTGTAAGCGGCCATATTGACCTTAGCAAAGCCACCGATGCCACTATCATTTATGGTCCTGGGACCGAGACAAATTTTCCCGTTCATATCGCTTCCGATGGCGAAAAATTCAAAATAGGCGACCTTACCATCGAAGTGATGCATACTCCCGGTCATACGCTGGAGTCGAGCTGTTACCTGCTGAAAGATGAAGACGGAAAGGACCATTGCGTATTTACAGGAGATACTTTATTTGCCGGTGATGTAGGCAGGCCTGATCTTGCTCAAAAGGGCAATGAGCTTACGACAGACGATCTCGCCGGTATGATGTATGATAGTCTTCATAAAAAATTATTTCCCCTCAATGACGATGTGATAGTATATCCTGCTCATGGTCCCGGCAGTTCCTGCGGGAAAAATCTCGGCCCAAACACCTATAGCACAATCGGGGAAGAGAAAGAATACAATTATGCTTTGAAAGCAGCCAACAGGGAAGAATTTATAAAAACAGTTACGGATGGAATTCCTCCACCGCCACAATATTTTCCCATCAATGCCAAGATTAATAAAGAAGGGTATGACAGCCTGGAAAATGTCCTGGCGAATGGAATGAAACCTATCCCGGTTGCTGAATTCAGGGAGCTGGCAAAGGATGACAATGTGATCGTTTTGGATACGCGGCGTGCTTCCGAATTTACCGCGGGATTTGTCCCCGGTTCAATCAGCATTGGACTGGAAGGCCGGTTTGCCGAATGGGCGGGCAGCCTTTTGCCTTTTGACCAGCCCTTCGTGCTCGTCACAGAAACAGGGAAAGAAAAAGAAAGCATCATCCGGCTTGCCAGGGTCGGTTTTGATAAAATGCAGGGTTACCTGGAAGGTGGTTTTGAAGCCTGGAAAAAAAGTGGTGAGGAGATCGATTTGATCATTGATGTGGAACCCGATGAGTTATTGATGGATATTCCTTTTGATAAAAACCTGGTAGTGGTGGATGTGCGCAGGTCCAATGAATACGGTGAAGGGCATTTGAAAGATGCCGTCAGTCTTCCATTAAACGATATGACTGATCCCGGTAGCATGGCAAACCTGGGAGAAGATCAAAACATCTATGTGCATTGTGCCGGTGGCTACCGTAGTGTTATTGCTTCTTCTTTATTAAAACGCCAGGGCTTTCACAATATCCGCAATGTACTTGGCGGTTGGAACAGGATAAAGGAACAGGAGAAGGTGGAGATCATTAAAGAGAAAAGCGTTCTGAATTAAGATAAATTAAGCAGTTAATGGAATGGTCATTGAATATTGACTATTCCATTTTTTATAGCAAACAGTACAAGCCCGACCCTGCTTTTGAGATCCAGTTTTTCAAAAAGTTCATCCCTGTATCCGTCGATCGTTCTTGGACTCAGGTGCATTTGCTCCGCGATCTCTTTATAAGTAAGCTCGGTAGCGGCCAGCTTAAGGAACGTGATCTCTTTTTCACTCAGACCCAATGTACTTTTAATTTCGCTGTCTTCTTCCGACATTGCGTTGATCGAGTGTATTAGTTTGCCGGTAACCATTTCAGAGTAATGAAATCCACGCGTCAGCACAGATTCAATGGCAGATTTCAGATCGGAAGGTTCGGCATCTTTGAGGATATAGCCCCTGGCCCCATTCTTTAGCATCCGGATGATCGCCTTCTCGTCATCATACATGCTTAGTGCAAGCACTTTGATTCCCGGTTTATTTCGTTTTAACCAGAGGGCGGTTTCGTAGCCATCTTTTTTAGGCATATTGATGTCCAGTAGTACGACATCCGGTTCAGGATTGGTTTTTAGTTTGTCCAGCAATTCTTCGCCGTTATCGGCCTGGAACAATACCGTGTATCCTTGTTTGCTAACGAGGTCGGCCAGACCTTTTCTCAGCAATACATGATCGTCGGCAAGCGCGATGGTAGGATTATTTTTCATATTTACAAGTTATGATTATTTAATGGAACGGTTATCACTACTTCCGTGCCTTCACCGGTGCTGCTACTAATGGCGAAATCGGCATTGATCAGCCGGGCGCGATTGTTCATATTACGTATCCCCAGTCCGAACGAGGAATGGGTTTTCTCATTCAAGGGTGTAAGATCAAAACCTTTCCCGTTATCTTTTATACTGATCCGGATTTGATGCGAAGCATATTGGATCGTTGATATGATAGAGCCGGCTTCCGCGTGTTTGATGATATTGTTGAGCACCTCCTGGATTATGCGGAACAGGATCAGTTCTTTTTGTGGTCCAGCTCTTATGATATTTCCTTCAACATTTAATTCTGTTTTGAAACCGGTCTTACGGACCATTTCCAATTCGTATTCGATCGCTTTCACCAAACCAATGGCTTCAATATTGTCCGTATTCATGCTCTTTGACAGATCTCTCAGGTCCTGGATGGCTTTGCTCACCAGTTTTTTTGAATCGACGATCTTTTCCTGCAACTCTTCTTTTTTATCTATCTCCATCGTGTTCAGGTTTAGCTTGGCGAGGCTCAGCACCTGCCCAATATTGTCATGAATTTCCTGGGAGATGGTGCGGAGGGTCTGTTCCTGGATTTCGAGTTGGGTGCGGAGGAGTTCTTGTTGGAATTGGAATTCTATTATTTTTTTTTCCTTTTGATGAACTGTCTTTCTCCTTTGATTTTCAGTTATAAATAAAAAAATAAAAAAGACCAAGAGCATTAATGTAACAGTACTAACAATTATTATAGTAATCATAGATTTTTCTTTCATCCGTTAGGCATAGTGCAACTATTAATAAAAGATAGTGAATTGTAATTATATACCTTGTCATAATATGATAAAGCGCTTGCATCTGATTCAAAGCATTGTCGGATGTCTTATAATAAAAATATACCGCAAAAAACACTGAAAACCCTGTAAAATAGATTAGACAAGAGGCGCATACCCAAAAAAAAGGTTGGTTGAAAATAGAATCCATCTTTTCCGATTTTACCATACGTAAAAGAGTTTGACCTGAATAAAGAATCATCAAAAACGACGTCACGACAAAAGAATAGTTATTGAAATCGTAAAATCCCTGTAAAGAAATCAGGTTTATAAAATAGAAGAGAAAGAAAAATATTGCGCCGAAAATAACCAGGCGTTTTGATGCTGTAAAATTCAATGCGCCGTAAAAAAGTATTGCAAAAAATAAATGTTGAAATGGAAGATATAAATTAAAAAGCCATTGGTTGGAGTTATTAATTGAAACATCCAGATATCCAGATACCACGTCGGTAAACACGACAATCAACATATAGGGCACAGACCATATGAAAACAGTATTCCGTAGCCTTTTTGCCCATAGAAGTGCTGTCAAAAAGCATATAATTTCAACTATTTGGAAAATTTTTAGCCCACTCATTCTAGCAATAATTATTGGCAAACGGGGCAAAGTGTTCCAAGATTCCTGGGCCTGATATCATACGCGCTTGAAGTGGTTGTATATTCTCTGCCGCCGGACATGGCAACCAAAGCGACTGATTCTCTACCTACGTAATCTGGTCTGTAATGGCCATTAATAAGAGGGGCAGTGTCGTAAACGAGAAATTTTATTCTGAATGAATCCACGGTAACGCCATCGACTTTCGCTGCCTCAATAACATTGTTATAAAAACCGCCAATATCAAACAGCGTAAAGTTTACTGCATTTGTTGCATTGCCATGAGCAGTTCTGTACGCCTGATGCTCTCTTTCCACAACGACAGGGTCTACCGGACCACCTGTCACTTCATCCGCGTATTTCAGGATATTGTTCTTTTTATCAAATATGTAGATCCCCTCCTTTAATTTTTTGCTGATATCAAGGGGAACGGTATCCTTCAGCATGACCAACTGATATTTCTCGAGACTCACTTTCTCGGTTTGTTTATCATTCGAACAAGAAAATAACAGAACCGAAAAAATGCCCATAGTTGTTAAGGGCACAAAAAAAACTCTTTTCATAACAATGATTTTAGGTGAAAGAATAAATTAAACTACAGCCCGAAGCTCAAATTTGAAAATTCATTTTTCAACAGTCATTTAACCCCAATAAAAAGGTGTTTTCACTGACTGGTCCCGCAAATGCGTCTGCTACATTAACATCCTAAACTTATTGTATGAAGAAAATAATCACCGTCACGGCCTTGATCTTTGTCTTTTTGCCCGGGCAGGCACAAATTGAAAATCTGGCTAATACCACAATTGGCCTTGGTACTGGAATTAGTTTACTCAATGGTAAATCTTATGACTATTCATTGGACCCCGGCTCTAATAACCTGGTGGTTCAGAAGCTTTACCCGGTCACATTTGTGATATCTTCAATTATTACAATCAAATTTCATGATCTAAGCACACAGCTGCAGGGAAAAGATGGGAAAAGAGCCCGGTATTTTGTAAGAACCGGTGATTGGCAAACTGATAAGAGTGGTGTAGTTGTGACAGAAAATACTCAGGCTTTGTTAAAGCCAGTTAGATGGACAGAACGACTTGCTTTTAACATTGGACTAAATCTCGCGGAAATTAGCTCCGAAAATATATCTTTTAACAAACAAATTGATGGCGGGATTGGCTTGGGTTATTTTGTAAGTCCAAGTATTCAGGTAGCCGGATTTTTTGAAGTTGTCCGCACTCGGCAAATGAGAGAATACATCATAAACCAATATGGAGGCAAACCCATCCCGAAAGGCAATGAGTTCTATAACGCATTAGATCCGTCGGACAATAATCTTTTCTTCAACAAGACCTTTACAGGATTTTCAATCAAAGTAGTAATTGCCATTAATCCTAAGAAGAATTCAACTTATTAGATTAGGTGATGAATGTTACTAAACTGCTTTTCGGAATTTTGGAATCACTTAATAGAAACTATGTGTTCTCGCTAGTAGTTGACTGTCCATTCACCGCTCCATACTCCTCCTTCCACTCCCATTTCCACCTTCGATGGCTCCATAGCCACATGTCGGGGTACTGGCGGATAACACCTTCAAGGTACTTTACAAAACGGCCCGTAAGTTCTGCTTCAGTCAAGTGAGCAGGACTTTTTTCTGCTACAGTAAATACCCCTTCATAATATCCCCTCTTCGGCTTGTGGATGAAGGCAAACACAACCGATGTATTATACAGGATCGCGTTTTTGGCGGGACCTTTCACAAAAGGCGTCGGTTTTCCAAAAAAATTAAACCATATAGAATTCGAGGGGTGACCCGGGTTTTGATCGGCTACCAGGCCAAGCAGATATTTAGTGTTTCGGTAAGGCAGAAAATCTTCCGCCATCTTCGTGGCCCGGATCATCTTGGTACCGGTCCGTTGCCGGAGATGTAAGAATAGGCGTTCAAATATCTTATTCGCGATGGGCATATATACCGCGAGAATTTTATAATGTATGTAATAAGGGAGCACCGCATTCCCCCACTCCCAGTTGAAATTATGTCCCAGGTGCACCTGTATAGGTCTGTCCGTTGCTTCGAGGTCAACAAGTACTTCCCAATTGGCCGTAAATCGCTTCTTCAGGGTTTTTTCGGAAGCGCTGATCATTTTGATCGTTTCAATGAACGTGTCAGTGAGGTTACGATAATACTTCCTGGCAATCTTTTTCTTCTCCTCGGGCGTTTTTTCAGGGAAAACGATCTCGAGATTACTGGCAACCACATCACGCCTGTATTTAATGAAATAGTAAAGGATCACGTAAGTAAGATCGGAGAGCAGATACAATACCCGCAACGGTAATAATGAGATCAGCCAAAAAAGGCCATAAACAACATAATACATAATGTGCAAAGATAGAAACTACAATACGATGTTTTGAACGAGTTTGCCCTTGGATGGATAATCGGTATTATAATGAAGACCGCGGCTTTCCTTACGGAATGCAGCCCCCTTAACAACCAGGTAACCTACTGAAATAAGATTGCGAAGTTCCAGTAACGGTAAAGACAGGGCTGTGGTCTCGTATAGCTGGAGTGTTTCTTCCCATAAAAGATCAATGCGGCGCATGGCGCGGTGCAGGCGCACATCGTTGCGGACGATACCGACATAATCGCTCATCACCTGCTGCAGCTCTTTTAGGCTTTGTGTAATAAGGATCATTTCCCTGGGTTCACTGGTTCCCCGGGCGTTCCAGTCTGGAATATCCTCGTTGAAAGAGACGGACTCAACCTGGTTGATAGCATCAGCATAACAACGATGCGCGAACACCATTGCCTCCAGCAGTGAATTGCTGGCTAAACGGTTGGCACCATGCAAACCTGTGCTCGCACATTCACCACAGGCATACAGGTTCTTGATCGAACTCCGGCCCCATTCATCGGTCTTTATACCACCACAGCTGTAATGAGCCGCCGGCGCCACCGGTATCATAGTCTTCGTTATATCAATACCAATGGAGAGACATTTCTCATAAATATTCGGGAAGTGCTCAACGAATTTTTCCTTTTCAAAATGCCGGCAATCCAGCCGCACGTGCTCCGTACCGGTCCGTTTCATTTCACTGTCGATCGCTCTTGCAACAATATCTCTTGGCGCCAGGTCCTTGCGCTTGTCATACCTTTCCATAAATGCTTCGCCTTCCT
>VBAT01000014.1:98970-103997 GCA_005884665.1 Bacteroidota bacterium
ATTCCCTGTTCATACAGCGCCGTTGGATGAAACTGGATGAACTCCATGTTTTCTATCCGGCCTTTTGCGCGGTAGACCATTGCCACGCCATCACCAGTCGCTATGGATGGATTGGTAGTTGTGCGATATATCTGCCCGTTACCGCCTGTTGCCAGCAAACTGATCTTTGCCAGGATCTTCTCCACCTTGTTTGTTTCTGAATTCAATACATACACGCCATAACATTCAATATCGGGTGTAGCCTTTGTAACGAGGTAGCCTAAATGATGCTGGGTAATGATATCTATAACGAAGCAATGCTTGATGATAGTTATATTCTTTTGACGACCGACGGCTTCAAGCAGGGCTCTTTCCATCTCTTTCCCGGTCACATCCTTGTGATGGATGATCCTGAACTCTGAATGTCCGCCTTCTCTCCCCAATTTAAAATCGCCATCGGCTTCTTTGTCGAAGCGGGCACCCCACTCAATTAACTCCTTTACCCGATCCGGTCCTTCTTTCACGACTATTTCGACGACATTACGGTTGCACAGGCCATCGCCCGCAATCAACGTATCCTCAATATGTTTTTCAAAACTATCATTCTCCAGGTCGTTGACGACAGCAACTCCTCCCTGGGCATACTTGGTATTTGTTTCGTCGGCGGAAGCTTTCGTCATCACCAGCACTTTCTTATCGGGGTATTGCTGTGCTACTTTCAATGCATAGGTCAATCCGGCAATGCCTGAGCCTACTACTAAAAAATCTGTTTTTTGCATTTGGGAATTTTTTCCCAACCTATAAGGTTTTTGAAACCCTTATAGGTTGGGCTGCCAAAATTATTTAATATATTTTATTGCTCCTTCAATAATAAAAAGCTGGGCCAGGCCATAAGTCAGCATAATAATTACACCTGCCAGCGGGAAAGACTGGTAAAATTGATTAATGGCAAGCACTGAATCAGACAATACAAATAGCAATGCACCTGTCATCATCCAACGGCCCGCCCGTTTATTGGAGATAAATAACATATCCAGAGCCAGTGATAGCATAAGGCTTATTACAGCGCCATAGATGATCACCGGCAGCTTCATATCCCTGAGGTGCGGAGAAAGAAAACTTATCAATGCAGTATAGTAAACAAGAACGATCAGTAGCAACCACAGTTTGGGGGTGGTTTTTTCTCTCGCCCGGATACTTTGAAAAAAGATGATATAAAAAATATGTGCAAGAAGAAAGGAAGACAGTCCTAATAAAAAGAAAAGCTGGCTGGCCACCTGGAACATTAGCAGTATGTCACCCACCCATGAAAAAAACAGGGCAGGCAGTATCCATTTTTTTAATGTTGTTGAACTACCGGATGTTTGCGAAAGGAAATATGCTACGACTGAAACTACGATCAGCGGTTTTGAAATGTAATCTAACCATTGATCCTTCAACAGGCCGCCGCTAATGTTGGCAATAAGAATGATGAAAAATAAAATGATCCAGGTCTGTTTACGCAATTGCAGCAGTTTAATTGGATGGCTCTACCCACGCTTCATTTTCCTTCAACAGGTTGATCAGCTCGTCGACAGCGATATCACTGTTCACGTTTCTCTTCATGATCTCCTTTCCTTTATACAGAGTGATCTTCCCCGGACCACTACCCACATAACCAAAATCCGCATCTGCCATTTCCCCCGGGCCATTTACAATGCAACCCATGATGGCGATCTTCACGCCCTTGAGATGGTTCGTTACAGAACGGATCCGCGCTGTTGTTTCCTGCAGATCAAATAAAGTTCTTCCGCAACTGGGACAACTGATATATTCTGTTTTGGAAATCCTGGTCCTTGTTGCCTGCAGGATGCTGAAGGCGGTATTGTTGATGAATTGTTCGGGAGTCTGGTTCTGTAAATAATTTCTTCCCGATGCGTTCATGGACGCTTGCTGGTTATTAACTGAGTCATACGAAGCTGATGTCATACCCAGGCACATCCCGTCCCCAAAGCCATCCAGTAACAAAGCCCCGGTTTCGGTTGCAAAATGAATCAGGTGTTCATCGATAGAACTTTTGTTGCTGTCCGTGACCAGCAGGACCGGATTCTTGATATTATTTTCAACCAGTTCTATGAACACCCGGCGCACTGACTGCATAGCGTTGCGGTCAGCGCTGCTAAGGCAAAGAACAACCGTTTTAAAATCATCGCCCTTTGCATAAACATTCAGAAAAGCCATGTCAAGCAGGTGTTGATTTCCTGTACTGCAATCGATCATTACAAAATTCAACTCGGGACTTTTTGCTTTTGCCAGGGAAAATGTTGTTCGATCAAAAAGTGGAAAATACTTTGTCTTGTCTGTAGCATTCCGCCATGCATCCGGGTAGATCAGTACTTTCAATGTTCCAGGCAGTGCGAAATCCAGTACCTGCTTACCGGTAAAAATATAATCGGCGGCTGCATCGCTTATGTTCCATTTATCAGTCCCTTCGTCATAAGTATAGCCAACACTTACTAACTCAGCCGGTGTAATCTTATTTATTTTACTCAGATCGGCAATAACTACAGGTACATGTTTACCACCGATATTATCTACCGAAAAGGTTTCTCTTCTTTTATATTCAAAGGGGGAATACGAAATTTTTCCCGGATCAAGTGGCTGCTGTGCGTCGATAGCAGTTTGATCAGTATACTCATATCTTTTTACAATATCCCTGCAAACCGGTATTTCCAGCTCGGGACCCTCGGTAAGAGAAACACGAATGGTATCGCCCAACCCGTCTTCCATGAGCGTTCCGATACCGACAGCGCTTTTTATCCGTCCGTCTTCACCGTCTCCCGCTTCTGTCACTCCCAGGTGAAGAGGATAACATTCTCTGAATTCATCGAACATGGTCTTAACCAGCAGCCGGTAAGCCTGCACCATCACCTGTGGATTGCTGGCCTTCATGCTGAGAACGATATTGTGATACGATTCATCTCTCGCAATTCGCAAAAACTCCATGGCGCTTTCTACCATTCCCATCGGTGTATCGCCGTAACGGCTCATAATGCGATCGCTCAAGGAACCGTGGTTGGTGCCAATGCGCATGGCGGTACCATATTCCTTGCAGATCTTTACTAAAGGAGTAAACCGTTCACGTATTCGATCGATCTCCTCGGCATAATCAGTATCTGAATATTCGATCAGTTCAAATTTTTTCTTATCAACATAATTACCGGGATTCACACGGACCTTTTCAACGATCCGCGCAGCAATTTCAGCCGCATTGGGTGTAAAATGAATATCAGCTACGAGAGGCGTATGATAGCCTCGTCTCTTCAACTCATTTTTTATATTCAAAAGGTTTTCAGCTTCACGTTTGGAAGGAGCTGTGATCCGCACCAGTTCAGCGCCCGCCTCGATACAGCGGATGCTTTGCTCCACCGTTGCCAGGGTATCCATGGTGTCGGTTGTCGTCATTGTCTGCAAGCGGACCGGATGGATCCGGCCATTGCCGGGGTTGCCTAATAAGAGATCCCCGATTTTTACCTCTCTTGTCAGAAGACGCCTGTAGCTTGTGATAGATTCGCAATAAAATTGCATGATGATTTACTGATGTACAAAGGTAACGAAGTATGAACACTGATTGTGAAGATGATCATGATATATTAAGATATCGTCTCAAGCATAATAACTTCTTGCTTGCGGAAGAATTATCGAGAGATTAATGGAACCAACTGTACGATGATCAGGATATCATACATAGTCGTCCCAATCATAATTATCTGCTTTCTTACTTATTACCAGTCTTTCTGGCTATTGCCGCCGGTTTTAAATTTTTGTTGCTGCATCTTCTGCTGTAACTGTTTTTCTTTTTGCTCCAGCAACTTGAGCTTTTGTTCAGCCTCTTTCTTGTCCATTTTAGGCTGTTGTTTCTTTTCCTGTTTTTTCTTTTGATTATCCTTTTTGGGTGGCGGAGGTGTCCTTTTTTTTAATTCAATTAACGCCTTTTGCAGGTTTTCTCTTGCTTCCTTATCATTGGGGTCTTGTCGTAAGGCTTCTTTATAGGCTTCAATGCTTTCTTCGAGGCGTTTCTGGCTACTTAGCACGACACCTTTGTTGTAATAAGTTCTTGCTTTTTCGCCCGCAGTCTTATATTTCACGGAGAGCTCATCAAGGGATTTAATTGCTTCGTCTGGTTTCGAAAGACGGTAAGACGTATTGGCCAGGTTGAACTTTGCCGTCGTATTGGCGGAGTCCTTTGCCAGCGCATCGCCATAAGCGGCTTTCGCCGGTTCATATTGCTGTTGTTTATAGAGGTCGTTCCCTTTTTTAATGATATCGTTTACCTGCTGTGCGTGCAATGCGGGTTTCCCCATTGCAACAACAAATAATGATACTATGATAAACTTGTTTTTCAAGCCAGTGCTTTTTTTCTTTCAGGAATAAAAAACTCAGTTAACAAAAAAATCAGCATAGCGCCGGCAAACCACCAATAGAAGGTTTTGAAATTCATCAGGGACACATCCCCGTACGCCCGCGTCTCTATCTGGGACAAATTTTTCTTTATAGCGGCCACAGCATCATCGCTGCTTTGTAAACGAACATACACTCCATTGGTATTATCAGCTATTAACCTCAGCTCGTCTTCATTAAGTTTTGTAATTACTACGTTGCCCATCTCATCCTTTTTATTTTCTCCCGTAGCCGGATCAATAATATTGGCTCCTTCAGCAGAGCCAATCCCAATCGTATTGATCATCATTCCTTCTTCAGCCAGGTCCCTGGAAGTTTTATCCGCCTCAGGGTCATGGTCTTCCCCGTCCGACAATAATACAACAGCCTTAAACCTTCTGTCCGTATTATTAAATGCTTTGGCGCTCATCTTCAGAGCTTCGCTTATCACTGTGCCCTGCTGTGGCACCGCATCAGGTCCCGCAGAAGAAACAAATAGCTGGGCGGCCCGATGGTCAGTTGTCAATGGCATTTGCATATAAGCTTTGCCTGCAAAGAGTACAAGAGCGATCCTATCATTGGGCATCTCATTCATCAGTCTTGTGACAAACTGCTTGGCTCTTTCCAGG
>VBAT01000014.1:104026-217482 GCA_005884665.1 Bacteroidota bacterium
TACTCTTACTTACATCCATGGCTATTACAACATCGATACCTTTCCTGGACAAGCTATCAGAATCAGCAGGTCTCCGCAAATTCATGATCGTAATGACTCCGGCTATCAATGCCAGCAAAAGGAGGATAAATTTCAAATTGAACAGCCGTGGTGAAAAATTATTTGTCAACTCGTTTACGAGTTTTTTATCACCCATTTTTTTTACCACGTTTTTTTTCCATCTCAGCAATAAAATAAAGAGGAGGATACATACGGGGATCAGTACAAAGCCCCAGGCAAATTCGATATGTTGAAAACGGATATTCAATTAAGATTTATTGATGGTTCATCATTCAACAATTGCACCAAAACGAATGAATTATTTCTTCGTATTATTACTTACATCTTGCCTTCAAAGAAACCAAGCTGTTTTAATATTTCTTTTAACATTTTTAACCTTGTCGTGGTCATATCGTAGTCATGATCGGGCGATTCTATGTTCAGCACAAAAAAATAGGGATGATTATTTTCCTCGATCCAGCCTACTATCCATCCTAGTGCATGCCCCTGTTCGGTAAAGCCCCAGCCTGTTTTATACGATAAGCGGTACGTGGTTTCATTTTCAAATAACATGGCTCTTTTGACCATGTCCTGGTAAGTCGTAAAAAAGGGAAGTTCATCAAAGTACAACTTCCTGACCAGGCCCTGTTGTTCAGCCGGTGATATCTTCATTGAGTTGTCGAGCCAAAAACTGTCTATGGCCGAGTGTATCCTGTAAGCCGTATCCTTTGGACCTGCAGCATATCCCAGGGTATCGAGCCAATATTCCATGGTGTCCTTACCAATACGTCTGGCTACTTCCTGGAAATAAGGAACGGCCGAGACACGGAACGCTTTATACATGGTAAGATCCTGGTTCCATTCTTCCACGTTTCTTTTAACCCCATCCCATTTAATGATCATGCTGTCATTTGTGATCTTGCCGGTTTGCAAACCGATCAGCGAGTTAACGATCTTGAAGGTAGATGCTGGCAAATAGCTACTATCGGCATAACGGTGAAGGTTGTACACAGTGATCTTCCCGGTGCCGTTATTCATAAGGGCAAAACACCCATCTACTTTATTTTCGTCAAAATATTTCTTTAGGCTATTGTCTTTCTCCACATTATCCAATGAACAGGAGATTAGAAGAAAAACAAGGCTAAGGACTGAAAAACAAAATTTCATGTAAAAAGAAAATTTTCGGCAAAGTTAACCGTCGCTGGCCGGTTTCAAATAACATTAACCGCTAAGGAACAATTTTTCACATGTCTTTCCGTTTTTTCGGAAACCAGCTCAATGATGCGTCTCGTTCTTCCCGCCTTCCTGATCCTTTTTTTTATTTCTTCCTGTAAAAAAGAAAAAAGCAACAGCAGCAGTGGACCTAATCTTGTGCTCAAGTTCAAATTTGACCCTACGCAGGCCAGGCTTAATAACACAGGTCAACCGGAACTGGTGCCTGCAGGTCATGCTGGTCAAAGCCCGGACTTCAATAAAATGAGTGCGCATTATGTGGAATTAACACCGACCGCTTTTACCGCATTGGGTGGAGGCGCCGTGCTCTATAAAGCACCGGAGACTACAGCCGGTGGCAACAATGCGATTGATTTTGATAAATCGAAATTTGCCGGTAATAATGAAACATTCTTTTCGATTCCATTAAAGGATATCACTCCCGGTACATATGAATGGCTGCGCATATCACTCGCCTACCAGAACTACAATATCAAATATTATATTGATACGGTTGTCGCGGGCATTCCCGTTCAGGAGGAATTCCCGGCAACGGTCGCTTCATTTATCGGGTTCAATACTTATATCAAAAATTACAAGATCAAAGACCAGAACATCGCCGTCAATGCCAATAAAAAACAAGGTTACTGGGGATTTGAGACGGTCATCAATTTTGGTGGAACTAATTATCCTTACAGCGCTACGGGCCAGGCGCCTGAAGGAGCTACAACAGTGGTTAATCCTTTATTTGCTACTTCGCCGATACCTGCCGGATCCTGTCTTGTAACGGCCGCCTTTATACCCGGCAAACTAACGATCACAGGCAAAGAAACAAGTGACATCGTTGTTGAGGTATCGTTATCCGTTAATAAAAGCTTTGAATGGATAGAGCAGGTCAACGATGGTAAATGGGAACCGGGTAAAGGGGAAGCCGTGGTGGATATGGGAATACGGGGTATGATTCCTAAAATTCAATGAACCAGGTCATAAAAAAATCCTCTCAAGATGAGAGGATCAATAAATTTTTTAATGTCGCCAGACATTACAGGTAGAATCCACCTTTTTGTTTGTAGTGTTTGTTGCCCTGGCAATCTCTCTTTGTAGCAGCACAGGAAGACAACATGAACATTACTACCGCTCCCACGAGGAAGCAAAGAAATAACTTCTTCATTACTCAGTTTTTTCGGGTTCAATAAATTTGTTAGGGGAGATTCAAAGGAACGTCGGTAGAGTTAGTCCATCACAGGAGAAAACGAAATTAACAACCTTAAATTGCTTGTCAAAACATCTGCGCTTATTTTTTATTTGAGTATTCGGAAAACTACTATGTAATTCCTTTTACTCGTAAAAACACGAATTTGTTTAGATTTATCCCCTCAATGAATAAAGATCATGAAACAGTTTTTAATTCTTATCACGGCAACACTTTGTATGATAGTTTCATGCAATAACAACAAAACCGGTAATTCAGCTGCCGATACCACAAGTAAAAAAACAGATGCAGCAGGTGCAGACGATGATCAAATGAAAACAGCACGTATGAAGGGCTTGAAAGGTCTGACCGCCGGCGAAATAAAGGCACTGTTCCCCGGAGAGCTGGCAGGATTGCAACAAACAGAATACCGGGCAATTAATGATGAAGGGTATGAAGTGGGCGAAGCTGTTTACACCGCTGAAGATGGAAAGGAACTGGACATGGCCATTTTCGATTGCGTAGGTGATGCAGGTGTCGGCAAATACAACATTATGTACCTGTCGGCTGTAAATACGCAATCTGAAGACGGGCAGGACTACCAAAAACCGGTCGATTTCGAAGGTGTCCGTGCAATAGAAACTTACCAGGCAAAACAAAACAGGTATTCCCTTTTATTTCCCTCTGGTGATCGTTTACTGGTAAAAGTAGAAGGCATTAAAACCGGGCCCGGGCTGGTGAAAAAGGCAGCCGGTAGTCTCTCGCTGAAGGTAAATTGATAGCAATTTCGCGTTTAAGCAAGGATCGATATTATAAGATTAGGCAATCCCACTGCTATGCCAACTCCATAAATAAGATCAAGCCAGAAAAAACTCCCAAAAGCCCCCAGGTAGATCAGACCGACAATTGGATAGCCGACAATTTTTATCAATACAGGTGTCGATTTATCTTTTACCTGCCGCCATATGACATTGGCATCGCCGGTACTGGGAAAAGCATGCATGGCGATGGACACACCCAGATAGATGAGTAGATAATCAAGTGGTCCGGCCGTATTAAATTTAAACACGGGCAGCGCCGCCGGGAAAGCTACCAGTGCACCAACGAGGCTGTTTATGATAAAAGGCCCAATACTGATCATAATGCTCTGCCATTTCCTCGAAGGGACTTCATGGAGCACATAACCAACCGGGTTGGAAAGCTGGAAGTAGACCACTTTAAATACCGGTACCTTGAACCAGCGGCAGAAAAGCTGATGTGCCAACTCGTGTACGATAACGCCTGGAAATGTAACGAGACTTATTAAAAAACCTGGAATAATCATACTATGATAAGTTTATTATTTATCTGAATTTTTCTTTGCCGCTGATCACGTCATTCACATAAGACATGTATGTCATTTGAACGGAATCTTTGTTGGCCGTTGCCATTATCTTATCGCGGTCCGGAACCCTGTTATTAAAATGATAAGCCAGGGCGAGTGTTGCAATAGAATAAGGATCATTTTTTCGCAGCTCAAAATTCCGTAAAGCCCAGTCCATTCCTTCTTTATCCTTTTTCTGTTTCAGAAAGGTCCGTGCTTTTGAGGCCGTTCCATAAAAAGATTCATTGTTCAGGGACAGCAGTCTGTCGCAATAATAATGTGATGAATCCAGTTGGTTTAGCTCTCTTTTCAGCGTTGATTTGATCATTAATGCCGGAGTATAATCATGATCTTGCTCGAGTACCTCTGTTAGCACGCTATCACAGGCGGAGAAATTCTTCTGATCAAATAACATCGAAGCATATTGCCAGGAAGGAAATACTTCTGCAATGTGAGTCGGGATGTATTCCCGGTAGACAGCAACCGGGATGCTGTCAAGCGAATGATATTTTTCCGCAATGGCCATCAGTGAGTCGCTTGGAAAATATTCCGGTGCATGGTTGGCCATTTGTTTTATTTCGCTGTATAAGCTTAGATCCTCTACCTGCTTTCCTTCCAGTTCCTGGAGCAGCGAGAAAAAAGTTGGAATGTCCTGGTTGCGAAAGGAAGCAATGACCATGTATTCTTTTGCGTCATTAAATTGCGGAAAGTTTTTTATCACCGAACTCAACTCTTTCCTCGCAGTAGCATATTTTGAATGCTCTATTGCTTCTTTTCCTCTTTCATAGTGAATAGCTGTCGACAAGTTGCGGGGAAGATTAGCCATCGCGAAAATCAGGATCACCAACACCAACCCAGCGAATATCCTGATCGGCCAGGGAATTGGGAATTTGATGAATTTTGTCCGGCATTCTGTGCATAGTGGCGTGGGATGTCCATGTTCTATGATCATGTGCCCACAGTTAGCGCAACCTGGCTGTGAGGCTGCCTCTAGGTCCTGTTCCATTGGTTCGATTTAGCTACTAATATAGAAATATTTGCTAAAGATGGAAATGATCTTACAGGTGTTTGAGTTGGATCAATGTTATGGTTAGCGTCGTTATGGTTAGTGTCCACACTAACCATAACGCAGACAACTATTTCAACACTCCCAGTTCCTTACCAACTTTTGTAAACGCTGCAATGGCTTTATCCAGATGCTTTCTTAACTGCACCCTTATCCTTGCCTGCCCTTTCGGTACCACGGGAAAAAAGAACCCGATCACATAGATACCCTCATCAAGCAATTTGGATGCAAAGTTCTGAGCGAGCACCGCATCATAAAGCATGATCGGAACGATAGGATGGTCACCGGGCTTTATATCAAAACCGGCCTCAGTCATTTTTTTGCGGAAATATTTTGTGTTGTTTTCCAGTTTATCCCGCAGCTCTGTAGTTTCAGTTAGCATATCCAATACAGCAATGGAAGCACCGACAATAGATGGAGCCAGGGTATTGCTGAATAAGTACGGTCTTGATTTTTGGCGGAGCATATCGATTACCTCTTTTCTTCCGGAAGTAAATCCACCGGAAGCGCCGCCCAATGCCTTACCCAATGTGCCGGTGATGATATCGATCTTTCCCATCACCCCGCGATATTCATGAGTACCTCTTCCGCTCTTTCCCAAAAAACCCGATGAATGACATTCGTCGGTCATAACGGCTGCATCATATTTTTCTGCCAGCTCAACGATCTTGTCCAATTGGGCAATCGTTCCATCCATGCTGAATGAGCCATCTGTAACGATGATCCGGCTACGGCAACCTGATGCTTCTTTTAATTTGGCTTCAAGATCAGCCATGTTATTATGTTCATAACGGAAACGCTGGGCTTTGCACAAGCGAACTCCATCGATGATCGAAGCATGATTGAGGGCATCGGAGATAATAGCATCTTCTTCATTGAACAATGGCTCGAACACGCCACCGTTGGCATCAAAAGCAGCCGCATACAAAATGGTATCCTCGGTTCCCAGGAAAGTGGCTATTTTTTTTTCCAGCTCTTTATGTGTATCCTGGGTTCCGCAGATGAACCGTACACTGCTCATCCCATACCCATGACTATCGATGGCTTTTTCGGCAGCCTCGATGACTTTAGGATGAGAGGACAGTCCAAGGTAGTTGTTGGCGCAAAAATTCAAAACAGTTTTCCCCCCGACGGTGATTTCTGCGCCCTGCGGACTTGAAATAATTCTTTCTGTTTTATAGAGCCCGGAAGCTCTGATTTCTTCTACTTCTTTGGCTATTCGGCTTACAAGTTTATCGTTCATATCGGCTGTTTAAAGCGCAAATATAACTGAGCCGGTGGAACCGGTCAGGCCGGTGCCGATCAGGTCGATCAAATAGATGACAATGACCTAAACTGGGTATCGACCAGATCCGTCAGGCTGATCGGCACGATCCGCACTCCTTTTTATGCATTTCGACGCCAGAAAACAGCATTTGGTCAACTATCCCCTTTTTCCCGGAAAAACAGGGATTAGCTTTACTGTAACATTTGATCGGTTAGTGGCGTCAAATGGAAGAAATCAACTATGAGAAGAAGGAATACCATACGACTTGCGATCCTGGCGGTAGTGCTGACCAGTGCCTTCTTCGTTTTTAATTCCACAGCTTCTACAGGCAAAAACAAGACCTGCAGAGAGACAATGGAACCGTGCTGCAAGAAAAAGCGGGGCGCAACGGTTAATGCCGGGTGGGAAAGCCTTTCACAGCATTTTTTCTCCTCTATCTGATCCGCCGCGGCGGAGAATTTTTAGCCCGTTTGTAACTTTTTACCATAACTTATCGTATAACCTTAAATCTGGGTCTTCGTGTGTACTTTTGGGAGGCCTTTTCCCGGCTGTTTATGACTGAACGAGAATATAATGAATGTGTTAAAACGTACGCAGACAATGTGTACCGCTTTATCCTAAAAAACCTCCGGCATGAGGAAGATGCAAAGGATGTGGTCCAAACGGCGTTTGAAAAAATGTGGCGCAACCGGGAAGATATTGATGCTACAAAATGTAAGTCCTACCTTTTTACCGTGGCCTATCACCAGATGATCGACCATATCCGCAAGGTAAAACGGGTGCAGCTGAAGGAAGAATTCAATGCTGATCTGAAAGTGCAGGACAGGCCGGCCAATAACTTAAAGAAAGTGCTGGAAGATGCTCTGGCCCGGCTAAGCGAAACACAACGATCATTGGTATTATTAAAAGATTATGAAGGATATAGTTACGACGAAATAGGAAAGATAACAGGACTTAGTGAAAGCCAGGTAAAAGTATACCTGCACAGGGCCAGGGTCCAACTGAAAGAGTATCTTGTAAAAATCGAAAACGTGATGTAAGAATGAAACTCAACCGCTATAATTACGAAGAATTTTTTATCCTTTACCTCGATAATGAACTCGACGAGGAAAGTCGCCGGGAGGTGGACGCTTTTATACAGGCAAACCCGGATCTTAAGGCAGAACTGGACATCTTACTGCAAAGCAAACTGGCTCCTGATGCCGATATCAGTTTCGTGGATAAAGGTTCTTTATTACGTTTTGGTAGTTCTTCAACCAGCCTTGCCAACTATGAAGAAAGGCTGATCTCCTATATCGACAATGAATTGACCGGAGAAGATAGAGAAGATGTTGAAAAATTCGTTGCCAGCCATCCTGCCGTTCAAAAGGAATTGAATCTTTTGCAGCAAACAAAATTGCAGGTTGAAACAATTGTTTTCCCGGGTAAAGAATCATTATATCGTAAGGAAGAAAAGGCCAGGGTGATTTCCGTGCGTTGGATGAGAATAGCAGCAGCGGCAATCTTGTTGTTTGCTATAGGAACTACAGCAATTATTTTACTGAATAAAAAAGGTAATAATTCGGGTGGAGAAGTGGTTGTTGCTGATCCGAAGCAATCGAAGCCGGAAAAGAATACTGCTGTACCAAAAAATGAATCTTTGCCGACTCCTTCCAATAGCCAGGGAATTGCTTCAACAAACCATGGCGAAAATAAAAATCCTGAACATACAGGTAAGAGTGCGATAGCCAAAAGCCAAAATGATAAAGTGATAGAAAGAAAAGAGGCGGAACAAGGTCAAAAAAATGAACGAGCTCTAGCAAGCACCGATGTGGTTCCAAAGCCAACCAATAATTTACCCACGACTGGTGATCAATATCCGGATGTCACTCGTGTCAAAGGCACTCCTACGCCAACAACAGGTGGTGATGATCCATTGCCAACTGGTAAAGAAAAAACAGAACCAAAAGTTGTAACATCTGGACCTACCGATACGTATATTAATACAAAGGGATTAGCCAACGAGAATGATAATCCCGATAGGCAATTCGCCAGCGAAAACAGTGGTAACAAAGGTCTCCGTGGTTTCTTACGCAAAGTGACGCGGACATTTGAAAAGAGGACCAACATTAAAGCAACCGATGACGATCGTTTGCTGATCGCAGGGCTGGCCATTAAAATGAATTAAAAATTACTATTAAAAATTAAAACGATGAAAAGGATAGTTACTCTGTGCATAGGAATATGCACACTGATGACGGGTTTTGCTCAGACAGACAGTACGAAAGCCGCACCCGACACCATTCAAGTAGGCAGCATGACCATAATTCGTGAAAAAGGAAGTCAGCCCGCCAAGGAAAGCCATCATAAAAATGCTTATATCCCCCATAGGCATAATGACAGGCCTTCCAATATTAGCACCAATTGGTGGATCTTTGATTTCGGTTTTTCTAACTGGAACGATCAAACCAATCCTCATTCCCAGGCTGCAATTGATTTTGCAGGGGCGGCATATGCAAAAAACCCGGACTGGGCAAAATTGCTTTCAGGAAAATCACGCAATATCAATATCTGGCTGTTCATGCAACGGCTTAATATGGTAAAACATGTTTTAAATCTTAAATATGGTGTGGGTATTGAGTGCAACAATTATTTCTACGACGATGTAAGAGTACGGTATACAAAAAATCCTACAACTGTTGTCCTGGATTCAAATCTTACTTCAGCAAAAAAGAACAAGTTGGCAGTAGACTATCTCACTGTTCCCCTGATGTTGAACTTCAATTTTACGCCGGGTAAAAGACAAAGGACGCTTGGTTTTAGCGTTGGTGTAAGTGCTGGTTACCTCTACAGTGCACGTCAGAAAACGAAGACAGATGGACAGGTTTCAAAAACGCACAGCGACTATGATATTGAACGCTGGAAGATCTCATATGTAGGCGAAATATTATTAGGCCCGGTAAAATTCTATGGAAGCTATGCCTTTAAGAATATGTGGGAAAAAGGATTGGATCAAACGCCTTATACCGTAGGTTTCCGACTCAGCACATGGTAAAAACTCCTTTTATTTCTCAATAACAGTATTTTAGTTTTCCACATCCCGTTGAAATTTTCAACGGGATTTTGCTTTGCGTCATTCCCGCTAATTGTGTAAAATTGTAAAGCCATCGTTAAAATAGTTTCCGCCTAAAAATAAAAAACTGTAGTAGCCCGTTTTGAATCCGGACGGATAACAAACAACTATGAAACACGCAGTCGTACTCACTACCCTTTTACTGGGAAGCGGACTCCTGGTACTTAATACTTCATCCCCCTCCTCTAAAACCGGGATGAAAAGAGTTTCCAAAAGATTTAATGCAGGCGAAAGCCCGGCGGGCAATGTTTCCATCATAATCGATAAATCAGATTACGAACTAAGCGTATATGATAGTAAAGGTTGGTATGCTACTTACCAGGTTGTATTTGGTAACAATAGTCTTGATGATAAAAAAGTAGCCGGCGATAAAAATACTCCCGAAGGCAGCTTCCGTATTCAAAATAAACGCGTGCACGATAAATGGGATCGCTACATGGGCATCGACTATCCGACCCAGGAAAGCTGGGATAAATTCAAACAGCGCAAACAAAGAGGTGAAATACCCCAGAATGCAAGCATCGGTGGCGCTATTGGTATTCATGGTACCTGGCCGCATGAAGATTTTGTCGTAGACAAATATCAAAACTGGACAATGGGATGTATTTCGATGAAATGTAGTGATGTGGAAGAAATATACAACTTCACTCCGGTAGGTACAAAAGTCACGATCCAAAAGTAACCCGTTCAATCATTCAAAAAAGCTTTCACTTCCCTATTCCAGGTTGCAGGATCATGTTTCAAAAAAGAACCATGACCCGCATCATTATATGTTACCAATTTTTTATTGGTAGTACTGATCGCTTCATAGATCTCATTTGTTTCATATTGTAATACCAGTGGATCCCTGTTGCCATATTGCATTAGCACGGGACAATGGACATTCTTTGCATAATCCGGCGTCCTGAACCTCCAACCGGCAAATCCCTGTTCGACTCCTATCCAGAAACTGGTCAGAAATCCAAAAGGCTGATCGGGAAAACCCGTCATGCGGGCCCTGCCTTCCAGGTGCGACTGTAAAGACAGGAAGGGCATTTCAACAATAACTCCCGAAGGATTCAACTGGTAGTCGGAAACAGCTTTTATAATCTCGACGGCCCCGAGGGAAGCTCCCCAGAGGAAAATTTTTTTTTCGCCGGTTTGAAGGATATGATCATAGGCCAGTTTGACTTCTTCGGCTTCCCTGTATCCCATCGTTGTCACCCTGCCGCCGCTGTTACCGTGATCACGTACATCTACCATCATCACGTTGTATCCAAAATTCCTGAAAGCTTCAGCTTCGTCAGCGATCAGTCCTTTGTGACCCATCAATCCATGAAATAATATGACAGTCCCTTTAAAGGAGCTGTCTGCCCTGCTATACCAGGCTTCGACAGCAATATTGTTTTTTGTTTTAAGGAGGACCGTTGAAACCGGGAATGATGGCTTTCCGGTCAACACCTTTCGATACAAAGTGACGCCGGAGAATAACCTCCTCCAGGTATCGGGGCCAGGACTGCGTAAATGAGTCAGCTTATATGCATGGAGGGAAGCGCTGATATTGATGAGTATGAACTGCGCCAATAATGCCCACAACGCCCAGTTCAACACAGACCGGTATCGCCTTTTCGTTTTTTTGACCTGCATAAAGAGCGGTTGGAGTTTTCTAAGGGTTACCCATCAAAAATAATTTTTACCGGCCAAACGGCTTAATTTTTTTCTCTTTAAAAAATCAAAAAACGGTGTTGGGTACAATTTTTGAAGTTTTTCAGGCAGCAAAGCATTGTTCTACATTATTTCGAAAAACCTCTTAAAGCAGCTTATCCGGCTGCTTTATTTTTTTATTTAAACCTATGGGGTCTTAAAGACCTTATAGGTTTAAATTTAAATTTTTCCTTTCTTAATCTCTTCTACAACAGCCGGATCGAGGAGTGTCGTAGTATCTCCAAGGTTAGAGATCTCGCCTTCAGCTATTTTTCTTAAGATACGTCGCATGATCTTGCCGCTTCTTGTTTTGGGCAAACCTGGAACAAACTGGACCTTATCCGGCTTGGCTATAGGGCCTATCACGCGACTGACTGTCTGTAATATATCTTTCCGGGTCAGGTCTTCGTCGCCATGTTTCGGTCCAAAAACGACGTAGGCATAGATGCCCTGTCCTTTTATATCGTGCGGATAACCAACAACGGCGCTTTCAACTACTCCTGCATGCATGTTGATCGCGTTTTCTACTTCCGCTGTACCTATCCGATGGCCGCTTACATTCAGTACATCATCAACTCTTCCCGTGATCCTGTAATTCCCTTTTTCATCTTTCAAAGCTCCATCGCCGGTAAAGTATAAGTTCGGGTATGCTGCAAAATAATTTTGCCTGCACCGTTCATGATCACCCCAGGTCGTTCGTAATATGCCGGGCCATGGAAATTTTATACATAGATTTCCAGAAGCTATCAATTTCCCGTTTTCAGAAGGTGTAGGCAAAACCTCTTTTCCATTTTCATCAACAAGCAATGGCTGCACTCCCGGCAACGGCAGGCTGGCCCAACTGGGTATTGCCGGAGTTACTCCTGCAAGATTTGATATTAATGTTCCTCCGGTCTCTGTTTGCCACCAAGTATCCACGATCGGGCATTTTTTCTTTCCCACATTTTCATCATACCAGTGCCAGGCTTCTTCATTGATGGGTTCGCCAACTGTGCCGAGAATTTTTAAGGAAGAAAGATCTTTTCCTTTTAATGGCTCGAGTCCAAAGCCCATCAGGCTGCGGATAGCCGTCGGAGCCGTATAAAGAATATCCACTTTGTGCTTGTCAACGATGTCCCAAAATCTTCCGGCGTCAGGCCAGGTAGGAATTCCTTCAAACATGACGGAAGTGGCTCCGGCGCTCAATGGACCATAAACAATATAACTATGTCCGGTGATCCAGCCGATATCGGCTGTACAAAAATGAATGTCGCCGGGCTTGTACTGGAATACATTCACAAAAGTATAAGTCGTCCAAATCATATAACCAGCACAGGTATGTACCACTCCTTTTGGTTTGCCTGTGCTGCCAGACGTATATAATATAAATAAGGGATCTTCTGCATCCATCTCTTCCGCGGAAAATGAAACAATGCCATCTTTTTCCACTTGTGTTTCCGCGTATTCCATCTCGTCTTCCCACCATACATCTCTTCCCTTGATCATGGATACCGGCGTTCTGGTTCTTGTATAAACGATGACGCGCTTAACTGTTTTATTACCGATCAAGGCATCATCAATCACGCTTTTTAAAGGGATGTCTTTTCCGCCGCGGAAGGCCCCATCGCAGGTCACAATATATTCAGCCTTTGCATCGTCCAGCCTGTCGGCTATGCTTTGGGCGGAGAAACCGCCGAAAATAACACTATGGATAGCGCCTATTCGTGCGCATCCCAAAACGGCATAAGCTAACTCGGGTATCATACCCATATAAATACAAACACGGTCGCCCTTCTTTACCCCATTGTTCTTTAATACCTGTGCAAACTGGCAAACCCTTTTATGCAGGCGGTTGTAAGTAACTACCCTCACGCGGTCATCGGGGCTATTAGGTTCCCAGATGAAGGCCGGCTTGTCGCCCAGTGTTTCGAGGTGGCGATCGATACAATTCTCTGTAATATTAAGTTTGCCGCCTTTGAACCATTCTATCTTCGGTTCCGTAAAATTCCATTCAAGAACTTTGTTCCATTTTTTTCTCCATTTAAAATTCTCTGCAACCGATGCCCAGAATGCCTCAGGTTCATCAACACTTGCCTTGTAGGCTTTTTCATATTGCTCCATACTGCGTACCTGGAAAGGATATGACATACTCGTGCTTTTGGGACGCTAAAAGTAAGAACCAAGAGCCAAATGACAAGAACCAAATAAATCCGAAATAAGAAATTTAAAATTCGAAAATTTGTCAGAATCTTCCGGCTACATATTTTGGCCCTGGATTTCTTTCTTTCACCGTGTTGATGAATTGAGTCTTCGAAAAAGCAGCCAGAACCAAAAAATCCGAAGGGCCCCTACGGCTATCAGGGAAGAAATCCGAAAATGAAGGTCAGGAAGCATCGTTCGATAAAACCGAGGAATTGAAAAGGATGAAAGCATAAAAACTTAAATAAAAAATCCTGAATGATCGATGGCCTTTTCGATTTTCGAGTTTAAAAATTCGAATTTATTTGGCTCCTGGTTCTTGTTATTTACTACCTGCTCTCACAACTTCGTGCTTTAAAATCCAAATCTATTCGTATTTTAATTGCATGAATGACTCTTTTAATATTCGCAAGGTCATCGCAGCTTCTTCAGTAGGTACGATGATCGAATGGTATGATTTCTACATTTTCGGGATGCTTGCCAAAACCATTTCCACGCAATTTTTTCCGGGGACTAATCCGACAGCTGCTTTGCTGAGTACGTTGGCTGTTTTTGCCGCCGGCTTTATAGTAAGACCATTCGGTGCATTGGTGTTTGGGCGACTGGGTGATCTTATTGGAAGGAAATATACTTTCCTGCTGACATTAGTATTGATGGGAGGCTCTACTTTCCTAATCGGGCTTGTACCAAGCTATAAAGCTATCGGTATCGCCGCTCCTTTGCTTGTATTGGCACTCCGGTTGATCCAGGGTCTTGCGTTAGGAGGTGAATACGGGGGAGCAGCTACTTATGTCGCCGAACATGCTCCCGCAGGTAAAAGAGGTTATTATACGAGCTGGATACAAACGACGGCAACATTAGGTTTGTTTGTTGCACTCGGGGTGATCATGGCAGTGAAATTAAATATGCCCGACTCAGAGTTCAATGCCGAATGGGGTGGCTGGAGATACCCGTTCTGGATCTCTATTATTTTAGTCATCATATCGGTGTATATCAGGTTAAAAATGAAAGAATCACCTTTATTCGCCCGGTTGAAAACGGAAGGAAAGACCTCTTCAAATCCTTTAAAAGAAAGTTTTGGCCGCAAAGCAAATTTTAAGATGGTCTTGCTGGCTCTATTCGGAGCTGTTATGGGACAGGGAGTGATCTGGTATACCGGGCAGTTCTACGCACAGAGTTTCCTGGAGAATACATGCAAACTTGAATTTGAACAAAGCCGAACGATCATGCTATGGGCGATCGCATTTGGTACTCCTTTCTTCTTGTTTTTTGGATGGTTGAGCGATAAGATTGGGAGAAAATGGATCATGATGGCGGGCATGCTGCTGGGAGTTGTTTGTTACCGTCCAATTTTTAAAACGTTTCTGGATGATACGAATGTAAAAGAATGGATAAAATCTGATAGGGATTTAGTACTCAATGGAGACAAAAAGGTTAAAATGGATTCAATCATTAAAAAAGACACTCTGAAACTAATAGTGACCAGCGAGAGTCGCTGGAACTATAAGCGTACTGGCTTCACTGAAAAGAATGATGACACGTTGGGATTCATCGGGGAGAGTTGGACGGTTCATCCGCCGCTTAGCTCCCTGGCCGAAAATTCAGGGGCCAGGAGTTTTAAAAGAACAGCTTCGCCTGTTTATTCAAACGTACACCTGTCTTCCGGGTTGTACTGGAAATTTGTTTTCCTCGTTTGGATAATGGTGATGCTGGTGACAATGGTCTACGGCCCTATCGCCGCATTCCTGGTAGAAATGTTTCCGACAAAGATCCGTTACACTTCTATGTCGCTACCATACCATATCGGCAATGGAGTGTTTGGAGGGCTTGTTCCTTTTATCGGCCTGTTATTGACAACGATGTATAAAAAAGACCCATTGGTTGGGCTTTGGTATCCAATTGGCGTAGCGGCCTTGTGTTTCATCATAGGCACGATTTATCTTAAAAACAAAATTGACAAAGATGTGACCGATTAATAAGGTCATTTAAAATAATATTATGAAGCAGGTAAAAAGATATTTAGGCATCGTTTGGATCCTTCTCGCTCCCACAGTGATCTATTTCTTACTCAGCAGTGCGATCGAACATATTGATTCAAAGAAAAAGGACCCGATCAATGATCCCGTCATATGGATCATTATCCTGGCGATATTTACTCCTATCACTATCGGGTTGATGATATTCGGCTGGTATGCCCTAAAAGGAGAATACAATCGTTTGCCTGAAAATTCGAAGGATAGCTAGTGGTCAGGCCACTAGAGTGGCCTGACCGCTCATTCTCGCCTTTTTGGACTATTTTTACAGCCCGTAATGAAGCGTAACAAACAAATATTTCGCCCCGAACATAAAGTAACAGCCATTTTTATGGTGATTACGCTTCTATGGCTTACCATTAGCACACCGTTTATCTATGCTGCATCGCAACAACAGCAGCAGACCTGTGCCAGTAATACGGCTGCCGATGAAGAATCTCCTCCTGATGAAACCAATCCATTCGGTAACACCACTGAAGAAAAAGCTGAATCCGCATCCAACAGCATATCCGAGTACCTTCATCATATGCACGAATTGGTTCATCCCATTGGCTCATTACATAAACATAACAGTTCCCACAATGTAGATGTTTATGTTGCTTTCCACGGCGAACTATTAACGCCTCCTCCCAATTTCATCCTTTCCTGATCTTCTTACGGCTAACTCATGGTCACTGTTCAATCCAACGATTGGACCATATATTATTTCATATGCTTCATTGACGTATGTGGCCGTAAGAGCGTATTAAAAATCTTAAGCTTTTTTTTTACAACTCTTAATTGAACAAGGATGAAAACACATACAAAAGAATTCCAGGAGCACATGACTCCTGAACAGGCCTTTGAAGTATTGGTAGAAGGCAATAAAAGATTTATCAATAACCTGAAAGTAAACCGTAACCTCCAGCAACAATTACACGACACCCAGCATGGCCAGTATCCTTTTGCCGTTGCATTGAGTTGTATGGATAGCCGCACCTCGGTCGAACTGATCTTCGACCAGGGACTGGGAGATATTTTCAGTATTCGTGTGGCGGGCAATATTGTCAACGACGATATCGTGGGCAGTATGGAATATGCCTGCCAGGTTGCAGGCTCTAAATTGATCGTTGTCCTGGGACATACCAAATGCGGAGCCATCACCGGTGCCTGTGATAGCGTTGAGATGGGAAATCTTACCGGCCTGCTGGAGAAAATAAAACCTTCCATTGAAAAAACAAGACAACATAACGATCCGGGAGACGCTCGTCCGGACATTGAAAAAGTAGCATCGATAAATGTGCTTCACAGCATAGAAGAGATCCTGGAAAGAAGCTCTATCCTGCGTGCCCTTTTGCGCGAAGGGAAGATCGGTATTGCCGGCGGCATGTACAGTATCGAAAATGGAAGAGCTCATTTTATCGAAAAAATGTTTGCCGAACCACAACTGGAAAATGCGCGGCGAACGGCTTAAACATTTACCAGGATCAAATCACTCCTGATCATGAAACAGGTTAAGATCAACAATCTTCAAATTAAATTTTTTACAATGAAACAGGAAACATTAATACAGCGATTGAAATTTTATTTTACTCCCAATGACGGTCGCTATGAAGACCTGAAAAAAGGAAATCTCGCAAAAAATATTGCTAAGGATCTGACGGCGGGGTTGATCGTAGCAGCAGTGGCAATTCCGCTGGCTATGGGTTTTGCCATGGCAAGCGGGTTAAGACCCGAGCAGGGAATTGTGGGTGGTGCAATAGCCGGGTTATTCGGCGCTTTGTTCGGCGGTTCCAAATACCAGGTGTATGGACCTACTGCCGCATTTATCCCCGTGATTGCAGGACTGATGGCGATTTACAGTCACGGCTTTCTTGTGCTCGCTGCATTGGTTGCAGGCGTATTGCTTTTGTTATCAGGCCTCTTCCGTTTTGGCCGCATCGTCGAAAAAGTCCCGCATTCGATCGTTGTCGGATTCACGATCGGTATCGCCATTGTCATCGCGTTTTCGCAGATAGGTGAAGTATTGGGATTTAAAGAAAAGATCGGCTATGGTATCATCGACCAGGTAGGATTTGTGATATCTCATATTGGCGAAGCGAATTTTTTCGCGGTGCTCATAGCATTGATAACTTTTATACTGTGCAAAATATTCCTGAAAGTATCAAGCTTTATTCCCGGCCCGTTGATCGCATTGGCATTTGGCTTTATAGCTGGCCAGACATTCTGGGCCGACAAGGGATTGATCCTAATCGCTGATAAGTTCGGAAGTATTCCGACAGACTTTTCAAAGATCACACCACCGGTGTTGCCTGAAGCATGGAGCGGCAAAGTTGTATTTGATCTTTTGTATTTCGCTTTTGCTATCTATATCGTATCGGCAATTGAAAGCCTGCTATGCTCCCGGATGGCCGATCGTCTTGCCAATAACAAAGGCATCCCATTCAACCCCAACAAAGAATTATGGGGACAGGGTATGGTAAACATTTTCACACCACTTTTTAATGGATTCCCTCATACCGGGGCGTTGGCAAGAACAGCCGTAAATATTCGCTTAGGCGCTGTTTCACCGCTGGCAGGTATAGCCAAGTTCGCATTCAAACTCGGACTCGCGGCTTTCCTGGCTATTTATCTTGAACAGGTGCCAATGGCATGCATCGGCGGTATTCTCCTTTATGTAGCAACCGGCATGGTGAAAGTAAAAGAGATAAAAGAAGTATTAGGCATGAGTAAATTCCATATCGCATTAATGGTGTACACAGCAGCTATGGTCCCCTTATTTGGCTTTATGCCTGCTGTTGTTTCGGCTATTGTCATTTATGCGATCGCTTATCGCTGGCTCAAAAAGGAACAAAAGGCCATGCCGATGAATGAGCAGGAACTTGCTGCATAACCTTCCGTGTGGTTTTGGTGGTGTCCGTGCCCTCAACATCGTTTGACATATCGAAAGATATGCTCAGACGATGTTTTTTAATTTATCTTGCCGCCAGTCTAAACCGGGTTGTATGAAAGCATATGAAAAACTGCTGGTTGAAAATAAAAAATGGGCAGGTGATAAAGTAAAAGAAGATCCTCATTATTTCGACAGGCTGGAGCATTTGCAAACACCGGAATTCTTATGGATCGGTTGCAGCGATAGCCGTGTGCCTGCCAATGAGATCACAGGTACACAGCCGGGTGAAATATTTGTTCACCGCAATGTGGCCAACCTCGTGATCAATAACGATGTCAACCTGCTAAGCGTGCTGGACTATGCAGTCAATCACCTCAAGGTGAAACATGTTATCGTATGCGGGCATTATGGATGTGGCGGTATCAAGTCTGCATTGACCAATCACGATTTTAAAGCCGTACTGAATATGTGGCTGAGAAGCATCAAAGATGTTTACCGAATACATCGTTCAGAGCTTGATAGTATCACAAATGAAGATAAGAAAACAGATCGTCTCGTTGAACTGAATGTGCAGGAGCAAATATTTAACCTGGCCAAAACATCTATCGTTCAACGGGCATGGAAGAACGAACAGCGGCCGCACCTGCATGGCTGGGTATACGGATTAAAGGATGGATTGATCAAACCGGTTTGCGAAATGAATGCCGGTACTCATATCGATCCATTGTATGAATACGACGATTTGTGATCAGGTGTCAGCTGTCAGGTTGCCAGGTGTCGTTAATTGGTTAATTTGTTAATCCGTCAGTGTCTTGGCGTTTTTTTCGTAGCCCTTCTGCACTTTGCTATAGTTCTTGTATCGAGGAACGCGAAGAACCGCAAGGATCGCAAAGTTTCTTAAAATATCAGTAGCTAATCCCCTATGTAAAAAGAATTCCTGCTTTATGCGTTTACTTTCGTTTATACTCGTCGTATCTATTTTTGCCAGTTGTAATAGTTCTACATCAAAAGAAACGACAAGCAATGGAGATTGGACACTTGTTCCTTTTGTAAAAGCGGACGAAGTCAATCCTGTCCTGATCCCCGATTCCACTACAACTTTCAACTGTCCAATCATTGGCAATGTAAAATGGGAAGCCAAGGACGTTTTCAATCCGGCAGTCGTGGTACGACACGATACCATTTTTCTTTTGTACCGCGCCGAAGACAAGGTTGGAAAATTTGCCGGCACTTCCCGGATCGGCCTGGCCTGGAGCAATGATGGATTGCATTTTACCAGGCATCCGGTACCAGTTTTATATCCCGACAACGATTCCCAGAAAAAATATGAATGGGAAGGTGGTTGTGAAGATCCCAGGGTAGTGGAAGATGAAAATGGGACTTATTTTATGAGCTACACCGCATACGACGGGGATAAAGCAAGATTAATGGTTGCATCGTCCAAAGACCTTTATCATTGGCAAAAACACGGATTGGCATTTAGCCCGGGAACGATTGAATCGGGCTGGAGCAAGTCTGGCTCAATCGTCAGCAGCTATAAAAACGGAACCCCGGTAGCCACCAGGATCAACGGCAAGTACTGGATGTATTGGGGCGATACACATATCTTTCTTGCAGTATCAGACGACCTTAAATATTGGAATGTCCTGGTATCGTTGCAAAGTGGTCCTATATCTTTTCTTCCCCCGAGACCGGGAAAATTTGATAGCGATCTTGTTGAACCCGGACCACCCGCAATGATCACCGATAGCGGTATCCTTCTTTTATATAATAGCCGGAATGTTCATTCAAAGGGAGATTCAACACTTCCGGAGGGCACCTATACCGCCGGCCAGGCCCTTTTCGACAAAAACGATCCGCGGGAAATACTTCATCGTGTGGATACACCGTTTATGAAACCTGACAAACCGTATGAAATAAACGGGCAGGTAAACAATGTCTGTTTTATTGAAGGTCTTGTAAAATATAAAGGCAAATGGTTCCTGTACTACGGGACTGCCGACTCAAAGATCGCCGTTGCAGTAAAGCAATAGTATTAATTTCGCACTATGTCAATTGAAGTAAAGAACCTTTTGAAAGAATACGGTGAACAAAAAGCCGTCAACGATATTTCTTTTAAAGTTGGAAAAGGTGAGATCGTTGGTTTCCTGGGACCAAATGGCGCCGGTAAGTCGACCACTATGAAGATCATTACCGGTTATCTCCAACAAACCGCCGGTGAAGCCTTTGTTTCGGGGATCAATGTAAACGAAGAACCCCTGCAAACGAAAAGGAAGATCGGTTATCTGCCGGAATCCAATGCGCTGTACTACGACATGTATGTAAGGGAATATCTTGGATTCGTAGCAGAGGTGCATCAAATAAGCCAAAAACAACAGGCAATAGATAAAGCGATAGAAACAGTAAAATTGAACGTGGAGGCAAAAAAGAAAGTAGGGCAATTATCCAAAGGTTATAAGCAAAGAGTTGGACTTGCCGCTGCACTTATACATGACCCCGAAGTATTGATCCTGGATGAACCCACTTCAGGTCTCGATCCCAACCAGATCATAGAAATACGGGAGGTGATCAGGCAGCAGGGAAAGAACAAGACGGTCCTGTTCTCTTCTCATATCTTACAGGAAGTGGAAGCTATATGTGATCGCGTGATCATTATCAATAAAGGCCAACTGGTCGCCGATGATAAATTGACCAATCTGCGCAAAAACTCAACGGGGCAGACAAAAGTAATTTTAGAATTAAAAGAAACTGTTGACGAAGAAGTGATGAGTTCTGTTTTTGGTAAAAGTGTCAGCCGCATCAATCCCAATTCGTGGAGATTTGATACCCATGATCCGGAAAAACTAAAGAAAGAAATACTGCAGCTCACCCTGCAAAACAATCTTAACATAGTTTCGCTACAAAGTGAAACGACGAACTTGGAAGATGTATTCAGAGGCCTAACAGCTTAAATCCGAAGAAAGAATATCGAAACCCGAAAAGAAAAACCCGAAAATGTGGCCACCTGGGAAACATTTTCGGGTTTCGGAATTAAGGTCTTTGGATCTTCTAAAAGGCTTTCTTCTGGAAATCACCCGAAAAAATCAGTACCAGTTTTGATTTATCAAAATACTTACTCATGGCTGCATTGACAGCCGCCAGGTTTAAAGCTTTGATCCTGGCTTCAAAACCTGTGTATTCATCCAGGTTGCGATCATCCCGCAAATAAACGCGCAGCAAGTCGGCCAGGTAAGCATTATCGCCCAAAGAAGTTTTGTTTTGTTCCAGCCAGGCTTTTACCGAGTTTTTTAATTCGTCTTCAGTAAAACCCGCTCCAATGGCTTTATCAATCTCCTGGCGCAACGCAGAATCAAGCCGTCCTTTATAAATGGGATTGTAAGCAGCATATAATCCCCAGTTAGTAACATCATATTTATATTCCGAATTGATAAAGGTCCCGGCTCCATAGCTCATGCCTTCATTTTCCCTGAGACGCTGCGGTATTCTTGACGAAAGAAATGCGCCGCCGCCCAATAATTCGTTTGCCATAAATAAAGCAGGATAATCGGCGTGTTTTTCCGAAATATTCAGGTTGATATTTCCAATCAGGGCTGCATTTGTTTTGTCCGGAGTCGCAACGGATTCTATTGTCGCCGGTACATCAAAATATTTTGGTTCCACTGCCTTATACGTCATCTTGCTGTTCCATTTGCCAAAGGAACTTTGTAAGAAATCCGTCACCTGCTTCTTATCGATCTCACCTACAAATGAAGAAAGCGAATTATTGGCGCCATAAAAATCTGCATAGAATTTCTTTACGTCTTCCAGTTTTATTTTTTTCAGGTCCTGCAGGCTCTCATCGACATCGGAAGCATAAAGCGGATGGCCCTTAGGATACTTTGTCGTTATCTTTTGAAGTTTGGTGAACGCAGCATTGAAAGGTTCATTCCTGTTTGCCTCATAGTTCGCTTTGGTATCCAAAACGACTTTATCAAACTCCGCTGCATCGAATTTTGGGTGATGCAGGATATCATCCAGCAAGACGATCGCGGCCGGAAGATTTTGCTTGTCGGTACTTAGGGCAATAACAATTCCGGTAGAACTGCCATAAATTGAAATGTCCGTTTTAAGACGGTCCAGCTCATCACTGATCTGTTTTTTTGTTCGGGAGGTGGTCCCTGTTTTAAGCATGGCGGCTGTTACCTGGGCTATCTCAGTTTTATTCATCAGGCTGTTCTCATCACCCATTCGCAAAGAGACCCTGGCATTTATTTTATCTCCCTTGGTTGGCTTTTCAAGCAATACATATTTACCTCCATTGGGCAGCTTGCCATATACCGCGTTCTTCCTGATATTTTCAATGCTGTTTTCAAAATCTGCTTTTTGTGCAGCCACTGCTTTTCCTTTATATCCATCCAGCAATTTGGCGATATCGGGTGTTTCATCCACCCTGGTGCGCTCAGGCGTATTAGTTTCGGGTATGAAAACACCATAAGTACGGTTGGAAGTTTTATAATATCTCCTCGCCGCTTCTTTGACATCGGCAACCGTCAGTTTCTCCAACTGGTCGCGGTACCAGAACCATAGTCTCCAGTCGCCTGCCCCAATCGCCTCGGTAAGAGCGATGGCCAGGTCCATTGTCTTGTTTATTGTATTCTCCAAAAATTTGATCCGATTGTTTCTTGCGCGGGCAAGGTCTTCGTCGGTGATATTCATAACAGGTATTTCATCCGCTGCATGAAGCAGGACCCATTTGGCGCTATCAAGGCTTTTGTCTTTTGGCACTTCTACCTGGAAGTACGTGTAGCCCGGATCATGCAGGGTCTGGGAATAGCCGAAGAGCTTCGAAGCCATTTTTGTCTCCACCAGTTTTTTATAAAATACACCTGAAGGATCATTGGTGAGAATTTCAACCAGCGCATCATTGGCTGCATAATCTTTATCAGCAACCGAAGGAGTGTGATAAGCCATACCGATATACTGAATATCGCCAGCCCTGCGAAGTTCCACATTTCTTTCTCCATCCTGCGGAGGCTCTACTGTATAAGTTGGTTGCAATACACGGGAAGGTTTGGGGATTGGTCCAAAGAATTGTTTGACATAATCTAGCGCTTTCTTTTCATCAAATTTTCCGGCAATGATCAGGACCGCATTATCGGGTTGATAATATTTTTTATAAAATGCCCTGAGATTATCAGCCTTTACCCGTTCAATATCTTCTTTGCTGCCAATAGTCGATTTGCCATAGTTATGCCAGAGATACATGGCGGAGAGTATTCGCTCATTGAGAACATTGCTTGGATAGTTTTCGCCAATTTCAAATTCATTACGGACAACACTGAACTCTTTAGCCAACTCTTCCGGCAATATCTTGGAATGTATCATGCGATCAGCTTCCATATCGATCGCCCAGCTCAGGTTTTCGTCAGAGGCCGACAATATTTCATAATAATTGGTGCGATCATACCAGGTCGTTCCGTTTGCAGAGGCGCCTTTATCGGCAATTGCTTTCTTGATGTCTGTGAATTTCTCGCATTGCTTGAACAGCATATGTTCTATCAGGTGGGCCATTCCTGTTTCGCCATATCCTTCGTGGCGGGAGCCGACCTTGTAAACTATATTGATGGCTATGTTTGTTTGCGAACCATCTGGAATAAGCAGGACACGCAGGCCATTATCCAGTTCGTATTCTTTAATACCCTCGACAGTTGTCACCAGTTTTGGCGTTGACTGTGTTAACCCGCTTTTAAAACTCAATAAAAGAAGGCTGAAAGCAACAAAGAAGGTGGTGTATCTCATAAATATTCAGTTTGACTAAAGGTAGTGCTTTATGCAAACGAACATTCGCCGATTTATTGATGCAACAAAATTTTGAGGCCACAGAGAGCCGCTGAGGAGACGAGAGGGCCACAGAGTAATACTTCTGAATCAGTTCAGACCGTCTTATCTTATTCAATTCCAGCTATGCCGTTCTTATTGATGCAACAAAATTTTGAGGCCACAGAGAGCCGCTGAGGAGACGAGAGGGCCACAGAGTAATACTTCTGAATCTGTATAGCCGTCTTATTTTATTCAATTCCATCTCCGCGGCTCTCTGCGTAGTCTCCGCTATTCTCTGTGGCCTAATGCTTTTTGCTACAATGCCTGAAAACTGTTTCTTTGCAGCACGAATACGGTCATTTGATAATTATCAACGCCTGCTGCCATCGCAATCTAATCATCAATCTTAAAATCTTCAATCGAACATGAGTTACATTTCCGAAATCTTTGCAAGACAAATATTGGACAGCCGTGGCAATCCTACCGTAGAAGTAGATGTATTGACTGACGAAGGTGCATTGGGCCGGGCTGCAGTACCTAGCGGCGCCAGTACCGGCGCCCATGAAGCGGTGGAGTTAAGGGATGGCGACAAGAAAAAATTCCTCGGCAAAGGCGTGTTAAAAGCAGTAGCCAATGTCAATGAACTGATCGCGCCAAAAATAACCGGGTATGATGTGGCTGATCAAACGGGCATTGACGAACTGATGATACAACTGGATGGCACTCCTAACAAAGCAAAGTTGGGTGCCAATGCGATCCTGGCCGTGAGCATGGCTGCAGCAAAAGCAGCGGCTGAAGAAGCAAGTCTCCCGCTCTTTCGATATGTCGGTGGCACCAATGCTAAGACGCTGCCGATACCAATGATGAACATTCTCAACGGAGGAGCTCATGCCGACAATAAGATCGACTTCCAGGAATTCATGGTGATGCCTGTAGGCGCAAACAGTTTCAGCGATGGCCTGAGATGGGGTGTTGAGATCTTTCATGCTTTAAAAAGCGTGTTAAAGAAAAAAGGTTTTAGTACCAATGTGGGTGATGAAGGAGGATTTGCTCCCAATATCCAGAGCAATGAAGAAGCAATTGAAACGGTACTCACTGCTATTGAGGCGGCAGGCTATAAGACAGGTTCTCAAATAATGATCGCAATGGATGCTGCCAACACAGAATTGTGGGATGCGAAAAAGAAAAAATACGTGTTCCACAAAAGCAGCGGGAAAGAAATGAGTAGCGACCAACTGGTAAAATATTGGGCCAACTGGGTTAAACAATATCCCATAGCTTCCATTGAAGATGGCATGGCCGAGGACGATTGGGATGGCTGGAAAAACCTGTCCGATACTGTCGGCAGCAAATGCCAACTGGTGGGCGATGATTTGTTTGTGACGAATGAACAGAGGATACAACAGGGAATTGATAAAGGTATTGCCAATGCTTTGCTGGTAAAAGTAAACCAGATCGGTACGGTAACGGAAACGATTAATGCGGTTACCCTGGCACAGCACAATGGTTATAATACCATCATGAGTCATCGCAGCGGCGAAACAGAGGATACTACCATTGCCGACCTGGCTGTCGCGCTCAATTGCGGCCAGATAAAAACAGGCTCTGCATCCCGCACCGATCGTATGGCAAAATACAACCAGTTGCTTCGTATTGAAGAATTGCTGGGCGACTCAGCCGTTTATCCAAAAGGAAAAATAAAGTTTGGCCGATAAGATTTGCCCACAGAGAGACGCAGAGCTTTTACCCAGTGGTCTTAATGGCAAAACAAAAAAAAGAAACATGGTGGCTTTGTTTGAAAAGTTGGATTAGCTGGGAGAGCCACAGAGCTTTTTCTCTGTTGTCTTCATAGTTTTTCTCTGAGGCTCTCTGTGTCTTCTCAGCGGCTCTCTGTTGTTAATGACTGAAAATGTGTAAAAGAAAAATTGATGCAATTGATCACCGAAAGTGAAAATGATTAACTTTATTGTGCAGTCAATATGAAATTGCTAACCAACATTCCCGCCTGGATCACTAACAAATTCTTCATCGCTACCGCTGTGTTTGCAGCTATCATGTTGTTTTTGGATAAAAATGATTTGTTTACCCGGGTGGACCGTGACCGGCAGTTACGGGAATTAGTCAAAAGCAAACAGTACCTGATAGGCCAAATCGCGGCGGAACAGGCTGTCCTGGATAAAATGAAGACCAACCCCGGTACCCTGGAAAAATACGCCCGCGAAAAATACCTGATGAAACGCGATAACGAGGACCTGTATATTATCCCTGAAAATTCCCCAGAGCCCAAGAATTAGACTTTTTTGCACAATAAGGATACGGCCATGCCGTTTTATATCTGACATTCTCAAACTGGACATTTATTTTATTGGACATCAATGGTTTGCTCATGACAAATTTTACACCTGAGGATCTTTTACTGTACCTGTACAAAGAAACCTCTTTGCAACAAACTGCTGACATCGAGGAGGCTTTATCGAAGGATTGGGCCCTCCGCGAAAAGCTGTCTGTTTTGAAGACATCAATGCAAAGACTGGACAAATTAGTTGTGGCTCCCCGTACTGAAATAGTACTGAATGTACTAAATAAGGCCAGGGAAGAATCCACCGAACAGGTTTAAACATCCTCTTCGATCATCTATTTGGCATCGCGCCCTCGGCGCGATGCTTTTTTATTTCCGCTACTTTGCTTTTTAAGACAACTCCAGGGCAAAACAACCGGGTTGGAAGATATAACCCACTCCTTAGCTTTGCAAACTATGACCCGAAAAGAACGCTACCAATTCGTCATTAATTATTTTCTTGAACATAGCCCGGAAGCCGAAACCGAACTGATCTATTATAATCCCTACGAGCTATTGGTAGATGTGATCCTGTCTGCCCAATGTACCGACAAACGGGTCAATGAAACGACACCAGCCCTGTTCAGGAAATATCCTACAGTCGAATCGTTGAGCAAAGCCACATTTGAAGAAGTATTTCCTTTCATAAAAAGTATCAGCTACCCAAACAATAAAACGAAACACCTGATCGGCATGGCAAAAATGGTCATGGATAAATTCAATGGAAATATTCCCATGACTGTGGAAGAACTGATGCAACTACCTGGAGTGGGAAGAAAGACCGCTAATGTAATCACCTCTGTAATAGACCAGCAACCCAATATGGCCGTGGATACACATGTTTTCAGAGTTAGCAAAAGGATCGGGCTCGTTCCTCAAACCGCTTCGACTCCTTATGCTGTAGAAACAGAACTGGTAAAGAACTTCCCGGTTGAATTAATCCATAAAGCGCACCACTGGCTCATCCTGCATGGACGTTATATCTGCGTGGCGAGATCTCCTAAATGCGAGCAATGCGGGATCAGACCTGCCTGTCATTATTATAACACGAAGGTTAAGCCATCCCTTCAAAAGCAGTAACTCTCCCCGCGAATACAGGAATCATTGATGAGAACAACATACATCAGCGGGAAAAAAGCCACAAATTTTTCCACAAACACGGTTTTAATTTTTTTGAAGATAGTCTGCGTTCGCTTACATTTATTTATAATCCGCCTTGCATAACTGTCGTCCGTCCCTTCATGGTTTTAGCAATTTCAAAAGCCAATCCTGATGACAAGGTTTTATGTAGTCCTGCTGGCGTGCCTGTGTATCTTGCGAACCTATCCTGCCCAAGCACAATATTATTACTACAACGATAAATACTATGGTGGCGACTGGGTGGTCGAACTCGGCGGTACATTGGGCATCATGAACAGCCTTACCGACATCGGTGGCAACAAGGGGATTGGGAAAAAATTCGTCAAGGATCTGAACTGGAAAATGACCAGGCCCAGTTTTGGGTTATATGCTATAGCGACCTACCACGAATTTTTGGGCGTCCGGGTGGAAGCCACATTTGGTAATGTCCAATCCTATGACAGCATCCTCAAAAAAGTAGGGCCTTCTACGTTTGGAAGGTATGAGCGTAATCTCAGTTTTAGAAGCACGGTCAGGGATTTTCAACTGGTAGCAGAATTCCATCCTTTATTTCTTAAAATCTATGATGAAAGCAAGGCGCCCCGATGGTCACCTTATGTGTCGGCCGGTATTGGCTGTTTCGTTTTTAACCCGCAGGCGAAATTGAATGATCAATGGTATTACCTGCATCCCCTGCGAACTGAAGGGCAGGGTTTTGCCGAATATCCCACCCGGAAGACCTATTCTCTTAGTCAGGTAAATATTCCGTTGGGCGTCGGGGTAAGATATGAAGTCTCTTCCGGGATGAATGCCCGGTTGGAATTTGCATACCGCATTCTGTTCACCGACTACCTTGATGATGCAAGTAACAAAGACTATGTAAATCCGGCTCTTTTTTCCAGTTACCTGTCTCCCCATGATGCTCTAATCGCTCAACAATTAGCTGACAGGAGAATTTCTACCGTGATCAACAATCAACGGGGTGATCCAAAAGACAACGATGCCTTTTTTACTATCCAGCTTAAAATCGGGTTCACTATCCGGGCAGTGAGAAAGAAAAAATAGTGAACTGCCCGATCCTGTTGCCATAGAGTTTGAAAACTGATCTGCCTTTTAAAACTGCGGAAAATTTACCCCGCATCCGGCGGTTGGGGCATCCTGGTTTGAAAATACTCTCATGTCATTCCGCCCATTGGAGTACTAAGACGCAATGTATTTGCTGTCATAATAAAGTGGTTGCGCTGCGCCTTCGCAAAGCTTCGGCGAAGCGAGGTCCCTATCCCGTCATTTGGCGGGATAGCGTGAAGTCAAAGTGCGGCTCTCCCCGGCGGCATAGATTTTGTAACTTTAATGAAGAGAACTGATTACATATATATTATGCAAGAATGCGGCACCATTTCATTAAAGACCTGTTGATCTCTTATCTGAATCTTTTACTTATTTCAATCCTTTGTCTTTTTACAACCTGTAAAAGTAAATTCGAGGTTTATTTGTCACCTCCGGAATATAATTTAAACAGACCCACAACTGTCAAACTACCCTCGTATCTAAATGAGGTTTCGGGCTTAGCTTATTATCCCAGGGATAAAGCCGTGTTTGCTGTTAGCGATGAAAATCCCTGGCTGTATAAAGTCTTTATCGCGGGTAATATGACGATCCAGAAATGGAAACTGGCGGAAAAAGCAGACTATGAAGATATCGTGCTTGCAGACAGCACATTTTATTTGTTGCAAAGCAAAGGGCATATTACCAGCCTGAAATTTGTTTCGCCTGATTCAGTAGCAATGAAGGAATATAAGCTTGATCTCGAGGGAAAGAACGAATTTGAGATACTTTACCTGGACAAAGAGCAAAACCGGCTGATCATGTTGTGCAAGGATTGCGAGGCCGATGATAAAAATTCTCTCAGTGCGTGGGCCTTTGATCTTGCTTCACAAAGTTTTTCAAAATCCCCGGTCTATGTGATCGACGTTCGTAAGATAGAAGACCTGATGCAGGAAAAGAAGTTGAAGTTCAAACCTTCGGCAGCAGGTGTCCATCCCCTAACAGGGCAACTGTATATAATTTCATCTTTAAATAAAGTCCTGGTGATCGCTGATAAAAATGGAGTGCCAGAAAAAGTGTACAGGGTAAGCCCGGGACTTTACAAGCAACCTGAAGGCCTGGCCTTTAGCCCCGAAGGCCACCTGATCATTTCTAATGAATCTGCTGGTACAGGTGCAGCGGATATCATGGTATTTAAATACAATAAAGCACAATCGAACCGATGAAAAGGATTTTTATTTGGATGGCTTTACTGCTCACAGCCTCTCATGAAACATTCGCACAGGACAGCCTGTCCGCACGTATTGTATTGATCGGGGATGGGGGACAATTTACCGACGGGATACATCCTGTATCGGAAGCGATCAGGAGATCGGTTCCCATGGATAATAAAACGGTAGTGATTTTTTTGGGTGATAATGTTTATAAAGTCGGCCTGCCTGATGACCAGGTGATCACTTACGCACTCGCGCACAATGTGCTCGATTCACAGATCTCTATAGTGGCAAATAGCAAAGCGCGGCTGTATATGATACCCGGCAACCATGACTGGAACAATGGCTCGGTCAATGGTATCCAGACCATCCTGAGAGAACAGAATTATGTATCGCAACTTGGACTTGACAATGTAAGATTCTACCCAGAAGGCGGTTGCCCCGGTCCTGTTGAAGTGCCCATCAATGATGATGTGGTGCTCGTTATTATCGATTCACAATGGTGGGTTCATCCTTACGATAAACCGGGAATCGAATCTGACTGTCCCTATAAAACCAAGGATGAAGTGATCACGCAATTGCAGGATATACTGGCCAGGAATTATAAAAAACTGGTGCTCATTGCCACTCATCATCCTTTTCGAAGTAACGGCGTTCATGGTGGTTTCTTTGGATGGAAGCAACATCTTTTCCCATTTACCGATATGGTAAAGAACCTGTATATCCCTCTTCCTGTTATCGGTTCGATCTACCCCATTGCACGTGGAGTTTTTGGTACACCGCAGGATCTCAAGCATCCCGATTATACCAATATGGTCCACGATATTGAAGCCGTCACAAAGAGCCATCCGCATGTGATCTTTGTCGCCGGGCATGAACACACCCTACAACTGATAAAAGATTCCAGCAACTATTTTCTTATCTCCGGCGCCGGCTCAAAGACTTCGAGAGTAAGCAAAAGCAAAAGAAGCCTTTTTGTAGCGCAAAAAACGGGATTTGCTACTCTTGAAATTTCTAAAAATAAAAATGTCCGGGCTTCCTTCTATACTGTGACGGATTCTTTGAGAGTACCTTTTTCTGAAAACATCTTAAACTTTTCAAAACTGCCAGAAGAAAATCAGGAGCCCGCTGTTAAAAAAGAAGACGCGGCATTCAAAGACACGGTAAACATAGCCGCAAGCGAAAAATATATCGATCCCAACTCCATACAAACATGGGTGATAGGGAATAACTATCGCGAGGAGTGGGCCACACTGATAAATATGAGAGTGTTTCATTTGCGGGAGGAAAAAGGAGGTCTAAGGATAACCGGGCTGGGTGGCGGAAAAAATACCCGGTCGCTGAAATTAGCCGATGCGAAAGGTGGTGAGTGGACTCTTCGAACCATTGATAAAGACCAGGCAAGAGCCATTCCTGAAAATTACCGAAGCACGATAGGCGATAAAGCGATAAGGGATCTCAGTTCGGCAGCCCATCCTTACGCTCCTCTTATCATTCCTGACCTGGCTGCAGCTATCAGCGTTTCAGTTGCCCAACCCCAATACTTCTTCGTCCCGGATGACCCTGCACTTGGCGTGTACAGACCTCTGTTTGCGAACAGGGTTTGTGTGCTTGAGAACGATAACCCGACAGTCGATGCCACTGATTCAAAAAGTACGGGAAAGCTGTTGCAAAAGATGGTTGAGGACAATGATCAGCGGGCCGATCAAAATGCGGTCTTACGAGCTCGCCTCCTGGATATGCTGGTTGCCGACTGGGATCGTCATTTCGATCAATGGAAATGGGGTACCAGGGATACAGGAAGAGGCAAGATATTTTACCCGTTACCCAAGGACAGGGACCAGGCCCTGGCCTATTCGGATGGAGTCCTTGTAAAAGTCGCTTCAAACAATACACTTCCATTCCTAAAAGGATTCCGGAAAGATATTCCGAAGGTGAAATGGCTTAACTGGATGGCAAGGGATTTTGACCGGGCCTTCCTGAATCAGCTTGACGACAAACAATGGAAAGAAATTATCGGAAATTTCCAGGCTTCTGTTACTGATAGCGTGATAGAAAAAGCAGTACACCGTTTTCCGGCATTGGTATACGATATAGATGGTAAAATAATTGCCGATAAATTAAAAAGCAGGCGTGGACTGATGATGCAGGCGGGGATGAAATACTATCATTTTCTATCTCATTATGTAAATGTCGTGGGTAGCAATAAGCGGGAATATTTTCGCATTAGCAGTGAGCCGGCTGGTAAGGTAAAAGTAGCTGTGTACGAACGAAAAGACAATATGGATACGGCCTATCGTCTCTACCAGCGGGTATTTGATCATGCCGATACAAAAGAACTAAGATTGTATGGTTTGAATGGCAATGATCTTTTTGTAATGGATCCTGATGTAAGTTCAAAAATTAAAATAAGGATCATTGGTGGCAGGGGAAACGATACATTCAATATCAGGGGCAATGTTCCAACCATTCTCTATGATATCGATTCGTCGGGCAATTTCATAGCGGCTAAAAGCCATGCAAAGGTGAAATTCTCCACGAATCCGGAAATAAACAATTTCTACTGGACGGAGAATGAGTACACAACCAGGCGGTATCCCCGCTTCCGGCCCCTGTACAATACCGACGATGGCGTCTTTATGAGCGTTGGTTACTGGCGGCAATCCTATGGCTTCAGGAAAAATCCTTTTTCAACACGGAACCAGGCAAGGTTTACCTATGCGTTCAAAAAAGCGTACAAGATAGATTATGAGGGTGAATTCAACCAGGTCATTATGGGCAATGATCTCGTGGTAACTGGCAAATATGTTAATCCTACTCTCAATAATTTTTTCGGTTTTGGAAACAATACATCGATTGACCAAAGCAAGAACATCGGTTACTATGAGGCTCACTATAAATATGCGGAGTTAGCAGCAATGGCAAGAAAAAGATTCTACGATAAGGCGAGCATACTGATCGGACCTTATTTTTACCAGTATTGGTTCAAACCCGAAAGTAACAAGGGCAAGGTCCTTCAATATCCTTCATTATTATCGCTTGATTCCGGCGGAGTCTACGACAATAAAACGTACCTCGGCGGCAAACTGGTGATCGATATAAATAATCTCAATAACGAATTGTTCCCGACAAGGGGAATAAGCTGGACAACCGACTTGTCTTTTTTAGGAGGATTGTCAAAAAATGCGCATTCGGTAACCAAACTCACGTCTGACATGACTGTATATGCCAGCTTTAACTCGCCGGCAAGGGTAGTGGGAGTTTTGCGTTTAGGGGGCGGACATCTTTATGGCAACAATTTTGACTATTTCCAGGGGTATGATCTCGGTTCCAATAATTATCTCAGGGGATTCAGGAAAAACAGATTTACCGGGTCGGCCATTGCCTATGGTAATCTTGAAGCCAGGGTAAAGCTGCTTACTTCAAGCTGGTATTTGTTGCCAGGAGATCTTGGACTGATCGCTTTCGATGATATCGGGCGTATATGGATGAAACACAACACACCCGGCGGCTGGCACAATGCAGTGGGGGGCGGTATTTATTTTATCCCGTTCAATATGATGCTCATTTCAGCTACCGTCGCATTTTCTGATGAAGGACATATGATCAACATATCGACAGGCGCCAGGGTTAATATAAGTTTTTAATAATTCTCTATGGAATACACTAGCATCGCTTATAAAGCGGAATATTTCGTAACAACGCTGTTTGAAAAAAACCAGCAGGACTTCTTATTGTACCATAACCTGGAGCATACGCGCAACGTGGTAACCAGGGCCAGGGAGATCGCCGGGCAGTATGATCTGTCCGAAAAGGACCAGGCCATTCTTTATGTAGCCGCCTGGTTTCATGACACAGGTCATTTATTTGTTGAGCCCGCAATGCACGAAATAAAAAGCATTGAATTGATGAAAACCTTCTTTGCCAATGAAGCGACAAAAGAAGAACAGGAACAGTTGATGCCGGCGATCGAGAAATGTATCATGGCTACTCACAGGAACAATACCCCGAGATCGATTCCCGAACAGATCGTTGCCGATGCCGATACCTATCATCTCGGCACAAAAGAATTTAAAGACACCAATAAAAGACTGAAAAAAGAATACATCCTCCGGCATTTGATCGCTCCAAATATCAACTGGAATAAAAAATCGCTGGAATTTCTTGAATCTCACCGTTACTATACTCCTTATTGCATAGGGTTGCTCGAAGAAGGAAAACAAAAGAATATCGAGAAGCTGCGGGAAAAGAATATAAAAAATGAAATAAAGGTTGTTAATGAAGAGCCCAATGAAGACAAGAAACTGAGCAAAGAAGAGCTAAAGCAAAAAACCAGCCTGCTGAACAAAGGTATTCAAACGATGCTTCGGCTTACATCGGAAAACCATTTGCGCCTGAGCAGTCTTGCCGATGGAAAGGCGAATATCCTGATCTCTGTCAATGCAATTATCATTTCGGTTATTTTAACGGTATTGCTCCGTCGCCTGGAAGTAGACACTTATCTTGTATTCCCGACAGTTTTCTTCCTGCTATTTTCGCTGGTCACTATCGTTATTGCGATCATGGCTACCCGGCCCAAAGTAAGCAGTGGTCATTTCAGTAAAGAAGACATCCTGAATAAAAAAACAAACCTTCTTTTCTTTGGCAATTTTCACAAAGCAACCCTGCAGGAATACGAATGGGGTATGCAGGAGATGATGAAAGACCAGGGGTATCTCTATAGTACGCTGGTAAAGGATATTTATTACCTCGGGGTAGTATTGGGGAAAAAATACCGGCTCCTGCGGCTGGCTTACGTCATTTTTATGGTAGGCATAATTATAGCAGTATTAGCTTTTAGCCTGGCTGTGATTTTGAACAGGAGTGGCGGCGCCACTAACTCCACAGCCATGCCTTTGTAATCACTTGATCTAATAAATTGTAACAACAGGTATGAGAGCAGTGAATTTAAAATGGAGAAGAATACCTGTTGCCGCCAAATACAGGGCCATGGTGGTCTTGTACCTGGCACTGAGTTGGACATTACTGGACCTTATTTACCTGTTTGTCCGCGTCAGCCTGCCTGGAATTTCACCCGACCGTGACCTCTTCAATTATGGAAGTTTGGGAGTGGTTTTCTTTCGTGCGGTAATCGTTTTCATTTTCAGCGGATCAATGGGTTTTGCTTTATTTTACCAGGCTCACCGGAACACGATCGAATTACCGCTTGCGCTGAATTTCCTGTTGAAGATCGGGCTGCTGGTTGTGATCGCTTTCCTGATGAATTTTTTCCTTTATTATTTACATGCTATCCTGTTTTTGCACAAGGACCCGGTGCAGAGTTTCAGGAACTTTGCCTATTATGGCTTTCATACTACCTGGCTAATAAAAAAATTACCCGGCTGGCTGTTGACTTTTTCCCTGCTCCAGGTCGTGGTAGAAGTGATCAAAAAATACTCCCCGGATATTTTCCTTGACGTGCTGTTGGGAAGATACCGGCACCCGCAGGTGGAGAAGCGCATCGTAATGTTTATCGACCTGAAAGATTCCACACCTATCGCCGAAAAACTGGGACATGTCGAATACTTTAAATTCATACGCCAGTTCATTGAGATCGTTTCTACGGCGCTGATGCGATATCACGGGCGGATCTATCAATATGTCGGTGACGAAATAGTAGTTTCCTGGATATATAATGTAAAGAATGCAAAGCATTGCCTGGACGCACTGATCGATACAAGAAAACTCATACAACAAAACGGAGAGAACTTCAGGCGCGAGTTTGATATTGTACCTGATTTCAGGGTGGGTATACACATTGGCGAAGTCACGGTCGGCGAGATCGGCATCCTGAAAAAAGACCTGGCCATGAGCGGCGACACCATGAATACGACGGCCCGCATCCGTAGCGCCTGCAGCGAGCTCAATCAAAAATTCATCGTATCGAAAGATGTGATCGATACCCTGGATCTAAAAGACTGGCAAAGTGAAAGCCTTGGTATAATTGATCTAAAGGGAAAGAAAATGGGAGTTGAACTATTCGCGCTTAAAATATAACGATAAGAAGATCCAAATCTCAAGAACCAATTCGCCAACTGGCGGGACAAATAAATCTCAAGCATCAAGAACCAAAGAAATTCGAAATTGTAAACGCGAAATTCGAAAAAAGGACATCTCGATCATTCAGGTTTCTGTTAAAACATTGTCGCCTTTTTGTTCTTGAATCCTTTTTTAAAAAACCCAAAACACAAACTGGCGCGTCAAAGAAATCAAAAGCCAAAATATGTAGCCAGAAGATCCCGACAATTATTTCGGATTTATAATTTCTTATTTCGGATTTATTTGGTTCTTGCTATTTTATTTCACTGCTTCTCAAACTCCAGGAGCATGCTGCTGTCTTTAAACAGCAACAGCGAATTTCCATTTACTTCATACCGGTTCACTTTTTGTAAAAAGGTGAAAAAGTAATTTTCTGTTGACTGAACTTCGTCGCAATACATCTTGGTAGAGAAAGTATGAGTGAAGCTGATGCTATCGCCCTTAACTGCCAGTGTCGAACCAAAAGAATTACAACTACCGTTGCCACCGGCTTTGTTGTTTTTTATGTCCAACCTGATAAATGCTCTTCGTGTTTGGACATCTACCATTCCGGAATCATGATGAATTTTTTTTAAGTACCATTTAACAGAATCCTGTATGGCGGCAGCTTTATTCCCGGTTGGAAGACTCACATTCGAACCATGTTGTTTTTGAAAACACAGGAGTAAGCTGAATACAATCGCCGGTAAGAGTATGTTTTGCATAAAGTAGGATCTTAATTAGAAAGAAGATGCAGAAGAGGTAAGGAATGCATAAGCTGTTAAGGAATTTTGCAGTTTTTTAAAAAAGAACCAAATTCCAAGATCCAATCCCGCCAAGTGGCGGGATTGCCATTTGGTTCTTGGTTCTTGTGTGTAATTATCTTCATAATAGCATCCAGATGACAAATCAGTGCTTATGTGGAGGATTATCTTGCCATTCAACTTTATCTTATTCTGCTGTATAAATGTAAATGCGCAACAACAGTGGGACAGGCCCATGGATCTTAAAAACTGCTCCATCGATATTAAAGCCGATCTTTTTATTGCCACGACTTTTATTGAAATGGAGTTTTGTAATTCCAATGACCGCGATATTGAAGGCCTTTACCAGTTTGAATTGAAACCGGGACAGGTCATCACTTCGTTCCAACTCAGCCTGAACGGAAAATACCGTGATGGTTCTATCGAAGAAAGATGGAAAGCGGCCAATGCTTACAATTCGGTGGTTGGAAAACGTATTGACCCGGCATTGCTGACCATGATCTATCCTGAACACTACACTCTACGGATCTATCCCATTCCTGCAAAAGGATGCCGTAAGGTAACGATGACCGTCCAGCAGTTGCTCAACGCTGAAAATAACAATCTCGTGTATTCTCTTCCTTTGAATATTGGCAACACGGTTGATCATTTCGTGTTGAACATAGCAACAGACCGGAAAGCAACCCCAGCGACAAAGGCGGGACTTATTGCTGAGAAGCTTTTTGCAGCTGAAAATGAAAAATATGCACTTCACTGGGAAGCCACGAATATATCTTTGAAAGGTCCAATCGCTTTTTCAATGGCACTAGCGCTTCCTTTCGCGCTTTGCACCCAATCGAACCAACAGCAAACATTTTTTGCACTCCGGTTTATGCCATCGCTCTCAGGAGAGAACCCGATTCACCCAAAGACGGCAACTATTTTCTGGGATGCTTCAGCTTCGCAGTCAAAAAGGGATATCAACAAAGAGATAAACTTTCTTAAACAATTTATTTCTTATCACCGTATTCCCGAGATGACGATAATACCCTTCAATCATAAACTGCTGGATACAGCTACCTTTCAAACAGAAAATAGTAATTGGCAACAGTATTTGCGGGATATTGATTATGATGGCGCCACTCAATTGGGCCTGATTGACCTGGCAAAGCTGAAGTCAGACATCTTTTTTTTATTTACCGATGGAAATAACACTTACGGTAAGTCCGGGCCGAAGACTGGCAGTGCATTGATAACCTGTGTTCATACCTCGCCTGTAGCCAACCTTGAGTCCTTGCGAAAAATCGTCGGGGCAGGCGGCGGTAAGGTTATTGACCTGAATAAAGTAAGCATGAGCTCGGCGGTAAACAGCTGCAGCCAGGCGGAAACCTGGCTGATGGACATTACCTCGGCAAGCAGAAAAGTGTTGATAGAACAAACCATGCCTGCCCGGCAACAAACAACGTTGCTGATCAATGGATCGATGCCAGCGGGGAATGATACGCTGTACTTCTATTATGGTAATAACAGCCGGGTCACACACATTGAAAGGATACCGGTCAGGTCAACTGCTGGATGCACGGGTTCGGCAATTGACAGGATAACCATGCTGGGTAATTTTGATCGTGTCATTCGTCATTCTTCATGGAGCAACCTTATTGATTTTGGTTTGCGGGAAAAAATAGTGACGCCCAACACCGCCTACATCGTCCTGGAAAGGGTCGAAGATTATATCCGGTACAATATCGCTCCTCCCAAAGACCTGGAGCCCGAATGTGAGAAGATGAACTATGTAAAGCGTGATACCCGCAACGAAAGAAATAAAATTGACGAGGTAAGTGAGTATGATATTCTTAACAACGTGGCGAATGCTTATAATGATCGTATAAAAAAATGGGATGTCAACGAAAGACCGGTGTATGTGATTCCCAAAGACATGGACAGGGGCGATAAAACTCCGGTGACGGTGGATTATTCACAGATGTCACTGCCTTTACGTGGAAATACATCAGAAGGGTTTTTTGGTGATGTGAGTGGTGGTGTTACAGGGGAACTATCGGAAGTTGTGGTTACGGGATACAGTTCAAAAAGAAGAAGTATGGCAGGATCAATAGCTGTCGTTACCGGTGCTGAGGTTTTTTCATCTGCGACCAGCATAGAGCAGGCCTTGCAGGGAAGAGTAGCGGGACTAGATATCAGTTCATCCGGCGTACCGGGCGGAGCTTCTGTGGTCACTATCCGTGGAATGGCAAGTATCGGGAGTAGCAGTGAACCGCTCTATGTGATAGACGGGATACCGGTGTCAGGTAATGTGAACGATTTTGTGAACGTTCACGATATTGAATCGATCATTGTGCTGAAAGACCAAAGTGCCTCGGCGATCTATGGCAGTCGCGCCGCTTCGGGAGCTATAGTGATAACGACCAAAAAAGGAAGAACAAATTATAGCAACTGGTATAACAATAAAGCCTACCGGTTAAAGGATATGCCAGATATGGAATACCTGGAGGAACTGAAGGCTGCGGATCGTTATGAAAAGATCGATGTGTATGAAAAACTAAGGGAGGAATATGGTGGTGACGCAGGTTTTTATTTTGATGTCGCACAACATTTGTTTGAATGCGGGTTGAAAAAGAAAGCATTTGAAATACTGGTGAACGCTACTGAAGCGGCAAATGGTAGCCAGGCTGTGATAGTTGCAATAGCGTACACGTTGGAGAACTGGAAAGAATTTGAAGAAGCCATAAATATTTATGAGCAATTGGTTAACGATAACCCTTTTAACCTGAATTTTTACCGGGACCTTGCCTGGGCACATTACCAGGCTGGTCATTACCAGCAGGCAGTTGATGTTTTATATGCAGCGATCAGCATGAATACAGCTCAGGAAAATATTAACATGTATGCAAAGGCTATGATGCTGGGTGACATGAACGCTATTATTGCCCTGCACGGGTCAGAGATTGCCACTGGCGCTATTCCATCATCGATCATCAAATCCCTGCCTGTTGATATCCGACTTGAGATTGATTGTAACAAAGGCAATCTTTCCGGGATAAGTATCAATGAACCCGACGGCCAGAACTGCAATTATACAAACCCGGTAACAAAGAACGGAGGAACAACACTACAGGGCTATTATTGGGGTTATAATACACCGTTTGAGTACCAGATAAAGAGTGCACCGGCCGGGAAATATAAGATCAAAGTAAATTACTATGACTATTACTCAGGTTCGATACCCACGTTCATAAGGATCAGAAAAATTGTCAATTTCGGCAAACAGGACCAGGCGATCGAGGTGGAGAATGTGATCATGGATAATCAATATGGTGAAATAGAGATTGCTGAGATCACGCGATAAAAGATTTTAAAATTAGTTGCAATAAATTTGGCACTATCGAAAAATTATTTTCATCTTTGCATCCGCAAAACAAATTAAATGCTCCGCAGACAACAATTACATATCGAATCAGTGAACCGGGTTAGTCCAGCAGGTGACTATACAGTTTGCGGGGTGTTGAATACATGAATTAACGAATTCAATGAAATACAGGCCCCGCAAGCGATTGCGGGGTTTTTTGTTGAATATAAATCTCACGCTGAGGTGCAACGTATGGACTGCCGTAATAAGGTCGTTGCATGAAATTAGAAGGAAGCTAAATTTTTTCAAACTGATTTTATGTAAACGAAAACAAACTGAATCTGTAACGAAAGAAAAAATAAAAATGCCGAATAAGATAAAACATACACGATTTACAAGACGCAGTAATAGAGCGCTATCGTCATTGGGCTATTGCCGTGTGCAGGCGAATATTGTGTGGATGACGGAAAATGATAGTGCTCATAAGCGACCAGGTTATGCCAATTCATAAAGTGTACACAACACTTTGAAGAGAAACCCGGTCGCAACAAACGACCGGGTTTTTTTATTAGAAAAATTTAAAAATGGAAATAACACTTGTACTGCACCTGGTAAGTGCGATCCTGGTGACGATCGCCAGGGCAACGGAAAAACCTCCACACAGATGGAGGAAATAAGGAGGTAGTTATGAAATTTATCATGATGGTATTGACGATCCGTTTTGTGGCTGAATTGATCACTGGCAAGAGAAAGGTGGTAAGGAATGATGTGTCTGCCGGAGGTCAACAGGTAATTCACCCGGCTGAATTCAATACAAGATGAAGATATAATGTGCAGAGGAGGAAAATAAGCGTTCCCGCGATGCAGCGGGGCGCTTTTCCAAAAATTAATGAATGATTTAAATGTAAAAAAGATGGAAAATTTATTTACCCAGAAAGTTATCAATGCAAACAACGTTTTTGCCGACAATTTCCTGGATGTTAAGATGCTGTACCTGTATAATTTTAACAGGTTACCGAGCATACATTTTATCGGGAATATCGATGGTGAAAAAGCTTTTGCCGCGATTAAAGAAAAGCTTGCGGCGGAAATTATGAATATTCACCAGCGGAAATGGTATAAAAAGAAGAAAAAAGTATTTGAGTTCGATAATACGGTAATCGTAATGAACGGGAATTGTATGTTGGAACTTGATGATAATTTTTGCGAGATATTGCATGATGGAAAGAACCCCGAGGGCATACAAATGGTAATTGACATCGTTCTCCAGTTTAAAGAAAAAGAACGAAGACAGCCCCTGGAAGTTAATCTTATCGTGCAGGGTAGAAACCGGCTGGAATTAAAGGCGATGGAGATTAAACGTACGAAACTCGACCTGGATCTTTTTTATGACGGGAATTTTAAAGAAACCGACGAAATAATCAGGAAAAGATTAAGCCGGAAGAACGATAAGGGTGTTGTGTTGTTGCACGGCTTGCCAGGTACCGGCAAAACGACTTACCTGCGCTACCTGGTTGGCAAGATTAAAAAAAGGGTTTTGATTTTATCGCCGTCCGTAGCCGATAATCTCATGAATCCTGAGTTCATTGAGCTATTGATCAACAATCCAAATACGGTATTGATCATTGAAGATGCAGAAAATATCATAATGGAGAGGCGGCAAAGCAGTCGTTCATCCGTGTCCAATCTTTTAAATATATCAGATGGATTGCTGGCGGACTTTTTGAATGTACAGTTGGTATGCACCTTCAACAATTCAATTGCAACCGTCGACAGTGCATTAACACGAAAAGGAAGATTGATCGCAGCATATGAATTTGGGAAGTTGAAAATAGCGAAGGCCCAGCAGCTAAGCGATCATTTTGGGTTTAATACGAGCATCAACAGACCGATGACTATTGCTGAAATCGCTAACCAGCACGAAGAAGAACAAAAGACCGGCCAAATGGAAATAATCGGATTCAAGTGGGAGACAGGATCGGCTTGAATTGACAGGATGAATTCCTGAGGAAGACAAGACTTAAATTAAAACTTGAAAGCAAATGAGCAAACTTAAGATACGTGGCAAAGAGCTCCGGTCCATCGGTTACCCTGAAGGACCGGTCGTCAGCATTGCTATGAATATAATGGAAAAAAATTTCAAACACCTGCCGCACGGAGAGGCGATGGAGATACTGGGATCAATTCTCCAAAGTCCGAATGAATATGCAGGTGACCCGGTACTGGGCAATATTGCAAAAGCATTGCTGCCTAAGCCGGAAACGGACGGAGTAGCAATTTCCTTAAACAACAACGGTATTCAATTCAATGTTTTTGGAAGCGAGTACATCGAAGAAGGTGCGATGCATCAAATGTATACAGCCGCGAAATTGCCTGTTGCAGTAGCTGGGGCATTGATGCCAGATGCACATTCAGGCTATGGATTGCCTATCGGGGGTGTGTTGGCAACAGAAAATGCCGTTATTCCTTATGGAGTAGGCGTGGATATTGGTTGCCGGATGTGCCTGAGCGTTTTTGATATTGATCCGAACGAATTAATTCAGAGGGAAAACTATTTCGCCCGGGAATTGAACCAAGCTACTTTGTTTGGAAGCGGCGCCCAGTTTCAGCAAGCGAAAGACCACGAAGTGATGGAAAGAATGGAATTTAATGAAGTCCCAATATTGAAAGCGTTGCATGGAAGAGCGTGGAAGCAACTGGGTTCATCGGGTTCGGGAAATCATTTCGCGGAGTTTGGAATAGTTGAGATCAGCGAAAAAGATGCAATACTTGGCATCGATGCCGGATCTTATCTCGGATTGTTGTCACACTCGGGTTCAAGAGCATTGGGAGCAAACATTGCCAATCATTATACAAAGATCGCGAAGCAGAAAAGGCGTTTGCCCGGTGAAGCCAATAATCTAGCCTGGTTGAATCTCGACGAAGAAGAAGGGATCGAATACTGGATGGCGATGAACCTGGCAGGTGATTATGCATCCGCCAATCATCATATCATTCACCAGAAGATCGCCAGGCAACTGGGACGAAAACCGTTAAAGGTGGTAGAGAACCATCACAATTTTGCCTGGAAAGAAACCTGGGAAGGAAAAGAACTGATCGTTCATCGTAAAGGAGCAACACCAGCGGGTAAGGATGTACTGGGTATCATTCCCGGATCTATGACTGCAGCAGGTTTTATCGTAAAAGGAAAAGGTGAATCTGCAGCTGTCAATTCCGCTGCCCACGGAGCAGGAAGAAAGATGAGCCGGACTGCTGCGATAAAATCCATCACGCATGAAGCATTGAAAGATGAATTGAAAAAGCAGGGTGTAAAACTGATCGGTGGCGGGCTGGATGAAGCGCCGTTTGCTTACAAGGATATCGAATCGGTCATGCGTTCGCAGAAAGCGCTGGTGGATATTGTTGGAAAGTTTATACCAAGGATAGTGAAGATGGATGGAGCGAAGCATAGGGTCTATGGAAAGAAAGGAGAAAAGGTAGAGGGTGAATAGTAAATTCGAAAATTCTACGAAGTGCTAAGCCATCGCTCTCGCTCTCATTCTGTGCCTCATTAGAAGATTTGGCCATGGCGAGTGTTCTTCCTTCACCCGCCATGAGCCACTATTTAGTTCCCCGTTCTTTGTAGCTTGTAGAAAGACCGGAGTACTATCTTTAAAGTACTGCCAGAGATTAATTCGATGGCAGGAAATGTTGACTATTAGATCTGTTTTTTCTATAAATGTTATGGTTAGTTTCAAAGTAACCATAACTTGAAAAAAACAAAACCTCTGTAGAAACAGAGGTTTGAACCAAAACTAACTGCTTATGAGAAAAATCTCTAAAAGCTATTTTATTTCAAGAGGAAATTAATTTCTTTTTAGCTACACCAATACCGAAGAAGCCACCTTCTCTTTCTTCCTGTTCAGTGATCACGAAATCTTCCGGGTAAGTAGAAAACCTTAATTTACTTATACGCTCTTTTTGCTGTCTTAATCTCCGGAGAGATGTTTTGATAAATTTCTGAAAAGACTTCTTCATAACATCATTATTTACGAACAGTTATAGTTTTCAATTTTCATGCCACGGCAAAAAAAGCAAGAATGCGTTTGCCTTGAGCGAGACCAATTGTTGCATCCCGCTATATTTGGGCGAACGGTAATCTAAAAACGGGGTAAAAAATCTACAGGGCGTGACTTTTTAACTCGAATGCAGGGATATTCAGATGATTTCCACAGACCTTTCACAGGTCTACCTGTATACCAGCATTTGCGAAAAACTGGATGTTGTCGGGCATCAACACCAACGTATTGTAATAAGTATAAGCATGCATATTTTTTGAATAGTTGGCTCCCAGGTTACAGGTAAGCCTGGTCCTGTAACTGACAAAATAATTGATGTAGGCCGATAAGTTGGCTGTTCCGAAAAAGCCAGACTGAGCATCTACATCCTGGTAACCCGTTTTTGAATTAAGCGAAAAATTGAGGATAGTCCTTGTGTTGGGATAAATAGCATGTTCAAAAAATATGCTCAGATCCCCCTGCCTGAGAGTGGGATTGAACTCGTATTGACTAACAGGGCTACCGCCTCCAAAGTACTTGTTGCTTTCGTGATCTGAATTATAAATCAGATCGAGTGCAATTCCGTAATTATTCTGGTGCTGGAGACTTACCGGATTATACCGGCTGAGACCGGCCGAAAAAAGAACAGATTTGTTGTCAAACCTGCCTTTATAATCCATGCCGACAGGATCATTGATATCGTCGTTCATGGACTGGTTGATGGCAGGCGCAACCCGGACATAGATCTCTGTACCGGCTAACCGGGGCTGATTGATCGCGAAGAAAAGGATATCGTTAAGACCGCTGAAATACTTTATATCCGAGGCGGTCAAAACGTTTTTTTGCTGAAAGAATTTGTCGGTCGTTTCAAGTATGAATCTCGTCCGTCTTCGTGCATCCAATATGCGGGTATTATTCGCAAGCGTGATGGCCTGGCCCAATTCATTCAGTTCATCCGGCGTCAATGCCCGGGTCAGCCGTTGTTCATCCTGCAGATCCTTATAAAGCCATAAAGCGTTCTGCATATTGGTAACGTTTTCGAGTCTTCCTTTGCCAATGCCCAACACAATAGCCATGTTGTAGTCAGTCCGTTTGACTTTGCCTGTAACATCAGGATTGATTAGATTATTATTCGTGTAACGGCTTTGCTGAAAGCTACCTGAGATGTCAGCCCCCAATTCTAAAAAACTCGTATTCCTGAACCATTGGTTGGTAAAGCTCAAACCGGGCGAAACAGTTAAGCTCCGGCTCTTGTTTTTTTCGTTGGGATATTTAGCGCTGGCCGACCCGAAGCCCGATCCTATGTAAGAATATAGAGTAAAGAGTCTTTTATCAGTACTTGTTATACTGTAATAATTACCATTAAAGCTCCCATATGATGAATTGGTTGTATTATTTCCGGCAGCAGGATCTCTGTCTGCCCACTGACTGCCGCCGCCGAAATTAAAACTGATAGCCCTGTAATGATCGATGCGGTATTTGAATGTCTTTAATAAGGCGTCCTGGCTGAAAAGATTAGTGCAGAGAAATAAGGTAATAAGGATAAGTATAGTTTTTCTCATAACGTGTGGTTTTAGTATGAGCAAGCTAAAACTCCGGATTAAAAATTGGTGTTAAATAGAAATGGTTTATTGTTAATGAAAGAAAAAAACAGGTGGTAGTTAATTTGGATTAGTTGCTCTTTAGATTGCGTCGGCAAGAGCTACTTATTTCAATTCGGCGTTCGGTGCCTCGCAAGGACGGGTCCGCGAGAGGTTACGGTCTGAGCGCATCGAGCACCCGGTGAAGGCTCTTGTATTCAACTTCTGTTGCTTCGCAAAGACGGGTCCGAGGGGTAGTGTCCAGTTGCTTCTCCGCAGCCGCGGCTCGTAATGACGAGATCGAGCACCCAAGATTCAAAACAGTATCCAATTATACCTTTACATAAATCTTTTTCTTATCCATCCAGTAACAGATGGCCCACATGAGTATGATGACGCAGATGGCATACAGTAATGAACCAATCCTTGGATCACCAGGAATACGCACCAATAGTTTTTGATACAACGCGTTCCAGGGATTGATATATACCATTTTCCCGTCTTTGAGATGATCAGGTATGCGGATCAAGGCCAGCGTCTTTGGTAAAAAAGCACTGAGTGCAAAAACGAACAAAGCGTTCTTACCGAATACATCAAAGAACCGGGACATCCAACCTTTCACATTTTTGAATTCGATCAGGTAGATCATCGTGGCTATTGTAATAATTGCCAGTCCGGTTGTATACACGGTATATGAACTGGTCCATATTTTTTTATTGATCGGGAAAACCATATCCCAGCAAAAACCTGTGAGGATCATGGCAACACCCGCCACAAACAGCCCGCTGAGCATTTCAAAATTTTTACCTTTTTTCTGAATATAATCACCGACCAGGTAACCAAAGATCACCTCCACAATAGCAGACATAGTGCTCATGATGCCTTCGGGATCGAAGGGAATGCCTTCACCTTTGTACATATGCGCTACACCCAGCACAGCCCTGTCAACTTTGTTTCCAAACCAGCCTGTCATAGTGTAATCGCCGAGGAGAAAACAAAGAGCCCAGTACAAAAGAAGCAGGAGCAGACCGATATAAAAAGCGCCTCTTAGTTTGGAATAGTAAATAATAATCGATGCGAAAAAATAACAGATAGCGATCCTTGCCAGCACACCTAAGATACGTACGCCGCTTTCCGGATTTTTTGGATCTACCCATGGCCTGAATGAGAGGTGATCTCCTGTCCATCTTACAAACGGCCACCAGGTAAGAAAAAGACCGATGAGGTAAATGAGCAAGCTTCTTATGATGATTTTTTTCCAAAAAACCCGATCTCCGCCGGCCTGCAGGCGCGGCATAACAAACGACAATGCATTACCCACCGCAAAAAGAAAAAATGGAAATACAAGATCTGTGGGAGTCAGACCGTGCCATTCTGCATGGTCAAGTGGTGGATATATATGCGACCAGTTGCCGGGGTTATTTACAAGGATCATCAGGCAAACAGTAGCGCCACGGAATACATCGAGTGAATAAAAACGTTGGTTCAAGCAATCGTGTTTTAGTGATTAAATGTAGTGAATTCAACCTGATAAATTTAGTATGTCCCATTTTGATTTCATCCCCCATTGGGAGGACGACGGCAAATTCGTTGTATGGCGATAAAATCGATTCCTATAGATATCGACGAATTTCTAGCGTTTTTTGTGAAGCCCCCGCCCACTTTGCGATAGTTCCTGTATCGCAAGGATTGCAAAGTCTCTAAAGATATCCGTGACTATTCTTCAACTCTGTAACGTGAGATTTATTTTAACCAAGACATTACTTAAATTGGCAAAGCCTGCGCAATGATTTATTTTGGTGGTATGGAAGACAACGACGTTTTCGTTCATCCCAGTTCTATCATTGATAAAGGAGCACAAATCGGTAAAGGAACACGCATCTGGCATTTCTGCCATGTTGCTTCAACAAGTAAGATCGGTGAAAGATGCAATATCGGCCAGAACGTATATATAGATAATAATACTGTCATAGGTAGTGATGTAAAGATCCAGAACAATGTTTCTGTATATAACGGGGTGATCATTGAGGACAACGTCTTCCTGGGTCCTTCGATGGTATTTACCAATGTCATCAATCCAAGAAGCTTTATTGAAAGAAAGAACGAATTCCGGCAAACCATCGTCCGTAAAGGTGCAACCATCGGCGCCAATGCAACCATACTATGCGGCATCGAGATCGGCCGATATGCAATGATTGGAGCGGGCGCAGTGGTCACAAAAAATGTTGCATCTTATTCCATCATGACAGGTAATCCCGCCCGGCCGGCTGGTTGGGTAAGTGAAGCAGGGATGAAACTGGATTTTAACGCCAACGGCACCGCCCAATGCAGCCAGTCCGGGAAGGTTTACAAATTAGAAAACGGCCGGGTTGAGCTGGCCGGTTAGTTATCAACTCGTGGGGACAATTCATTCACAATCTGCCAATTTTATTCTCTTGTCAGTCCCATTCTTACTCCTATATTTGCACCCGAAAAGGAAGCAAATAGAACGTTTGTTTCCAGTCCTTTTTGCTGTTTAACCAGTCCATCCTAAAAAACTTCATGTGACTGAGATGGCGAAGCCTTCCAAAAAAGTCTCCGTGTCCCGAAAATGGTTAGCGATTTATAGCCGGCCCCGCTGGGAAAAAAAAGTGAACCAGCTCCTTTTGGAAAAAGGGATCGAAAGCTATTGCCCGCTCAATAAAGTAAGACGGAAATGGAGCGACCGCATGAAGGTCGTGGAAGAGCCGTTGTTTAAATCCTATGTATTTGTAAAAGTAAAGGACGAAGACAGGACCGAGGTCCGGATGACGCCAGGAGTGATCAATTTTGTTTACTGGGAAGGCCAACCTGCAGTCATAAAAGAAAAAGAGATCAATGCGATCAGGCGTTTTCTGAATGAGTATGAAAATGTGGAGGTGCAGCCGATGGACCTGCGGGTTCACCAACGGGTAAAGATCACGATGGGTCCATTGATGGACCATGAAGGAGAAGTAATAGGCCTGCAGCGCAAGGCAGTCAAGGTAGCTATCGATAGCCTGGGATATGTACTCGTTGCCTATATTGACAGAACTAAACTAACTTCGGCACGGCCTGAATGAGACTGATGCTTATTTTTGCAGACCAAATATCCATCAAAGACACTTTAATGAAACTGACCCGAACTGTATTGCTGCTCGCTATTCCGTTCTATTTTATTTCCTGCTCCACACAAAAGACATTGCCCAATTATCTTGAGCAGGTCAAGGATACCGGTGACAAAAAGGAAGTGATCATTCCTGAATTGCGGATACAGAAAAACGATAATCTGTCTATCCAGATTTATAGCGCCAGCGTTGACCCGAGAGTTGATGAACTCTATAATTTAAGGTCTGGTGGCGCTGGCTCCCAGGCGGGTGCCTCTGCGGGTTTTCTCGTAGATGGCCACGGTAATATCGAATATCCACGTATCGGTATCATACATGCCGAGGGACTCACCAAGATTGAGCTGGCCGACGTTATAAAAAGAAGAATTAATGAAAAAGATTCAGTACTGACCGACCCTTCGGTCATAATCCGTTTCCTTAATTTCAAAATCTCCATACTGGGCGAGGTAAAAGCCCCCGGGGTAATGAATATACCCGCCGAACGTGTAACCATACTTGAGGCAATCGGTCTCGCCGGCGACGTAACCGAATTTGGTCTTAAGGACCAGGTGAAAGTTCTCAGGGAAGCAAATGGCAAGCGGGAGATTGGTATCGTTGATCTTTCCTCTGATTCCTTGTTCTTTTCACCGTATTATAATCTGATGCAGAACGATGTGGTGATGGTGGCCCCAACCAAGAAAAAAGCCAAGCAGGTAGAGCAGAACCTTGTGCTGCAAAGGGTCAGCCTTGGATTGAGTATTGTTACGGCTATCGCGCTACTCTATAATCTCTTTTAGATAAATGATCGCAAAATCCGAGATGTATTAATGGAAGAACAACAACAGATAATAAATAGTAATAAAAGTGAGCTATGGAACCTTAGCCTGAAAGATCTATTCTATAAATATGTTCGTTTTCTTCCTTTGTTCCTGTTGTCTGTGGCTATCGCGCTGTTTCTTGCCTTTGCTTATCTCCGTTATACCACACGGGTATATAGCGCAACCGGCTCCATGATGATCAGGAACGATCAGCCTGCGAACCGAACGGAAAAAGTGGATGAGATCCTGCTGGGTGGCAATCGCCCGGAAAATATCCAGAACGAGATCGAGGTATTAAGGTCGCGTCCCCTTATGGAAAGAGTTGTGAGAAAGCTGAACCTGGAATTCAATTATATAGCCAAGGGGAAGATCAAGGATTATAACATTTACAAACAAGGTCCTTTCATCATCGAAGCTTTTGAGCTGACCGATACCACGCAGAGCTTTTCCCAGAATATAAAATTCGCCAGTGCACAACAGTTCCGGGTCAACGACGAACCTACCCTGTTTAACGTAGGCCAGTTGTACAAAAACGAAAAAGGTGTATTCCGGTTGGTAAAACAGGCGCCTGCCGTTGCCGGCAATGAATACAATATAACCTGGATACCAACCAAGAGTGTGGCCGCTTCATTGGCTGCTGGAGTAAAAGTAAATCCAAAGACACCGGGGACAAGTATTCTCTCGATCACGTTGCAAAGCACCAATGCTCAAATGGCCGCAGATATCGTGAATACGTTGATTGTCGAGTACGATTCAATGACAATTGAATCAAACAATTATTCCAATCAGCAGATGCTCCAGTTCATAAAGGATCGATTGGCTGATATGGACATTCAACTGGATACCCTTAAATTGAAATTTTTACAATACCGGCAAAAGCATAAACTTTTCAATGTAGATAAACAGCTGGAAACTTCACTGAATAAAGTTATTGAAGCCGATAAGGCATCGGCCGAGCAACAATTCAAGCTGGAGGTAGCGACCGAGATCAACAAATACATTACCGATAAAGAGCACCAGTATAGCGAAAAGACCCCGTCACCGCTCATTTTGGAAGATCCTACGCTAAACCTTTTGATTGGTCAGTACAACCAATTGCAACTCAGCCGTCGTGCCCTCATGGATGGAAACGTTCCGCGAAGTAACCCACTTGTAAAAGAAACAGAAGGCCAGATTGAGCAACTGCGTACAAAACTTATCGAAAATCTGAATAACATAAGATTATCTCTGGCCTCTTCTATTAATAGATTGAGAGGTGCCAGCGGAACGGAACAAAGATCACTTCAGGATCTTCCCTATGAATTGAAGGATTATGTTGAATTGGAAAGAAAGATAGAAACCAAGCAGGCTTTGTATACTTTACTGGAGGCAAAACAGGCTGAAGTAGAAATACAGATGTCTTCCACTCCGTCCAATTCAAAAATTATCGACCAGGCATCCGCCTCCAACACACCGGTGAAACCCAACCGCAAAACAATACAGATACTGGCAATCCTCGTAGGTATGGGGTTGCCCGCATTGATAATATTCGTGGGAGAGGTTTTAAATGATAAGATAAGCACCCGGTTTGATATCGAAAGACTGACCCAGGCGCCGATCCTCGGAGAGATAGGACATTCATTTGCTGACAGCACTCTGATCGTAAGCAAGACCAGCCGGACCATGGTGGCTGAGCAGTTCCGTATCATCCGATCGAATCTTCAATATGTCGTCAACAAACCGGACAAATCCGTCATACTTGTTACTTCATCATTCAGCGGCGAAGGCAAATCATTTATCAGCACCAATATGGCGGCAGTACTGGCGCTCGCCGGTAAAAAGACGATCATCCTGGAATTTGATATACGCAAACCCAAAGTCTTGTCGGGTTTGCATATTACAAAAAGACCCGGTATCACCAATTACTTAATGGGAAAGGCGACAATAGAGGAACTGATAACACCAGTGCCAGAGTATGAACATCTTTATGTGCTCTCCTGTGGTCCTATTCCGCCCAATCCTTCGGAAATGCTGCTTGACACGAAAGTGGCCGAGCTGTTTGAAAAAGTAGGAAAAATGTTTGAAGTGATCGTGATCGATACTGCACCGGTGGGAATGGTCAGCGATGCATTAACACTGAGTAAGTTCGCGGATTGCACATTATATCTCGTGCGCCAGGGACACACTTTCAAAAAACAGATCGCCCTGATCGACGAACTCTACCGCGAAAGCAAACTACCCAAAGTTTCCATAGTCATCAATGACGTAAAAAATAAGCCGGGCTACGGCTATTATGGTTATGGACGTTACGGATACGGGTATGGTTACGGTTATGGCAGTAGTTATTATGAAGAAGAAAAGCCGCCCCTTACACTTTTAGAAAAAGTGTTCGCGACTTTAAACCCCCGGAAATGGCTACGTCGTTTCGGCAAATAATCAACTCATAGATCTCCCATGCGCATTTTAGTTACTGGCGGCGCCGGTTTCATCGGCTCTAACCTTGTTGAAAAATTATTACAGGACAACCGGGTGACCCTGGTCCGTGTACTGGATAATCTTGCTACAGGGTCATTAAAAAATATTGAAGCTTTTAACGCAGATCCGAAATTCGAATTCCTGGAAGGTGATATACGCAATTACGATACCTGTCTTGAGGCATGTGATACAATTGACCTGGTAACCCACCAGGCTGCATTGGGCTCAGTGCCCCGTTCCATCGCCGACCCGCTTACTACAAATGAGGTGAACATCACGGGTACACTTAATGTTTTTACGGCGGCAAAAGAAAAGAAAATCAAAAGAGTGGTATATGCAGCCAGTTCATCCACTTACGGTGATCATCCCGGTCTGCCTAAGGTAGAAGACAAGATCGGAAACCCGATTTCTCCTTACGCAGTAACGAAATACGTGATGGAGCTGTATGCAAGGGTTTATGCAAGTTTGTACAATATGCAATTTATTGGTCTTCGTTATTTCAATATATTCGGTCCAAGGCAAAACCCGATGGGAGCTTATGCAGCTGTGATCCCCCTGTTCGCAAAAGCATTGATTGAAAATAAACCACCGCTTATTAACGGCGATGGTAGTCATAGCCGCGACTTCACTTATGTCGACAATGCAGTCCAGGCGAACATTCTTTCTCTATTCACTAAAAATGATTCTGCGATTAACCAGGTATATAATATTGCCTGTGGTCACCAAACATCATTGCTTGAACTATTCAACCAACTAAAAAAGGAAGCTAAAAGCGATCTTCAGCCCATCCACGGTCCAGAAAGAACGGGCGACGTGAAGCATAGCCTGGCAGATATTTCCAAAGCTGAAAAGCTCCTGGGTTATAGCCCGGCGGTGTCTATTGAAGAGGGGTTGAGGATGACGTACAGGTGGTACAGGAAGGAAGGTTGAGGATAAGGTTGAGGATAAGGTTGAGGATAAGGTTGAGGATAAGGTTGAGGTTGAGGATAAGGTTAAGGATAAGGATAAGGTTAAGGTTGAGGTTGAGGTTAAGGTTGAGACTAAGAATTAAAGAGGATATGCCATTTTACGATTTTACTGAAATGCCAGTGTGGCAAAAGGCAAATGAAATCGTGGGAGATATTTATAAATTGACGGAAGGACTTCCTAAAAAAGAAGATTATGCGTTATGTGGACAAATTAGGGATGCCGCTCTCAGTATTGCAGCAAATATTGCGGAAGGATTCGGTAGGAACCATACAAAGGATAAAATGAATTTTTATTATTATTCACGAGGAAGTTGTTTTGAAGTAAGAAGCCATCTTTATTGCGGTAGAACAGTTGGTTATTTTTCAACCGAACAAATGGAAATCCCAAATCAAAAATGTCTTGCAGTTATTGAAGAATTAAATAAAATAATTAAAGGGTTAAAAGGTTAAATTGATAACTCCCTACTGTTAGCCTTAACCTTAACCTCAACCTCAATCTTAGTAAATGACCATCATAGTAACAGGAGGCGCAGGTTTCATCGGCTCACATGTGGTCAGGCGTTTTGTTACCAATTATCCCGGTTATCGCATTGTCAACCTGGATGCACTGACCTATGCAGGAAATTTGGAGAACCTTCGCGATATTGAACAGGAACCGAATTATTTTTTTGAAAAAGGGAATATTCTGGATACGGGTGACCTGGAAAGAATATTCAGCCAGTATTCACCCGACGGCGTGATTCACCTGGCAGCCGAAAGTCATGTGGACCGTTCTATTCTTTCGCCGCTCGATTTTGTGTATACCAATATCATTGGCACGGTAAACCTTTTGAGTGTTGCCAGGAAACACTGGACAGGTACAAAAGGCAAACGGTTTTATCATGTTTCCACAGACGAAGTGTATGGTGCATTGGGTGCTACCGGTTATTTTACGGAAGAAACAAAATATGATCCCCACTCGCCTTACAGCGCTTCCAAAGCATCGTCGGATCATTTTGTAAGGGCTTATGGCGATACCTATCAACTGCCCGTGATCGTTACGAATTGTTCAAATAACTACGGCCCGAATCATTTCCCCGAAAAACTGATCCCGCTTTTTATCAATAATATCATTGAGAAAAAGCCATTACCTGTATATGGCGATGGGTTGTATACCAGGGATTGGCTGTTTGTAAAAGATCATGCCGTGGCTATTGATCTTGTTTTTCATAAAGGAAAAGATTTCGAAACCTATAATATCGGCGGGTTCAATGAACGGAAAAATATCGATCTTGTTAAGCTGCTTTGCAAAATGATGGATGAAAAAATGGGCAATGCACCAGGTACAAGCGAAAAGCTGATCACATATGTAAAAGACAGGCCCGGGCATGACCGTCGTTATGCGATCGATGCATCTAAGATCAATAAGGAGCTTGGCTGGAAACCTTCTGTTACATTTGAAGAAGGCCTGAGCCAGACAATCGACTGGTATCTTCAGAATACCGAATGGCTTAAACATGTAACGTCCGGGGAATACCAGCAATACTATCAGAAACAGTACCAATAAAAAAGAACCAGGCATCAAGCGCCAAGAACCAAATAAATCCGAATCACCAAATCCGAAAATCGAAAAAGGGAGCATCCCGATACATTCGGGATCGGATTTCGTATTTAAATATTCGTGCTTTTTTGGTTCTTGTTTTTGGTTCTTGTTTTTGGTTCTTGTCTTTGGTTCTTGTGATTTGGATCTTTAGAAGTAAGTAAACGTGCAAAAAACGATTCTGTATATATCTTACGATGGAATGACCGACCAACTCGGTCAGAGCCAGGTATTGCCCTACCTCTGCGAACTAAAGAATTATGGATTTGATTTTCACCTTATCAGTTGCGAGAAGCCGGAAAAATTCAAACAGCATAAAGGAATTATTGAAGCAATTTGTGAAAAGAATGGCATCCGCTGGTACCCGCTGGCTTACACCAAGAGACCACCGGTTTATTCCACGATAAAAGATATAAGGAACATCAGGCGCCTTGCCTTCCAGTTGCAAAAACAGCATCATTTCGATATGGTGCATTGCAGGGGATATATCCCGGCACTGGTAGGTTTGCAATTAAAAAAGAAAGCAGGAGTACGTTTTCTCTTTGATATGCGCGGTCTTTGGGCCAATGAAAAAGTGGATGCCGGAAGCTGGAATCTCAACAATCCTCTTTACAGGTCGATATATAATCATTTCAAGAAAAAAGAAAGGCAATTCTTCGAAAATGCCGATTATACGATCAGTCTTACCCAGGCGGGGCAAAAAGAGATAGGTTCATGGAAATATATTGCTGATAATCCTGTAAAAATTGAAGTGATCCCTTGTTGCGCAGATCTTACGTTGTTTGATCCTGTGCGTGTAGAAGAAGACCTGGTGGCCAGGATCCGCAAAGACACCGGTATTCATAATGGTGAGCCCGTCCTTTCCTATCTGGGAAGTATCGGCAGCTGGTACATGCTTGATGAAATGCTTGATTTCTTCAATGTCTATTGCAGGAAATATCCCTCTGCCCGCTTCTTTTTTATTACAGGTGACCAGCATGACCTGATACGTAATAAAGCAGCAGAAAAAAATATCGCTGCCGAAAAGATCATCATCCGGCCGGCGACGAGGAATGAAGTACCTGCAAGCATTTCGCTTAGCACCCATTCCGTTTTTTTTATACGGCCCACCTATAGCAAGATCAGCAGCAGTCCCACCAAGCAGGCTGAGCTCATGGGTATGGGTGTGCCCGTGATCAGCAATGCTGGAGTAGGAGATACTTCGGCCATTATTGAAAAATATAAAAGTGGTATTGTGATCAAAGATTTTTCTGAAATGTCTTATGATGAAGCGATAGAAAGGTTGCAGCGTTTTTCCGAAGGCAGGGAAAGTATACGCAACGGCGCCCTTCAATATTTTTCCCTGGATGAGGGAGTAAAGAAATATCTCCGGGTATACAAACACATACTGGATCAATACTGACCATCCATGAAAAAGAAGCCCCTTGTTTTGTGTATCGATCGGCGAATACCAGCAGTATTAAAAAAAACAATATCAATCTTAAATTAATCGTATGCCAAAATCACTAGTTACCGGCGGCGCCGGTTTCATCGGTTCACATGTTGCCAGGCACTGCATGAAGCTTGGACATGAAGTAATTGCTGTTGATGATCTCAGTGGGGGATTTGACGATCATGTACCACCCGGCGCAACATTCATAAAAGGAAGCGTTACTGACGAAGGATTTGTCAGCGATCTTTTTGCCAATCATAAATTTGATTACGTGTATCACCTGGCGGCTTATGCGGCCGAGGGACTGTCGCATTTTATTCGCCGTTACAACTACAACACAAACCTGATCGGCAGTATTAACCTGATCAACGAATCGGTAAAACAAAAAGTAAAATGTTTTGTTTTTACCTCCTCGATCGCCGTATATGGCAAGGGCCAGCTACCGATGACTGAAGAAATGACCCCCGTACCGGAAGATCCCTATGGTGTTTCCAAATATGCTGTTGAACTGGACCTGCGTGCAGCCCATGAAATGTTCGGATTGAACTACGTGGTCTTCCGTCCGCATAATGTATATGGAGAAAATCAGAATATCGGCGATAAATACCGGAACGTGATCGGTATCTTCATGAACCAGATCATGCAGGGAAAACAACTGACTGTCTTTGGCGATGGCACTCAAACCCGCGCATTCAGTTATATTGACGATGTAGCTATTCCCATTGCGAAAAGCGTAACCATTCCCGCGGCCCAGAACGAGGTATTTAACATCGGCGCCGACAAACCTTATACCGTCAATGAGCTGGCGACAGTGGTATGCAATGAATTTGGCGTAAAAGCAGATATCAAACACCTGAGTGCCCGCAATGAAGTGCTTCATGCTTATTCAGATCATGCCAAGGCCCACCGCGTATTCGGTGAACCTACTGGTATTACCCTGCAGGAAGGAATCAAAAGAATGGCAGCCTGGGCAAAGAAAACCGGCGCCAGGCAGGGACAGGAGTTTGAAAATATAGAGATCATAGAAAAATTGCCCGACGGCTGGAATCTCACAAAAAAACAAGCGACTCTCTGATCCGCCCGATTTAATATCATTATGAAGAAGAAAGTTCTTTTTATCTGCCTGCATCGGCCTGACCGTTCACCCGGCCAGCGTTTCCGTTTCGAACAATATCTCACTCATCTCGATGGGCACGGGTATGAATGCAAATTATCTTACCTGCTCAATGAAAAAGACGATAAAGCATTTTATTCAAAAGGGAAATTTTCAAAAAAAGTATTTATTTACCTGAAAACACTTCTCAAACGTACCGGCGACTGGCTGGGTATGAATAAATACGATATCATTTTCATTTTCCGCGATGCATTGATGACGGGTTCAACTTTTTTTGAAAAAAGATTTGCCGGCTCCAAAGCCAAACTCATTTTTGATTTTGATGACGCGATATGGCTGCAAAATGTATCGGATGCGAATAAAAAACTTTCTTTTTTGAAAGATGCCGGGAAAACCGGCACCATTATCAGGCTTTGTGACATGGTATTCGCCGGTAATCAATACCTGAAAGATTATGCTTCCCAATTCAACAATAACATCGTCATTGTTCCGACAACGATCGACACCGATCTTTATGTGTCTAAAAGAAAGAACAATGATTCACCGGTAGTTTGTATCGGGTGGAGCGGAAGTTTTTCGACCATCCAGCATTTTGCCCTGGCCATCCCTGCGCTGAGAAGGATAAAGGATAAATACGGCGATAAAGTGAAATTCAAGATCATTGGTGATGGAAGATATTATTGCGAGGAACTCAAAACGCAAGGCGTTCCCTGGATAGCAGCGACCGAACTCGAAGACCTCTCGGAAATAGACATCGGCGTGATGCCATTGCCCGATGATGAGTGGGCAAAAGGAAAATGCGGCTTGAAGGGATTACAATATATGGCCCTGGGTATTCCTACACTCATGTCGCCGGTCGGGGTCAACTCTGAAATAATTCAAAACGGCGTAAATGGATACCTTCCTTCAACGGAAGACGAATGGGTGGATATGGTTTCGCTCCTGGTCGAGAATAAAGATTGCAGGATAAAGATTGGCTCGGCAGGAAGACAAACCGTGATCGACAGGTATTCGGTACATGCATGGAAAGATAAATACGTAGAATATTTTAACCGGCTCACACAATGATGGCAGCAACTCAAAAATACCCGGTAACGGGATAGAGATATGAAAGGTATCATTCTTGCAGGCGGCAGCGGCACACGGTTGTATCCGATCACCAAGGCGATCAGTAAACAACTCATGCCGATCTACGACAAACCGATGATCTATTATCCCCTGTCAACTTTGATGATGGCGGGGATAAAGGAAGTTCTGATAATAACAACCCCGGAAGACAATGCTCAATTCCAGCGATTGCTGGGAAATGGCAGTCATGTAGGTTGCCATTTTGAATATGCCACGCAGGCCACACCCAACGGATTGGCGCAGGCGTTCGTGATCGGGGCGAAGTTCATTGCCAGTTGCAAAAGTTGAATGATATCCAGGGTGGTTATGTGTTTGCTTACCGTGTATCGGACCCGGAACGCTACGGCGTGATTGAATTCGATGATGATATGAATGCTGTTTCTATCGAAGAAAAACCTTCGCTGCCTAAATCAAGCTTTGCTGTTCCGGGTCTTTATTTTTATGATAACGAAGTGGTGAACATTGCAAAAGATCTCAAACCTTCTGCAAGAGGTGAGTACGAGATCACGGACGTAAATAAAGAGTATCTCCGTAAAGGAAAATTAAAGGTGGCAGTGCTCGACAGGGGTACAGCCTGGCTCGATACCGGTACTTTTGATTCTTTAAGCGATGCCAGTGAATTTGTAAGGGTGATTGAAAAAAGACAAGGCACGAAGATCGGTTGCATCGAGGAAGTGGCCTTTCACAATGGCTTTATCACGAGGCAACAATTGCTCGAAAGCGCAGCCGCCCTGAGTAAAAGCGGCTATGGCGACTACCTGAAAAAAATCGTTCAGCAGTAAGATGAGTTTTCATATCGTCATTGAACCGGGAAGGACGGAAAAAAATTACTGGAAAGATCTTTGGCGTTACCGCGAGCTGTTTTATATACTAAGCTGGCGCGACATAAAGGTCCGATATAAGCAGACTACGCTGGGTATCCTTTGGGCAATCCTTCGTCCGCTACTGACAATGCTGATCTTCACATTTGTTTTCGGGACGATTGCAGGGATGAAATTCGCCAGCACGGTTCCTTACGCCATTATCGTTTTCGCAGGATTGCTGCCGTGGCAATTTTTTTCGAATGCACTTTCAGAAAGCGGGAATAGTTTGGTTGGGAATGAACGGCTGATCACAAAGGTTTATTTCCCCCGGATGATCATCCCGGCCAGCTCAGTCATTACAAGCTTTATCGATTTTTTTATTTCGTTTGTTATCCTGCTGGCATTGTTCGTTTATTACAGGTATGTTCCTCCTTTGCAGGTTTTCGTCATGCCCATCTTCTGGATCATGGCCTTTATAGCTTCTATCGGACCGGGTCTTTACCTGGCCGCGCTAAATGTAAAGTACAGGGATTTTCGCCATGTCATTCCATTTATCATCCAGTTCGGGTTGTTTATTTCGCCGGTAGGTTTCAGCAGCGAAATGATCCCGGCACAATGGCGATGGTTATATGCATTCAATCCGATCGCGGGCGTGATAGACGGTTTTCGCTGGTGCATCGTGCAGGACGCGCCTAACCCGCTAGTGTATTATCCATTCTATATTTCCCTGACCGTGTCGCTGCTATTGTTAGGATTCTCTATTCGTCAATTCAGGAAAATGGAAAAAAATTTTGCTGACCTGGTATGAGTGATGTTGTTATTAAGGCTGAAGGGGTCGGAAAAAAATATATCATCCGGCATGAAGGCCAGGAAAGCTATACGGCTTTGCGGGATGTCATCGGACAAAAAACTAAAGGCGTTTTCAAAAAAAATAAACCGGCGAAAGAAGAGTTCTGGGCTTTAAAGAATGTAAGCTTTGAAGTAAAACAGGGAGAAGCCATTGGCATCATCGGCCGCAATGGCGCTGGTAAAAGCACACTGCTCAAAATACTGAGCCGGATCACTGAGCCAACCGAAGGTCGCGTTACTTTGAATGGACAGACCTCTTCATTACTGGAAATCGGCACTGGTTTTCATCCAGAGCTCACAGGAAGGGAAAACATTTTCCTGAACGGCGCGGTGCTCGGCATGACCCGTTCGGAGATAAAAAAAAAGTTTGATTCCATTGTTGAATTTTCTGGCGTCGAAAAATTCCTGGACACACCGGTCAAGCGATACAGCAGCGGGATGTACCTGCGGCTGGCTTTCGCGGTAGCAGCCTACCTTGAACCTGATATTTTAATAGTGGATGAAGTATTGGCTGTTGGCGATGCTGAATTCCAAAAAAAATGTTTGGGAAAAATGGATGAAGTAAGTCGCAATGAAGGAAGGACGGTATTGTTTGTAAGCCATGATATGAGAGCTATCCAGCGGCTTTGTACCAAACTCATTTATTTAAAAGATGGCCGGCTGGATTTTCAGGGAACGGTAGAAGAAGGAATAAATGCGTATGCCGGTAGCCTGCGTTTGCCTGCTGATGAACGAGCTCATTTATTTACTAACAGGGATAATGGCAACAAAAAAGCATGGATAGCCGGCTTTGATGTCAGGCAGGCGGGTGATAATAAGACACTACAGCTTAGTGTTTTTATAGAAGCTACTGAACGCGTTGAAAAAACGGAGATAGCTGCCGGTATCAACGATGCATTAGGTACCCGTATCATTACATTGCATTCCCGTTTCATGGACCAGCAATTTAACCTGGAAAAAGGCACGAATGAATTTATTTGTATGGTCAGTGATCTGGTGTTAAAACCGGGATCTTATACTCTTACTATTTTCCTGGGAAATAAATATGAAACACTCGACTACCTGGATACCCCGGTAGATTTTGAATTGCGGGATCATTCTTTTTATCCCGGCGGCATAGTTCCCGACGGCTCACAGGGATACCTGATGGCAAATCATAGCTGGACATTGAAATCAGCCGTTCATGCAGGAAGTTAGACATACTCTTACTACAGAAGAGGAATTGTTTTGTACGAGATATGAGTTGGAGATCCTGTCAGGCATCGTCAATTATAACCGGCTGGAGCGATGGGTTCCTGGCTTCTGCAATTCGCATACCCACCAGGAGCACGTGGCCCGGTATGATTGGGTGAAAGATTTTGTAAAAGACAAAATAGTACTGGATATCGCCTGTGGCACCGGCTTTGGTAGTTATAAGTTACTGGTAGAAGGCGGAGCAGCGAGCGTCACCGGCTATGATAATGATGAAAGAACGATCCGTTACGCATCTTTAAAAAACAGGCATGCGAATCTATTTTTTAAGTTGCAGGATGCCGAAAGCTTTGGCAGTGGTGAACAATACGATATCATCGTCAGCTTTGAAACTGTCGAGCATTTAAAGCAGCCGGAAAAATTTTTAACCAACATCAACCGGTCACTGGTTGCAAATGGAACCTGTTTTATTTCTACTCCAATATCCGGGACACCGGAAAACGATCACCCGGATAACATCTACCATCAAAGAGAATGGGGATTCGGAAGGTTCAGGGAGCTTGTCAAGAATTTTTTAACGATAGAAGAAGTTTACCTGCAGTTGAACGATGCCGGTATTACAAGAAATGACTTTCTTTCCAGGGTCTTGCAGAAGACGGGTCTGAAACAAAATGACCGGTTGCATGAAACGCTACAGCCCGAACCCCGGAAATGGGACCCGCAGGAAATAAAAGAAGAACTGGTAGGAACACAATGGACAGGTTACCAGTTATTGCAATGCAGAAAGAAAACAGATGACGGGAGATAAAATAACATTCATCATAACTTCTGTTATACATTTTTCTACAAAAAAACTGCCCGGCTCAACACCCCGATCGGTATTTGATCCGGCGGAACGCAGTTCACAAACAATAAAAACCATTGCCAGTATACGCAGCAAGATGCCCGGGGCGGATATCATTTTGCTGGAAATGGGAAATGAAAAATACATGACAGGCGAGCTAATTAAAATGGCTGATCGCTATGTTTACATCGGTGACCGGAAACGGGTTAGACGAGCCGTCAACGGGAAACATCGGGGTCTGGGTGAGGCAACCGGTTTGATCGCTGCCAGTAAGGAATTGAACACGGGTGCATCTTTCTTTTTTAAAATAAGCGGGCGGTATTTTTTGAACGAACAGTTTGATCCCCGGCTATGGCAGGGAGATTTTTTTCAGGCAAAAAAATATGAAATGGGTATTTCAACCCGCCTTTATGGTTTCAGTCGCCGGTTTTTCAACGATTGGCAAACTGCTCTGAAGCGATCATTGTGGAAATTATACTGGGGAAGTTCGATTGAAGATGTATTCCCTGCAAAATTTGGCCGTGACCGGATACAGGATATACAGCAACTGGGACTGTCCGGTTATGTAGCTAATGGTGGCGAATACCTGGAAGAATGAAACCTCCGAAATTGACCGTTTTCACCGAACCCATACATGCTGAAGATCTTATTGGCCGAATCAAATCATTCCTGCGGCCGCTTAAGTATTTTCTGCAGGGACAAGAATTGCCAGCGAAAAAAACATTTGGTGGTCATTATGCCGTGACAAGAAGCCTGGTGCAGGGTCTGAAAAAAACAGGGGTCGATTTTAATTATAACCCATCGCGCGAAAAAGATATTGCAGAAAACGTGATCGTCCTCGCAGGAGTAGAACGGTTAAAACAGGCGATCAACTTAAAAAATAAAGGCAAGATCAGGATGTTACTGGCCGGACCGAACGTGGTCGAAGATGTTCGCTCCGAGAATGGGATCGTGGCTAATGAAGCGATTGACCGCTACATCGTACCTTCTGAATGGGTAAAGGATCTGGTGATCGAAGACTGTGGCCGGTTAAAGGATCGTGTTCTTTGCTGGTCGGCAGGAGTAGATAGTGAATACTGGAAGCCAACTGTTGATGCAAAGGACAGGAAACAGGTTTTAATCTACTGGAAAACCGAGCCGGAAGAGTTTTGCAATGAAGTGATAAAATTTGTACGGGAAGAAGGAATGAACCCGGCGTTGTTACAATATGGAAAATACAGCGTGGAAGAATACAAACGACTGCTTGACCGTTCGGCATATGCCATCTTTATCAGCCGTAGCGAAAGCCAGGGAATTGCCTTGGCAGAAGCCTGGTCGATGAGCGTACCGACCCTGGTATTTGATCCCGGCGAATTCTTTTTTGGAGGCCGTACGATTTACAATGTTTCCGCCTGTCCTTATCTTACCCCATCGACAGGTTTGAACTGGAAAACTCTCGCTGAACTAAGAAACATCATCCGGGATAAAAACTCTTTTACCGGTTTTAAACCGAGAGAATATGTGTTGAAACGGTTTACTGATGAATACTCTGCCACGAAGCTTGTCGAGAATTTGATCCCGCCTACGGGCGGGAGAAAATGAGGTAATTTGAAAATGGGAGAAACTCAAAGTATTTGAATGCTCAATAATTTTCAAATTTTCAAATTAGTTAATGGTAGTTGTCAAATTGGAAGGCGGAATGGGAAACCAGTTGTTTCAATATGCGGCAGGAAGATATTTAGCTCAAAAACTGAATGCAGAACTAAAATTGGATATTGACATATACACGACGGAAAATAAGAGGCAATATGCTCTTCATCATTTTAATGTGCAAGAGGTTTTCAGTAAGGCCAGGGAAAGAAAGAATTTAAAACGAAAAGAATTTTTCAGGCGGCAGTTGAACAAGTTGGGAGCGGATCTGAAATCTTATTGGTATACAGAACAGATCCCCGGATATGACATCAATGTCGAAAAATTGACGGACAATGTTTTCCTGGAAGGGTTCTGGCAGAGCGAAAAATATTTTAAACCAATAGAAAGCACCATTCGCAAGGAGTTCATAGTTAAAGACCAGCCTTCTGCTCTCAATCGTAAATACCTGGACGAAATAAGATCAGTCAATTCCATTTCCATTCATGTCCGGCGAGGCGATTATGTGACTGACAAGGAAACCAACGCTGTACACGGAGTTTGTGATTTGGAATATTACAGGAAAGCGATCGACCGGATGTCCACAGAAATAAATGATCCGAGGTTTTATATTTTTTCCGATGATATGAAATGGACAAAGGAAAACATTTCCAGTTCTATCCATCCGTTTGCTTATAGTGCTCATAACCAGGCAGCCCCCCATGAAGATCTCAGGCTCATGTATTCCTGCAAACACCATATTATCGCTAATAGTAGTTTTAGCTGGTGGGGCGCCTGGCTTAACATGAATACGGAAAAAAAAGTGATTGCTCCCCGAAACTGGTTCAGGACGCTGGAGAACAGAGACATTATTCCCACCGGGTGGCTTACTTTATAAATAATGAGTAATGAACTGGTGTCGGTTATCATGCCTGCTTATAATGCGGAGAAATATATTGCTGAAGCCATTGAATCAGTCATTCAGCAAACACATGCGGACTGGGAGTTGATTGTTATTGACGATGGATCGACGGATAATACAGCAGTGATAATAAAAAATTATACCGCAAGGGATAAACGGATCAGGTGCCTGCAACAGCCGCACCAACAACAGGCAAGAGCAAGGAACAATGGCCTGTTGCATGCCTCCGGCGATCTAATCGCATTCCTGGATGCCGACGATATATGGATGCCAGGTAAACTGGAGGTGCAAGCGGAGATCATGCATAGCAACCCAATTGACCTCACGTTTTCGGATGGATATTTTTTTGAAACGAATCCTAAGCAGGATTTACAAAAGAGGATCAGTATCAAATATGGCAAATACACCGGGCAACAGGGAGTAAATGATTTCCTTGCCGCTAATCGTATACCATTGATGACTGTTGTCGCCCGCAAGACATCGCTCGAAAAGGTTAACAATTTTTCGGAATTGCCGGGGATCCATGAAGATTACGATCTCTGGTTAAGGATGCTTATTACCGGCAATACATTTTTAGGTATTAACAGTTGTCTTGCTTTTTATAGGACGCATGCTGCGTCTTCTTCATCGGGAGAAGGGAAGATATTATTTCTCGACATCAACACCCTGCAGAATATTGCGGAAAGATACCCGGAATATAAAACAGGCGTGCAACGAGCTATAGTTGACAGGATCGATGATTATTTGGTAAACAATAACATTAGCCAGTGGAAAATGGCAAACCAGTTGATAGACATAAGAAACGGTCTAAATCCGGCTGGGCTTTCAGTTTCGTTCTGGAAATGGGTCTATACCTATTTGGGAAAAAATATTTTCAGGAGGCTTTTTCGTTGGAAAGGGAAATTTTCATCTGCAAAAATCGCGACGCCAAAATAAAGGCTAAGTCTTGCTAAAGATTATTTTCAATATCAGTCTTTTTTTAAGCATAGCCAGCGCTGCGTCGGCACAAAATGTTTCGATATATGCTGATGTGAACGGGAACGATTCGCTACAAAAACTGGTAACTATTCTTACCGGACAGCTTAAAAAAAGCGGATCTTTTAATTTTAATATACAACCGGCTTCTTCTTATCCCGGGAAAGGCATCTATCTCAGCACAGCATCAATCAGCCGGCTGGTTAAGCCCTCGGCAAAATTGCTTAATGCAGGTGTTGAAGCTTTTTCAATCGATGGGAATGATCAGACAGTACAAATACTGGGCAACAGCAATATGGCGGTCGGTCATGGTATTTTTTCTTACCTGGATTTTTTGGGTTATCGATATTATTTTGCCAATTCTGACTGGCATATCATTCCTTCCAGGCCAGTATTATTTAAGAAATGGAATATCGTTTCTTCGCCGGTATTTTATCACCGTCGTATCTGGTACGGCTATGGCACAGGGTCAAAAAGGGCAGACGATGATTATAACTTCTGGGTATTGGCGAACCGGTTGGGAGGTACAATAAATGCTTCCTTCGGTCATGCTTACGAGGATATTGCACTGCGTAACAAAGATGTTTTCCTGCAACATCCTGAATGGTTCTACCCGGCAGCTCCAAAAGGAGTAATCCCCGATGGTGCCAAGTTTGACATGAGCCACGAAGACCTGGTGCAATTCGTTACCCGTGACGTGGAAAAAAGAATCGAAAATTCGCTCAGGAATAAAACGAATGAATATAAAATGATCTCGCTGGCGCCTTCCGATGGACCAGGAACCTGCAATAGCCCGGCCTGCCAGAAGTTGGGTACCGTTACCGACAGGGTCTATTATCTTGTCAACAGGGTGGCTAAAGCGATTCAAAAGAAATACCGGTCAACATTGATCGGATGCCTGGCATACGGGGAATATATCGCTCCGCCGACAAAAAATGTAGAGCCGAATGTTTTTGTAGGTATCACCATGGCATTTAACACAAGCAAATATTCAACCGAACAACTGGTGGAGTTGTGGCGAAAAAAAGGAGCGGTAGTAGGGCTCTATAATTATTTCAGTTGGTATGCCTGGGACCAGGACCTGCCCGGGCAAAGTCATGTTTCCCGCCCCACCGAAGTTGTTAATACAATTAAAAAATACGGGGCGCTTGGAGTGAAAGCTTATGAAGGGGAATCTTCACAGGGATGGATCAGCAAGGGGCTTGGATATTATCTCGCCGCTAAAGCCATGTGGGATGGCCAGGCCGATGTTGCAGCCACACGCAAAGAGTTTTTCAGGCTTTGCTTTATGAATGCCGCACCTGCTATGGAAAAGCTCTGGAATGAGTGGGAAAAGTATTCTTTCCAGATGGTACGCGAAAATGACCTTGCACACTGGATAGATTATACTACCCAGGCGGATGTATTGGAAAAAAATCCCGCTGTTCAAAAACGGTTATTCCAGGTAAGATCTTACCTGCACTACCTGGCTCTATATCGCATTTACCAGGCAGACCGGTCCGAAGCAAACCTGGTGAACCTGCTGAATTACGGATACAGGAAACTGGATGATGGATCGGTAGCCGGCTTTCCGGCTTTCTTTGAATTGGGCAATCGTTCGGGCATAGAAGGAATGGCTTATAGCGATAAAGCGAAATGGCGTTTCAACCCGGCACAGGTTACCGAACAGGAGTTGAACAACTGGATCGCTAATGACAGGAGATCATTGAAGACAACCAAAGCGATTAAAGAAACTGCACCGGTAGTAAAACTTTCAACTGTACCAAACATCGACAGGTATAAAACACTTACAGCCGGGGCAGATCGTTGGGAGGATAAGGCGTGGTTTAGTATTAATGAATGGGTGATACAGGTAAAGACAAAAGGGGATGGCAATTATATCGAATATTCCGGCAACCACTTGTCCGATACCCGCGAGATAATACCCGCTAAAATCAGTATCTATCCTTATCAACCTGATGGAAACGTCAGCGGACTGCAACCTGCTTTCTCCTACGAATATGATGTAGCACGGGTAAGAAAAAAGATAAGCCTTTCTTCATTGAAACCGGGGTTTTACACCGTGATCGTGGAAGATCCGAGTTCATTTGTGATCGGTTTCAGTCCTTCAATAAATTTTAGCCAGGTGTTCCGCGGTTCACGTCCCGTTTATGCGGCCGCGCTCTATGCGGCATTCATTTATGTGCCGGAAGGGACTAAATATTTCAATGTTACTACAATCAAGGCAATAGAATTTATTACACCGGCAGGAAGAACCATATCATTCCCCAACAGCCAAAAACCGGAGGATTTGCAGATAGAAGTATTAAAAGGGGAAGCGGGTCTCTGGCGGGTGAAATTATACGACAAGGTTTTCTTTGAAGGTATTCCTCCTTTTATCAGCACGTCACCTGAGCGTATGCTGATACCAGCCAACTAAGATCATTATGCTGCCAACAAGCCATCCGGGTATTCCAACCTTAACAACTGGCGCCGATAGTGTGACCCAGAAGAAGATCTTTTTTCCTAATCTCGATGGTCTTCGCTTCTTTTGTTTCCTGTCGGTCTTCCTGTTTCACACCTGGAGCCTTTTGTACAGGGGCATCGGGCAAGATCAGACAGGTAGCGGGCTGTTCAGGCATGGTAACCTGGGAGTAAATTTCTTTTTCACACTTAGCGGTTACCTGATCACCTATCTGCTGATCGCAGAGCGAAGGAATTATGAAAAGATACATATTCCCAAATTCTGGATGAGAAGGATATTGCGGATATGGCCTCTCTATTTTCTTTGCATACTGTTGGGGTTTGTGATCATCCCCTTCGCATTAAAGCTGACAGGCAAAATAGAATATCCTACCGCTTCGGCGATACCTTACCTGACTTTTACCAGCAACTTTGATTATATAAAAAATGGTTATCCGGGTTCCACCATTCTTGAAGTACTATGGAGCATTGCCGTGGAAGAGCAGTTCTATTTCTTCTGGCCCGTGCTGCTTAGTCTTATTCCTTCGCGATGGTATCTTCATCTTTTTATTGCCATCGCACTGGGTTCCGTTGTGTTCCGGATGGTTTATACATCGCCAAAAATGCATGATCATCATACGCTCTCCTGTATTGGGGACATGGCCATCGGCGCTATCGGCGCCTGGTTTTCATTTAACCCGAGGTTTAGAACTTTTATCAGCCGCATCGGACGGCCCGGTATCCTGCTAATCTATTTCGTTTTATTCGCTTTCTTTTTTTTCCGCGACGCAATATTTGATCACGGCATTTTTTTCCGTGCCATTGACCGCTCACTGATCGCGTTCGCATTCCTGGCAGTGATACTGGAACAGAATTATGCCAATCGGTCGCTGTTCAAATTCTCATCATCCAAAAGCATTACAAAGCTGGGTGTAATATCTTATGGTTTGTATTGTTATCATGAACTGGCTATAACAGGAGTCTTTGTAGCGGTGGGATTGATCAGTTCCGGAAATGGGATGGCCATCAGTGCAGGTAAGCTTATACTTGCTTTGATCGCAACGATCATTATCGCGATGATCAGCTACCGGTTTTTTGAATCACCTTTTTTACGGTTGAAAAACAGGTATGCATTTTTTGTAAAAAAAAATAGCCGCGATTTATAGCATACGGCTTGCAAATCCACAGTATGAAAAGAGCTTTGATCACAGGAATCACCGGGCAGGATGGCGCCTACCTTGCCGAACTGCTTTTAGCCAAAGGGTATGAAGTGCATGGCATCAAGAGGAGAACATCTTTGTTCAATACCCAAAGGATCGACCATCTTTACCAGGATCAACATGAAAAAGGAGTTCGTCTTTTTCTTCATTATGGCGACCTTGGCGACAGTACAAATATTATCCGGTTGATACAGGAAGTACAACCCGACGAGATCTACAATCTCGGTGCCATGAGCCATGTGCATGTCAGCTTTGAAGAACCAGAGTATACCGCTAACATCGATGGCATGGGTACATTGAGGGTTCTTGAAGCCGTCAGGATACTTGGATTAGCAGGTAAGACACGAATCTACCAGGCAGCCACTTCCGAACTATATGGTAAGGTGCAGGCTGTGCCGCAAAACGAGAACACACCTTTCTATCCAAGATCGCCTTACGGGGTTGCTAAACTTTATGGTTATTGGATAACCGTCAATTACCGCGAAGCTTACGACATGTTTGCATGTAATGGCATATTGTTCAATCACGAAAGCCCATTGCGCGGCGAAACATTTGTGACACGGAAAATAACCAGAGGAGTGGCGGCTATCGCAAACGGGCTTGACGATAAGATATGGCTGGGGAATCTTAACGCCAGCCGTGACTGGGGTCACGCCAAAGATTATGTAGACGCCATGTGGAGGATGTTGCAGCTGGATACCCCGGAAGATTTCGTGATCGCAACCGGCATTACAACTACTGTCCGCGAGTTCACACGGATGGCATTTGCGCATGCAGGGATAACTATTGAATTTATAGGTGAACAGGAAAATGAAAGAGGGATCGTGGTTGCATGCCACGGTGAATACAATTTGCCTGCCGGCAAAGAAGTAGTAAAGGTAGATCCCAAGTATCACCGGCCGACAGAAGTGGATCTGTTGGTTGGAGACGCAACAAAAGCAAGAACTAAACTGGGTTGGGAGCCTAAATATTCATTGGACGAAATGGCGAAAGAGATGGTAGAAGCGGACCTCGCGCTGATGAAAAGCAAGAAGATACTGAGCAGCCGCCCTGGTTTCGTTCTGGCGGACTAAACACGCAAAGCTCATTAACAAAACATACATGAACAACCAGCCTGATATTATAAGTCCTGTTACCGGCAAAACGGGTGTAAAACCTTTTAACTCCATCGATGTTAAGGATATTATCCGCTTGTACCGGCAGGAACATGATTTAGATGTAAGCGAATATTTTAAAGGGATGGACACGGTACCGATCATGGAATGCGAGGTAACGGGTTACCGGTTCTACTATCCATCAACTGTGGCGGGGAATGCCGTTTTTTATGAGCATTTCCAGCAGAAGAACATTAACAACGAGGACTGGTACAGGAAATGGGGTTATGATTACCAGCTTGCTTATGACAACATCGAAAAAAATGAGTCTGTGCTGGATATCGGTTGCGGCACCGGCGAGTTTCTCAAAAAGATCCGCGAGAAAACGGGAAACGCCGTAGGACTTGAGCTGAATTCGGTTGCCTATGGCAAATGCATAAAAGCGGGGCTTACTGTTTACAATGAAACGATACAGGCACATGCGGCGAATAATCCCGGGAAATATGATGTGGTTTGTATCTTCCAGGTGTTGGAACATGTGTACGACATAAAGGATTTTTTAGATGCCGCATTGAAAGCGTTAAGACCTGGGGGTAAGCTGGTGATCGGCGTACCGAATAACGAACCTTATTTCCAGGGTTATGACAAACATTCCACGCTCAACCTGCCACCGCACCACGTGGGGTTGTGGAATAAGAAAGCCCTGTCGAACCTCCAGGGTTGTTTTGGCATTAGGATGGAAAAACTGATATATGATAAGAAGGGCGGGCTGGTGGCGGATGCCTATTACCGGGCCAAATACAACCTGGGAATCACCACCGAATACCGCCGTCATAGCCGTACTGAAAAAATTAAGCTGATGTTGTTGTCACCCTTTATGCTTCCGCTCAGTATTTTCGGTGGTATGCATAGCGGTTTTGTGGCAGCGCTGTATAAGAAAGCCTGAACGTCCCGATGAACGCATTAAGGAAAATATACAGATCGGTTTTTCCCGTCAATCCGCTGGCAAAACATACCAGGGAGGGATCATTAGTAGTTGGAAGCAATTGCGATCTTACGAGGTTAACAGTAAGTTTTCCTCCGGGTTGCGAGGGCAAATCGAATCTCATTATAGGTTCAGATTGTATCCTTGCCTGCCATATAATAATATACAACCCTGATGTCAAGATTATAATCGGAAACCGGGTGTTTATTGGCCACGAAACAACCTTATTTGCCAATAATAGAATTGAATTGAAAGATGACATTCTTATTTCATGGGGATGCACGCTAATAGATACCAATGCGCATCCACTTAAATGGGACGATCGAAAGATGGATGTAATAAACTGGCGGCAGGGAAAAAAAGATTGGACAAACGTGGAGAACAAGCCAGTGATAATTGAAAATAAATGCTGGATTGGCTTTAATTCAATTATCTTAAAAGGAGTTACTGTAGGAGAAGGCGCTGTGGTCGCTGCCGGCAGCGTGGTCACCAAGAGAGTAGATCCATTCACTATCGTTGGCGGGAATCCTGCTGAATTGCTCAAAACAACCGAATAGGTCTTAATTATGTCGATGAAAAAATACATCCCTGTTCCTGTCAAAGCTTTTTACCGGCGCGTAGAATGGATTGGAAGGAATTTTTCCCGTATTAAACAAGGCTCGATCATTCGCGATGAGTCTCACTACCTCGGTCCTATCACTTATGACACAGACAGTCTCACCACTTCCAACAACTGTGATTTCATAAACGAACCACGTTTTGCCAAAGCTTATGCCGCTGCCGCTGCCACCAAACCCTGGGAAGGATTCAGCCTGCAATGGCGCACTTACATTGTTTGCTGGTTTGCCGACATGGTAAAAAAACTTGAAGGCGATTATGTAGAATGCGGTGTTAACACCGGGGCCTATTCCCGTGCACTTGTTGACTACATCGATTTCAATTCACTCAATAAAAAGATATGGTTGCTCGATACCTATGAAGGCCTGGTAAAGGAACTTGTTTCAGAGGAGGAAATAAAATTGGGGATCGGCGAGTATTTTGATGCTTATAAAAATGTATACGAGCAGGTAAAGGAAACATTCAGGAACTTTAATGCAGAGGTCATCAAAGGTCCCGTGCCTGATACATTGCCATTGTGCAAAGCGGAAAAAATATGTTACCTCTCCATCGATATGAACTGCGTGGAACCGGAAATAGCTGCCGCCGAATATTTTTGGGATAAGATCGTACCGGGAGGTGTTGTGATACTTGACGATTACGGGTTTCCTCAACATATACTGCAGAAAAAAGCTTTTGATGAGTTTGCGCGGAAAAAGAATATATCTATTCTTACTTTGCCAACGGCACAAGGCATCATTATTAAAAAATAGCAATTGAAGATCCTGATTCTCGGTTCGGAGGGTTTTATAGGCAGCCACCTTGTCGAATATTTCCGGCGACAGCATGAAGTATCAGGCGCTGGCCTGGTGCCGGAACCTTCACAACCTTACAGGTATTTCCAGGTCACCGCCGCAAATCCCGACTGGCTGTCTATTTTCCAATCGCAGACGTTCGATGTCTGTATCAACGCAGCAGGCAGCGCGAGCGTTCCCTATTCCATGCAACACCCGGGAATAGATTTTGAATACAATGTGCTGCATACAAAGCAGGTGCTGGAAACAATCCGCCTGCATTCACCCCGATGTCGTTACCTGCATATTTCATCGGCCGCAGTCTATGGCAGTCCCCGTTCATTGCCGGTAAAAGAAGATCATCATATACAACCCCTGTCTCCTTACGGCTGGCACAAGTATATGGCTGAAAACCTGTGCAGGGAGTATACCTATATATATAATGTATCCACCGCGATGGTCAGGCCATTCTCCGTATTTGGGCCGGGCTTGCGTAAGCAACTTTTCTGGGACCTTTACCAGAAATCTAAAAGCGGTGACAAAAAAATTGAACTATGGGGAACCGGTAATGAAAGCCGCGATTTTATTTATATCAGCGATCTCTGTTTGAGTTTTGATCTTATCATGCAGCATAGCTCTTTCAAGGCCGGCATTTATAACATCGCATCCGGCGAGGAAACAACTGTAAAAGAAGCGGCGGGATTATTGTTTGCCGAGCTGGACAAGTCTATCGAAATAACGTTTAATAATCATGTGCGGGAAGGCGACCCATTAAACTGGAAAGCGGATATCAGCGGTATCACCCGTTACGGATTTGCTCCCAAAATATCTTTCGCGCAAGGAATAAAAAACCTCGGTCAATGGTTAAGAAGCCTGAGCTGATCATCTTCAGTAACTATATTATAACCGGGATCGGTAGCTTTTACCGGAATATGTTGGAGAACGAAGCCTCTGCCGCGTTTGATAAAAAGGTGATACAGATAAGTTATGATACCTGGCCGGACGCGAAAATGACAAAGCCCTTCGGCCTTTCCGAAGAGATCATCTTTGAAGTAAAGGAGAAGGACCAGGAAACAATGTATGATATGGCCCGCCGTCTCGAAAAGTTTATCAGCAACGAAGACGGCCTGCTGGTCACCAATTTCGAGACTGAACTGTTCGCAATGAATGTTTATCCGAAGAACAATAAAACGGTTTATTTCATCTGTCATGACGACCGTCACTTTGAAATAGCGAAAAGGTTTGAGTTCCTTATCGACGTGTTTATTTCCCATAACCCGGTATATGCCGACTGGTTTCGTGAACAATTTCCTGCGAGGGCAAAGGATACCTTCTATATACCTTATGGAATCAGGTTATTGCCTGTCAAACGAAGTGAAAATAGAGACAGGACATTAAACATAGTATGGCTTGCGCGACTGGTAGAACATAAAGGGATAAAATATATTCCTGTGATCGACCAGCTGCTCAAAGACAAAGGTGTAAGGGTCAATTGGACCATTATCGGGGATGGGCCGGAAAAAGAACCGGCGATGAAGAGCGTGGAAGGAAGGGACAATTTTTCTTTTCATACCCCACCGGATTATAAATCCGTCGTTGATCTCCTGCAGCAGCAGGACCTGTATATTCTTCCTTCCCGGCTGGATGGTTTGCCCGTAGCCCTGATCGAAGCTATGAGCGTGGGTTGTGTGCCGGTGATCTCTGAGTTCAATCCCGGCATGAAAAAAATTGTGACGGCAGATATGGGTTTTGTGCTTCCGGTAGGAGATATGGAAAAATTCGCGGAAACAATTATTTCCCTCGACCGCGACCGGCAAAAGCTGGAACAACTGAGCCGCACGTCAAGGGACAGGGTGTATGCTAACTATGATGTGAACAGGCAAGCAGCGGAATACTTTAACCTGTTTGGCCGGTATAAAGAGTTCCGAAGAGAAAAAAAATCAAAGAAATTATTATATCCGCGCCAGTTCCTCGTTCATGCATTGATACCAAAGTTTCTGCGCGGTCCCATCAAATCACTCGTGAAATAATCATTTCTCCTGGCTTCCGTTAAAAAAAATATTGCAGCCAACTACCTGGGTAATATTGCTACCGCTGCACTGGCCTTTCTGTTTGTGCCTGTGTATGTGCGTTACCTGGGTGTGAGCACTTATGGCATCATTGGTTTTTTTGCTACCATCCAGGTGCTATTTTCTTTCCTGGATATGGGGATCGGTATGGCCATTAACCGGGAGATGGCCAGGCATTATCATGATTCGGAAAAGGCAGCTTACCTGCGCAGGCTGACCTACACTTTGCAGGCGGTCTATTGGGGGATAGGGATTGTCATTTGCCTCGTGTTGTTGCTTAGCAGTTCTTACCTGTCGGGCAACTGGTTTAAAGAAACAACAGTGGGGCAAAGCACTATCTATACTGCTTTCCTGATACTGTCGCTGACTATTGGTTTTCGTTGGCCATATAGCTTGTACTCCTCCGGTCTCAGGGGAATGCAACGCCAGGTGGCGCTCAATGTTCATGATCTTTCCTGGAGTATCATCAAAACAGTAGGCAGCTGGCTCATATTAAAATACATTGATAATACCCTTGAATCATTTTTATGGTTTCAGTGTGCTGTAACAATCCTGCAAACGGCCGGCACACTGCTAATGACCTGGTATTATATGCCTTCGGTTCCGGAAAAAAGCAAGGTATATTTTGACAAAAAAATATTGAAGGACATCAGCCGCTATGCAGCGGGAATGGGGATCGCTGCGATCCTGGGCACGATCGTATTGCAGATGGACAAGCTGATCGTAAGCAAGATGGTGAGTGACAAACAATTTGGATATTATACGATTGCTACCAATGTGGCGATACTGGTGTACAATGTATCCTTCCCCCTTTATATGGCAATATTGCCGCATTTTACACGCCTGTTCTATGAGCGCGATTACGACAGGGTAAAGGAGGATTTTCATTTTTATGCGTCCATGCTCAGCAGCCTGCTGCTACCTTTTTCGGTAGTGATATTTTTTTATAGCCATGAATTTCTGTTGCTGTGGACGAAAAATGTGGAGCTTGCGGATGCTATTTCCCCGTTGCTTAAATTAATGATAGCAGGTACGACCCTTAATGCCATGCTTATGCCCGTACATACCCTTCTGCTGGCAAATAACAGGGTAAGATTTATGTTAATTAGCCACATGATCGCATGTTTTGTCGGTTTGCCGGTTATCATCCTGCTAACATTAAAACTGGGAACTATTGGGGGCGCCATCTCGATGCTGTTGTTGTATGCGGGATACCTTTGCATACAGGCACCCATGATCTTTAGTTATCTGCATTTTAAACAGAATGTTATTCGCTGGTATCTCAGGGATATCCTGTTACCGGCGGTTCCCCTGGTAGTTTTGTCCATGGTACTTATACAGGTAAAAAAATTTGTTATCAGCACCGACAGGTGGCAGCTTTTTTTTAACCTCGCGGTGATCACCATCGTTTTTTATGTCATTAGCCTGCTCATTAATCGGCGCTTGCTCAATTTCCTGGTGGCAAGATTCCGGGTGTTGACACGCAGGCAGCCGATGGAACAAATAAAATCACAGAAATGACAAACAATAACCCGTACTTTTCGGTTTTCACACCCACCTACAACCGGGCTTATTCCTTGCCGCGGGTATTCGATTGTTTACAAAAGCAAACCTTTCGCGATTTTGAATGGGTTATTATAGACGACGGGTCAACAGATAATACAAAGGAACTGGTGGAGAAATGGAAGACGATCGCTGAATTTCCTATTATCTACCAGTGGCAACCCAACCAGGGTAAGCACATAGCATATAACACTGCGGCGGCACTTATAAGAGGGGAACTGTTTACCAGCATAGATAGTGATGATGAAATTATTCCAGAGGCGCTCAGTATAATGATGAAAAGGTGGACAGCCATACCAGAAGAGCTAAAGAAAAATGTTTCGGGAATGTTGTTCCTGTCAAAAGACCAAAATGGAAATATAATTGGCGACAGGTTCCCGGCAGATGGAATGATAGCTGACCCGATAGATATGTTCCTGGTGAAAAAAATCAAAGGGGATAAAGGAGGATTTCTTCGTGCTTCTGTATTCAAGATGTATCCTTTCCCGGATTCGGTAAAAAATGTCCTTGTGCCGGAAATAGTTTTTATCCACCGGCTGGCACGTGATTGGAAAACTATTTTTATCAATGAAATATTGCTCATCGTGTGGGTTGACGAACGGGAAGACCATTTAGGTAATAAGCTTTCGGATGTAAAAAGTTATAGCGGTATCCGGCTGTCGTATCTTGCTTTATTAAACTATTCAGCGCGATTCTTTAAGAAGATCCCGAAAACATTTTTTGCCAACACGGCTCATTATATCCAGACTTCGCTTTACCTGAAGATCGGCCTCGCCAAACAATGGAGAGATATACGCACCGCTTCCGGTCGTTTTGCATGGCTATTGATGTTGCCGTTTGGCTACTGGCTTTACTCTAAGAAAAAGAAATTGATCAATGGGGAATAAAAATTCCGGGCAGTGAAAATTTTCCGGCATGTTTATATCTATTTCATTTCGTATTTCTTTAATGCGGCACTGTCTTTTCTGACCATTTCGTTGTTGACGCACAAGCTGGAACCCCGGGATTATGGCATTATCAACCTCTACAGTGCTTTTATCGTTTTGCTGACACCCTTTATTAGCGGAGGCATTTTTTATCCTATTTCGATCGAATACTATAAGAAAAGCAGGGAAGAGTACCAGCAGTTTTTTACGAGTGCACAGGTCATACCGCTGCTTAGCCTTATTTTTTTTACACTTGTTTGTACTCTTTTCCGGCAACCGATCGCCGGTTTTTTACGGGTGACATCGACATGGGTGATCGTCTTACCCATGACAGTATGGTGGATAATGAACAATGAAATAACCATGATGATGTGCAGGATCAGGAACAAGCCCTGGGCGTTCACCATTTTTTCCACCGGTAAAAACCTGCTCGAGATCCTGCTGACCATCGGGTTGGTAGTTGTATTGAGCTGGGGTTGGCAGGGACGTCTTCTTTCGGCGGTGATAGCTCCTGTAGCACTCGGTTTGTTCTCCATCTACCTGTTTTATCGCTGGCATTTTATTGCAAAAACGGTTGTATGGAAACAGGTGCAACAGATTGCGTGGGTTAGTGTGCCGTTTATTTTCGAACGCCTCACCATTTTTGTTCTCGCCAATTCGGATAAATATTTTATAGACAAGTTCGATCTCAAAAGCACCGGGCAGGTCGGTCTTTATAGTGTAGGTGCACAGATAGCCACCATTGTAAGCCTTGTGATCTTATCGATGAATGCGGCTTACCAGCCCTATGTTTTTCAAAACCTGGCGAACAAGAATAACGAGAAGGTGAGGAAAAGCACCTGGATGTACATAGGCGGGGCAGCCCTGATGATAGTAGGCCTGTTCCTGGCGATGCCGCTGCTTTTTCGTTTTTTTATCGGCGATCAGTTCAGTGGCGCCCGCGTATTTGCCTATTATCTCAGCGGCGCCTATTTTATGTGGGCCATCTACAATGCATTCTTAGCCTACCTGCTTTTTCATGGAAAGAACAGGCTTATCCTTTACTTATCGGTAGCCGGAATGACGCTTTCGATTTTATTAAACTTCTTTATGGTACCTCGATACGGTGCATATGGAGCAGCTGTGACAAGTATTATCACCTATACATTTATGGCTTTGCTTGCCGTGATCAGCGCCTGGAAATATCTAAAAAAATGAAGGGCAAGTAATGAGGGATAAAAAAGTACTTATAATCCTGGACGATCTGAGTGGCGGTGGAGCAGAGCGGATCTTTGTAAATATCGCCAACGAATTTATCTCGCAGGGCATCGATACAGAATTCCTCCTCGGGCAAAAAAAAGGTGTTTACTTCGATATCCTGGAAAAAAGCATCGTCGTGCATGACCTGGACGCAAAAAGTTTTTATGACTATATCAAAAAGCTACGATCTTTCTTAAAGGGTAAACCCTATACCCATATTTTTACGGCGACTCATTATATAAGCTCGGCTGCTGTGCTGGCCAAAAAGAGATTAAAACACACGGCAAAGATCCTGGCAACATTACACTATAATCTTCCTTACCAATTAAGTATTCTGCGGTTGCCGCAACGGCTATGGATGAAATACCTCAATGGTTTTTTTCTTAAACGGGCCGACGAAGTCATAGCGGTCAGCCAGGGTGTGGCCGAAGGATTTCAAAAGGGTACAGGAATAAAACGACCCGATATCAAAGTAATTTACAACCCAGTGTTCGACGACTCGATTTATGAAAAGGCAGCGGAAGATGTCGCCAATCCTGTCTTTAACAACGGGAAGAAAACTCTTATCTATGTCGGCCGCTTCGCGGAACAAAAAAATCCGGCCCTGCTGGTAAAAGCGTTTCAGTTGGTACTGAAGGAACGGAACGACATTCAGTTGCTGATGATCGGTCAGGGCGGACTGGAGCCTGAGATAAAAAAAATGATCAGGGACCTGCAGCTCGAAGACAATATTCATCTCCCGGGATTTCAAAAAAATCCTTTTGCGTACATCGCCCGCAGCAATCTGTTCGTTCTTTCTTCTATTTATGAAGGTTTGCCCACTGTATTGATCGAAGCTCTGGCATTGGGTATAAATGTAGTAAGTACCGACTGCCCCAATGGCCCCGATGAAATCCTCGGGCAGGGCGTTTATGGATGGCTCGCGGAGAATAATGATGCCGATTCCCTCGCCAGCGCCATAAAGAATGCACTGGCAAATCCAAAAAAACCTTTTCTTTTGAAGGAAAGGGCCATGTATTTCCATAAAAAAAATATCATACCAGAGTATTTAAATCTTCTCAATTAATGGAAAGCAAAACCGCCTGTCTTTTTTGCGGATCGACGAATACCAGGGAATCTTTCTACCCGGAAGTGAGATTTAATAACCGGGTCTTTGTATACCAGGAGTGCAGGAACTGCAGGCTGAACTTTAATGATCCTTTGCTGAATGGCGATGATTATAATGCCCTATACCCGCTCGAATATCACGATGAGTTCTATTTCAAGATAAAGAAAGACTACAGCAAACAGCTTTTCATTGTAAAAAAATACGAAGACATCAAATCTGTTGTTGACTATGGTTGCGGCGATGCGGGCCTGCTGGATGTACTTTCACGGAATGGTTATTTGTGTACCGGCGTTGAATATAGTAGCTCGTTGGTGGAACGACTCAAAAAGCAATACCCGGCTATCCGTTTTTATACCGTGGAAGAATTCAGCCGTCAACCCGACAGGTATGACTGTATTCACCTTGGCGATGTGCTGGAACATATGACTAATCCTAATCAAACCATCCAGGATCTCCGGGGAAAGCTGAATGAAAACGGTTATCTATTTGTAGAAGGACCCATTGAACACAATACCTCGCTGGCCTATGGTTTCAGGAAGATGATCTTCAAAATACGAAAGAGACTGCAGCCTGGGAGACAGGTGGATGGCCGTCCCTATCACACATTTTTAGCCAACAGGAAAAACCAGCAGGACATGCTGGAAAAAAATTTATTGACCAGGCGATATTTTAAAATATATGAAACGGGTTGGCCTTTTCCCGAGAAGATCAAAGATTGCACGAGCATAAAGAAGACCCTGGAATATATTATCGCGCAGGTATCCATTTTCGGTTCCTTGTTTTTCCCCGCGGCAGGCAACAGGTTTTATTATATAGGGCAGGTAAAATCCAAAGGAAATAAGAACCAAGAACCAAACTTCAAGAACCAAATAAATTCGAAATTGTAAAACCGAAATTCGAAAAAAGGGCATCGGATCATTCGGTGTTGGTCTTAATATTGGTGCTTTTTTTGAATTCCCCCCATAAACTAATGGCAGAAAGAAATTAAAACTAAAAACATCTTGCCAGAAGCTGCCCGACAATCATTTCGGATTTTCAATTTCTTATTTCGAATTTTTTTGGTTCTTGTTTCTTGAAATTTGGTTCTTTTTTTTAAAATCATGGATCGGAAAAGAGTTCTAATTTATTATCCTCCAAATAAACGGTCGATCGCTATTGAGACGCTGTGCAGGTCGGTGATTGAAGCAGGCCATGAACTGCTCGTTCTTACACTGACTGAAAAAGGACCATTCCACGATATATTGGAAAAAAGAGGGATTAAAACCTATTCACATGTTTTGCTACGGGGTCCATGGAATTATTTTATCAGGCAGGCGAAATATCTCCGGAAATTTTGCAAACAGCACGAGGTTGATGTTGTCTGGAGTCATTTACAGGAAGGCAATATTATCGCTGTAATGGCAAGACCTTTTATGAAAGCAAAGCTGGTAACATTCAGACATCATGCTGAATCGGCTTTTTATGCTGAATATGGAGAAAAATTCGGGATGAAAAGAAACCAGAATGAGGTTTTCTTTGATAAGGTCATTAACCGGTTTTCGCCAAGGATCGTTGTGCCTTCTTCCGGGGTTTGGTATGGCATGGAAAAATATGAGAAATGCAATATGAATAAAGTGGTATTACTGCCATACATCTATGATTTTTCAGCTTATCCCAAACCAGATCAGGAAAAAGTAAAGCAGCTGCGATGCCACTATTCGTGCAGCCTGTTATTGATCATGGTTAGCCGGATGGTAGCGTCCAAACAGCATATGCCGGTCTTTGAAATTGTAAAAAAACTGGTAGATGAAGGTTTGTCCATAAAGATGATTGTCATGGATGATGGTGACTTGCGTCCTGGACTGGAAAAATTCATTCAGAAGAATAATTTGAAGGGCCATATTGACCTGGTCGGATACAGAGAAGATTTCGTGAATTATATGTCTGCCGCAGACATGCTGATCCATCCTTCAGTGACGGAAGCAAGCAACAACGTAGTAAAAGAAATGGGACTGCTGGAAAAAGCGGTCGCTGTTTGCCGGAATGTCGGCGATTTCAATGATTATATATCGGAAGAGCGCAATGGATATTTTTTAGACAACGACGATCTTGGTCCAACCATTGAGTCCGCTATCCGGGATGCTTATCATAGCCCCGATAAATTGAAAAGATTCGGGCAGGAACTAAAGAAAGATGTGTTCCTGCATTTCAGCGATTCGGCAGAGAACAGGGGAAGAGTATTGCAGCTGCTGCAATAAAGTTTCGTGACCATCCACGGCATAGCGGTTTTTTGCCACGGATACACAGGTGGCGATAGAGCGAGAAACAGAAAGAGAGCTGAGGAAACAACATCGCTCTCTCCGCTCTCTACCTCCGCAGTTTTTTTATCCGTGACAATACCATGCTTTCTGCCCGGGAATAAAGATGTGGTGATGGTAAAAATTCTTCGGGAAGATACAGGTGGCGATCGGAAAATCCCGAATTGGGCTTACGTGATTGTACACGATTTTTTGCTGGCAGAAGGATTTATAGCCAATTATTCAAAATAAGAGAGGGTCTTGCATAGTTTTACAGGTGAATTCGTATCCGTATGCAAAACCACCTTGTTTCTATTATTATACCTGCGTATAATGCTGCTCTTTACATTGAAGAAACCATCCAATCTATTTATCAACAATCTCACCAGGCCTGGGAAGTAATTATTGTCAATGATGGATCTACGGACAGGACTGCGGAAATCATTAAATCATTTAAGGATCCAAGGGTTCAATGTATCACTCAGAAAAATGCGGGTGTGGCGGCTGCGCGGAACAAAGGACTACATTTTGCAAAAGGCGAATTCGTTGTCTTTTTTGATGCCGATGATATCATGACCCCTGAATTTTTGATCGAAAGGGTAAAGGCACTTGTAGGCGATATTAAAATTGGATATGTAGGTGGAATGGTCGAGACTTTCCCGGTGAACACAAAAATAAAAAGGGCGGCAGCTTCAGACCCGGTAAATGAAATACTCTTTTTCAATGCCTCTTTTGCAACTGTTCCGTCCAATTATATGTTCAGGAAAAAAATATTGATAGATAACGATATCAAATTCAACAGGGAGCTTAGCAGCAGCGCCGACCGGTTTTTTATCCTGGAAGTGTCAAGGATTACCCGGGGAAAGAACCTGGCAGGCGAGAATGGAAAGCTGTTATACCGTTTTACCAGCCAGAGCATGTCGAACAATGTAACGCCCGGGCTGATCATGGACAATGAAAAATTTTATTACGAGTTAAAACGGAAAAACCTCCTGCCAGAGGGAAAAGTGCAAAAATTCAAAAGCTTTTATTTCCTTTCACTGGCAAAAGGTTTTGGACTGGTGAAACACTGGAAAAGAGTGTTGAAATACCTGGTGATGTCGTTTGTCAATCATCCTGTTTTTTTTGCAATAAGTTTTGGAAAAAGTATCAAGACATTCCCTGGTTCCAGGGAACTGAAATAAAATGATCCTGTTTCTTTCTCCGTACCTGTTTTAAATAGCTTTTTATTTTATGTCATCAGAAAGACAACCTGTAGAATCAGCCGGCCGCTGGTGGGGTGAACATATACATAGGTACAACGAAGCATTACAGCATATTAATCCCAGCGATATTGTGCTTGATATAGCCTGCGGCACCGGTTTTGGTACCGATATCATTGCTGGTAAAACGAAGGGTAAAGTGGTTGGTGGAGATATTTCCGCTGATGCTATAGCAGAGTGCAAAAACAATTGGAATCAGCCTAACCTCGACTTCAAAGTGCTGGATGGTACTCAACTGGCTTTCCCGGATCATTATTTCGATAAGATCGTTTCTTTTGAAACAATCGAGCATACAGGTCAATATAGGCAAATGGTAGCTGAATTTGCCCGCGTGCTGAAGCCCGGCGGCATGTTGATTTTGTCCACACCCAACCGCGAGGTCATGAGTCCCGATGGGAATATTTTGAATCCTTACCATATACAGGAGTTCACTTACGATGAACTGAAGCAATTGCTTGAATCTTCGTTTTCGCGTGTACAAATGACAGGTCAGCGTTACAGGCGTTACGATAAAAAATCTTTTCGCCGAAGCGCAGGCAAACTGTTCGAGAAATTATTTCTTAGTTTCGGCATTCGTAAGCTTCCGTATAGCTGGAGAAGCGGGTTCATGAAAGCTTTTTTTGGCTATCCGCTATACCCGCAGGAAACGGATTTTACATTGGAAAAAGAGGTGCTGCGGATAAAAGGAGAGTGCCCGGTACAATTCGCCATATGCCAGAAATGATGATCGCAGCTCTTAAAAAATCTAAAACAATCTGATCGCATGAAAATACTAATAACAGGAGGTGCAGGTTTTGTCGGTTCTTCGCTCGCCGATTCCCTGCTACAGAAAAGAAACTATGAAATAGTCCTTGCGGATAACCTGCTTACCGGCAGGATGGAAAACCTGCCGCAACATCCGAATTGCCGTTTTATAAAATGCGATGTCAATAATTATAATGATATAGCTGCCATCTGCCTGGCTTTCCGTTTCGACTATGTCTTTCATTATGCTGCCGTGGTCGGTGTGAAGCGCACACTCGAAAACCCGGTGATGGTATTGAATGACCTGCAGGGCATAAAAAATGTACTGGACCTTTGCAAGAATACCGGGGTGAAAAGGGTCTTCTTTTCTTCCTCATCAGAAGTGTATGGAGAACCCGTGCAATTACCCCAGCATGAACATACCACGCCACTGAATTCAAGGCTTCCCTATGCAGTCATAAAGAATGTTGGTGAATCATTTTGCCGGTCTTATTACCAGGAGTACGGGCTTGAGTATACTTTATTCCGGTTCTTTAATACATACGGACCCAAGCAAAGCTCCGACTTCGTTATATCAAAGTTCATTGATGCGGCCCTGAAAGGAAAAGATATTACGATCTATGGCGATGGTTTGCAGACACGTACATTTTGCTACATAAAGGATAATGCGGATGCCTGCATCAGCACACTGGAAAATCCTGTATTCATTAATGATGTAGTGAATATTGGCAACGACGAAACCTACACTGTCATCGACCTGGCTTCGCTCATTGTCGAGCTAACGGGTTCCGATTCCAAAATTGTTCACCTTCCTCCATTGCCCGAAGGAGATATGACACGCCGGCAACCCGACATTTCAAATATGAAACAGTTGCTCAACCGGCCCTTTACTGCACTACACGAAGGACTTTTAAAAGTTATTGAAAGCAGGAGACAACTGGTTCTCGCTTAAAAAAATCTATGCCTACAATATTAGTCACCGGCGGTTGTGGATATATAGGATCTCACACGATCGTCGATCTCGTTAAAAACGGGTATGATGTTATTTCCATAGATAACAATTCACGCTCAACTACCCGGTTACTGGAAGGAGCCAGGAAAATAACGGGACAGGAAATAATCAATTATACGATCGATCTCTGCGATTTTGAAGCCACACGAAAGGTATTCCAGCAACATGAGATACATGGGATCATTCATTTTGCCGCTTTTAAATCGGTTGATGAATCGGTACTGATGCCGCTTGCCTATTTCCAGAATAATCTTACTTCCCAGATCAATATCCTGGGTTGTGCCGAAGAGTTCAAGGTGCCCTGGTTTGTGTTTTCTTCCTCGTGCAGCGTATACGGCAATGCTGATATAATTCCTGTTACGGAAGAAACGCCATTGAAAAAGGCTGAATCGCCGTATGGCAGGACCAAGCAAATCGGTGAGGATATGATCATGGATCTGGCAAAAGTTTCTGCCACACGATTTATATTATTACGGTATTTCAATCCTACCGGCGCTCACCCATCCGGCATTATCGGTGAGGTTCCGTTTGGCAGGCCATCTAATCTTGTTCCAGCCATTACACAGTTCGCCGCGGGCAAATTACCTGCGCTTAAAGTCTATGGCGACGACTACGACACCCGGGACGGTTCCTGTATTCGGGATTTTGTGCATGTCAGCGATATTGCACATGCTCACACTTTAGCCATAGGATTTCTTGCTGCCAAAACGGGCAAATCCGCCTGCGAAGTCTTTAACCTTGGTACAGGAAATGGAGTAACTGTGCTTGAAGCGATCGGGGCATTTGAACGCGTGACGGGAATAAAGCTTGGTTACAGTATTGCAGAAAGAAGGACCGGAGATATTGTAGCCGTTTATGCAAATAACGATAAAGCCAGGAAATTGCTTAACTGGTCACCGGAGTTTACCCTGGACGATATGATGAGAACAGCATGGAACTGGGAGCTAGTCCTAAGTAAAACTTCTTAGATCCAGTCTCGTTCGACAGTAAAATTACCTGGTAGATCGAAGAACCACCTCAGGCTGATGGGAACATTTGCGCAATTTTAATCTGATTCTAAATCAGTTAATTGTATTTATAGGTTTTTTTTTATGAATTTTGCTCGAATCGAAACAAAGCCAATATCCACCTAAAATTCGACCGGATGAAAAAAAGGATACTATTTACTGTAAAGACCGGTTTCCTACTTCTGTTTGTCCTTTCTCTCTTTGCGACATTACTACAATTTGCCGGAAAGTCAAATCCACTAACACGTTTCAATCAGAAACCGCCAGTATACAATAGAGTTGAATCTTTTGATCCAACACTTGCACGGCTCAACTCTGTTCAAAAGCTTGAACAATATTGCGACAGTGTGTACAGTGAAAGGATCTTAATTGACAATACAACGAATTTCGAAAGAACATATACCGATGTTGTTTCAGAAGTGGTGAGAAACAGATTCTATCACGGTTATTCAGCGTATGGATACAGCGATAACTATTTGGCATCCACAATAGCGCTAGTTACCATTTCCGGCCTGAATTCCCTGGTGATACCTGATGAAATAATGAAATATTCTTATGCGGCCTGCAGCCAGCAAGCAATAATAGAAATGCAGGTGCTCGAAGACAAAGGATTTAAAACCCGTAAAATCTTATTCCACGGCAAAACATATGGCGGTCATTTTGCTTTCGAGGTTTTCTATGAAGGCGGCTGGCATTTTCATGATCCTAATATGGAACCTGATAAAGCGCTCCTGGCTAGTTATGGTATGCCGAATATCGATTTCCTCGGCCATCATCCGGACCTTATAGTAAAAGCCTACAACCGGTATCCCAGGGAGCAAATCCTGGATATCATTCCCAATTATTCATACGGTCCCGTCAATACATTCCCGGCAAAAAAGGCAATGATCTTTCACAAAGCCACCAAATTTTTGTCGTATACGATCTGGCTGTTCTTCCTGGCCGGTTTTGTCGTTACCGGGCGCGCCTACAGGCGGGTGAAAAGCAAAAGAGCCGTTCATGCGATGGCTCCTGTCCGCCAGTTAAAGCCCGCGGCCGCTACGATTTTCTACCCGGAATATAATATGCAGGGCAAATAAAATAATTTAATCTTCACAGGCAGGAAAAAATTCAAACCTGGATGCATCCTGGCTGTTAATTATTTTTATAAGATAGCTGCGCGAAGGTGTAGCAGGCATTTTATCTCCGAAAAACTTTCTCTTCCTTTACATTTATTATATGTGCGGAATTACTGGTTATATCAGTGCTGGATGGTCGCAAACAAACCTTGAGCGAATGACCTGCAAGCTGGCTCATCGAGGTCCTGACGCGCATGGATACTATACCGATCCATACGAGGGTCTTGGTCTTGGCCACCGGCGTCTCAGCATTATCGATCTCTCGGAAGCCGCCAATCAGCCATTTTATTCTCACGACCGTCGTTATATAATGGTATTTAATGGCGAAGTATTCAATTACCAGGAGGTCGCCGCTAAATATCGGATCCAGCAACGCACACATTCCGATTCCGAAGTGATACTTGAGGCCTTTGCATTAAAAGGCGTGGAGGCAGTTCAGGATTTTAACGGCATGTTCTCCATGGCGATCTGGGACACACAACAAAAAGAATTATTCCTTATCCGCGATCGTTTTGGCGTAAAGCCTCTTTTATATTACTGGGACAAAAGGAATTTTGCTTTTGCATCTGAACTAAAAGCCCTGCTCGAACTGGGTATCATAAAAGAACTCAATCAACGTTCCCTGCAGGATTATTTTTTCCTGGAATATATCCCGGGTAATGAAAGTATCATAAGGAATGTATTCAAACTGCCCAATGGACATTACCTGAAGATGAGTGCCGGCAGCGCGCCGGAGATCAGGCAATACTATTCCATTTTTGACAAACTGAATACGTCATTAAAAGGAATCAGTGAGGAAAAAGCGCTGGATGAATTCGAAGAGTTGCTTTCTTCTTCAGTTAAACTACGGCAGATATCAGATGTGCCTATCGGTGCTTTTTTGAGCGGGGGCACAGATTCATCACTCATATGTGCATTGTTCCAGAAACAGAATACAAATCCCATCAACACATTCACCATCGGTTTCGATGTAAAAGAATATGACGAAACAAAATATGCAGAACGGGTAGCCGGCCATCTTAAAACGGCTCACCGCCAGTTTCATCTCACAGATAAGGATTCCATCGGCATCGTAGACAGGCTTTCTGATTATTATGATGAGCCCTTCGCCGCCCCCTCCTGTATTCCCAGTTATCTTGTTTGTAATAAAGCGAGGAGCCTTGTAACGGTGGCGTTGAGTGGCGATGGTGGGGATGAATTATTTATGGGTTATGGGTATTATGGCCTCTATAAAAGGCTAAAGAGGTTTTACCGGAACTTTCCTCCTTTTGCAAGGAGTGCTTCGGCAAGCCTGATGAACTTGATGAACCAGCGCTACCAGCGTGCTTCCCGGCTGCTTGGTTTCAGGAATACGGAAGACCTGTTTGTCAACATTTGGTCGCAGGAGCAATATATGTTTACGCAAAAAGAGATTAGCGAACTGCTCGGAGGTGACAGCCGACTGGAAAAAGATAAGCGAACTGGAGCTGGAGGACGAAGAGAAAATCTCTTTATTCGATATCAACAACTACCTCACCAATAACCTGCTTTATAAAATGGACAGCGCTTCAATGGCCAATAGCCTGGAAGTGCGAACTCCTTATCTTGATTACCGGCTGGTAGAGTTCAGTGTCAATCTTCCCCTGCAGTTTAAGATCAATAACGGTACACAGAAATACCTGATGAAAAAACTGCTGGAACGATATATACCACATGACCTCGTGTACCGGACCAAATGGGGTTTCCCTGCGCCCGTGGGAGATTGGTTGTATAAAGATCTTCGTTATATGATCGATAAATGGCTTTCCAGGGATATGATACTGAATGCGGGTATACTGGATGACCTGTTTGTAAGGAAAGTCCTGAAAGAATTCCTGGCCGGAAAAAAATATCATCATAAACGCGTCTGGTCGATGATCATCTTCCAGATGTGGTATTATAAATACATGGACAAGAATGGTGGTTAGAAATTTCCTGTTTCATAGGGTAAACGATGAAAGGGATGATCTCTGGCCGCCGATGACCCCTGCGTTGTTTGAAAAAATTATCCGCTCACTGACCCGGACCCACCACGTAGTTTCGCTGGAAGAGTGGCTGCAGGAAAAACATAGTCGCCCGGCGCAAAAAAAACTGGCTACTGTTTTATTTGATGACGGCTATAAGGACAATATAGAATATGCAGCCCCGGTATTAAAAAAATATAATTGCCCCGCTTCCTTTTACGTTGTTACCGATTGCATCAATAAAAATATTCCGACCTGGACCTATCTTCTCGATCATGCATTGCAACAGACCAGGATCCCCACACTTCATTTGGACCACGAGCAAACACCGGGAAATCTAAAAGAAATTGCCCTTACAGACAAGGCATTGGTTCGGAAAATAAAGCCGTGGATGAAAAAACTGGCCAACACCCACCGGGTTCAGGTATTGAACAGCATCCTGCAGCAATGTGGGGACGTTCCCCTGCCCGAAAATAAGATGATGAGTTGGGAGGATATTCGTCTTTTGCAGCAAGCCGGTTTTTATATAGGTTCTCATTCACATACGCATCCTATGCTCGCTGCTCTCGAAGATGAAAAAGAAATAAAGGAGGAACTGAGCCGTTCTGCTGCCATCATTACACAAGAGCTTGGCAAAGCTCCGTTGACAATATCTTATCCCATAGGAAGTTTCGACGACCGGGTTATCCGCCTTGCAGGTGAAGTCGGGTATCGATTTGGATTAGCAGTCGAGCAAAAATTTTTTCATTATGGTCAGGATCCGATCATGACAATCCCCCGTGTTGAGCTTTACCAGGAGTCATGGTGGAAACTGGGGCTGCGGATGAATGGCGTTTATCAAAAAGCAAAACAGCTGTGGCAATAGGTAAACAGGAAGGGATCGTTCTTTGGTGTGGAAGTGCAGCCAATCAAAAGGCATTGGCAGTAAAAATTCACAGGCGGTTCGGATTATTAGGTATTGTGATAAGCGAAAAAAGCACGGCGCCTTCCCGCCACAGGCTTTCGAAGATTCCTTCATTGATATGGGACCGTTTACGATTCAGGAGTGTTTATGACATTTGGAAAAGACTGCAACAAGATTATGACCGGCAATTTCCGTCCTGGCCCGATGTGCCGGTTTTGAGAGTACAGGATATAAACAGCGAAGAAACAACAGCATTCACAAAAAATTTGCAACCCGCATTGATCGTCGTCTCGGGTACAGCATTGATAAAAGAAAAACTATTGACCACCGATGCATCTATCGGGATCATCAATCTTCACACCGGGCTTTCACCTTATGTGAAGGGAGGGCCCAATTGTACAAACTGGTGTATCGCTAATGATGACTGGCACCTCGTAGGCAATACGATCATGTGGTTGAGCAAGGGGATTGATAGTGGGAACATCATAACCAGTGAATGCATTGATATACGTGATAGTCGCGATCTTCCCGAGGCGCACATGCGCGTGATGGAACATGCGCATGACCTGTACCTGCGTGCGATCAACTACCTGCTGAACGGTCAGCCTCCTTATAATGCCGTTCCGCAAAGCTCATTGGGTAAAGGAAGATTGTTCCTGACAAAGATGTGGACAGCGTCGGAAAAGAAAAAATTAATGCGGAACTGGGCAAGCAGGAAGAGCTCCGGGAGAACTTCTCCGCCTGCTACTGTACCTTTACCTTCCGGGAAGGAATAACACTGATTTATTAAATTCGTTTATGAAAAGACTACGGTACTATTTTGAAGAAATAACGCATTGCGAAATGTGCGGGGATGATACAACACACCACAAGATCCTGGGACAGCGTTTAAACACCTCGCAGGGAATAAGGCCAAAAAAAAAGACAGGCATTTCTGTTAGCGTAAAACAATGTACCAACTGCCAGTTGAACTATTCGTCACCGCAGCCGGTTCCTTTCGATATCCAGGATCATTATGGCATTCCTCCAGAAGAATACTGGCGCCCCATCTATTTTAACTTTCAACCCGACTATTTTGCGAGAGAGATAGCAGTTGCAAAATCGATCCTGAATTTTCAAAATGGTATGAAAGCGCTTGATATCGGGGCGGGTATTGGTAAAGGCATGATCGCTATGGAAAAAGCGGGATTTGATGTGTATGGTTTTGAGCCTTCTGCGCCTTTTTATGAAAGGGCTATCTCAAAAATGGGAGTTGATCCGGCGAAGATCAAACTGGGAATGATCGAAAATGTAGACTATGAAGAAAACAGTTTTGACTTTATCACTTTTGGGGCTGTTCTCGAACATTTATACCATCCGGCCGAAGCTATTCAAAAAACGTTGCGATGGCTTAAGCCAGAAGGTTTGATCCATATCGAAGTTCCCTCTTCACGACATTTCATAGGCAAATTCGTAAACACTTATTACCGGTTGATGGGTACAAATTATGTCACCAATATCAGTCCCATGCACGATCCTTTCCATTTGTATGAATTTAGCAGGAAATCATTCGAGGAACTGGGGAAAAAGCTCCGGTTTAAGATTGAGAGCGCAGAGTATCATGTATGCGAGATCATGTTTTTTCCGAAGATATTTCACGGCGTTTTAAATTGGTACATGAAAAAAACAAAGACCGGGATGCAATTGGTGGTTTGGTTAAGAAAGGACACCAAATAAACACATGAACCTGCAAGAAGCCCCTAAATTTACAGCGATGATCAGTGAGCAAATAACGCCATCCAGGATCGTAGAGGTTAATAAAAGACCGGTCAAATGCTACGACGACCTGGGTAAGAATATCGATAATGTCACCGTAAAATCATTTGGAGAGGAATGGAAAGCGTTTCACAAGTTTGATGAGGATGAATTACAACGTATCGGTGATGAATATTTTGATATTGTAACGCCTGCGATGTATGGGAAAGATAAGATTGCTGCCGATTTTGGATGCGGAACCGGCCGTTGGACAAAATATTTTGCACCAAGAGTCGGAGCAATCGCTGCGATTGATCCCAGTGACGCCATTTTCACCGCTGCAGGCGTGTTGAACACCGTAGATAATGCCCAGTTGTATAAAGCATCCATCGACAATTTGCCGTTTCCCAATAACTACTTCGATTTCGGGTTTAGCCTCGGCGTGTTGCATCATATCCCGGATACCGCCAGGGCCATGAAAGCATGCATTGATAAAATCAGGCCTGGTGGATATTTCCTCGTGTATTTATATTACAATTTCGATAACCGGGGCCCGTTGTTCAAGTTTATTTATAAGTTGTCTAATCTTATTCGCCTGGTGGTATCGAAGTTGCCCGGTGGTATCAAGCGTTTTTTTTGCAATATACTTGCCATTGTCCTGTATATGCCGTTTGTAGGCTTGTGCCGTCTTTTGCGGATGTTCGGAGTGCCGGAGAAAATTCGCCAGAAAATTCCCCTGCAGATATATGAAAAAGCATCGTTCTATATAATCCGGAATGATGCATTGGATCGTTTCGGGACTCCCCTTGAGCAACGCTTTACCAAAAAGGAAATAACCGGGATGATGACAGAGGCCGGTTTATCGGAAATTAATTTTTCTTCTAATGCGCCTTACTGGCATGCGACGGGGAAGAAGTTGTAAGCCTGCCTGCCGGTCTTGCTTCGCTGCAGCTACGCGAAGGCGCACAGGCAGGTTATAAGTTGTAAGTATCGTAATTTTATTCATTATTATAGCGTTTATAAAGAATGTTACTGGCAGTTCGCTTTTTTTCAGTTAACGATTTTTTCCTTATCCCGCTTTGTTTCGTACTTATGTACGCTTTAATCCGAAACCGGGCGGCTGGATGCAAGGATGAAAGCATCAGGAAATATTATTTCAAGGCATTTTATTTCAGGGTGGCTTGCGTTTTGGGCTATGCGATCATAACTGAGTTTTATTTTGGCGGCGGCGATACCAATCTTTACTTCCAGGGGGTGAAGGATCTGAAGAGCGCTTTAACGGATGATTTCAGCAATTTCTCTACCATTTTAACTTCCTCGAAACTCGACTACTCAAACCCGTTAGCGCCCTATTTCCTGTACGATAATTACGAGTTTGATGTTACTTATAATTATATGGCCGTACAGGGAAATTTCTTCGTTCCCCGCCTCGGAATTATTCCTTCGCTGGTGTTCATGAACAGCTATGTGTGCATATGCCTTTGTTTTATGATGTTTGCATTGGGAGGTTCGTTAAGATTGTTCAAAACATTTTGCTATTATTATCCGTGGGCAAAGAGGGAATTGGCCCTGGCCATATTGTTTCTGCCCAGCGTGGGATTCTGGAGTTCAGGTTTCCTGAAGGATACTATATGTTTCGGTTGCGTCGGGTTCATGATCTATGGAGTATTTAATATCGTCATCAGAAAACGGAAGATTGCAAGTTCGATCTTCTGGGCGGTCTTTTCGGGTTATCTCCTGTTTTCCATCAAGACCTATATTTTCCTGGTACTGCTGCTGGCAATCACTATTTGGTTCTTTGCAGAGACCAACCGGCTTATTAAGGACAGGACCCTGAGACAGATATTTGCTTTTTTGACGTTTTCAGTTGCTGCCGGCGCCGGGTATTTCATGCTGCAATATTTTACTTCCGGGGAAACGATGAAGCAATACCAGCTTGATAACATTATCTCTTCGGCGGAATTTCAACGAAAAAACTATGGATTGCTGGCCGACCAGCAGACCTCTTATTACCAGGTCAATTCATCGAACCCGGTATCTCTGGCACTCAACAGTATTGTAGCTACATTTTTTCGGCCTTTCCCCTGGGAGATACGATCGGCTGCTGCAGTATTGTCCGCTATGGAGGCGCTGGCATTTCTTATTCTTACCGCCAATCTCTTTTTTAAGAAAGGTATCGCCAAGCCGTTCAGGCTTATATTCAAGGATCCAAGGATCCTGTTTTGTTTTGTATTTGCTGTTGTTTTTGCTGTTGGCGTTGGAGCTGCCACAGCCAATTTTGGTACCTTATCACGTTATAAAATTCCATCCATGCCTTTTTATATGGTTATGCTTCTACTGTTATACAAGAGTACGGCCCTGGAGTATCCCAAGTGGCTGAAAAGAATTTTAGGATATAAAACCGCCTGATCATCCATGTGTGGCATTGCCGGCTCAATAAACTACCCGCTCGATATTCCATTGCTGACCAGGGACCTTTTTCACCGGGGACCTGATGAGCAGACAACTTTTACAGAAGGTAACCTGGTGCTTCATCATCATCGCCTCGCGATCCTTGATATTGCAGGAGGAAAACAGCCAATGCATTTTGAACATCTCACAGTCATTTTCAACGGGGAGATATACAATCACCAGGATGTACGGGCTAAACACGGTCTTCATTGCCATACAAATTCCGATACCGAAACGATCCTTCAGGTATATAACAAGATTGGGGCAAAATGCCTGGACGATTTTGATGGGATGTTTGCGTTTATCATTTATGATCGCAAAAAAAATGAACTCTTCATTGCAAGGGACAGGGCCGGGAAAAAACCTTTGTATTATTATTCAGATGGCAAGCATTTTGTTTTCTCCAGCGAATTAGGCGCATTAAACGACCAACTTTCCCTACAGCTCAATGAACAGCACCTCCAGCAGTATGTCCGCATGGGCTATTTTTATAAATCGGCCACTCCCTACCAAAATGTCTGGGAACTTCCTGCGGGCAGCTTTGCGCGCATATCCCTCCAAAATCCTGAAGTAAAAGTCGAACGCTGGTGGAATATCCATACTTTTTATAAGCAACATTCAGGAGATAGTTTTGAAACCGCGTTGGATAAAACCGACCAGTTACTCCATGCAGCTGTAAAAAGAAGAGTGGAGTCTTCGGATCTCGAAGTAGGTTCGTTTTTAAGCGGGGGAATCGATAGCGGCCTGGTAACCGCTGTTGCCAAAAGCTATAATCCAACGCTAAAGACATTTACCGTTTCTTTCGATGGAGAATATGATGAAGCGCCGCTGGCCAGGCTGGTTGCGGAGCGTTATCAGACTCATCATACCGAAATAAAGATCTCGTTTGATAACCTGTTGAATGATGTAGAAACGATTTTGACCAACTACGGCGAACCTTTTTTTGACAGTTCAGCCATTCCCAGTTACTATGTCAGCCGTGAGGCAAGAAAACACGTCACTGTTATATTAAACGGTGATGGCGGCGATGAGATATTTGGCGGCTACCGTCGTTATGTTCCATTCGCCAAATACGATTTTTTTAAGCCCGGTGTTTTCATAAAAAGCATTGCATCCACAATGCATGCGGTTTTGCCGGCGCCTGATTCGAAAAAAAGCCGCTATAATTTTTTATATCGCCTGACCGATCTGGCCAGTAAAAAGGGCCTGGCGACCTACCTGTCATCGACCATTGACATCTTTGAAGAATACGAAAAGTATTTGAAAGCCGATGTCACAATGCTTCAACGGGTAGAAAAGGATTTTAACTGTATCAATGCTTCTTCGCTGACGGGCTTGCAAAAGATCATGAACCTCGATTTCGATAATATTCTTGCAGGCAATTTGCTGGTAAAAATGGATATCGCGACCATGGCCCATTCCCTGGAAGGACGAAGCCCGTTATTGTCAAAAGAACTGTTGGAGTATGCTCCCACCATACCGGATAAGTACAAGATAGCCGGTAAGCAAACAAAATATGTATTACGAAAGCTCGCGGAAAAATATTTACCTGCAGAACTGGTGAATCAACCAAAGAGGGGATTCGAAATTCCGCTGAAGAAATGGGTGGACGGGCAATTGAAAACGATGATCGGGGATTATATCATGCCGCCAGGTGCCTACTGCCGTCATTTCATAGACGGATCTTTCCTCGATGATGTATGGAACCGCAAAACAAAAGTGGGAGATGAAAAAAGAGCAAAAATGATCTGGACTTTGTTCGCGCTGGAAGTATGGCATAAAAAAGTTTACGGTAAGAAATAGACATTTTCACGCTATCCCGCCATCTGGCGGGACCACGATGCCACGATCTTGTCATACGTTGCGTCGTTGTGCCGTTGCGAGAAATATTCTTTCAAGTTGAGACGCTGTTAGAAATAACATTCATGGAAAAAGGCAGGAAGAAAGTAGCGATCATAGAAAATCATGAATTGGGCATTTACTCCATCCGCCACGACCTGGTATTGGCTATTGCCCAAAAATATGATGTCTCGGTTTTGACTGAGATCGATGATTCGTTCAAGAATGAGGCCCTGGGAAAGGTCGTCAGGTTCATTGATGTCGGGAAAAGCGTAATGAACCCGTTGACGGCGATTAAGTACAATCGCAGGCTGCGCAAGGCATTACGGGAGATTCAACCCGATGTTTGTCTCACGTTCACCATTCGCCCCGCTATTTATGGAAATATGGTGACGAGCGGGATGAAAATACCTACGATCTCTACCATTACCGGTACCGGCCCTTTGTTTGATAGCAGGAGCTTGTCGTACACGATCGCCCGGCAATTGTACAAATGGGTATTGAAAAAAACCAGGTTTGTTTTCTTTCCGAATTATGACGATCTCGAAGCTTTTATACAGGCTAAGTATATCAAACGTGAACAGGCCAAACGGGTTCCGGGTTCCGGGGTCAATTATGAGAAATTTGCTCCAATGCCATACACAAGAGGCAATGATGGCAAATTCGTTTTCTTATATATCAGCCGCCTGATCAAAGACAAAGGCATTATGGAATATGTGGAGGCAGCTTCCATATTAAAACCTCAATTCCCGCGGGCCGAGTTCCATGTTATCGGGCCTTTATGGACCGGTAATACAAAATCGTTGACCGTGACGGCGAAAGAGCGGGATGAGTGGATCGAGAAAAAATGGATCATATACCATGACAAGCAAAAAGACATCCGGCCCTATGTTGCCGATGCCGATTGCGTGGTGATGCCTTCTTATCGCGAAGGTATGAGCAATGTATTGCTGGAAGCTGCCAGCATGGCGCGCCCGCTCATTGCAACGAATGTTACCGGTTGCCGGGATATCGTGGAGGATGGAATGAATGGGTTATTGTGCAAAGTAAAAGATGGAAAGGACCTGGCGGAAAAAATGAAACGGATGATGAGCATGCCGCCGGAGCAAAGAGAACAGATGGGAAAAAAAGGAAGAGAAAAAATGATACGCGAGTTTGATAAAAAGTTAGTAATACAAATATATTTGCAGGCTATTGATGAAGTCGCCAATGGATAGTCATGATCATTCGTTTACGCTTTCCATAGATTGGGAAGAGTTTGGCCAGCTGCTCGGCCGTGATCATACGGGGGTAGTGATGCCTGCGGTCCCTAAAACGATCGACCGGCAGACCGATATCATGCTTTCCCTGTTGGATGAAACCAAACAAAAAGCTACCTTCTTTATCCTCGGGATGCTGGCACAAAACAGGCCCGATCTTGTAAAAAAGATTGCGGCGGAAGGACACGAGATAGGGATGCATGGACAAAATCACATCCGTATGAACACGCTCAGCTATAAAGAGGCTTACAATGACCTGAGTGATGCACATAAATTGGTGACAGATATCATTGGTGCACCCATTTATGGTTACAGGGCGCCTTATTTTTCCGTGAACGAGACCTGGAAATTTTAAGTGAGCTGGGTTTGATCTATGACAGCAGCATATTCCCCGTCAAACTGAAAAATTATGGAATTGCCGATTTCCCCTACGAGGATGCGCTGTACAATTTGCCAAATGGTAAGCAAATGGTAGAATTGCCGCTTACCATCATGAATTGGAGAGATAAACGGTTGCCGGTAGCCGGGGGAGGATATATGCGAGCGTTGCCGAAGTTTATGCTCAAAAGAATTTTCAAAAAGCTGGATGGTGAAAAAAGGGATGTTATGCTGTATATGCATCCTTATGAATTTGATGACCGTTGGATCAGTTGCTCCACGCATTATCCTCCGGGCAAAGGTTTTTCGAAGCCAAAGTCGTTTGTGATCAATGTTCGCTGGAATTTATTTCGCGGTACCATTTACAATAAAATAAAATATCTTTTGCAAGAATATAATTTTGTAACCTGTCTAAAAAAAGCCGAATATGTCAAAGCCCATTCACACAGCCCAGCAGTACTGGGACGCCCGCAGTGAACTTTTTGCCAACTATTACAAAAAACCTTCATGGTTCGATAAGATGTTTCGAAAAGCGGTGTTTTTCCGGACAGCGGTAGCATTGAAGACCATCAAAGAGTTTGATCGGCCTACAGTGCTCGATATTGGATCGGGACCGGGTGTGAATAGTGTCACCTGGCTAAAGAATTCAAATGCGAAATTTTTATTGGGCATCGATTTCGCAGAAACCATGAATGAATATGCCCGCAAAAATGCAGAAGCGGAAGGCGTCGGTAATCGCTGCAAGTTTGTCCAGGGTGATTTTTTTACTTATGATTTCGGACCTGAGAAGTTTACAGTATCCGTGGCTGCCGGTGTTGTAGACTATGTAAAAGATACAGTCGCATTTATGAAGAAAATGGATGCAGTGACTTCCGGTGCTTTCGTCGTCTCCTGGCCTGAGAATGGTTTGCGTATGGCCCTTCGCCGTTACCGCTATGCTACTCCGGTTTATCACTATAATGAATCCGATGTGCGTCGTTTGCATGAGGGACTGAATATTAAAAGTCTTGAGATCCTGCCTATGCAGGGTGGGGTAACAAGTATAGCGAGAAAGTAATATGTTGCCCGAGTAGATTTAGTAGTGTCTCATCCGATAGCTATCGGATTTGAATTGTCCGCAAATGACCACTGAGAAGATATGGGACCCAGAGAAGGAAGGCTTTGTGGCTCTCTGCTCTTTCCTTGATGTTGCCGTGTTGAAGTAAGGTCGACAGGGCAGAATTATTTTCCTCTGTGGCTCTCCGTGGCCATTTTGATTTTTCAAACAGGGACATTACCGTAGATTTTTATACAGGCATCGGAAAACTACCCGGAGCGGCTGCGGTAGATATACTTTTTTCTCTTTTTGGGTTGGGCATTTACTTTGGACTGCCGGTTTGGACTATTATTTTTATAGCATCCAATCCGATCCATCCAATGAAAACCACCCTAAAAAAACCAGTGGCCATCGTAGGTTATTCAGGCCATGCTTATGTCATCATAGACATTTTTCTCAACGCAGGTCGTTTAGTAACTTCCTACTGCGATTCAGAAGAAAAAGCCTCAAATCCTTATAATCTTCAGTATCTCGGCCGGGAATCGGACGTGATCAGCCAATTAAAGAAGTTTGATTTTTTTGCCTGTGTGGGTCATAACGGCATTCGCGAAAAGATCCATACGCAGCTCAGTCAATACCTGGGCGATCCTATCAATGCCATTCACCCCAGCGCGGTCATCTCAGCATCGGTGAAAATGGGCAATGGCGTAATGATAGCCGCCAACACCACATTAAACCCCATGGTAGAAATCGGTAATGGCGTTGTCTGCAACACTTCCTGCAGTATCGACCACGAATGTATCATCGGGGATTTTTCATTTGTAGCCCCCGGCGCAGTTTTGTGCGGCAATGTAAAAGTGGGACGAAGCAGTTTTATTGGCGCTAACTCCGTCATACGCCAGGGAATCACGATCGGCAATAATGTGATCATTGGTGCAGGCACCGTGGTCATTAAAGATATACCGGATAACACCACTGTGATCGGCAATCCTGCCAGGAAGCTGGTAAAGAAACCAGCCCGCAGTCTGAAAGCAGCATAATGACGATTGTTTCATTGGAATTGTTTTCAATTAAAATCGCACCCACTAATCGGGGTGCTTTTTTATGCGATTTGGCCACAGGGAGCCGCTGAGAGGACACAGAGGGCCACGGAGAAAAAAAACTCGGAAAAGACATGACAGAGAAAGACTCTGCGACTATCTGTGGCCAGTTATCTTTCCTACAGATAGATGCTGTCCTTTAAAACAATTCAATAACTTCGTAGCTCAGCATACAAGCCGAAAAAACCAATTGTGAAGAAACAATTCCGGGTTTTATTTTTAGGGAAAAAAGACAATCCTTTTACAGAAAGGGCAGGAGAATATTTACGCAATCACTGCAAGGACCCGTTTATTTTTATTGGCGACCGGCGGGATAAGTTACCTGATGAAGTGCTGAACTGGAAGGGCGACATTCTTATCTCGTTTATCGGATCATGGATCATACCCGAATCGCTATTGAAAAATACCTCCTTTGCAGCTATTAATTTTCACCCCGGCAGCCCCGAATACCCCGGAACCGGGTGCACCAATTTCGCGATATATAATGGAGAAACAGAATATGGTGTCACCTGCCATCATATGAAATCAGCAGTGGACAGTGGCAATATCATTGCTGTAAAAAGATTTCCTATTACGAAAGATGATACTGTGTTTGGTGTTACACAGCAATGCTACCAGCTGATCGAAGAGATGTTCTACGGGATAATGGATAGCATTTTACAGGGTAATCCCTTACCGACTTCAACGGAGACATGGAAAAGGAAACCTTATACACGAAAAGAACTTAACGAGCTCTGTTATATTACCCCCGGTATGCCTGAGGAAGAAATGGAAAAAAGGATCAAGGCAACAACATACCGGTGGCCCTGGGCTTACACTAAGATCGGGAATCGAACGTTTATACTTCAATCATAATCGAGAGCATGGTGAAAGAAAAACCAAAACAGGAATCCATCAGTCCCCTGACTGGCAAGCAATACACAATCCCCGAAACAATCGATGATAAAGCAGGAATTGAATCATTTTGCGACTTACACCCCGGCAAAAAAGTAGTCGTGGTACAGGGACTCGGCTTCGTCGGATCTGTGATGAGCCTTGTGGTGGCAAATGCACTGACCGAAGAATATGCCGTGATCGGCATCGATCTTCCTACTCCTTTTTCTTACTGGAAGATCCAATCCATCAATGAGGGCGCATTTCCCGTAATAGCTGATGATCCGAAAATCGAACAATTTTACCAGAAGGCAAGAAAGAAGAAAAACCTGTATGCAACCTGCGATCCTCATGCTTACAGCAAAGCGGATATTGTGATCGTTGATATCAATCTTGATGTAAAAAAACAATCGAATAATAACGGGCATCTGGAAGATTACAGCGTTGATCTCAGTCCTTTTAAAAAAGCAATCACAGCTATCGGCACTTCGTGCAAGCCGGACGTGCTGGTTTTGGTTGAAACGACTGTTCCGCCGGGCACCTCTCAAAAAATCGTCAGGCCAATCCTTGAAGAATGTTTGAAGGAGAGAGGGCTGGCCACAGATAAATTAAAGGTGGGGCATTCTTATGAAAGAGTAATGCCCGGTCCCAAATACGTTGATTCCATTCAAAATTTTTACCGGGTTTATGCGGGTACGGATGAAACGAGCGCTGATGCTACTGAAAAATTCCTGCGCACCGTTATTAGTACTGATGAATACCCTCTGACCAGGTTGGGCAATACGCAGGCAACTGAAATGGCAAAAGTGTTGGAAAACTCCTACCGTGCCATGAATATCGCTTTCATGGTCGAGTGGAGCCGTTTTGCCGAAGAAGCAGGTGTAAATATCTACGAAGTAGTGAACGCGATACGGATGAGACCCACTCATAAGAACCTGATGTTGCCGGGGCTGGGAGTTGGCGGCTACTGCTTAACCAAGGATCCCCTGCTGGCGAGTTGGGCAAGAATGAATTTGTTCGGTAGCGAAGAACCCCTGGAACAAAGTGAGACCGGCGTTCATATCAATGACCAGATGCCTGTTTTTGCTTTTCAGTACCTGCAATCACAATACACTTCGTCATTGAATGGAAAAAAAGTGCTGTTGCTGGGAGTTAGTTATCTAAACGATGTAGGTGATACAAGATTTACCCCCGTGCAGGGTATTTATGAACAATTGATCGGGGCGGGTTGCGAGGTTACCCTTCATGATCCCCATGTTATGTACTGGGAGGAAAAAAGAACCAGGGTGAATAATAACCTTGATGAATTATTGAAACAGCCCTACGACCTGGTGATCGTAACAACAGGTCATAAAGATTACCGGAACAACCCGGTATTGATCAATAAACTGGCAGATCAACAGCCGGGCTTTATTTATGATACCATTGGTATACTGACAGATGACGAGATAAACAAATTGAAATCGAAACATATCGTGAAAGTAATAGGAAGAGGAGATCTTTAGACTGAAGCTGCACAGGCAGCAAAAAAGTATTAATTGCTTATGGGTAAAAAAGTTTTATTGCTAGGGGGAGCGGGTTTTATAGGATTCAATATCGCGAAATACCTTTCAGAGAACCGGGACTATGAATTAACGATCGCCGACAATTTTGCCCGGGGAAAACAGGACGAGCTTTTCAATGAACTGGTATCCACGCATAAGATCAGTGTCATCGCGGGCGACTATACAGATCCACGCACATTTGACCAGCTTGGTGAAAGCTACGACCAGGTTTATATGCTTGCGTCTGTAGTGGGAGTTGATAATGCCAATTCCATCCCACATGAGATAATCCGCATTAATACTGCTTTAATTTATAACACGCTGGAGTGGATACGACGTTCAAAGATCGACAAGGTGTTGTTTACTTCCACAAGCGAATGTTATGCAGGAACAATTGATGCTTTCGGTTATAAAGTTCCCACGCCAGAAGAAGTACCGCTTTGTATCGAAGATATCGGGCATCCAAGATTTACTTATGCCGTCACAAAAATGCTGGGCGAATCAGGATTCCTGAACTATTCGCGCATACTTGGTTTTGAAGCAACCATTGTAAGGTATCACAATGTTTATGGACCGAGAATGGGCTTCAAGCATGTGATACCCCACCTCGTAGTCCGGTTCCGGAAAGGAGAGGAGCCATTTAAAGTGTATGGTCATGACCAGACGCGGGCTTTTTGTTTTATCACCGATGCTGTAAAGGGAACGGTGCTGGCCATGGAACAACCAAATACAAACGGCCAGATCTATCATATAGGTACCCAGGAAGAAATCTCTATCGGTGAACTTATTCATTATGCGGGAGACCTGATGAAATTTAAAGGAGTGTTTGAAAACGCACCAACCTATCCCGGTTCTGTGTCACGCCGCTGCCCGGATATCACGAAAGCCAGGAAACAATTGGGATTTGAGCCCGAGATCGGATGGAAACAGGGTTTAAAACAAACAATCGAATGGTATGATCAATATCTTGAAGCCGGAAACAAAGTCTATGAGTAACCAGCAATTGATCCCACTCAGCGTACCAAATATTGCAGGCAATGAATGGAAATATGTAAAAGATTGCCTCGATACAGGATGGATATCCTCGGTAGGATCATATGTGAACCAGTTTGAACAGATGGTGGCTGATTTTGCCGGAGCTAAATATGGGGTAGCTGCTGTCAACGGCACGGCAGCGCTACATATAGCCTTACTGCTCTCGGGTGTAAAGCAGGATGATTACGTGTTATTGCCTAACCTGACCTTTGTTGCTTCAGCTAATTCTATAAAATATCTCGGGGCAGAACCTTTACTGATCGATGCCGATCCAGATCTCTGGCAAATGGACCTTGACCTGCTGGAAGAATTCCTCGAAAAGGATACGCAGGAAAAGAATGGCGAACTGATCTACACCCCGAATGGCCGTCGTATTGGCGCGATCATGCCTGTACATATATTAGGCAACATGTGCGATATGGATCGGTTTCTTTCCATCGTAAAAAAATATCCTTTGCCAATAGTAGAAGATGCTACTGAAGCGCTGGGTACATCTTACAAAGGCAAACACGCAGGTTCGTTTAGCCCGCTGGGTTGTTTTAGTTTTAATGGGAACAAGATCATCTCAACCGGCGGTGGTGGCGTGATAGTAACGGATGATGAGCAACTTGCCAAACACGCAAAACATTTAACCACCACGGCAAAAGCAAGTGTTGATGAATATTATCATGATGAAGTGGGATACAATTACCGGCTGGTGAACATACTGGCCGCTGTAGGTGTAGGGCAAATGGAATTGCTTCCATCATTTATCCGGAGAAAAAAAGAAGCGGTAACTTTTTATAAAAAGGAGCTGGCAGGCGTAGCCGATATCCGCTTTCAGAAAGAACTGCCGGAAGTGAAAACAAACGGTTGGCTTTTTACCATTCAAACGGACCAGCAGCAAAAATTGCTGAATTATCTCAATGCAAACAATATTATGAGTCGCCGCTTCTGGATGCCTATGAATAAATTACCAATGTACAAAGACTGTATTTACGTTCAGCACCAGGATAATGCTGATTATATTTATAATACCTGCCTGAGCATTCCCTGTTCAACGAGTATCACCGATGAACAGCTGGCAATTGTGGCAGCTAGTGTAAAAAAAGCTCTTGTATAAATCGTATTTGATAAGAAACCTAATCCTTAGAAAACCATGCGTAAGATCCACGTACCCCTGCTTCGGGGAATCAGAAACCTGCAATCTCTCCGAACGCTGAATTCACCGGAAAGGAACAGTGCAGTAGACGTATTCAGGGCCGTTGCTATTATTGTTGTAGCATTGTATCACTTTAAAGAAATCCTTCCATTGGGATATATCGGCGTTGATCTTTTCTTTGTCATTTCTGGTCTCCTCGTTGGTGGCCTTCTTACCAGGAGCTTTGCCAATGACAAAAAAATAAATTTTTTCAAATTCTTCCTGCAAAGAGGTTTTAAGATATGGCCGTCTTATTTTATTTTTCTGGGGCTGGGCACCGTTATTGCTTTTTACCTGGCGCCCGAACAGGTCATTCCGTTATGGGATATCAAACGATACATTTTCTTCTACCAGAATTATACCGGTGCTCCTTTTCACTGGAGCTTTGATCATGTGTGGTCATTGTGTATAGAAGAACATTTTTACATCATGTTGCCGGTTGCTTTCATTATTGTCCAACGATTATACAATAAGAAAGAGGCATTATTCGGGCTGGTGGGCTTGGTGATCGTGTCAGGCATTGTTTTTAAATTGCTTTCGTTATGGTTTACCCGTAGCCAGGATACTTATTCTGGCACTCATGTAAGGATCGATGCATTAGGCTGGGGAGTACTGCTAAACCTTATCATCGTGTATTATTCGCAACTTCTGAAACGGAGACGCTCCTATCTTGTCAGCCTGCTGGGGACACTCATGGGGATTGCAGCGGTTGTGGTTTTTTGCAACACAGACTCGGTATATTATAAAAAAGTGGTCTTTCATTCACTTATTCCCTTTTGTTTCTTTTTAATGATTGCAGGATTGTATTATTACGATCTTAGCCGACTGAAGCTGTTGAGATTTATCGCTTACTACAGCTATAACTGGTATCTCTGGCATCCCTTGTTGTCTGTAATCTTCCGTCACTATATTGAAAGCACAGTTGTGGGCGTGGTTTGTTATTTAGGTATCTCATTTTCCGTTGCCGTGTTATTCACTACGATCGTGGAAGAGCCATTCCTGCGGTTGCGTAAGCAGGTCATTAACCGTCTATTCAAACCACAGTTGCAATATTCATACAGATCTCAATAATGTATAAGATCATCAAACGGCTCCTGGATATTATTTTATCGTTGGTGGCAATGATCATCCTGTTGCCGCTGTTTATTCCAATTATTATTATACTGCTGCTTACTGGCGAGCATGAAGTTTTTTTTCGGCAGGACAGGGTAGGCTATCATAATCAAATATTCAAGATCTGGAAGTTTGCCACCATGTTAAAAAACAGCCCAAACATGGGACATGGAGATGTTACGGTGAGAAAAGACCCAAGGATAACTTCTTTCGGGCGATTCCTGCGTATCAGCAAACTGAATGAGTTGCCGCAGATCATCAATATTCTAACTGGTGACATGTCCCTGGTGGGACCAAGACCTTTAATGAAAGTCGGATTTGACCGGTATACCGACGAATTGAAGGAAAAAGTATACCAGGTAAAGCCCGGGCTCACCGGCATCGGAAGCATCGTTTTTCGTGATGAGGAAATGATCATTACTACGAGCAGCCTGGCTCCCCACGAAACCTACCGTACGATGATCCTTCCGTATAAAGGAGCTTTGGAGGTATGGTACCAGCAACATATTTCTTTCTACACCGATTTCATGATCATTTTTCTCACAGCCTGGTATATTATTTTCCCTAAAAGCGATCTTGTGAACAAAGTTTTTCCATCCTTGCCTAAACGCGAATTTGTGGCTTGATTTTTTTGGCAGTGCCTCATCCGATAGCCTGCCTACCGGACAGGCAGGTGTCTGATTTGAATTTGCTCACAGACTTTCCTGCGGCAAGCAGGGACCGCTGAGAAGACACGGAGGATCACAGAGAAGGAAAACTCCGTGGCTCTCCACTGCTACCTTGGTATAGCCACGTCGAAACAAGGCCGGCAGGGCAAAGTTTGTTTTTCCTCTTTGGCTCTCTGTGGCCATTACCCTTTTTTGACGAGTAAATAATAAGTAATTTCGGAAGGTTATCCCTGTTATGCTGAAGTTTTTCTCCAAATCCAAACCAAAGCGACAGTCATTCGATTTTTCGATCCTGAATGCTGATATGCATTCCCATCTTCTCCCGGGTATCGATGATGGAGCCGAGGATTTAGAAAATTCGCTGGAATTGATAAGGGGAATGAACGCCCTCGGTTATAAAAAGTTGATCACGACTCCTCATGTGTTATGGGACATGTATAAAAATACCCATGAGATCATCCTGGAAAAGCTGGCAGTTGTAAAGGAAGCGGTAAAGAATGCAGGAATGGATGTTGAAATCCATGCTGCCGCCGAATATTTCCTGGATGAACATGTGGAAGAGTTACTCAAGAATAAGGAGCCTCTGCTAACCATCAAGGATAATATGGTATTGACCGAGTTTTCTATGGCTTTTCCGTCCATGAATATTAAGGAGATACTGTTTGAGATGGAAATGCAAGGTTATCAGCCAATTATAGCGCACCCCGAACGGTATGTCTATCTTGAAAGGAACAAGGATTTCTATCGGGAGTTGAAAGATATCGGCTGCCTTTTCCAGCTGAATATTCTCTCGCTGGGCGGACATTATGGCCGGTCCGTTACTGAATTGTCACAATATTTGCTCAAAAATAACTACTACAATTTATTGGGCACCGATCTTCATCATCTAGGCCACCTTGAAGGATTACAGGGAATTGAAATACCTGATTCTGTTAAAAAACTTATCGACTCCGGCCAAATCCTGAATCCCCGTTTATAGCATTTTGGCATTTTTTATTTCCGGTAAACTTTTTGCTCGTTTTCGTGTATGCTCTTCGTTTGATTTTCAATGGTTGGACATCGAAATGTGCCAGACGGGTTGGAGACGGAAGCATTTATTTTTAAATTTGTAAAAAAGGGGATGATATGGCGACTACAGAGTTTAATGATATGTTGTTGGATAATGCAGGCTTTCTAAGACCATTTGCCGTCAACCTTACAAAAGATACTGACGCAGCTAATGATCTTTACCAGGAGACGCTCTACAAGGCATTGGCCAATCACGAAAAGTATAATGCAGGTACTAATATAAAGGCGTGGTTGTTTACCATCATGCGTAACATTTTTATCAATAACTACCGCAGGAAGGCAAAACAAAAAACAATTTTCGACAATACGCCGGAAGATTACCTTATCAACATGAAGCAATCGGCCGTTTCCAACGGAGCGGAAAGTGGCATGCGGGTAAAAGAAATAAAAAATGCAATAGACCTTCTTCCAGAGATTTTCAAGATGCCTTTTTTGTTATACCTCGATGGCTATAAATACCAGGAGATATCGGAATACCTTCATGAGCCCCTGGGTACTATCAAGAGCAGGATACATTTTGCCAGGAAATTGCTCAAAGAGCAAATCAGCCGGTTTTAGGGAATGGTCAATTTTGAAATAACTTCAGGCCTGACCATTACCCCGTTTAAATGATATTTGTATCCTAACCAAGACGAATGGAATCTCCCCAAGTTATACTGGTGACGGAACACGATGAGCCGATCGGCGCTATGGACAAAATGGAGGCGCATGAAAGAGGCTTGCTTCACAGGGCATTCAGCGTTTTTATTTTTAATAAGAAAGGTGAATTGCTGCTTCAGCAAAGAGCGCTTGATAAATACCATAGTGGCGGGCAGTGGAGCAATACCTGTTGCAGCCACCCCCAGCCCGGCGAAGAAACTCTGCCGTCAGCTCTGAAAAGGTTGCAGGAGGAAATGGGATTCACCACTCCGATTGAAAAGCAATTTGATTTTATTTACAGCGCCGACTTCCACAATGGTCTGAGTGAATTTGAGTTTGACCACGTGTTCACCGGTGAGTACGAGGGAACTATTGATATCAACAAGGCTGAAGTGATGGATTATTGTTACAAAAGCCTGGCCCAGATAAAGGCGGAAATTAAAAAGAACACGTTTAAATATACTATCTGGTTCAAGGCCTTGCTCCCGGAGATAGAACCCTGGTGGAAGAAACGTTATAAGAAAGTCATGAAATAAAAAATAAACGAATCATGTATAAAAAAACCTCGGCTCACCGCTGAGGTTTTTTATTTGGTGTAATATCATCTTGGTTCTTTGCCTTCAAGATCCAAGAGACAAGAACCAAATAAATTAAAAACTCCAATATTAAACAGGAGCATCCAATTAAGTGATTTAGCTTTTGATTTGGATTTTTACCTTTAGCAATCAAGATCGTTTTTGTCCCGCTAGTTGGCAGGATTGGTTCTTGGAGCTTACTTTATCAATAACAAAGAAATCAGAAATAAAATATTTAGTCAGAAGCTACCCGACAATGTATTTCGGATTTCGAATTTTTTTGGTTCTTGTAATTTGGTTCTTAGTTCTTAGTTTTCAATTGTCTGGATCAAATTGCATGAACTCGCGTTTCACTGCCTTGAGCATACTGAACAGCTGGGCGATCTCGATCAGCAGGATCACGAACAAGGCCAGTAATGCAAACCAGGGCAATTGAATTTTGTCTATATTTTCGATGTGCTGGAACCTGGTTATCTGCCACCCGGCCAGCGCCGCGCCAAATGCCATACCTACCAGGAGGAATGACAGCAATGAATAAATTGTTTTCAGGAACATTACCTGGATAGTGGAATAGCCGATCTTAAGATTCTCCAAAATAGAAGCCGGTATGATCAGGACCAGTACAAGCCAGCTCCAGTTTTTAGTGAAGAAACCACTGAAGGCGATATTCAAAAAAAGGATCAATACAATAGAAAGAAGCCCCCAGGGAAACAATAAAAATGCGGAAGCCTCTTTTCGTTTTTGTGTGGCCATGGTTTTGTGTTTGGAAAAGGAAATTATGTATTTTTTTCGAGATAGACGGGACGACCTTATTATGACGGCACATACGTGCCTTTGATATTTGCCACGGATTCACGGAAAAAAAGAAATCATCCATGTATTCGTGGCAATTCCTTCGTTAAAAGATAATTTTGACCCGTTCATCGGTCAAACTCTTTTATTCTATGCGCAATAGTCGTCTATTCTATGTGTTGGCTTTTATTGCTGTACAAATAATTTGCGGTGGGTTGCGTCTACCGGGAGATCAAAATGTTGAAGGAACTGGAGGTTCTCCCGCCAGGGAAAGAGTCAGTATTAATGAGGGCTGGAGATTCATGCGTTACACAGGTGAACCCGATAAATTAATATACGATGAACGTCCCACGGTAAGTGATCGAAACGATAATAAAGTAGCCGACACAAAGCCCTCGGAAGAAGTCATTGCCACATCCTCGGAGAATGTTTTGAAAAAATGGATATTGCCGACAGCCAATGATTTTATTAATGACCCGGCGAAGCATCATCAACGCCCGAATGGTAATCCAGGCAGCGATTTTCTATTTGTACAAAATAATTTCAATGACAATGCCTGGGAAACCGTCAATTTACCGCATGACTGGGCCATCAAAGGACCTTTTTATAAAGAAGCCAACGCGATTGTTGGTGGTGGTATGGGCCGTTTGCCTGTACAGGGCGTGGGCTGGTATCGCAGGAAATTAGATATCCCATCATCAGATGCAAGCAAATCTATCTACCTCGATATCGATGGAGCTATGTCCTATGCAATGGTTTGGCTGAATGGAAACCTGGTCGGTGGCTGGCCTTATGGTTATAATTCTTTTCGTCTCGATCTTACACCATATATTAAACCCGGTGGCGATAATCAACTGGCAATAAGAATTGACAACCCGGCCAATTCATCCCGCTGGTATCCCGGTGCCGGTATTTACCGGAATGTATGGCTTACAAAACTTAATCCCGTACATGTAGCTCAATGGGGTACATTTATCCGGACAAGAAATGTTTCTGCTGCTTCAGCTACTATTGATCTTATTGTTCAACTCGAGAACAAATCTTCCGCCAATCAAGCCGTCACATTGGTTACTGAAATATATCGCCTGAATGATCAGCTGGAAAGAGCCGGGAAGGCAGGTAATTTTCCTAATTCAGCGCTGGTTGTGCAAACAGGAGAGAAATCGAAGGCTGAAAGCTCGTTGACCATAAAAAATCCTTTGCTCTGGGGTCCACGGCCTTCACAACGACCCAATCTATATGTAGCAGTTACCCGCCTATATTCAAAAGGCAAGATCATTGATGAATATGAAACTCGTTTTGGGATACGGTCAGTGAAGTTTGACCCTGTTAAAGGAGTATTAGTAAATGACAGAGCTGTACGTATCCAGGGTGTGAATCAGCATCATGACCTGGGTGCGTTAGGCGCGGCATTCAATAAAAGAGCGGCCGAAAGACAATTGGAGATATTAGCTGAAATGGGATGCAATGCTATTCGAATGGCACATAATCCGCCGGCACCTGAATTATTGGATCTAACTGATCGGATGGGATTTCTTGTAATTGATGAAATATTTGATTGTTGGGAAAGAGGAAAAACGCCACTTGATTTTCATTTGATCTTCCCCGACTGGCATGAAGCCGATACGAGAACTTTTATCAGGAGGGACCGTAATCATCCTTCTGTTATTGCCTGGAGCTTTGGCAATGAAGTAGGTGAGCAGTACACGGCAGATGCTGGCGCCGCATTGGCAAAACAGCTACATGATATTGTTCGGGAAGAAGATGATACGAGGCCTGCTACTGCATCGATGAACTACGCAAAACCCGAGATGCCGTTTCCGCAGGTGATGGATGTGATCAGTTTGAATTACCAGGGCGAAGGCATACGGGACGCGCCTGCTTATTCCCAGTTGAAAGGAATAAAGACATCGCCGTTGTATCCTGCGTTTCAAAAACAGTTCCCCGGCAAGTTGATCGTAAGTAGCGAGACTGCATCTGCTCTTAGCACCCGCGGTACATATTTGTTCCCGGTAGTGGATGACATCAGTGCACCTGTCAGCGATAGTACGGGTGGTGATCCCCAAAGAGAATATGTAAGCGCTTATGAATTGTACACTGCCGCATTTGGTGCTTCTCCTGACAAAGTTTTTGCTTCGCAGGATAAACATCCTTATGTGGCGGGAGAGTTTGTGTGGTCGGGTTGGGATTACCTGGGTGAACCCACTCCTTATTATTCGGCCCGTAGTTCATATTGTGGCATTATTGACCTGGCAGGGTTTAAGAAAGATCGTTTTTACCTGTATCAATCCCGTTGGCGTTCCGATTTTCGCATGGTTCATATACTCCCGCACTGGACCTGGCCAGAGCGTTTGGGACAAGTTACGCCTGTGCATGTTTTTACATCAGGAGATGAAGTGGAACTTTTTTTAAATGGCCGTTCTCTTGGAAAGAAGAAGAAAGCAGCATTTGAATACAGGTTGCGCTGGGATGATGTGAAATATGAGCCCGGAGAATTAAAAGCGGTTGCCTATAAGAATGTACAGAGATGGGCCGAGGAAAAGGTGATGACGACGGGTAAGCCCGCCCAGCTAACATTAAATGCCGACAGGTATTTAATAAGTGCAGATGGAGAGGATCTTTCATTTATTAGGGCGACCGTCACTGACGAAAAAGGCCTGGCGGTCCCGGTAGCAACTAATTCAATAACATTCAGTGTGGATGGACCAGGCAAAATTGTGGCAACAGACAATGGTGATCCTGCGGATCTCCTCGCTTTCGCATCTAAGGAACGAACGGCATACTCTGGTATGGCCCTGGTCATAGTTCGCTCTGAAAAAGGCAGGGCAGGCGATATAAAAATTATAGCTTCATCACCTGGACTAAAACCTTCTTCAGTTATAATAAAAAATCAACCGGTCCTGGTTCATTAAGAAAATAACCCAAAAAAAGTATTCCATTTATAAATAGGTATTTTTATCAGGTTGCATCGTTGAACATCTTCCTGCGGAACAGTTCAAAAATAATATCATGAAAAAAATTCTGGTGTTGCTTCTTGCATTAATTTTTTATATGCCATCTTTTCTTTGGGCACAGCAAAATGACCGTAAACTTTGGCTGAATTATATGGATAAGATTGCCCGGCCGGTTCTCTCCAACCTTTCAGACGACAGGCTGAAAGAAAAAATGCCGGTTATTTTATCAAAAAGAATCGACAACGCTGATACTCGCAGGAAAGTTGCCTATCTTGAAGCATTTGGTAGAACGCTAAGTGGAATTGCTCCCTGGCTGAACCTGGAAGGCGGACAAAAAGAAGAAGTGCAACTAAGGGATCAATACAGGAAATGGTCGTTAAAAGCAATTGCAAACGCGGTAGATTCAACTGCGAAAGATTATATGTTGTGGAAGGGAGGACAACCACTGGTCGACGCTTCATTTGTTGCCTTAGGTCTGATTCGTTGCCCCTGGTTATGGGAACACCTGGATGAAAAAGTGCGACAACAGGTGATCAATGTTTTTAAAATGACAAGAAGCACCGTTCCGGGTTATAACAATTGGATACTCTTCAGTGCCATGATCGAGGCATTCTTTTGTAAATATGGATTTGAATACGACCCGTTGCGTATAGAATATGGCATCCGTGAATTTGCCAACAACTGGTATGTTGGCGATGGTGTGTTCTCAGATGGAACGAATTATCATTGGGATTATTATAACAGCATCGTGATCCATCCTTACCTGGCTACGATCCTGGATGTGGTGAAGCAAAGAACAAGATCCTATGATTGGTTTGTGCCGAGACTGGATACGATCAATAAGAGGTATGCAGTCTTGCAGGAGCGAATGATTGGCACTGATGGTAGTTATCCTGTTACGGGCAGGTCAATCGTATACCGTGGCGCTGTTTTTCATCATCTTGCCGATATTTCCCTTCGGAAAAAATTGCCGCAATCCCTGCCTCCTGCACAAATCAGATCGGCGTTAACTGCCGTAATAAGCAAAACGCTTGAAACTTCTTCTACATTTACAACAGGGAACTGGTTAAATATCGGCTTATATGGAAACCAGCCTGATCTCGCCGATGTCTACATCACAACGGGAAGCCTATATATATGTATGGATATCTTCCTGCCACTCGGTCTGCCGGATACAGATGAGTTTTGGTCGGCACCGTCTCAGCCATGGACGTCAGTAAAAGTATGGAGCGGACAGGATGTGCCTGCAGATCATGTACTAGATCTTCGGTACAGTCTAATCCTCATGCAAGATAGTGTCGATAAGTCTGAGTCCGAACTCATTAATGGTATCGTTCAGCTGTGGCACATTCCTTTTTCTTTGCAAAAGTTTATCGTGGTCGTTTTCTCCGAACCTAAGAATGAAATTTGTTCCCTTTGCTTCTGTTGATTTTACATTTAACCCGACGTGATTTGAACGGAGAATATTTCGCGTTGTCGCCAGCCCAAGACCCAGGCCATCGGGTTTATTTGTAAAATAAGGTTCAAATATTTTGTTTAAGTTTTTCTCACTGATGCCACAACCATTGTCTTCTATCTGAACGATACAGGTCTCATCGGTTGATATCGTAACCAGCGTCAGTATTCCTTTTACACCAGCCATGGCATCAATGGCATTGATAACAATATTTGTCAGGGCGATCAGGATTTGGGGCCTGTTTATTTGAATTTTGAAATCTTTGGCAGCATAATTTTTACGAATTGTAATATCGTTGAGTTGAATTTTGTCGCCCGCC
>VBAT01000064.1:0-18226 GCA_005884665.1 Bacteroidota bacterium
CAGCACCGGTCGCTGGCACCATTGCAGGCTCGATTGATATTACTGCCAATGCTTCCGATAATACGGGTGTTGTTGGCGTACAATTCCAGTTGAATGGAAACAACCTGGGTGCCGAAGATATTACTGCGCCTTATTCGTTTACCTGGAACACAAGCGCTGTTGCTGACGGAAGTTATACTTTAACAGGAAAAGCTAGAGATGCCGCGGGCAATATAGCGATATCTTCACCGGTTGTAGTAAATGTTCTTAATCATCCACCAGATACACAGTTTCCAACTGTGGTAATTACAGCTCCTTCAGCTGGTGAGGTGCTTGGAAACGTGACTATCACCGCTGATGCCAGCGATAATGTCGGAATAATAGGTGTGCAGTTCCTGCTTAATGGAAATAATCTTGGGGCGGAAGATATTTCAGCGCCTTATTCTGTATCCTGGAATACAGGGTCACTTACAAATGGTGCGTATACTTTAACAGCACGTACTCGTGATGCGGCAGGTAATATCACCACATCGGCTGATGTTGTAGTGACAGTGAATAATCCTGGCGATACACAATTGCCCAGTGTAACGATCGCAGGTCCTACGACGGGGAATGTTTCAGGCACAATCAATGTTACAGCAAGCGCCAGCGATAACGTGAGTGTGACGGGCGTCACATTCCTGCTCGATGGTAATCCTATAGATGTTGAGGATACCGCCCCACCTTATTCAATTTCCTGGAATACGCTGACAGCAAGTAACGGGCAACATACACTAACGGCAAAGGCAAAAGATGCGGCTGGGAACATTGGAACATCGGCGGGCGTTATCGTCAATGTAAACAATGATCTCACACCGCCCACTGTAACTATTACGTCGCCTGCAGCAGGAAATGTTTCCGGGATGATCAATGTTACTACGAACGCCAGCGATAATGTTGGCGTTGTGGGCGTACAATTTTTATTGGATGGAGTGAATCTCGGGGTAGAAGATATTACTGCACCTTATTCTGTTTCCTGGAATACCCTGACTGCAGGCAATGGGCCGCATGTGCTCACAGCAAATGCAAGGGATGCGGCCGGGAACCTGGGAACATCAACAAATGTCAGCGTTACAGTAAATAATGATCTCACACCGCCCACTGTAACTGTTACGTCACCTGCAGCAGGAAATGTTTCCGGGCCGATCAATGTTACTGCGAATGCAAGCGATAATATTGGAATTGTAGGCGTACAATTTTTACTGGATGGAGTAAACCTGGGAACAGAAGACCTGGCTTCGCCTTATTCTGTCTCCTGGAAAACTGTGAATGCAATCAATGGACAACATGTACTGACGGCAAAAGCAAGAGATGCGGCTGGAAATATTACAACTTCGACTGCGATAACCGTCACTGTAAGCAACGTGACCAATCTTATAACTGCTATTCATTTCAATGAAGGTACAGGTACAACAGCTGCTGACGTTTCGGGGAAAAGCCACAATGGCACCCTTACCGGTGGCGCTACCTGGACCACGGGCAAATTTGGCCAGGCAGTAAACCTGAATGGAACCAACAACTACGTGAACATTGCGGATCACGCCGACTACACGCTCAATCCAACGCAAAGCTATACCTGGAGTGCATGGGTGAAGAATAATAACTTCAATGAGTGGAGTACTGTATGGGGCCAGGCGCTTAACGCGACTAATTTCTTTTATTTCTATGCGCACACCACATCACAAAACGATGGCGGCGCCGGGCCGGTGACAAACGGGATTTCTGTTTATTGGACGACCGGCAGTAGTAAGGTCGCGCTACACAGTAATAATAATGTACTGACCGCTGGCCAATGGAGTCATGTTACAGTGACCTATGACCGCTTTTCGATTTATGTCAACGGGACCGATGTTACTAACAGGTCAGCAGTAGGTTCAACCGGGACAATAACAACAATAGATCCGACTGGTATCAGGATTGGCTCCAACTCGGCTTTTGGCGAATACCTCAACGGGGCAATTGATGAAGTTCGTTTTTACAACAGGCTCCTGACCGTTACCGAGATACAAAATGATATGAACACCCCGATCGGTATCGACAATACTGCTCCTACAGTAAATGTTTCCGGTCCGCCGAATAATTCTTTTGTTTCAGGTACAATAAACGTGACAGGCAATGCTTCGGATAATGTGAGTGTCGCTGGAGTGCAATTCTTATTAGATGGCAATAACCTGGGTGCCGAGGATTTGAGCTCACCTTATTCTGTTTCATGGAATACAGCAACAGTTTCCAACGGCACACATATTTTAACAGCCAAAGCAAGAGATGCCGCAGGTAATAACACAACCTCAACAGCAATCACAGTCACCGTGGATAACATCTTACCATCTGGGGCTATAACCTCGCCGGCAGTGGGTATTATTGCGGGTAATGTTGATATTACCATCAACGCAAGTGATAATAATAGTGTTGCGGGCGTTCAATTTTTGTTGAATGGAGCTAACCTTGGTGCGGAAGATGTTTCTGCACCTTACTTATTTACATGGAATACACCTGGTGTTGCGGATGGCAATTATACATTGACCGCAAGAGTAAGAGATGTGGCAGGCAATATAACTACCTCTGCACCGGTTGTTGTGAACGTGTTGAATCATCCGCCTGACACAGAATTCCCGACAGTAAGTATCACATCGCCGGCTGCAGGTGAAATAATTGGAACAATAAATATTACGGCCACTGCTAACGACAACACCGGGATGGTCGGGGTGCAATTCCTGCTGAATGGGGTCAACTTTGGCGCGGAAGATCTTACAGCTCCATATTCTGTTTCGTGGAATACAACAAGCCTGGCCAATGGTGACTATACATTAACGGCCAAAGCCCGGGATGCCGCCGGAAATATCACAACATCCGACGCAGTTGTTGTTACAGTTAACAATCCACCCGATAGCGAATTGCCTGCAGTAGATCTGGCATCTCCGCTGGCTGGGAATGTCTCGGGTACAATTACAGTCTCTGCAAATGCAAGTGATAATGTCGGGGTTGTTGGTATCCAATTCCTGTTAGATGGGAACAATCTTGGCGCGGAAGATCTCATTGCTCCTTATTCCATCCCGTGGAATACGAAATTGGTTGCTAACGGCACTTATACAGTAACGGCCAAAGCTCGCGACGGAGCCGGGAATATCAACATATCGACGGGTGTAGTAATAACAATCGATAATGATTATACACTACCTGCCGTTGATATTACTTCTCCTACAAGTGGAAACGTATCTGGTACGACCAACATTACCGCCAATGCAAGTGATAATGTGGGAGTAACCGGTGTCCAATTCCTGCTGGATGGAAATAATCTTGGAGCAGAAGATCTTACTGCTCCTTATTCAGTGTCATGGAATACGACATCGCTTTCTAACGGAAACCATACTTTAACAGCTAAAGCAAGAGATGCCGCAGGAAATATCACAACGTCGTCTCCGGTAATTGTTAGCGTTGCCAATATCAACCCGGTTATCTCTGCGATCTCGGTAAATTCGATTACTGAAAGTTCCGCCATCATAACATGGACGACCAGCTTTGGTGCTACTTCGCAAGTCAATCATGGCACAACCAGTTCATACGGGCTTTCGACGCTTGTAGATTCTGCATTGGTAACTACACACTCCATGATCCTGACCAGTCTTGCACCGGGAACTGTTTATCATTACCAGGTGCTTTCAGGAAATGCAGGAGGCAGCCCCACAGTATCCGGTGATAATGTTTTCACAACAGCCGGTCTTGCTGCTACATTGGGTACACTAAATACACATACCATATTTGCTTTTCCCGCAGGTAAGATCGTTCCCTGGACTCCGAATCCAACTGATGGATATAACACAGTCGTGACTCTTGCCTGGAATTATTTGTTGAATTCTGTTCCGAATGATCCTTTAACCGGGAAGCCTGCTTACTATAGCCGCAGCTATCTTGATCCGAATACGCAACAGGTTGTCAACTGGGATCACAATCCCGCCGGGATGTATAGCATGCTTATCGAATCCGGGTTGAAGTATTATGCTTACTCCGGCAATGCTAACGTGATGCAACTGGCGATTGACGTGGCTATATGGCACCTGGATCATGGCATGACCCTTCCAACGGACAGTTGGGCCAATGTGCCTTATTCAGAAGGACCTTATGGTTCATTGACGTATAACGGTGCGAATACTGCCGATGGAGTCGGGAATCTCGAACCCGATAAAATTGGGGAGCTGGGTTATGGAATGCTGCAGTTGTATAAATTTAATGGCAACACCCGCTTCAGGGATGCCGCCATACAATTCGCGAATGTGCTTGCTGCAAAGGTCAGAACAGGCAATCAAACCCAATCACCGTGGCCGCACAGAGTGAGGGCGAACAACGGTTCAAGTGTCGAAGATTATGGCGCGGATATAATCGGGCCTATTTCCCTGTTTGACGGGCTTATCGCAGCCGGGTTGGGGAATACTACCGCCTATCAAACTGCAAGAACAACCGCATGGAACTGGATGATGACTTATCCCATGCAAAACAATGTTTGGAGCCAGTATTTTGAAGATGTGGCTGTTGAGGGAAATTACAATAGCAATCTCAACCAGTATGATGCGATGATGGCGGCCCGGTATTTATTGGAGCATCCGGAATTCGATGTGAATTGGGAAACCCATGTCCGCGGGTTGATCACCTGGGTAGAAAATACATTTGGCCAGGCCAGCTTTGGCGCTACAGCGATCAAGGAGCAACAGGTATTTCCATGGATCATGGGCAGCCATACTTCACGGTATGCTTCGGTCAATGCGCTGCTGTATGAAAAAACAGGAGACCTGGTCGCGAAAGAAAAAGCGTATCGTTCATTCAACTGGGCAACCTATATGGCGAGAAGCAATGGTGTCGTGATAGATGGACCCGATGTGAACAATCAATGGTTCAGCGATGGCTATGGCGATTATATCCGTCACTTCATGACCGGTATGGGCGCTGTGCCTGAATGGTCGCCGGCCAGCCAAACACACCTGGTACAAAGCAATTCGGTTATAAAGAGTATTACTTATGGCGTAAATACGCTGAGCTATACAACTTTCAATAGTAGTTCAACCGAAGTTCTGCATATAAGCTACAATCCAGTCTCGATAACTGTCGATGGTGTCGAAATACCGCACAGATCAGACCTTAGCCAACCGGGATGGACATTGGATATTGCAACTAAAACGCTGAAGATCTATCATACAAGCGGGACAAACATCGTGATCAACCCTGGCACGGGTAGTAGGATGATAACGCAGGCTTCTTCAAACAATGATAGCGTTGTTGTAGTTACTTCCAAGACGTCAGACGTCAAACGTCAGATGTCAAACACAACTCCGGCAATTGAATCAGGACTGATGATAATGCCGAACCCGGCGAAGGGAAATTTTTCACTCGACTATTCAACTTCCAATAGTGGCAAGGTTTCTGTTCGTATAACTGATGCTGAGGGAAAGATAGTGTTCACAACAGACAGAGGAGTAAGCAAGGGTCATATTATCATTCCGGTGCAGGGACATTCATCATGGAGACCGGGAGTATATTTTATAACAGTACAGCAGGGTATAATGATTCAGCGGAAAAAATTGATATACCAGTAGCGGCAGAACAAATCGAGTAACAACCCTTGAAGCATAGATAAAAGCCCATCTGAAAGGATGGGTTTTTTTACTTTATAAATGTTAGACTTCGATCTCAAGTCTGTTTATAGTCATTGAAAAGGTATGGATTAAATTCTTCTAAAGGCCGAGGCAAAAAATATCCATTTATCAACGACCTATTTATCACACTTACTTGAATGTGATGATGAGTTGTAAAGTTTGCTCCCTCGTAAACCTTTTCTCCTTCATCAAAAGCGCTTCTGATAGTGTCGTATTCTGGTAACTTGCTATGTCTGCTTGTTTGGTGTATGAATCGGATTACAGCGCAGTCAAGTTTTCTATTGGCGCCTTTATTGACCGGCATTTCCTTATTTAGGTCACCATACACTTTTGCAAGTCCGTAGTGAGCGTCTTTTAATAAATTAAGAGATTCCGACTCTACCAGGTTTAAGCAATTTCCCAACTGAACAACTGCGCCTAAAATGAAAGGTGTCTTAATGCCGGTTTTATTGAATTGTTTTCCATTTGCCACTTCTACTGCATAATGTAGAGCTCTTTTTGGATCTTGTTCCCAAAAGTATACACCATCACCTAACCAGTCCCAATCATTATTGCTCGAGAGAAGATCTGTTTTTCCGGTTAAAACATTTAGGCCAACATCCTTGTCACAACTATGGTACCCTATTATTTCAAACGGTTGGTAGCGTGCCACGTTTATTTTTTTTCTTTTGTTTCTTTTTGGGCGGCTCCTCTTTCAAAATGCCGGCATCGATAAGAAACTTTAAGGCGAACTTTTTTGACCTGAGGGCTTTCTCAGTTGTTTTGCGGATTGCCTCCCGCATGATTTGTATTTCCTCCGGATCGGTAGCTATAAGGTATTCCATGTTGATATGATCGGGCGTTTAAAAATTTCAAGATCCCAAATATTTGCATATTTAAGGATCATCCTGATTTTCACCATGTTAATTTCAACCAAACAATTGCTTTTATCTGCTTGCTTTGATGTGTGATAAACAAATTTAGATAGCTTTTTCACCAGCTTTTTACTTTGTTTTCCACTTTTCCACCTGCTAAAACAACAAATAAATGCCTTTTTAATGCAGCCCCTCTTTGTCTTTTTTTATAAGCTCCATCACTTTATCGAGCTTAAAGTCGGAGCCTGATCGAATAGCTTCTATCGATGGCTTCGCATCGACTTCCGGCTGAACGCCGCGGCCACTCTTGGGAGCATTTTTATTTATAACGAGCCTGAACAATGGCAGGCGAAAACGAACTCCTGTCTCGGGAAGTGTTACATCCGGGATCAGCCAGGCTGTATTGCCATAAGCTCCGCCTCCCGTTTCTTCACCGACTACTATTACATTATCCTGTTCCTCGATTGCAGATATGAATAAAGTGGTCGCGGAAAATGAATTACCCCCGGTAAGAATATAGGTCTTCCCATTGAAATGATTTTTATTCTTCGGCTTAAAATAATGTCTTTCAAAATACCGGAAATGATAATATCCATCCTTCTTCTTCCTGGCAAAGAAGGTAATGAACAGGCGGTTAAGGAAATCGTTCTGTATATACTCACCATAGTGTTTTCTTTTCGTAATGGCATACAATGAGTCGCCAATCTTGAATCGATGATCGGTAAGATAGCGCGTAATATTAGTGGAATTGGTCACACTACCGCCTCCATTGCCGCGAACATCGATGATCAGGTGGGTGATATCATGTTTTCTCAGAGCCTTGAAAGACCTTTTGAAGAACCCCTTCAATCCATAACCCCGTCCAAATGAACCAAGGTCCATGAATGCAGTATGTTCGGCAGTATCGAGCTTCAAAAGCCTGACAGAGTTAAGCTGTCGTTGCTTCCTTTCTTTCCTGGACGGTTGTGGCATCCGCGTAATAGCTATGAACGCTGCGCGGGTAGCTGTGTCCAACCCGGGATAGTAAATCGGGATTGTTACCGTTTTGACCTGGTTCATGCTATCAATATATTCGATAGTATACCTGGAGGAATAACCGAAAATGGAAGAATATAAGGAACCAAAATAGCCCCTGTTACTGAGGGTCTGGAATTTATGGGTCCGGTTATAACCGTCGGTGGGGATATAATTAAATAATGTATCGACAATTTGCTTTGTGGTCTTGCCATTGATCTTCGTTATCATCGTTCCTCTCGTTAATATGGAGTCCTTTCGATTCAGGTTGGCCGCGATCACCATAGTATCATTCCAGAACTTCATGCTGAGCGGGAATATCCGCCAGATGGCGGCAGTATCCTGGTATTTCGACCAGGCTTTTGATGAGCGTACAGAAGTATGTCCGCAATCGACCTTGGCAGTGACATAAGCCAGCAGTTTCCGGAATTCGGGTTCCGTCATGGAATCCCTTAATTGTTGCTGGCCATACTGGAAATAATAGTCCATGCTATCCTTGCTGGTGTACCAGTAAAGACCGGGATGAGCTTCTTCCAGTATATTCTGGTAAATAGCGTAATCTTTTTGAACCTGGGTGAGGGAGTATTTTTTGTTCGGGGAAAAAGACGCTCTATTGGTACCGCAACCTGTTTGTAAAAATGCGGCGAATATCAGGCAACACCCAAGCACTGGTGCGGGAAGGGGAAAGGATCGTAATTTTTTCATTATGGGTAAAGGTGCTTGTCTATTGTTTTAAATGGTTCCAGCCCTGCGCGGTAATGGCATGCCTGCTTCCTCCCCTGGTGATAATGTGCGCTCCCTGCTCAGCTTCCGTCATATATCCTATCACACTAATATCCTCATTTAATACCAATTTATCATAGTCGGATTGAGGAATGGTAAATAGCAACTCATAGTCCTCGCCACCACTTAACGCACAAGCAGTAGGATCTATTTCAAATTTGAAGGCCGCTTTTTTCATTTCCTCGGCAACCGGTATCTTTTCTTCGTATAATATACAACCCAGTTCGCTTTGCTTACAGATATGCAGTATCTCGGAGCTTAAGCCGTCGCTTACGTCTATCATGGAGCTGGGAGTGACCTGGTTTTGGGCAAAAAATTCTATGATGCCCTTTCGTGCCTCCGGCTTCAGCATCCGGCCGATCACATAGGACTCACCTTCCAGGTCGGGCTGGACGCCGGGACTTTCCATAAAAATTTTCTTTTCCCTTTCCAGGAACAATAACCCTACATAAGCGGCACCCAGGTCGCCACTGACACAAAGCAGGTCCCCTTTTTTTGCAGTGCTTCTTTTTACAAATTTATCCGGCGCTACCTCCCCGATGGCAGTAACCGAGATGATAAAACCTTTTTGGGAAGAAGTGGTGTCCCCTCCTACAAGATCAACACCATATTTTTCACAGGCGGCATAAACGCCTTCGTAAAATTCATCGATGGCCTCGAGGCTAAAACGGTTGCTTAATGCAAGACTGATCACAATCTGGGTAGGAATTGCATTCATTGCGTATATATCACTCAGGTTCACCACCACGCTTTTGTAACCGAGATGCTTCAATGGTGTATACATCAGGTCGAAATGAACACCTTCAACCAACATATCCGTTGTCACAACGGTCTGCTTGCCGAAATGATCAATCACCGCGGCATCATCGCCAACACCCACCACGGAAGAAGCGTTCTGTAGTTCGATATTGCGGGTAAGATGATCGATCAAACCGAATTCTCCCAGGGATGCTATTTCTGTTCGTTCACTCATAGTATGTCAGATGTGAGATGTGATAGGTGAGCCTGCCTGCCGGTAGACAGTATGTGAAACGGTCCTGATTCGACATTCTACACCTATAATTCTTTTCTTTTATTAATTACATCCAGCATTTCATCATGGATTTTTCCATTGGTGGCCAGCAACCGGTGTTGGTAGATGGAAAACTTATCACCTTTAAGGTCTGTGACCCTGCCACCGGCCTCTTCCACCATCAGGTAACCGGCGGCGCTATCCCAGGCTTCCAGTTTATGTTCATAGAATCCATCGAACCGGCCTGCAGCCACCCAACAAAGATCGATAGCAGCAGAACCCAGTCGCCTTACAGGAACGCCTTTGCGGATGAAACGTTCAAAAATTTCCAGTGGTCCATTTTCCATATTGATATACGTATACGGAAAACCGGTGACGAGACAGGCTTTCAGTACTTCAGTCTGTTCGCTTACATGAATGCGTGTATCATTGAGAGTGGCGCCACAACCTTTTTCTGCAAAAAATAATTCTTTCATGTTGGGATTGCAAACAGCCCCAAGAATGACCTCTCCATTTTTTTCCAGGGCAATGGATACACAACAGATAGGAATGCCATGCGCGAAATTTACCGTTCCGTCGATAGGATCAATGATCCACTTATATTCCGAATCCTGTTTGATCTCACCTGACTCTTCAGTTAATATATAGTGGTCAGGGAATTTTTCTTTGATCACTTCCAGTATGGCTTTTTCAGCAGCATGATCCGCCTCCGTTACAAGATTGTTGACTCCTTCTTTATTGGATATTTTAAAGCGGGTATTGAAAAAACGTGTCAGTTCGCCGGCGCCGGCCATTACAGCTTCTATCAGTGTATTTTTATGCATGCGCAAAGATACCACGGATTAAACAGATTGAAATCACGGATGCCACGAGTACACGGATATTAAGTCGTTCTAATCGATTGCCACGAATGGACGAAACAGAGCGAGAAACAGAGCGGGAGCGAAGGGAAGAAGGATTAAACTCCGAAACTTCAAAAGATCCGCGAATCCGTGGCAATCACCTGCTATTTTGCACTCTTCCCGAAAACTTCGTACTTCGTATCTGCACGCCTATTATGGCTGGCAATTATACTATCGTTTTTGGAATTATCTATCATCATCGTCAATTACAATGTCCGCCACTTCCTGGAGCAATGCCTCTGTTCTGTAAAAAAGGCAATCAGTGGAATGGATGCAGAGGTCATTGTGATCGATAATAACTCTTCGGACAACAGTGTTACGGCACTTCAACCGCTTTTCCCTTCTTTTTTGTTTACTGCCAATAATGAGAATGTTGGTTTTGCAAAGGCTTGTAACCAGGGAGTATCGCTTTCAAAAGGTAAATACATCCTGTTTCTGAACCCCGATACGCTCGTTCCGGAAGATTGTTTCATCAAATGCATCGAATTTTTCAATACACATCCCGATGCAGGCGCCTTGGGAATAAAAATGCTGGACGGCAGCGGACATTTTTTGAAAGAATCCAAAAGATCCTTTCCTTCTCCGCGAACTTCATTATTTAAACTGTTTGGACTGGCGAAATTATTTCCCCGCTCCAAAACTTTTTCCAAATACCATTTGGGGAACCTTGATGAAAATAAGGACCATGAAGTGGATGTGCTGGCCGGCGCTTTTATGATGGTCAAACGGGAAGTGCTCGACAAGACAGGTGGCTTCGACGAGGTCTTCTTTATGTATGGAGAAGATGTAGATCTCAGCTACCGGATACAGAAAGCCGGGTACAAAAATTATTATTTTTCAGGAAGTAGTATCATTCATTTTAAAGGGGAAAGCACAAGGAAAGGAAGTTTGAACTATGTGCGGTTATTCTATAACGCGATGAGTGTTTTTGTAGGCAAACATTACGGTGGAGGCAAAGCAGGAACCTTTGGTTTTATGATTTACCTGGCCATCTGGTTCAGGGCGGCGATGACCGCTATCGGTAATTTCATTCGTCGTGTTGGTTTGCCTTTGCTTGATGCGGCTTTAATCCTTCTTTCGTTCTGGCTGATGAAAAACGTATGGAACGAATATATTAAGCCGGACACATATTATGAGAACAGGTTGCTTTGGATCTCGTTTCCCGCATTTACCGTTTTTTACCTGGTCACTGCTTATTATGCCGGGCTTTATGATAAATGGTATAAGCTATCTGAACTGGTAGGTTCAACGCTTGCCGCTACCATTGTTCTGCTCGCCGCCTATTCGCTATTACCGGAACAATACCGGTTCTCACGAGGCATTATCCTTTTCGGCGCATTGCTTTCGTTCATCCTGATCGGTATATTGCGATGGCTGCTGGTTCACTCAGGGATCATTAATGCAGGGACTGAAAAGGAGACAAACCTCAATACACTGATCATCGCATCGCAGGAAGAATATGCAACCACGGTCCAACTCATGAAAGATGCGGGTTTGCATGAAAGAGTACTTGGCCGGGTAGCGGTCACTGATGAGGATTCGACTGGAATCGGGAATTGGAAAAAAGTACGGTTGCTGTATGATGTTGTACCATTTCGTGAAGTGATATTTTGCGAAGGCACGCTATCTTTCAAAGATATTATTGAACACCTTGGGCAATTGCCGGAAGGAACGATACTGAAATTTCGTGCACGCGGCAGCAGCAGTATCGTCGGAAGTCACTCCAAGGATAGTTCGGGTGAGTTTGTGGCAAAGGAAAATGGATTTAAATTAAATCGGCCACATAATCGCCGGCTGAAACGGCTTATAGACATTATGGTTTCATTGTTAGCATTGTTGACATTCCCAATTCATTTGTTTACAGTTAAAAAACCAATTTCATTTTTCGGGCATTGCTTTGCAGTACTTTTTGCCCGGAAGACATGGATAGGTTATTCCGCCTCGGAAAAAAATCTGCCGACCCTTCGAAAAGCTGTAATGACGTGCAATGGGATACCCGCTTCCGTTGTGCAGCAGCTCCCACTTGAAAATTTACAAATGATAGATTATTGGTATGCCAAGGATTATGTTCCCTTTAATGATCTTAGGTTGATAAAAAGAACATACAGGAACCTTGGTCTTTGAGAAATTATTTCCGCACGTATATTCCGCTGTTTTTCATATAACATTGCGTAATTTTATAAACCAACTTTCAGGCATTAATGGCGACGATTCTTGATATTAAACTCCCGAAGGCTATCGCTTCGGCCCTACGAATTCCCCGCAATGGCCCGCAACGGCAACAGCTAAAGGTTCTAAAAAAACTTTTGAAGAAAGCAAGGTTCACCGAGTTTGGACAGACTTACCGTTTCGATGACATCCTGCTGAGCGCTGATCCAGGCAAAAGATTCCAGGAACTGGTGCCGGTGTATGATTACGATAAAATATATGATCGTTGGTGGAAGAAAACACTGGAAGGAGTGCCGGATGTAACCTGGCCGGGTAAAATAAAATATTATGCATTAAGCTCGGGCACTTCGGGTTCTGCCAGTAAATATATTCCTGTGACAAGGGACATGATGCGCAGCAACACGATGAACTACCTGAGGCAATTCCTGAGTTTGTTGGGGAATGAAGATGCCAATCGCCGGGCTTTTGCCAAAGGATTCCTGATGTTGGGCGGTGCAACCGATCTTACTAAAGGAAAAGCCGGTTGGTTTGCCGGTGACCTGAGCGGGATATTAGCCAAGAAAAGACCGTTCTGGTTCCAGACATTTTATAAACCGGGCGGACGTATTGCTGCTATCAAGGATTGGAACCAAAAGCTCAGCGAAATAGTAGATCATGCAAAGGAGTGGGATATCGGTTATATTGTCGGCATTCCTTCATGGTGCCAGATGTGCATGGAGATGATCATCGATCATTACCAGGTGAAGAATATACACGAGATCTGGCCCAACTTCAGCTTCTTTGTTCATGGTGGTGTTTCCTTTGAACCGTATAAAAAAGGTTTCGAAAGATTGCTGGGGAAGCCCATCGTTTATGTAGAGAACTACCTCGCCAGCGAAGGGTTCTTAGGTTTCCGGGCCAAGGGCACCAGCGGTATCAATTTAATCCTCAATAACAATATCTATTTTGAATTTGTCCCTTTTGATGATAAAAATTTTGATTCGGAGGGTGTAATGATTGAACAGCCCGAAGCTAAAATGGTCCATGAAGTAGAAAAAGGAAAAGAGTATGCGCTGCTTATGAGCACCAATTCAGGCGTATGGCGCTATTTGCTGGGTGATACCGTCAAATTTACCAATCCGGAAAAGGGAGAGATCCTCATTACGGGCCGCACCAAGAGTTTTCTCAGCCTGGTGGGTGAACATTTAAGCGTGGAGAATATGAACAGGGCCATTGCCCTGGTAAGCGAAGAATTAAACATCAGCATCCCAGAGTATACGGTGGTAGGTTTTCCTTATGAGAACATGTTTGCGCATAAATGGTATATAGTTACCAACGATAGCGTGGATCCCGAGAAACTGAAAAAGAGGATCGATGAAAACCTGAGAGTTCTTAATGACGACTATGCTACTGAGAGAGACAGTGCGTTGAAAGAAGTTTTTCTCGAGGTTTTGTCGGAGCAACGATTCATGCAGTTCATGGAACAAAAGGGCAAGCTCGGTGACCAGCATAAATTTCCGAGGGTGATGAAAGGAAAAATGCTAAAAGAATGGGAACAGTTTTTATTGACGGGCACCATCGTTGGCTGAGTACGATAACTCCTGCCAGGAATTTTTATCATTAATTATAATTTGCCTGCATGTGGGAAGCACTACTTAAGGGATTAACATGCGGTATCTGGTTAAGCCTCTCGGTAGGGCCAGTTTTATTTTCCATCATTAAGCAAAGCCTGAATAACGGGCACAAAGGCGGACTTGCTTTTGTACTGGGCGTTTCCCTGAGTGATATTTCGCTGGTTTTGATCAGTACGATCTTTACGCAATTATTCAAGAAACTTACAGACTACATCGTTGAGATCGGGATTGCAGGTTGCATCTTCCTTGTATCACTTGGGATCTATTATTTATTTTTCAAAAAGACAAAAATCAGGGATGCAACACAGCCTCTGATGCAGTTTCGCAAAAGAGACTATGCGAAAATTTTTGCTTCAGGCTTCCTGATGAATACGCTAAACCCCGCAGTATTCCTTATCTGGGTCGCGGCTTCTACGGGAACTGTAGAAGATACCATACAACAACGGATCATATTTTTCGCCACCTGCCTCATATTTGTGTTGGGATCGGATATTGCCAAAGTATTCCTGGCTGGAAAGATCAGGAACAGGCTGACACCACGCAACATTCATATCATTGGCCGGATCAACGGGCTTATTCTTATTGTGCTTGGGCTGCTCATCATCTGGGACCTGCTTGTATTGAGGAAGATAGTGTGAAGGATTGAGGAACCACGTATACATGGAGGAGAGTGAGAAACAGAGCGAGAGCGAAGAGAAGAAGAATAGGAGAAGACAACGCTCTTCGCACTCTTTCTCCGCACTTCTTTTTTGCACCGCCGGATATTTAACAAATCATGCACCGCCGGTTTTGTAAGTTTGGTTATATGAACTGGCTGCGCTTATTTCTATTCCTGTTTTTGTTGCTTTCGTCGCTGGTTTCGTCTTCACAACAGGGTTTTTTATTCATAAAAAAAGGGTATAAGAAAAAACGGATCTATACCGAAGGGGATGTGATCCAGCTAAGACTGGAGGACGGCAGCTATCGCAAAGGCACCATCACCCTGTTGCGAAACGACACCATATTCATTGATGGAAATCCTGTGCCCTGCCCGTTTGTAACAAAGGTCCTGCTGGAAAAAAAACCTATCAAAACGCCGGATGCAAAAACATTGCTATTGATCGGAACCGGATCGGCCCTGACAGCGGTGGGTTTGGCCGTTGGTCAAAAGGTGCCGGCAGGAAAAGCAGTGGTCACAGGGCTTGTCATTGGTTACGGACCCATCCTGGTAAAATTGTTAGGCAGCACAGTTGTATGGCTGGTAAAAAGAAAGAAGTTCAGGATCCATAAGAAATTCCATCTCCAGGTACTCGATTTTCATCTTCCTCAAAGGGGACGCAAACCATTTTAATCATTTAGCAATTGATTTAGTTGTTTAATATTGCAGCTTTATATGACAACTAAAGATTTTTTATTAAAATCCTGGCGATGGATAAAAAAGATATTTCTCATTCTATTCATTGCCCAGTTTGTTTATATCATTCTGCTAAAGTGGATCGATCCCCCAATCACCATCACGCAGTTCGTGAGTTGGATCACCGGCCATGGTTTGAAAAGGGATTATGTTGACAGAGACGAAATGTCCATCAATGCTAAGCTGGCCGTTATTTCTTCCGAAGACCAGCTATTTCCAGATCATAGCGGGTTTGACTGGAAGAATATAAAGAAGGCGATGGCGTACAATAAAAGAAAACCGAATCGTATTCGCGGCGCCAGCACCATCAGTCAGCAGGTAGCGAAGAATGTTTTCCTCTGGCAGGGAAAAAGTTTTATACGAAAAGGACTGGAAGCGTATTTCACTTTTATGATCGAACTCGTATGGGGAAAGAAAAGGATACTGGAAATGTACCTGAACGTGATCGAAATGGGTGATGGGATATTCGGAATAGAAATGGCGTCACAAAAATATTTTGGAAAAAATGCAAAATACCTGACCAGGCAGCAGGCGGCCATGATAGCGGCCTGTCTTCCCAATCCAAAATCAAAATTTTATAAAGTGAAGCCTGCAACAGGTTATATTTTATCCAAGGCAGGGTGGATCGCGATGCAAATGAACAATCTTGAATCAGATCCGGATATCCAGCGGGTTATTGATTACAAACGATAGATCATTCTTTTAAATGCAGGCTGACAGCTGCAATTGCTTTTTGCAACCGTTCTTCGTAGCTTCCGCTGATCTCAACCCAGGGAACCGGCTGGTTGATCAAAATGTTTTTATAGATATGATAAAGTTTTTCTCTCGTTTCCAGGTCGGGATATTCACGAAGCTCATCTTTTACCCATGGCAGATCAACGCCGCAAAATAAGTACAGGTCATATTTTCTTTTTGCGATCTGTTCCAGAATAAACGGGTGACATTTTCCAAAAACAAACTCACACCATACTTTCATGACGTACATATCTGTATCTATGAAGAGAAGTGAGTGGTGTTGCTTCTCCGCCGGCCGGCGGATCGCAATGACAGACTCCTGGCTTTCCTCGAGTGCAATCTGCCCTTTCGCAATTGTAAGCAGGTCATCGTAGGAATAGTTCATGCCGTGCTTCAATAAATACTCCCGTGCATACTCGGGGCACCACTCGGTATGAAAATGTTCGGCCAGTTGCTGGCAAAGGCTGGTCTTGCCAGTGCTTTCAGGGCCGGTGATCACTATTTTCTTAATAGCGGTTGCTTGCATTGAAGAGCCAAAAATACCAAAAACAAGCACCAAGAACCAATCCCGCCAAGTGGCGGCACAAGAAACAAATAAGCACCAAATTAAAATCAAAAAATCCTGCATGTAGGAGACGTCCGGGTGAATATTTAATCTTTTAATTTATTTGGTTCTTGAATTCCAGCTGAAATCGATATTTGACGGTTATTGCTCGTAAAGATTGTTTTATGCATCAGAAATTCTAAGATTGTGCCCCTACAGGGCACTAATCCCCTTTTAAGAAGCTACCAACATTAAGCCCCGATGGAGCATAGCACCTTTCATTAAACAAGATATTGACCATATAGGATCTTTATGCCCCGTTAGGGGCGACATATAGGTAGGAACATTGTTCACAGGAGCCCAATTGCCTCGTAGAGGCAAAATGTTATTCTGCCTCAGTTGGTGTTGAATAATTATTAGCTACCAATGGCTATCAGAATTGCCTGAAACCAAAATGACCAATTAGGCTACTTTTGCGGAATAATCCGGTTCAAACATTTAGATAAATAATTATGAAGGTTAGTACAATGCGGACAATTGACAGATGGGTGGGAATTCCCGTCTGTTTTATCATGAGCCCGTTCCGGTGGCTATCCGATACCCTGCGAGGTGCGAAAAAAAAGAAACCTGATCTCGGCAGCACATTGTTTATCGAGTTATCGGAAATGGGAAGCGCCATCATAGTCGACCCTGCGATGAGGAAACTGTTACGGGAAGGGAAGGGCGAAGTGTATTTTGCCATATTTAAAAAGAATTACAAGAGCCTTGAGATACTGCAGACCGTTCCCGAAAGCAATGTATTTAAAATGAATGCCGATAATTTCTGGTCACTGGTGGCCGAGATATTCCGGTTCATAGGCTGGTGCCGGACGAAAAAAATATCGACTGTCATCGATCTCGAGTTATTTTCCCGATTTACAGCTTTGCTCAGTTTTTTCAGCGGAGCCCGTTCAAGGATTGGCTTTACTAATTTCCATGACGAAGGATTATATCGTGGGAACCTGGTCAACCACCCGGTTCGCTACAACCCACATGTTCATATCGCGGTCAATTTTATTTCACTGGTCAATAAGGCGCTTGGACTTTTTGATAAACCATATTCAATTGTCCCGGTGTCTGCGGGCGAATTGTTATTGGCAAAAGCAAACGTACCCGGTGAAGCAAAAGAGAACGTAAGAAATAAAATACGACAACTATACCCGCAGTGGACTAATGAAGCAGTCGTTCTTTTAAATGCCAATGCCTCCGATATGTTGCCGCAACGAAGATGGCCGCAGGCAAACTTTGCCGAGGTAGGACGTCAGTTATTAAGCCGGTTCCGGGATATCATCATAATTGCCACCGGGGCGCCTGCCGAAAAAGAATATGTACAGGAAGTAGTGAATGCAATAAATGATAAGAGATGTATCAACTCATCAGGCTTTTTTTCTTTTGATGAACTGGTGCCTCTTTATTCCGTCAGCGTCTGCATGCTGACCAATGATTCGGGCCCTGCACATTTCGCATCTGTCACTTCGCTGAAAGTATTTGTTTTGTTTGGACCG
>VBAT01000064.1:18260-76827 GCA_005884665.1 Bacteroidota bacterium
ACCTTCCGCTGGGCGGTAATGCAGAACCATTTTATCTGGGGTTACCCTGTTCTCCCTGTGTCAGTGCGGCCAATCACCGGAAAACAACCTGCCTGCCGCGTCCATGCATTACCGGGATCCCGCCTTCTTTGGTGTTGGAGAGGATGAATGGTTTCCTGGAGGAAAAATTAAGTCGTGTCCCGGTTTGAGAAACTAGATTGGCCACAGAGGGCCGCTGAGGAAACGCAGAGAGCCGCAGAGATGAAATTGAATGAATAACTCGTTGTAAAAAAGCTCTGTGGCTCTCAGTGCCTTCTCTGAGGTTCTCTGTGGGCTAACAAGCTCCTATTGAGTATGTGCTCTAGAAAAAGACTACAACAGTTTGATAAGATAATGTTTCTTTAGCTCTTTACTCCTCGTTTTCTTATTGATGAATTTCAAGGAGAGCATGGTGACATGAAATTCATCGAGTTCCTTTATCATTTCATAATGTATGCCCCGCTGATTGATAAAGTCAAGCTCCTCCTGCATAATATATAAAATGCCTGGCTCTGGCTGATGATACAATATGGAAGTGTCGGATTTGCTCCACCCATCCCTGAGATAAAATTCAAACACCGGTGAATAAACACTCATCACTACCCCCGGTATGTTTGGGTGTTTTTTATTGATATAAAACGCCGCTTCGCTGCCCGACTGGTACTTTAACAGATCGGGATAAAAGAACCAGTTGATATAAAGATTGATCACCAGGGAAGCCAATCCTACCCGGTAAAATGCCAGGAGCTTTTTGTTTAAATGTAACCGTGGCAATATTAGTATCAACATCAGCAGGCAGATAATGATCAACTGAAGTATCAATGGTGGTGCAGAAGGGGAATAGAATATTTGCAAAAGAACTCCACCGACCAACAGGATGCCGGTAATAACATTCTGTATAATCGAAAATATGCCGGAGCGCAGTTTGAAGATATATTGCGCAGTAAGAATAGCGAACAAGGGAAAGATAATATTAGTATAATAGGAAAGCTGGAATTTGGATAATGAAAAAATAAGCAGTGTGAGCAGGCTTCCGCAGACTGTCAGCCATTCTTCATTTTTATAATTGAGCTTCTTTGAACCATTCTTTATTATTTCCACTAAAGAGGCATACATCAGCAAGGACCAGGGAAGAAAAGCCCATAGCAATGTGTGTAAAAAAAAGAATGGATCGCCTTTGCCCTTCATGGGTGTTTTGTTCAGGAATCGCCCGAATTGACTATCCCAAAGAAAAAAACGGATGCCGGAGACATTGGCCTTTCCAAAAACAATTTTTTCGGGATGACTGTCGAACTGGTACCATAAACTATATAATTCCGGCGTGATGAATATGCCGATCAGCACCAGGGCTATCAACCATTTCCAGTGAAACAATTGTTTCCAGTTTCGTTTAATGATCAGCTCCCCTGCAATAGCGCCACCGACCGGTAGGAGGGTAAAAGGTCCTTTTGTCATCACTGCACAGGCTGCAAAGAACGAGGCAGCAACAAGATGCCAGTTGATCTTTCTATTAAGTGAATTATAGAAATGATAGATAGAGGCGATGATCAAACCTGTTAAAAATGGTTCGGCCCGAACATCATTGTTGGAAATAATAATATGCTCTGCGGTAAGCAGGATAAATACCGCCCAGAGTGCGATCGTCTGGTTATACAATTGTTTTGCCAGGAGATAGGTATAATGGGCGCCGATCAACACGAGCAGGATACCGGGCAGTTTGTACACCCATGTATGAACTCCAAAGAGTTTAAAAAAATAAGCTGTGAGCCAAAAAGGAAAATGTGGTTTATCCAGCCAGTCATTACCCTGGAAATACAACTCCCAGTAATTATTCCGCAACAGCATATTTTTAGAAACTGACGCATATACACCGGCATCGGGATCCATCAAGGGGACAAATAAGCCGCTGAAATTTGCCAGCACTGCCAGGCCGATAAAAAAATAGAGCCATTTGTGTTCAGGCGGTAACGATTGTTGTTTCACCGGTTTGATTATGGCGTTAAAGATAAACGATTGGCGTTTTACCCGGTTCACCGAGATCCTTTGAACAAGTCAATCACCGGCGTTGTTATACTAATGATATTTATTTCTTCACTTAAAACAAAGTAACATGAACTACTATCAGTCATGTGCCGCAAAAGGCAATTACTCCGGAAGCAGGGGACGGCACCTGTATATCCGATCAATGCAAAGAGCTGCCGTCAACGTTTACAAAACAGAAACCAGTTTTGAAATGCTGGTCTTTGCCCCGGGTCGCATCAAGGAAAATTTCAGCCTGGACGTGAAAGGAAATGAGCTGACGATCACCTACACGCCACCCGAAGGATTTCCTCGTCCCGATTGGATCATGCGGGAATACAGCCGTGGGGGATTTGTCAGGACATTCACGCTGGATGACAACATCGACATAACGAACATTACAGCAAAGTATGTTGATGGAGTGTTGGAGGTTTCATTGCCGATCATTGCAGGTAAGGAATCACCCAAACAGGAAATCAAAGTAAGTTGATTCAGTTGTTGGTGCTCCCTGCATGCAATAGTGCAGAAAGTCATCTAAACAGACGGGAAATACCAACAACGGCAGTGAGTTAATGTGGGTTTATGATTAAATGCAGGCGGGGACTAAGCAGTCTCCGCCTTTTTGATGCCTTTGTTGGCGTTTCCCGCCTCTTACGGTGGGCTTGTGAACATAAAACTCTAAGGGAGCACCAACAAACCTACGGAGTCTTGAATAGCTTATCAGGGGAGATTCGATGCTGTGTTGGTGTTTCCCGCTTCTTAAAGTGAGCTTACGAACATCATACGCTAAGGGAGCACCAACAAACCTACGGAGTGAATTAGATGAAAATGCTAAATTAGACTAGGTATTAGATGTTAATTAAATAGGACAAATGGTGCTAAATGAAATATATCGTGAGGTCAGTAAATTGACACCGCTTAAAATATCAACTGTTATTTGGGAGGGCGAGCAGCTGGTTATAGGAGGCGATTCGTGGAATATTGTTTTTGCAACTTGCTGGTGGCGAGTTCTGAAAAACGAAGTTTTGGCATTCGGTTGTACTGATAACAGCGCTGATAAAATCAAAGAAATTAAGGGATCAAATATTGATAAAATAGAAATACAGTCTACTTTTATTAAATCAGATCTTGTTCTGATATTGTCTAACGGGTGGATCATAGAAACATTCTCAACTTCGAGTCTAGAACCTTGGAGTATGACTATTAATAAACAGACTTTTTTTAGTAATCCATCTATGCCTCAATGGGACACCTAGATGCAGTCGTTGGTGTTCCCTGCATGCGCTAGCATCGAGAGTCATTTATTTTGACGGGAAACACTAACAACGGGGACTAAGCAGTCTCCGTCTTTTTTTTCCATTCTGTAAAACCCCACCAGGCCATAGCAAGGAACAGAACATACATCAGCGTAAATAACATTAGCTCTTTGTAGAAATTCAGTGGAATGGCAACTATGTTTGAAAAGATCCATGCCAGCCAGTTCTCGATCTTTCTTTTTGCCATCCACCACATTGCAGTAACGGCGGAAGAAGAAACAAGTGAGTCGAGCACCGGTGTATTGCTGTTAGTGAATTTGACCAGTACGATGTAGATGGCTGCCCAGAAAAAAACAAAAAATCCGATTCCCACAGCTAATTCTTTCTTATTACACCAGCTGATTGGGTAAGTATAATGTTGCGCGTCTTTTTTCTGTACCCAATTATACCAGCCATAGACGCTCATTAGGAAATAATACAGGTTAAGTGAGCCATCAGCATACAGGGGAGGATGGGTCATAAAAAAATAAACGTAAGCCGCCAGCAGCACCCCAACAATGCCGGTGGGATAGACCAATACATTATTTTTCCGGGCATACCACACGCTTGCTACCTGCGTAATGGTGCTAACCCATTCTGGCCACCCGGTCTCCCTGATGTTTTCAACAAATAGGTGGTATATTTCTTTTAATGACAAACGGCGGCTATATTTTCAAAAATACGTATCGTTTGTTTTTGGGCGGCGATACTTTTTATAAACGCGCAGGTATTTAATTCCTTTTGAAGTTTGAAACCGGGTGGGGATCTGTTGCCAGTTGCCATTTTGAGATATCCATACGATAAAATGCAAATGAGGTTGAAATGCATAACCCGTCTTGCCACTTAACCCAATAACCTGGCCTTTGCGAACCGTATCGCCTACGTTTACCAGGGCCCCATCCTTTTGTAAATGCCAGTAACCAGCTCTGGTTCCGTCAGGATGCTGGATAACAATATGATTACCATAAGGGCGGAACTTTGGCCCCCAACCACCCCGGTCACCATCTTCTTTTACTCTTACAACGACTCCCTCCCTTGCTGCGCAAACTTTTGTGCCTCTTGACATATTGAAATCGAGCGCCACGCGTTCTTTGTGGCTGAACTGTCCAAAATAACCCTGCATCAGGCGGTGGCCGGTCCCTTCTTCATAAGGCAGGGAATACACATAGCTGCTATCGTCCTTAATAGTTCCTTTTTGCAACAGCTTTACTTCGTGGCGCATGGGGTCTTTGCTAACATAGCAGCCGGCTAGCAGGATGGGACATATGATTAGGAAAACTTTCAAGAAAGGGATTTTACCACTGTCATAAATAAAGCCAAGTTCGTACCGGAAATTTCCCGGTTTATAATTATTTAATTTTCCGTCTTCAAAAAACGTCGTAGCTTCTGTGTCCATTTTTTAAATCTAAATATTTTTTTATGCCTACACTAGAAGCTGTGATGACCACACAGGAGGTCGCTGACCGTCTTTCCCAGTTAATTAAAGAAAACAAATGGAAGGAAGCCCAGGAAGAGCTGTTCAGCCAGGATGCTGTAAGCGTTGAACCGCCGCATGCACAGGGTCTGCAAACCGTGCAGGGTTTGGACGCCATTAAAAAGAAAGGCGAAGAGTTTAATCAAATGGTAGAAGAGGTGCACGGGGGATGGGCCGGTGAACCCATTGTGGCAGGCAACTACATTGCCGTCGCCATGGGCATGGATGTTACCATGAAAGGTATGGGAAGATCAAAGATGGACGAAATTGCGCTGTATGAAGTAAAGGATGGCAAAATTGTAAAAGAACAATTCTTCTATTAACAACCTCAATGGGTTAGTCATCAATCCCACAAAGACCGGTAGTCAGAATGAATGATAAGTCTTTGTGGGATTTTAATTTATTACCAATGGAAAAAGTAAATGTGGCTGAGAAGCTCTCGGGTTTCTCCGATTATTTTAACCCACGCATAGTTGGTGAGCTGAATGGTCAGCAGGTGAAGTTGGTAAAATTCCAGGGAGAATTCATCTGGCACCATCATGAGCGTGAAGACGAATTGTTCTACGTGGTAAGAGGGAGCTTTGACATGCATATGCGTGACAGGATCATCACCGTTAATGCCGGCGAATTCCTGGTGATGCCACGTGGTGTTGAACATAAACCCGTGGCCAGGGAAGAAGTAGAGATCATGCTATTTGAGCCAGCCTCCACATTAAATACCGGCAATATAGAAAATGAACTGACTGTAAAGGAGCCCGGAAAAATATAGCGACCTATATTTTTAAGAACCAAGAACCAAATCACAAGAACCAAAAAAGCACCAAAAGACAAATCAAAAGTCCTACGCATAGAAATCTCCTGATTGAATATTGAAATTTTTAATTTATTTGGTTCTTGGTTCTTGAAATTTGGATCTTCCGCTTAGGGTTTATTTAGTTCCTGGTTCTTGTATTTTGGAACTTCCGTTTTTGACTCCGATGATCTCCGCAGCAATACTCACGGCTATCTCCTCCGGGGTCTGACTATTAATGGGAAGACCAATGGGAGTATAAATTCGTTGCAACAACTCATCTTTTATTCCTTCTCTCCTGTAGTCTTCAAGCATATTTTCAATTTTGCTTTTACTGCCAAGCAGGCCAAGGTATTTGAAATTTTTTTCCAGCAGGGCTCGCAATGCGATATCGTCGGTACGATAACCGGTGGTCATGATCACAACATAATTGTTTTGCCCCGAAGGTATCACGTCCTTTAACACAGCATAGTCATTGACAAAATATTTTTCGTGGGCGGTCTCATTTTCCAACATTGTTTTGAGGTCCTTTCGTTCGTCATATACCCGTATGTAAAAATCCATCGAACGAATAAGTTGTGAAAGGGCCAGGGCGCAATGACCGCCGCCGATGATGAAAAGTTGGTTCTTGTGACCGGTTTTTTCCTTATACAACCAGGCATCTTCGGATTGGAACGAATACTCAAAGTCCTTCTCTGGAACAGAAAAATCAAACTGGATTCCTTCAGGAGACAGAACAAGCATACCATTTTTATTCTCTTCCAGGGAACTGATGATATTACGGATAACAGGCAAGTCCCTCTCTTTCACCGGATAAAATAAAATGGTTTGTTCGCCCGAACATATCATCCCGCTTTGATCCTTCGCCGCCGATTTATCGTGTACCTGTTTCCTGATTTCTGACCCGGGACCCCCGTCATTGCGATCCGCCGGCCGGGGGAGAAGCAATAATTCAAGACTGTTCTTCGCCTTTTCGACAAACTTATGCTCCATAATCCCCCCGCCGATCGAACCTTCCATTTCTTCATTTGTATTGACGGCCATAAAAAATCCCTGGCGGCCGGGACTGCTTCCCTTGCTTTCAAGCACATACAGTAACAGGACCGGTATGTGTTGCTCCAGGCTTTTGGCGATCAGCTTCCAGGTTTTGATAGCGCTCATAGAAGGAATATAAAATTAAGAGACTTCGGTATTTCCGGCCATTCTCATTTTTTATGAAGACAGTCTTCATTAAATAACAAATATCAAGTGGACCCATATCTGTAAATATTTAACTTTATGCCCTGCTTGCTTGGCCGTATGAAGTATTGTTGAATGAAAACTGATCCGATGGAAAAGACAACAACTATCTTACGGCGCTCGGTCGTTAAACGATTTTTTATCAATACGCTTACAGGAACGGTACCACAGGCTCATGTGCAACGGTCGACCATGCGGATCGCCGTATCGGCATTTTATTTCTGTATGGGATTCAGTTTTGCATCCTGGGCCAGTCGCATTCCTGATATCAAAACCAAATTGCATCTCAGTGAAGGTGAATTGGGAACCATATTGCTGGCTCTTCCTATTGGCCAGTTGCTGATGATGCCCGTATCAGGCAGGTTGGTGACAAAATACGGAAGCAAAACTATTTTATCATTCGCTATCCTTTTATATGCTATTGAGCTAACCAATATTGGTTGGGCTACACGGGGATGGCAATTGGCGTTGGCGCTATTTGTTTTTGGGATAGTAGGGAATATGTCCAATATATCTGTAAACACACAGGGAGTGCTGGCCGAAAAGATTTATGGCCGCCCCATTATGACTACTTTTCATGGTGTATGGAGCATGGCCGGTTTCAGCGGCGCCCTCGTGGGATTGCTGATGATGAATTTGAACCTGGCACCAAGGCAACATTTCTTTGTCGTTGCCGCCCTGGTATTTGTTATCACTTTTAGCGCCCGGCGATATCTTATTACTGGCACACAGGCACCCACCGAAAAGAAAAAATTCTTTTCAAGACCTGAAGGTATACTGGTAAAACTCGGGATCATTGCTTTTTGCAGCATGGCTGCTGAAGGGGCCATGTTCGACTGGAGCGGTGTTTATTTCCGTGAAGTTGTCAAGACGCCCGAATCGTTGGTGATCCTCGGTTATACTACATTTATGATCATGATGGCAACCGGTCGTTTCGCAGGTGACAGGGTCATTGGCAGGTTTGGACGGAAAAAGACCTTGCAGGTGAGTGGGTTGTTCGTGTTTATCGGACTAATGATCTCCGTTTTATTCCCCTACCTCGTTACAGCTACTATTGGTTTTTTTATAGTTGGCCTGGGCGTGTCTTCAGTAATACCCACCGTGTACAGTACTGCGGCAAGGTCAGCAAAAGTATCACCCGGCATGGCGCTGGCAGGAGTGTCAAGTATCGGGTTCCTGGGGTTTTTAATCGGGCCGCCGTTGATCGGATACATTGCACAGATATCCAGCCTGCGTTATTCATTTGCCGTAGTCGCTTTATTCGGTCTTTGTGTAAGCATCATGGTATCGAAGCTGAAGGTGATGGATTAAGTGAGAACGCTGATTTTGATGATGATCATGATATCTTAAGATTATCATCACAATCATGATAATCTGCGTTCTTACATGTGAAGTTGAAAAAACGCACATTTTTCCTATATTGACACCGAAACCAAATAGTTAATGTCAATCTACTTTTTCCTGCGCTATGGAATGGTAAGTGTTTTACTCGTCGCGTGGGTATTTTACCAGGCTATTATTAAAAAAAGAAAANATGCGTTCGCCGTTTTGTTTTTTGTCGCTGTATGGATTGGGCTGGTTTATTTTTTTACGCATTAAATCAATACCGGCAATCTCAATTACTTATCAGAAACCTCTTTCTCTGCCGCTTTGATCTTTTCAGGAGATGATGTATACAAACTCATCAGCACTTTCTCCGGCGTCATCGGTGCGTCAAATGGAATATCGGAAGAAGGGTTAAAAGATTTAATGGCATTGCGTAGCGCAAAATAAGCGCCGATGCCATACATCAATGGCGGTTCGCCGACAGCCTTGCTTTTAAAGACGGCAAGATTATCTTTTTCAGTTTCCAAAAAATGTATGATGATCTCTCTCGGTACTGAATAAATGTCCGGAACTTTGTATGTGCTCAAAGCATTCGATCGTAGCTTCCCCTCTTTATCGTACACAATTTCTTCCATCGTCATCCACCCTATTCCCTGTACTATACCACCTTCGCACTGGCCAAGATCAACCATCGGACTCATGCTGCTACCAAAATCGTGTACAACTTTAACCGAGTCAACTTCATAAATGCCGCGAAGGCAATCGATCGTCACCGTGATGAACGCGGTGCCATAGACATGGTAAGTAAATGGGTGGCCTTTTTCTTTCGCTGGATCGAAATGAATACCGGGTGGTGTGTAATGTGCATGTTCCGATAAACTGACACGCCTGATATACGCTGCCATTACCAGCTTGTTCCAGGTCCATTCCGTTTTCTTTCCATTTATATATACCCATTCATCTTTTATTTCAAATGGGGGTATTTCGGTTTTGTCAATATCAGCCATAGCCAAACATTCTTCCATAGCCACAGCGTTCAGTCTTTTCAATATTTCACGGCATGCGATCTCCGTCGCTTTTCCATTGAGGTCGGCGGCGGCGCTGGCAGCCGTCGGGGAAGTGTTCGCAATCCGCCAGGTATTGGTCGACTGTATTTTTATTCTCGAAGGATCAATGGAAAACACCTGTGCCGCCACCTGGAGGATCTTTGTATTCACTCCCTGTCCCATTTCCACTGCCCCAGTACTGATACCTACGCTTCCATCGGTATACACATGCACCAATGCTCTTGCCTGGTTCATCAGGGTTTTGGTAAATGAAATGCCAAAGCAAATGGGCATTGCGGCGACCCCTTTTTTATACAGCCGGTTATTTTTGTTGAATACATCCGCTTCTTGTTGCAACTTACCTATATCATACAGCTCGTTTGCCTTGTTCCAGCATTCATTTGCTTCGCTCACTGCTTTCTGTCCATACGGAAATTCATCACCAGTATTCAATAAATTCTTTTGCTGGATAGTAAATGCAGGTATTCCTAACGCATCGGCAGCCTTTGCAATAGCGGCTTCAATCACAAACATTCCCTGCGGACCGCCAAACCCACGGAATGCAGTATTCGGAGGCAAATGCGTTCGGCAACTATAAGCTGTCGCATTTACATTAGGTACAAAATAGGAATTGGTGCAATGGAATAAGGTTCTTTCCATTACTGCCGGCGAAAGATCAGCAGCCGCACCCGCATTCTGGTAAAAAGTAACTTCATAAGAGAGGATTTTTAGATCTTTATCCAACCCGATCTTAAAATCGGAGGAATAGGGATGACGTTTACCGGTCATCCGCATATCTTCCATGCGATGCAATGAATACTTTACAGGTTTTTTAAGATGGTAAGTAGCCAATGCACACATAACGCCCCAGGTGGTAGCCTGGTCCTCTTTACCGCCAAAGCCTCCACCCAGCCTGGTGGTATCAACTTCTACTTTATTCATCGGAAGATCCAGCACTCTTGCTGTCGTTCGCTGAACGGCAGTCGGTCCCTGCGTGGAAGAATAAATCCGTATACCGCCGTTTTCGAGCGGAAGTGCATACGCCCCTTGTGTTTCGATGTATAAATGTTCCTGTCCATTTGTTTCTGTTCTTCCTTCGAATATGTGTTCGCATTGCGACCAGGCATTCATCGTGTCACCGATCTGGAATGTTCTCGGTGGAATGATCAATTCGCCTTTTGCCTGTGCCTCCCTCGGATCGGTAATGACGGGTAAGGCTTCGATCTCAATCTTTACCTTCTTCACCGCCATTCTGGCCTGTTCCTCTGTTTCGGCAACAATCAATGCCACCGGCATCCCGCAAAAATGAACATGAGTGGTTGCCAAAAGTTCTTCGTCGGGAACAATGCCACCGATCTGGTTCTGCCCCGGGATATCCCTGGCCGTAAAGATCCGCACCACCCCTTCCATCTTTATCGCTTCGCTTGTATCAAGCAACACTATCCTTCCATGCGCTACCGGTGAATCAAACACTGCCGCATACAATGTTCCTTGCTGCAAAGGAATATCATCAAGATAAACCGATTCGCCGCGGACATGTGTATATGTGTCAATGTTTTTCATTAATTGCCAAAGTCTATTGTTGGAAATAAAGTCATGAAATGCGCTTTGATCAGTTGTCCCAGCAATAATTTTTTGTATTCCTTACTTCCTCTTGCATCGCTGATCGGTGAGATTTCTGACCAGGCTAATTCAATTGTTTTCGTAACTGTTTTTTCCGAAATTTCTTCTCCTTCCAGGAACTCAGATGCTTTATGCAGGTAAATTGGAGTTGGTCCCACGCCGCCGGCGGAGATTCCAGCATTCTCAATGATGCCATTATTCATCGTAATATTGATGGCCGAATTTACACTGGCAATGTCCAGGTGCGTTCGCTTACTTACTTTTTCGAAATTGAAAAGACTGTTCTCTCCCGGTAGATCGAACCAAATTCGCTCAATCTGTTCTTCTTCTTTTTTATTTAATTGTTTGTAACCTTTATATAGTTTTCTTAATGGTAAGGTCCTTACGCTTTCACCGTTGGAGCCCATCTTCGACAGGTCGTTTAGTATAAGCTGGGCATCCAGGGCTAAAAAGAAAATTGTAAAATCGCCGATTGGAGAAGCATTGATAAAATTCCCTGCAATGGTAGCCATATTCCGGATCGGAGTAGAAGAAACTAACCTGGCATATCGGTTAAATTGAGGGAATATTTCGTTGATCACCGTTGATTCCTTCAAATCAGTTACCGTAGCCGAAGCACCGATGATGCATTTGTTTCCTTCTTTGATGATACCATTCAATTGCGGGTGATCAAAAACGAAACGAATGGCGGAATGAGCCAGTTCATCATGCTTTTGTACATAGAGATCGGTACCGCCGCCAACAACATGAGACCGTTGTGCCAGTGAGGCAGGGTCCATAAAGTGTTTGACTCTCTCCGCATCGTTTAGCTCCTGTAATCTCATCTTTATCTCTGAAAAATAACCCGGCAATATTTTATTCTTGCTGGCAAACATCACGGGTTCTTCTTTCTGTCTTTCTCTTAAAAGAATAGCCAGCCTGGCCGCAGCCCTTTCGATTGACTTGTAACCGGTGCAACGGCAGATATTACCATCCATCGCAGCAATTGCATTTTCCGTTGTTGCTTCTTTACGACTTAAACAAAATCCTGCCAGCGATACCACGAACCCGGGAGTACAAAATCCGCATTGAGTGGCTCCTTCATCTGCCATCGCCTGCTGTATGGGGTTTAACCCTTTGGAATTATTGATCCCTTCTATTGTCACGATATGTTTGCCATGCGCATTCCCAATTGGCAACAGGCAACTTGTCATGGATTGATAGCTCAGTTCGCCGTCTTTTATCTCACCAACGAGTACAGTACAGGCGCCGCAGTCTCCTTCGCGGCAACCGATCTTTGTTCCCATTAAATGCCTGTGATACCGGATGAAATCAAGTAACACCATGCCGGGAGACAGGGCTGTCTCAATTTCTTTTTCATTTAATATAAAACGGGTCAAGCTATTTATTAATTGGTTTTAAAGTTAGTATAATTTGGGAGGTATAAAGAAGCATGGATTGTTTGCTATGGAGGCATTGATGAAATCTGCCAGCCGAGCTAAAGGGCAAGATTTTAGGACATTTTAAAAGAAATATTGAACCAGAGAGATAGGGAGCAAAACCTGTTGCCGGTGGTAATGGTGGTAATGCAAGGAACCGCGGGGGATGTGAAATCTTATTTCGGATTAGAAGAAGCCCATATAATAACTTCGCTTTCAGCGCCTGAAGGCCGAATTCTATTTTTGCCTTGCAAAATAAAAGAAACATTAAAACGTTTCTTAATCATTCGCAGCTAATTCAAAACCAATGAAAAAACTCTTATTCGTTTTTTGTTTTTCTCCTTTACTGGCCGCCACCCAGAACTTTTATGCCTCAGCCCGGTTAGGTATGTCGAACTACCAGGGCGACCTGAAAGCAAAATCATTTTCATTTGCTCAATCGAAACCAATTTTCTCGTTGGGTGCCCGGTATGATTTTTCTGATCACCTGACAGCCCGGACTTATTTTTCGCTGACTACCCTGACTGCAGATGATAAGAATGGAACGGCTTCGATGAAACAACGCAACCTGAATTTCCGCTCGAAAGTTTTCGACTGGGAGCTGGGAGCGCAATACAATCTTTTCAGCTTTAATGAAAAATGGTGGACGCCTTATGCATTTGTGGGCATCGGCTTTTTCCATTTTAATCCTTATACAAACGATACCGTTGGAGTAAAAACTTATCTGCATCCCCTGAGTACCGAGGGAGAGGGTTTCATTGCCGGGGTAAAAAACTATAAGCTGATGCAATTCAGTATTCCGTTTGGTATTGGCGCAGAGTATTCTTTAAATGAAGACATGCGTGTGGGTCTTGAGATCGGTTACCGCAAGATTTTTACTGATTTCCTCGACGATGTAAGCACGAATTACGTTGATCAATCGGCATTGCTTGCAGCCAGGGGCCCGGTTGCAGTTGACCTTGCCTGGCGCGGCGATGAGAAAGGAGCGAATGGAGGTACATATCCACCGGCCGGCTATACTCGCGGCAATCCCAAACAAAAAGACGCATACTACTATATTGCCATTACCTACACCGTTCGCCTGGTATTTGACCAATACAAAGAAATAGCGGGTCTTCCTTCTGGTAAAAAACAAAAAAGATCGGGCTGTCCGGCCTCAAGAGGATATTGACCTGGTTTTGATCTCTGTATTTCATATTGGTGCCGGAGAAACTAATTCCCCGGTTTCGTAACTTGTATGAATGGAAGAGAAACCGCCGCCTAAAACCAGTCGTCTCCGGAGAGTGAGAAAAAACCTGCGGCTTGCCATGTCGCTGGCGTGGGCAGCTTCACCCAAACTACTTATCCGTTTTTCATTGCTGGGCATGTTCAATGCCATTATGCCCCCGGTGTCTGTTTATCTCGGAGCTATGCTGGTAAACAAGATCGCCGAAGCCAAGGTCAGTCCACTGACGTTTGAAGATGTTATGCCAATCGTCATCGGCCTCTGGATCACATTCATTGTACAAAGGACTGTGGGTTCATATATGGGCTATGGAAGAAATTTATATGTACGTCGGGTGGAACTGGAAGCTGAAAGACGATTGTTGACGAAGGCTTCAAAGGTCGACCTGGGGCATTTCGATAATTCCGACTGGCATGACAGGCTGGCCCGCGCTAAACGGGACGTCAACTGGCGGCCCGGCGATCTTACCTGGTCAATACTTGGTTTGTCAGGAAATATTGTAACGATAGTATTGATGTCGGGTTTGTTAGCAAGCCTGCATTACATACTTGTGATCCTTGCCCTGGGTGCTTCCATACTTACACTTGTGCTTGAAAGCAGGGTGACAACAAAACTCTATCGTTATTATTATAAGGAAACTCCCGAGGAGCGGGAACGTCAATATCTCGGCGACCTGTTGGTACAACCAAAGAACACAAAGGAAGTAAGAGCCTATGTGCTGGCTGATTATCTTCTGGGCAGGCATAAAAAATTGTCTGATGATCTTTTTAGGCAACGGCAGATCATGAACCGCCTGGGTAGCCGGATGTCTGTAGCAAGTGGGTTGATAACGGGAACTATCCTGGCATTTGCGTATGTATTCGTTGCGTATAAAGGGATAGTCGATAAATCAATCAACCCGGGTGCAGTAGTATTGGTGATCGGTGCCTTTACATCGGTATCCGGAACACTCGGGCAAATATCAAGTACTTTCGTTGCGGTCGATCAGCATACGACTTTCCTGGAAGATTATTTTTCATTTTTATCGATCAGTCACCTGGTTCCTGTTCCTTCAAAACCCACTGTTGTTCCGGAAGGACCGATTGAGGGGATCGAATTCGACGACATCAGTTTTACCTATCCCGGTGGCACGGAACCTTCCGTTAACGATTTCAGTTTAAAAATTCGCGCTGGCGAACTCATGGCATTAGTAGGAGAAAATGGTGCTGGTAAATCGACGCTTGTCAAATTGCTTCTTCGTTTTTATGATGTTCAACAGGGTGCGGTCAGAGTTAGCGGTGTCGATGTAAAAGATATGGATCCTGATTATTTACGTAACAGAATTGGAGTCCTGTTCCAGGATTATGCAACGTATGAGTTGACAGTAAGAGAAAATGTGTTGATGGGAAGACCGAATGGAGTTTCAGATGACAACAAAGTGATCAAAGCCTTGCAGGACAGTCGCAGTGACTGGTTGGTAAGCAAGATGCCAAACGGTCTCGATTCGAAAGTGGGAAGATTGTTTGAAGGAGGCCATGATCTTTCGGGTGGAGAATGGCAGCGCCTGGCACTTGCCCGCATCATGTATCGCAATGCGGATATATGGATTCTCGATGAACCAACTTCATCACTTGACCCCGAAGCGGAAGCAGCCATCTTTGCGGAACTGAAAGCCAATCTCAAAGGTCGTATTGGAATTGTAATTTCTCACCGCTTTTCCACTGTACGCATCGCCGACCGCATTGCTGTGATCGATGAGGGGCATGTTACTGAACTGGGAACGCATGACGAACTGTTAGCTGCAGGTAATCGTTACGCCCGATTATTCGAATTGCAGGCAAGCGGTTATAGGTAAAGGCCACAGAGAGCCACGGAGAAGACACAGAGAACCGCAGAGAAAATCTATGGTTCTCGCAGCCAATTTAACTTTTCAAACAGAACGGCCATTTTTCTTTGTTTTACCACAATGATCACCGAGAAAAAGCTCTGTGGCTCTCGCAGCTAATCTAACCATTCAAATAGAGCGACCATTTGTTTTTTCTTTTTGTATGATGACCACTAAGGAAAAGCTCTGCGGCTCTCTGTCGTCAAATTAAGCCGCTACGTAGGTAATGACGCTTTGCGGTCAGTTTATTTTGTGAAAGGTAAACACCGTACCAGTGGAGGACATAAAAGGATATAACTCTATGCCCTGGATGTTGAATTCGCTTCCTATATTGGTCCATGTAAAACTTGTGATAGGTGTATAGTCCTGTATAAACTGTGCATTAAATCTTACACTCAGTCTTCCGTCTTCGTAAGTATATTCTCTTTCCACATAAACTGGGATGCCCGGATTGAAGGACATCGCCTGGCGCATAATATGCTGGCCATTCCGGGTTATGAACCACAACGTATCTCCGAAGTTCGCGCCCTTCACCCAAGTACCGTGAAGAATAGATTCATCACTGGCGTATTTTTTTTGGCAACCAGCAATGACCAAACCGATAATAAGGATAGATAACAGAAGGCGCATACAGTTTTTTCAGCTGACAACGCTTTCCTGAATTTCGTTGCCTGTGAAATTAAAAGAAGTGCGGAGAAAGACTGAGAAGAGAGATGGTTCTTTTTTTCTTTGCTCTCATTCCCAGTTTGCTCTATTTGGATTTCTGCCATAATTTTTGCTTGTCTTATTAGCAAAATAAGGATATGAACCAGCAGGGCAAATGGGCCATATTGGGAGGCGTTATTCTAGCCATGTTACTTTCGTCGCTAGACCAGACAATTGTTTCTACCGCAATGCCCACAATTGTACAGGAGTTGCATGGCATTGAGCATATCAGCTGGGTATTTACAGCTTATATGCTTGGCTCTACGGTGACGGTGCCGATCTATGGAAAATTGTCAGACTTATTTGGCCGTCGCAATCTTTACCTGATCGGCATCGGGATATTCCTGATAGGTTCGATTCTATGTGGCCTGGCGCAGGATATGACGCAGCTGATCTTATTCCGGGGATTGCAGGGTATCGGCGGTGGCGCAATGATGGTGAATTCGTTTGCCATTATCGGGGATGTATTTCCCCCCGCTGAGAGAGGGAGGTACCAGGGAATGATCGGTGGTGTATTTGGATTGAGTAGCGTGGCCGGTCCCCTGTTAGGTGGATGGATCACGGACCACACGACCTGGCGTTGGGTATTTTATGTAAATGTTCCACTGGGATTGATCGCGATTGGCGTGTTAGCTGCCAGCCTGCCCAGGATACAACGACATGCAAGAGACAAACGGATTGACTGGTGGGGTGGGCTTTTTATTCTCACCACGCTCGTTCCATTATTGCTTTCCATGGTTTGGGGCGGTAGCCTGTATTCATGGGCTTCGTGGCAGATTGCCGGTTCACTGGTAATTTCCTTTGTTTCGCTATTTGTTTTTATACGAATTGAGAAACGGGCGGCCAACCCAATCCTTTCTCTTGATTTGTTTAAGAACAAAGTCTTTCTCGTTTCGGTATGCGCTTTATTTCTTACAGCCATGGGTATGTTTGGAGCCATTCTTTATGTACCGATATTTTCGCAAGGGGTCATAGGTGGTTCGGCTACTCATGCAGGACTAATTCTTACTCCGTTGATGATCGCCCTGGTGATTGCGTCAGCTTTGAGTGGGCAGATCATTTCAAAAACCGGGAGATATAAAATACTTGCTATCGCCGGCACAGCTATTATCGTATTTGCACTGTTTTTCTTTTCATCAATAGATGAACATACAACCAACGGAATGCTTATTATCCGTATGATTGTATTGGGAATCGGCCTGGGGTCTACTATGCCGATATTTACTTTGGCAGTCCAAAGCGCGTTTTCCAAACAAAGACTCGGTGAGGTAACCGCCGGAACACAATTATTCAGAAGCGTGGGGGGTACTGTTGGAACCGCGGTACTCGGTGGTATCATGAACAGCCGGCTTACCGCAGAAATGAAAATATTGCAGGATGAGCCGTTCGTAGCACAGCTGCAACAGTTTAGTCCTGTTGCACACAATCTCAAAGGCGAATTGAATGGAAGTATTATACAGGGGGTGCTCAATCCCGAAAACCAGGAACATATGCGGGGAATGATAGGAAAGCTTCCCGATCCTTCAAAGAATGTGGTAATGGGAAATTTTGATCATTTCATCACAGCTTCCAAAGCGGCTTTCAGTGATGCGGTGGATAATGTATTTTTTATTGCAGGCTGCCTGATGGCTGTTTCGCTGATCTTTGTTTTCTTCCTCCCCGAAGTGCCGTTGCGCAAAGCTGAACGTCCGGCTATGGAAGAAGCAGGTGTGATGCTCGAAGATGAGTTGGGACAAAGCGATGACGAAAACCAGCCCAGGGTGGAAATAGATAAGACGCGCGCCGTTTAATAAAAATACTTGCACGATGTTTCATAGATCAACCGGGTTGCGAAAAATCAACTGACAAAAATAACATTGGCAGACCACGCGACTTGCATAAATTACATGCCTGTTAATTCGAGATCTTCCGCATTCAAAATCGCTTTTATGGCAAAGAACCCCGTTGTATTTATTCATGGTCTCTGGATGCATTCATCAACCTGGAAACCGTGGATGCAACTTTTTTCCCAACATGGTTATGAGACATATAACCCGGACTGGCCGGGTGATGGTACAACCGTGGAAGAGTCAAGAAAAAACAAAAACGCTATCGCCAATCACAGCATTAAGCAGGTTGCGGATGGATATGCTAAATTTATTTCTTCCCTTTCGTCCCCTCCAATCCTGATCGGGCATTCATTTGGTGGACTGATGGTGCAGATCCTCCTTGGACGAGGAATTGCGGCCGCCGGCATCGCGTTAGACCCTGCGCCAATCAAGGGAGTATGGCAACTGCCAATTTCTGCATTAAAAGCGTCCTTTCCTGTGTTGGGCAATCCATTTAACCTGACTAAATCGGTTTCGTTAACGCATAAACAATTCCGATATGCATTTACCAATGCTATACCGGAAGAAGAATCAAAAACTTTGTTTGATCAATATACAGTTCCTTCACCGGCAAGGCCGCTTTTCCAGGTAGCTTTTGCAACACTAAATCCCAGTGCGGAAAATAAGGTCAATACAAAAAACGCAACAAGAGGACCACTCCTGATCACGGCAGGAGAAAAGGATCATATTGTGCCGCCTGTATTAAGCAAAGCAGCCTGGAATCAGTACAGGGACTCTCCAGCCATTACCGAGTTAAAAACTTTTGAGAACAGGGGCCATTCGCTGGCGCTTGATCATGGATGGACCGAAGTTGCCGGGTATTCATTGCAATGGCTGAATGAGAAAGGTTTTTAAGTTCACCTATTCGGCTCTTTCGACTTTTGTAAAATCGGGCGAGATAAATGCCTTCATCGTTCCGGTAGTGTCGCTATTGGCAGATTTTACGCGTACATCGAATACGCAGATAAAACAGTTTTTAATTTTATCCGGGTAATATGTCATGTCCTTTATTTCAAAACTGGTACCGGGTCTGAGTGTTTTTTGAAGATGCTCCGTCATTGTCGCTTTCAGTTTATCCTCCAAATCTTTACCGGACAGTACTTTTTGTTCACAACCCACAGACAGAATAGATATAAAAAGAGCGATAAAAAAGTATCGTGGAAGTATTTTGATTGCATTTTTTTTCATAATAGCATTGTTTGCTTAAAGGTATTTATTTATTGAAAAAATCGAGTGGCTCAATGAATTTTGGCTCGAAACTCCCAAACTACGGCGGAAAAAAGCTGAATTTAACGCTAAATCAACGTCGATTCCAGCTTAAGGGCTTGTAGTTTAGAATAGTAAAAAAAGGTTGTAATGAGTAAAACTGTCAAATCATTAATCATTCCGGACGAATTGGTCATGAGTAAAATTTACCTGGTCCGCGGGCAAAAGATAATGCTGGATAGTGACCTGGCAGAAATGTATAATGTCCAAACCAAACGATTAAAAGAATCTGTTCGGAGAAATGCATCTCGTTTTCCGGCCGACTTTATGTTTCAACTCACTTCAAAGGAGTTCAAATTTTTAAGGCCGCAAATTGCGACCTTAGAAAAAGGCCGGGGCAATCATACCAAGTATTTGCCTTTTGTATTTACAGAACAAGGTGTGTCAATGTTGTCGTCAATACTTAATAGTAAAACGGCTATACGGGTAAACATACAAATTATCAGGGTATTTACCCGGATGAGAGAAATGATCATGACACATAAGGATATTTGGATTCAACTGGAAAAACTAGAAAAGAAACTGGCTGGCCATGACATAGACCTTCAACTGATATTTAACCATCTCAAAAAATTTCTTATACCGCCATCCCAATCATCGCGGCGAAGGATCGGTTTCAAAGCAAACCATGGGAAATAGTGAGAAGCGAATCGATTTTTTTATCGTATCAAAGCGACAGTTCCTTTTCTCGATATTTTTCCGCAAAAACCTTTACCACTGACCTGGTAGATAAACATGCCTGAATTTTGTTTGAGGCCCCTATAGGTTCCATCCCAGCAATCGGAGGGCCTGTTAGTATGAAATAAAAGCTGGCCCCAACGGTTATAAATCGATAGACTGAAATCACTCACAAAACCCCAGGACTGCAAACCGAAACAATCATTTATCCCATCACCATTTGGAGTGAATGCATTAGGTACAGGATAACCGTTTTCAATATTTCCTGCGATCACTTTTACTTCGATGCTATCTTCCTTCGTGCATCCTTTGTCTGTAGTAACTTTTACATGATACCAGGTATCGGAAGGGGGTGAAGCAACCGGGTTTTGAATATTGGCATGATCGAGGCTGGCGGCCGGCGACCATGTATATTTAGCTCCTCCACTGGCAGCCAGTTTCGCAACACCCAACATACAGTCAACATCATTTGATTTGCTTAGCGAAACTACCGGTATAGGATTGACAACCAGATGAACAAGGCGCACCAGGCTATCACATCCTACCGATGTGCGGACCGTGTCCTGGTAAATACCGGGCATACTGGTCACCTGTCCCCAGGGTAAAGTATAAGTTTCGCCGGAGCAGATGGCAACGCTCATGGTTAATGCTTCTGCTGCTGTTATCCGGAGAGTCACTCTGCGGATAATACTATCGCAACCGGTTACATACCGGGAGGTATCGCTATAAACACCTGCCGTATTCACTATCGTTCCCCACGGCAGCACGTAGCTTCCGCCCTGGCAAATAACCGGGTTGAAGGGGATGATCGTGGGAGATTGAACAGTGAGGTTGACAGTTCTTCTTATGCTGTCACATCCTGTTGTATAACGCAATGTATCCCGAAAGATACCCGAGGTATTCGCTGCAACACCCCAGGGCAAGGTATAGGTTTGACCCGCGCATATGATCGCAGATGATGTGGTCAAAGTAAATGTTTGTACGGTAAGGTTCACCGTTCTGCGGATGCTATCGCAACCGGAAGTATAACGTAGCGTGTCGCGGTAAATACCGGGAGTGGTCACAAAGGTGCCCCAGGGTAAGGTATAAGATGAGCCAACACAGATCACAGGGTTCAGTGTTTCGGACGATACAGTTTGCACGGTAAGATTGACCGTTCTCCTTACGCTGTCACATCCGGTTACATAATGTAATGTATCACGATAAATGCCGGTGGTGTTTACGACGGTTCCCCAGGGCAGGGTATATGAAGAGCCCTCACATATTGTCGCCGTGACAGTTTGAGTTGATGATGCCTGCACCGTTAGGTTTATTATTCTTATTACACTATCGCAGGAGGTTGTATAGCGCAAGGTATCACTATAAACACCTGAAGTATTTACCGTAATTCCCCAGGGTAGTGTATAGCTATCGTCCTCGCAGATCACTGGATTCTGGGCTTGAGTTGTTGAAGCCTGTACGGTAAGATTCACGGTTCGCCGTACACTGTCGCAACCTGTTACATAATGTAGAGTATCGCGATAGCTTCCTGCCGCGCTTACTACAATTCCCGTAGGTAATGTGAAAGTTTGGCTCGCGCAAATAACTGGATTTGTAACAATGGATGCTATCGGCTGCCCTGGAAGATTGATGGTTCTTCGCAATGTGTCACTCAGGCAACCGTCCAGGCCTGAGATCTCCAGTTTGATATCATAAGAACCCGGAGCTGCATAGTGATGTGGCGGTGGATTGGCAGACGTGCTGGTAGTGCCATCGCCAAAATCCCAATAATAAGAGGCGATTGGCGCAAAGGACTGTGATGTACTCGAAAATGTCACGACGGTACTATCGCAGGTAATGGTGTTGGCATACGAAAAGTTGAAATCAGGATTTAATGCGGTACAGAATTGCTGAAGATTGATAGCTCCGCCGGTAGCGCCGCTGAATCCCCAATAGACCATCGGATCATTGTTGAAGATGATTGATACCATATTCAATGTCGCCTGCTGACGAAATACGCCATCGAAATAAGTTTGTAAAAGGAAGGTCGTAGGGTCCCATTTTATCCGGAAAGCGTGCCACTGGCAATCTTCGATATTCGGATTGGTAGAAGAAGCCTGCACCAGCGGAACAACATCATTCAAGTGATTGATGTCACCGTTTACCTGTATGCTGATGTGATCAAAAACTGGATCATTGAATTCAAAATTCTGCCAGGTGTCCAGCGCGATGCCGACAGAAGGGGCGATACCCTGGAAACCCATACCGCCGCCGCCCGTTCCGATACTGGTACTAACAGGTTGCAACACGAAAACGATACCATCGGCGCCGTTGGCATCAAGGCAACCGAGATATACATTAAAAACAAAATCGAAAGGATTGTTGAGATTGATCTTATTGGAGTTCCAGACGCTGCCGAACTGATTGTTCAGGGGTTGCGTGAGCGTGTAGCAGTTGCATGAGTTTTGCCATTAAGTATGTACTGAGCTTCAGCGATGAAGGAACAGGAACTAAACCACACGACTAAACATCCCGATACAAGAAATCTCATTTTAAACCGCCCGAAGTTTTGGTAGCGGACAATTTACACCGAAGGGGGCTGAAAAACAAATTATGGATTGGGGAAAAATACGAACTGTACACAACCGTGAACCGTGTCCCGATAGCTATCGGGAGGTCAACGTGAGCGCCTACTACTAACAACTAGTGACTATAAACTATCGACTTACTCTTTTAGCCTCTTTTGCTATCTCCACATCCTTTTGCACCTCTCCTCTCAACTTCTCCCAATGAAATGTCAGATAGAAATTCTCTTTGCTCTCTTTCCCACCCTGCTGGCTCAGATGCACCAGTGGCATATCGTTATACAAGGGCCGCGTGATAGCAATGATGGAATCCCAATAAGCAAGTGATTTTTGTAAATGGTCCAGGGCCATTTTCTTACTTCCTTCATCGCCAGTACTTCGATACACCTGCAGGGCAATCGCTCCTCTTATCTTTTCAGCAAAATGCAAACCCAGGTACGCCCAGGTCCTGATATCAGCGACCTCGCAAAGCAAGGACTGGCCAGCTTTTGTATTTATGTTTTTTACCAATGTTAACGCACGATTACAATCTTTTTCTAATGCAAGCGCCAGAGCCGGGGGAGTGATCTTCGGTTGCCTGCCAAAAGGCGGTGAGATATGCCGCACATAATCTGCGATAGACAAATAATCCGTATCCAGGGGTGGCTGATGAATAAGCCGGTCCACCGAAATATAGCTCACGTTCTTCGTAGCTGTATCCAATGCCATCATGCCTTCGGAATATAATGTGAAATCCCAACCACAATCAAAATAGGAAGCTATACGTAGAGCAGTTGAACCCGCCAATGCCGAAGCGGTCAACAAATGACTGCCTTGCTTTCCATAACGACGGAGGAATTCTGCATTGAATGTCGCATCACCGGTGTTGGGATCATACAACAATCTTCCCCATAGTTTGTAAAACAGCCATTGCCTTTCAAAAGCATATTTCCAGGGAATATGTATACTGTCTTTTGAGAAATAGTCCTTGGCAGGAATATAAGTTTCCGATCCGATAATATAGCCGCCGGAATAAGCTTGCATGTTGTGCTTGATATGCTCGCGGACAAAAGAAGACACACCCCAACGTAGGCAAAAGAAATCTTCATTACGGGCAGTCCACACTATTTTATATGTTGTTGGATTGGGTTTGAAATAAGTATCGTATAATTTTCCTCCATGTACTTTGATTAGTTTGGTCGTTGAATGTGCATGTGACCAGTTGAATTTAAGATCTGCCCAGATCGGCCCTTCCGTAAAACCCATAGACGCTTCTTCTTCTATGGTTTTGCGGGTAAGTTTTTCCGTTTCGATGCTGGTAATTCCAAGGGAACCGGTTGTGCTGGAAAAAGGAATACGATGAATGAGCTTCGATTTGCGGTTTGCCAGGCGCATTCCCTCAATAATGGTTTCGTTCATCCACTCTTCCCGTTGCTCCGGCGTCATGCCCGCCATGCCTTCGCCCAGTGTAAGTCCGATACCGGTGAGATCGGGATATTCATTGAGCATTTGAGTGACACATTCTCTCGTGTATTGTTTAATGATCGCCGAGGTATCACCTCGTACAAAATAATCATGGCTGAGATTGTCCATGGCCACATTGTGCGCCTTCGCAAATTCTGGCGTAACAAAAATGTTAAAGGGAACGATATAGGTATCGATCGCTCTTTCCCCTGCCATGCGAATGATTGTGTGAAAAAGAGTTTGCCATTCCTTCATTTCACTATCGGTCCAGGGGCTGGCTTCGGGAAAATTCCGGGGTTTGACCAGGAAAGTATAAGGATGAAGATTCCATAGCGTTAGCGAATTGAAACGGTTTTCAGCCATCATGTCGAGAAATGATTTCCAGTAAGCGGTATCGCGACAGGTTTGATCATGCAATGAAAGAGCATAACTATGACGATATGTGTCCCAGGGCAGGTCGTATTTAATGGCACGGAAAGGAAGAAAGGGCTTTTCCTTTTTCGGTTTGCAGTCTTTCAATGAAATACCGTTACGGGTATCTTCGGCCAATGAGAGAGCGCCATATATCAATCCTCGTTCATCTCCTCCCGTTATTTTTATTGTTTTTCCCGAAGGTGTTATTGAAAATGCCTCTGGCGATAGCGATGCCGGGTCTACGGCAAGATCAATATTAAATGAAACGCTTGCAGGATTGGTGTTAACGATTTTTTTTGGCAGGACATTATATAAAACACTTGCGGCATACTGTTGTTGCGGTGAAGCCTGGTTGTATCTGACTATGACGACCTGGGAAGAACTTTTTCCAACAAGGAGTAGTAAAATGAAAGATAAACACCATGGCATTTTTTTCATTAGATGAAATTAACAAAAGCATCAGTTGTTTTATTCGTCTTTCCTTTCTTTTCTTTGTCTTGAAGGTGACTATATACGTGTTAGACCACGGACAAACAAAGATGCATCAGAAATTTTTTATCTGCTTTTCAAACTCGTCTTTGGAAATGCCAAGGGTTTTCAAATTTGTGTGGATGTGAAGTAGTGGAATTTCTTTATATTTTGTGCGGATGGTTACACATCTTGTTAAACGCTTCGGATGTCGATCGGGGTAATTATAATGATCGTGAGAGGCTTTAGTTCTCTGATACACCAAGCCAATACTTTCAAGCCACCGAACAAACTTATCTACAGGAATAGGTTTAACGCCCATTAACAAGAAGGAACCGTCCAGTTTTCATTGAATTGTTTTTTCAATGCACCTCCCGGAATATCTAATTCAACTTGAGCTGGCGGTATTACTTTAGTTTGCTTGCTGAAGAACGTCCACCCTAGCTTCATCAGGTCCTTATGTAGAGAACCGTCCTTTGTACAATCTTCGATATAGCTCTTCATAACTTCATCAAAACCATCCTTGGCATCTTGAACGGAATCACCATAAGACGATAGATTTAACGAGGGGCAAAGCGAAACGAAAAATTCACCCTGCTGAAAGACCAGAACGTTTAGTTGGAGTTCAAGTACATTGTTGTCCCCGTCTGTTTTGATAAAATTCTTTAATAGCTTTTTCATGAGTAAAACGATTGGCGATGACTATTTTGATTCAAATGGTTTGCCAAGCTAGCGATTTCAAATAAAACGTTGATTTTCAAAAAATATTGCTACTAAGTATGAGCTTCAGGTGTGATTGCCGGGGCTGATAGTTCATCAAATATAGTAACGGTTTTGAATATTCAAGCAAAAATTTACCCTTACCAGCCATCTTTATGATAAAAGAACGATTTAGGCCATGAAAGGTTGCTTCGTAAAAGTCCCTTAACGTTTTGTTGACCTGTTCTTAAGCGCTTTTTCACACCAATTTCTGTTTAAAACCTAGTCTGTACTGAGGTTTCCTTCATTAGGACACTGAGGCGGAGGGGTTACCGGCATTACCTTAGGCTTTTTTATATGAAATCTTTTACGTCCATTTTTAAAACCTCCGCAATGCTTTTCAGCGTAAGTATATGGGCGTTTCTCTTTCCTTTTTCAAGGAACCAAATATTAGACATATCAATGCCACACAGTTCACTCATTTTTTCTAAGGTGATCTTATTTGCCTTACGTGCCTTTTTTATCTTAGCACCCATTTCTTTGAGGTAAATGTCGTTTCTCATTCGTTTTCGTTTGCAGTTAATACTTTATATTTTAATGTCCCGTTACAATTGGCTAAAGCATTAGCGAAACGTTCGTCCTGAAAACATTCCTGGTGATTCAGCTATTCCGGCCGCACAGGCATCGGCGTGGGCGATCATGTTCGCCAGGAGTGGATCAATATCATCTCCGTCAATTATGTCGATAAAAAACAGACGATACACTATGAGATGAACAGCGGCAGTCAGCAATCAGAAGTATATTGTGTATCGCGATTCAATGCCCAGGACCTGGAGATCGGCGCTAGTCCAAACAACATTCTAAATATCGCTATGGATATAATGGGCATTGGGGGTAGATCTTCCAGTCTTTATTATGCACAGATTTTCGCTTCACCCAAAGATGAGCGACCCTGGCAGCTGGTATTGGATAACCAGGCGGCACAGGCTCTGCCAGACAGATATGTCGGAAAGCTTGCTAAAAGCGCGAGTGAGTATTATACGATCGTGCCTGTGACCAAAGTAGAATCGAAGGGAAAAACGGGCAATACATTATTGGGAGCTATAGGATTTGAATTCCGCAACGCTGAGGGAAAAACGGTAGCTGCTGTTTCATTGATAGATAAAGGAATGGTATATCTCGGAAAGACAACAGCAGAGGAACGTTTCCTGCTGGCTAATGCATGTACGGCCCTGCTACTACAGGAGGTTATTGGCTAACATTACAGTTGAACTGTCCATATATATGCAATCGATAAATGCCCCGTTTTTGGGGCATTTATTATTAGCTCGTGGAATGATTTCTATTCTGAGCCGGAAGAAAAGGCCGTTTTCATTTTACACTTATCCGCTCTTCAATTAGCCTACTGTATTCTCCAACAAATCAAGGTATTTGTTTTTCGGTGATTAGAAATGGGGCTTCTTTAAAAAGGAAAGTTGCTGAATATTTCACTTATTATTCATCTCACCCAAAATTATATTACTTCTTATGATAGCCTCTCCTAATGTTTTCTTCACATTGGATTTACCAATTGCAAATAACAACCTGGCTTTTTTTAGTTCTTGCATCACTTGTTCACTATTTACTTCCGACAATATCAATTTAGTGCCTTTGCGTTTAGATTCTTTATAAACCTCTGTCAGCGTTTTTATGCCGGTTGCATCTACAATCGGCACATTGGGCATTCGGATGATCAAAACCTTAGGTGTTTTTTCTATGACCTTAATAGCATCTTTGAACTTATATGCCGCCCCGAAAAACAATGGCCCGGTGATTTCAAATATTTCAACTTCCCTGGGAACAGAAAAATTGTCAATTGAATCATTTTTCTCCGGAGCTTCGGACTCACCTATGTCTTTTGACAGGGTGGTTACATCGCTAAATTTGATCACCCTTCGCATGAACAGGACTACGGCCAGCAGCATTCCAATTTCAATGGCTACGGTAAGGTCAACAAAGACAGTTAACAGAAAAGTGATGAGCAAAACGGCCATATCACTTTTCGAACCTTTTAATAAAGAAATAAAATTTTCCCACTCGCTCATATTGTAAGCAACTACCACGAGTATACCAGCGAGAGTTGCCATTGGTATTAAAGCGGCCCATTTTCCTACAAACAGAACGATCAATAGCAACGTAATGGCATGGATCATACCAGCCACCGGTGTGCGGCCCCCATTCTTGATGTTGGTTGCGGTGCGGGCGATGGCGCCGGTTGCTGGTATGCCTCCAAAGACCGAAGAGACCACATTTGCTGTTCCTTGTGCCACCAGTTCCATGTTTGATTTATGATTGCCTCCAATCATTCCGTCAGCAACCACGGCAGAAAGTAACGATTCAATGCCCGCTAGCAGCGCAATGGTAAAAGCGGGTTGAATCAGGTGCTGGATCGTGCTGAGGTCAAGCAGGGGAATTGACGGATGTGGTAAACTGGAAGAAATAACTCCAAACCTGCTGCCTACCGTTTCAACAGGCAAATGCAGCAATTGAACAATGGCTGCCGTTGCAAGTATTGCGATTAAGGAACCTGGGATCTTATGCGTGACGCGGGTCCAGGTAAAGTTAATGATCACCGTCGCCAGGGAAATTAACAGAGCATAGATGTTTACACTCTGCATATTTTTTAAATAAACTTTCCATTTTTCGATAAAGTCTGCAGGTAATGGGCCTATTTTCAATCCCAGGAAATCCTTTACCTGACCTGAAAAAATAATGAGAGCAATGCCGCTTGTAAAGCCGACTATAAGAGGGTATGGGATAAACTTGATAACGGAACCCATGCGGGCAAGTCCCATTATGATCAACATTATTCCTGCGATAAATGTAGCAACTGTAAGGCCACTTACCCCATACTGCTGCACAATCCCATAAACTATTACAATGAATGCGCCAGTAGGTCCTCCAATCTGCACACGGCTACCTCCCAGTGCAGAAATTATGAAACCGGCAATGACGGCGGTAAATAATCCTTTTTCCGGGGATACACCGGAAGCAATACCAAAGGCGATAGCAAGGGGTAAGGCCACAACGCCTACGATCAATCCTGCCATAAGGTCTCCCAGGAGTTGCTGACGGGCATAGGTCTTAAATGTGTCAATAATCTTGGGTCGAAATGCGGCGGGCCACTTATTCATGAGAAAAGGAATATTGGTCTATCAGGCGTTTGCAAAAGACTTTCGCATTGATGATATTGCTCCACTGTTGTGAATTTTGATCCCTGGGGCTAAAGTTTGCAAGTTCCGTAATGGTTTTTTCAAGAAACCGAACGATAAACTGGTGGTATACTTGCCGGGTTTCGAGTTCGCGAATTGAAGAAATACATCCTGGGAGGTCGCAAACAAAATTTTCGTGATCAGCTTGTGCCGGAAATCATCAATGGTTTTTATCATGCTCAGTGTTATGAAAACCGTAATTAAATTTTCCTCCAGAACTTAAGCAGGTTATTTCGTTCCATTCCCACTACCCGGTAACACTTTGGGACTTCGTCTTCCAGGCTTTGATACGTGACTAGTTTTGTGCCGGGAGGCCTTTTTTCCAATTGCTTGTATAAATAGCGGTTATAATAGTGGTACAACTCCGTCGAGTAATAAAGGCTGTGGTCTATTTTATCGGTACCCACGAAGTTTTCATAAAAGGAGTTATAAAAATAGAAATGATCATAATCACAGAAATTCAATTGAGTGAAATTGCTATATCGGAAGGATACATTTTCTAATCTCAACAAATTTTTTACTTTATCGGCATAATACACCAGGCGGCTCCTTTGTTCTACACCGTAAAAAAATGCATCGGGCAGCATGGATGCCGCAGCAAGGCAAAATTTTCCAACTCCGCTTCCAATATCCAGTACTCGCGCCCCTTTTTCTGTTGCCAAAAAACCAGCTGCTTTCCTGGCAACATATAAAGGTGTCCAATGCTGTTTAGTAAGATGCTGGATACTGTAGGGAAATAGCCCGTCGAACTGGGCATCGGAAACAAATGGGTTTTCTATTTTTTGGTTGCTGATATACCTGTTTTGCATGCTTCCCTTTGCCATTCATTTGGTATTTTTTTGGCAGTAGCAGGTCTCCTTAACGACTTTACTGCTCATTTTCATTCTATAAAGGTAGATTTGATAAGAGCGGCCTGCGGTTAATCTTATCAATCTGAAAAGTGAGAAATGTCAATTTTGAATCAGTAAATTTGAGACATGAGTATTCGTGAACTTTTCCCAATAGACAAATGGGAATTTAACACCGAATCTATTTTGGAGGATCTGCCAGACGAAGACATGGTTTTACTAATGGCGCATAGGTCTGAACAGTTTTACACCAAAGGTGAAATTGTGTTCCGCGAGGGCGGATCACCATCTGGCATATTTTATATCATTGAAGGAAAAGTAAAAAAATATAAGCTGGACCAGGACGGACGAGAACAGATCATTTATGTGGCAAACACCGGCGAGCTAATCGGTTACCATGCTGTGTTAGCTGAAGACAGGTATCCAGATTCGGCTGCTGCACTTGAAAAAAGTAAAATAGCTTTCATCCCCAAGGAAGATTTTCTGGAGGCCCTTCAGCGATCAAAAGTGCTTAGCAGGAGATTATTAAAAACACTAAGTCATGAGTTTGCAGTGCTTGTCAACAGTCTTTCGTTATTTTCTCAAAAGGCGGTTAGGGAACGGCTGGCTCTCCAATTGATAGTTCTTAGAGAAAAATATAAACAAAACTTCAAACCTGGCATGTTGGTAGAAATCAATATGAGCCGCGACGATCTTGCCAGTCTTGTTGGAACGGCCCGGGAAAATGTAGTGCGAGTGTTAGGAGAATTTAAAGAAAAAGGTATCATAAAAACACAAGGCAGAAAGATAATTGTCCAGGATGTGAAGCAACTTATCGGGATAGCTAACTATAGATAACTAATATCTATACCAATGAATATTATACGATCGTGCCATATTTTATCTGCTATTTGTCATTTTCATTGCGAAGTTGCAGGTTAAAACTTTCTCCAGGTTTAAGGTTCAGTCTTTGTCCATTTTTCAATGGAACAGAAATATCGCCACGTGTGATCTTTTTTCTGTTAGCCGAAAGCTGGAACTGTTTCCCGGAAAATTTTACTGCGAGTTGATAAGATCCAGTGTAGTCATTTGTGAGTTTTGCTACCACTTCCTTTCCATTTATTAATAATACCGGGTTATGAGGAATAGCCGGTGAGGCAATATTGCCCAGTCTATCTGTCAGCGAATAGGATACATGAATTTCATTTTGCTGTATTTGCACTGAAGGAACGATCCGGGATAAATCAATCTTCAGTCCGACGGGTATTTCGAAATTGAGAAGCCGCGAAAATATTACTGGAAGGTTCAAAAATAAACGTTCATTTTGTCCCAATCCGTTCCTCGATTAACCTGTTATATTTCTCCAACAATTCCAGGTATTTGTTTTTCCATTGATCAGAAACGCGGATGGCTTCTTCGATAGTTTTCGGTTTACCATAAGCGGTTTCCGGATCCTCCAGGCCATATTTGGGCATTTCCGGTAATTCTTCAGTGAAATCGTATTTGATCGCTTTTCCGTAGGCGACCAGGATATGATAGCCGAGGTTGGGGTTTTCGATGTGCTTGTAATAAGCGGAACGAGAATAGTCAGCTTTCTTGGCAGCTTGCTCTTTGTTGAGTCCTGATGCCTGAACAGCAGCAGCTAATAACTGCCCCCGGTTTATTTTGGTTCTTTTGATCGACACCGGGGGTAAAAAAACTAAGAACAATGTGTAAAAAAAGGAACATAAAATAGACATATGAGTAAGTAAAATGTATAATATTGTTTACTATTTATATAAAATATCTTATTTACAAGGTCAAGGATACTTCTTGGTTTAGTCAACAGCCGAGACTCAGCATTAAATAACTCTAAATTGAAAGCGTTGAGCCGGGAAAAAAATCATAGTTCGGAACTATTAATGGAATCTTTCAGGAGGGGAGAGAAAGAGGGATTTGATTATTGCTATAAAAAACATTCCCGTTCGCTGTGTTTTTTCGCCAACGGCTTCATGAAGGATGTGTCGGCAGCTGAGGATGTAGTGGCAGAGACCTTCATACGCATTTGGAACCGAAGGGAAGAGCTTAGCGGGATTCAAAACATCGAAGCTTATTTATATCGGTCGGTAAAGAATGCATGCTTGAGAGAAATGGAGAGTAGACAAAAAGCAAAAGTAAAAAGTCAAAGGACGGGGGTTGAAATAAATGCAGCAGTTATTACAGAGGACAGTTACGAGCATAACATTATACGGACAGAGTTGATGAAAGAGATATACGCGAACATCGAACTGTTGCCCAGGGAATGTAAAAAGGTTTTCGCCAAGCTCTATATTGAAGGAAAGACAGTAAGAGAAGCTGCCGAAGAGCTTCAGCTATCTGCCAGTACTATCAAGACCCAAAGAGAAAGAGCAATAGCTTTCCTGAAATCGAAATTATCTCCACTAGGCCTGCTGGCTTTACTCGCAATAATAGGTTGATGATCGCAACCGCAAAGACCACAAATTATTTTTTTGTTGTTTGTAGTCTTTTTGGGCACTTCTTGTATCATATATAGCGGCTGGCAATTAAAAATCTCTTTACCTTAATAGTATGAAAGATGCAGCCAACGATATGAACTTTCAGAGGGAAGAGGAGGCAAAACGTATTGCCTACCTGATTGGAGGATACCTGAAACAGACATTAAGCGAAGCCGAGCACGATGAACTGGATGAATGGGTAGGCGCTAATGATGATAACATGCGCCTATTTGAAGAATTGACAGATCCCCGGGCTATAAAAAAACATTTTGACACCTATAAAGAACCGCGTTTAAAACGGGTATACCGGCAAATAGAGCAAAACCTAAAAAAGACAGAAAATCCAAAGGGAAAAAAACAGGAAACAGCGAGGATTTTACGGTACAGTATAGCTGCAACTTTGTTATTATTGACAGGTACACTGGTTTTCTTCTGGATGAACAGTAAAAAAGATCAACAAGGTACGAAGGTGAACACTAAACAGGACCTTGCAGCCGGGGGAAACAAGGCCACCTTACGACTTATCAATGGAAAAACCATTGATTTGAGCGCTGCAAAGAACGGACTGATAGATAGCAGTGAAGGAACGGATGTATTAAAAACAGCGGAAGGTCAGTTAAGCTACGAAAATATCCACGAAGCAGGTAAAGGCTCTCATATATTATCTACTCCGGCAGGCGGTCAATATGCTGTGACACTGCCGGATGGTACAAGAGTTTGGTTAAATGCGTCATCGTCGTTGAAGTACCCCATAGCTTTTGCAGAGAATGAGCGGGTAGTGGAGCTACAAGGCGAGGGGTACTTTGAGGTAAACAAAATTGCTCTTTCCGATTCGCATGGCTGGCCTTTTATCGTAAAGTTGAGGGAAGGTACACGGGTTGAGGTGACAGGGACTCACTTTAACGTCAACTCTTATGAAGATGAAGAATCGATAGAAACAGCATTGCTGGAAGGCAAAGTTGACCTGGTATCCCGCGGAAAAGGAGAAACCAGGCAAAACCTGAAGCCGGGGGACCTTGGTAAGGTAGCCGCTAGCGGCAAAATATCCGTAGTAAGCAATACAGACACGAGCATGGCCGTGGCTTGGAAAAATGGCAAATTTCAATTTAAAGACGCAACAATAGAAGAAGTAATGAGACAGGTATGCAGGTGGTATGACGCCACTGTGGAATACCAGGCAAAACCAACTTATCATTTCAATGCCACCACTATCTATAGAAGTGAACCCTTAAGCAAACTGCTCGACGTTCTTGCGGCTACGGAGCAGGTACATTTTACGGTTAAAGGAAGAAACATCATTGTGACGAAGTAAGCTGTTTGGATTGAGGTTATTGAAGTTTCTTCGCTTCGTTCGCACGAACAAACTATTTAATACTTAAACTAACTGAAGGTATGAAAGATGCCAGGACGACTGCTGCCATGAAAAATACATGCTGGTACCAGGGACAACATCAACTATTTGTATTGTACATCATGAAGCTTCTGCTAATGATCATAATAGCTATAAGCCTGCAGGGTTTTACTAAAAGCTATTCACAAAACATCACACTGTCTTTAAAAAATGTTTCTTTGGAAAAAGTCTTCTCTGAGATTGAAAGACAGAGTGGATTTCATTTTGTTTATCTAAAAGAAGAAATAGAAAACGGTAAACCGGTAACGGTCGAGGTAAAAGACAAAGAGTTAAAAACAGTACTGGACCTTTGTTTAGCGGGGCAGCCAGTTACTTACTCCATCCATGACCGTTATATAAGCATTAAACTACGGGAAAAAATAATTGCCCCTAATCCTGATTCCGGTCTGAATGGAAGAATAGTCAATGAAAAAGGAGAACCGGTAGCAGGTATTACTGTGCGTGTAAAAGGCAATGATCAATTGCAGGCGATAACGGACAATGAAGGACGGTTTGCCCTCAGGAATTTGCCAACAGAAGCTCTTCTGCTAATCAGCGGAGCAGAAATGGAGACCCTGGAAACAACTGTGAACGGGAAAGAATTTATTACCATAAGAGTGAAAACAAAAGTGAGCGACCTTGACCAGGTGGTGATCATGGCATACGGAGAAACTACCAGGCGGTTTAATACTGGCAATATCGGCAAGGTAACTTCCGAAGATATCAGTAAACAACCTGTATCTAATCCGATAGCAGCTCTGGAAGGAAGAGTGCCAGGATTGCTAATCACCCAGAGCAGCGGCCTAAACGGTGCGGCTTTTAAAACGGTAATACGTGGCCAAAACTCCTTGCTCCAGGGCTCGGAACCGTTTTTCATTGTTGACGGTGTGCCGTTTGCTCCGGACAACGCGATGATCAATCAACTGACCAATGCTGCGAGCTCAGGACCTATTCCGGGCTTAAGCCCATTTGGGCTGATCAACCCTGCAGATATCGAAAGCATTGAAATATTAAAAGATGCTGACGCTACAGCCATCTATGGCAGCCGCGGAGCCAACGGCGTGATCATCATCACAACCAAAAAAGGGAAGAGCGGGAAAACAAAACTAAGTGTGAATGTACACAGTGGATCCAGCCAGGTAACAAGAACGATGGATATGCTGGGGCTGAAGGATTATCTGGCAATGCGCAGGGAGGCATTTGCTAATGATGGAGTAACACCTACGGCTTCTTCCGCCCCGGATCTGTTTCTATGGGATACTACCAGGTACACTGATATCAAACAGGAACTGATCGGCGGAATTGCAAAGAATACAGATGCCCAGGTATCTCTGTCAGGAGGCACAAACAGTACGCAGTTTCTGGTGGCGGCAGGCTATCATAAGCAAACAACAGTATTTCCAACCGACCTTGCTGACAAGAAAGCTTCTCTTCATTTCAATATTAATCACACATCGGCAAATAAGCGGTTCGGATTCAGCTTTTCCGGCTTGTACACTGCCAATAAAAACGAGCTAACCGTAAGTGATCTTACGCAGTATATCCGGAGGCCACCCAATATGAAATTTTTCGATTCAACCGGTAAACCCAACTGGCAGGAGGGCGGAGTGGCATTTAACAGTCTCGGCATAATCGATGGAAACCCTTTTGCGTTTCTTTATCAACATTATAACGGAAGGTTCAATACACTTGTCAGCAATGCATTGCTTAGCTATAAACTGGTACCAGGGCTCAGCATTAAAGTAAATCTTGGCTATACCGTTTTATTCAGCGATGAAATAAGCACAAATTCCAGTGCGTCAATTGACCCGAATACTTCTCAATTACCCAGCAGCCGTTTTGCCAATGGCAACAGGAAAACATGGATAGTCGAACCTCAAGCAGAATATAAAAGAAGCTTTGCAAAAACTGAAATAAACCTTCTCGTAGGTAGCACCTGGCAGGAAAATATGATGAACAGTAGCTCCGTTACCGGCACAGGATATAGCAACGACATTTTTTTGAACAGTCTTGCCGGGGCAGCTACAATCACAGCCAGCAACAATTTTTCACAGTATCGCTACACGGCAATATTCGGCAGGCTTAATCTCAACCATGGGGGCAAATACCTGCTTAACATTACATCGAGAAGGGATGGTTCAAGTCGCTTTGGGCCAGCAAGCCGCTATAGCAATTTTGGAGCTGCTGGCGGAGGATGGATATTTTCCAACGAGGGATTTTGGAAAAAACTTTTTCCCCTCATCTCATTCGGCAAGCTAAGAGCGAGCTATGGAATAACGGGCAATGACCAGATAGGCGACTATCGTTTTATTGATACCTGGACAACTTCTTCTGCTACCTATGGAGGAACGGCCAGCCTGAACCCAACGGGTCTTTTCAACCCGGACTATGCATGGGAAATGAATAAGAAAGCAGAAGGAGCTATAGAATTGGAGTTCCTTAAAAACAGGGTTTTTCTATCCATCTCCTATTTCAATAACCGTTGTGGCAATCAACTGGTAAATTATACCTTACCGATACAAACGGGCTTTAGTTTCATTGGCAAGAACCTTGATGCGGTAATTATCAACAGAGGAACCGAGATACAAATAAACAGTAAAAACATACGGACACCATCGTTCTCGTGGACTACTGTCTTCAACATAACCTTTTCAAAGAACAGGCTGGCTGAATTCCCAGGTCTTTCCACATCAAGCTATGCCAACACATTCTTCATTGACAAATCGCTATCTACAAAAAAGGTATATCGTTTCATACAGGTAAATCCGGCAACTGGTATTTATGAATTTGAAGATGCTGATCGAAGCGGCACTATTAACTCGGCCGATAAAATAGCATTTGTAAGCACAGATCCGGATTTTTATGGCGGATTGCAAAATACTATCAGCTTCAAGGGTTTCCAGTTTGATATATTCTTTGAATACAGGAAACAAACAGGCAGGAATTATATAGCTAATCTCCAGGCGCCCGGGTCTATGGTCAATCAACCGGTAATTGTTTTAGAAAGATGGCAACATCCGGGGGATATAAAACAAATACAACGATTCACAACCTCGCCGGGACCCGCATTCACTGCCATACAAAACTATTTAATTGGCTCAGACGCTGCTTATGCCAATGCATCCTTTGTCCGCTGCAAAAATATCAGTCTCGCCTATAGTTTGCCGGGGACCTGGTGCAAGAAAATACACGCAGAGAAGGCACAACTTTATATGCTTGCTCAAAATGTGTTTACAGTCACACGGTACAAAGGAGCGGATCCTGAGAATCAGAATATGTTCATCCTGCCACCATTAAGAACAATCACTGCAGGAATCTCATTTGACTTTTAAAATGACCGAAATGATTAACATAAAGTATCAAACTAAACTTTTTGTGGTTGCCGTTTTTACTATGATAGCTACTTGCTCATGCAAAAAGTTTGTGGAAATAAAAACCTCGCCCAATTTAATAGGTGCCGATGCGGCTTTTGACAATGACAATACTGCTCTTGCAACAGTAAACGGTGTTTATATTCAAATGCGCAGCCTCGGTACATATTTTACTAATGCCGGTTTAAGCATTTTCCTCTCGCTATCTGCGGACGAGATATATAATACATCGGCTAACGCCACCTATGATCCCTTTTTAAAAAATGAGCTATTAGCAACTACGTCCTCCCTAAGCGGCAACTTTTGGTCGCAGGCTTACAGGATCATTTACCGGTCAAATGCAATTATGGAAGGTTTGCAGACAGGCAAAAACCTGTCGGATGGAGTAAAGAAACAATTGCTTGGAGAGATGAAACTGGTAAGAGCCCTCCACTACTTTTACCTGGTGAATCTCTTCGGCGATGTACCGTTGGTGACCAGTACCGATTATACGGTGAATTCAAAAATGCCGAGAACCGCGGTGGCAGACGTTTATCAACAGATCATTACTGATCTGCGTGAAGCCCAAAACGATTTGAATACGGCTTATCCCGTAAGCGGTAAAATAAGACCCAACAAATGGGCGGCAACAGCGCTGCTTTCCAGGGTTTACCTGTACGTACATGACTGGGAAAATGCAGAAGCTGAATCAAGCTCCATTCTGAACTCCGGAGTATATAGTTTGGTGAACAATCTCAACAATGTGTTCCTGAAAAACAGCGCTGAAACTATTTGGGAGATAGCCAGCGCCAATGAGTCATCAAATACCTCGCAAGGCGCGATGTTTATCCCCTCGTCCACGACTTCAAGACCGGCATTTGCAGCTACAACCTCGTTACTAAACTCATTTGAGGTAAACGACCAGCGGAAAGCAAACTGGCTAAAGTCAAATGTAGTCAGTGGTGTGACTTACTACTATCCTTATAAATATAAAGTTAGATCGGGAACCACCGCAACGGAAAACTTAGTTGTGTTCCGCCTCGGTGAGCAATACCTTATCAGGGCAGAAGCAAAGGCTCAAAGGAATGATCTGCAAGGTGCCCTGGCCGATCTTAATGTGGTCAGGAACAGGGCAGGCCTTACCAGTATCAACACCGGCACCAAAGATGTAATCCTGGAGACGATAAGGAAAGAGCGATTTACAGAACTGTTTACTGAATGGGGAGACAGGTGGCTGGAGCTTAAGAGAGCCGGCATTGCAGACGCTATTCTGTTGCCGCTGAAAGGAAGCGGATGGCAAACTACAGATCAACTGTATCCACTACCGCAATCGGAACTCGACATCAACGTGTTTTTAACGCAAAACCCCGGATACTAGGAATCTCACGATCAGCTTCATTCTCCGCTGAAAGACATCTGGTGGATGCCCATGGCAATTGTCTTTTATAAATTTAAAACCAGATATTATGCTGTTTAATAAAATACTAATGCCCATCCGTGTGCTAACCATTTCACTTGTACTTTTTTTCTTTACCGAAAAGATATGTGCTCAAAGAGCTGACGATGTAACGCCGCTGCATAGAGGCGACCGTGTGCCTGACTTTATGTTCACTGAAGTTTATAACTATTCCAGGGATACCATCCGGCTTTCCGATTTCAGAGGCAAATTGGTTATCCTTGATTTTTGGAGCACGATTTGTTATGGTTGTATAACAACCTTCCCATTAGTAGATTCCCTCCAAAAACAATTTAATGATCAAATTCAGATAGTACTTGTAGGTAGGGAAACAAAGGATTCGGTCGACCGGTTTTTCCGCTTAAGAAGGAGGGTAACGAAACCTTCCGTACCGTTCATCACTAACAACAGGCAACTGGAAAAATTATTCCCTAACACGGGGGTACCTTATCATGTATGGATAGATGAAGCAGGTGTGGTGAAATATACCGCGATAAGCAGGTATACCACGGTGCAAAATATAGAAGCTTATCTAAACCGTGAAATGCCGCCAATTCCCGATAAAATTCAAAATGTATACGTTACCAGCTTTTTTGATCAGCGCTGGGAGTCTTCACTTCGATATTATACCCACCTATCTGAGTGGATCGGACGAATATCTCTGGAAACTCCTGATAAAAAGGATGGCGTGATTTATAAAACCTGGGCTTGTAAAACACCGGAAAACCTGTATCAAATCGCATTTAATCATCTGGATAAGGACAAACAGGTATTTGACCGCCCCGGTAGAACGCTGGTTCAATTTGATAATAAATCCGATGTGGACTGCTTTACTAAAAAAAGATATAATTATCAAATGATGGTTCCGGAATATGTCAAAACGAATATATACGAATTGCTGAGAGAAGATCTGGACCGCATTTTTCAATGCCAGGCAAAGGTTGAAAAAAGAGAAGTAAAATGCTACGTCTTAACAAGAATAGGAACCCTGGAAAAGATCATAAGCAAAGGGGGGCCGGTTAAGAAGACTTTCGGTTATAAATCGATAATCACAACTGATAATGACAGTCTGAGATATTTTTTAAATCTTCCGTTCGCCGGGTTTTCTGAACGCTTTAAGACCATTGTAGAGAGCCATCTACAGCTACCTTACATAGATTCAGTCAACTATGACGGAAACGTAGATATTGTAATGAAAGCAGAGACTCTTGACTATCCTTCCATTGAAAAACTGCAAACTGAATTAAAAAGATACGGGCTCCTGTTAGAAGAAAAAATGTGCATGCTGGATGTACTGGTAATAAAGAAGAAATCAATCTGATCCTACGTCTTAACGTCTTTTATATTTAAAACTGGATATTATGCTATTTAATAAAATACTAAGACGCATCCGTCTGTTAGCCTTTTTACTTGTAGTTTCTCTCTTTACCGTCAAAGTATCTGCTCAGAAAACTGCCGCAGTGACACCGCTGCATAGAGGCGACCGTGTGCCTGACCTTCTGTTCACTGAAGTTTATAACTATTCAAAGGATACTATCCGGCTTTCTGATTTCAGAGGCAAACTGGTGATCCTTGATTTTTGGAGCACGATCTGTTACGATTGTATAACATCCTTTCCATTAGTTGATTCTCTTCAAAAGCAATTTAATGATCAAATTCAGATAATACTTGTAGGTAGGGAAACAAAGGATTCGGTCGACCGGTTTTTCCGCTTAAGAAGGAGGGTAACGAAACCTTCCGTACCATTCATCACTAACAACAGGCAACTGGAAAAATTATTCCCTAATAGGGGGGTGCCTTATCATGTATGGATAGGCGAAACAGGAGTGGTAAAATACACTGCGGATAGCAAGCATACTACCACCCAAAACATAGAAGCTTATTTAAAACATGAAATGCCGCCAATTCCCGATAAAATTCAAAATGTATACGTTACCAGTTTTTTTGATCAGCGCTGGGAGTCCTCGCTTCAGTATTATACCCACCTCTCAGAGTGGATCGGACGGATACACCTGGAAACTCCTGATAAAAAAGAGGGCGTGATTTTTAAAAATTGGGCCGGACAAACACCTGAAAACCTGTATCAAATCGCATTTAATCACCTGGATAAATTCAACCGGGTATTTAATCGCCCTGGGAGAACGCTGGTTCAATTCGACAATAAAGCCGATGTGGACAGCTTTACTAAAAAAAGATATAATTATCAAATGATGGTTCCCGAATATGTCAAAACGAATATATACGAATTGCTGAGAGAAGACCTGGACCGCATTTTTCAATGCCAGGCAAAGGTTGAAAAAAGAGAAGTAAAATGCTACGTCTTAACAAGAATAGGACCCCTGGAAAAGATCATAAGCAAAGGGGGACCGGCTAAAAAGACTTTCCATCATCATATGTTAACTACCACTGACAATGACAGTCTGAGATATTATTTAAACCTTCCGTTCGCCGGTTTTTCTGAGCGGCTTAAAACACTCATAGAGAACATTGGTAAGGCACCTTATATAGACTCAGTCAACTATACGGGAAACGTAGATATTGTAATGAAGGCAGAAACCACGGACTACCCTTCCATTGAAAAACTGCGAACTGAACTAAAAAGATACGGCCTTCTATTAGAGGAAAAAATGTGCATGCTTGATGTACTGGTAATAAAGAGGAAATCAATCTGATCTTTACGTCTTAACGTCTTTTATTTTTAAAACTGGATATTATGTTGTCTAATAAAATACAAATACCTCAGGGTAGCCATCATTGGATAAGGATCGTCCGTTTGCTATCTTTTTTACTTATACTTTCTATAGTTACCGGAAAAGTTTGTGGTCAGAAAACCGCCGCATTAACACCGCTGCATAGAGGCGACCGTGTACCTGACTTTATGTTCACTGAAGTTTATAACTATTCCAGGGATACTATCCGGCTTTCCGATTTCAGGGGCAAATTGGTGATTCTTGATTTTTGGGGACCGGCGTGTTACTCTTGTATTAAAACATTTCCATTCGTAGATTCCCTTCAAAAGAAGTTTAAGGATCAGATTCAGATAATACTTGTGGGCGTACAAACCAAAGATTCAACAGACCGGTTTTTCCGGTTAAGAAAAAGAGTAACAAAACCTTCCGTACCGTTTATTACCAAGGAAAAAAAACTGTTCAAATTAATGTCCGTCCAGGGAGTGCCTTTTCATGTATGGATAGACGAAAAAGGGATAATCAAGTACATGGCCGAAAGTCATAGTACTACGGCGCGAAATATCGAGGCTTATTTAAAACATAAAAACCCGCCAATTCCCGATAGAATTCCCAATGTATATATTCCCAGTTTTTTTGATAAGCGCTGGCAGTCCTCACTTCGGTATTATACTTACTTGTCCGAGTGGAATGGGCAGATACACATAGAAACTCCCGATAACAATGATGGTGTGATTTTTAAAGGTCTCGCTGCCCAGACACCGGAAAACCTGTATCAAATCGCATTTAATCATTTAGATAAGGACAAACGCGTATTTGACCGTCCAGGAAGAACCCTGGTTCAATTCGACAATAAAGCCGATGTCGGCAGCTTTACAAAAAAAAGATATAATTATCAAATGATGATCCCCGAAAATGTCAAAACGGATATATACGAATTATTGAGAGAGGACCTCGATCGTATTTTTCAATGTGAAGCAAGGATCGAAAAAAAAGAAGTAAAATGCTTCGTTTTAACGCGAACCGGACCGCTGGACAAGATTATCAGCAAAGGTGGACCGATTAAAAAGACTTTTCGTTATCAATCGATAACCACAACTGATAATGACAGCCTGAGATATTATCTAAACCTTCCTTTCGCCGGTTTTTCTGAACGCCTTAAGAGCCTCTTGGAGGACAATGTTAAAGTGCCCTACATAGACTCAGTCAATTATGATGGAAACGTAGATATTGTAATGAAAGCAGAGACTCTTGACTATCCTTCCATTGAAAAACTGCAAACTGAATTAAAGAGATATGGCCTTCTGTTAGAGGAAAAAATGTGTATGCTGGATGTACTGGTAATAAAAAAGAAATGAAAAAGAGGTTGTTTGAAGCGTAAAGATCAAATTGATACCTAGTATGGAAGACACTTGAACAACCTCTTTCTATTGCGAGCAGATAGCATTATTCTGTGTACCTTATTAGAACATTATCGTTTTCCGTTGGCACTGTGCTTTCTACTTCTACGTCCGGGTCCTCGGAACCATACAAGCAGATAGGCGTATCAGTGTCATGGCAATCCTGCAGATTGATCATATCACCTTTTGTTTCTTGTGTTGAAGAATTGAGCCTTGGACCCGAAATCGTATTCGTGGTGGGCTCTACAGGATACCACCAATAGTCTTCCGTCGTTTTTGGCGCCTGGTTGTGGTCAGCTTTAAAGGAAGCCAGGCCAAGGGCCAGCAATATTGCCAGTACCGGCAAGATATTTTTTTTCATACAAACTAGTTTTCTTGAAGAAATATGCCTACTCGTTTACAGGTTTTCGGCTTCGCCTGTTTATTGCAATAAAAAGTTTATTAAAGAGGGAAATATTTAGATAAAGACCAATTGCCACAATAGCCAGAACTATAAAGAAACTATTTACTACCAGGTGCTGCCGCCAGGAAAGCTGCCGGATGATGCCACCACAGCCGCAGGGTAGATGCGGCGCATATAGGATCATAGCGGTGATGTATCCTGTAAAAGCGAGCATCAATAGAAGACTCCCGATGAAGCCTGCTAAACGAAGGGCTGGGATCAGCAAAAGAAGAGAAACCATCAGTTCGAAAACAGGAATTAACCAAACCAGGAGAGAAGCCTGGTCATGAATCCAGGGTGATTTCGACAACACAATACGGAAAGATATCGGATCAACAAGCTTGGATACAGCAGTATAAACAAATAAAAGGATGAACAAAGCTGAAGAAGCTATAATAAATTTTGATTGCTGAATCTTCATGGAGGTTAATTGCAGACAAAGATGGCGGTGTAAAAAAGCGGATACCAAAAAAATCTATTATGCTTTCGGACGATTTTTTAAGTGAACTCTTTTATTTTGGTTTTCTCAACAAAGAGCCGGGCGTGGTCCCGTAGTAGTTCCTAAAAGCATTAATAAAGCGGGTTAGGCGGTAACCTGTCAATGCAGCCACTTCTTTTACCTGCATTCCTTGCTCAAGCAACTCTTTTGCCTTTATCATTCTCTGCTGTTGCAAATATTCATAGGGACCCATGTTGAAGATCTTTTTGAACAGGACCTTAAACCGTGTTTGACCCAATAATTCGGGAACCTGGAAATGGTTTTTAATGTCTGCGCTAATTAGATCCTGCGCATTCCTGATTGCAGCCATTTCAAAATCATCCGGATCGTTGTCCACCGGATTTGTGTTGCTTGCCTGTACGAGCAAATTGAATAAAAGATCGCGAACACGGCTGTCAAAATAATGGGTCCTCAAATCCTTTTCATATGGGCATTTCAAGACTTTATTGACGATGTTGTGGGTTTCGATATCGACGTGAATAGGTGAATGTAATTTAATTGGGCCGGGAACAAATTCTTTACGATCAAAGAGTAGTTTGAGAGCAGGAAACAGATCGAAAAGTTCCTGTATGAGCGGAAGCGAAAAGAACGCTTCAAAACAAATATGCAGCTTAGCTGAATAATTTAGAGATGTAAAATTGTTGAACGGGGTTTTAAAAAGAAGGAACTGATTTTTCCTTTGGATCAAAAACGAACCGTCTAATTTTTGTCTAACCAGGCCTGACAAAACTATGCGGGTATAAAGACCGGACTCGGTAACAGTTCCGGCAAGATCAATTTGCTGCTGGAGGCTGAAAATGCTATAGTCCATATGGTAGTTTGTGCCTTCATATCGTTGAACGCAAACAGTTCCGAAATCCGCTTCAGCAGTATAAACAGAGGCGCCCGGAAATCGGATAATAGGAAACTGCTTTGGCAATTCCTGTTTCCAATCGACATGCGATCGGGATATAATTTCAATGATTGACATACCGGATATAAGACTAATTTATCAACAAAATGGAGTAAAACGGATAAAATCGAGAGTCTTAGGCAATCGAAATTGATATATAGCAATCAAATAAACCCGATGAAAAAAACTTTTGGTGGCGTTTATTCACCCAAAGTTTCATGTGTTTTTTTTCGATTTCAGCTATTTTCCACAATATTAAAGACCAAATTTGGGTTTTCGTAGACAAGAAATGATCGCCTTTTGGATGACTTGATCTGAATTATACATTGGTTGCCGCTAGCGTATTTGTGAAGTCTTTTAATGTCCTGAAGAAAGCCAGTTAATACTTGCCGCTCCGGATGCGGCTAATAGTCTCTTTGGATATGCCAAGGAAGGATGCGATGTATTTATCAGGAACGCGAAGCATAATACGTGGAAAATAACGAACCATCATATAGTAACGTTCTGCAGCTTTTTTCTTTCTAAGAAAGTATAGCCGCTGCTCGCTTAAGACATAGTACTTCGATATCAATACTCTCGCGATAATATTTAGTTCACGAAAGTTCTTGTACATGTACTGTAATTCATCATAGCGTAAGCTATATACCTCGCAATCTTCTATTGCCTGGATATACTCATAACCTGGTTTTTGCTTAAAAAAGCTTATTACGGAAACAATAAGATCCCCTTCCTTCATAAATTTTGAACATATCTCCTGGCCATTTTCCAGGTAATAAGCTCTAAGTAATCCCCTTTTTATGAAGTATACGCGATGTGATATCTCACCAGCCTTTAAAAGAAAGTCTTTTTTTGAAAACTGGTGTTGTTGCACAGTCCTAAAAAGGTACTGTTGCAGTAGTGGTGTAACAGGATGTATGTTATTTAAAAGGGATAATAACTCCTTCATAGTTATTTGCCCAAAACTAAAGCAGAGTAAAAGGTAAATGTTACAGATTCAGACGAAACAGTTGTTATTTCAGACGAAAAAGGGCCGGAAAATGATATCTTAACTCGGAAGAGGAGCAGACTACAGTCATTTTTAACGAAGAGATAAAAAGTGGCTTTTATTTCCTCTCGATTCGTTCTTCGATCAACCTGTTATACTTTTCCAGCAATTCGAGGTATTTGTTTTTCCAGTGATCGGCGATGTGAACGGCTTCTTCGATGGTTTTCGGTTTACCATACGCAGTTTCAGGATCTTCCATCACATATTTAGGCATGTCAGGAAACTCTTCAGTGAAATCGTGCTTGATTGCCTTACCATAAGCTATCAGGATATGATAACTGAGATTGGGATTTTCGATGTGCTTATAGTATGCAGAACGAGTATAGCCGGCTTTCTTAGCAGCTTCCTCTTTATTGAGTCCTGATGCTTCAACAGCAGCGGCTAATAACTGCCCCCGGTTTAATTTGGTTCTCTTGACGGCCACCGAGGGTAAAAAAACTAAGAACTATGCGTAAAAAAAGGGACATAAATTATGCAAATAAAGGCACAAAATGTATAATATTGTGTAGTTATTTATATAGCTGGTTGCCCATTATCCCAGCAAAAGGAGTTTAATGTCGCGAACCCGGCTATTAATACCGGTGACGAATCTCAGGTGAATCAACGAGGCCAATAAATACATGGGCCATATGTCTGCGGCGGTATTTCCTGTTTTTACATTTTAAATCATGTCGATAAGGCTTAAAAGTTTCAATCACCATTAGAACTATTTCAAATCTCAAAATAATACGCTTGAATTTCCTTTTTCATACTATCATACTATTTGATAAAATACCTGTCTACTATAATATCTATAGCAGGGCAAACGGATACTTCGCGGAAATACTGGACAACCCATCTAAAGTGGAAAAGGCTACAGATTTTGATGTCAGATTAGAATTTGGAAATTGGGTAAGTTCAGAAAATATTGACAATGCCATTTTGCAGGTATTGGGAGAAGAAATTTACTTTGCCAGACCTTGAACATAGTGTTGAAAAAATTGAGTATCCACACGATGACATTTATTCTGAATACCTGGCCTTTAAAGTCGCGGAGGCTTCTGCCTCGCAGAGTGTACCATCTTTGCGATGGATGCCTGCAGTATCTATAGCATTGAAGAATTTACCAGCAGACCGACGCAAACTAGCTGATATGAATACTCGAGCATGTTTTAGATTGCGTCTGCAATAATTATCTATTCCGATTTAGTTTCTGTTGTCTTGCGATGACGTGTTCGCGCGAGAGGTTACTGTCCAACGGGACTTAACACCTGGATTTCAAAGTCGCAAAGATGGCGTAACAAAGAACCAAGATCCAAATAAATCCTAAGCAATAAATCAAAAACTGGACTCGGAGGCTCCAGTTGAATATTTTATTTTTTAATTTCTTTGGTCTTGTTTCTTGGAATTTGGTTCTTTGTTTTAAACACCAAGTTTCCTATTCGTATACGAAGAATAATCCGTCAGTATCGCTTCGTACTCTTGATGCATCAACGGAGACGTTAACAGGAAATCGGCTGTAGCCCGGCTGCAGGCTACGGGAATATTCCAGGTAGCGGCTACGCGTAATAGCGCTTTGATATCGGGATCATGGGGCTGCGCTTCCATCGGATCCCAGAAGAAGATCAGTACATCGATCCGGCCTTCGGCAATGCTGGCGCCGATCTGCTGGTCACCACCAAGAGGTCCGCTGAGGAATTTGGTAACGGGCTGATCAATGGCCTTCTCCAGCATGCTGCCTGTTGTGCCTGTAGCATAATTTATGATTCGATAATGTTGTTCGGTTATAAAAAGCCCATTCGATGAGCTCGTTCTTTTTATGATCATGTGCCACGAGGGCCACATGTTTGCGTGCAGCTAATTTTCTTGTTTGCATAAACAGGTATTAAAATAAGAGGCTGTCCTAAAGGTAGGTTTTCAAGCGTTGCGTCGTAGCGCCGTGGCGTGAGAATAACTCTAGTACCTTTTGGACAGCCTCTATTAATAAAATATTCCCTGTTTATTTTAATTCAGCCGTTACATTGATCTTTGGCTCTTTCGATACTTTACCTCCGTCAACCGGGGCGCCGCCAATGCCATAGTCTGAAAGTTTGACAGAAAAATCAGCATTTGCCGTGATCGTGCCGCCATTAACAGTAATAGTAGCCGGGGTTGATAATTTTTTCTCAACTCCTTTTATTGAGAGTATGCCGTCGGTTTTCACCTGGTAGGTCCCGTCCTTTGTGAAATCGACCGCAGAAAGATCCGTGATATTGCCTTTGTAAGTAAAGGTGGAATATTTATCGGATTCCATCCAGCTGCCTCCATTAAAATGGTCCTGCATCATCGGATTTGAAAAAGCAAAGTTTTTAACGGCCGCCTCAAAAGCGATGGCGCCGGTGGATGTATTTAGGGAAGCGATAACAGTTTTGTTTTCCGCCTTTGGCAAATTATCGATCGAGGTGCTGGCGTCAAACTTCACTGTCGCTGAGGTGGTGATCTTTTTCTGGGCGAATAATCCGCCGGTCAATGCAAGAAATGAGGCAAAAAGAATTGTTTTTTTCATTTGTTTAGGTTTTGAATGGGTGTTTTATTTACTTGATTTCATTGTAAGATTTTGTGCTGCTTCTTCGCTCCCGCTCTGTTTCCCGCTCTAGTTGTTTAAAGTCGATCTTTTAAAACTGATAGCCGTAGTCTCAAGTATCTGGCTAAAGATCCCCCCGCTGCAGGAACCCTTGATTGATATGCTATCTCCTGCTTTCACACTTTTAGCCTCAACAAGGTGCTGCGACTGGAAAGCGAAAATGGCATACGATGCCGTTGCAGGGTCCACAAATTTTATGTTCACCGTGGTGTCTGCTGATTCTACATCGGACACCTTTCCATTCAGCACAATGATCTTGTCCGTATATTTTTCGTTGGCCGCTTTCAGGTCCTTATTAAACTCAGCAATAAAATCCTGCGCACTGATAGTAAAATCGGCTTTTGTCGTCTTGGTATCTGAAAATTTTTCCGTTGCATAATACCAGTAAACTCCTGCCAGGATAACTACAATAACCAGTATTCCTATCAGTATCTTCTTCAGCCAGGGTCTTCTTTTTTTTACAGGCATTGTAGCTGGGTTATGGTTTGTACAACAAAAACAAATATACAATGTTCAAACATTGATTTACGTGTTCGATTGTTAAATTAAGGATAACGAAAAAAAACCGTTCCGGTTTAGCGGAACGGTCAAAACTTACTAACCATTGTTTTATATCTGTAAGACTGTATTAAACAGCCTGCATTTCCTTTATTTTCTCCCTGATCTTCAACTCAATCTCTTTAGCCAGTTCGGGATTATCTATCAATAACTGTTTCACTGAATCGCGGCCCTGTCCCAGTTTGTCTGTATTGTAGCTGAACCAGCTACCGCTTTTCTGAACAATTCCCAGCTCTACTCCCATGTCAATGATCTCACCGGTCTTGGAAATTCCTTCGCCAAAAATAACATCAAACTCGGCTGCACGGAAGGGTGGGGCGACCTTGTTCTTGACGACTTTTACTTTGACACGGTTGCCTATAGCTTCATCACCGTCCTTTATCTGAGAGCTGCGCCGGATATCGAGCCGCACGGAAGCATAGAATTTCAGGGCATTACCACCGGTAGTGGTTTCAGGATTGCCGAACATCACCCCGATCTTTTCCCTGAGCTGGTTGATGAATATGCAGATCGTATTTGTTTTTGAAATGGTTGCCGTGAGTTTGCGCAATGCCTGGCTCATCAGCCTTGCATGAAGACCCATTTTGCTATCACCCATTTCACCTTCTAATTCGCTCTTGGGAACCAACGCAGCTACCGAGTCGATGACTACTACATCCAAAGCGCCGGAAAGGATCAGTCGGTCCGCAATTTCCAGGGCCTGCTCACCATAATCAGGTTGGGAGATCAGGAGATTGTCAACATCTACTCCTAATTTCTGGGCATAAGAACTGTCAAATGCATGCTCGGCATCTATAAAGGCGCACATACCGCCTTTTTTCTGGGCCTCGGCAATTACATGTGTAGCCAGTGTGGTTTTACCGGATGATTCCGGTCCGTAAATCTCAACTACTCTTCCACGTGGCAGCCCCCCGATACCCAGGGCTACATCGAGCCCGATGGAACCGGTGGATACAACGTCCTGCAGGGTTTCCGCTTTTTCATTCATCATCATCACACTTCCTTTCCCGAAATCTTTTTCGATTTTGTCCATTGTAAGCTTTAGCGCTTTCAACTTTTCACTATTGTTTGACATATCGGTGGTTTTTTCTGTTTTTGCCATACTTCAAAATTAGGATTTACGAGTTGCGAATTATATAAACTTATTAACGGTTAGATAGTATCCTGGTGGAAATTTATTTCACGCCATCCCGCCATTTGACGGGACAAAGACGCCACGCATATCCAGCCATAGGCCATTCGTTGCGTCGTCGCGTGAAAGTAAAACTGGGATATTCACCAACAATTCAAAGCTAAACTATTTAGTAATATAATACTAATAATTTTGATGCTTTTTCCTACATCTTTTTTGTTTTTTACACGAAGAACGCAGCGATAACTAACGACAGAATTCCGGCGAATAGCCCGCCATAGATTTCTTTTTTACTGTGATCTGAGCAGATAAAACGGGCTGTGCAGACCAAACCCGCAATTAGGAAAGCAAATGAAAGATATATTCCAAAATTGGTCGACTCGCGAACAGCCAGCATGATGAGAAAGCTTACCATTAGTCCCATCGCCATGGCATGCATGCTGATCTTTATATAAATGTTTGCGAGAAAGCCAATGACAGAAGCCAGGAAAATTGCCAGGGCCAGCACAATTAATTCTTTTGGCACCGCCCTTGGATACCCCGAAATGTTTCTCCAGACATTCCAGATCCAGAAATACCAGAGCTGGCAGGCTACATAAGGAATGATGCGGTCCTTTCGAGTCACGAGATAAAAGGAGCTGATAAAATTCAAGCCTCTTAATAAAAGAATGGTTACAACCGGAAACAAGACGTACGGTACGATCGCTTGTAAAAGAACCACCGTTTTTTCCCAGGCAGAAAACCCATTGAAGATGGTCGGATGAATATAAAGTAGGAATAATATAATATAAATAGGTACACAGACCGGATGAAACAGGTATGAAATAATTTTCGCAATTACCTGTATTGGTTGCGAACGTTCTTCCAATTCATGTAACTGGCTGGTATTATCAACAATAAGCCTTGTGGACATCTTTTAGCATTTTTAATAACTACCTGTTATCCAATTTTCGCTTTTCGGGCTTTCAACGAGGAAGAGCTAAGACACTAAGGCTCACGAAGATCACTTAGTGCTACATCCTGCTTTTGTGCCTTTACGGTTCCCTGTATTAAAAATTGGGACAATACCGCAAAGTAAAGGATTATAAAAAAGCGAACCGATTTTGTATATTTAGCCCGTATAGAACGCCAATATTCCGATACTATGAAGAAATTCACCAGGGCCTTTCGGCTTCCCCGAATGCCCACACTATTGCTGCTCGTTTTGCTGTCCGCCGGCTGCCAAACTCTATTTGCCCAGTCCAAATACGTCAAAAAATATCGTCCGCTCGCAGATTCGCTTTCACAGGTATATGGAGTTCCCACTTCGATCATCTTAGGTGTTGCTATATTGGAATCAGGTTCCGGTACAAGCCGCAATTGTAAACTACTACACAATCATTTTGGAATGGTTGGGAAAAATAACCTGCTAAAGACACAACACATTAAGACTCGCTATAAACAATATCCCGATTCACTGGCCTCCTATGTTGATTTTTGCAGGCTGATGACAAAAAAGAAATTCTATAAACACCTCAAGGATAATAAAGACTATACCTTATGGGTAGAAGCTATCAGCGCTTCCGGTTATTCCGAAATACCGGTTTACTGGAGTGAAAAAGTATTGGAAACTATCCGGAAGAATAAGTTGGCAGTCCCTCGTAAAATGGATGCTAAAGCTCTTTCCTCAAACGGGCCACGGGTATATTGAGCTGCTCCCTGTATTTAGCTACCGTACGACGGGCGATATTATAACCTTTCTCCTGCAACAATTCTGTAAGCCGTTCATCACTCAAAGGACGTTTCTTGCTTTCTGCCTCTATCAGGTCGCTCAGGATCTTTTTTACTTCCCGCGTCGAAACCTCTTCTCCGCTGTCAGTGCTTAGTGATTCACTGAAAAAGAATTTTAGACGATAGGTCCCGAATTCTGTTTGTACAAATTTGCTATTGGCGACCCTGCTCACGGTAGAAATATCCAACCCCGTTTTTTCCGCGATATCTTTCAGGATCATCGGCTTTAAGGTAGTTTCATCACCAGTAAGGAAAAAATCATGCTGGTGATTCATGATCGAGGTCATCGTGCTCAGCAGGGTATGCTGGCGCTGTTTGATAGCATCAATGAACCATTTAGCCGCATCTATTTTCTGTTTGATAAAAAGAACGGCTTCCTTCTGTCGTTTATCTTTTTTTGCTCCGCGGTCATATTCTTTCATCATGTCGCGGTACCCTTCGCTGATACGGAGTTCGGGTGCATTGCGTGAGTTGAGCGTCAATTCCAGTTTGCCCGCATTATTAAAGATGAAGAAATCAGGCACCACATAACTCTCTGCCTTATTCATTCCACCTACAGTACCTCCGGGTTTTGGATTCAGCCGGATGATCTGCTGCATCACCTGTTTCAGTTGGTCCTCATCTATTCCCAGGCCGCGCTGGATCTTTTCGTAATGCTTTTTGGTGAACTCGTCGAAGTATTTCTTTAATGCAAGAATGGCTGTATCTACATCCTTACCCTCATTCTTTTGCCGTTGCAATTGCAATAACAAACATTCCTGCAGGTCTCTTGCAGCCACTCCGGGAGGATCAAAATGCTGGATCCTTTGAATGATCGTTTCCACTTCTTCTTCGGTAGAAATTATGTTCTGGCGAAAAGCAAGATCATCAACGATCGCAGAGGTTTCCCTGCGCAGGTAACCATCCTCATCAATACTTCCCACTATCTGCTCTGCTATCTTATGCTGTTTTTCATCCAGCTTAAGCATGCCCAACTGATCGAGCATAGTTTGATAAAAACTGGTCTCTGTTTTAAAAGGAAGTTGTTTTTTATCGTCCTCCTCAGGATAATTATCGTCCCGAAGCTTGTAATCCGCAACATCATCATCTCCATCTCTCACGTATTCACTTACATCCACATCATCGTAGTCATCCTGGCTGCCGTCCTTCTCGTCATATTCAGTCTCGGCGTTCTCGCTAAATTCGTCTTTGAGCTCCTCGGCCGAGTCCTCGTGCTTTTCTTCGTCCAGTTCAAGGGCCGGGTTTTCTTCCAGCTCCTCTTTTATACGTTCTTCGAGATTGGCAGTAGGCACCTGCAACAATTTCATCAACTGAATTTGCTGCGGCGACAATTTTTGTAGTAACTTCTGCTGTAATGTTTGGCTAAGGGCCATAGTTAATTTTGAAATGGTGCTTTGAGGCTGGAAATTTTTCAAAAATCCGGCCAATTAGCAAAAATCGAGCCGTAAAACTACAAAACAAAAGCAATACGCATGTCGGAACGACCCATACTATTTGTTGTTGTGTTGATATTATTTTTTAACGGGGAAATTTTTTCACAGTCAAAACCCCACAAAATCAACTATCCGGCAATAAATCACCCCTCGGTAGCTCCGGGAATTGTGTACAACTTCTGGTCTAAAGACCTTCAAAAAATTTCTGCAGAAATTTTTGAAAAAAATCAGTATAAACCCTCGCCAGCTCTGCCGCTGTATATACTGCCCGGGTCGTTTTATTCCGGTCATCTCAGCTTTTTTTGCCGGCAGGAAATTCAATTAGAAAAAGCCATTTCCATTCCATTGCGATTCAGGCTTGGCTCCCTGGGCTATGTAGATTATCTCGAGCAGAAGCCAAATTCATCCAAGCCGATGTACTAAATCTGAAGATTTAAAATGCGAAATTCGAAAAGGCGAGTTCGTTCAAACCGCTATACTAAAACCCGATTCCGATAGCTATCGGGACACAAACATGAAAACCCCAAAAGAGTTGTCTACTTTCTTTGTTCGAATTTCATAATTCTAATATTCGGATTTTTCTTTTGGAGGTAACCATCCCATCGGAGGTACAACGGCAGGTGTCCTGTAATAATTATTCTGCAGGGAATCGTTCCAGCCGTTTGGGTTGCTATTAAAAGTAGTGCTGCTGAAATAAATGCTTCCCTGCACATTGGGATAGCTGCGCAGGAGTTTTATCTGGTTGGGCAATTCATTTACGTTCTTCCAGGCCTTATTTCTTTCATTGACCCGGTAGATCCCGTGACCAATATAAATATGACGGCCATAACTATGTTTACTCCACCAGTCCAGGATCTTTTCGTATGCGATCTTATCATGGCCGATCTCAAGATAGAGTTGGGGCGCCACATAATCTATCCAACCTTCCTGCAGCCAGAGGAGAATATTCGCATACAGGTCGTCGTAGTTGCTTACGCCGGATTGTGTATCACTACCGTCGCGATCTACATTTTTATTTCGCCAGACACTGAACGGTGATATCCCAAATTTGCAATAAGGCTTTATGTTTTTTATAGAGGTACTGATCATGCGGATGATCGTATCAACATTGCTCCTGCGCCAGTCCGGTTTGGAAAGGTTGCTACCAGAGCGCTTGTACGATACATCATCAGGAAATTCTTTGCCGGGAATGCGATAGGGATAAAAATAGTCGTCCATATGAATCGCGTCTATGTCGTAGCGCCGTACAATATCACTAATAACATTCACCACGAACTCCCGTGCCTGCTTATTGGCCGGATCAAAATATTTGGCTTCCCCATAGGTAATGAACCACTCGGGATGTTTCCTCGTGATATGATCCGGGGCGATCGACGAACTGGGAATATTGAAATTGGCTCGGTAAGGATTGCACCAGGCATGAAACTCCATACCACGTTTATGTGCCTCATCGATCATAAACTGGAGTGGGTCATAATAAGGTGAGGGGGCCCGGCCCTGTACACCTGTAAGCCATTGGCTCCAGGGTTCGTATTTCGAAGGGTAAAATGCATCGGCGGCAGGTCTTACCTGCACGATCACCGCGTTCATACCATTTCTTTGGTGCATATCCAGTTGCCGGATAAATTCGGCTTTCTGACTGTCGACATTCACCATGCCTCTTGAAGGCCAATCAATATTGTCTACGGTGGCTATCCAGACGCCGCGGAACTCAAACATCGGCGGTTTTGGCTGTGCCGCCAGGAAAAAAGGGAATGCAAATAAAATACAGACAAATAAGTATGTTCGTTTCATCGGTGGAAAATGCATTAATTTATTCATTGGGGTCACGGATCTTATCTAACAAATCACTTAAAATGACAGCTTCTTTTTTACTAAGGTTGCCAAGGATACCATCCAACTCGTCCTGCCGGGCATCGAATTTCTCCAGCAATTTCCGTCCTTTATCGCTAATCGTGATATCTACCAGCCTCCGATCTTTTTTACAAAGCCCTTTTTTAACAAGTCCTTTGGCGATCAGGCGATCCACGATCCGGCTGGTGTCACTCATTTTGTCCAGCATTCTTTCACGGATCTGCAAGGTAGATAAGGGTTGGGGATGACTGCCCCTCAAAATCCGTAGAATGTTGAACTGCTGGGGGGTAATGTCTTCCGCTGAGAACAATTCCTTTGTTTTTTCAGTCACCCATCCATAGGTATAAATCAGGTTAATGGCAGCTTTTTGATACTCATTCCGAAATTTCGCCTGGTGTATGTCCTGGTCAATCCCCATGATCAAGAATTTAACGATAAAAATAGAACGTTTCGTACGAATGCCGTAGCACGATCGCATTTTTTGACATTGATTAAACGGTATTTCGGCTGGAAAGGTTTTTAAATTATTCACAAACTCCATGCAGCAATACGAATAAAAAATCCCTCTTTGTGGTATTGCCGTATCTTCTGAAAACAGCAACTTTGTTGCCTCACCTTGGGCTGATATCTAAAACTCTTTTTTCATGAAATTGCTGACGGAATCGATCAAGAACTTCTTTGAAGGCTTTATCTCATTTTATACGACCATTTACCAGGAGATGACAAGGAAGTAAACAGCAGAGCGAGAAACAGAGCGGGAGCGAGGGGAAGATGAATAAGAGAAATCACCGCTCTTCGCACTCTTTCCCCGCACTTCATTCGTCACGCCGTTGTCCCGCCAATTGGCGGGATTGCGCGAATCTTAAGCTTGGCTGCCATTTTAAATATGGTAAACAGGTGATGCGCCTCGTGAAGCAGAAAAAAATTCATCCACTGCCCCAGGTCCATTTTGCCATAAACCGGGTGTTCGCCGGTTTTTTTCAGGTCAATTTCGTTGAAAGAAAGGATACCCGCGGCCATTTCCTTTCGAGTTGTCAGCAGATCCTGCATGATTTCCCGGGTTGATTTACCACAGTTGTCATGGAATAATGGATCCGCTTCGGCAGTATAGCGGTCAAAAGACGGATTCTGTTCATCAAGCATTTGGCGAATCCGGCGGATAAAAGTATGCTGGTATGTCTGGAGGTGAACGATGTTTTCAAATATGGACCACTTGCCAGTGTCTACCTGCATCCTGATCTGCTCATCAGACAAACCATCCACGAGATCGAGAAGTGATTTGTGCTGGTATTGAAGCCTGGAGGCTACTGAAGAAGGGATAAGCATAGAAAAGTTGGTTTAATGCTCAATCGCTGTTTACAATCCATTAGTTTACCGATGCCCGGTAAATTATTTATTGTCAAACCTGGCAGAAAAACCTAGGAATTCTCCCAAACTTTGGTTCCCTCGCTGCAATTGGAACAGATGTCAATGTTTTTCCTGCCCTTCAGGATATTTTTGCGGAACTGTTTGTACTCTCCATCGTTCCATATTTCCTTAAAGGTTTTTTCCTTCAGGTTACCAAGACGGTGTTGTGCATCCTTGTCAAAACAACAGGGTGCTACCAAACCATCCCAGGTGATGACAGGGTCATGCCAGAGCCTCCAGCAATGATTGGCTAATTTGCCTTTGAACTCATGGCCGTTTTCGGTCTTTCGATACCGGCTGTATTTATCAATGGTGGGAATTAAATGGTTCGGATCGTTCTCATAATCGTAGACCTGGGCTGTCTTGAACCACACGTCGTCTACTCCTATTTCTTTGGCCAGTTTCTTTACATCCTCGATCTGATGCTCATTAGGTTTTACAACGAGAAACTGGAATACTATAAATGGTGTTCTACTTTTCAGTTGCTTCTTCCACTTCACAATATTACGGGTGCCCTCGAGCACTTTGTCCAGCCTTCCACCAACACGGTATTGCTGGTACACGTCCTGCGTGGTTCCGTCAATAGAAATGATCAAACGATCCAGGCCACTTTCAATGGTACGTCTTGCATTGTTATCGTTAAGGTAATGCGCATTCGTAGATGTTGCAGTATATATTTTCTTTCCCGACGCATAACTTACCATATCCAGGAAATCCGGGTTCAGGTAAGGCTCCCCCTGGAAATAGAATACGAGGTAGAGAAGGTCTTTATAAAGCTGGTCGATCGTTTCGGTAAAAAAATCTCTCTGCAACATCCCGGTCGGCCGTGTAAAGGCTCTCAACCCGCTTGGGCATTCCGGGCAGCGAAGATTGCAGGAAGTTGTGGGTTCGAATGAGATAGATACGGGGTAACCCCATTGGACAGGACTCTTTGTCCATTTACTTACGTAATAACTGCCCAGTACTCTAATGCCATTCCAGGCACGACGGAATGTAAGTTTGGATAAAAGATTTATACTATCGCTGCGGTTAAATCCGGGCATCGTTGTAAAGTTAAACATTCCGGAAAAGAAGTGCGGAGAAACAGTGCAAAGAGCGATGTCTCCTCCGATTTGGTCTTTTTTCCCCGCTCCCGCCTGGCCGCCGGTCGCCGGTCTCTTGCGCAATAGCTTCAGCGACGGCGCACGGCCAAAGCCTTTGGCGACAATACGCAGGCAGGCTCTATTCCACACTCTTCCTTGCTCAAAATTCCGCATAATTGTTTTAAGTTACAGGCACAACCAATGCCGGGATCACCCAGACATAGCATTTTTCCTATCAGCGATTCAGCCCTGACCATTGATTTTGGAAATATTATTGATGAATCTATAAATCAACAGGTGCTTTACCTGTTCCGGCAATTGCAACAAAATCCGATTGCCGGAATGATCGAAGCGGTTCCTGCCTACAGCTCCCTTACCATTTATTACGACCTGTTTCAATTGAGGAAGTCCATTCCAGCTGGCACGACGGTTTATGACTGGATAAGCGCCCGACTGCAGGAAAAACTGGAGCAGCCTTCTATTATAAATAATGAAGAGACCAGGCTTATTACGATCCCGGTTTGTTACGAGCCTGAATTCGCCCCGGATATCGAAGCGTTGTCCAGGCAAAAGGATATTGCTGTCGAAGAAGTGATACGAATTCATAGTTCAGGGGAGTATCGCGTTTATATGCTTGGCTTCCTGCCGGGGTTTTGTTATCTCGGTGAAGTGGACGAAAGGATCGTGGTCTCCCGTAAACCTCAACCGCAGCCGGTTGCTGCCGGAAGCGTGGGCATCGCCGGCCGGCAAACCGGTATTTACCCGATGGCATCTCCGGGAGGCTGGCAGATAATCGGGCGAACACCCCTGAAACTATTTGATGCGCAAAAAGAGCAACCAGCATTATTGATGGCTGGCGACAGGATCCAGTTCACTTCAATCACCAAAAATGAATTTGCGAGTTATTAAAGCAGGTGTAATGGACACCATCCAGGACCTGGGCCGCTACGGGTGGCAACATGCGGGTATCAATCCAGGGGGAGCGATGGACAAGGTATCTGCGCAGGTGGCTAATATTCTTGTCGGCAATGAAACAACCGAGGCGGTTATTGAATTGCATTTCCCCGCTTCTGCTTTTTTCTTCGAGCAACCTTCATTGATCGCAATCACCGGCGCCGATTTTTCAGCTACATTAAATGGCGAAGAGATCCCCGGGATGCGTCCAGTGCTGGTAAGCAAGTATAGCATCCTGCAGTTTCATAAAGCCATCAATGGGGCAAGGGCTTACCTGGCTGTACATGGAGGACTTGGCACAGAACCCTGGTTAAACAGTTCGAGCACACACCTGAAAGCTGAGGCAGGTGGTTATAAAGGAAGGATTTTGCAAAAAGACGATGAGATCGCCTTCCGCAAAGACGTGGATCTTTGTCCGTTACTGGAAAAAAAGGAATTTGAAATATTGCCCTGGAAAGCCGACAATGACTGGGGAAATAATCACCGCGGAGAGATATGGGCTTTGCCAGGACATGAGTGGAATTGGTTGAGTGATCCGTCAAGGCAAAAATTCTTCGAGGAATCGTTCCTTATTACGAATCATTCCGACCGCATGGGTT
>VBAT01000064.1:76917-80997 GCA_005884665.1 Bacteroidota bacterium
AGCCGTGAGTTTTGGGACCGTTCAATTATTACCTGATGGCCAGTTGATAGTTTTGATGGCGGATCACCAGACCACCGGTGGCTATCCGCGGTTGGCTCATGTCATATCGGTTCATCATTCGAGGCTGGGTCAGATGAAACCGGGAGACCAGTTTTGTTTCCGTTTTACTGACCAGCTTACAGCCGAAGAGCTGTATATAAAACAGCAGCAACATTTATTGCAGTTGCAAAACGCCTGTAAATTCAAACTGGAACAATTGCTCGATGGCTAAGCGCTCCGAAATTTCAGCAGGAACCGGACCGTATGGGTCGGTAGATCTCAATTGCGATATGGGTGAAGGTATTGGCAACGATGAATACATCATGCCGTTTATTTCTTCTGCCAACATCGCTTGTGGTTACCATGCGGGGGATGAAAAAACCATCTGGCAAACAATCGAACAGGCGGTGAATCATAATGTGGCAGTCGGTGCACATGTTTCTTTTTTTGATAAGGAGAACTTCGGCAGGAATGAAATGGATTTAGAATCCAATGAGATTTATGATCTGATCATGCAACAGTTGCTCATCATTGAGGAAATAGCTGAAGGCTTCCCGGTAAAGCTGAATCATGTAAAGCCGCACGGCGCCCTGTACAATATGTCGGCAAAGGATCCGGTTCTCGCCGCAACGATTGCAAAAGCTGTAAAAGATTTTGACGAGAATCTCGTCCTGTTCGGGTTAAGTAATAGTCATTCTCTTACAAAAGCCAGCGAGATCGGGTTGAAGATAGCGAGCGAAGTATTTGCAGACCGGGCGTACCTGGATGACGGTGGCCTTGCCCCAAGATCGCAACCCGGAGCATTAATAGAAGATGCGCATCGATCGACGCGGCAGGTCTTGCAAATGATAAAACAGAAAACTGTCACCACTCTCTCCGGTAAAACAATCCCGATAATCGCTGACACCATTTGTATACACAGCGATGGAAAGCAGGCGATAGCCTTTGCGAAAAATATTTCCGAGGCTATAAAAAAAGAAGGGATCGGTATTCGACCACCAAGGGAGTAGATCGGGAAACAGATCGAGAGCGAAGGAAGTCCTGGTGAACCTTTGTGTTTAGGTTTCTATAGATTGCGTCGGCAACGATCGCCCTTTTTCCATTCAACTGTTGTTGCCTCGCAATGACTCGTTCACGCGGGAAGTTGCAGTCCGGCAGAAACTGAGCACCCAAAGAAGATCAGAAAAAAAATAAAGCCCAACCATAGGGTTAGTTGGGCTGTTATTATCATCCATCCTTGTTGTGTCCAATCAGTCGTTTAATATTTTTGATCCCTGGAGATATTTTTTGTCGGGATGGTAGATAAATAAGCACGTTCCGTTCTTAATGGTATTGATGATCTGCTTGCTTTCATTTTTGGGGACCGCGGGACATCCATAGCTTCTACCGGTAGATCCGTTACCGATGTAACTGGCCCCATGCAGTACAATAGCCCGCCTGTAAGCTTTGTCATTAAAGCCGGGTTCCAGCCCTTCCATTCTTAAGGATAAACCATGTTCACCTACATAAGTGTTTTGGGTAACATAAAAACCCAGGCTGCTTTGCTTTGATCGCAACCGGTTCGAGAAACGTGTTGCATATTCACCGCCTGAATTATGGCCATGTGCAACATAAGTATTCAACAGGATCTTATTATCGAGCATATCGATCAGGTAAAGTCTTTTTTGTTTGGATGATTGCGTGAAGTCACAGATGGTCAGGTACGCAGAATCATTTACCAGGTTTTTATCCAGGAGATATTCATATCCGCGATAAGCATAATTAAATGCTTCAGGTGAAAGGCCCAGGTTACGAAGATTCAAACGATCATATAATAAGGAGGCTTTTTCGGCAATTTCTTTTCCTTTGTCCATTATCACCGGGATGATTGCTGTAAGATGTTCTTTCCCGATTCCTGGTAGTGCGGTAAAACTGCTACTTAGAACTGCAATGCAGGAAATAGAAATATATGCAATGAGTTTTCTCAAAGGGGATACAGATTATGATTTAAAAACGTGGTACTGAACAAAAATAGTGTGCACTTATAGCAAATGCAAGCAATAAAAAGCTGTTTTATACTGTCTTACGAACAATTACGGTAAGAGTAAAATAGTAGCTACGGGAAAAACTACTACATAATATCCTGCAACCAGTATATAGTGAATGACAAAGGGTATTTCCACTATAAAAAATACCCTTTGCAAAACGGATGTTCCAAAATCAAATCAGATTTTTACTTCTTTCCATTTTCCCTTTTTGAAGATAATATAGGCAGCGACAGCAATAGCTGTTTCAGCGACAGGAATGGAAATAAAAGCACCCATCGGGCCGAGATGAAATACCTTGGCCAATAAATAAGCTAATGGTATCTGGAAAAGCCAGAAGCCAATAAAGTTTATCCATGTCGGCAATTTAGTATCACCCGCACCATTGAGCGCCTGGATCATTACCATGCCAATACCATAAAAAATATAGCCGCTACCGATCGTCTGAAGGGCCAGGGTTCCATAGCGGTGTACTTCTTCATCTTTTGTGAAAATGCCGATAACAGGCGATGCCAACAGCAGGAAGAAAAGCATTACCCCTGTCATGAAAATAGCGTTATATTCTAAAGTAAGGATAGCGCTTTTCTCTGCACGGTCCGGTTGTTTGGCCCCCAGGTTTTGCCCTACCAGTGTTGCCGCTGCATTGCTCAGTCCCCATGCAGGCAAAATGAAAAATCCAACATTGCGGATCGCTATCTGGTAGCCGGCGCTGGCTTCGGTGCCCCCGGTTTCAGCTACCAGTCTCGCCAAGATGATCCAACTTCCCGAGGCCATGAAAAACTGGAAGACCGCCGGCCATGAAATTTCCACCAGTGTTTTCATAACAGGAAAATCCCATTTGAAATGCCAGGCCCTGATCTTGATCACACCTTTTTTTCCGAATAGATGATAACATTGATACAACACACCTATACCACGGCCGATCGTAGTAGCAATAGCTGCTCCTTTTAGTCCCAGTTCGGGAAATGGGCCATAGCCATTGATCAGCATGGGACAAAGAAAAATGTTGATACCGCTGGCGATCCATAAGCTGCGCATAGCAATAGCCGCATCTCCTGCGCCGCGAAATATACCATTGATCAGGAAGAGTAAAATGATAACAAGGCTTCCTCCCAGCATGATACGGGTAAAGACAACACCTTCTTCGATGACATCCGGTGCAGCCTTCATGATGCGAAGTATATCTTTTGCAAACACAACACCCGCAATGCTGACAAGTATGGTCACTGCCGCGCCAAGAATAATTGCCTGGGCTCCTGCATGAGCTGCACCCTCGGGATTTTTTTCGCCGATCCTTCTTGCCACCATGGCCGTTGCCCCCGTGCTAAGCCCGATAGCGATTGTGTAGAGAATAGTGATGACAGATTCCGTGAGGCCAACTGTTTGAATGGCATGAGAGCCCAGTTTGCCCACAAAAAACATATCTACCACGGCGAATACACTTTCAAGACTCAGTTCAAGTATCATTGGTATGGCCAGTAAAACGATAGCCTGCCGGATACTACCCTTGGTGTAATCATGTTCGCCGCCGCGGAGTGCTTGTTTTATAAGACTGAATATAGAAGGCCTGGTTGAAGTCATAGACTTTTGCGACATACAAAATAGTTAATGGTAATTAATAAATGAAAAGAAAACGGGATGGCGAAGCCATTCCAACAGTGATCGATATAATTGCCCTTAGAGCATGAGGACGGCCCTGACTTTCATAATTCGAAAGATTGAAGGACAAATTTAGAAGCCTGATCCGGGTTTGGCAAAAATACTTTGTAAGCGGTTGAATGGCCACAGAGGGCCACGGAAGGTGAATAAGCCGTGCCCAGCCTGCCTTGCTTCGACATCACCAGGGTAGCAGCAGAGAGCCACGGAGCCTTTTTTCTGCATTCTATGGTTAAAACAAATTTATTTTTGGCCTTTAAGCTACATTTTCCATGGTTCTATATTTTTTGATATTCACATAGGGGGTTCCTCTATTAACAACTGCGCAGACTCTGTGAAGAATCTTGTTGCGCAAATTGTT
>VBAT01000065.1:0-14973 GCA_005884665.1 Bacteroidota bacterium
TGATTTTAAAGAAGAAATAAAAGGCAAGAATATTGTTTGCATTATTAGTGGAAGCAATAATGATATAGACAGGATGCAGGAAATCAAGGAACGTTCCCTGCAATATGAAGGACTAAAGCATTATCTGCTGATCAATTTTGCACAAAGACCGGGAGCCCTGAAAGAATTTGTCACCAACGTTTTGGGACCAACAGACGATATTACACGTTTTGAATACATGCAAAAGACCAATAAAGAGAACGGGCCTGCATTGGTAGGAATAGAACTACAGTCGAAGAAAGACTACGACCTGTTGCTAAAGAAAATGCAGTCGTTCAAAATAAATTACACGGAGCTAAATAAGAACGATACCCTATTTGGATACCTGGTCTAGTCTGGAGCCCAGGCCGGGAGTGCAGAGTCTGGAGTACCGGCCCAGAAGTCGATAGTCTTTAGTCATTAGTGGGAGATCGAGCTATAAAGATTCTGACTCACGACTGACCTGTGGGTTTCGTGTGAGCAAGTAATGATCCACCACCTGTTAAAAACCACCCTGTTTTAGTATTTTGATTGCATTGCTTGTCCCAGACGGTCATCCCGCACATTAACGCGGGGCTAAATATATTTTTTTAAAAAAAACGATTACGTATGGCGGGCAACACTGGTCTGTATCATCCATCTTATGAGCACGATTCCTGCGGAATTGGTTTTATAGCCAATATCAAGGGAAGCAAATCTCATCCCATTATCTCCGATGCGCTGACGGTCTTGGAGAACATGGAGCATCGCGGAGCATGCGGTTGCGAGAATAATACCGGTGATGGTGCGGGTATTATGATCCAAATGCCCCACGAATTCTTCTTTGATGAATGCCTGAAACTCGGTGTTCATTTGCCTTCCTATGGCAAATACGGAGTGGGCGTGATCTTCTTTCCAAAGGAAATACGATTGAGGGAAGAATGCCGGGATATATTTAATCGTTCGGCGGAGAAGCTGGGACTGGAGGTTTTGGCTTACCGGAAAGTTCCCGTAAATAAGGATGATATTGGCTATACAGCTTTGACGGTCGAACCGGAAATGGAACAGGTATTTATTGCCTGCCCGGATCATATCTCCAATCCTGATGATTTTGAAAGAAAATTATTTGTTCTCCGCAATTACGCTTCACATACTATTCATGAAACAGTAAAGAAAGACGCAATCGGTTTTTACATTGCGTCGCTCTCTTATAAGGTGATCGTGTATAAAGGGCAATTGACCAGCCTACAGGTAAGGCGCTATTTCCCCGATCTCAGCAATAAACGGGTGGTAAGCGCATTTGGATTGGTTCATTCCCGTTTTGCTACCAACACCTTTCCTTCCTGGAAACTCGCGCAGCCTTTCCGATTTATAGCGCATAATGGGGAGATCAATACGCTACAGGGTAACCTGAACTGGTTAAAGACAAGTGAAAAATGTTTTACATCTCCTTATTTCAGCAAAGAAGAAATGGAGATGCTGCTACCGATAGTGACAGAAGGACAAAGTGATTCAGCATGCCTGGACAACATGATTGAATTGCTGACGCTGACCGGTCGCTCGATACCACATGTAATGATGATGCTGATACCCGAAGCCTGGGATGATAATACCGAAATGGACCCGGTTAAGAAAGCTTTTTATGAATTCCATTCATCCTTTATGGAGCCCTGGGATGGCCCTGCGTCCATCTCATTCACCGACGGAAAAGTTATTGGCGCTACACTCGATCGCAATGGATTGCGTCCTTCGAGATATTGTGTGACTACGGATGACCGCGTAATCATGGCTTCCGAGACCGGTGTATTACCAGTTGACCCTTCGATCATCAAGGAAAAAGGACGACTTCAACCGGGCAAGATGTTCATTGTGGATATGGAGAAAGGAAAGATCATCAGCGATGAAGAATTGAAAAAACAGATTTGCTCTCAAAAGCCTTACGGAGAATGGTTAAATAAATACAAGATCCGGTTGGAAGAATTACCAGAGCCGAGAGTGATGTTTACTCATCTTGAACATGACCAGGTTTTCAAATACCAGAAAACTTTCGGTTATTCAACCGAAGATCTTGATAGCATCATTGCCCCCATGGCCATTGAGGGAAAAGAACCGGTGGGTTCAATGGGTATTGATACCCCACTTGCAATCCTGAGTGAGCAACCACAGCATCTTAGCAGTTATTTCAAGCAATTATTTGCACAGGTTACCAATCCACCTATCGATCCGATACGGGAACGTCTCGTGATGTCACTGGCAACATTTGTGGGCAATAACGGTAATATGTTGATGGAAGATCCATTGACCTGCCACAGCGTAGCATTAAAACAACCCGTGCTAAATAACCATGATCTCGAAAAGATCAGGAGCATCGATACCGGCCAGTTCCAGGCAAAAACACTACAATGCTATTTCCGGGCCGATGGTAAACCCGGTTCTTTAAAATCGGCGTTGGACCGTGTCTGCGAATATGCAGTCGATGCCGTCGAAGATGGATTCAAAGTACTGATACTGCAGGACAGGGCTATAGACTCCAACCACGCTCCTATTCCTTCCCTGCTTGCTACATCTGCTATCCATCATCACCTCATCCGCAAGGGCATGCGTGGCCAGGTAGGTCTTATCGTTGAAGCTGGTGATGTGTGGGAAGTCCATCATTTCGCCTGCCTTATCGGTTTTGGGGCCACAGCTATCAACCCATATCTCGCCCTGTCAACGATACGTGATATGAAAGAGACAGGCAGATTGCAAACCGAAGAACATGAAGACCAGTTAAAAAAGAATTATATCAAGGCCGTGAAAGATGGTTTGTTGAAAGTGTTCTCTAAAATGGGGATTTCAACGTTGCAATCTTACCAGGGCGCGCAGATTTTTGAAATACTGGGCTTGAACAAAGATGTCGTAAACAAATATTTTTCCGGAACAACGTCCCGGATCGAAGGCATGGGCCTGGATGAAATTGCAAAGGAGACGCTGACCAAGCATTTCTTTTCTTTCAGTAAAAAAGATATCCCGGTTGACCGGCTACCCACAGGCGGAGTCTATCAATGGAAAAGAAAAGGCGAATTCCATTTATTCAATCCTCAGACGATTCATCTTTTGCAGGACTCCACGAAAAGAAATGACTACAGCATTTTTAAAAAATATTCCAAACTCGTCAACGATCAAAGTGAGAAAGCCTGTACGTTAAGAAGCCTGTTTCAATTCAAATCGACAAGAGCCTCCATCGACATAAATGAAGTAGAGCCTGCTGAAAATATTTATAAGCGTTTTGCTACTGGAGCGATGAGCTTTGGTTCTATTTCCTGGGAAGCGCATACGACACTGGCGATCGCAATGAATCGTATCGGTGCAAAAAGTAACACTGGTGAAGGTGGTGAAGACGAAAAAAGATATGAACCGCTTGCTAACGGCGACTCGATGCGAAGCGCCATCAAGCAGGTGGCAAGCGCAAGGTTCGGTGTCACGAGTCTTTATCTGACCGAGGCCGACGAATTACAAATTAAAATGGCACAAGGGGCAAAACCCGGCGAGGGCGGCCAGTTACCTGGACATAAAGTCGATGATTGGATTGGCAGGGTCCGTCATGCTACACCGGGTGTAGGATTGATATCTCCTCCTCCACACCATGATATTTATTCAATTGAAGACCTTGCACAATTAATATTTGATCTGAAGAATGCCAATCGCCAGGCGAGAATCAATGTGAAACTGGTGAGCAAAGCAGGGGTGGGAACGATCGCTGCAGGTGTAACCAAGGCAAAAGCCGATGTAGTCCTGATATCAGGGCACGACGGAGGAACAGGCGCTTCTCCAATAAGCTCGATCAAACATGCGGGGCTTCCCTGGGAGTTGGGACTGGCAGAAACTCACCAGACTTTGGTAAAAAACAAACTTCGGAGCCGCGTGGTCGTTCAGGCGGATGGTCAAATGAAAACAGGGAGGGATATTGCTATAGCTGCACTACTTGGCGCCGAAGAATGGGGCGTTGCAACAGCAGCACTGATCGTTGAAGGATGCATTATGATGCGTAAATGTCATCTGAACACCTGTCCCGTTGGCGTAGCAACCCAGGATCCGGAATTGAGGAAAAGATTTACAGGCGATCCGGATCACGTAGTAAACTTCTTCCACTTTATCGTACAGGAACTGCGCGAGATAATGGCCGAACTGGGATTCAGAACTGTGAACGAGATGATCGGCCAGGTAGATAATCTTCGGTTGAGAGACAACATTACACACTGGAAATTCAACAAGCTGGATCTTTCACCAATCCTGTACAAAGAGCCGGCTTCCGCATATACGGGCCTGTATTGTTCAGAGGAACAAGATCACGGGCTGAGTGATGTGTTAGACTGGAAATTGCTCGAAGCCGCGAAACCGGCTATCGACGAAAAGAAAAATGTAATCGCTTCATTCGATATTAAAAACACGGATAGAACGACCGGTACGATTTTATCGAATGAAATAACTAAAAAATATAAAGGCAATGGTCTGCCGGACGATACCATTCATTTCAATTTAACAGGAACGGCAGGACAAAGCTTTGGTGCCTTTACCACGAAAGGAATTACGCTGGAACTGGAAGGCGACGCGAATGATTATTTCGGGAAAGGTTTAAGTGGTGCGAAGCTGATCATTTACCCCCCTGCTTCTGCCTTATTCGTTCCGGAAGAAAATAGCATAATCGGTAATGTTGCTTTTTACGGTGCCACTTCCGGAGAATCATTTATCAGGGGTAAGGCAGGGGAACGTTTTTGTGTTCGCAATTCAGGGGCTAATGTTGTCGTAGAGGGTGTAGGTGACCATGGATGCGAGTATATGACAGGAGGCCGTACAGTAATCCTCGGAGATACGGGAAGGAACTTCGCTGCAGGTATGAGTGGTGGTATCGCTTACGTATATGATGTAAAGGGAAAATTTGCAGAGAGCTGCAATACGGAAATGGTTGACCTCGATGAATGTGACCTCGCTGATAAAAACGAGCTGTTCACGATGATACAGGCACATTATGGATACACCGGAAGCACGGTTGCTAAATTCATATTGGATGACCTGGATAACCAATTGAAAAATTTTATAAAAGTATTCCCTAAGGATTATAAAAAAGCACTAAAGCAAACCGTGTTACCAAAGGAAAACGTAAGACGATAATAAAGACATGAGATGTGAGACGTCAGGCGTGAAAAGTCAACATGATAAGCATATAAACTAAACATAACTATTAATCAGATGGGCAAACCAACAGGCTTTATTGAATTTACAAGGGAGCTGCCGGGAAAAAAACCGGTAGACGAGAGGCGCAACCATTACAACGAGTTCGTGGAAAGATATCCTGAGGAGAAGTTGACGCAGCAGGCAGCGCGATGCATGGACTGTGGAGTTCCGTTTTGCCATCACGGTTGTCCGCTGGGTAATGTTATCCCGGAGTTTAATGATGCTGTATACCGCAAAGACTGGAAAGAGGCATACGAAATTCTTGATTCTACCAATAATTTCCCCGAATTCACGGGACGGATCTGTCCTGCACCCTGTGAATCATCCTGTGTGCTGGGAATTAATCAGCCTCCTGTTGCCATTGAGGAAATTGAAAAGCATATTATCGAGATCGCTTTTGAAAAAGGCTTTGTCACACCACGCAAACCAAACCTGCGTTCGGGGAAAAAAATTGCTGTCATTGGCTCCGGACCCGCAGGACTTGCAGCAGCAGCGCAATTGAACTATGCGGGTCATTTTGTAACGGTTTTTGAAAGAGATGATGCACCCGGTGGTCTGCTGCGTTACGGCATTCCTGATTTTAAGCTGGAAAAATGGATAATTGACAGGAGGATTAGCCTGATGGAAGAAGAAGGGATTGTATTTAAATGCCATTCCAACGTCGGTGTAAATGTTCATATCAATGATCTTCTCCGCGAATTTAATGCTGTCGTACTGACCGGTGGCTCAACCGTGCCAAGAAATCTCGAGATACCCGGCCGGGAATTAAAGGGCATTCATTTCGCGATGGATTTCCTGAAACAAAATAATAAACGGGTGGCCGGCAAGGATGTTTTTGCCAACCCGAATATAGAAAGCAATGTGGCCCCCCAGGAAATAACAGCCGCAGATAAAAACGTGATCGTTATTGGCGGAGGTGATACCGGCTCCGATTGTGTTGGTACTTCAAACCGTCACCATGCGAATATCGTCACACAGTTCGAATTGTTGCCCAAGCCGCCGGCCGATCGAAACGAATTCATGCCCTGGCCTACCTACCCAATGTTATTAAAAACGACAAGTTCCCACGAAGAAGGTTGCGAAAGACAATGGGCTGTTGCCACCAAAGAATTCATCGGTGATGAACAGGGCAATCTTAAGGCCCTAAAAATCGTGGACCTTGAATGGAAGATCGTCGATGGAAAAGCTGCCCAGTTTGTTGAAGTAAAAAACAGCGAAAGAGAAATCCCCTGCGAATTGGCCCTGCTGGCAATGGGTTTTTTGCATGGCGAGCATAGGGGACTGATCGATGAACTGGGTGTTGAACTCGATTCCAGGGGTAATGTTAAGGCCTCAGATAAAGAGTACCGCACCAATCTTCCAAAGGTTTTCACTGCTGGAGATATGCGCCGGGGTCAAAGTCTTGTTGTTTGGGCCATTAGCGAAGGAAGAGAATGTGCCCGGAAAGTCGATGAGTTCTTAAATAACGGCTCCTCTTTCCTGGAAATTAAAGACACAGCGCTCCAGGTATCCCTCTAAAATTTAGCTCTGTCCAATTAAATCTTACTCTTAATTTTTGCTCCAGGCAAATTAGGGATTCGTTTTTCATCAAATTATAAGTTATATTTTATTATAATGTTTACTTTATATTAACACTAACACGTGTTTTCTTAACATTCGCCCAAAAATTTCGAAAATATTCAAGGTAATTGTCTACAAAATCTGTAATTTTAGTTTAGTAGCATATATTATTATTTTTTTACAATTAAAACTTTGCGCTTATGCCAAAACCAACAGTAAAACAAATTGTCCCGTTTCTGGTGCTTGCAGCGGTTGCCATCATTGCCATTTTTATTAAACCTGTCGCAGATTTCGCTGACACGAGCAAATACAACAGCGCAGACATTGCGTGGATCATTGTAGCAACGGCATTAGTTTTCCTGATGACCCCAGGCCTGGCTTTCTTTTATGGAGGAATGGTACATAGAAAAAATGTGATCTCCACCATGATAAAAAGTATGGTGGCTGCAGGAATTGTAAGTGTCCTCTGGATTGTAGTTGGATACAGTCTTTGTTTTGGAGAAGATATTGGCGGATTCATCGGTAACCCGATGACGCATTTATTTTACAAAGGCGTAAATTCCGGGGAGCCCTGGGTATTGGCTACCTCTATTCCAAAAACATTATTCTCTCTCTTCCAGTTAATGTTTGCTATCATTACCCCCGCCCTTGTAGTAGGTGCGGTAGCCGAACGTATCCGGTTTACTTCGTTCGTATTGTTTATTGTTCTCTTCAGCATACTGGTGTATGCTCCCCTCGCCCATTGGAGCTGGCATCCAAGCGGCTTCCTGGCAAAAATGGGTGCTCTTGACTTTGCAGGTGGCACGGTCGTTCATATTTCTGCCGGATGCGCCGCCCTGGCTGGCGTACTGGTTCTCAAACGCAGAAAAGTTCATATTGAACACAGAGAAATACCGCCGGCCAATATTCCATATGTTCTTGTAGGAACTGGTTTACTCTGGTTTGGATGGTTTGGTTTTAACGCAGGTTCAGCAGGTGCAGCCAATGCACTATCCGTTTCTGCCTTCGCTACAACAAATACTGCAGCAGCTGCAGCAGGCTTATCCTGGATGTTCTTTGATGTGATCAAAGGCAAAAAACCGTCTGTTATGGGCTTTTGCATAGGCGCTGTCGTAGGGCTCGTGGCTATCACGCCGGCAGCCGGCTTTGTTGCGATCCCTCAAAGTATTTTTGTCGGCGTCTTCGCAGCCATAGTCTCCAACATTGCAGTTTATATAAAACAAAAATCTACAAAACTGGATGATACCCTCGATGTATTCCCCTGCCACGGTATTGGCGGTATGGTTGGAATGCTGATGACAGGTGTATTTGCCACCAAGGCGGTCAATGGTGCCGGAGCCGATGGTTTATTTTATGGCGGCACTGCTTTCTTCCTCACGCAGGCAAAAGCGATGGCGATTGCCGTCGGCTATAGCTTCGGAGTTTCTTTCGCTATTTTTAAATTCATCAATTGGATAATACCAATGCGTGTAAGTTCCGAAGACGAAGAAATCGGTCTTGACGCCTCACAACATGACGAAAAATACCTCCAGGGCACATTACTGGTACACAACAACGGTGTTGTCAAAGAAGTACCTAACAATGGTGCGCTCAAAGAAGTACCTACCGTTACAGAATAGATTGAAATAAAAAGGTACAGCATTTTCAAAGTTGCGCTAACAACTTAATGCTGTACCCTTATTAACAATAAAAAACTTAAACAATGTTAAGAAAAATTCTTGCATGCAGCATCCTTCTGCTTATATCTTTTTATACTGCTTTGTCCCAGGATTCCTCTAAAACTGGTAAACTCACGATTTCAGGCTCCGCAGATGCCTATTATCGCTATAATTTTCAGAATGCCAAGGATTCGGGGCGCACTAACAACTATACAAGTTTTACAAACTCCCAAAACTCATTTGAGCTGGGCATGGCTTCTTTAAAAGCTGATTATGCCGTCGGAAAAGTTGATGCCGTCCTTGATCTTGGCTTTGGAAGAAGAGCAGATGAGTTTTCCTATAATGACAATGGAACACTAACTGCAATCAAACAGCTCTATATTTCCTTTGCTCCTTCCGATAAAGTAAAATTTACAATGGGAAAATGGGGCACACATGTCGGGTATGAACTGCTGGATGCCTACCTCAATCGCAATTACAGCATGGATTACATGTTTTCGTACGGACCGTTTTTCCATACAGGTCTAAAAGCGGATGTAACGGTAAACAGCAATTTTGCTTTTATGCTCGGGGTGGCTAATCCAACCGATATGTCTACGGCTAGCTTTACCAAGAAATTTTTTCTTGGGCAGATCCACCTGGCTAGCACAAATGGTAAGATCGGAGGTTATCTGAACTATGTAGGCGGAAAGGATCTGACCGATGTAACAAACAACCAGTTTGATGCAGTCATTACCGCTGTTCTGAGCAGCAAATTCAATATAGGATATAACGGTACTGTAAAGACGATAAAACCCGAGGGAGGCAGCAGCCAGTCCTGGTGGGGTTCGGCTTTATATCTCAACTTTGATCCTACTTCAGTATTTGGATTAACCGCCAGGGGCGAATACTTTGACGATAAAAAAGGAGTGGCGGGATTTGCTACCAGCATCATTGATCTTACCTTATCGGCCAATATCCATATCGATAACTTAACGATCATCCCCGAATTCCGGGTTGATACAGCCAAGGATCCTATATTTTTCACTAATTCGGACAAGTCAACGTCCAGTGCAAAAAGCACCAGTTCTTTTATCCTTGCAGCAACCTATCATTTCTAACAATGTATAAGCCGGCATACATGTAAGTTCTTTATGTTTTTCAAATAGCAAGCAATCGTTAGTGAGGCTGTCTATGTTCATAGATAGCCTTTTTTATTATGCAGAATTTCTTCCCGCATTAATGATCCCGAACGAGCAGCGCATAACCAGCTTTTCATACACTTCTTTCAAAGGCGATTGTTGCTGTTGCTCTTCCATTTCCCGTATGCGGGTAAGACCATATTGCTGGATAGTCAAAAGAGGCTGGACGATCCTTTCACGCATCTGGATAGAAAGCTGGTCCACCGGGTAGTCCGCCATCAGTTCATTGTGCCCCGTCAGTTTCGACAGGTACTGGCACGTCAATTCATACTCCCCATAGATCATATTCCATAACTCGCCGAATTGTTCGTGTGTGCTTAGAAATTCAGTCAATGGAAAGAATGATTTCAGCATCGCCATCTCGCAGTTGTCCAGCAGCGTTTTAAAAAACAACGAATTCCTGTACAGTTTTTGGACCTGAACCCATTTACCTTCTTTATCCATTTGTTGCAAAGCTGATCCCACTCCATAATAACCTGTAACATTTTGTTTCAACTGGCTCCAGGAACCTGCAAAAGGTATTGCACGAAGGTCTTTCAGCGACAAACCAGAGGAACTGCCTCTTTTGGACGGCCTGCTACCGATATTTGTTTCACTATAAAAACGCAATGGGCTTACCTGCAAAAGATAGTCGGCGAGGTAAGGATGATCTTTTAGTTTTTTATAAGCTCCATATCCTTTTTCCGCCATCTCGCGCAGTAAAATTTCTTCCTGCTGCTCTAAAGTAAACTGCTTGGTGGAAAAAAGATCATTGGAAATACCGGCATTCAGCAACTGCTCGATGTTATACTGTGCTGCTTCTACAATGCCGAAATTCGAACTTACCGTCTGACCCTGTATAGTCAGCTGGATCTCCTTGTTGGATATATGATGACCCATGGATGCGTAGAACTTATGCGTCTTTCCTCCTCCTCTTGATGGTGGACCTCCCCTGCCGTCGAAAAAGATCACATCAATCTTATGCTCGCGGGAGATCTTTGTCAATTCCTCCTTGGCTTTATATATGCTCCAGTTGGCCATGAGATAGCCCCCGTCCTTGGTTCCATCTGAAAAACCAAGCATGATGGTCTGACGGTTGCCTCTAAGCTTCAAATGTTTCCTGTAGACGGGATCGGTGTAAAGCGATTTCATAACATCGCTGGCATTCTCAAGATCGTCCACAGTTTCAAATAGCGGTACGATATCAATATTCAATTCTTCTTTCTTCCACCCGTTTAAAAGGAACAATGCATAAACTTCCATTGCATTTAATGCACTATTGCACTGGCTAATGATATAGCGGTTGCATCCTTCCGGCCCATTGTACTGTTGGATTTCTTTGATGCTGGCTATAACCTTTAATGTATTCTGGTGCACAGTATCTTCGAAAGAATCCGGGTTTACAAACCCGCTTACTGAACCAATCAATTTCATTTTTTCTTCATTGCTGAGATTAGGATAGTCCGCCGGAAGAATCTCTCCTTTGCCAGCCAGTGCATTTAATATTTTTCCGTGAATCGAACTTTCCTGCCGTATATCCAGTGAGGCAAAATGCAAACCGAATATCTCGATCTTATTGATCAGGTTATTAACGAGGTGCAGGAACAATCCGTTGTGCTGTTCAATAACGATCCTCCTGATCTCTTCCAGCGTATTTAATATCTCTTTCCGGGTCAATTGCGTCTTGGCACCGGGAATGAACAGGTTTTTATATAGTTTATTTTCCAATTCGCTCAACAAAACGTCAATTCCTGAAAATGTCAGGCGACGCTTTAGCTTCCGTACATCCAGGTAATAACATTTGAGAATAGCTCCTCTCAATGCCTCAGCTACCTGCCGGGTAATATCGCTTGTTACAAATGGGTTTCCATCCATATCCCCACCCGGCCAAAATCCCATGTTGACGATCGGATTTGCTCTATTCACTGCATCAGGAAATTGTGACTTGAGATTTGAAAGGATCCTGCCCGCAGCGGTGTAAAAAACATTTTCCAGGTACCAGATCAAACTAATTGCTTCATCATAAGGTGTGGGCTTTTTCTTTTTGAAAAAGGGAGTCTTACCCAGTTGCTGCAGGTATGTATTAATAAGATTGGCATTGTTGCCAGCCAGCGCTTTCGACAGGTCATTGATAATTCCCAACACAGGTCCGGGATAAAATTGCGTTGGATGGGCAGTCAGTACGAGCCTAACTGAAAACTCCATCAACTTCTCGGCCAGTTCTTTTTCTTTGTGCTCCTGTATCACCTCCGATTCAAGCTGCTTCAATGTACCGATCCCGTTAAGGTCATGCACTTGGGCAAAAGCGGCATCTTCCAATGCATCGAACAATACTACTTGCCGCTCGACGTACTGCACAAAGCGAAAGAGCAGGTCGGTCTTATCCTTTTCAGTTTTGTAAGACGTATGCTTGGCAATAAAATCTTCGATAATACGGACGGGACTCAAATGCTTTTTATACCCTTCATCGCAATTATTCGCCAGAAGTGAAAGCAGGATACCTGTTTTTTCAATTCGATGAAAGGGCAAAGAAGTAAAAAGACTATTATAAAGCTGGAAGCGAAGCCCCACCTCGCTTTTAAATTGCTGCAATGCTCTGTTTGAACTGTTATCCATTAGCCCGGTTTGTATCTATTAGATGGCAGCAAGCAATACAAAGTGAAAATAACTCATTTTATGGTTGCGGTCAAAACTAATGAACCATTGATACCGCCCGAATCAAGTCCATGCAATGATTACGTGATTCACCCTGTCTCAATATCCGCTACTCCTTCAACCAGTATTCAAAAAAAATCCCGTCCCGCAAATGCGGGACGGGATCCTTTATCGTTACAGCCGGTATCTTACTCAGCTGACTTTTCCTTTGTGGTTGTATCTTCCGCTGTGTCTGCGCCAGCTTTTTTCTTCGCGCCTGAACGACGGGTCCTCTTTCCAGCGGTTGCTTTTGATTCCCCTTTGCCCTTACCGTAGACATCGTTGAAGTCAACAAGCTCGATCATACCCTGTTCAGCATTGTCACCGGGACGGGCGCCAAGCTTGATAATACGGGTATAGCCACCGGGACGTCCGGCCACTTTTTCAGCAACTGCGCTAAACAGTTCTTTGATGGCTTCCTTATCTTTAAGGTAGCTGAACACCACACGACGCTGGTGGGTCGTATTTTCTTTTCCTTTTGTTATCAAAGGTTCTACATATACACGCAAAGCCTTCGCTTTTGCCAATGTAGTGACAATCCGCTTGTGCTGGATCAACTGGCAGGCCAGGTTGCTCAGCAGGGCATCCCTGTGAGCCTTGGTGCGGCTTAAATTTTTGATTTTGTCTCCGTGACGCATGACTTTTTAATTTGAAGATTTGAAAATTGTCAGCTGTTCAAATCTATGTTATAAATATTCGGCCAGACCGTGTCAGGAATTCTGGCCTACGTTTCTACTAGTAAATTCGAATTCAGAATAACGAAGCACAATTTTTCGAATTTCGAATTTCGTATTTCGTATTTAATATTTCGAGCTTCTATAGTTCGTCTTTATCAACCCCTAACTTCTGCAAGTCCATTCCGAAGTGCAAACCTCTTTCGGTCAGCACCTGCTCAATTTCCGCCAGGGATTTCTGACCGAAGTTGCGGAACTTCATCAGGTCTTCCTGTTCGTACTGTACGAGCTCGCTCAGTGAATTGATCTTGGCTGCTTTCAGGCAATTAAAAGCACGTACAGAAAGATCGAGATCTTCCAGCGGTGTCTTCAATACCTTGCGCAACTGCAAAGTTTGTTCATCTACCAGGTCTTCTTTCTTTTCTTCCCTGTTATCAAACGTGATGTTTTCGTCCGTAATGATCATCAGGTGCTGGATCAGTATGCGGGAAGCCTGCTTAACTGCTTCTTCAGGATGAATAGTACCGTCGGTAGAAACTTCCATGATCAGCTTTTCAAAGTCAGTCCTTTGTTCTACACGGGTATTTTCAATAGTGTATTTTACATTTTTTATCGGCGTATAGATTGCATCGATAGGGATATATCCCAGCGGTGCATCCTTCGGTTTGTTATCTTCAGCCGGAACATAACCACGGCCTTTCCCAATCGTCAACTCGATTTCCATTTTTGCTGAAGGATCCAGCGTGCAGATCAACAAACCCGGGTTCATGATCTGGAATGAGTGAGTAGCTTCACCGATCATTCCTGCTGTGAATTCAGTTCTGTTTCTAAGTGACAGGATAATTTTTTCGTTGGCAACTTCATGATCAACGATCTTTTTGAAGCGCACCTGTTTCAGGTTCAGGAATATTTCGACTACATCCTCGCTGACACCTTTCATCGTAGCAAATTCATGATCTACGCCTTCGATTTTTACACCTACGATAGCGTAGCCTTCCAGCGAATTCAATAATACGCGGCGCAACGAATTGCCAATAGTTACACCATAACCAGGTTCCAAGGGACGAAACTCGAATTGAGCTTCAAAATCCGTTGCCTTTTGTAATATGATTTTATCCGGTTTCTGGAAATTTAAAATAGCCATATTTCAGATTTAAGTTTTAGATAAATGGGTCATGACGGTCATATCCGCCATATCAGTCATTCAGGTCATATGTGACTTATCTGACTTCTTTGACTTGTTTGACTTGTTTGACATTCATTACTTGCTGTACAATTCAACAATCAACTGCTCCTTAATGTTCTCAGGAACGCTTTCCCTCTCAGGATAGGTGATGAAAGTGCCTTTCAGCTCCGTTTCACTCCAGTCAAGCCAGTTGAACTTTGGGTTCTTGGGGCGAACAACGCCTGTAATTGACGTTCTTCCCTTGCTTCCTTCCTTGATGGTAATAACGTCGCCTGCTTTTAACTGGAAAGAAGGAACGTTCACTACATCACCGTTTACCTCGATATGCTTGTGACTTACCAGCTGGCGGGCTGCCGGGCGGGAAGGAGCGATTCCCATCCTGAATACGGTATTATCCAGGCGAGCTTCCAGTAACTTGATCATGTTTTCACCGGTGACACCTTTACGGCGGCTAGCTTCCTCAAATGTTTTGCGGAACTGTTTTTCCAACACACCATAAGTGTATTTGGCTTTCTGTTTTTCGCGAAGCTGAAGGGCGTATTCGCCTAAGGTTTTGCGCTTTTTTTGCGCACCATGCTGACCGGGAGGGTTGCTGTTTTTGTCCAGCCATTTACCATTACCTAAAATAGGCTCACCGAATCTACGGGAGATTTTGGTCTTGGGACCATTGTAACGTGCCATTGTTTTTTATTCATTTCCGCTTTTTAGAAACCGGTGAGCTGATCGTTGAAAGCGGTAAAAATTAATCAGTCACCCTTTGTTTAAATGAAACCAAACTGGCTCAATATGTTGCTATGAAATCCGAGATAGTAAAATTCGAAATTCGAATT
>VBAT01000065.1:14978-19237 GCA_005884665.1 Bacteroidota bacterium
GCTTCGGATTTTTGCTTTAAACTCTTCTCTTTTTGGGAGGACGGCAACCGTTGTGCGGCAAAGGCGTCACGTCTTTAATCATTACCACTTCAACACCGTTCTGGGAGAGTGCCCGGATAGCACTTTCACGACCGGAGCCGGGTCCCTTTACGTATACATCAACTCTTTTCAAACCAGCATCGAAAGCTGTTTTGGCTGCATCAGCAGCTGCCATTTGTGCGGCATAAGGAGTATTTTTCTTTGATCCGCGAAAACCCATCTTGCCAGCGCTGCTCCAGGATATCACCTGGCCGCTTTTGTTAGTCAAACTAACGATGAGGTTATTGAAGCTGGCACTAATGTGTGCATCTCCGTACGCATCTACTTTTACTACTCTTTTCTTCGCCGCTGCTTTTGGGCCTGGTGCGGCTGCCTGTTGTGCTTTTGCCATAATTTGTTGTTCGAGGTAATCTGTTTTTCTTTTTAATTCCCATCCCATTTTACCGGTCCGGGACTGAATCAACCCTACTGCTGACTTACGAAGCGATCTGGCGCTGATTCAGAAAATAATGTAAGTCCACTTTTGTAAGCAATGAATTGTCTGCGGGCCTTGCTTCGCCATCCGCGTGTCGCTAAAGCTTTAGCCGGGGCACAAGCTACGCGAAGGCGCAGTAAGCAGGCTCACGACTATTTCTTAGCTGCTTTCTTCTTACCGGCAACTGTCTTACGTTTACCTTTTCTTGTGCGACTGTTTGTCCTGGTACGTTGTCCACGCACCGGCAATCCTTTACGATGACGAAGACCGCGGTAGCAGGCGATATCCAGCAAGCGCTTGATGCTCATCTGCACTTCTGAGCGCAATTGACCTTCCACTTTCACTTCTTCTGTGATTGTGTTACGGATAGCGTTCAACTCATTGTCATCCCAATCATTCACTTTCTTGTTTCGGTCAATGCTGTTTTTGTCAAGGATATACCTGGCGGTAGAGGGCCCAATACCATATATATAGGTCAGACCTATTTCGCCTCTTTTATTTTTTGGTAAATCAACACCGGCAATACGAGCCATAATTTGATATTTCTTTTAAAATGTTTTTGTCACCAAAAATCTCAAGAACCAATTGGATCTTGTGATTTGTATTTTGGTTCTTTAATAATCATCCCTGTCTCTGCTTGAAACGGGGATTCTTTTTGTTGATGACGTACAGTTTGCCTTTGCGACGAACGATCTTGCAATCAACGCTGCGTTTTTTGATGGATGCTCTTACTTTCATAATTATTCATTTTTTCTGACTCCAGCTGGTGCCGGAACTCAGCACTTATTTGTACCTGAATATTATCCTTCCCCTTGTCAAATCATATGGCGACATTTCAACCCCGACTTTATCGCCAGGAAGGATCCGGATGTAGTGCATCCGCATTTTCCCCGAGATGGTAGCCAGTATTTCATGGCCATTTTCAAGCTTCACTCTGAACATGGCATTGGACAGAGCTTCTATGATCGTACCATCCTGTTTAATAAGGGGTTGTTTCGACATATATTTTTGGGGACGCAAAGATATGCGTAATGAGCTGAAAAAAGAAAATTCACCGGTTTATTTTTCAAGATATTACAGAAAAAACCGGGGATAACCGATATCCTCATAAAAACCTGGCTGTCAAGCCAGTTCGAGCGGCACTTTGGTCATGTCGTGGTGAAGATTCTGAAGCTGGTGCACACCCAGCTGAAAACTAAAATGCCGCCGGTCTTCCCTGTACCACATTTCGATATTGGAAAAATCGCCTTTGCGGGGAGTGACCAGGCGAAATGCGCCTTTTTTATACTTAACGGACCCGTCATGATCCTCTTTTTCAAAACCCAGTTTGACGAGATGCTCTTCATCCATGGGAACTGGCTTGATATCGTCCTGTCCATACCAAAACTCCTGGACCCCATTATCAATTAAAGCCATATGCTCTGCGTGATTTACGCGTACTACCACGCCACCTCTTTCCACGCCATCATCGTTTACTCTAACAATATCGCCTTGTTTTAACTCTGAGACTTTTAGCATAGCATTCGTTTTTTGTTATCCGAATTTAAAACAGTTTGGGGGTTTGAAAAAATCCCTTTTTAGCGGCCTGAAGAGAATGGCTAATTATTGAAGAACTGGTTTAATATCGATCAAAGGCGTTCCGTTCAATACCTCCAGGTTGGATACCCTGATCTCTCCATTACCGCGTATTTCTACAATCTCGACTTCGTGAAGACCGATAGGATTGGGTCTGTCAGGTGATCTTGTGGCAAAAACGCCTGTCAATGCAGCGTCTGGATTGTTTCTTGGCCTGGTCGTCAACACTGCTCTGTCTCCTTTATCCAACCATGTAAACAAAAGTATCCTCGTTCCTTTTCTGAGTCCTTTCATCGCCTCCCGATATTCTTCTTCAATGACCAATGTTGCCTGTGGACCACCCTCAAATTCCTGTAATGGACAATCCTTAATATCTTCAAGCGAGGATTGGATCTTCCCGATAAACTTTATAGTTTCCATCTCAACTTTATTACACGTTCTCAAGTCCCATTTCAGGTCAGAAGTGGTGAGCATGTACCCGTTTATTGAACCAGGCTCCGACTAAACACTCTCAGGCAGTTTCCTGCTCCATGGATTCAACCTGCCGGTTCATGAATTCCATTTCTTCAGCAGTCAGTTTCACGTCAGCCGCTCCGGCATTTTGAACCGCCTGCGCTCCATTTCTTGCCCCGGCTAATGCAATTGTTATACCTGGCTGATCGATTGTCCATCGTAGGACCAACTGGGCTAGTGAAATATTTTTAGACTCAGCAAGGGGCAGCAGCCTTTCAAGCATCGCATTGGTGCGCCTGATGTTCTCGTCAGTGAAATGCCCAAGCTCCTGCCTGTGATCGCCAGGATTGAACACATGACCCGGTTTTATCTTGCCTGTAAGCAACCCACGCTGCAGGGGGCTATACGCAATAATTGATTTCCTATTTTGAATGCACCAGGGAATTGTCTCCTTTTCAATCTCTCTCACCAGCATGCTGTAAGGAACCTGGTCAGATGCGAGGTTTGTCGTTTGCTCCGCCTCCTGCATCAATTCGACTGAATAATTACATACACCAGCTTCTTTGATCTTTCCCTGTTCTTTTAGTCGCAATACCGTTTCCATTGTTTCAGATATGGGAGTAGTGACATCATGCCAGTGTATTTGGTAAAGATCAATGTAATCCGTTCTTAGTCTCCGCAATGAGTCTTCGCATTCTTTAATGATGCTTTCCGGTGAAGCCAGTTTATATAAATCAAAATCGCTTCCATCATTGAACTGGCTCTTGAAATAAAATGTGCCCTGCCTGGTATCCCAGCGCAATCCAAACTTCGTCAATAACTGCAATTTATCCCGGGGTATTCCTTCAATTGCCTCAGCAATGATCTCTTCGCTTAAACCCTGACCATAGGCCGGTGCCGTATCAATGGTAGTCATTCCTTCCCCGTAAGCTGTCCGTATAGCCTCAATGGCTTCTTTCCTGTCGCTACCGCCCCATTTCCATCCTCCAATGGCCCAGGCCCCAAAAGCAATGGCCGAGCATTTCAAATCCGTATCACCAATTTGCCTGTATTCCATAATAATGATTAATAAAATTGAGGTTATAATATCTATTCGGCCCAACTCATAACATAATCGCTGTTCTCGATGTCCAGGGCCTCCTTTGTCAGCATTAGCGGATGGAAAGTATCAACCATCACAGCCAGTTCCTTTGTTTCCCTGGCACCAATACTTTTTTGAACAGCACCGGGATGCGGCCCATGCGGGATACCGGCGGGATGCAACGTGATCATTCCTCTCGTAACGTTTTTGCGACTCATGAAATCACCATCTACATAGTATATAACTTCATCGCTGTCTATATTACTATGATTATATGGTGCCGGAATCGCCATAGGGTGATAATCAAACAAGCGCGGACAGAAAGAGCAAACGACGAAATTGTGCGCTTCGAACGTCTGGTGAACCGGCGGCGGTTGGTGCACTCTTCCCGTTATCGGTTCAAAATCGTGAATGGAGAATGCAAATGGATAACAATAGCCATCCCAACCTACTACATCGAATGGATGTGTGCCGTAATGGAGTCCATATAATACTCCTTTCTTTTTTGCCCTGATCAGGAAATCCCCTTTCTGATCAAACGTAGGGAGGTTTTGCGGTGGGCGGATATCTCTTTCACAATAAGGCGAATGCTCCAGCAACTGCCCGTATTTGCTAAGATATTTTTTCGGGTACCTT
>VBAT01000122.1:0-464 GCA_005884665.1 Bacteroidota bacterium
CGGGGTGAGGTTCCCGGCATCCCGAGAAATGTAAAAAAAAAATCCCCCCGGTAAAAGACCGGAGGGATATCTTTATCCAGGTAACTGGGTATCAATAATTCTCTGTAACGTATTGCTTTTGGCGATATACAGCCTTCAAGACCTGGGTCCTGCGCCTTACGGACGGCTTCTCAAATGAAGTGCGGGCCCTAAGCTCTCTTAAAACGCCTGTTTTTTCGAATTTCTTCTTGAAACGCTTTAGCGCTTTGTCAATTGACTCGTTTTCCTTGATGTTAATGATCAGCATACTTATTGAACTGTTAAGGGGCGCAAATATAGGGCAAACTCAATCAATTTTGCAAAATCACTTTAGAATTGACCTCGAAATCACCAGTTTCTGAATTTCTGAGGTCCCCTCGCCAATTGTGCAAAGTTTGGCGTCCCTGTAGTACTTCTCTGCTGGGAAATCCTTCGTATAGCCATAA
>VBAT01000122.1:549-1830 GCA_005884665.1 Bacteroidota bacterium
TCCACCGCAACTTCAGACGCATACAGCTTGGCCATCGCAGACTCCTTATTCACGCTCTTGCCCATGTTCTTCAATTCAGCTGCGCGATAAGTCAAAAGCCGGGCGGCTTCGATCTTCGTTGCCATGTCGGCCAATTTGAAAGAAATGCCCTGGAATGTTGATATCGGCTTGTTGAATTGATGCCGTTCTTTTGAATAATGAAGGGCTGCCTCAAAAGCGCCTTGGGCAATGCCAAGACTCAGCGCAGCAATTGATATGCGGCCACCATCCAAAACCTTCAGCGACTGCACAAATCCGTCACCTTCTTCGCCCATCATTTGGCTCTTGTGAATCTTGCAATCGGAGAATATAAGCTCAGCAGTTTCTGAAGCTCGCATGCCCAACTTGTTCTCTTTCTTGCCAGCGCTAAATCCCTTCGTGCCCTTCTCAATAATGAATGCAGACATCCCATGCGAATCTCCGACCTCACCCGTTCTCACAATCACAACGGCAACATGGCCGCTCCTTCCGTGGGTGATGAAATTCTTTGAACCATTCAGCACGTAGTGATCACCGTCTTTAACGGCAACGGTTCTCATATTCCCAGCATCCGAACCGGTATTAGGTTCCGTCAGACCCCAGGCTCCAATCCACTCTCCTGTCGCCAGCTTCGGCAGATACTTCGATTTCTGCTCTTCGTTGCCAAACTGTAAAATATGGTTGGTGCAAAGCGAATTGTGAGCAGCCATTGATAGACCGATCGATCCATCAATTTTCGATAGCTCTACGATGGCGGTCACATATTCAAGATAACCAAGGCCAGCCCCTCCATATTCGGTCGGCACAAGCACGCCCATTAGTCCCAGCTTGCCCATTTCGTGAAAAACTTGAACAGGAAATTCCTGTGACTCATCCCACTCCATCATGCGTGGCTTGATATGCTTTTCCCCAAAGTCTTTGACCATCTGGGCCACCATGGCCTGACCTTCTGATTGTTCAAAGTCAATAGCCGTGGCGCTGTCCGTCATCATTTGCATGGCAGAGTTTTTTTAATGGATTTCAAAAGTACATCTTCCCCAATCATCAACCAAACGAGTGTTAGTTCGTAGCTATATATTGCGACGTAATGCCGCATTCTTCCTTCAAAACGCTATTTTTGGCACTCTCTAAAAAGGCTTCAAAATGAAAATCTCAGTAGTGGGAACCGGATACGTAGGTTTGGTGACAGGCACATGCTTCGCTGAAACAGGCAATACCGTCACGTGCGTTGACATCGATCCCGTCAAGGTCGCCAGCCTCTCA
>VBAT01000122.1:1873-3225 GCA_005884665.1 Bacteroidota bacterium
TCGACACGAACATTAAGCAGGGTCGGCTGAGCTTCACCACTGACCTGAAGGAAGGTATCCGAGACGCGCAGATCATATTCTTTGCGTTGCCCACCCCGTCGGATGAAGACGGCTCAGCGGATCTTAAGTACGTGTTGGGTGTGGCCGACCAACTTGGCAGCTTACTGGAAAGCTATGCAGTGATCGTTGATAAGAGCACGGTTCCGGTGGGTACTGCCGAGCGGGTCGCGGAAAGGATCAGACAAAAAGCAAAAGTTGAATTCGATGTAGTGTCAAACCCGGAATTCCTTCGCGAAGGTGTAGCGGTAGATGATTTCATGAAACCGGATCGCGTTGTCATCGGCACATCTTCCGAGCGTGCACAGAAAATCATGAATAACCTCTACGCACCTTTTGTTCGCCAGGGGAACCCGATCATCTTCATGGACGAACGGTCTGCGGAGTTAACCAAGTACGCCGCCAATGCTTTCCTCGCGGTAAAGATTACGTTCATGAATGAGATCGCCAACCTTTGCGAAAAGCTCGGCGCCGATGTGGATGCCGTTCGTAAAGGAGTTGGCACTGACAATCGTATCGGTAAAAGATTCCTGTTCCCAGGCATCGGCTACGGAGGCAGTTGCTTCCCGAAAGACGTGCAGGCACTCGCGAAAGCTTCGGAGGACAGTCAATACGATTTTAAGATTCTTAAAGCCGTCATGAAGGTAAATACCGAACAGAAGACCAAGCTTGTACCAGCAATCAAGAAACATTTTGGCAGCCTGAAGGGCAAAGTTATCTCCTTCTGGGGCCTCTCGTTCAAACCGCATACCGACGATATTCGGGAAGCACCTGCCATTTACAACATCAAAGCCTTACTCGCCGAAGGAGCAATCATCAGGGCGCACGACCCTGAGGCTATGGAGAACGTGAAGCGCATACTCGGTGATCAAATCACATATCACAATTCTCCCTACGAAGCTACGGAAGGCGCAGACGCTATCTTCATTGCGACCGAATGGCCGGAATTCCGGGTGCCCGATTTTGAAAAACTGGCAACTTCAATGAAAACCAAAGTAATATTCGACGGTCGCAACGTTTACGAATTGCGCGACATGAAGGAGAACGGATTTACATACATCAGCATCGGAAGAAAACCCATACATGCCTAAACCAAGAATATTAATAACCGGCGGCGCCGGGTTCCTCGGTTCCCACCTTTGCGACAGGTTTATACGCGAAGGGTTTCATGTGATCGCCATGGACAATCTGATCACGGGTGAAATGAAGAACCTGCAACACCTTTTTCACCGTGAGGACTTCGAGTTCTATCATCATGACGTTTCGAAGTACGTGCACGTTCCGGGCGATCTCCC
>VBAT01000015.1:0-99923 GCA_005884665.1 Bacteroidota bacterium
GATGTGAATTCACAAAGAAAAAGTAGCAAAAAGAAAGAGTAGTAATAATAATAGTATTATTTAATACAAAAGCTCAATACAAATCTAAAGGTGGCTCTCTGCGTATTCTCCGTGGCCCTCTGTGGGCTATAAATAATAACGGTCCCGTCAAAGGCGAGACCGTTATTTTGTTTTTCAACCGTCCAAGTTGAATATCTTGTTGCCGTCAGTTTTGACCGGCACTCGTATTTTTACGTAAATCTTGCTGCGATCTGGCACAAACATATTACAGGATTTACGATTGTGCAATAGTAAGATTACGATGTTGGTAAAAATGAGTTTATTCACATCGCCGCCAAAAGCGCGAATGACAACGCAATTGCGCCACCACAGGGCTTCTCAGCGGATATGCACTTACTTTTTATGATCTTTTCTGGTGCGATAAATTTTCACAGCTCGAACTGATTCTTACCTCCATGCAAATCGAATTGTTTTTCTTTCCATATTAGTTTCCCGGTAACAGAAGAAGGCAATTCGATCATGAATTTCGATTTGCCGCCAGGCATTTGATGGTAGATAAAACTGATCTTTCCTTTTGGATGTGGCATAGAAGCATCAATGTCCTTTAGCGACCCAGGATGCGGTTCAATCTTTACTTTGGTGAATCCTGGGGCATCGCTGTCTATCCCCGCTACTATTCGAAATAGTTCAATATTTGGACTGCTGCCCCATGCATGACAATCTGAACGGGCCCGGTTAATATCATCTATTTCGGCCCAGGTTGTCATACCCATGGCCAGGTTTTCCTTCCATTTGCCCAGCATATTAAGATAATTGTCGCCAAGACCGGCCTTATTCATTGCCTGGTGAAGGTAGTAGCGGAAGTATACAGAAGCCTTACTGATACCCGTATCGCTGATCATTTTTCTGGCAACTGAGGTAGCCTGAGCCTTAGTGACGACACCCGTTAATATAGCCAGTGAATTGCAATGCTGCGACCAGCTTTCTTTTTCTTTGGTATCAGCGAATAGTTGTTTGGTTGCGCTCCAGTAGTTTGTTTGGATACTTTGTTTGAGCAGGTCCACCTGTTTCAAGTAACTATCTGCAAATGCTTGCATTCCGGTTTGTTTTTCCAGCGAAGCCGCTGCTTCATAAGCCATAAGCAGCTGCAGGTCCAGGGCGGCCGAACTACCATCTTTGCCGAATGGCGCCATGCCTGCATTCCATCCTTTATCATTGACCCAATCTGTGAAATTCCAGTAAGGGACATTTTTCAGGCTGCCATCCTTTTGCTGGTATTGCTGAAAGAACTGCAGAACCATCCTGGCAACAGGTAACTGCTGTCTTATAAATGCAGCATCACCGCGATACATCCAGTAATCATGCAACATAGAGATCCATATTAGCGAGAAAGTCGGTATTTGCTGTGAGTGGGCAGTAGGATAGCGGCTCATGGTAATACCTTCGGGCATCAATGAATTCTTTATCTGCTCTATGGCATTTCGCATCAAACGGTCATCCCCACTATTATACAGGGAAACCAGCGCCTGTATCCGGGTGTCACCAACATACTGCAGTTGCTCATAGTAGGGACAATCCATATAGGTTTCATGTGCGCAAAGTCTTGCCGTTCGCCATCCTGTTTCCAGGATCTTATCCAAATCAGGGTCATCGCTTTTAAATGTGGCATTGAATTTAAACGGGTAGCCTTCATACAATCCATAAAGATCATTGATGATAAGCGGATCGTTCTTTGTTTCAATGTCCAGTTTTAGATAACGATAAGTTCTCCACATTAAAGAAGTATAGATCTCCGCAGTTTTTCCTGCCGAAATCAGTTCATCGCTTAGCCCTACGAATCTCTTCCCGGCGGTTTCATTGCGATTTCCTTTCTGGTTTTGCGCACGCCAGTCCGTTTTACCGCCTTCATCTATATATAAACCTTCAGAATAGGAAAGACGTATCACCGCATTTTTTCCGCCGCTGAAAACAAGAACAGGATAAGCAGTGGTCAGGAAACCCTGGTCGATCAATAACCTTGCTTTGGTACCGGCATTAATACTCAAAGATGCAGTTCCATTTAAAAGATCATCTGCTTTATCTACATTGATAGACGAACAAATTTTTTGTAATCGTTGTTTCGTCAGTTCCATCGGGGGAATGGATCTTGGTATCAGCATCCAGCCCAATGTCCAGAAAAAAACCCCTTTAGGCAATCCATTGAAAAGTTGATGGGCGGGTTTCCAGGAAGCATCATTGAAGTCTCTAGCCTGCCAGCCACCAGGATATGAGTTATAGTCCTTCCTTTCTGTTGGACCAGCTGCGTAATAGCTATAAATCAGACTTGGTTCTAAAGGAGTATAAGCGCTATCAATGGTACAAAGCCATGATGAATTTGAATTGACCAGTTTTTCACTGGCAGAATTTCCCTGCAGGATGAATGCTGTCTGGTAACTGATCTGTGCTTCCTGTCTTTCTTCTCCAAAATTCCAGACTACTGCGGCCAGTGCATTTTTGCCTGCTTTCAAATAAGCGGCAATGTCCACGGTTTCGTAGTTCCAGTTATATACATCACTGCGGGCAGGACCCATAGAAACCATTTCACCGTTCACATACAATTTATACCTGTTATCGGCAGACACATGAACAATAAACGATAATGGCTGACGGTTCAATTCAAAGGTTTTTCTGAAATGATAAACACCATAATCGTGCGTTGGCGATCCTGGAACATTTACCCAGTAAGCATCCCATTTTTTATAAAGTATATCGTCCGAGATCTGTTGGGAGAATGCAAAATGCCAGGGCAATATGAAAGATAAAAGCAGGTATAGATTCTTCATAAAATCAATATTAAATGAATGACCGGTTATTAGGAGAATTAAAGTGTACGAATAATATCAAATATAAATTTTCTTATCTATAGAATTTTTTTTCTCCACCATAACAAAATTGGCAATTGAAAAACTGCATAGAACTTGATGTATTAATGCATGAGGCTAACCAGTTAATCCATTTTAATCCCCCGTACATGAAGAATAAGAATTTTGAGGAGCAAAGTATTGCTGAAACGCGTAATAAAAATTGGGAAAAATCTCCCTCCCAGGTGTTTTGGGGAGAAATTGCCACGTTGGATCACACCGTGCAGATATACGAGAATGATAAAGTTTTTCTAAATACACTCGAAAGTTTTGCAGGTGCGGGACTCATTGCTGGCGATAGTGTGATAGTTATTGCAACCGCAGATCACTTACAGGCGCTTAAAGATCGTCTTTCCAGGCACCGGTTTAATCTGGGTTTCCTGGAGTCGGTCGGCCGGTTTATCAGCCTTGATACGACTGATACACTCAACCGGTTTATGGTGAATGGCATGCCAGACAAAACTCTTTTTAACGAATGTATCACCAGGGTTATCACCCAGGCCAAAACGGCCAGTGGCAAGTTCCGTGCATTTGGTGAAATGGTGGCGACTTTATGGCAACAAGGCGCACAAGAAGCAGCTATCCAGTTAGAGGAACTTTGGAATACTCTTCACAGCCAGGATAAGTTTACACTTTTCTGTGCCTATCCGAAAGCTGGCTTTACCAGTGATTCGACGGGTGGAAGTGGAATAAAAACGGTTTGCTGTTCACATTCGAAGGTCATTGACGGAGCGCCCCGTCCCTCAACAGAAGTGTATTATAGACCTGCCTGAAACACGGCCTTTGCGGTATAAGTATCTATGCAGTTCAGGGAAGTAACAATTCTTATAGTAGCGGAAACATTGCTTTCACTGGTGCTTTTCACCGCAGTTATCGGTATACTTGTTTTCCTTGTAAGAAAAAGGATAAGAAAATACAAACCGGCTGATCTTGCGGTCTTCGACAGGCTGCAGCGATGGGTAAGTCCTGCTAACAACCGGGCGATGCTATTTTTCAGTTTCCTGGGTTCTCATAAATTTCTTATCCCCGCCAATCTCCTGTTGATCTTCTTTTTTCTTTTCTCACTTCACCAGAGTTGGTTTTCTATACGGGTGATCACTATTGCGCTCAGCAGTCTTGTGCTGATGTTTTTATTGAAATACTTGTTTCAGCGAAAACGTCCTTTATCGCCATTGCTAAAGGCAGCCAGGGGCTTGAGTTTTCCCAGTGGTCATGCGATCATATCCGTTACTTTTTATGGATTATTGTTGCACATTTCCTGGAATCTTTTGGAAACAGGCTTGTTAAGATGGGCAATCGCTGTTTTGCTGATAACAATCATTTTATTTATTGGTTATAGCAGGATTTACCTGCGGGTGCATTATGCCAGTGATGTCATTTCCGGCTTCATTATCGGGCTGCTCTGGTTATTGATCTCGTTATGGGTGCTCGATAACCTCGAACAGTATGCAAAAACCATTGTATAAGCCTGCCCAGCGCTATTCAACAGTTCTTTTTGAAGTGGGTGTATCAAAAGTAAAATTGTTCCCGTTGGATTTACGCCTCAGCACAACATGTTCCAGTAATAATACATTATTGAAAGCCGGACAATAATGATAATAAAACCCTACCTCCTTTTTGGATAAAGGCTTTTTCAGGACAAAATTGAAAATAGAAGGGATATTCCCGATAAAAAATGGAACATTGCTTTCCCCGATTTTTTCCGGGCTGGCTGGCGTTGTGATACCCGGATCTAAATTCCATTTCAAAAGTGCATTACTTAAAACGATCTTTTCAAACCCATCATGTGTTTGCTGTAATAATCTTTGCGCATCGCTGGCCAGTGAATCCTTTAGTGCTTCCAGAGCGGGAATTGGCTTAATGCTCATCAACCGGGCAAGATGATAAAGGATCACGGAGCTACCACCGTAATAAGGAGCGACAATAAACGGGTTCCTGAGATGGTCTTTGTTATTAATTGTAGCAACGATGAGATCAAGACTGGCTGAATCCGCCTTTGACCACGGCAGGTTATATTCCTGCACGAAAGTGAGTATGTTGCACAATACACAAATATCAAATACTACCGGCAGGCGATTGCCCATCCAGGTAGAATACGCTTCATACGATCTATACCGTGAGAAAGTCGTTTGCGTTGGATTGTCGGCGTCATTTACATAGTCCTGCATCACCTCGTGTGCATTTTGGGCGATAGGATCCGTCACATGCAGCGAAAGCAGGCAGATAGACGTGCAATCCGGATCGTCATCGAGCATATTCTTTTTCGTAATATTGAGTCCCCACAAATAGGGTAACCGGTAAGCCGAATCCGTTCTCCAGAAATTGTAGGTTTCTTTTCCCTTCCTGTTTTTAAAGAGTACAACTGCCTTTTCGGACCGCGAGATTATTGAATCAACTATAGTTTGATCGCTGGCCGGCAATCCAGGCCGGATTTTTTTCAATGTATAGGAAATAAGGGCCGTGTAGAAAACATTGTTATCCTTCCGCTGTTGCCTGTATACTTTTTTATTCGAAACATACGACGGAAAGATGCCGGGCATGAAAAAAGGATCATGACGCAACTGCTGATCCTCTATTTGCCGGAGAAGCGAATGCACCGACGTGCTATCCTGTGCAATCACCGGGTGAAAACAGCAGGAGGCGCACAGGGCAACCGCCAACAATGTATAACGGAAATATTTTTTCAAGTGACTGAAAGAAGAAGTAAGATAAAAAGAATTATCAAAGAACAGAACAGCGGTAAACAATGCTTTTATGTTGACGAACATTGAATCCCAAAATTTGTTTTGAATAATTAATTTTAAATCATGGAAAATATAGGCCTTATCATTATTCTGCTGTTCGGTATCACGTTTTTAGGTGTGCTGAGCACAAAATACAGGTTTCCATTTCCGATCATGCTCGTTCTCTCAGGTATCATGATCAGCCTGGTTCCGGGATTGCCGGTGATCACCCTGAACCCCGAGATCGTATTTCTAATTTTTCTGCCCCCGCTTTTATATGGTGCGGCCTGGAACACTAGCTGGCATGATTTCAAAGCCGCAAAGCGACCAATCGGGCTGGCTGCGATTGGCCTCGTTCTATTTACTACCTCTCTAACAGCGCTGGCTGCTCATCTCCTGATACCTGATCTAAGCTGGCCGGTCGCTTTCCTGATCGGTGCTATTGTATCGCCATCCGATGCTATTGCAGCAACGACTATTACAAAAGGATTGGGATTACAACCCAGGTTGATTACGATAGTGGAGGGAGAAAGCCTGGTCAACGATGCGAGTGGCCTTGTAGCTTACCGATACGCACTTACCGCTGTGACGGCGGGCAATTTTGTACTATGGGAAGCAGGATTGAATTTTCTTCTTGTTGTGCTGGCTGGTATTGCGATCGGTCTTGCGGTAGGGTACCTTCTTTACCTGGTGCATAAGAAATTTATTTGCGAACCGGTTATCGAGGTCACGCTGACCTTTCTCACGCCTTTCGCCTCTTACCTGTTGGCGGAGCAATTTCATTTTTCAGGCGTGTTGGCTGTTGTTACTACCGGTTTATACCTGTCGTTCCGCTCCAGCGAAATATTTACCCACCAGAGCCGCATAATGGCTTATTCAGTATGGGAAGTGGTAATCTATATTCTCAATAGTCTGGTTTTTATCCTGATCGGATTACAGTTGCGTCATGTGATGCAAGGGATCAGCAATTATTCAACTGGTTTATTAATACTATGGGGAGCTGTTATAAGCCTGGTGGTGATTGTTGTTCGATTCATTTGGGTGGTGCCTGCAGCTTTATTGCCGCGTTACCTGAGCAAACGGATCCGCAATACCGAGCAGTTTGATCCGCGCAATATGGTCATTTTCGGTTGGGCAGGTATGCGTGGAGTAGTTTCTATGGCAGCTGCATTAGCGCTTCCGCTCACGCTGCCAAACGGAAAAGAATTTCCCCATCGAAGCCTGATAATTTTTCTTTCATTTTGCGTGATACTGTCAACCCTTGTTGTATTGGGAATGACACTGCCGTGGATCATTCGACGTTTGAAGATGGCTCCGCATTCGATTGCAGCCGAAGAGTACGAAGTCCGGACCAAAGTGGTATCTACCACCATTGCACATATCGAGGAAAACCTCTCGATGGTAAATGATGAGCTGCTGCACAATATAAAAAGCAAGTATGAAGTGAAATATAACCGGTTGCAAAAAACAGATCTTCCCTCGAATTATTTCGGGAACGGCCAAACGCTCAAAGGAAATATCTTCAATGAATTTTCACAATTGCAGATAGACCTCATCGGCATCGAGAGAAAAACGCTCGAAGATATGCACCGGCATGGCAAAGCCAGCGAAGAAATAATTCGCAAGATTGAACGGGAACTGGATCTCGAGGAAACAAGACTACAGATGGAGATGTATAACGCCTGATCTTTTATTTTAGATAGTTCGTTCAGCATTATAACATTCAACATAGTTTTACAGGTATCTTCTCGGACCCGAGATCGCTCTACGTATCAACGCCATGATCAGCGTAAATAGCGCGGAGCCAATCACAGACCACACAACGGGAAAAACTTTTCCGCCGACCTTGATGGATAGTAGTTCAGGCAGCCCAAATTTGCCAGCTATCCACATTCCTATATAAGCGCCGATAAAACCGACAACAATGGAAACCAAACATCCGCCAAGGTCATAACCGGCCAGCGACTGGCCAATAGAGCCACAGATTGCGGCAATAACAAGAAGGATCAAAAATTGGGTAAGCGTCATTGTACTGTTTTACCCGGATTGTTGCAATTTGAGTGCCGGGAAAACCAGGACACCGGTCATTTCATAATTTCCAACAATTCCACGTCGAAAATCAGAGTCGAACCAGGACCGATGTCCGGGGCTGCTTCCGAATCGCCGAAGGCAAGATCGAAACAGTTTAGAGTTCTGAATTAAGAGTGATACCCATGTATGAAATTTCATTCATGCTCTCTGGTTCATAACTCTCAACCTGCCTGCTGGTATGTCGCTTGAATAGCTTCGTCCGGTGCCAAAGGCTCTGCCCGACGGCTGTTAGCGACGGCGCACGACCAAATCCTTTGGCGACGGCAGGCAGGTTTTCAACTTTAAACTCTAAACTCTTAGGAATTCTTTATACTGCCAGGACTGATTCAGCTACCGCTTGTTTCACAAACTGTACACTGGCAATTATTTTTACTTCATCGCCAAGGAGGATGCTACCCGTGTCGGTGATGGCGCTAAAGCTTACCCCGAAGTCCTGGCGATTGATCTTGCCGGTCACCGTGAATCCTGCACGCGTGTTACCCCAGGGATCCACGGTAATGCCGCCAAATTCAACGTCCAATACGACTGGTTTGCTCGTTCCTCTCATAGCCAGCGTTCCTGTTAACCTGTATTCATCTTCCAGGACTTTTTCCAGTTTTTCGCTTTTGAAAATTATCTGCGGGTGGTTGGGAGCATCAAAAAAATCAGTGTTCTTCAGATGCGCATCCCTTTGTGCGTTATTGGTAGAAATTGAATCGACTTCCGCCGTAAAATCAATTTTGGCTTTGGAAAAATCATTGTCCTCTGTGTCTACGGTCGCATTGAACTGGTTGAACTGTCCTGTTACGGTTGAGATCATCAGGTGCTTTACTTTGAACTGGAGTTCTGAATGTGTGGGGTCCAGTGCCCATTTAATTGTTGACATGTTTCTTATGTTTTAATAGTATTAAATAACTGATGCTATATAATTATTAGCAGGCTTTGCCAGGTGCGCATATATCCCTGTCTTGGGCAATGGTTACCGGCCGGGAATTCACTTGTTCATATTCCTCCCAGCTTTTTTGCAATGCATGCAGGAAAACTTCAGGCTCCCGCGCTCCGGATACTGCATAACGGTCATTGATCACAAAGTAGGGGACGCCATTGATACCAATATCCCTGGCCTGTTTTTCTTCATATCGTACTTCATCGGCAAACTCATCGGTGTCCAGCATTTGCTTGACCTGCTTTCCATCCAATCCAATTTCATTGCCGAGAACGATCAGGGTGAGATGATCACTTATATCTTTTCCTTCGGTGAAATAAGCCTTGAAAAGTCTTTCTTCAGCTTCATCACCGAGCCCATGTTGCTTGGCCAACTGTACCAGCCTATGAGCATCAAATGAATTGGCAATAACTGCTTTGTCGAAATTGTATTCAAGCCCGGTCTTTGCAGCCATTTCCGTTACGTAGCCATGGAGATCTATCGAAGATTCGGGGCTTATATTTTTTACCCTGGCAAGGTGTTCATACACGTTCACCCCGGTTTCAGTTTTTAAACCGGGATCCAATTCAAAGCTGTGCCATTCCACTTCCAGCTTATCCCGTTGCGGGAATTGCTCAAGAGCTTTTTCAAATTTTCTCTTCCCGATGTAGCAGAAGGGACAACGGACATCAGACCATATATCTACTTTCATTGTATTTGGGTTTAAATATTATCGTAATTATATTTCCTAACAGTGTTAACTAATTAGTCAAAAAAAATCAGCTCTTGATTCCCGAAACAAAACCGATCAAAAAATCCTTTAGCACCATCGCATTCAACTCATCTTTATGATCATTGTTTTTGCCCATCATATTGATCGAGACAAGTCCATGCAGGGTAGACCAGAAAGTATGCAATTTCAGGAAGGAATCGGCTCCGGCATTATTGCTTTTGGCGATCATTTCTTTTATCGGCGCTGAAACGGTTTCAGTGAAGCTTGTAAGCTCCGGGATCTGTTTCACTGCATCGCAACCCGGCATACCGAGGCCATACATCAACTGGTAATATTCCTTCTGGTTAAAAGCGAATTTCCAGTAAGCATAGGCGATCGCTTCGATCTGCTGTTCGGGGTTCGTGAATTTATCTTTTGCCGCCACCAGTTGTTCATTCAATTGCCGGAAACCACGCCTGGTAAATTCAAGTAAAATGGCTTCCTTGTTGGCGAAATGGTCATAGATAACGGGCGAACTGTACTCTATTGCGTCTGCGATCTTGCGGATAGACAGGGATTGCCAGCCTTCTTTTTCTACCAGTGCCCAGGCGGCCTGGAGGATTGAAGCTTTTACCTCTTCTTTTTGCCTTATTTTTCGTTCCGCAATACCCATTTGAATGTGTTATAATTTCTAACAGCGTTAGTAAAAGTAGCCTTATTTGTGATTGTATCCAAATTTTTGTTGGAAAGAATTGTTAATAGCAATTTAGAGCTGAGAGTTAAGAGTTCCAGTATATACATCACTGCGATCCGCCGGCAACTTACTCAATGCCCAATTTGTAATAGAGAGAATTCAGGTAAGAGATCTCAGCCACAAGGATGATAATGACGGCTATCAAAAAATACGTTGTGTCCAGGTTGAGATTAATCATTGATCCTACCAGGAAAACCAGCGCTGTAACAAACAATGATATCCGCACTGGTTTCATGATCGGCGGGACTATTTCGGGATATTCAAGGAAGCCCATGATGAGACTCACACCTGCAAGGAATATTGCCAATGCAAATCCGAATGCAGCTTGAAGCGATTTAAGTCCATCTTCCGGTTTGAACAACCAGGAATAACAGGCGGCAATTAACCCAAGTGACATAAGCGTCGGAAGACAGAGCAATTCCAGTATACTGGCCCTGATAAATCCTTTTTTCGCTTCCCTGTTCGACGTCAATGTGAAGAATATCCACCACAATGCAAAGACGATAGACACCGCAAGGGCGAAATCAAGCCAGACTGAAAATCCGGGGGTGGGGATACGGCTGACGCCATTTACTACGCCCAATACCACTTCCCCGAAAACTATAATGGTGAATAAGCCTAACCGTTCCGACATACTCGAAGACAGGCTAAGGTCAAGAGATGACCGCCGCAGTACCCGGTGGGCAATGAAAGGCGGGGTATAATTACAAACAAGAATCAGCGGCACGATAAGTTTTAGCCAGTTTGATTCCACAACAAGACTCAATCCCATCAATCCAAGTGCAATAAGAAAGAGAATGGTATAGGGCATGTTGTATTTGCGATGATCCCTGTCATAGAATCCCACGCTCCACCACAGGTAAGTGATAAAAAACTGCATCAACATGAAAACGACCGTGGTGTTGGTATAAGATCCGCCAGGCGACTGATCGATGGTAATTGCAAGCGCTGCAATGATCATCATTTGCCAGAGCGTCATTAGCCTGGTCCGCAATCCTTCGTTACCATGGATATCATGATAAAGACTCCCGTTCAACCAGCCCCAGAAGATGAGGACGAACAAACAGGCATACTCCAAAAAACCGCCAGGAGTAATATGCAGGGACAGGTGATGTGTGATCCGGGAAATGGCAATCACATAAACGAGATCATAAAACAATTCCAGCCAGCTGATCCTTCGTTCCCTGAAATTTGGATCAAATTTTTTCGGGGGTCCCCACCAGGCCGAATGATTTATTCCTAGTCGCATAACAAATGATGGTTAGAAATGAGATGTAAAAATGGGAACGGCCTTTTTGAGGCTCCAATTTGCAACCTCAGGGATTCAAACTCCTGCCTCGAAAGTTTTGAATATAATCGATGATGAATTGGTATAATTCAACACCTGCAGACAGAGAGGTTCATTATTTACATTCAAAATAATGAATTATGCATCTTTGCCATGACAATGCTTATATTTCTTTCCTGAGCCGCAAGGACAAGGATCATTGCGGCCGATCTTCGGCGCCACTTTGATAGGTTCCTGCTTGACAGCTACTTCACCGCCGCTACCTGGTTCATAGCGGTCGCGCTCATTGGCGGCATAGTCCTGACCGGCGTTATCAATTTCTTCCTTGTTTGCCCGCATCTTGCTGTAGTCGGTTTTTTCCTGGCGGCCTTCTTTCAGCTGTGCATGCTCCTGTTGAACAGGAATAGAAGAATGACAAAGGAAGGATACAATATCTTTATTTACATCAGCATCCATGTTTTTGAATTGCTGAAAAGCTTCAACTTTGTAAATAACCAGGGGATCTTTTTGTTCCAGGTAAGCTGTTTGCACCGATTGCTTGAGATCGTCCATTGCCCGAAGATGTTCTTTCCAGGCATCATCGATCACAACCAAAGTAATGGTCTTTTCAAGCGCAGCGGCGGCCTCTTCACCGTTTGAAGCAAGAGTCTTATCCAATGCGGCCAATACATTCAATCCCTTGCGGCCATCTGAGAAAGGAACAACTACATTTTCAATATGACTTCCCTGTGTCAGGCGGATATTTTTGAAAACAGGAAGAATCTGTTTTTTCAAATCTTCTTTGTGACGGGTATAATTTTCCGTGGCTTCAGTATACAATTTGTCGACCAGCGTATTGATATCAACTTTCTTAAACTCCTCTTCGTCGATCTTTGTGTCCAGCCCGAAGTTGACAATGCAGGCTAACTTGAATCCTTCATAGTCTTCCTGTTCACGGAAGCCGCTGACCAAACCTTCGGATACCACTGAGAATGCATTATCAATATCCAGCGCCAAACGCTCCCCAAACAATGCATGCTGGCGTTTGCTATAGACGACATTACGCTGTTTGTTCATCACATCATCATACTCGAGTAATCTTTTGCGGATACCAAAATTGTTCTCTTCCACTTTTTTCTGCGCACGCTGAATACTATTACTGATCATGCTGTGTTGGATCACATCACCTTCTTTGTAACCCAGTTTATCCATTAACTCCGCTATTCGTTCGCTTCCGAACATACGCATAAGATCATCTTCAAGTGAAACATAGAATTGCGAAGTACCCGGGTCACCCTGGCGACCTGCACGGCCGCGAAGCTGCCTGTCCACACGGCGGCTCTCGTGCCTTTCGGTACCGATGATAGCAAGACCACCCGCTTCTTTTACACCAGGCCCGAGCTTGATATCTGTACCGCGACCAGCCATGTTGGTGGCAATGGTCACAGCACCTGGTAAACCAGCTTCAGCTACTATTTGGGCTTCACGGGCATGTTGCTTTGCATTGAGTACATTGTGCGGGATCTTTTTCTGTTGCAACATACGGCTGAGCAATTCACTTATTTCGACAGAAGTAGTACCTACCAGTGAAGGACGACCTGCCTTTTGTAATGCCTCGATCTCGTCAATGACGGACTTATATTTTTCTCTTTTTGTTTTATAAACAAGATCCTGTTTGTCTTTGCGGATCATTGGAATGTTGGTAGGAATCGTCACCACATCCAGCTTATAGATGCTCCACAACTCGGCGGCTTCTGTTTCTGCAGTACCGGTCATCCCCGCCAGCTTGTGGTACATGCGGAAGTAATTCTGCAGTGTGACCGTGGCATATGTTTGCGTGGCAGCTTCGATCTTCACGCTCTCTTTTGCTTCGATCGCCTGGTGTAATCCATCGCTATAACGCCGGCCATCGAGAATACGGCCCGTTTGTTCATCTACGATCTTGATAGCTCCGTCCATCACAACATACTCCACATCTTTTGCAAACAGTGTGTATGCTTTCAACAATTGCTGAACGGTATGGATGCGATCGGCTTTCTGCGAATAATCGTTTAATAAAGCTTCTTTCTGCTGGAGTTTTTCTTCCTGTGTACCCGCGTTTTTTTCCACTTCGGCAAGCCTGACACCAATATCGGGCAACACAAAGAACTCAGGATCTTCCCCTGTGCGGGTGATCATGTTGTGTCCCTTGTCAGTGAGGTCAACGGAATTGTTTTTTTCGTCGATATGGAACAGCAACTCTTCGTCCACGATCTTCATGTTGCGCTGCTGATCCTGCAGGTAATAATTTTCTGCCTTTTGCAGTTTTACTCTGTTACCCGCTTCACTAAGATATTTGATGAGGGGTCCATATTTTGGTAACCCGCGAAAAGCCCTGAAAAGGTGAAGACCGCCGGTCTTTGGATCATCTTCTCCTTTATCAAATAATTTTTTTGCTTCATTGAGAGAAGTACGCACGATGCGTTCCTGCTCCTGCACGAGCGATTGCACTCTTGGTTTGTGAATATGAAATTGCTGGTCATCGCCTCTGGCTACGGGCCCGGATATGATCAACGGTGTTCTTGCATCATCGATCAGCACGGAGTCCACTTCGTCCACCATAGCGAAATGATGTTTGCGTTGCACCATTTCTTCAGCAGAATGCACCATGTTATCGCGGAGATAGTCGAAACCGAATTCATTGTTGGTACCATAAGTGATGTCGGCCTGGTAAGCTTTCCTTCTTTCTTCGCTGTTGGGTTGATGCTTGTCGATACAATCAACCGTAATTCCCAGCCATTCGAAGATTGGTCCATTCCATTCCTGGTCACGACGCGCCAGGTAATCATTTACGGTTACGATATGAACACCTTCCCCTGCCAATGCATTCAGGTAAGCAGGTAGGGTAGATACAAGTGTTTTACCTTCACCGGTTGCCATTTCCGCGATCTTACCGGAATGCAATACAGCGCCGCCGATCAACTGTACATCATAGTGCATCATGTTCCAGGTGATCTGGCCGCCTGCAGCTGTCCACGTGTTTTTAAATACGGACTTGTCTCCGTCAATGATTATATAATCCTTTTTTACGCTAAGATCACGGTCAAGCTGTGTTGCTGTTGAAACGATCTCGGAATTTTCTTTAAAACGGCGGGCTGTTTCTTTAACTACTGCGAACGCCTCGGGAAGAATTTCTTCCAGTACCTTTTCGATCTCTTTATCGCGGTCTTTTTTCAATTTATCCACTTCCTGGTAAATAGCGTCTTTACCGAGCAGGTCATTAAAGGGAAGTGCTTCCGCAGCCTTGTTTTTTTCAGAGATCTCATTGTCTGTTTCAACGAGGTGTTCCCTGATACGCTGGCGAAATTCCTGGGTTTTATTGCGGAGCTGATCGTTGGTTAATGAAGCATAAGCGGTAAAATGATTGTTGATCTGTTCAACTTTCGGTTGAATTTTCTTTACATCTTTTTCCGATTTATTGCCACCAAAGACTTTGGAAATAAAAGACAGCATGATTTATTATTGGAAGTTTAGAGTTTAGAGTTATGAGTCACATAAGTCATAAGGGCCAAAACCGTGTCAAAAAGGGTGCTACACAGTTTTTTAGGCCAATTTGACAGGACGGCAAAGATAAGATTTAGTTGGCAGAGGAGGACGGCGGAGGACGTTAAATTAGTAGGGGTCGAACGTTCCAGGTCTCGGGCGTTGGCTGTTAAAATGAAGGGTTTAAGGGTAAATTAATTCATACTGTCTGAACACTGCTATCTCGTTCTTGTTTGGGCTTCTGCGACGCTGTATTCATCGCAACCGTTTCAATTTTATTAATTTACTTTGCGACCGCAAAAAGACGAGAGCAAATGAATTGTATGAGTCGTGCACACCTGTTTTTTTTTGGTGCTGGTTTACTTGTTTTATCATTGGTTTCCTGCCACAACAACGAGACGATTAATGAAAAGAACGTTAATCCCCAGTCTATTTATTTTGACTACCGGGTGTGGGGCGATGAAGACGCGGGGTATATGACAACGAGATTACAATACAGGGTAGGAACCATCAATTTATTATTGATTGATCCAAGCAAAGCGGAATTGGATGGAGTTGTGATGAAAGCGGACAGTTCCAAAATGAACGGAATCTATTATGAGTCTGCAAAACCGGTGAAGGAATTTGCAGGCTCGCATAGCATCGTTTTTACAGACGTCAACGGAAAACAATACCGCGAAGAATTCGATTTTCAACCGATCAGTCTTAAACAGAATTTGCCAGCGGTCATAAATCGTGGGGACCTGGTTCTGGAACTGGATGGATTGAAGCCAAATGACCCTGTAAAGATCATGTTGAGCGACACAGCTTCTTTCAGCGAGGGCATAGATAGGGTTGATACTGTGAAAAACGGCCAGATCGTCATTACCGCGGATGATCTCCAAAAGCTGGTCAGCGGGCCTGTTCACCTCGAGCTCTCCCGTGAAATTGAACGCCGGGTCAGGAACGGCACCCGGCAGGGAGGGAAACTGGTGGTTTTCTATGAGCTGAAAAGGGAATTTCAACTAAAGGATTAACGGCTTGGTTCCGAATTAAAAGGAAAATTTTCACGAGTTGTCCCCAGCCGCCCATATCCTCCAAACACATTACTTATCTCATGGAATTTCAGCGTCCAGCCCTTACTTTTGCGGCCGGAAATAAACATCTAACATGGCAGGCCAGCTCAAAGAAGTACGCAATCGCATAAAATCAGTACAAAGCACGCAACAGATAACAAAGGCAATGAAAATGGTGAGTGCCGCCAAACTTCGCCGTGCGCAGGATGCTATTATTCAAATGCGTCCTTATGCCAGGAAGCTGCAGGAAATGCTGAGCAATATCGTTAGCAACAGCCAAGGAGGTGTAGGGATGGAACTGGCGGCCGAACGTCCCATCGAAAAGGTTTTACTGATAGTCATTACCAGTGACCGTGGCCTGGCCGGGGCATTTAATGCCAACACGATCAAGCTGGCAAAAGCAACGATAGCCGAGAAATATAGTGAGCAGCGCAAGAAGGGAAATGTAACTATTTGGGGTATCGGGAAGAAGGGATATGAGCATTTTGCCAAGAACAATTTTAACGCTGATCCTGCTTACCGCGATATTTTCCTGAACCTGACATTTGAAAATGTGCAGAGGGCTTCGGAAGCAGCTATGAAGGCTTTTCAAGAAAGACAGTTTGATGTGGTGGAACTCGTGTACAGCCAGTTTAAGAATGCCGCTACACAAAAATTTGAGGTAGAGAGATTCCTGCCTATTCCTAAAGTCGTCAAAAAAGCCGGTGCAACCAAAGCCGATTTTATCTTCGATCCTTCCATCGAAGAATTGATCCAGGTGTTAATGCCGAAGATCCTCAATACACAATTATACAAGGCCATTCTTGACTCCAATGCTTCAGAGCATGGTGCAAGGATGACAGCTATGGACAAGGCAAGCGAAAACGCCAATGAAATACTGCGTAGTCTTAAAATATCTTACAACCGGGCGAGACAGGCTGCTATCACTACTGAATTGACTGAAATTGTCAGCGGAGCTGCTGCCTTACAGGGGTAAAGAGCCATACAGGTCAAATAAGTCACATAAGTCAAACAGAAGACATGGGGAAGACACTGAGACTGGAAGAGCTTGAGGTGTATAAAGTGGCTATGGAGATTGGTGAAATTGTATGGTCTATAGTGTCAAAGTGGGGGTTATTTTGAAAAGAAGACATTAGGGGCTCAGATCACCGACGCCGCAGATTCAATAGCCTTTAACATAAGCGAAGGATATGGTCGGTTCCATTATAAAGAGAATAAAAATTTTTGTTATTATAGCCGGGGTTCGGCTAAGGAGACTCTAACGGGTGTCCATAAGGCAAAGGCAAAGGAACCTGATTACCGAGGAAGAATTTGTTTTGCTTACTCAAAAGCTTGACCTGTATTTCCGATTAAGTTTTGACTACATTAATTCAATTGGGACTTCCCGCGATGATCAACAATTGTGAATAACCTTTGCAAATCTTTTAGTTACTTATAATTAATTTGCTCTCGGATATGACCTATTTAACTCATACAACTTCGGCGAATTGTATGCCAGATGTGACTTTTATGACTCATTTGACTTATCTGACTTAAACAACGTGTAATGATTGATCTGACTACCCTGATACCACATATCGAAGCTTTGATTTTCGCAAGCGAGAAGCCTTTAACATCTCTTGAGATCACAGAGTTGCTGAATACCGCTTTCACCGACGAAAAAATAGTGCTTGACCAGGTGGAAACTGCAATGGAAGGCATTACTGAAAAGTATAATTCTGAATTTTATTCATTCGAGGTCAAACAGGTAGGAGGGGGATGGCAGTTCCTTACCAAAAAGGAATTTCATAAAACGGTTGCTCAACTCAACGGCGAAAAATTCTTAAAAAGATTATCCACCGCTTCACTGGAAACGCTGGCCATTATTGCTTATAAACAACCTGTGACCAAGGGAGAAATTGAGGCAATCCGGGGTGTAAGCTCTGATTATGCCGTGCAGAAGTTGCTGGAAAAGGAACTGGTCCTTATTAGCGGCCGGAATGAAAAAATGCCCGGGCATCCATTGGTATATTCTACTTCCAAGAACTTCATGGATTATTTTGGTATCAATTCGGCTGACGATCTGCCAAAGATCAGGGAAGTGCTGGCCGACCAGCTTGTCGAGCCTACCGTGATGAGGAATACCGAACTATTGCCCCCACAGACCGAAGAAATCGAAAACGAGGTCTTGCTTTCAGTAACCGAAGAAGGTGAATTGATTGAAAAGGACGATAAGGACGAAACCCCTGAATAATTATTGATCACTGTCTCACCTGCCGGGCTCTTCTCTCATATTTCCGCTGCCTTTAATATATTCGCATTATATGGAACAACTAGAAATTAAGCCTATGGCTCAATTGACGGCAAAACAATTGATAAAAGCGGCACAGGATTATGGAACTCCTTTGTATGTATACGATGCCGAAAAAATAAGTGAGCAATATGAAAAGCTTACTTCAGCATTCAGCCAAAGCAATGTTGTGTTCTTTTACGCATGTAAAGCGCTGACCAATATCAGTGTTCTCAAACATATTCATTCCCTGGGAGCCAATGTCGATTGCAGTTCGATCAATGAGGCCAAACTGGCGCTGCATGCTGGTTTCCTGCCCCAGCAGGTTTTATATACTTCCAATGGTATCGGCTTTGATGAGATCGAGGAAGCCGTTTCACTAAAAGTAAATATCAATATCGATAGCCTGTCCAATCTTGAAAAATTCGGCAAAAAATATGGTCACACATATCCGGTTGGGATTCGTCTTCGCCCGAATATCCTGGCGGGAGGCAATCTCAAGATTTCTACGGGTCACGATAAAAGTAAATTCGGGATACCCGCAGACCAGTTAGATCAAATACTCGCTATTGTAAAAGAGAATCATATGCAGATCACGGACCTGCATATTCATACTGGCAGCGATATCAAAGATGCCGATGTGTTTGTAAAAGGGATCGAAGTATTATTTGATATCATTCCTCATTTTAAAGAACTGAAGTCCGTTGACCTCGGCGGCGGTTTTAAAGTGCCTTACAAACCCGGTGATGAACAACTGGACATTGAACTACTCGCGCAAAAAGTAAAGGAAGCATTTGACAATCACCCACAGGCAAAAAATCTGCAGATATGGTTTGAACCGGGAAAATTCCTGGTAAGTGAGAGCGGCTATTTTGTAACCCAGGTAAATGTGATCAAAGAAACTGCAGCCACCACCTTTGTCAGTGTCAACAGCGGGTTCAATCATTTGATACGCCCGATGTTTTATGATTCATACCATCGCATTGAAAATATCAGTAACCCTGAAGGAAAGGAAAAGAATTACTCCGTTGTGGGTAATATCTGCGAGACCGACACTTTTGCCTGGGACAGGCGGTTGAACGAAGTGCGCGAAGGTGATTTCCTGGTCTTTCACAATGCAGGAGCTTACGGTTTTGAAATGTCTTCCAATTTTAATTCGAGGTTGAAGCCCGCTGAGGTAATGTTTAAAGAAAATAAATTTCACCTCGTACGGCGCCGCGATAATTGGGATGATCTCCTTAGGAACCAGGTGATGATCCCTTAACCGAAAGGCGCTTATTAATGTATTTGAGCCGGTTTCACACGAATGACGATCGTGGTTTTCGAGGTCACCGGCATCGTTCCACCCATTGCTTCCGTGGATCCATTGGATGATGTGGTAATTGTCTTTTCACGGATGATGCCTGTCAACTTATCAATGATCATTCTCCCGGTATAAGTGCTGTTCATATTGGTTGTTGTTTGCATCCCCATCATTTCATTTTTTGTGATAGTAGAAGAATTTCCTTTCAGGTCTACTACAATGGTGGAATCAGTAATAGCCGACAGGGTATAGGTTGTTTTATACATCCCGGTTGAATCAACTCCTGATTCACTCCAGCTTCCATTCAGTCCCGTCGCGGTGTCCGGCATCACTTTGAAGAAACTTGGATCTCCTTTCTTCGGGGGATAGATTATGCCTGTTATATCTTTCAGCAGGTTAAAAACCACGGCTAGCCGGTCATCGGTTTTTGACAACTGAATCTTCTCCGGTTTTGTCAGCAACGTTGTTCCGGCAGGATCAATGATCATATCATAGCTCTTGCCTAAGATCTCCTTGACAGGCTTGCCTAAAAATCCTTCAAGGTCTTTAGGATTATCCGAATCAACAGATCTTTTTTGACCCATCCCGTCAAAATTGAAGCTTATTCGTTTGACATCGTGATGAAGGGTTGTGTTATTGTCTGTGGCATTAGTTACTTTGAATGAATGCCAGGCGCTCCCATTTGCGGTGAAGTCGATCGCCTGCCCGCCGGCCTCCTGGGAAACTGTTGTTTTTAATTCAACCATAATTCCAATGATTTGCCCCTGTTGAAACTGCGGCTTAGCTGAAACTTTTTGGGAAAAGCTAACAGTGAACGAAAAAGTGAAGACAAAAAAACTCAGGACGATTCTTTTCATAATTATGGCAGGCATATTCTCAAAATTGACGATTCTTTCCCACAATTGGTGTCATTTAAAGGCAAAAATTATCCTATTATTCGGATGCGGCAGGAATCCACCCTTATGACGACTGTTATGATGTTTGATAAAAATCAGTGAAACTTATTCCATCCATCATTTATTGCTGCCGGGATACACCGGTATTCAGGTAACTTTATGGCAAAGACTATTACCATGAAAAAGTTTGTTTTTTGTGCGATGTTTGTCATAGCGTCCCAGGCTGTTTTTTCCCAGGATCTTTCAAAATTCAACCTGTATAATCCAACTGATAATGCGGAACAAAAGATCAAAGACGCTGTGAAGCTGGCGAAGCAACAGAATAAGCATGTGCTTATCCAGATCGGTGGAAACTGGTGTATCTGGTGTGCCAGGTTCCATGAATTTATCAGCAACGATAAATCCATCGACTCGCTTGTAAAAGCCAGCTATGTCGTTTATCATATGAACTGGAGCAAGGAAAATCGTAATGCGGCATTGCTGGCCAGGTATGCATTTCCGCAGCGCTTTGGTTTCCCGGTTTTTCTTATCCTGGATGGCAACGGCAAATTATTGCATACCCAGAATTCAGCTTATCTTGAAGACGGAAACAAGAGTTATAAGAAAGAGGAGGTCATGGGTTTCCTGAGCGACTGGAGTCCTGCAGCTTTAGATCCCGGCCAGTATAAAGATCAATAATGAATTCCAACACCGCTGCTTTCATCAGGTTGATGAAACATCCATTGAAGTTTCGTTTATTCTTACTTTCCAAGCTTCCCAGCGCTTATTTTACAGGTGTAAGGATAAAAGAAGCCAACGAGGACAAATGCATCACAACGGTTCCTTATAAATGGTTCTCAAAAAACCCTTTTCGCTCCACTTATTTTGCCAGCCTTGCCATGGCCGCCGAGATGAGCACCGGCACGCTGGCGCTAATTCATTTGTATAAACGAAAACCTTCCGTTTCCATGTTGTTGACAAAACTGGAAGCAGGTTATTTTAAAAAGGCGACCAGCAAAACGAGCTTTGTCTGCAATGATGGCCAGTTGATCCGCCAGGCCATTGAAGAAAGTGTTGCAACGGGTGAACCAAGAACGGTTCGGGCCAAATCAACAGGAATGAACGATAATGGTGAAATGATTGCGGAGTTTTTTATTACCTGGTCATTCAAGGCAAGAAAGAATTAGTAATTTGCCGCTAAGCCGGTGTGTTGAATTTAATTGGCCAATTATCTCACCCGTAAATCAAGGTATGAAGATAGCTTTTCACGGTGCCGCAAGAACAGTTACAGGTTCAAAACATTTAGTGACATTAAAGAATGGGAAAAAAATTTTACTCGACTGTGGAATGTTCCAGGGTTTGGGTGATCGCACGGATACGCTAAACCGCAATTTTGGTTTTGATCCGCCAACCGTTGATGTGATGATATTATCCCATGCCCATGTCGATCACTGCGGTCTTATTCCCAGGCTCGTGAAAGAAGGATTTAACGGGAAAATATTCTGTACACCCGCTACGCGGGAGCTTACTCAAATCCTATTGCTTGATTCGGCGGGCATACAGGAAGATGAGATCAAGTACGCAAATAAGCGAAGGATTGCACAACCAGCACCTTACCTCGAGCCTTTGTATACGACGGATGATGCAAAGAAATGCATGGACCATTTCGTAGAAGTGGACTACGGGACCTGGTATGATGTTATCGACGACGTAAAAGCAATGTTTACAGATGCAGGTCATATTATTGGAAGTACCTGCGTGCATGTAAACGTAACCGAGAATGGAAAGGAGACCAGGCTGACCTTTAGTGGTGACGTTGGCCGCTATCGTGACGTAATACTTCGTTCACCAGATGTGTTTAGACAAGCTGATTATATCCTGTTGGAGTCAACATATGGAAACAGTTTGCATGATCCTGCAGTAACCACACCCGATATTCTGCTGACCTGGATCAATAAGGTTTGCGTACAACGAAAAGGCAAGCTTATATTTCCTGCTTTCAGCGTTGGCCGCACCCAGGAAATTTTGTTTGCGCTTAACCAGCTTGACCTTGAAAACCGGCTTCCCAATCTTGATTATTATGTTGACAGCCCGCTGAGCATAGAAACAACCGAAGTAGTAAAGCATTACCCGTCCTATTTCAATAAAACCATCCAGAAAGTAATGCAGACAGATTCGGACCCTTTTGCATTCAAAGGTTTAAAATATGTTAAGAGTGTCGAACAGTCAAAAGCGTTGAACTTCCAAAATGGGCCCATGGTTATTATTTCGGCAAGCGGTATGGCGGAAGCTGGCAGGGTAAAGCATCATATCAGCAATAATATAGAGAATAGCCGCAATGCGATTGTTATGACAGGATACTGCGAACCGCAATCATTGGGAGCCCGCCTGATGAGCGGCGTAAAACAGGTAGGCATATTTGGCGTGGAGCACGAGGTGCATGCAGAAATAGGTTCAATTCGCAGCATGAGTGCTCATGGAGACTACGAGGATCTTACCCAATGGCTGGCTTGCCAGGACCCGCGCCAGGTGAAGCAGCTATTCCTCGTACATGGCGAATATGACGTCCAGCAGGAGTTCAAAAGACGTCTTGTCAGTAAAGGTTTTTTTGATGTACAGATACCTGAGCAGCATTTCGAGATCGGACTACCTTGATTATCAATCGAAGTTTTTGTTCTTCTAATACTTTCACATCTTCTTAATATTCCCGGCATCATTTTTCCCGTTCATAGGGTGTAGAAAACTTTAATCACCAATACAAAAGGAAAGACTATGCTGAAGAATTTGAAACTGTGGAGTGGATTTTTAGGATTCGTCTTCTTGCTTGCAAGTTGTGGCTCCACAGCTCATATTGAAAAAGACGATAATGCAGATTTTTCTAAATACAAAACTTTCGCGTGGATAGATAAGGAGGGCACCGGTAAACATGACCGGAACCGTAACAACGACCTTGTCGAAAAAAAGATACGTGAAGCTGTTAACAAGGAACTGGAAAAAACAGGTTGGAGAGAAGCTAAAGGCAACCCGGATATCCTGCTGAGCTATGACATGCTCGTAGAAAAATCCGTGTCGCAGCGATCAGATCCTGTTTATTCGAACCCTTTTACAAGGACCTTCTATAATCCTTACAGTCGCCGTTTTATCAACGTGTATTATCCCTCTCGTTTTATGGGATATGACGAATACGATGTGCCGGTAAGGGAGGGGACAATTACCATCAGTATGATCGATGCGAGGACCGACAGGACCGTTTGGCAGGGATGGACAACCGATGAGATTAACAACAGGAACATGAGTAGCAAAGAAATCCAGAATAGTGTAAAAGCCATTTTTAGGAAATTCGATGTCGCGAAAAACTAATTCCCTTGAATAGGACGGTTTGGAACTAAAGCCTCATTGAAAACAGTGAGGCTTTTTATTTTTGAAGCCAATTGTTGTGAGACATATCATCGTTGCTTTGTTGGCTTTTTTGCCGGCATCAGTCTGCGCTCTTAAAAACCCGTGACTAAACAAGTAAGACTTCGGAACGAAATGCCAATTCGAGTGTATTGAGATCATGGAGTGTTCAACTCTATAAGGGCAATTTGATCTTTAGGATAATCACACGCCGCTTTTTTCTCCTGGTTTGATCTTTTCAAACTTATCATCGGTTAAGGGGACGGAAACAACAACCGTTGTTCCTTTTCCGGGATTACTGACAACCTCGTATTTCCCGCCCATCATCATTGTCCTTTCTTTCATGCCCAGCAGTCCCAATGTTTTTTTATTCTTTATGTCTTTTGAATCAAAGCCTTTTCCATCGTCGGTGATTTCTAACACTACTTCATCATCCGTCTGGTGGAGTGATACCATAACCCTGCTTGCATGAGCATGGCGGGCTACATTAGTCAGCGACTCCTGGTAGATCCGAAATAACCCGGTAGCCAAAGCAGGAGGTATTGTTTCATTCTTTATCTCATGATCAAACTGTACTTTTATCCCGGATCTTTTTTCAAACTCTTCTCCCTGCCATTCTATAGCAGCTACCAGGCCCAGGTCATCCAACAGGCCGGGCCGCAATTCACTGGCTATCCTCCTGACTGATTTCACTGCCTGGTCGAGCAACTGCATTATTTCCCTGGTCTTATCCAGCAGGATCGTGTCTTTGGCATCCAGTTTCTTGGAAAGCCAGGCTACATCCATTTTAAGACCGGTCAATTGTTGACCTAACTCGTCATGTATCTCGCGGGCGATCTTGATCTTTTCTTCTTCGCGTATTTTTTCAATATTGGAAGCCAGCTGGCGAATTTCCTGGTAGGAGCGTTTGAGGTTCTCTTCCGTTTTCAACTTCTCCGTCACATCGTTGCATAATACCAACCGGGCGGGAATATTCCTGTAAACAATTTCGTGGCCGGTAATTTCTACATTGATGACAGATTCATCTTTCTTTTTGTGTCGCCATATTCCAAGATTTTTATAAGTCCGGATCGGCTCCCTGATCTGCTCCTCGAACCTGGAAACATCTTCCGTAGGTCTCAGTTCCTTTGCATTCATTCGTAAAAATTCTTCCCGGGTGTAACCATAATGAGATATTGCAGCCGCGTTTACTTCCAGTATTGTGAAATCTGTTTTGGAAAATACGATAGTTGGAAGAGGGTTGTTCTCGAATAACAGTTTATATTTTTGTTCAGATAAACGCAACTCTTCTTCTGCATTTTTCAGGGATGAAATATCGATGCCGGTACCCATTATGCAGGGTTGGTTCTCATAATTGATTGGAATGCCGGTGATGTAATAATATATATTACCTTTTTTGGTTTTTACGCCCGCTTCTATTGCAGAACTGCCTTCCCTGACCGCTCTATCCACTGCTTCCATAGCTTTTAGCCGGTCTTCTTCCGCTATGTAATCGTAGAGATCGCTTTCGGCAATTTCGCGGGGTGTCGCTCCCGTCACCTCTTCAAAGTTCTTATTCCATCGTAAACATTTTCCATTCACCAGGCTACGCAGATAAAAAATGCCGGGCAGGATGTTGATGATAGTATCGGAAAGGTTCTTTTCTTTCAGGATAATTGCAGCAGCGCCTTTTCGAATGAAATAAATGCGAAGCATCTCCGCCACCATGTTCAGCAAGTGTCTTTCTTCTGATGAAAAAGGTCCCTCGGTTTCAGTCGGCCGTTCTTCCAGGTAAACGATTTCAATTGTGCCGGTTACATCTTCGAAGGTTTTGAAAGATGCTGTTTGCTTGTAAGGGCTTTCGGTAAATCCATGTGTGGAGAATTGGGTGTTCCCAAGGGTGATTTTAGCAGCTGTAATCGCCGGGTACTGCCATCCGCCTGGTAATATCGAAACTATTTCTTCCAAAATTTCGTGAACCGCTTTGTCCTCGGCCTGGAGGATCTGGCCGGTACGATACAACGTTGTTAATTCCTTTACCCTTTCATTCAGGAGATAGTGCATTCTGTCTTTTTCAGCACTAATCCTTTTTCGTTCGGTGATATCGCGGGCAATCGCCAGCATTCTTCCATCAGGCAACATTTTTACATTGGCTTCGACTTCTATGACGAGACCGTTTTTATGCACCATCTTTCTTTCCCGCAGGATATTTTCTCCCTCCATCAGGAGATCGAAGCGTACCGGGTCGTTTATCAATTGATCGGAATCGATGACTGAAGCTATACTCAGTCCTTTCATATCTTCTTTAGTATAACCAAATTTTGTACAGAAGCTTGTGTTGACATCAATGAAATTGCCTTTGTTATCGGTGATCATGATCGCGTCAGAAGCCTGCTCAATGAGGGCACGATACCTTTCTTCACTTTTGCGGATCGCTTCATCGGCCCTTTTTCTTTCAGATATATCGCGGAAAAAAATAGAGAGCCCGGCGGGCGAAGGATAAAGATGATCTTCAAACCAGCGATCATAGCCAGGGGCATATTCTTCAAAGTGGATGTATTTCTGCTCCGCCATTGAACGAAGCATCGCATCCCGGAATGTAGGGGGAATGGTATCGCCAAATTCATCCCACATGTTTTTGCCGATAAAACTGGCCGGGTCGCGATTGGACAATTCACCGGCTTTTTTGTTTACATAAGTGAAATTAAAATTCTTATCGAGAGAAATGAATCCATCCGTTATGCGCTCGAACAGCCCCGTCAGTTCGGCCGTTTTTTCTTCTACCTGTTCCTGGAGTTGCCGATTGAAGTTGGTAAGATTGTATTCCGCTTCTTTCCGCTTGGCATTGTCCAACTGTATCTTCTGCACCAGGACTAAGATGAGAATAAAGATCACAGCCAGGAGCCCGAAAAGGTAATGGCTGATGCGGGTGACCCCGTAAGCGCTTTTTTGTTCATCCTGCTGAAGCCTGCTCAACTCGTCCGCCTGGAGTTTCTGAATGGATGAATGGACCATATTGTTATATTCCCTACCTATACCTGTCTGGTACAGATCAAGTGCGCCTGCCTGTCCCTTTTTCCTTCCGGCCTCAATAATCTGGTTGGAAAAATCAATTCGCCGGTTAATATATTTTTCCAGCGAATCCAATTGTACCGGCTGAAGGGAAGCTTTTTTGGCAGCTGTTTTCAGGTCATTCACTCTTAATAGCAGCTCTCCAGATGTATTTCGCATCCTGGTGATGGCATCTTCCTTTCCATCTAAAGCATAGTCGCGGGCAGCACTTGCATGCTGGATCGTAGTATTATAGAGATCGCTCAATTGTATCAATACACTGCGGGTGTGATCTATGCGGGAGGTGACGGTGTTAGTTTGGTTCGATTGATTGAACGATAAAATGGCGATGGCTATGAGTAAAGCAATTACCAAACCTATACCAATCCCGACTATTTTTTCCTGTATTCGCATCATATAGGGGGCTCTTCAACAGTTATAGTATGTGGCACGGAAGAGCAATTCGGTATTCACTCGAAAAGCTACACAAAAGTCGCCTATTACACATTAAAAAAGCCTGTATTGCCTGGTTATGTCAGTTGTTCTTTATCTCAATCAAGATTTTACTTTATTTTCGTTCGGACGGGGCGCGCCTTCGCCCGCCGACGCTCATGTCATGGCGTCCAGGGCTTCGGCGCTCAAGGTGGAATCTTCATCCAGTTTAAACAGGTAATTAAACAAATGCGGGTCCTGACCAGGAAAAAATGGTTGCTTGTAATCTCTGTTTTGATTATCGCGGTATCCCTATTCAGGTGTAGTACCCGCCGACAACCTGTTGACTTTACAACCCAGGTAAAACCCATCCTTAATAAAAATTGTATAACCTGCCACGGAGGTGTCAGGCAAAAAGGCGGGTTCAGTTTATTATTTCGTGAAGAGGCATTGGGCAAAACAAAATCAGGGAAATTTGCTGTCGTACCCGGTGATCCTGATCATAGCGAAATGATAAGAAGGATCACACTCAATGATCCCGAAGACCGGATGCCCTATAAACATGATCCGCTTAGCCGGCAGGATATTGATATTCTCCGTCGCTGGATAAAAGAAGGAGCCCATTGGGGTGAACATTGGGCATACGTTCCTGTAAAAGATGTTGCAGTTCCCGGGCCAGCAACCGGGCTGTTAAAAAACTGGATAAAAAACCCGGTAGATAATTTTATCGGGCAAAAATTGGAAGAGCAGCAACTGCTTCCATCTTCGCCGGCAAATAAAGAAACGTTACTGCGTAGAGTGTCTTTGGATATTATCGGGATGCCCGCTCCCCGGCATATTGCTGATAAATTTTTGCATGATAACAGCGAACAGGCTTATGCCATCCTCGTTGACTCGTTACTGGCTTCACCGCACTACGGTGAAAAGTGGACAACCATGTGGCTTGATCTTGCTCGTTATGCAGATACCAAAGGATATGAACGAGACGACAGCCGAGTGATCTGGCGCTACCGCGACTGGCTGATCAATTCTTTCAACCATGATAAACCGTATGATAAGTTTTTGATTGAACAGTTAGCCGGCGACCTCATGCCCAACGCAACGGACGATGACTATATCGCAACCGCCTTTCATCGTAATACAATGACCAACGATGAGGGCGGCACAGATAATGAGGAGTTCCGAACAGCCGCTGTGCTTGACAGGGTCAATACGACCTGGCAGGCGCTGATGGGAACAACATTCGGATGTGTGCAATGTCATAGCCATCCGTATGATCCTTTCCACCATGAAGACTATTACAAGTTCATGGCTTTTTTCAATGATTCGCGTGATGAAGATACAGAAGCGGACTATCCGTTGTTTCGTACCTGCAACGATAGTGTGCAACAGCAGCTATCAGCTCTTACAAGCTGGGTCAAACAAAATGTATCGGAACAAAAGGCAAAAGAGACTTACACGTTTTTAAAAACCTGGCAACCGGCTTACAATTCTCTTACCTGCGACAGCTTTACCAATAGCGAGCTGACCGATACAAAATGGCTTGCTTTTCGGAATCACGCAATCAGCCGCTTAAGAAACGTAGATCTCAGTCAAAAAAATTTACTCATCTACCGGTTTCTTGGCTGGCCAAAGGGTGGCGGTACCTGGAAGATACACCTCGATAATATCAACGGTCCTGTCATAGCATCTACTTCATTTGCCCGGTCAAAGGAAAACGCAGGATGGCAATATGCCGAAACTGCATTGAAGCCTGCTGATGGAGTACACGATCTTGTTTTTACATACGACAATCCACTGGTCACTGATTCTTTATTGAATGCGGTGATCTTTGACTGGTTTTATTTTACAGAAATATTTCCCGGCAGCGGTAAACCCGGCTATGCCGTCATGAAGAAGAACTTTTGGAAATTAATGACTGCTGATCTTCCTACCACGCCGGTAATGATGGATAATCCTTCTTCCATGCATCGCGGGACATTTGTTTTTGAAAGAGGCAACTGGTTAGTAAAAGGAGATAAAGTCACGGCAGATGTACCGAAGGCGTTGAATCCTTTTCCGACCAATGCGCCACGCAACAGGCTGGGACTTGCAATCTGGCTTACTTCTAAACAAAATCCACTGACAGCAAGGACGATGGTGAATCGCGTATGGGAACAGGTTTTCGGCAATGGCCTGGCAGAAACACTGGAAGACCTGGGTTCACAGGGCGTTCCACCCACGCATCCCGAGCTGCTGGACTGGTTGAGTTATCAATTCATGAACGATTACAACTGGAGCCTGAAAAAACTAATACGCACCATTGTATTAAGCGCCACTTACAGGCAGGATTCTAAAGTAACACCTGAGTTGCTGCAAAAAGATCCCTACAACAAATATTACGCTCGTGGTGCAAGAGTTAGATTGTCGGCGGAACAGATCCGCGACCAGGCTCTATGCATAAGTGGTGTACTCTGTGATTCGATGTATGGTCCCAGTGTGTATCCCTGGCAGCCACCGGGCATCTGGTTATCACCGTGGAACGGAGCTGTATGGCGGCAAAGCAAAGGTTGCCAGCAATACCGCCGTGGCTTATACACGTATTGGAAACGTTCAGCTGCTTATCCATCAATGATGACATTTGACGGTGTATCACGTGAAGTATGTACGGCCAGGCGGATACGAACCAATACTCCTTTGCAGGCCTTAACAACACTAAATGATTCGGTGTATATCGACCTTGCCCGGCAATTTGCGAAGCGAATGCAAAAAGAAGCCGGTGTTGACACTAAGCAACAGATCAGCGAGGGCTTTGCATGGGCGACCAATCATACTATTGATAACAGGAGTTTACAGGCCCTGGTGAAATTGTATGAAACAGCGCTGGACCAGTTTAAAGCAGATAAGGATAAAGCGAAGAAAATGTTGGGTGAACCAGGAAAAGAAGTAAGCGTGGAAACGGCTGCTTTGGCGGTTGTGGCAAATGCGATACTGAATTTAGACGAAGTTGTTACGAAGAACTAAGAACCAAGAACCAAAAGACAAGAGCCAAAAAAGAACCAAGAAACCAAATAACAAGAACCAAATAAATTATAAATCATAAGGACCAAATTCAAAAACGTGCTTGTTGGGATACGAATTTTTAATTTAAATATTGTGATTTGGACTTTATTTGTCCCGCCAGCGGGCGGGATTGGTTCTTGAGATTTGAAATTTGAATTTATAGGTATGACACAAAAAGAACTGAATGATCAACGGTTGGTGCGGGAAGCGCAGCAGGCTGTGCTACGCATGCATTCACGGAGGCATTTCATTAAAGAAAGTGCCATGGGTTTGGGTGCCCTGGCTTTGGGTTCTTTTTTGGGGAGTTGCGGGCGTAGGGATTCTTCATCAATGACAAACATTACTTTTGATCCCGCGCATCCTTTATTACCCAAATTGCCACCATTCCCGGGCAAAGCAAAAAGCGTGATTTACCTGCATATGGCTGGAGCGCCTTCGCAATTGGAACTGTTCGACTACAAACCTGAATTGATGAAGATGGACGGACAGGATTGCCCGCCCTCATTGCTCGAAGGGAAACGATTCGCTTTTATTCGCGGCGTTCCGAAAATGCTGGGTCCGCAGGCAAAATTTTCGCAGCGTGGTCAAAGTGGCGCCTGGATCAGTGATAATATGCCACACCTCGCAACGATCGCTGATGAGTTATGTTTTTTGAAAGCAGTGACGACCGACCAGTTTAATCATGCGCCTGCGCAGTTGATGGTACATACCGGTTCGCCCCGGTTGGGAAGACCGAGCCTGGGATCATGGGTCACTTATGGACTGGGAACCGAGAATCAGAACCTTCCTGGTTTTGTTGTATTGACAAGTGGCGGACGAACTCCCGATGCAGGAAAAAGTGTTTGGGGAAGTGGATTTCTGCCAAGCGTATACCAGGGTGTTCAATGTCGCAGTGAAGGAGATCCTGTATTATTTATGAAAGACCCTGACGGAATGAGCAGGGACCTGCGCAAGGCTTCGATCGACGCGATCAATGAAGTGAATAGCCAGGAATACACTACATATAACGATCCCGAAATATTATCCCGCATCTCGCAGTATGAAATGGCGTACAAGATGCAGATATCTGCACCAGAGGTAATGAATATTAATGATGAACCGGAGTATATTCACCAGATGTATGGTACCAAACCGGGCCAGGCCTGTTTTGCCAATAATGTGCTGCTGGCAAGAAGGCTGGTAGAAAAAGGAGTACGGTTTGTTCAGCTGTTTGACTGGGGGTGGGATAGTCATGGTTCAGACGAGAACCTGGCTATCGATGTTGGATTTATTAACAAATGCAGGCAATCCGATAAATGTATTACAGCTCTTATTCTCGATCTTAAACAACGAGGCTTATTAGATGAAACGCTGGTGGTATGGGGCGGGGAGTTTGGCCGTACGCCGATGCAGGAAAACCGCGAAGGAAAAAAGATGCCTTTCAAAGGAAGAGATCATCATACCGAAGCGTTTACAATGTGGATGGCTGGCGCCGGAATAAAGAAGGGGTATAGTTATGGAGAAACAGATGAAATAGGATATAGTACGATCAGCGGCAAAGTAGAACCTTTCGATATCCAGGCAACGATCCTGAATCAACTGGGATTTGATCACGAAAAATTTACGTATCATTTCCAGGGACGACCATTCAGGCTGACAGACACAAGGGGAAAGGTGATCGAGGATATTTTAGCGTAACTGGAATTACCTTTCTAACGTTGCGTCGTAGCGTGGTAAAAGCCCTATTAAGGCAGATGTTTCTATGGCAAAACAAATAAATAAATTGAACCGCAGAAATTTCATACAGGCCTCCGGGACGGCAACGGCTGCATTGCTGCTTTCCCCTGAATTATTTGCTTCATCTAAACCAGCATCCACCATGGATAACAATTTTAAATTAAAAGTCCTGGCTACCAATTGGGGCTTCAATGGTACTATCGACGAATACTGCGCTAAAGTCAAAAAAGACGGGTATGACGGTATAGAAATATGGTGGCCCACTGAAAAAAAAGACCAGGATGGGCTATTCAATGCCTTAAAGAAATACGGGCTGGAAGTTGGGTTTCTCACTGGAGCTTATCAAAGCGTTTTCAAAGAACATCTCGACACATTTACCAAAGCAATAGATGAGCCGGCTAACAATAAAGTCCAGCGGCCTTTATATATCAACTGTCATTCGGGAAGGGATTATTTTAGTTTCGAGCAGGGGAAAGCATTTATTGATCATACAATGGCTCTATCGAAATCGACAGGTATAAAGATCTGTCATGAGACGCATCGCTCGAGATTGTTATATGCAGCGCCTGTTGCCAGGCAGTACATGGAAAATATTCCCGGCTTGCGCATTACTTTCGATGTATCGCATTGGTGCAATGTGCACGAGAGCCTGCTGGATGATCAAAAAGAAACGGTAGAGATGACGCTTCAACGGGTGGATCATGTTCATGCCCGTATCGGTCATCCTGAAGGACCGCAGGTAAATGATCCACGTGCACCGGAATGGGAAAATGCCGTGAAAGCACATTTTGCCTGGTGGGATAAGATTGCCGAGATAAAAAAACAAAAAGGCGAAGTGCTGACCGTTCTCACCGAGTTTGGCCCGGCAGACTATATGCCTACAATGCCATATACGCGCCAGCCATTGGCCGATCAATGGGGTATTAATGTTTATATGATGCAACAATTAAGAAAACGCTACTCCTAAATCATTTGTTAGTGCTAGCCTCCATCACCGAGTTTGTCGCCCATTTCCATCCTTCGCTTGTGCATCTACCGATCGGCTTCCTGTTAGCCGGTTTATTATTACAATGGCTATCGCGCAAGGAAAAATATAAGAGCTTGCAACAAGCCGCAACCATTGTTTTGTTAGGAGGCGCCATCACGGCTACTTTGTCAGCCATTACCGGGTATTTATTATCTATCAGCGATGATTATGATAAAAAATTAGTGGGTTGGCATCAATGGATGGGTATCTCGACGACCGTTGTAGCCTGGATGCTGTACGCATGGCAGAAGAAGCCACGCCGGTATATTAATAAAAACGTTATTGCGGTTATTTTATTAGCGTTGATCATTATCACGGGTCATCTTGGAGGCTCCCTCACACATGGATCCGATTATCTGACCAGACCCTTGCGTTCTTCCGGGAGCGATAGTTCTTCAAATGCTGGTATCAAACCTGTCCCTGATGTGCAAGAAGCTGTTGCCTATAATGACATAGTTAAGCCTATATTCGAAACCAGGTGTTATTCCTGTCACGGTCCAAACAAACAGAAGGGTCGTTTGCGAATGGATGATGAACAGGCATTGATGAAAGGAGGAAAAGATGGGAAAGTCATCGAGCCGGGTAATGCTGATAAAAGTGAAATGATCAGGCGGTTAATGTTGCCGGTGGACAACGAAGATCATATGCCACCCAGGGAAAAACCGCAACCAACAGAAGGCCAAATAGCATTGTTACACTGGTGGATAAACAACGGCGCTGATTTTTCAAAGAAAGTAAAGGAACTTCAACAGCCTGCGCAGATAAAGCCGGTCTTGTTGGCCTTGCAGCAAGCACCCGAGACCAAAAAAGATTTTACAGCTGTACCTGCGACCCCAGTTGAAAAAGCCGATACCGCTATCATCGAAAAACTCAAAGCAAAAGGTATTGTGGTGTTACCTGTTGCACAAAACAGCAACTATCTTTCGGCGAACTTTGTTACGCACACAAGCATCGGGAATGAAGAATTGCCGTTATTGCTATCTTTAAAAAAGCAATTGATCTGGTTAAAAATGAGCTATACAAACCTGGACGATAGCCACGCAACAGCTATCGGGGAATTAAAAAATCTTACACGGCTCAGCCTGGATCATACAAATATTACCGATGCGGGAATAAACTCACTAAAGACGTTATCCAACCTGCAATACCTTAACCTGGTGGCTACAAAAATCACTGCACAGGGAATCCTTCAGTTAAAGGGCCTGGAGAAGCTTCAGTCCATGTTCCTTTATCAAACGCCTGTTAAGAAAGAAGAATGGGCGGCTTTGAAAGCTGCTTTTCCCAAAACACAAATCGATTCGGGGGGTTATCTTGTGGAGACATTGCCAACGGATACAGTCCAGGTAAAAGCAAAAAAATATTGATGACCGGTTAAAGCTATTAGAATGGACCTGCTGAATAAAAAGCTATCGGAAATATTACCGCCGGATAGAGTAAAGACGAGATTGATCGACCGCTATGCGTATGCAAGCGATGCAAGTCATTTTTATCTTGTGCCTAAAGCGGTGGTACAACCTATTACTATCGATGAAGTAAAACAAATATTTGAGTTCTCTCATCGCGAAAAAATAAGTCTCACATTCAGGGCAGGGGGGACCAGTCTCTCGGGCCAGGGAGTAACAGATGGTATTCTCGTTGATCTTAGCAATTACTGGAGAAAGGTTTCACCGGAGAACAATGGTACAACTGTAAGAGTTGAACCCGGCGTTATCGGCGCCAATGTCAATCATGCATTGAAAAAATATGGCAGGAAGATCGGACCTGACCCAGCATCTATCAATGCTGCTATGATGGGTGGCATTTTATCTAACAATGCCAGCGGGATGTGTTGTGGCGTTATACAGAACTCCTATCATACGTTAAGGTCAATGACGCTGGTATTGCCCAATGGCCAGGTATTTAATTCCGGCCAGCTTGCTGATTACAAGCGGTTCGAAACAGAAGCGTCAGCTATCGCGGATGAGCTAACGGTTTTGCGGAAAGAAATAATGAGTAACACCCCATTGGTTGAGCGTATCCGGAAAAAATACAGGCAAAAGAATACAGTGGGTTATTGCATGAATGCGTTCATTGATTATGAACATCCGCTCGATGTCCTTACTCATCTTGTCGTTGGAGGAGAGGGCACGCTTGCATTCATCGCCGAGGCAGTACTGGATACCGTTCCCGATCTGCCCTTTAAGATGACAGCCAATTTGTATTTCGATAGTCCCGAATCCGCCTGCAATGCGATCTATGATCTGAAAAATACGGGAGCTGCTGCGCTGGAGTTTATGGACAGGGCCTCACTGCGCTCAGTAGAAGATATGGCTGGAGTGCCGCCATTACTAAAACATTTGCCGGGACGTGCATCAGCTATATTGTGCGAATTCCAGGAAACTACCGGGACGGGCTTGCTTGAGAAGTATAATAATGCAAAACCGGTGTTTTCCAGGCTACCATTATTATATGAACCTAATTTTACACAGGATGCATACGAACAGGCGATCCTCTGGAAGATCCGGAAGGGCATGTACCCTTCGGTAGCAGGCATGCGGGCCAGCGGTACATCTGCATTGATGGAAGATTTTACATTCCCTGTTGAGCGGTTGGGCGAAGCGATCGTGGATGTACAAAGCTTGTTCGAGAAATATAATTATAAAAATGGGATCATCTTTGGACATGCCAAGGACGGTAATCTTCATTTCGTGATATCGCAGAGTTTTTTTACAAAAGAAGATATTGCGCTCTATGAAAGTTTTAATGATGATCTGTTTGATCTCATCTTAAATAAATATGATGGCGCCCTGAAAGCCGAGCATAGTTCGGGACGGGCTGTTTCCGCATTTATCGAAAAGGAGTGGGGGCCTGAAGCCTATAGCGTGATGAAGCGGCTAAAAAATGTGATTGATCCGGCCAATCTTTTAAATCCAGGGATCATCATAACAGAAGATAAGCGCACACATGTACATAACCTGAAGACAATGCCGGTAGTGGAAGAAGAGGTTGATAAATGTATAGAATGCGGTTTTTGCGAGCAGCATTGCCCCAGTAGAGATATAACGACTACTCCGCGAAGAAGGATTGTTATTCGCCGGGCTATTAAACGTCTCGAAGACTCGGGGAATATTGCAGAAAAAAAAGCCATATTAAAAGATTATGATTATGATGGTCTCGAAACCTGCGCTGTTGATGGTATGTGTGCCACGCAATGTCCCGTGAACATCAACACCGGTGATCTGGTAAAAAGATTAAGGAGGGAAAATCATTCGGCTTTCCAAAATAAGGTAGCGGTATCTATCGCCAGGCATTTCAGAATATTCGAGAGCAGTGCAAGATCATTATTAAAGACTGGTTTCTTTTTCAACAAGATCTTTGGTAAGAACTTCATGCGAAATCTTACAAGGGGTATCAAAAAAATTGTTCCTGGTATGCCGTTATGGTCAAACCAGCTGCGAAGACCTGGCAAAAAATTAATCGGCGGGCCAATGAAGGACAGTGATCAGCAGGTGATCTATTTTTCGACCTGTATTTCCCGGATGATGGGGGGAGATATCGGCCAGCAGTTTTTATCAGTTTGCCGGAAAGCGGGAGTTGACGTAATTGTTCCCCGGAATATTAAAGGCACCTGTTGCGGCCAGGTATTTTCTTCCAAGGGTTTTGACAAAGCTTTCCGGCTGACTGCTAATGAAACGGTAAAGAAGTTATGGAAATATTCCGATGGGGGAAAGATCGCTATTGTAACCGATGTGACCAGTTGCACGCAAACGCTACGGACATACCGGAATTATATAACGGATGAGAACAGGGAATTATATGATAAGATGAATATTATGGACCTGATCGATTTTGCGGCGGAGAAGTTATTACCGCGTTTGAAGATCTCCAGGCCAAAGGGCTCGGTTGTTTTTCATCCGGTTTGTTCCGTGTATAAGATGGGTTCGATGGGAAATCTTCAGTTGATCGGCAAGGCATGCGCGAAAAAGGCTGATATTCCATTTTTCTCCAAATGCTGTGGTATGGCGGGCGATCGTGGCTTTTATTTTCCGGAACTGACTGCTTCGGCTACCCGGCCCGAATCAAACGAGGTCAGGCAATCGGAGTATGAAGGTTACTATTCGACTTCGACCACCTGCGAGATAGCTTTATCACAGGCAGTGGGGAAGAATTATGAGTCGATTTTAAAGTTATTGGATGAGGTGACTGGCGATTGAGCGGGGCATAGGGGACTCTTCTACCCTGATCAATAGAACGCGGATTAATATGATGGTTAAGATTTCCGCAGATCATAATTTATCCTATTATCATAACAATCGGCGTTCTTACTTTGGTGATGATGAGGCTTGATCGGCCCTTAAAAAACCTGGAATTTTAATGAGTATCCTGCGGAATTCGGACGTTTAGCGGTCAAAAACTGAAGTTTAGACCTATTGATATTCGCGGTCAAAAACATTTGGCTAAAAACCGTGGCAAACCTATCTTTGCCGTCCCTTAAAACAGAGCAAAAGCGGTCTTTGGCCGTCGAAGCTTCAGTAAAGACGGCCCGTTCGTCTAAGGGTTAGGACACCACCCTTTCACGGTGGTGATACGAGTTCGAATCTCGTACGGGCTACAGGGCTTGATTAAATTCAAGCCTTTTTTTATGTCTTTTGTATACGTTATAGAAAGTCTTGTTGACCAAACCTGGTATACCGGGATTGCCCTTGACGTTGAAAGACGTCTAAAGAAACACAACGTTGGAAAAAATCGATTTACAAAAGGACACAGACCTTGGAAAATCATTTTTACCGAAACTCATCCAGATTGGGAGTCGGCACGAAAGAGAGAAAAATATTTAAAATCTGCTTCTGGTAAGAGGTGGCTTTCAAAATATTTGGATGAACACGGTGGTGATACAGAGTTCCCTGGCGGACTGCGGCACGCAGGCACGGAATCTCATACTGGTACAAAAACATACTTTTAGTCCCGCCGTATTACGCGAGGCGATACGAGATTATCACAAATGCAATGTAGGGGCAGTATTCCCCGGTTTCCCCTCGGGACTTGCTATCTTAAATGGCATTCAGAGGATGACAACAAAGGTAGATAACTTCAATGGTGCGACTTTTGTAACGCCTATCCATCAATATAGTCATAAAACAAAATCGATGGACATGAACTACAAAACACTTGCACTGACTTTAATTATTTCTTTTATTATCATGTATGCTGTGATGTTTTTAAACGTTGATGACACAAGGCGTATCTATTTAAGCACAACGAGACTGTATATGGCGGTACTGATGGTTGCTCCGATGGCGATCCTGATGTTGATAACTATGGGAAAAATGTACCCCAACAAAAAAGTTAATGTTGCAATCATGATTTCCAGCGCTGCGGTGTTCATCGCGGCATTAATTTTTCTAAGAAGTCAGACTTTTATATCCGACAAGGCTTACATGAATGCAATGATACCGCATCATTCCTCGGCAATTTTGACCAGCAAGCACGCTAATATAAAGGATCCGGAGGTGAGACAACTGGCAGATCAGATAATCAAATCACAGTTACAGGAAATAGCGCAAATGAAGAGAATTTTAGCCCGCCTGGATAATCAATAAACCAGACATCCCAGGTCATGAATTGTTATTGTGCTTGCCTCGAATAATGAGTAAGGCAGCCCTGGACATTCGTGAACAATATCGAAGTCGAAGTCAGCGTAAAATACCGCGTTTCTGCTTGTCTGAATATTCCCAATGTGGCTTAGCTTCGGTATTTTGCATATCTATAGCTACACAAATTATGGATTTTAATCTCTATACCATATTTACAATTCTAATTGTTCTAACTGCAACTTTCAGCTATATTAACTTTCGATTTTTTAAACTTCCAACCACAATCGGTGTGATGCTGATCTCGCTGATTATGTCGGTCGTGGTTGCTGTAATGGGTAGATTTTATCCACGATTGGTTGAAAAACCTATTTCTGTCATTAACTCGTTAGATTTTGAAACTTTGTTGATGCGTATAATGTTAAGTTTTTTGCTTTTTGCAGGGGCTATACACATTGACATCAAAAAGCTAAAGAAAGAAATAGTTTTTATTGCCGCATATGCGACAGTTGGGGTAGTCTTGTCTTCAGCGATTGTCGGCGCAATGATGTTTTTTGTATTTCAGTTATTCGGTTTATCGCTGCCTTTCATTTATTGCATTTTGTTCGGTGCCCTGATATCTCCAACAGATCCTATTGCTGTTCTGGGTATTTTAAAAGAGGCCAAGATCCCCGCCTCCCTGGAAATAAAAATAGCCGGTGAGTCGCTTTTTAACGATGGGGTAGGTGTTGTTGTGTTTGTGGCGGTATTGGAAATTGCCATAATGGGGACTGATAAACTTTCGTTTGGCCAGGTTTCACTTTTGTTTTTAAAGGAGGCGGGTGGTGGGATCTTATGGGGATTATTCCTTGGATATGTTGGCTACTATCTGTTGAAATCGATTGATAACTATCAGGTTGAAGTGTTGATAACGATTGCCCTGGTGATGGGAGGCTATCTGTTCGCCAGCGATATTCATGTTTCTGGTCCTTTAGCTATGGTTGTGGCCGGTATTATTATTGGTAACCAGGGAAAACAAGAGGCAATGTCTGATGTCACGAGAGATTACCTTACTAAATTTTGGACCCTAATTGATGAGATTTTGAATGCACTACTGTTCATGCTTATCGGGCTTGAGATGATTGTAATTTCCTTTAATCCAAAAATAGTTTGGATCGGTATTATTGCAATTGTTGTAGTGCTATTTGCCAGGTTCGTGTCTGTCTTCGTACCTACGTTATTATTATCATTTCGGAGATCGGTGGAAAAAGGGATGATTCCTATTCTTACATGGGGTGGGTTAAGAGGTGGCATTTCAGTGGCATTAGCTCTTTCTTTGCCCCGCGGCGAAAACCGGGATATTCTCGTGGCAATCACCTACCTGGTTGTTGTGTTTAGTATTGTGATACAAGGGCTTACAATTGGAAAATTAGCAAAGAAGTTAACAGGGCCCGACGGCAGAAAATGAAGGCGTTGCCATTTACCATACGATCTTTTACCGGCAAATGCAATTTAATGGGACGAACTTAATAGTAGATAGAACTCCATCTGTCTTAGTTGCCCGGCATTAACCATAGATCACAATTATGTATCCAGATTATAGAAGCTGTATTGATCTGTCCGGTGACTTTTGAAGAAGAAGGGTTTCATTTTTACAAATCTTGGATATAAAGCCAAAATATTCCAGGCCCAATAGGATGCCACCTGCTCCTTCAAATTCAGCTAAATAGACATTGGCAATATTTTCTGTGGCCTTTACTAACTTTTCTTCCGCCTTTCCAACGACAACTCCTTTGAATCCACATTTATACATAGCCAGGTCATTTAAAGTGTCACCTGCTACCAATACATCTTCGTGGTCTATGCAGAGATAATTTACAAGCTTGACAAGCGAACTACCTTTATTGACACCCGCTGACAGCACATCAAGGAATTTATTTGATGAATAGATCACATCGCAGTCCAGTTCGGTTACTTTTAGTTTTACTTTCGCTGCTATATATTCCTGTTCTGTATAAAATGAACATCTTCTTTCCTGCGGAACTTCCTGGTATTTGAGTTCTGTAATATCTTTTAGCTGCCCTAAAATTTTTAATGTCCCCGGCCATTTTTGTTCAATAGCGCTTTGCAACTGTTCAACCGGCTCAAGTGTATGCCCGTGTACTATCGTTGCACCCACATCGCAAATGATAAAATCAGGATAGGGGATCATCGGATCATTTAGTAATGGAATAACTGTCGCTAAGCCACGACCCGTAACAAATACAAGCCGAATATCTTTATTCTCTCTTATCAACTGGTACAATTGCTGTTTATATGAGCTTTTGCCACCAAGAAAGGTACCGTCCAGGTCTGTAGCCAATAACATAATTTCCTTTTTTTTGAATAACCAGATTACTTATTTAATAATATGAATGCCAGACACAAAATGTTAGAATCAGCGTGTTATACAAACAAAATGCCGGGCGAGCCTTCAATCGCCCAGCTCCAACGTAACTCACCAGAATGAAAAATTATTACCCATTATTTTTATTACCATTTTATCAATTCATGTCTCTTTTTTCTTGCATTGTCTTTAGGATTCGAATAAGTTCTTGGCATTAATTCGAAGCTGCAAGATTCCTTCCATCGAAAGAGTTAATTTGAAATTCTTTTGTATCGATATTGGTGGGGATATTTTCTTCGTTTAATTAAAATAATTTATACAATAGAGAAGTCAGTTTGGCTGACCGCAAGTATTTGTGTCCTGGAATTGACGGGCAATTCATCGGAAATATGTTTATTTAACCATCCTATCCTGGTTTCGGACTCAGGATGGACAATCAACAGGTCCGCATTCACTTTGCGGCAATAGTTTAAAATATCCCAACCACTGGTATTAGACTTCAATATTTTGTAACTGAAATTATTCAACGACAGGTTTTTTAAGACTCTACAAATAGAAAACAACGAGGTTTGCAATTGGGAAGGATTGTCATCTTTTTCCGCCAGTATCAGAAGACGGACGTGAATAAAGAACTTGTCTCCGAGGGAATTTAGTATAGAAATTTTTTTCTCGGGAAATTTGGGTCCAACCGGTACCACAACCGTCCGGAATGTGTTTGACATGGCGCCAGGCTTTACTGTAAGAACGGCAGTACCGGTTTGGCTTGCAATCCTGCTAGAAACAACGGTGTTTAAAAATGGCAATAAGGAATGTTGAGAGCTTTTTCCAATAATAATAAGATCAGCTGCGATGCTTTTGGCCTTTTCTATTATTGCATTCTCTACCGACTTATTGTAAGTTATCCAGCAGCATACGCTGATATCAGGTCTCGTTTTGCGAATGTATCGCTGCCATTCTTCTAATTTTTCTTTTACTTCTGAGATTTGCTGCGCATTACTGCTAAATGGATATTTGCTCAGGTACCTGTAATATCCAAACGAGCTGGTGGAAATGACCCCAGGAACATGAAGCAGGTGAATTGAAGGACTTGTATCTCCAATCAGCGTAAGAGCCTTTCGTATAGCGACATCAGTATTTACTCTGAAGTCGACAGGTATAAGTATAGTATCAAAGCTCATGTTATATGCAATATATATTCATCCACTTAGCGACGTATTAGCCCAATATTAGAATCAAATTGGAAATCCAAGTATGTAGTACCGGATAGAAGGTGAAAATCGTAATTTTCAAATATTCAAGGCGATTATATGGATGAGGCGAACATTTTATTGGTTGAAGACGATGTCCGAATAGCGGATATTTTACGAGTAGGCTTAACTGAAAATGGATACGAAATAGAAGTCGCTTATGATGGCAGGCTTGGACACAAGCTTTTCGAATCCAGGCTTTTCAACCTTGTAATATTGGATATTGATCTGCCGGTGTTTAGTGGGTATGAATTGTGCAAAATGATCAGGGCATCCAATATAGATGTTCCCGTTATCATGATAACAGCATTAAGTTCCCTTGAAAATAAAACAGAAGGTTATGATGCAGGCGCAGATGATTATATTATTAAGCCATTTGAGTTTCGAGAGCTGCTGATGAAAATACGGGTATTGTTAAGAAGATCTGGCGATATCTGCATTCCAACAGGCAATTTCCTGAAGGCCGGAGACCTGCAAATGAACCTGGATGCAAAAGAAGTAAGCCGGAATGGTACTTCAATTAATCTAACAACAAAAGAGCTCCAATTGCTCGAATATTTACTTAGAAATAAAAACCGGGTTGTCAGCCGGGCAGATATCGCTGTCAATGTTTGGGATATTGATTTTGACACTAACACAAACATTATAGATCTCTACATAAATTATGTGCGCAACAAGGTTGACAAACCGTTTGAGAAAAAACTTATTCAGACCCAGGCTGGTATGGGTTATATGCTGAGAGACAACTGATGTAGGTACATTAAGCACAATGTTGCTGTTTAAACTGATGGTATTTGTCATGTTGGGAATAAGTAGGCACTGCGACTTATTATTTTTCTTCTATCTATCTCGTTCCTTGTCTATTAAAAGAGACCTTAAAAAATATATTTGTTAAGCAGATATGATAATTTTCTTATTTTTCTGCCGAAAACATAACATCAGGTTAATATAAGCAAGGTGAAAGAAATAATCATAGCTGTTAGAAAGTTCTTGCAGGATCGGTTTAACCTTAATGAGGATAAGGCAGATGAGCAGCTTATTATTGAGTCGATCGAGCGAAATGTCAATTTTAAAGGAACCAATCTCTGGACGTTGATATTTGCTATCCTCATTGCCTCGATAGGATTAAACGTGAATTCTACAGCCGTCATTATTGGAGCTATGCTTATTTCCCCGTTGATGGGTCCCATTATGGGAGTAGGTCTTGGAATCGGCATACTGGATTTTGAATTGATGAAGAAGGGTATAAAAAACCTTTTTATTGCTGCTCTTTTCAGCGTTATTACTTCATTCCTTTATTTTTTAATATCACCACTCCAGGAAGCTAAAACGGAAATACTGGCCAGAACAACGCCTTCCCTTTGGGATGTTCTGATTGCATTTTTCGGCGGGCTAGCGGGGATAATTGCCGGAACACGTAAGGAAAAAGGTAATGTATTGGCAGGCGTCGCTATAGCAACCGCTTTAATGCCACCTCTTTGTACGGCGGGTTTTGGTTTGGCCGTGGGCCACTGGTATTATTTTTTTGGTGCATTGTACCTTTTCTTTATTAACAGCCTGTTTATTTGCATGGCCACATTTATTATTGTTCGGTACTTAAAATTCAAGGTGGCCATCTATGCCACCGCTGGTCAAAGAAAGCGGGTAATGCGTTCGATTTTTATCATTGTAGTAATAACTTTATTACCGAGCATCTACCTCGCGATTCGAATTGTTCAAAAGACAATATTCGAACAGAATGCCAGGAATTTTGTGCAGAATGAATTCAGATTTGATCGGGCACAGGTCGTTAACCGCGTTTACAAGTTCAATGACAACAAATCTTCCATCGAGCTCTTGCTTATCGGGCAGGAGCTTTCAAAAGGGACAATCGATTCGCTACGAAGGCGAATGCATCTTTATAATCTCGACAGCAACTGGCTCACCATCAGGCAGGGTTTAAATGCAAAAAAGGAAATAGATTTGGCGCAAATTAAAGCCAGTATTCTTCAGGACGTTTTTGTCGCACAACGAGACTCCTTGGAAGCAAGGTTGTCAGGTAATAAGTCCGAAAAGAATTTGCCAGACCTACATACCGAACTTCACTCTCTATATCCAGACATGAAAGAATTCTCCCTGACGCAGGCTGTTTTTCAACGGACAGACACCATAAAAGTTGATACTGTTGTTGTCTGTATAGCCATGTTTACACGTTATCTTACAAAAAGTGAAAAGACAAAGATGACTAACTGGCTGAAAGAACGGACAGCATCCGACTCGGTTAGACTTATTATTGAAAGAGAGATGCCAAAAAAATAGTTAAGCTTTACAATGTAAGGGCGGTGATAATAAGAACAAAGTGATAGCGCTATCGCATCGTCTGTATAACAAAAAAAAGAGATTTACTTGTCTTCACATAGCAGCAAATCGATTTTTTGAAGAGGTGCTTACAGAAAACGGCATTAATTAGGAAAGATGAAAATTAATGCCTTCCAGTACACCTTTTGCCAGGGGATACTTGCTGAAATAAATAAACCTGTTGCTTCTTAGTTCCTCCAATTCATGACTATAATTTGCAACTACTATTCCTTTTGCTTTGCCCTTGAGCATGTCTTTGTCATTACCACTGTTTCCGGCAGTAATGAAATGCTCCAGGGGCACTTTCCATTTGTAACTTAGGTATCGGATTGCGTTTCCCTTCCCGGCTCGGAAAGGCAAAATGTCCAGGTATTTATTTTCGGTGAGTAGTATTTTGACTCTGAATTTCCGGTCATCAAGAAACTTATATAGATTGGCCATTTCATCATCTCCAAAAGAATCATCTACGTAATAACTTAATTTGAAGCGCCATTGTGCATCAGGTTCCTGAAGTCTGATACCCGGAAATTTTAATAATTCCTCTTCTATTTCCTGTCTTTTCCACTGGTAGTCTATATGACTTTCCCAGCCTTTATCCGGGATAAATTTATTTGTGTAATAGATCTCAGAACCCGCCGAACATATCAGTACATCTGGGTTCGGCAGATCATAATGCGCAAATGCCTGTTCGGTAATAAACCTGTTTCTACCACTGGCAACACCGAATACCACATTTTCCTTGTTATCAATTATCCATTGCTTGAGTTCCCTAAGTCCCTGCGTTTGGCTACCTTCAACCAGGGTGCCATCGATGTCCGAAATAATAAATTTTTCTGCTTTAGCCAGTTTTTTCCCAAAGGGCGACTTATTTACAAACGCTGGTGAACTTATATCTTTCCTTTTGAAAAGTGTATCAATAATATTCATGTATTTATTGCTGTGGGCCGTCCATGAATACAGTTCATTCGTTGCCGATATGCCGTGATCAGAATATCTTGACCACAATGCCTGGTCTGAAATTATTTTCTTAAGTGCCTCAGAAATAGCTGATGGGTCCTTCACATCTACCAGTAAGCCATTCTCACAATTTTCAAGGATTTCTTTGGGTCCGCCGGTAGGTGAGGCAATGACGGGTAAGCCACAGGCTGCAGCTTCCACTAGGGTCAGGCCGAAATTTTCTCCTGGAGTTGCATTGACAAATACTCCCTTTTTGCGAGCCGCGATACGGTAAATCTCCGGCACCTCGAGATGCGGGTCATTTTTTTTGGGTATCGCCATTTTGCCATAGAGGTCGTATTTGTCAAGTAGCAGCAAAAGATTGGTTAGTGTCTCCTGTTCATCAGCAGGCATCTGGGTAATATCTTTTCTTACCCCCGCGAAAATAGCCAGGTTTGCCATTGCCTGCAATTCCTTATCCTGGCCATAAGATTGAATGATCGTTTCAAAATTCTTCCTTTTGTCTGCACGCCCCAAAGAAAGAATCAGTGGTTTTGCCGGGTAAAACAAGAAACGTTCTATATCTGAATTAATACGGTATAATGCCTGCTCTTTCTCAATGGTCATTTTGAAAGAAGGCATATCATACCTGTAAAAAGGATAAAAAAGATCTGTATTTACACCGGGAGGAATTACCTCGAATTTACCTGACTGCTTGTTCTTATATAATTTCCACTGGTCATCTATTACAAATTGGGTACTTACAATGACCGCATCGGCAGTTTTGAGTAGATTTTCTTCTACTTCTATTCGCCGTTGCATATTAAACTTCTCGTTTATCTTTTCTTCAGAAAGGCCTTCTTTCAATAATAGGTTTTTCTTGTTTCTTCCCAGCGAATGACTGGTTGCGATAAAAGGTATCCCATATACTTCACTTATCTGGCTGGCAATGTAGTTACCATCAGCATAATGTCCATGTACTACGTTGGGAAAATCATCTTGCTTCTCAATAAACCGTATTGTTTTATCAACAAATTCATCCAGGTAGTCCCACAATGTTTCTTTGGCGCGATAAGCGTTTCCCCCGCATGACATGCGAATGATGCGGGCCTTTTCGTTTACAATTTCAATTTCCTTTTCATAAGCAGACGAAACTCTTTTATCGATTACCCTACGGGTAAAAAGATCAATCTTTCGAACTTGTGGATGATGTGAAAGACTTTCTAATAGTTCAAGTACATATTTAACTTGTCCACCGGTATCCCGATCACGTCCAATTTCTGGATCTTTAAACCGAATGAGTCCGTGAGGACTGAATAGTTGTATGTAATAGCTGTTCACTGTCCGGATAGATTTTTTCGAACAACAAAATTACCGAATCGAAATAAGAGAGATGAGTATTTCGTAATTTTAATTTCTTTCTAAAAAAAGGAAACTATGTATTCAGGATCAGGGTTTAGTGACTGGGAAATTGGCGATATAACAGTTATTATTTACAGGGGTGTTTATCATTTATTTCACCTGATCATTCCCAATCATGATTATATAGCGCACGCCGTGTCAAATGATGGTATCTCCTGGAAGAGAGTCAACAATGCTTTATTCGTAGGCCACCCCGGGGAATGGGATGATGATATGTTATGGACCATGCATGTATGTGAAGTGGAGGATAAATTTGAAATGTATTACACAGGACTACAAAGAAAGGATCGTGGCGTTGTTTCAAAGATTGGATTTGCAGAATCAACAAACCTGATTGATTGGGAAAAAAATCAAAAAAATATTTTTCCCATTGAGCCCAAAGGTATTTTTTATGAAACAGGAACAACGAATCCAAGAAAATGGCTGAGTTTCCGCGATCCCTTTCGGTTCGAGCACAAAAATGAGGTTTATTTATTGCTCTGTTCGCGAACGATTACCGGCCCTGTCTCCCGTCGAGGTTGCGTGGGGTTGGTGAAGATAACCAACGATATTGTCGAACTAATGCCACCATTGTTGTATCCCAGGGTATATGACGATATTGAATGCCCTTGCATTTTTGAGCTAAAAGACAGGTTTTATTTGCTGGGTTCAATAAGGGAAGATGTCAAGGTCCGCTATTGGTTTGCGTCAGACTTCTTTGGCGAATACCAGTCTTTTCATGCCGCTGTGTTGCTACCACAGGGAAATTATGCCGCTCGTATCGTTCGCGATGGAGATCATATCCTGGTATTTAATTTTTTTTATGCGCACGGAAGAATTGATTCATTGCGGGTACTACCGCCTCCGAAGGAACTTGACGCTGATCAAGCTGGCAGGCTGTTATTAAGAAGCTATTATCGCTGGGAAGAGATGATCCTGAAAGAAATTGATATGAGGGATATCGGTGAGACATTTTCTTTGTTTTCAAACCCAACAGCTAAGGCAACACTAAAAGAAGACATATGGATTTGCGGGTCAAGAAGTGGTTACGAGGTGTTTTGTTTTGCGCGACCTTTGCCAGGCTTTATTTGGGAAGGAATGTTGACTTTGGAAGGGATGGGGAAATTTGGTCTTGTAACTGATATTGATAAAGATGGAAATGGCTACTTTATTTCATTCAATATATTTAACGGCGAGGTACAGATACGAGCATGGGGCTTCAACCCGCTGAACACGCGTCAAAATTTTGTCTTTGATAACATCCAGTCTGGCTTTTTTGATACTCACGGAAAAAAATCATTTCATTTCCGGCTTATTCGTTATGGCCATTACATCGAGTTGGCAATAGATGATGTGGTCAAGTTGACCTTGATGGATTATAGCTATTCAGATGGTCTTATTGGTTTGTATTGTGACTCATCAGTTGTTTCATTACAAAATTCAACAATTAAGATTTTACGGGCTCCTGAAGAAGAATATGCCAGCCAGGAAGAAGCGCAGAAAATCTAAGAAGATCTGATTTGAGTCCTTTGTAGAATAGGCCTTTATTGAAATGCGTAGCATTAATTTCATTTTCTTTCATCCAATTCCATTGATTTGACCTGACAGGATTTCATTCTTTTTCGAATTGCGAAACATGCCTCACCAAAATCCTCAGGTATGAAAAGTAATTACTGGTGATTAAAAGATTGTACCTTTAATATTGGCATATGATGCAAGACCGTAAAGTAAATACAGACAGAAAAAAACATTACTCTGCAACAACCAGCAACCATCGAATTTGAATGGAAACAGTGCTGAACGCTTAATTATTTATTGTCCCACCAGGAAGTAGGAAGAAAAATACTCCATTGGTTTTCATGCCCTATTGAATACACATCCGGCGATTACTAAACAAAGCAGATGGCAGAATTAAGAAAATCCGGGATTGAGGTATTGGGGGATATTCCCTGGGGGTCGCATATTTGCCAATTCTATGAAACCGAAAAGGATTTGCTTGAGCTTCTTATTCCTTTTTTCAAAGCAGGACTGGAGAACAATGAATTTTGCCTGTGGGTCGTTGCCGATCCGCTCACGAAGGAAAATGTAACCAATGAATTAAAGAAGGCTATTCCCAATTTTGAAAATTTTCTCAGGCGAGAAAGCATAGAAATTCTTTCTCACCATGAATGGTATCTTAATAAAAAAACATTCAATCCCAAAGAGATCATAAATGAATTGAATGAAAGGCTTGTAATCGCCGTGAAAAAAGGATATGAAGGAATGAGAGTAAATGGCAATGAGAGTTGGCTTCAACAGCAAGACTGGAAGGATTTTATGAAGTACGAAAGGGAACTCAATTCTGCGTTGCGCGGAAAGCGAATGATCGTACTTTGCGCTTACCCACTTGAAACATCCAATGCTGCAGCCATTCTTGACATTGTGCATGCACATCAGCAAGTTATTTCAAAGCGGAATGGTGAATGGCAGGTAGTTGAAACTGCAATGCACGTGAAAGCCCTGGCTGAGATTAAAAGACTCAATGGGACCAAACCGCAAGCTGAAGAAAGCCGGTCATGGCCTGTGATTACCGGGTATGTGGTAGCCATTCTTTTGGTCATTGCTGCAATAATCATCTTAAAGTGGTTTCCCGCCGGTTCCCTGGGTGACGCTCCTTATGTATCAGTGTTCCTTTGCGCAGTCATACTGAGTACCCTGGTTGGTGGGACAGGGCCGGCCTTACTTGCCGTTGTTCTTTCTGCCATAGCTTTTGATTATTACTTTTTGCCATCAATACACACATTCGCAATAGAGCCATCACAACTTGCACGTCTTATTTTATTCCTGGTCCCGGCGCTTTTTATTGCATGGTTAAGCGCTGCACAGAAGAGTGCAACAAAATCAATAAGGCAAGCCCGGAAGGTTCTGGAAAAAACCGTTCAAAGACTCAGTCAAACCAACAGGATGTTACAGGCAGAGATCAGCGAACGCAAGCAGGCTGAGGATGAGTTGCGCCGAAGTAAAGGTTATCTACGACTGGTTGTCGATACCATCCCTGCATTAGTTGTAACTGCGGTGCCTGATGGCTCCGTTGATTTCATCAACCAAAGATACCGGGAATTTACAGGGCTGACCCTGGAGGATGTAAAGGGTTGGCACTGGATATCCCTGGTCCATGCCGACGATCGTGACAGGGTATTAACTGAATGGCGAACATCTTTATCGACAAGCAAACCATGGAGGACTGAAATGCGTTTGAGAATGGCCAGTGGCGATTATTGCTGGCTGCTGATCAATGCAGTGCCCTTACGTGATGAGTCAGGTAAGATTGTAAGGTGGTATTGCACAAAGACCGATATTACTGAACTCAAGCATGCTCAGGAAGAATTGCGTCGCAGTGAAGACCGGATCCGGCTTATCATTGACACAATACCAATTATGGCCTGGACAATTCTCCCAGATGGGACCGTTGATTTTGTTAACAAGCGATGGCAGGATTATGCAGGTGTTTCATTGGAGGAGCTAATTAAAAACCCAACAAGCGCAATCCATCCTGAAGACCTTCCCGGTATTCTTTCCGGTTGGAGGAAAAGCATGGCCACCGGAGAAACTGCCGAAGATGAAATGCGCCTGCGAAGGGCTGATGGAAAATATCGCTGGTTCCTGGTCCGCACAGCGCCACTACGGGATAAGAAGGGAAATATTGTCAAGTGGTATGGTGTATCAACAGATATTGAAGACAGCAAATGTGCAAAAGAGGAGTTACGGTTAGCCTATCAACGATTATCGTACCATGTTGAGAATACTCCCCTGGCAGTCATAGAATGGGACAAGAATCTCGATATTACACGGTGGTCAACACATGCCGAGGAGCTTTTTGGATGGAAGGAATTCGAAGCAATCGGAAAAAACGTGTATGATCCCGGGCTCTCCCTTATTTATCCGGAGGATCTTCAGCCTGTTAATCAAATTGCAGAACAATTGACAGGAGGAATCATTGATCGAAACCGGAGTCTCAACCGCAACTATACAAAAGATGGAAAAATGATCTATTGCGAATGGTATAATTCTGTTTTAAGAGATCAACAAGGAAATGTAATCACTATATTATCTCTCGTGAATGATGTAACGGAAGGAAAAATTGCTGAGGAACAGCTAAAACAAAGCGAGACTCACCTGGCCGAAGCGCAAAAGATAGCAAAGATGGGAAGCTGGAGTTTAGATGTGAAAACTGGCAGGGTAACCTGGTCTGAGGGGTTATACAATGTTTTCGGGGTTGATAAACATATATTCGAGCAAACGCACGATTCGTTTTTACAACTGGTCGATGAACAGGACAGGGATATTGTCCTGCAAACCAACAAAAATACGCGACAAACGGCAGAACCTTTCACCATAGAGTATCGCATCACCACATCTGCCGGGGAAAAGCGATATATCCGTGAACATGGATACGGCGAAAAAGACGATAGAGGAAACGTTGTTCGACTGTTCGGCACCGCCCAGGACGTCACTGAACAAAAGCTGGCAGGAGAAACACTGCAGCAATCCCACCAGGAGATAAGGCGACTGACCGATCATCTCCAGAAAATCCGGGACGAAGAGCGAGCGCATATCGCAAGAGAAATTCATGATGAGCTGGGGCAGCAACTTACCGCCATTAAAATGGATATAGTATGGGTTGATAAAAAAATGACAGCAGAAGCTGCAGATATAAAAAGAAAACTGAAGAATGTGATAGGATTGCTGGATGGAAGCAATGAATCTATAAGAAGAATATTAAGCGAACTAAGACCGGGAATCCTGGACGAAAACGATTGGGTAGAATCAATAGAATGGCTGTGCAGGCAGCTAAAAGAAACTACCGGCATTCCTGTAAAATTTTCCGTCTCCGTTCCTGAGAAGGAATTAAAGATATCTAACCAAATTGCAAAATGTATGTTCCGGGTGTGCCAGGAAGCATTTACCAATATTACCAGGCATTCCCAGGCAAAAAATGTCACCGTGTCAATAAACATTCCGGACGGAACTATTATTCTTACCATTGAGGATGACGGAACAGGGTTCAATCCCGCGACGGTAAAAAATAAAAAATCGTTTGGGATCCTGGGAATGAGAGAAAGAGTTCTTTCGCTTAGTGGTAAATTTGACCTTATTTCTTCGCCCGGCGCCGGCACGAAAATTATTGTTAGCTTGCCTTTAGAAACGTCGGCATGAGTCTTTGAAGACTAAAGACCATAGAAAAGCCTTACTTATCCATGAACAAGATGAAACGAATTATTTTGGCGGATGACCACGCCTTCATACGTCTGGGACTTATACAGATCCTGAAAGACGAATTTCCCTCGGTAGAAATCAAGGAAGTAGCCGACGCCGAGACTTTAATTAACGAGGTAAAGCTGCATGATTGGGACCTCGTAATATCCGATCTTGAGATGCCAGGCAAAAGCGGGATCGAGGCGCTGGAACAAATCAAAAAGATAAAACCACAATTACCAGTCTTAATCCTCAGCATTTACACCGAGGATCTATATGCGGTGAGAGTTTTAAAAGCAGGCGCATCCGGCTACATGAATAAAAATGCCGCTCCGTATGAATTAATTAATGCAATACAGCGAATTTCTTTGGGAAGAAAATACATCACACCCGAAATTGCAGAAAAATTATTATCGCAGGTCAATCCGGTCAATAACCCGCATGAATTGCTCACCAACAAAGAATTCGAAATCTTCAGGCTGCTCGCCTACGGCAAAACGATTACCCAGATTGCCCAAATGCAGTCGTTGGCTTTAACCACAGTTAGCACATACCGCAGCAGGATACTGGAGAAACTGGGTTTATCGAATAATGCCGAGTTAACCCGCTATGCCATAGCTCACCAACTAATATCTGATATTGGCCCATAGAGTCAATAATCGTTTCCTCTTAGCATTCTTAGTATAACTACTACCAAAAACAGTCCCCTTACTTCTACAAGGTGTGCATACTGTTACTATTGTATGCGTGCCAGTATCGACCGTCCTTTGTGTGGCCAAAATCTCCAAATGCTCGTACTAATTGTAAACAACTCCATTCGGATTATTGAACGGCTGGAGGAAATCATATCAGAGTCGCCAAGCATTACCGCCATCCACCGGGCTTATTCTTATGAGGAAGCAAAAGTACTGTTCAAAAGGAATAGGTATGATATCGCCCTGGTGGATATCGCCCTTTGGAAAAATGAATCCATTCAACTATTAAAAGATATAAGAAAAACCGATGAGAGGCTTTGTATTATCGCCCTATTCACTCCTATGGACAATTGCATATACGAACAATGCAAATCCATAGGAGTTGATTTCCTTTTAGACAAATATTACGACTTTGAAAAATTAGGCGGTTTGTTGGAAATGCATCATTTAAATGACAAGACATGAGCTAATAGTGAAACACAACAAGTAGATGTACTCTTTTTGTTTACATTATTCTAAAACCCATCCGGATCAATACAAAATAAAGATCATGAAAATGATTTGAAGATGAAATGCTGATATAATTGTCGGGCTATGGTTAAAAATAAATCCCTTAATAAGCGAAGGATGAGTTTTTCATTCCGGAGTCTCTCCCTTCAGCAAAGACTGCCTCTTTTGATAAGCATGTTGCTACTGGCAATCATGGTGACATTTAGCTGGATTTCCTATATCGGCGTAAAAACTGCCGCCCTTGAAACAGGTAAAGAAAGATTACGTTCACTGGCCAGCCAACTTAGCGTTATGTTTTCCCGGTCAACGCAATCCATCCTGGCTGCAACACAGGCAACGGCAAATCACGAATCAGTAATAAAAGTTCTGCAGCCTGGTGGATCGGAATTTCGGGGTCAGGCATTGGAAGAGCTTCAAAAACTACGGCTTGACAGCACGTGGGTCCTTGTAGAACTACTGGATATTAATCGCCAACTAGTGATTTATTCGGAAAGAGATTCTGCCCATGTAAAAAGCAGGTTTGACTCCCTGCAGCAGGCCTTTCCTCTTAATCATCTTGCAAAATTTGGAAAAATATACCAGTTGGGAGATTTCATGTATTATCCAATTATTGCCCCGGTTACACATGATAACAGGGTTACAGGATATTTGGTAAGATGGAGGTTACTGGCCGCTTCACCAAAAGCACTTGAGCAGTTTTCGCAACTTATCGGAACAAAGGCTAAACTCTATTTCGGCAATGCAGATGGGAGCCTATGGACAAATATGACCAACGTTGTCTCTTATCAAAAAATCGATACTGGCAATTTACGGGGATCGTTTGAATACCTGGACGCTAAAGGCGAGAAACTCATCGCCGCAGCGCGACCCATAGCCAATACCTCGTGGCTGATATCAGTTGAGTTCCCCGAGCAAATCGTGCTTCAGATGGCCAATCGCTTCCTGCGGCAACTCATTATTATAGGCGGCATATTAATTATCGTTGGCATTCTCATCGCCTGGCTTATGAGCCGAAGTCTTACAAAGCCTTTGAATAAGTTGATGCTGGCAGCATCAGCTATCGCAGATGGACAGTACTCGTCTCCTGTTAAAGTTCACGGAAATGATGAGTTAGGCAAGCTGGCTTCTGCTTTCAATAGCATGGCTGTCCAGGTGCAAAATGCACGGCAGGACCTGGAAAACAAAGTGATTGAACGGACTGTTCAATTAGAAGCGTCAAACAGGGAGCTGGAATCGTACTCCTATTCAATCTCTCACGACCTGCGTGCACCCTTACGTGCCATTATCGGCTTTGTGTCTGTGCTGGAAGATGAGTATACCAATAAATTAGACCCGGAAGCAAAGCGCATCACTACTGTTATTAAGGACAGTACGATGAAGATGGGACAATTGATTGATGACCTTCTGGCTTTTTCACGGCTGGGCCGCAATGAAATAGTTAAGACCAATATTAACACCCGCGAAATGGTAAATGAAATAATTAATGAATTAGCTCCTGTAAATGATGGAAATAAAATTGAATGGATCATTAGGCCATTACCAGGAATTTATGGGGATGCCAACATGATCCGGCAGGTATGGACGAATCTAATTTCCAATGCCATAAAATATTCAGGGAACAAAGAAAAGCCCCGGATCGAAACGGGAGCATTTATTGACAAAGAGCAAGCCACTTTTTTCGTTAGGGATAACGGCGTTGGCTTCGATGAAAAATATAAAGGAAAATTATTTAAAGTCTTTCAAAGACTGCACCGGTCTTCAGAGTTTGAAGGAACCGGGGTAGGACTTGCCATTGTTGAGAAAATTATTTCAAAGCATGGAGGAAAAGTGTGGGCTGAAGGAGCAGCGGCTAAAGGAGCAAGCTTTTACTTTAGCCTCCCGGCTTAATAAAATATTTTACTGTATGGTCCTTTGATGACATAAACTTTAATTTGAATGATCGCTGATTCGGTTGACATATTATTTGTCGAAGACAACTTCAATGACGCAGAGTTAGCCATCCGTGAACTAAAAAAGCACCATATGGCCAATAACCTGGTTCATATGGAAGATGGCGAGGAAGCACTGGAATTTATTTTTGGAACGGGAAAATTTAAGGGCAGAAATATTACCCGCGCTCCCAAATTAATACTGCTGGATATTCAAATGCCAAAGATAAATGGCATTGAAGTATTGCAGAAGATAAAATCCGATCCACGCACCAGGACTATTCCTGTAATTATGCTCACCTCCTCCAAAGAGGATCCAGACATACAAAAAAGTTATGCTCTTGGTGCAAATAGCTACATCGTAAAGCCGGTCGATTTTAAAGGATTTTCGGATGCGATAAGGAACCTCGGGTTCTATTGGTTATTATTAAATCAACCCCCCGTATAAAAAATTAAACCAAACCCTGCCATAAGGAGCAAAATAGTATGAAAGACCTATTGAAAATATTGCTACTAGAAGACAACGTTAATGATGCAGAGCTTATACAGCGTTTCCTTTCAAAAGAAAATTTGAATTGCGAGTTTAGCCTGGCAATAAATAAACGTACTTACGTCGAGGCTCTCAACCTGTTTCAACCAACGGTCATTTTGTCTGATCATTCATTACCCCAATTCGATTCGGAAGAGGCATTCATTATAGCTCGAAAAAAATTTCCGGATATTCCTTTCATCATGGTGACCGGGTCTGTTTCAGAGGAATTCGCGGCAGAAATGATTAAAATGGGAGTAGATGATTATGTTCTGAAAGACCGAATGGCCAGGCTGCCGGCAGCCATAACAAAGGCGGTACAGAGAAGAAGAGCTGAAAAAGAGAAACGTGAGGCGGAGCAGAAAGTGAAGCAGTCCGAAACCAACCTCAGAACAATTTTTGAAACTACTTCCGAGGGATTTATATTGCTGGATACGCATGCCAGGATTCTAACCTTCAATAATAAAGCTACCGACTATGCTCCTTTTGTCAAAAAAGATTTTCAAATCGGTCAATCCATTTACGATTTTGTAGAAGACTCCCGTCAGGAGATATTTAAGAAGAATATCGAAAAATCGCTCAGAGGAGAAAGCATCCAATACGATCGCTTTTATGAAATGGAAAATGGACAGATCTTTTGGATTGATTTTTACGTAACACCGGTTATAGAGGCTGGTGCGGTAACAGGTATATGCATAGCCGCAAGAGACATTACTGAAAAGAAAAGGATTGAGCAGGAAAGAGAATTCGACAGAAATAATCTTAAAGCGCTTATCAATAACACAAATGACCTGATGTGGAGTGTTGACAGGGAATTCAGGCTGATCACCTCCAACAATGCATTTGATAAAATGGTTGTAGCCCTGTCAGGCAGCAAAGTTGAAAAAGGAGACAGCGTCTTTCCAAAAGGCTTCAGCAAGGAGCAACTTGACCGCTTTAAAGAGTATTATATGCGGGCATTTGCGGGGCAGAGCTTTACCGAACTAGAATATACCGAATTTCCCTATGAACTCTGGTCAGAAATTTCATATTATCCCATCTACCACGAAAATACCGTCATTGGCGCAGCCTGCTTCTCACGCGACATTACATTGAGAAAAAAAGCGGAAAAAGAGATCACCGATTATAGAAATGCTCTCGATCAGTCTGCCATTGTGTCTATCACAGATGAAAAGGGGATCATTAAACATGTGAACAATAACTTCTGTAGAATCTCCGGCTACACAGCTGCGGAATTGCTTGACCAGGACCACCGCATCGTTAACCTGGGATACCACTCCAAAGCATTTATTAAAAATCTCTGGGCAACGATAACCAATGGAAAAATATGGAGGGGAGAATTGTGCAACAAAGCAAAGAATGGAGCTCTTTACTGGGTGGATGCCACCATCGTCCCCTTTCTTAATGATAAAGGAAAACCGGTTCAATATGTTGGTATCAGCAATGATATCACAGAAAAGAAAACGATGGAGCAGAAACTAACAGCCCAGAAAATTGAAGAACAAAAGAAAATAGCCAGAGCTATCATAATAGCCCAGGAAAAAGAAAGAAATTATATAGGCCAGGAACTTCATGACAACATAAACCAGATATTGGCCAGCGCGAAAATGTACCTGGAAATGATGGGAAGTAAAAAGAGGGAAATAAAAGAATCGGTCAAGTATCCCATGGAGCTGATCAGCAACTCTATCGAGGAAATCAGGCTACTTTGCCGGGAGCTGGTGACTCCGCGTAAAAATATCGATTTAGAAGAACTGGTGCAGGCATTGATCGCCAAGTTCGAGGAAAATACAGGAATAAAAGCCATTCTTTATTTTTCGATATCAAAAAATATCCTCCACGATGATCTTAGACTAAATATTTACAGGATCGTGCAGGAGCAACTGAATAATATTGCAAAGCATGCAGATGCAAAAAACGTCAGCATATCCATACAGGCGAATCAAGGTATTGTTACCGCTATCGTAGAAGATGATGGTAAAGGCTTTGATGTAAATAAAAAAAGAAAAGGAATTGGTATTTCAAATATGATAAACAGGATTGAATCTTTTAACGGTGAAATCACAATAGCAAGCTCGGCCGGCAAAGGGTGCAAAACAGAGATACATATCCCTTACTAAAAGGTGCACGAAATAGAGAACGATGTCGACTGAAAAACAAAGCCCTTGTTATCTCACCAGCCAGAATTATCATAGGTTAAAAAGATGTGATCGAATACCAGGAATTGAATTGAGGACTTTATCGGGTGAGCTTGAAGTCGAGGTCAACGCTTCGGATGTCAAATAACTGTTATATGGATACCATCACCGTAGTAATTGTCGATGATCACAAGCTGATCCGCGAAACATGGGCATATTGCCTGTCAAATGATAAACGTTTTATTGTGGTAGGAGTGACTGGCAGTAGCGAGGAAGCGCTTTTAATTGCAAAAGATAAAGGCCCTGATGTGGCCCTTGTCGACATCAATATGACACCGCTGGATGGTTTTGAGTTAACCAGACAATTGCTGCTGTCATCACCTTCCATCCGGGTGATAGGCGTGTCCATGCATTCAATCCCTGGCTATGCGCGAAAGATGCTGAAAATGGGAGCGTCAGGATATGTCACGAAGAACTCCAGCCAGCGTGAACTGGTGGAAGCAATTCTAGTCGCTTACCAGGGAAAGAAATTTATTTGCCGTGAAATCAGGGACCTGCTTGCAGATGAGCTGTCAGAAGATACCCCAATCTCTCAAAAAGCCAAAACACTTACCAAGACCGAATTGACAGTGATCAAGTGGATCAAAGAGGGATATTCGTCAAAAGAGATTGCTAACGAAATGAACAGGGCTTTAAAGACAGTCGAGGTACATCGATACAATATATTAAAAAAGCTGGGCCTGCGGAATACGGCTGCCCTGGTAAATTTTTTGAATGAGCAGAGATTGTTATAACGTTTGAAGCCATCCTGGTAAATGTTTCCCGGTAAAAAAATCATTTTCAGAGATCAACCCTATAATCACTTGGCGAAAAAGCCGGGCAGCTGCAAAGCGGATGCGGAGGACCTGGGCAGATCAAATGCGAAAGTGATCATAGTATAATCCAGTGTAGCTACAAAACAAAGTGATTAATTTCGAAACTTTTTTATTTAATAGAGAGTCTAACCGACAAGACCTACACACGAATTGCCTTCAATTACAATGGCCGTATGAAGAACACTAGTTCTTCATACCGCTGACCGATCCATGAATGGCCGCGCCCTGTTTTGTAATTACACAGGGGCTTGAGCTAACCGGAATGCCAGCAGCGCTTTGCCACTTAACTGTTCCATCTTTTGCATACAAAGCATAAACATAATTTGATCCTCCCACAAATACAACTCCGTCTGACACCACCGGAGATGATGCAATTTGAATGGACTCGCCATAGAACTTCCATTTCAGATTCCCGGAAAACTTATTGACAGCATAAAGAAACCCGTCATTTGATCCTACATAGACTGTTGAGTCGTCAAATGAGGGAGAAGAATATATTGCTCCTCCGGTTTTGAAGGACCAGCGTTTATTAAAAAACATGTAGTCGCCATTTTTCACTGCATACAAACTGCCCTCCATGACTCCGAAATAAACTATACTGTCGTCAATTGCTGGTGAAGTGATATATGAACTGGTCGACGCGACAGAATAAGCTGCGTAACCGCCGTGATGAGGACTTCCATCCTCGGTAGAAAGTTCATTCAGTATTACAGCCGGGTTCGCGATATCGTTGGTTAGTGCATACACAACACTGTCCTTTACACAGGGGGATGATATGCTATAATCAAATCCCCAATTGTAGCCTGATCCACCTACCGACCATAAAGTATTTCCAGTCGAAGCATTCAAACCATAGAGTACTCCATCCTTACAGGTAATAAAGAGTTTATTTTTGAAATAGGCTGGGGACGATTCAAATTCTCTCGGAAAGTCCCTTGACCATCGCAAGACACCGCTGGCAGCATCCAGCGCATAAAGACGATTTTCATAACCTGGCAGGAATACTGTACCGTCCGCCACAACGGGTGAAGAGTAGAAAAAGCCCGGGGTTGACTGAGTTTTATAATGCCAAACTTCTTTGCCGGTCGATGCATTTACGGCATAGATGTTTTGATCGGTACTTCCTACATAGATAATCCCGCCGGCAAATGCAGGGCTTGAAAATTGCGCTGTCCTTCCACCTGCTGTGTTCAATTGAAAGTTCCATACTTCGTTGCCTGTACCTGCATCCAGAGCATAGAGTTTTCCGTTTTCACTGGCTATATAAACAACCTTGTTATTACCGCCAGCCGGCGTTATTCCTGGTGCACTGGGGCTTGGTTTATCAGGTTTTGAACATGCAATAAAAAAATAACATGAAAAAATAAAAACAAGAGCAATGCAATATTTCATAGCCCTAAAATAGACATTGGCGCTTTGCTTTCAAAGACATTTTACGAAATTCTCACGGGCTGGTGCGAGGTCATTCTTCCTGATTGAAATCATCTTTCGTCATTTTTAGTCCTCCAGCTTTTCACCAAAAAGGGCTTTTCATCAAAATTTAATGCTGAAAATGAAACGTCAATTATGTTTTTCCAAATGAATTCAAAACACTCCCCACTATAGGGGATATTACCTATAGCAACGTTTGATCAACCGATTCCGTTCTAAGACCGGCAGCTATAAAAATAGGTACCAGCTATGTCCTTTACGAAAATAAATAAATATTATGTCCTTTACACGCAGAATCGGGAGCGTGGAAGTTTTCTTCCTGCTCTATCTGTTTTTTATTTTGTTTTCCTGCCGCAAAACTGGCACAGTCGGTTCAGGTACACTTTCTCTTGACAAAACTGCTATTCAAATAGATACTGCCGTTGGTACTGTTGACTCGTTTAGTGTACAATCGACCTTACAGTGGACGGCTTCAATTTCCGGAGGTGTCGACTGGCTTCGGATTGATAAGAGTTCTGGTGCACCCGGCAATACACAGATCAAATTAACGATTATATCGAATGATCACACCGGGCTGACTGAGGTAGCTACGATTACGATAACGGGTATTGGCAATATTCCCTCCGTCAAACTTACGGTCACGAAAAAGCCTTTTACATTCAGACTGGATTATCATAGAGCGTTGGGAGGAACACAAGAAGAGTCAGCACTGCGATCGATGGCAAAAACACTTGACGGAGGTGTCGTTATCACTGGCGGGACATCCAGTAATGATGGCGACGTACATGGTCACCACGGAAATGCTGATTTATGGGTAGTCAAGCTGAATAATAACGGCGATACTGTATGGACAAAAACATACGGAGGAAGCGCGGAAGACGGGGGCGCCTGTGTTATTGCTATCCCTGATGGAGGATACCTGGTATGTGGAAGTACTTCGAGTTCGGATGGAGATATACACAACAATAAAGGCGGCTTTGATGCATGGCTGCTAAAGTTGGATGGAAATGGCGATACAATATGGACAAAGACCTATGGAGGAACCAGCATCGAACGGGCTAATTCTATCATCGCTGCTACTGATGGTGGTTATGCAATAGCTGGCTTTACAGGAAGCAATGACGGTGACGTAAATAAGAACAACGGAAGCGCAGATATGTGGATATTGAAATTGAATGCCGTTGGTGATATACTGTGGACCAAAACTTATGGTGGATCTTCATGGGATGAGGCAAGCGCAATCGTAGCTACTGCAGATGGCGGATATGCGCTGGCAGGCCTGACCAATAGCAATGACCAGGATGTATCAGGTTTTCATGAATCACCTTTTTTCTCCTTCGATATGTGGATAGTGAGGCTGGATGCCGCAGGAAATAAACTATGGGGAAAGGCTCTCGGAGGGACTGTCAATGAAATGGGCTTATCCATTATTGTCTCGGCAGGCCGACTTGTCATAACAGGTTTGACAAATAGTAAAGATGGAGATGTGACCGGCTATCATGGTAATAGTGCTTTCTTTAATGATCTATGGGTGGTAAAACTTAATGATAACGGTACGCTTATATGGGCAAAAGCTTATGGAGGGTCCTTTGATGACGAAGGGTTATCAATTATCGCTACCCCTGATGGCGGGTATGCAGTAGCAGGAGCCACAGCCAGCAAGGACGGCGATGTATCAGGGTATCATGATGGACAGGGAACGGATGATATATGGATTTTGAAGCTCGATGCAGATGGTCACCGGCAATGGGCAAAAACGGTCGGCGGAAGGGGCGATGATCTATGCGGATCGATACTCCCGGTTTCAGGCGGATATATCCTGGGCGGGTTTACAAATAGCAATGATGGCGATTTGTCCGGCTCAGGCTATCATGGAGCTGATGATATATTTGTGATGAAAATAAGTATCGGGTTTTTTTAAATGCTACATCTCAGACAGTTTTGAACGCAGATCATTAAGTTTTTTGAGATTAGTTATGATCTCGCGTTAATCATAACAATCATGATGATCAGCGTTCCCCTATATCTATCGTATCAGGGTGAGTGTTCCTTTTTGCCGATATAGGGTTTTCTATTTATTCCAAGAGCTGGGTTAAAGACTTTTGCTATTATTTACCTGTAATATTCAATTCTATTAAAAACTCCGCGATTGCTTTATTCACTTCTGAATTCTTATCCTTTGGAAATTTGCCATGCAGCCCACCTTCTACAGTCATAAATTTTGCTTTTACACCTGCTTCTGTCAGTTTTTTATACAAGTCAACTGACTGTTGGTAGGGAACGGTTGGATCAGCATCACCATGTACAATAAATGTCGGTGGACTGTTTTTATTCACGTAACTGATTGGTGAAACCGACATGGCGAACTCTTTATCTTTTGCTTTTTCACCGAGCCAGTTGGTTGCCGACTTACTGGTGATGCGAGTTCCATAACCCCAATCCCAGACATCCGTGATGCCATATTTATCAATAATTGCCGCTACTTTGATATGTTCTACGCCAGGGCAATTCGTGTCAAAGCGATGATCATTGCCGAGTAGTCCCGCCATTAACGCAAGATGCCCGCCCGAACTTCCCCCCATTATTACTATTTTATTGACATCAATATTCAATTCTGTTGCATGCTGGATTAAATATATCAAAGCGCATCTTGCATCTTCCACTGCTGCGGGTGCAGTTGCCTGTCCGGTTAAGCGATACTCCATATTGGCAACCGCGTATCCCATTTTAAAAAAGGTACTGAAGCCTGATTGCGATTCCTTGGTCCCATGATTCCATCCGCCCCCATGAATATTGATCACGACCGGTGATGGGCCTTTCTCTTTGGGCGGCAGGTAGAGATCCATCTTTCCTTCCCAGGCGTTCACCTTTGTATAAACAACATTGAGCTGCGCTGTAAACCCGGCAGGATATTCAACAGGTTTATAGGCTGAATCGGCATCCTGTGCCAATGCAGAAAATGAAATACCTATCAATACAACAAATAACTCCAGTTTTTTCATTTTTACCTTTATCCTTTTAATTAATAGCCCTGGTTTTGCGGTATATCCAATTGTGTGTTTGTATCGATTTCTCTCTGCGGGATGGGCAATAATAACCGCCCCGGAGTTGAAACATTATTGTATAATTCCTGTAACGTCGGAGCCGGTGCCACATACAAACGATAATGATTATAATATTCATCGGCATAGTGATCTTTCATTGTTTGCACAGCATTGACCGTTGTCATCGTTGTATTGAAGCGAAGCAGGTCGAACCAACGCTGGTTCTCAAAAGCAAATTCAATCCTTCTCTCATTTGATAATGCAAGTTCAAATTGTGCAAGAGTTGAAAGTACGCCTGCAGCATAAATGGGCACGCCGGCTCTTGCCCTTACTAAATTGATCAGGTCAATACTGGATTGTGAAAAACCCTGGGCTTCGGCAAGCATCAGTAACACATCAGCATAGCGCAACACCGGCCAGTCATTTTCTGCATCATCATTAACTGACGGCTGCGGCGGAATATATTTTTTGACATATAATTTAGCTGCGCTGCCTGTACCATACACACCGATAAGCGTTGCTTTCCTTCCATCGCCATTTGTCAGCGTGTCGAGATCGTTGGTAGGATAATTCAATCCATCGCCATCGCCTGCTATTACCGCCGAGCCACTGCCGAGTGGGGCAAAAAGATTAGGAAGCAAAGAACCAAGGCCCAGGCCACCTGCTTTGAAACGAATCGCGAAAAGAATTTCTGAATTCATTTCAGTAGTGGTGGAAAACACATTTGCATAGCTCGCCTGCAAGGCATAGCCGCTATTGGTTCTTACATCCTGCAGCAATGTAACTGCGTCAGCTTTCCTGTTTAAAGTAAGATATACTTTCGCCAGTAAAGCTTTTGCCGCCCATCCTGTCGCTCTTCCAAGATCGCCGGCAGCAATTTGATTATACTTCAACCCATTCATGCTGGCCGATGCAGTTTGCAGATCAGCAATAATGAGCTTGTAAATATCATCCACCGAAGAACGGTTCATGGTTTTAGACTCATCTGGCGAAATAGGTTTATGTACAAGAAATACTCCTCCGTATAGTCTCACCAAATTAAAATAATGATAGGCCCTGATGAACATGGCTTCACCAGCCAGCTGCTTACGATCTGTTTCTGAAATAGGTATACTGATAGCGCCGAAACTATTTGAACCCGTTGCAGGATCATATCCCACGCCAAGTTTTTGCAAAACAATATTCACATTGCGGATATTGGCGTAGCTGGTAAACCAATAACTGTAAATACCCGAATGGGAAGTGCTCGGCGTAAACATATCGAGATCGCTAAGATCACGATTGCCGGAAGCCGTACTGCCCGGACTTCCCTGTTTTGAATTATCACTGCGCAGTTCGGTCATCTGCCACTCATAATATATGGGCTTGGTCAACCCATTATAGCAGCCAGTAAGACCGCTTTTTACTTCGTCGAGATTGGAGTAGTAAGTGCCGGCGCTTAGGTTGGACTCTGGGTAAACGTCAATGATCTTTTTACACGAGAACAAACCTATGCTACAGATCAGGAAAATATATTGAATATGTTTCATATCGCTTTAGTTGAATGATTAGAAATTAACATCAATTCCAAATATCATTGTTCTCGGTATCGGATAGCTTCCTCTCTGGTAGCCGTCAACCTGTGGAATAGCATAGGGACCGGTGGTGAAACGGGCTTCCGGATTGATCCCCCTGTAGTTTTTCCCAAAGCCAAAAAAGAGGTTTTGACCCGAAAAGTAAACCCGCAGTGAACTCAAACGAAGAGGTCTGGATAGTTTAGCAGGCAGAGTGTAGCCGACGATCACTTCTCTCAGTGTAAAATAGGAAGCATCTTCGACCACATAATCTGTCAGCATCCAATTAAATCCAACTGTGGAATAAGGTGTCTTTCCATCGCCGGGAAACATCGGGCTCAGCCAGCGATTGTTATTATAATTCTTGTTATATCTTTTTGTCTCGTTATAGTTAGGATCACCATTGATCAACTGCCCGCCATTTACACCCTGGAACATAAAACTGAGATCAAAATCTTTATAGGTGAAATTGTTGGTAATACCCCAGGTGAAATCAGGGTAAGGATCGCCGGTGACAACACGATCTTTATCATCAATTACTTTATCACCATTCACATCAACCAATTTTAAGCCGCCTGGTACAAAAAGATTGCTCAGTCCACTGGTGAGTCCACCTGCCCGCGCAGCATCTATCTCCGCCTGTGAAAGCCAGACACCATTTGTTTTGTAGCCGAAATACTGGATAAAAATATTATTGACCTTGTTCATGTAAAGCTCTGTGCGCTCACCCTGGTTCAGGAAAAAAGCATCCGGCCCGAGATCGAGTAGTTTGTTTTTAACATGTGAGATATTCAGTGAGGTTGTCCATCTGAAATCCTTCTTCCTGATATTGTTAGTAGTTAGTTCAACTTCTATCCCGTCATTTTGCAGTTTGCCTATATTATTAATTGTGGACTGCGTGCCGGTAAAACCCATCGTTGCCTGGTTGAGCAACAATGCTTCGGTTTTTGAACGGTAAGCATCGATGGAAAGAGTGATCGCATTTTTAAACAAGGCAATATCCACTCCGCCATTGAATGAAAAAGTTCTTTCCCATGAAATATTTGAATTGGCAAGCGTACTGCTCGAAGGGGCCTGGCCCGGTGTTGATGTTCCTGTACCGGAACCCAAAGGATAGTTCGCTATGTATAAAAGATCGACCCAGGCAAAATCAGGGATGTTATTATTACCGATCAGTCCATAGCTGCCTCTTATTTTTAATGTATTTAGCCAGGTTATGTCTTTCATGAATTTTTCCTGGCTAACTACCCAGCCCACGGATGCAGCGGGGAATGATCCCCATTTATGGCCAGGGGCAAACTTGGAACTTCCATCTGCCCTTATACTTGCCGAAAGCAGGTATTTATTCTGATAACTATACATCACACGTCCCAGGTACGACAACAAACCTCTGGGAGTTGTAATATTGAAAGATCCGGCCTTATCTATCTGAAGCGCGGTATTTAGCGTGGTAATATGGTCACTCGGATAATCGAGTCCGACCATCTGTTCATCTTTTACTCTGGTTTTTTGCGCAGTAAATCCCGCCAGGATATTAATCGAGTGATTCTTTATTTGCTTAACATAAGTCAGCGTGTTTTCAGAGAGAAGATCAATAAAAAGCCTGTTGTTGTATTGCCCCCTGTTCAAATCGCCGTCTTTAAAAGAGTTCCTTTTGGCAAAATCGAGGGTATTTGAATATGCGACATAAGCACTGGCCAGTGTTTTAAAATCAAGGCCAGGTATAATATTGATGGTAAGATCACCGGAGCTTAATACACGATAATCGTCGGAGTTTATCGTCCTTGTTTCCATTACTGATTTGGGAGTATTATTGGCTGTATTAAACGGATCAGTCGCCGAGGTCGTGGTCCACAAACTGCCATCGGGCATCAGACCGCTATATACTCTTCCGTTAAAATGCCTTGCCTGCGCAAAATCCCCTGTTTTAACATTTGCCCATTGTGCGGCCTGGCTGACAAAGGCAGCTGTTACATCATCGTGATAAACGGGAAGAAATGACTGGAAGCGTACAAAGTCGATATAGTTTACAGAAGGTCTTTCCCTTTTTATATAAGTTGGGTTAACATTAAAAGTACGTATGCTAAATTTATCATAGGTGCTGTGGTACATCAGGCCGTCATCTTTCTGGTAGCCACCGGAAATAAAGTATTTTATTGTCTTTGTCCCGCCCGATACATTCAGCAACAGGTTTCTCACCGTCGCATTCCTCAAGGCCTGGCCCTGCCAGTCTGTTCCATGTCCTCCTCTTAAAGTATTTTCTACTACGTAGGCAGCTCTTTCGTTATTACTGATGATTGCAGTGCCAGTCGGTGCCGGGATACTTGGATCCTTTGCTTTCAGCGATGCTTCGTAATAAAGAAGATTTGTGTACTCGGTAGTGGTCATCATGGGATAAGTTTCATAAGCCGTTTTAGCGCCGGTAGAAAACTTAAACGTGTATTTTGTCTTGTCTGCTTTACCGCTTTTGGTAGTGATGATGATCACCCCGTTGGCTGCACGTGAACCATAAATTGCCGCTGAAGCAGCGTCTTTCAATACTTCTACCGATTCAACGTCGGCCATATTGATCATCGAAAACCCTGACATACCATCTTCGATCATATGTCCATCTACTACAATCAATGGATTTGACGATGCAGTGATCGAATTGATACCTCTTATTCTTACCTTAGGATCGGCGCCGGCTTCGGAGGATATATTTTGTACCTGCACTCCTGCGATCTTTCCCTGCAATGCCTGGTCAAGACGGGATACGGGAGACTCATCCAGCTTTTCATTTTTATATTTTGATACAGCCCCTGTCAGGTGCGATTTCTTTTGTGTGCCATAACCGATCACCACCACATCATCATTGGTGGTAACAGCCGGGACCAACGCAATATCAATTATCGTTTTGTCGCCAATGGTGACCGTTTGCGCAGCGAAGCCCACATACGAAAAGATCAAAGTAGACGAAACGCTTTCAACGGTGATAGAGTAAGTTCCATCGGGTTTGGTAGCTACACCTCCTTTTTGTTTACTCGCAAGGATATTCACGCCAGGCAGCGGCTCCCCGGTACTTTGGTCGACCACTTTCCCGGTGATCGTTTTCTTTTGCGCCACAGCTATGCTGCTTATCAGGACAAGCAGCATAACAAACAGGCAACGTGATTTTTTCATAATAGCAGTTTGTATAATTATAAAATCGTTTTTAGTATAAAAGATTAATCCGCAAACGTTCAGCTTTATCGCCAGCCATTGTCTTCACTGCGCCGGTACATTTTTTGCAATTAAAATGTCCTGCTCCCTGTATCAGCAATACATAGCCTTCTTCCACTTCAAATTCTTTGATCTGTTGTCCCTCCCATTTATTTTCCTGCATGAGATATGGACTAACTGCATCAAACGCTTTTTTTAGTGATTTACCCGATGCAGTTGTCTGATTCCAGAAGTCAACCCCCAGCTTATCTGACATTTGTGCGATGTTGAAAAATGCTTCCATTGCAAAAACCGTATAGTGTAATGAAATAGTTCTTTCCATTTCTTTGGGGAACCTTCCCTTATCATCCATTTGGACATCCAGTCTTTCGGTCGCATTAGCCACAATCTTCCTGGCGAGCTCATTATTACCGATAAATAGAGCCAAGGATAAGCGTTGGGCATCATACCAGGCACCATGGTTATTTGGTGCATTCATTTCATCCATACCATTCTTACTCGTTTGCATCCATTCAAGAAAATCGCCGAACCATTTTTTCATTCCCTCCTGGTCTTCTTTTTTCCAGGCTTTCGAATCCTGTATCAATCCAATGCCATCGATCAGCTTTACAAAATGCCTGGTATCTATCATACCGGCGCCTCTTCCTGCATTTATGCCTTTTATAGCCTGCCCATAATTAAGATTGGGATTCATTCTTGTCGCCGTATCCAGGAACCATACCCGCAGCAGGTTTGCAGCATGTTCGGCATACATTTTTTCACCGGAGAAATAATAAGCTAATCCCAGTGCATAAACTGATTCGCAAAGCTTCGGCAGGTATTCCTTGTCTTTGTAATCCTGCACTTCGGGATTAGTCTGACCATCTTTTCTTATATAAGGTAGACCATCCGGTTTTGTTGGATCGGGCCAGAAATAAGGAGCGAGGCTCATGTAATCATGCTTATTACCGCTTGGCGGGTCATTCTTCTTTTCCATCACGCTTACAGGGCCAAACTGCAAAGCCTTATCCGCATCTTTTATTAATTGCTTATACGCAGCAAATATCGAGGGGTCCTTGGCATTGATACTGTTCTTGTTTTTTTCAAGCACAGCGACGTTTAAAGCAAATACGGTCGGCTTGCCTGGTTGTTCATATGCTTTTGCATAGGAAAAGGCTGCGAGAAAACCAATAATCGAAAATACCCTTGATCTTAGTCTCATTTTTAACTATTTAATGATCGGAATAATTTGTTTCAGGTCAACGCCGCTACCTCTTACTGTCACTATATGAATTCCTGATGGTATCAACGTCACATCTATCTCTGTATTCTGGAAACCTTCTGGCAGGAAGACATTTTTCTTCACCCACGGCCTGCCGCTCATGTCATAGATCACAATATCTGCTAATGCAGGATAAGTGGAATAAACCCTTACCGTCAGCGAGGTCTTACTACTCATGAATGCATGAATATGGTTCTGGCTGGTGCCGGTCACAGGTAAGATTGTCAACCTGCCTGGCGTATAAGTAATGTTATAATTATTCGTAACTGCTCCCCCGGGAGTTAATGTATAATAACCGGCTGGTGAAGTAGTAGTGGCAGTAGTTGAAACAGTTGGAGGTGTAGCAAGATTAGCCGCTGTTTCACCCAATACAAATCCCGTATAGATGATAGTGAATACGGGATTGAGTTGCCCTTCTGTTTTTACTGTATCCAAAACACGTATTGTTAAGTTAGCCTTGTTAACTGTCAATGTCCTTGCTACATCAGGGGCGGAAAAATAACCCGCATTGCCGGCCTGTGACGCAGTGATCGTCGTAGTACCGGCTCCTGTAATGTGAATAGTGTTGCCTGTGATAGTTGCTACTGCAGGATTGCTACTTACATAAGTGATCGGTATCGTGTTGTTGGTACTGGTTGCCCCTGTGGCAAAATCAGCATTCCCATAGGTTTTTGTTGCTAGCGCTGGGAAAGTGATCGTTTGATTTTGTTTCGGTTGAATTGTCAACGTACCATTTATCATTGTAATGTTATAGTTGGCCGCAGTGGCCCCTGTTACGGTGATCGGATACGTACCTGGAATTGATCCCGTAGTAGCGGTTGTTGTGATATTCGGTTGTGTTAGCAACACTGCCGGCGTTTCTCCATACACTAAACCCGTATAAGTGGCCGTCAATACCGGGTTCGGTTGCTGTTCAAATTTCGTTTTGTTATCTGCGGTTATCGTCAGATTTGCTTTTGCGACAGTCAATGGCTGGCTTGCACTCGCAGCGGGGTAAAATCCATCGCTTGCCTGTGAAGCGGTAATATTTGCAGTACCAGCACCTGTAATGTGAATATTGCCGGCAACGATCGTTGCCACTGCAAGATTATCGCTGCTGTAAATAATAGGTTGTGCCGTATTAAGACTGGTTGCCCCAGCGTTGAAATCAACATCGCCATAAGTCTTCGCAGGTATTGGGTTAAATACAAAAGGCTGTGCCTGCGGTATTGCACCAACACCGAAAGAACCGAAACTGCTTACATTGGCTGCTGCTATATTCGCAGTATTATCACCGGGGCCAAGCGGAACTGCCCATGAAGAGCCTGAATTGGTGATGATACCAATATCAGTGTTAGGTAGTGTAGCAAATGTTGAACCTTCGAGTGCTGCGTTCCATCCCAATTGTATGCCACTGGTACCTGACCCGGTCAAGCGGTTAATATTCCAAACGGCATTAACGACATTCTGTTTTTCTGAAGGAGTCAATGGTGTCCCGTTCACTGCACCATTTGATGTGATCCCTTCAAATGCTGTTACCGAAAAATTGGAAGATGAAGAAGGACTAAGTGTTACAGGTAAATAATTATTCAATGAACCGACCGGGAGTGTTGTTGCAGAAGCAAGCCCATCATATTGAAGAGAGCTTATATCGCCGGTCGCACTATTTGAAACCGTGGCAATATAATTAGATGAATTGAATGTTCCATTAATAGCGCCGCCGGCTAAAATATGCACGACATCCAGGGGACGTAAAGCGATCTTTCCATTGACAGTAAGATGATCGGAAACAGTGAATGCCCGATTAACAGTTACCGGTGCATTGATCTCAATGAATTTTGCAGTAACCGCTGTGGCGGGTGATCCTGTAGAAACACCGAAGGGCCAGGTGGTAGCGGCATTTACGATATAATTGATACCGTCATTATAAGTTTTATTGCCTGCAGTTGAAACAGAGCCGGTAGCCGGGTCATATCCATTTGCATTATTGTTTTGTAATGTGGTCCCGCTACCGGCGACAGAAAGGGAGACCGCTGATCCGCCCGATACCAATGGATCTGAAAGATAAATTGTATCGCCAGCAGCATTAAAAGCAACAATAGAAGTGTTTGGTGCAATACCCGTCCCGCTTATGCGCAGTCCCCGGTTAGTAATTGCTATACCGGTAACGCCAGTAATCATATAAGAGGCCGATGTTAAATTACCGCTGCCGGATATGGGAGTTGAAGGACCTGTCCCGGTAAATGTTGCATTGCCAGTTATTTTATTTGTATTAAAATTCAGTTTACCGTGAATAGTAATCGACTTATCCACGCTTATGTCTTTACCTAATGCCACATCAGCATTGTCCGCAACCCGGAGTGACGCAATGTTAATTGTACCCGCGCCGGAAATAGCTTGTGCGGAACTTCCGGCTAATACTATTTCATTGGTACTGGCAATATCTGAAGTCAGTGTGCCATTGACAACAACCTGTCCCAGGATAACCGTCTGGCCGCTTGTGTATGTGGTGAAAGTGCTTCCTGTATTGATCGTAAGATTCCCGATTCGGTAAACCGGGCCTAGTGCAATAAGGTTTGCATTGTTTTCCACGATCACATTACCATAGCTCTTTTGATTAAAAAAGTTCCCGGCGCCGGTAGTTGGATTGGTAGCCCGGTGATGCCAGGTACTGCCCGGCTGCATATCGATAGCAGAGAAAAAATTGCCGCTGCCATTAGGACTAAATCCGCCATCATAATATAAATGAGAACCGGCCTGGAAGGTTACCCATTTTTCAGAAGACTGCGAACTGCTGCCAAAAGCATATGAGGAAGAAGCCGAAGTAATATTCGTGGTCAGGCTTGAACCATTGGTGAAAATAAAAGAATTCGGTGTGCCCGCTGTTGTATTATCGAATCTTGCCTGGAGTGGGGTTACCATAATAATTGAACCGCTTACTCTTCCTGTACAGGTAGCTGCCAATGCCATTCTTATACTTCCTACTGTCGAGGTAAATGAAACAGTACAGCCGGCATCAACGGCAAAATCTTCTCCAGCGTCGCCATTAAGTGTAAGAGTACTGGTGCCTGAAGTTCCTCTTATTAAACTAACAGTAGCATTATTGACAAATTTCATTTGAGCGCAGGTAATACTTCCGTTGGCTAAGCAGGTCACAGCCCCTGTAGCCGGGGTAGCGCCGCCAACATTGCTACCATCAAATACCAATATATCAGTAGCGCCGGTAGAAGAGGAGCGGGGACTGCCAGATCCGTCAAGAACGGTGTTCCAGTTAGACCCGGTAGTAATGCTCGTAGACGGGCTAGTGCCACCAACCCAGTAGTAAGTTGTCTGGCTATAAACAAAATCAGCAATTGAAAGGATGATTATCGTTAGTAAAACTCTTTTCATATAGCAGCGTTTTTTCTAGTGTTATTATTGAGTAACAATAAGCGTTTTATTTTTTGAAACAATGAACATGATGCAAAACCATGATAATGGAACAAGCAAAGCAGCCAGTATAAATAAGCCGGTGTAACTTGTTCTTGTTAATGATGGAACCATTAAGGTCAGTATGATCGTTCCGAGAACGGCTGAGGTTCCGCCCATGCCCGATACGATACCAACATTTTTTCCATTGAAATAATCTGCAGGCAATGTTTGCAGGTTATTTATCAGGAACTGAAAGCCAAAAAGCGTTAGACTGATAAGACCGATAGCGATATTAACGTGATCTTTCAATTGGTCCATGTAGAAAGCAATAGCCGCAAGCGACACCAACATGACGATACACCCGATGGTTATAGCATTCTTCCTGGCTTCGGAAGGTGATGCGCCTTTTTTGATGCGGGCAGAAGAATAAAATCCGCCGGCTAAGCCGCCGATAGCCGCAAACAAATAAGGCACCCAGGCAAATGCACCAACTTGTTTTATATCAAAGGCAAACTGCTCTTTCAAAAAAGTGGGAAGCCAGGTTACAAACATCCACCAGACGGGGTCAATAAAAAACCGCGAACTGATGATTGACCATGTATTCCTGAATTGCAATAATTCTCTCCATGTATAAGCTTTTGCGGATGCAGTCGCTGGTGCATTGGTAACCGGCTGAAGAATATGGTCTTGTTCTTCCCGGGTTATCCAGGGATGTTTATCAGGTGTGGTTTTATTGACGATGAGCCATGGAATGATCCATAGCAGGCCGAGAAATCCGATATATAAAAATGTCACCTGCCATCCATAGGCATGAAATGAAAATGCTATCAACGGAAGCGCTACTACTGAACCTAACGCCGCGCCGGCTCCAAATATCCCCTGTGCAATAGCTCTCTCTTTTGAAGGAAACCATTCTGCATTACTTTTTGTAGCGCCAGGCCAGTTGCCTGCCTCACTGATGCCAAGCATTGAACGGAATATGCTAAAAGAAGTTAAGGACCTGGCAATAGCGTGTAACGATATAGAAATACTCCAGGCTATAATCGATATGGTCATTCCCAGTCTTGTACCGATCGCATCCATCAATTTTCCAGTTACCGTTTGACCTATCGCATAAGCCACCATAAAGAACGTTGTGATAAAAGCCAGAGCATCTTTACTGTTCGCATCGGCAATACCAAACTCTTTATAAATAAACGGCCACATGATATTGATAGCGCTCCGATCAATATAATTGATGATCGTAGAGAGGGCGATCAGGCCAATAATGTACCAGCGAAGTCCTTTGACTTTCATTAGTGAACTACTTTTTAGTGCCGTTCGAATTTCCCGTGTTAATAAAATCTTCACGCATTGGACTGAATATATCAATCAGCACTCCTGCTTCAAGACAAACAGCCCCGTGCATTACGTTGGAGGGAATGTAAAATGCATCTCCCGTAGTAAGTATTTTCTTTTCTCCATCTATTTCTACTTCAAAGATCCCGTTCTCCACATGTGTGATCTGCGAGTGATGATGCTGGTGCAATGTTCCCACAGCCCCTTTTTCAAATTCTACTTTTACTACCATCAGGCGTTCATCCCAGGCCATTATTTTCCTGCGCATGCCAGGGGCGACTATTTCCCAGGGTACTTCCCTGTTTTCGATAAATACTTTCACCGGCTCAGATGTTCTCATATGCGTTATTTGATTAGTTTAAAATTTTACCATCGTACCAAACAGCATATGGGCCTGTCCAGTTAATGTTTTGAGTTGTATGTTTTGTGTTATTGTCAAAATCTTTATTGCATTGGGCAATCAGCAGTTTTTTGTCATCGACCATTACCTCAGCAATTGAATAATCTTTGTTGTTCTGCAACAGGGTGATCTTTTTAACAGAAGGGTACGAGTTAGTGGAAAATTCAGCAATGGGATCAAATTTTCCATGTATTTCGATCACAGTGACAAAAGCCTCGTCCGTTCCTTTTTTGCGAATAATAAACGCCGGCTCGCGACGCAGGTTAAAGTCAGGATCATTGGCGCCGCTTCTGGTAAAAAATAACGTAGCAGTGTCCTGGATCAACGTAGAGATCGAATAATATGTCCTGTCATTCAGGAAAGTGAATTGCGCAGTCGCATTATTTAGCTTTGCTTCTGCTTCTTTCCATAAAAATTGATAGCCATTCTTCCTGCCCAGTGTCTCCTGTTTCTTTGTAAAAGATTCGTATGTGAAAGAGGTATTGATAAGTTGGCCACTATACTGAAATGGCAGATCATACTGGTGTTCTTCCGGTGAAGAGGCATTAAAAAGATCAACGATCATTTTTCTTCCATCGGGTAATTGCAAAAAATATTCAGTTCGTTGCAAATGCACATTTTTGTATGCATTGTCTTCTTTAGCCGACACCACTTGCACAGATGAACTATTGATATTGCTGAACAGTTTATCCGAATGATATTTTTCTCCTTCTTCTTCCCTGCCATTAAAGTGACTGGTTTCGTCTGCCACAATCGTATTATGAGCGATAGTTTGTGATGCGTATGTTTTATTCTCCGGCAGGTAACGGCCACCATATTTCTGTTCGATCCCGATAAACCGGACAGACCCATAGTCGGTCAGTATTTCGTTGCCTTTATCAAAAAGAACGATGTTGAGTTTATCAAAATGACCGTGAGAAAGACCATGTGAAGTATATTTATAGAGTAAGGTAGAGAGATCATTTCCTTTTCCAATTCGCAACAAACTTACACCTCCTTCATCACCATTCTTACCGTCTTTATATTCAACGGGACGATAGGAATAATAGGTGGGAACTGATTTGTTGCCGGTTAAAGCCGCGGCAATAGCGATGCCTCCTTTATTTAGTAATACCCGATCCTGCTTTTTGGCTACAACCAGTAAGCCTTCATCTTTTCCATAAACGTCCCAGGCTATATCTACTGCTGTTACCAGCTCATTACTGGTATAGTCCTTATCTTTTAAAGCATCATTCAATGGAAAGAATTTACCGTCGAGATTGGTTTGTTGTAAACCTGAGGTCAATGCCTTTTGTAAAATAGCATTGCGGTATTTAAATATGTTCAGGTCAGGACGTGCCCTCTGCAATGCGTTTGCAAAAAGGTAATAGGGTAGAATGGCATAGCGTACATAATAAGGTCCTTCCGTATAATACCCATCAGGTGAAAACAATCCATTCATCTGAGCCAGGAAACCGCTCTTACCATCTTTATTAGTTCCGTACAAAGCCATGTCCACATACTCTTTATTATTAGTAGCAATGCCTACAATTCCAACTCCTGCACAGGCCCATACACCGTGATTGTGTATTAGATTGAACCAACTCTTTAGGTCCTTTGTAAAAAAATCTACTTCCGGCCTGAATGCGCCGTTTTCAATGATGTTTCTTTCTGATGGCAAAAGAGAATTATATATAAGATCATACGCCATTCCCGTATACACAAGCCAATTGGCATCATTCAATGCCTGCCAGAAAATATGGCCGGGTGAACTGCTCGTCGCCTGTGGATGATTCTTTAATGTGGGATTCAATACTGCATATTTCAACAGGATATCCCTTACCAGCCTTGCATATTTTATATCATTGGTAAGGTTGTATAATATACCGCTGTTGAACATAAGCGTATAATTGGCCTTATGCTTTTCATGCGTATAACCGCCGGCGGCATCTTTGGGGAAGGGCACATCCACATCTTTACCCAGGTATTTATCTACATCGTTCTTTATTTCGCTGTACGACCGGGTAAGAACAGGGTATTTAGCCAGATTCCCTTTTATCTCGGCAGCTTCAGATTTGGTAAAAAATGTGACAGGATGCTGTGCAGTGAGCAGCAATGGCATGATCAGCAAGCCTGTTATCTTTAGCAATCGTTTCATTAAAGCACGTCTTCTATTTACGCAAAATAAGTTCCGCCGTTGATCTCGATACTCTCACCATTGATGAAAGAGGAGGCATCACTGGCTAAGTATAAAACAAGATCTCCTATTTCTCGTGCCTCACCTTCTCTTCGTAGAGGAGTTGCGGCAGCGACATTCTTTCTTACTTCCGGTTTGGTAAACGTATTGTGAAAAGTAGTATTGATCATTCCGGGAGAAACACAATTCACTCTTATACCTTTGGGTCCAAGTTCTTTGGCCAATCCTCTCGTTAATGATAATATACCACCTTTTGACGCAGCATAAGCTACCCCGCCAAAACCACCACCATCTCTTGCAGCCTGTGAACTGAAATTGACAATTGAACCACCTTCAGTCATATAAGGAGCAACTTCTCTTATTACGAGATAGGCAGATTTAAGATTAACGGCAATGACGGCATCAAAAAATTCTTCATCAAGATCGGCCAGTATTTTTCTTCCCATTAAGCCACCTGCTACATTCACCAAAACATGGATCACGTTTCCATAGGCACCAATACATGCATTAACTACTTTTTTTGCATCGGCCGCCTTAGTCATATCACCCTGGACGGCGATAGCTTTGCCTCCGGCATCCTTAATCAGTTTAACTGTTTCATCGGCCTGTTGCTGGTTGCTATTATAGTTGACACAAACCTTTGCACCCGCAGCAGCCAGTTTTATTGATGCCTGTTGTCCAATATCTCTTGCTCCGCCGGTCACGATCGCAATTTTCCCGTTCATTGAATACATATAGATCAGGTAGAAAACTCCTTTAAAGAGAAGAAACAAGAATGCTGATGGAATAATAAATAAGGAATAAAATGGCTAAGCAGTTTGTTCTTCACCTGGCAAGTTCCCCGGTGTAATATCAACCCGAATCCTTACCCGGCAATTTTTCCGTCTTTGGAAAATAATAAATAATCAGCTCTTTTTTTAAATGAATAATGAAAAATGCAGTCGTGGTTAGACAGTTTCTAAAAAAACGATACCGGAAACGATACCGGCAACGCTGCCGGTATTCTCGTAATTGATTATCCTGTAGCTTTATCCCGTTATATGAATAAGCCCGCAACGATCAAAGATATAGCCCGCCAGCTAAACATTTCTATTTCCACTGTATCCCGTGCTATGCGGAATGCTCCTGATGTGAATGCAGATACAAGGAAAGCTGTGATGGCTTTGTCGGAAGAATTGAGCTATCAACCAAACAAACTTGCATTAAGCCTTAAACAGAAGCAAACGCATAATATCGGCGTTATCGTTCCTAACCTGGATTATGTATTGTCGACAATGGTGAAGGGGATTGATGAGGTGGCGCTCGAAGCTGGCTACACGGTAATGGTTTGCCAGAGCAATGAATCATTCGGCAGGGAAATGGTCAATACGAGGAGACTGCTCGATAGCCTGGTAGACGGGTTCATTATTTCCGTCTCGAGCGAAACGAAAGTATTCGATCATTTCAAAAAGATCCAGGAGAAGGAAATGCCAATGGTAGTGTTTGATCGCATTACACCCCATTTAAAAGCGCCGAGTGTGCGTATTGACAATATGGATGGCGGTTTCCAGGCCACAGAACATTTAATAGAACAGGGATATAAACGCATTGCTATTCTCGCTGGTCCGAAGAATCTCGGCATCAGCAATACCCGTTTGGAAGGATATATTCATGCATTGAATAAACACAAGATCAAACCGGACAATGACCTGATCATTCATTGTGATTTTAACCAGGATTACGCATACGTGGCCACGCAGGAATTGCTTGCCGGAAAGAAAAAACCGGATGCCATTTTCACGATCAGTGATCGTATGGCCATTGGAGCTATGCTGGCTATTAAAGAGAGAGGATTGAAAATGCCGCAGGATATCGGCCTTGTGGGATTCAACAACGAACCCTTTACCAATCTTGTAACACCCCGTATTTCCAGTGTGGATCAGCCATCTTTTGAATTGGGAAAGATAGCGGCAAAGCTATTTATTGAGAGAGTGCATAACAGTGATATGGACCATGTTGAAGAGATACTAAAGCCCAAATTATGTATCCGTGAATCGTCGCAACGGATAGCGCCGAAGAACGGACGAGTTAAATAATTAAGTTATGAAACGATTGATGCTGTTACAATCATTACTTCTTGTTTCCATAGTATGTTTTTCCAATACAATTCTTGTGAAAAACATTGAGGAATTAAAAGCTGCTAACAAACAAGCTCAACCCGGGGATATTATCATTTTACAAAACGGCGAATGGAAAAATGTAACCATCGCTTTGAATTGCACGGGAACAAAAGAAAAACCGGTAATTTTTAAGGCGCAGACACCCGGAAAGGTTATTCTATCAGGGAATTCAATGTTGAAATTGGGAGGTGATTTCATTGTAGTGGATGGCCTGTATTTTCTAAACGGCTATGCTGGCGATAATGCGGTCGTTGATTTCAGGGTCAACAAAAACGAACTGGCCAATAGTTGCCGTGTGACCAATTGCGTGATCAACGATTTCAACAATCCCAAACGAATGGATGAAAACAACTGGGTATTGTTTTACGGAAAGAATAACCGTTTAGATCATTGCAGTTTCATAAATAAGAAAAATATGGGCGTCTTGCTTGCTGTTGTTCTGGATGATGACATGAGCCGTGAGAATTTTCATTTTATAGACCACAATTATTTTGGTGTACGGATACCACTGGCTTCGAATGGCGGGGAGATAATTCGCGTAGGTGTATCACAGCATTGCCAGTTTAATTCCAACACCCAGATCGTTGACAACTATTTTGAGCATTGTGACGGGGAAACAGAGATCATATCGATCAAATCAGGAAGCAATGTGGTTCGTGGCAATCTTTTTAAAGAATGCCAGGGGGGTGTGGTGTTAAGACACGGGAATAACAATACAGTGGAGAATAACATTTTTCTGGGCAATGATAAAGAAGGAACCGGCGGTGTCCGTGTTATCAATAAGGGTCAATGGGTCATCAATAATTTATTTTATAAATGCCGGGGAGTTGATTTCCGTTCGCCATTATCTGTTATGAACGGCATTCCTAATTCTCCTGCTTTCCGTTATGTACAGGTGACCGATGCCGTAATAGCCAATAATACCTGGTACAACTGCTCTCCTGTTTCATTTTGCGAGGGAAGTGATACAGAAAGAACATTACCACCGCTTAATACGCTTCTGCTGAATAATATTTTCTACAATACCAAAGACGATATTATCTATAAAACATTTGATAACACCGCTGGATTTTCTTTCTCAGGCAATGAAATCAGCAAAGAGGTAAAACAAGATGTCACCAACGGCTTTACCCCGGCTTCTTTAACAGTGCAGAAAAATGATAACAAACCTTTCATTGTATCCAGGTCCGTAGCAGCAATCCCGGATTCATTGCAGCAGTTAGCTAAACAAAGGCTGCATCATGTCTTACCAGCAAAAAAAGGGTTTTCCGATTTGGCGTTAGCGAAAAAGATCCAGGCTAATGCCTATTCGGATTGTGGTGCAAAATGGTTTGACAAAAGCAAATTACTCATTGCTGCAAAACCAATTCGTGTCGATTGCAAAAATGCTGAAGAAGTGTATATGCAGCTAAGCAGAAAGGAACCGGTGAGCATTTTTCTTTCTGGCAAACAATATATCCTTGATAAACCGTTTGTGATCTCTAAGAACGTTGAGTTGACAACTGGCGGTCGGGGAGTGATAGATATTACGACAAATTCAATGCAGGCAGCTTTTATTATTTCCGGCAATGGCCATCTTTCGTTGCATAATATGAATATCAATGGTTCGATGGTGAAAGCAAACAGCTTTATTTCGAACGATAGCACTGGCCTTTCTGATCATTACAGCCTGGGTATTTACGGATCCACACTCCGAAACTTCAACAGGAATAACGGGTGTCAGAATTTTTTCAATGCTTATAAATCGATGGTGGCCGACAGCATTGTCATTTATAAATGTAATTTCGAGAATATCAATTCCGATGGGTTTATGCTGAATAATGAAAAAGATAATAAAGGATATTACAGCGCAGAGAAAATAACCTTTTTTGGTAATACCATGGGTGAAGTAAAAGGTATGTTACTCTCCGTTTATCGTGGAGGAAATGATGAAAGCACGATGGGCCCTAAATTGTCATTTGCATACAATCAGCTTAAGAATTGTAACACAACTGATACGTCCTCTGCCCTTATCGAATTAACCGGCGTTCAACAGTCAAATATATCCGGGAACGAATTTACCAGTTGCAACCAATTATCGTCTGCTACCGGGGCGGCGTCAGGAGCAACAGGAAAATTGATCAACTATACTGACTTCGTAAGGGCTAATCATATTTTCAAAAACAATTCTATCAACTCCTCGGGCGCCATTCACCTTGATAAATTTGTAACCCAAAAAGAAAATACGTTTAAAAACAGACCATAAAAGGTAACGTAAAATTTGCGTAAGCAATTTACCCGTAGCTATTTTGTACTAATTACTTTTTCCTGGTTAGCTCTTCAAGTGGTATAATATCCCTATTTTGAACTCTAAAACTAAATCGGGTTTGAGTAAGTTCAGCGATATGAACTTTAATTCTTTCACCCGGTTTCAGGCTTTTATTCATTGCTCCTGTCGCATTTTTCACTAATAGAATATAATTCATGCTATCTTCCCACTCCATGCTACAGACAATTGTTGCCTTTATTTCTCCGAGGTATTCTGTATAATTAATTCCGTCAATTTCAATGTAAGAATTAACTGCATCATCATATTGCCATAGACCAATTATTTTTTTATTTGGAGGAACATTACTATGTGTTTGCTCACTCTGGCAAGAGATACAAAATAGAACGACTATCGGGATTTTATAAAGATAGTTTAACCAGGGTGAGACAATCCTTACGCTGTTTTTCATCTTTGAGTGTATTGATAAAATCAACATTCACGCTGGTTTCTTTTCTTTTTATTTCTGCTAATTTACCCATAAGCATGTTTTTATTGGTGAACCATCTCTATGCATTTTCAGGCAGCGCTTCAAACTCTTTTCTCCTGGTTTCAAACCAGGTCTTCATCGCATCCGGCGTTTTCATGAGTTCTTTCATTTCGTTCATAGCCGCCAAATGGTCTTTATCACCTTTTTGAAACATTTCCATTCCATGTTTCTTGCTCAATTCTGCCATTTCGTCAAAACTATTTGCGTTAAATTGTAATTCACATGCTCCTCCCAGTTGTTTACAGGTCATTGTTTTCATTTCTGCAGTTTTTACGGTTTTTAATAAATTATGTGAATTGCGGCTAATCAACCGGACAAATGTCTGCAAGTTTTTGCAAATCTCTCCAACAATAGCCCCCGTGAAATTCGTCGTTTTTGGCCAATAATTTTTCTCCATTCATTGCATCATGAAACTTACTGGATGGATTTTCAGGAGTACCAAACAATACCATATTTGTGATACCCTGAAGCAGGAACCGCCTGGCTACATGGCCGAGAAGTTTGCGGCCAAGTCCAATCCTTTGGTATTTCCGCAGGAGATAGATTTTATTCAATTCGCCTGAAAACTCGGGAAGATCCGGATGATTGTAAGTTTGGCCTTTCGCGAATCCTACCAATTCTTTGTTTTTGTTTTCGACTACATAGCAAAACCAGCTTCCATCGGTTACTTTGAATTGTTGCTGCCATTGATATCTACGGGTCTCAGAGCTTGGTGGAGAGAGAGCCGTCCAGTAGGTTTCCTGCCAGGTCCTGGCATGTAGGTTGGCCAGGGCAGGGATATCTTCTGGTGCGGCTTCCCGGAATTTGAACGAGGAGAGCAGTTCTCCCTGTTTATTAAGTGATCGAATATTTTTTTGTTTTGATGGACGCTTAAGCCCCATTATAAAACGAAAGAATGAAATTTTGAGATTTCTCATGTTTCTAATTTATGGTGGACGGGTTCTATCGGAATCCTTCCGTCGGACCCGCCCAACCAAAAGTACATACCACCTTGGTTTTCCTTTTTTTAGTTTTTGCAATGATGATGATGTTGTCCCTCGAACTGAGCACCTTTATTTGGATCAATTACTTCAAAGTTTGCCATCATTCCGGCTTCATGGTGCTCGATTATGTGGCAGTGATACATCCACATTCCAGGCCTGTTGTCTGGCACCCATGCGATTTTCACCTTGCTCCGGGGTTTCAAATTAATCGTGTCTTTCCAGGCTAAATAGTCCGGGGCTTTGCCTTTATCCTCAAGTACCTGGAAGAAATATCCATGTAAATGAAATGGGTGGTCCATTAAACTGGTATTGAATACTTCCCATACCTGCAGCTCTCCAACATAAACAGGTTTGTCGTTTGCATGCATAGTGCCATTCACCAGGAAATCTATTCCATGTTTTAAGCTGGGTCCGACAGCAAGTGTTATTTTCCTGGTTACGTCAGCATCTTTAGGCGCCAGTGGCTCTATTTTTTTCAGGATATCCGGGATGAGGGCTACAGACGGTTTGAACTTGCCAACTTTCACAGTAGCAAATTGCTCCCGTTTGGCTTTAAGAAATGTACTTCTGTTGTAGGGAAGCGATTCAATCGGAAATGTTTCGCCTTCCGCGAAAGGCCCGGCCAGAATATCCACTCGTTCTCCCGGAGTTATTAAAACTTCAGTAGCAGTTACTGGTTTCTCCACTAGCCCTCCGTCTGTACCGATGATCCTAAATGATCTTCCGTCGAGGTGTAACACAAAATAACGTGCACTTGATGAATTAATGAAACGCCATCTTTCAGTTTGCCCCGCCTGGACATTGATAACAGGATTTTCTTTACCGTTTATCAACAAGGTATCTCCCTGGCGGCCATCATGCCTTTCAGCCCAGCGGGAGAAAAAATTCCCCTCTTTAAAGCTATTATCCCTGTTGAGCTTCATGTCATCAATCATAAATACTTTATCCGCATCTACTACGGGATCGGCATCATCTTCGACTATCAGAGCTCCATACATTCCTCTTTCCATCTGCACAGTTTCATTTTGGTGAGAATGATACCAAAATGTTCCTGAATCAGGCACTGCAAAACGGTATTCAAATTCTTCACCTGGTTGTATTGGTCTTTGAACTTCACCAGTTCCGTCCATTGATGCAGGTACCCTGATACCATGCCAGTGAACGACCGTAGGTTCAGCCAGGTCATTTTTTACTTTTATAATAAGAGTATCCCCTTTTTTGGCTGTTAAGACCGGGCCGGGTAACTGATTATTGAATCCCCACGCCCTGATCTTTTTTTCTTCGGTAATAGCCCATTCAAATTCTGAGGCAGTCAGTTTGTAATATAGTGTATTGGTTTGCATTTTAGTTTGATTTGGTCATTAATGTAAAATGTTTAAAAAAGGGAGGCTTTCACCTCCCGTTGATTTACTTGCGTGTTGTTCCACAAGTACAGCTTGGTCCGCAAAGACAAATGTTGCATGAACAATTTGGATTACTGTGACCTGTCGTTTTTGTTGTTGCTTTCATGATTTTTGTTTTATTTGTTATCGATTAATTTGATAACACAAAACTACCATGGCAACCATGTCCGCGTCTTACGTTATTGAGGGAAAGATGTATATTATTTTTGGATCAGACGTTATCGATGGACTTTCGCTTTCCTGAACCGAGCTTTTTGAAATGCGAAGGAGTGAGGCCTGTTATTTTTTTAAATTGTGCAGAAAGATGATGTACGCTGCTGAATCCTGTTTGATAGGAGATTTCGGTGAGCGATAATTCTTCATATACTATTAGCTCTTTAACCTTCTCTATTCTCTGCGAAATGAAGAACTGTTCGATCGTGACGCCTTCAATAGATGAAAAGAGATCGCTGAGATAGCTGTAATCATAATGCATCTTACCTGTGATTAGTGAAGATAGTTTGATGTTCTTCTCTCCGGATAGATCTGAGATGTATTCAAGGATAATTTTTTTAATATTTTCTACGATTTTATTGAGCTTGGTCTCGATTAATTCAAACCCCACTTTTTTCAATTCGATGTCAACATTTTTTAGTTTGATCTCACTAACAGCTGTCCTGAGCTCTATTTCACCCATCGTCACTTTTGCTACCGGTACGTTCAACTTCTGCATAATGGATTCTACTGTGAGAATGCATCTCTGGCAAACCATATTTTTAATAAGTAGCTTATTTAAACTTTTTTCTTTCATTATTTTGGTCCCTGTTTTCATGCTTTAATTCCGAAGCCAGTTGTCTTTAGTTATTGAGTATGTCCTGTAGATTTGTTCGCATTGATAATAGTAAGGATTAACCCTGTATAATTCATAACAATAAGTTCGCTGATAACGATTGTCCCATTTTTCTTTGAATTTGCCTTTATCAAAAGTATATGGAACAAGCTTGATTTCAAATTCGTCAAGATCAAAACCTTTCATCTTATTTACTTCGGATTGCCCGATTACCAGTAGGTCCGGGGTATTATCATTGTCAAAATCCGAGATAAAAAAACCTTCATATGACACTCTAAAATTTTCTAAAAATACAGGTTTGTGAGTTTCAAGATCGTAGACAAAAGTAATGTTACAGCCAGAAATATTGGAATAGAAAAATCTTTTACCACAGACTTCTATGACTTTTGGTTTGTCAATATAATTATGAGCATTGAAGCCATAGTTTTCGCAGGGAAAATTTTTATCATTCAAACATATCGGTGCATAGTTCTTGAAGCTAATTCTTGTTTTTCCGTCAAGGAAAATAGTGTTCGACCCTGTTGAACTATCCCAGTCCATTTTCATTTTAAAGTTGAAGACGCTGTCTGAATAACTGATCCATTTATTCTCGTCGTCCGACTTCTCGCTTAATTCCGCTAATACCTTTACTTTTTCCTGGTGCGTGATTTTATCAAGTAACGAATCCAGTTCAACCCGGTTGACAAAATGACTGCTTAATTCGTTGGCTAAATCGAAGTTTTTATCAGGTTTGGCGTTCGAAGAGTCCAATTTATATACTTTTTGCAGGGTGTCTTGCTTTTGCGACGCCTGTGATCTGTCTTGCTCCTTGTTAACACATGATGTTAGGTGTAGCGAAAGGCCCAGGAATAGGAAAAGACAGAACCGCATAGTAAGAAGATATCAGTTTGCAGCCACATGAGCCAGGTACACCGCTGAAGAAGAGATATCTCTAGCCTACAGGCGGGGCAATTGAAGATAAATAGAATTATTGGAGTTAGGTAAGACCTAATCGGCGTAGCGAGGTGATTTAAGACCGGATTAACTGTCGGATATCAGTTTTGCAAATTATCAACTTGTTTCATAACCAGGTCAACCATCCTGTCACACCGGGTGAGATGGAAATGCAGGAGGTCTTCATTTTTATAGTATTCACTCAGTGAATTTTTAAGCAGGCTTTTTGCACGGTTCAGCCTCACTTTTACATTTGCTTCACTAATCTCAAGACATTTTTTTGTTTCCGCGACATTCATATTCTCAATTTCCCGCATAATAAAGACAGTCCTGTATTTTTCAGGAAGATTTAGGATAGCCTTTTCCAGGATTGACTTTAGTTCAACATTGAGTATTTTCATAAAAGGTGTTTGTGTCTCTATGTTGGATTGTTGATTAACTTCACTGTCCATTGTTTCATAACTGGTATGAGTTGATTTCTTTCTTTGTTTCAATCGCAATAGACTTTCATTAATTAATATTTTAGTCAGCCAGGTTGAAAAAGCAGATTTGAATGCAAATTTTTTAAGATTCTCATAGGCCTTAATATAAGTCACCTGCATCACATCTTCTACTTCTGCATCATCATTTATAATGGACATGCCAACTTTGTAAAGGCGCTGATTATACCTGCGAACTATAATTGAGTAAAGATTTTTCTCGCCTTGTAATATCCTGTCAATAAGTTCAGTATCAGGGATAGAGTCTGCTACAATGGTATTCGCTGTTTGCATTTTATTCATGAATCTGCCCATTAGAGTGTCGGGGTGCACAAAAGGTTACAAAATTAGCCCAATATATTTATTGTAACCTTTTTGCTTGTTACCACTCAAATGTAGGATTCAGTTTCAGTCAATAAAAAAAGCATAATGGAAGCAAAATTTAAACGTATTGAAAAAGTATACCAGCTTTTAAAATATACATACGGGTTTGTACCTATAGTAGCAGGGGCGGATAAGTTTGCCAACCTCCTCACCAATTGGAAGGAATACATGAGCTCATCATTGACGGAGCTGCTACCCTTTAACGTAGTTACGTTTATGGCTATCGTTGGAATTATAGAAATAACCGCAGGGGTGTTGGTATTAGTACGGCCAAAAATTGGGGCCTGGGTGGTAATGGGATGGCTGCTCATCATTGCGCTGAGCCTGGTTTTAGGGGGACATTATTTTGATGTCGCAGTAAGAGATATCGTGATGGCGGTCGGCGCTTTTGCTTTAGCTAAACTTTCAGGTGTTTTTAACAATCAAAAATCCGTTAATGAATAGACATATCGTAAAAGTTTTAAAATCTGATTTTGTAACCCACAATGTTAAACGGTTTGTCGTAGAGAAACCGGAAGGCTATAGTTTTGTTGCGGGGCAGGCCACCGATATTGCAATCAACAGGCCATCGCTCGAGAACGAACTAAGGCCATTTACATTTACCTGTTTAAATGAAGCGGGCCACCTTGAATTCATCATCAAGATCTATAAAGGGCATGATGGCATGACGGAAAAATTGGATGAAGTGAATGCAGGTGATGAATTGATCCTTCATGAAGTTTTCGGCACCATCAGTTACAAAGGCCCGGGACTATTTATTGCCGGGGGCGCCGGCATCACACCGTTTATCGCTATACTTCGCCAATTGCAATTGAGAAATGAACTATCGGGCATTACTTTGTTGTTTGGCAATCGCACAGCGGACGATATCATACTACACGACGAGTTGAAAGACATTTTGCAGGATAAATTTATCAATGTGTTGGAGATCACCGATGACCCTGGAATGAAAAAGGGCTTTATCAACAGTGAGCTATTGAAGCAATATCTGCGAGGCGGGGACCAATATTGCTACGTCTGCGGTCCTGATAAATTTACCGCCATTATGGTTGAAAAGCTGCTTGAACTTGGAGTGCCGAAATCACAAATTATTATTGAACAATAACCCCTTAACCATGAAGCTTAATGGAATGATAGTAAATATGCCAGAGGAAAAACTTTTCCTGGAAGAATATGAAGACCAGTTGGGAGAGGAGCATATAGGCACTTCCACCGAGACTCCTTTACGGGAAGACGCATTTGATATAGATGACCAGGAAAAAATAAAGATCATTTCCCGGCATTTCAGGGAAATAATGCTCACCCTTGGACTTGACTTAACAGATGACAGCCTCAAAGGAACGCCCGGGCGGGTGGCTAAGATGTTCGTGAAAGAAATATTTAGTGGATTAAACCCAAAAAACAAACCGGCCATTTCCCTGTTTGAGAATAAGTACCGGTACAATCAAATGCTGGTGGAGAAGGACATTACGTTTTATTCAAACTGCGAGCATCATTTTGTCCCGATCACGGGTAAGGCGCATGTTGCATATATATCGTCTGGTAAAGTAATCGGCCTGTCAAAGATTAACCGGATCGTTCAATATTATGCGCAGAGACCACAAGTGCAGGAGAGGCTGACCATCCAGATCGCAAATGAATTGCGGTCGGTTTTGCAGACAGATGATGTAGCTGTTGTAATCGATGCGATTCATCTATGTGTTTCCTCCAGAGGAATAAAGGACAATAGCAGCAGGACAGTAACTGCTGAATATGGAGGGGTTTTTTTGGAAATGGAGAGGCGGGATGAGTTTTTAAGATATGTAAATTCCAAATAGGCGGTATTTAAATTTCTGCAACAAGAGAAGGATACTTGGTGAAATCGATACTTTTCGCTTTCGTTTCATTTATTAGCCTATCATCTTTGCCATGTGCGCGGATTCAAATGCCTGTTTTTTATTAAAGTCCAGCGTCATTCTCTTGAGGTTAACCAAATCTACTATCGTACCTATTCCACAAAATCCTATCGTCAGAAGATACACTATTCCCAGTCCTATGTCTCCGACAACCAATCGCTGTATGCCTGCAACTCCAAAAAAACCAGCCAGCGTCATCAGCATCAAATGTTGTTGCTGTTTCCTCTTGTTTTGGTAAAGCATATAGAATTGCTGTTGCTGGTTCTCGGTCATATCACGGACAATTTCCTGAAGATATTGCAACTCCTCAATCTGAATCTCGGGCAGCGATGCCAACATTTGTTTGATATCCATTTATCTTTTTGTTTTTTAGGTGAAAGAATGGTTTGACTATTCTGATTATTAATAGGAGACTGACTGGCATGCCCATTGGGTTCTCGGCAAATGATTTCGGAAAGTCCAGGTGTAACGCAAAATGGATTGAATGTCCCAGGCCACACCCGATACAAGACTTAAATCCAATCATTTTAAACAAACAGAATGAATATCCTTCGCTGGATGTGTCCATAAAAAAAAGAATAGCCAGGGCAGATGCCCAAAAGATCTCCTCAAAATATTTTTTCAGGCTTTGCATGGTGGTAAAATCATCGGACCTTTAATATTTCAGCCAACGTTCAGATCTTTTGCTTCCCCTTTGGCGAGACAGAAATCACTTTATTGACGATTGTCATAATTCTGTTGAACTAAACGTATTTCCTACCCAATTTCTTTTTGTCACACCCTCACTTTCAACTTTAGTCACAAACAAAACCTTGTATGTGTCGAACTCGTTTGGGTTTTTTAGATTGCTTTTGACAACCGTCGCTATCGATTTGCCCAGAGTCTTTCTATCGTCTTCACTTGTTGGAATATTTTGTCCATTTGTGATACTAATTTCTAGCTCTGATCTGGTCTTTTTATTGGTGGTGATTTCTTTTCCATCGAGATTGATGTTTTCCGCAGTCACCAGGCCAGTTAATTCTTGTTGAACTTTTTTCATATCAGTAAAGACCGGGTCTTTTGTTTTCGTGCTGGTTATAGTGCAGCTTGCAAGGAGAGCAGCAAAACAAATGAACAGCAGAGACCTGGGTTTGGTCAACATCATTTTAAAACATTTAGAATTGTCAAAGTAGTGAACCTGGTGCAAATTTTTGCCCCGAAATTTCTTCTATTGTGCAATTGGCCCATTCAAAAAGCGACTGGCAACTTTTATCTCCGGTCTTGTCGATTGCGAATGTCCGGCAATTTCTACCAATTGTTGAAAATACATTGCAGCTTTTTGAGTGTCGCCGGCCTTTTTTGCAGCTAAAGCAGCTCCATAAACTGCATTGAACCGTTTAGGATGCTTTTGCAAGTCCGCCTCATAGGCCTGTAAAGCTTCACCAGCCTTGTTCATTTGTAACAGCATGTCGCCCAGCAATTCTCTTGCGGGGACCACTTCACCCGGTGTTACAGGATGCTTTTCCGTTTTGTCTTCCATGTCTGCTGCAACTTGCATGAGCTCTTGTGCCTGGCTGGGCTTTCCTTCATTTAAAGCCAACCATGCTTCAGCGGTCTTGATCTGTATTGCTACCTGGTTAGCTTTATAACTGTCCTTTTGGCCAACTAATGTATCGTGAATTCGATTTAATTCTTTTAGTTCTTCCTTTGCTGAAGAGAGATTGCCGGTGTGTACAGAACCCATTAAACGGGTAAAGTGGACAATGGCCTCCTGCCAGGGATAATTGTTCCATGAAAAATGAATAGGAGTTGGTTGAAGACTGGCTGCTTCTTTCCACTTCCGGTTTTCCAGCAAATAACGCGAGGGAATAGCGGCAAAGGCATATGCTACTTTGAAATTGACAGGGGAGACTTCGGTAATAGTTTTCAAATAATCCCATTGTTTTTTTGCCGAATCATTTTCTCCTTTTTGCAGGTAGGCATACACCAGGTAGTCGAGACTGTGCAATTCTTCATCCCAATGTCCTTTTATTCCAGCCGTTTGAGCATAGCATTGAGCAGAAACTATCGATGCAATGTTTGATTCAATACATTCATCCCATAGCCCCAGGCGGGTAAAAATGTGTGATGGCATATGCAAAGCATGCGCTGATGAAGGAGCAACAGAAGCATATCTTCTAGCCGCAGCTAATCCCTCCGGCGCCAGTTCGGGGTAATCATAAGCGTGAATAAGATAATGCACAATGCCAGGATGGTTGGGTTGATCCAGGGAAAGAGAGTTTAAGATATCTCCCGCTTTTTTTTGTTTGCTGAAGGATTTATCATTCGGATCCGCCGCTGCACAGAGCGCTAAAGCGTAAAAGATAGCAGCTTCTTTATCTTCTGGATAGCTGGAGTAAACTTTTTCCATTCCTTTTTCAAAATTCCGGCAACGGGTGAGATGATCTATCGTTTCCCAATTTGTATAAAAAGAAGCAATGGCATCGATATAACCGGTTTCTCTTTCCGAGGTTTGAAGCGTTTGTGCTACCTGTAGCGCTTTTGTTCCTTTTTTGAGTTCTGCTTGAGTTGGCGGTGTCCATAACGCATGGAAATTGCACATGGCAACACCCCAATATGCCATAGCGCAACCTGGTTGTTTGTCGATCACAGCTGCAAAAGCTTTCTCTGCCTCATCATATTCAAATGAGTGTAGCAAATTGATAGCAAGATTGAAATCTTCCTGTACTTCTTTGCCGCACGTAATTTTAAACTCAGCAGAACCAAATTGCTTACCTGAAGGACTGCAGGAAATAACGTGTCCTCGTTTGAGTTGGATGTCTCCGATCAGTTCTGCCGAAGGGGCGGTGCTTTTAGGCTTGCAACATAGAAGCAGAACCAATAGAATGAAAACAGGAAATAAAAGCTTCTTATTCATTGTCAGCAGTTGAGAGGAGTTGATATTACGAATTGCAAGAGTCGCATAAACGGTATTTAACAGCTTTGTTTTGGAAGATATAGTTATCGATATCCTCCAGGCAGTCCCGCTTAAAGTGAGCCAGAAAAGCCCGTTAGAAAGCGGGTTTCTTCAAGTTCTTACCTGGTCAATTTGTATACAATTTTATTTTTATCGATTTTATAAAGACCATCCTTTCTAAGAGTTAGATTCAATTTTTCCATCTGATCGATATTTACATCAGTGGGAAATAGAAATAGTTCCGGTAAATTCAAAAATATGTCCAGGGAATGTGAACCGACTTCAATTGGCGTGGCCTGCCCATATATTGAAGCCAATGTGGTTAAAATAATTCCTTTGAATTTATACCGGTTTATTTCCAGTTCTCCATTATCATTTGTCATACCATTACTGAATTGACTACTTGTATCAACTAGTTGGATGTTGAAATTATACGCTAAAGTCTGATCATATCTGTCAAATAATTTGATAGTGATAACGGAGTCGTTTTTCTCAGTGATATTAGAGCGTCTTACTTCACGCAATGGCGGCATGCTATCAAAAGTCAGATATTTGAAGTCCACCACTCCATTCCGTAATATTTTATAACGCCCAAAAGAGATGTAAGCCGTTTCTTCGCATCCATGCTCTTTAAAAAAATACCCGGTATTGTCTAAAATAATACTAGCACCACATGGGAACCCGGAATTAATTTCCGAAAAATATTTCGCCCGTAACGACTGACAGTTGGCAGGAATGACGCAATTAGCAAAAAATATTATAGGTAAGACGTACTTCATAGCCTGGTCAGTAGGAACTTCAATCAGCCTTTTGTTTGGCAAGATATCTTTTAGCAGCCCCGGCAATAGCAAAGGCAATTCCGCTATATGCAAGGGCTATCAAAGCGCTGGTAACTTCACTTCCAATATAATCAACTGGAGAAACTACAATCCTTGGTACATGGAGAATAATAAACCACACAAAAATCATTGTGCCTAAAAGAATGACAGCTAGTCTGTATTTAATTCTAAAAAGAATTGCCAGTCCAGAGCCCAATAAAGCCGCACCACAAAAATAAATCCAGAACAAATGGTAGGGTACCCATGATGGCACATAGTCCGCTGCTTCCCTGGCAAATAGAAAATGATCGACGCCAAAACTGATGATCGTTAGCGAGAATAAAATAGTCCCGAGAGGTATTAGCTTCGCTAGAAGCCGGGTAATAGCGGTTTCTTTTTTTCCTGGAACGGATCCGGCAACGACAAATGCGCCACCGGATAATGCCAGTTCTTTTGCCGCATTTTCCCAATCCCCAAAATGCATATAATTGGGGCTAACCAACAATTCATAGGGGATAAAGTAAAATAAAAATATCAATAGGAGTACAGTTCCTAGCAGGAGCGAAATTGATTTAGTTTTTTTGTCAACAACAATACATGTGCCCGCCAAAATAAGCAGAGTTCCAGAAATAATCGCAGCTATTACAAGACCGGGAATCCAAAGATGGTTTGCTGGTATCAGCATATAAGGAAAATCATGATAATAAACGGCGAGAAATCCGATTCCAGCTATAGCGATACCGTAGAAAATACGACCAACAAGCTGCCAGCTGCCAGCCGCATTCACCGGGAAACTATGGCTTTTCAATTTCCATGTTTTTTATTAGGCCCCTCTCAATACTATAAATATGTCTCACCATACCGTCAAATAATACGGTTCCTTGCCGGTCCTTTACTATTTGATGGACTTCAACTTCTATTCGCCCGTCCTCTCTCTCCCTAATTCTAACTGGATCAACATTGGGGTCTAGCTCTTTCCATTGGCGTGTCCAATAGTCTCTTACTTTATCATGCCCGATCACGTAGCCACCTTCCCAACCATTTGCCCAATGCACGTCAGGATGCAGCATTGTCAGCACGGTGTCAATGTCACGCGAATTGAAAGAGTAATAGGCTTTCTCTATTAAGTCTTGATATTGTGTTGTCATATTGATCTTACCTTTATGCCGTCAGAGCTGCAATGTTGACGCGGTTATTTGAGCAATGTATAGCTGTCCTCAAATTCTATCTGCCCCCGATAGTCGGGCAATGTCGTTCCCGCTTTAGATGTTGAGACAATTATGAGAGTATCTTTTTTAATAACTCCTTTAATTGTTCGATGAACTATTTCTTTTTTTGGATTTTCAACAAACTCAACATTGATGAGATTTGGAATGTCACCATTCTTTATATTAATCATGTTGTTTTGAGTCAAATAGCCATATCTTTTTTCTTTATAATCTAGCTGATATTCTATTTTAATTGCCGCAAGTTTGCTAAGGTTGGGTACACTCTTGAAGGGAATATCGAGAGTATTATCTGTTTTCAGGGTAAATATTTTTTCTGAATCTTCTAAATGGGCATTATAGTCATAGACGAATTTAATTTTTATGGCTTTATTTCTTAACTCTGAATTCTTATCTGTTTTAAAACCAATAAGGAATGAAGGCCTTGAGTCTTTACAATAAGTCGATCTTGTATCGTTTTCAACTATTTCGTAATTGTCAGAAAAAAGCAAAGTGTCTTTCTCCTTTTTCCATGTCCCATTATAATGATGCCATGTGAAGCAGCTTATACTCTGTCTGCTCCAAAACTCAAAAGTAAAGTCGGAGCTTAATGTAATCTCATGAATCTTGGATGAATAAAAAGTGTCTTTAGCGAAGGCTGCTACAGGTTTGCCGTAGTTAGTGAAAGTTAAAGGGAACTTTTGTCCTGATGACTGTAGCGTGAAAAGAAGTAGTATTGCGATGCTTGACGATTTCATATTAAGGCATGAATCGTTTTCTATAAGATGCAAGAATAAACAATTTTGCACAAGGTTGCCGCTTAAGATAAAGATATCGGGGCCCTGCTCACGCCCGCAACGGGACAATTGTGCTGTTTGCTGAGAGCAATCTTGATTCTGTTTCCTGCGACTAAACAGCTCCCCCGCACTTCGTGCACCTCAGTCACATCCACCAATGGAGATGCCCGCGCAAAAATGACAAATCAGAAACTTAACCTGGAGATTGTTGGGTTCAAAGGGAAGAGCGGATAAGGCCGTATCTAAAATAATATTTTCCGCCCACTCACGGCAGAACAATAAGCCAATATTTCTAAAATAAATCTTAGGGAAAGTACTGGCAAATCAGTTTTCTGCTCCTCCCTGGCGCGACTGTAAGTGACGTCAGAATCCTGTTGCCAATTTGAACCATCCTCTGATACTCTCGCCGGACTCCGAGATCAGAAAAATTTCAATTCTCAATGATTCTTATCAACTTCCTTGAGTTTTGTTTCATATTCCGTAGCCTTCTCCTTCATGTTCTTTTGCTCGTAAATAGTAATTAGCAGATCGTAAGCTTCTTTCAGGTCAGACATGTCTTCCTTCTTTAATTTTCCCTGGGAGTCCAATAATTGTGCTGTCCTTTGAAAATAGGGAATGGCCAGATCGAATTTATCGATAGCGGCGGCTTTCAGGTCTGCTTTTGCCTTTATGTTTTCTGGGGAAGTACCTATAAAAACTTTTGATTTGTTTAATATATCTACGCCCTTATTATAATGAATTTGGCCCGCAAACAACTGCGCGTTTGAATAGTCCGGTTTTATCTGAATGACTTTGTTAATATGCAAAATAGCTTTTTCGATCAGGGCATCGCTGTTGGCAGGCCGTTTAGTCCCATCGATGTTATACCCAGCCTGGTATAACTCTACCGCGTAGTTGTACCGGTATAAATGATTCGCCGGTTCAGCCATAATCGTCTTCTCATACAGTGCGAACAACGCATCCTGGTCTCCTTTCTCTCTTGTCATGTCAAGCTCGAGGCTGGTCCAAAAAGGGTCACCGGGGTACACTTCTTTGCCGATCAGGAGATAGCGATTTGCCAACGACGCCTGTTTAGCTTCAAAGTAATAATTCGCTACCCATTTATAGATATCAACAAAATTTTCTCCTTTTACTTTAGCCTCTAACAATTGGCTATAATATCTCACCGCATCGCTTACGCGATTCAATTTTTCTGCGGCAACGCCCGCATACAGTACCGAGTTTGTATCCAGCTTCAAATTGATCCATCCCCTTTCCGTCATGAGAGAGCTGACCTTAATAGCATTGTTGAATTGCTCGTAAGCTTTAGCATATTGTTGAGAATTAAAACTAGTGGCCCCTTCCTGGTAAAATCCGGTATAAATATCGTTGATGGGCTGGTAGGCATCGATCTGCAGGGCGATTAACATGTTATCGTCTATCGCAATATATTTTTTAAAAGCATCAAATGCGACCATCCTTGCCGCCGGAAACTGCTTGTACATAAGAGGATCATTGGCGATCGCAACATACACTTTTGTTTTGGTGTACCAGGCATCAGGACTTTTTTGATTCGCCACAGTTTTCATCGCTTCATCGATAAGCTGTTTAGCTTTCGGTAGTCTATGGGCGTGTAGACTCTCATTAGCTTTTGCCACCTGTGCAAACAATGTTGCCGTGGACCATATACAAATTAGCAGAAGAATAATAATTCGTCTCATGATGGTGGTTTTTAAAATGTATAACTAATTGAACAAGATACGATTTATTGATGGATGCGGATCCGATGACCAACAATCCAATATCCGGCAATCAAGCATTCAAACATTCAGCGTTCTTTTTAATGGGGTATAAACAACCCATGAACATATGACCTGCTGTAGAATTTTTTACTGTGTCATCGACTCAATTCCATCGTTACAGGGGCAACTTGTTATTGCACAAAATTTGATACTTCAGCGATCATGTTCCTCACGAACCCAACCATAACAGAGCTAAAGCAACTTGACCTGGCCATATTGATGGGCATGCTATCCCAACAAACCGAAGATTATATACAACTTTTCAAAGAAAACGGGTTTACCGCACGCACACTGGCAGCACGAGAGCTGCTTCATAATATCCAGGATGTAATAGAGTTTAAACGAGTTTCCGAAAGATTATCGGCTAACAGGAAGGAGATCATTCCATCCGGGCCGGACTTTGTTCAGGGAGATCAAAAGCTGGTTTGATTTGAAATGGAGAAAGCTCCAAGCGCCAGAACGATGCCGGACAATTTTCAAATTTTCAAATCCCCAAATTTTCAAACTGGAATTAAAGAACTGATTTTCACTAGCATATCATCAGGTTGCCATGCGTAATGAAGATTCATGTCTATAGCAATACCATTTACTGCAATGGCTATTTTACCCAAATCTGATACAGTCAAACACCGGTAGTTTTCATAACTTCGCTGCTCAAAAAAATAAATCTAATTCAAATGAGCACAGTTAAAGTCGCTATCAATGGATTTGGACGTATAGGTCGTCTTGTTTACCGCCAGATATATAAAAAAGAGGGCATTGATGTGGTAGCCATCAATGATCTCACCAGCCCCAAAGTGCTGGCACACCTTCTCAAATATGATAGCGCACAAGGTCGCTTTGACGCCGATGTAAAAGCTACAGAAGATTCAATTATTGTAAATGGCGATACCGTCAAAATATATGCACAAAAAGACCCGGCCCAGATTCCCTGGAAGGATCATCAGGTAGATGTAGTGCTGGAATGTACCGGTTTCTTTACCGATAAGACCAAAGCCGAAGCTCACCTCAAAGCAGGAGCCAGGAAAGTCGTGATTAGTGCTCCGGCTACCGGCGACTTGAAAACGATCGTTTTTAATGTAAATCATAACCTTCTCGATGGAAGTGAAACGATCATCAGTTGTGCAAGTTGCACTACAAACTGTTTGGCCCCGATGGCACAGGTGCTGGATGAAAAATGGGGAATTGTGAATGCGCTGATGACAACAGTACATGCCTATACAAACGATCAAAATACACAGGATGCTCCTCACCCGAAAGGGGATCTTCGCCGGGCAAGAGCTGCCGCGCAAAATATCGTTCCCAACAGTACAGGTGCAGCCAAAGCCATCGGTCTCGTACTACCGAGTCTTAAAGGCAAAATGGACGGAAGCGCGCAACGTGTTCCTACTCTGACTGGTTCACTGACCGAAGTGACCTCCGTGCTTGGAAAAAAAGTTACGGTAGAAGAAGTGAACGCAGCCATGAAAGCGGCCAGCAACGAAAGCTATGGTTATAACGAAGACGAAATCGTGAGCAGCGATATCATCGGTATAACCTATGGTTCATTGTTCGATGCTACACAGACAAGGGTACAGACAGTCGGCGACGTTCAGTTGGTGAGAACAGTAAGCTGGTATGACAATGAAATGAGTTATGTAAGTCAGCTCGTGCGAACAGTGAATTATTTTGCAAAACTGATCAGCAAATAATCGCATCAAAATCTTGCAAAAGCCTGACCTTTGCGGCCAGGCTTTTGCATTTCCAGGAGAGATCATTTTAATGTCGTATAAACTCAATAAACGCAGGATACAGAAAATCATCAACCGAGTTAAAAAGCTGCCCGGGGGTATTAATTTTTTCCGTTATACCCGGAATAAGATCCATGGATTCTACCTGAAATCGATCGGGAGCACAAAAGTGCCCTATCCTTCTTCCATCATGCTGGAAGTAACCAATCATTGCAATCTCGGTTGCATCACCTGTCCCCGGGAATACGGTTTTGGGCAGGCGATGGCAAAAGGAACCATCGACATCGACCGTATGAAAAAAGTTGTGGATGAGGTGGGACCTTACATTGACTCAATCGGGCTGACCGGTTTAGGGGAGACCCTGCTTTATAAGAAACTGGAAGAGATCCTGCAATATATCAAGAGCAGGAACAAAGGGATTCAAACCTTTATCTCGACCAACGCACATATACCTGGAGCAGAACAATACGTGGAGCGCCTTGCACCGTTTCTCGATACTGTCCAGATTTCCATCGATGGTATCGGCAAAACTTACGAGACCGTCAGGCTGAAAAGCGATTATAGTTTCTTTTTGGAAACAACAAAGAAGCTGGTTGAGGTTTGCAGGGAGAAGAAAGTCTCTGTCATGTTCAATTTCGTGGCTGTAAAGGAAAATTATAAGCAGATGAAGGAAGTGGTAAGGCTGGCCATCGAGCTGGGAGTGCCTTTTGTAAATATTACCCCGGTGAATGTAGGCAGCATCACCTCGGTGACTACGGACTACTACCATTTATTTTACGGCGAAGACTTTAAGAGCGAATTGAAACAGGCGTTTGAACTTTCGAAGCAGTCAGGCATTACCGAGCTCAGTATATGGGACGTGAAGAAAAAAAATGAATTCAAAAAATGTCACCTCCCATGGAATCATTTTTATATCAGCTGGGATGGATATATGACGCCGTGCTGCGCCAAACCTTTTCCGAAGGAACTCAATTTTGGTAATGTGTTTGAAACTTCTCTCATGCAATGTCTCAATAGTAAAGAATACAGGCAATTCAGGGAGATGTGGTATAAAAACGAAACACCCGAGTTTTGCAAAAAATGTCATGTGGTGGACCTGGAACCTATTGAACTGGATTTTGACATAGCTTTGAATTAAATCATTTTTCAAGTTTTGGTTATGAGCAAATTCTCCGACTATAATTTCAAAGGACAAAAAGCATTGATCCGCGTTGATTTTAATGTACCGCTGAACGATAAATTCGAAATAACGGACGATACGAGAATGAAGGCCGCCATTCCGACCATCAAAAAAGTTATAAATGATGGCGGAAGTGTCATATTGATGTCGCACTTCGGCCGCCCCAAGGACGGACCTAACGATAAATATTCATTGAAGCACTTGATTGAACATTTGAAAAAATTGCTCAATGGCATCCCTGTTTCATTTGTCAATGATTGTATTGGAAAGGAGGCAGTGGAGGCGGCAAAAAAGCTAAAGCCTAAAGAGGTGTTGCTGCTGGAGAATCTCCGTTTTCATAAAGAGGAAGAAAAAGGAGATGAAAAATTTGCTGAACAACTGGCCAAGCTGGGCGATGTATATGTAAATGATGCGTTCGGCACGGCTCACAGGGCGCATGCTTCGACAGCAGTTATCGCCAAATTTTTCCCTAAGGACAAGAAAATGTTTGGGTTGTTGATGGAAGCCGAAGTGGCCAGCGCCGAAAAAGTGTTGCACCAGGCAGAAAAACCATTTGTAGCGATCATCGGAGGCGCCAAGGTTTCAGATAAGATACTCATTATTGAAAACCTGATGGAACAAGCGACCGACATTATCATCGGTGGCGGAATGGCCTATACATTCATGAAAGCGGAGGGCGGCAAGATCGGTAATTCACTTTGTGAAGATGACAAACTGGATGTTGCCATTAACCTGATCAAAAAAGCAGAAGCAATGAATTGTTGTATTCACCTGCCTTCTGATTCCCTGATAGCCGATAAGTTTGCCAATGACGCCGAAACTTCCATGGCGCCCAGCAATAATATACCCGATGGATGGATGGGACTCGATATCGGACCAAATGCGGGAAAACAATTCTGCAATGTGATCAAACATTCAAAAACAATTTTATGGAACGGCCCGATGGGTGTATTTGAAATGGACAAATTCCAACACGGTACAAAGGACGTGGCGAAAGCTATCGCTGAAGCCACACAGGATGGATCATACTCCCTGGTCG
>VBAT01000015.1:99959-100871 GCA_005884665.1 Bacteroidota bacterium
AGTTCGGGTATGCTGGTAAAGTAAGTTATGTATCGACCGGTGGCGGCGCAATGTTGGAATATTTCGAAGGAAAAACATTGCCGGGGATTGCTGCAATACTCGATGGAAAATAAGCCAGTCCACGCAACCGATCTTCAATATTTTGTTCGTGCATCATCCGAAAGCTATCGGATTTGAAAATTTGGCGACCGATACAAGAATATGCCCTCACCCGTGTATCCGTGGCAACCTTGTTGTGTTGACAACGACACTGTCATTAAACTGAGGCACACTACCAAAAAATTCATCTTCCCCTAATCCTAAAAGTTAGGCCGGTATTGGTTTTCTCGGTATTTTGTGCCACTAATCAGCAGGTTTATGAGAGCTACCAAAATCATCTACTTTCTTCCCTTAGTTACACTTCTATTGGTTTTTTCCTCCTGCCAGAAAGAGGTAAGCTTTGATGACCCTATCGTTCCCGGCGGTAATGGAAATGGCGGTGGTAGTGGCGGCAACAACACCAATAATATCGTTGGCGACTATGACTATGTCGGGATGACGGCGCACACCCTTAGCACGGTTAATGTCAGCCAGGCAGGCCAGAACATGAAAACCGTGACAGTAAGCGATTACAACACAAAAAACAATATCGGGACAGTAAAGATCACCTCCAATCAAATGATCTCAACAGGAGTGGGCTATTCGATAGACACCACCATGAATAATAAAACTTATCTCGACGGACTATTGATAGATGATTCCGATTTTCCCTTCCAGGTGACTTCTCCTGCTTCCAGCAGTACATCAACTTATGTTCGCAATAGCGCAGATTCTGTCACTACTACCGGTGCCCTCGGATTTCCTGATCCTTCGGGAAATACGCCAACCGGTTCTGTCGGCGCCAAACTTAGCTGGCATGGAGATACACTTTAT
>VBAT01000059.1:0-448 GCA_005884665.1 Bacteroidota bacterium
GAAGAAGTCAAGGATTCGAATTTCTCGCTGTGGGTAACTACGCATCAGGCCGGGATCGGCCGGTCTCTTTGCGGCCTGAACCAGTTGATATCCTATTGCCATACACAGAATTACTTAGTTGCTAAATCAAAGGTCATACCAACCTGAAAGTTGTAAATAGCATCGCTCCTCGACGTTCTCATTTGGTGACCACCACCTTGCGAGCGAGACCCGAAGTAATGATCCAGAAGGTATTACGTCAACTGCCTCGACATATCCAACAAATGGGAAATTCCTCCAACCTTCCTCGTAATGATGTCGGTATTTTGTCTTTCCATCAAATTCGTTTTTATATAGATTTGCATCTGGAATCCAAAAACCGACGCTATGAGTAGGGATATCACCATGGTTTATGTAACCCGAGCCACTCGCCGTCCATCTTATTTTTTCATCAAACAAAACGTTTGGA
>VBAT01000059.1:582-5234 GCA_005884665.1 Bacteroidota bacterium
ACATGAGGTGGCGTTATCGCCTTGCGAATTACGTATTCGCAGTCCCAAACCTGACCATTTTCGAGGTCCTTGGTTTCTGTTTGTTTTTCCGCTTCCTGAGTAAGCAGTCTCACATATTTTCCATCGTACGCAATGCCACCCACACAGCATTTTTCAGTCATCCGAGTTTTGGACAGAATAAGGATTTTCATAGATTCGTCACCCTGAATCCAAATCTCTTAAACAATTCATCCGCGACCAATGATCGGTGACACGCTCTAGGAAATTGTTCAACACAAAAATAAGCTATTCGGTTCGCGGAAAGACTCTGGAGGGTATCGAAAAACGCTGCAAAATCAAAGCTAGATAGTATGCTCTCCTTGTATCTTTCGATAAATAGGTCGCCAAGCCCCCTTCTATCTGTTTTAGATTCTCCTTTTTTTCGATCAAATTTCTTCTGAAATTCCCGAATCTCCTTAGTCGGAGCGAGATTCTGAACGTAAAGGTAACGAATGTTTAGGTTGGCGAGCCTTTGCTGCAGCCGATTGCTGTTTACAAAACAATACTTCGCGCCCCTTACCCCTCTCCGTTGTCGGATGTCACAGAAAGTATCAATGCCGTTCTCCATCAACCGATAGAAAAACTCTTCATCAGATAGGTTGTAGACACCGAGCGTGAAAAATTCCATTATGGAGTTTTCGAGTAGTTTTTTACCGACGTGGTTTTTAGCTTCTCGCCAAATAGGTCCGTTTCCGGTACTCCCTTACTGACACAACTCATTACGTAAACTTGATCCGTTATTTGACCACGTTCGTCGATGTGTCCAAGTGGAATTCCTAATTCATCGAGCACCCTCCCGACAAGTTTACTTCTGTGGCATTCGTAGGGCTTAATTTCGCTGCACATAATTGCGATCTTAATACGCAGACTAAAGGCCTTTTTCAGTCTATTGATTCCGTCTAGGAAAAAGTCTTTGTTCTTAAGAACCTCGTAGTCAACTTTTCCGGTCGAATCGTAGCAGCTAGTGTCCTGAGGCCTTCCTCCCAACGAGTCGCCCATATGGACATACTTGATATTATTACCAAGAAGGAAAAACTTCAGGTCGTTCTGATTAAATGAAGGATTAAACTTGGAATAGGGCTGAGATCGAATATCGACGAGATATGCCGCATTTACGGCCTTGAGCAACTCGACAAAATCGTTCTGCTCTCTGTTGCCGTACCCAATCGTATATATATAGAAGTCTTCCACTAATATCCTGGCTTTCTCCTGCCGATCGGTGTTCGGATAAAAAATCAGCAACTTACATTCTATCTCAGGAAAATGGTTTTAACCACACATAGTAACTGAATACGTGGGCCTTCATTTCCGTTCTTTTGCGTCTGGAGATCACTCAGACATAACGCATCTCCTTAGGTTTTGGATTAATTCTCCTTCTTGCTGCGCGTAGTCCGCGGGAGCGATCCAGAACAAACGCCATGCGTCGTTGAGGGCCCGGTGAACCACATCATTTGTTTCGCCCGTTACAATTCGACAGTTCATCCCCCTAATTCCGTGAAGTGCCTTCTCGGAAAGCAACTTGATTATTCTTGTTGGATAACATCGAAGATATTCTGGTTCAGGCTCAAAGCCTAGTGCGCTAATCAATTCTCGCCATCGCGTTTCAATCTCTTGGGCTTCCTCATCAAATCCGCATATGCACAAAGCATCGAGAATCGCCCGCATTCGGGCGTCGTCGGCAGGATGAGTCGAGACTCCAAGGCGCGGAACGTCAAAAGGATTGCCTCCACGCATTGCCGACAAGTGGAAATGCGACCATGCATATGCCGGCCCCAACGTAGCGGTCGCAAAAATATCGCAGAAGAACTCTCGGCCCCAATTTTCCCAATCCCGCTTCCATCCACGAAGATAAATCTTGTTTAATTCTGATCCTCCGCGACCGCTTCCCTCCCTTTGTAACTCCTCATTTAGCCAGGACTTGGCTTCATCCAAAAATTCGATCATCGAAATTTGAAAGCCTTGAATCGCCGGATACCCTTCGGCCCATTCCAAGGGGTGAGCCATCTCATGATATATGTCCGGAAGGTGTAATAGGAAATTGCCTTCCTCCAAGGGAACACAAATCAAATTGTATTCCCCTAAAATATAGAAGTAGTTTTGAGAGAATGGCGAAACTACGGGAGGTAGTAAGGGATAGTTGATTTCCCGCCTAATTTGTTGGACCAACCTGTTTAGAAAACGGTCGTCATCGTGTGACCGAGATAGAACTGGAATCACAAACGTCTCGAGTTCATCCAATTTCCCGACCAAGCGGCGGTAGGTGCGAATCGTAATTGTATCGTTAGTCGCGGTATGAGTTTCCGGAGTGTTAATTAATTGTGCGAGTTCCTGGATCAACCCGCTCAAATCCTCTCGACATGTCTTCTCAAGAAGATGATATTCCGAAGAAAGCCCGGACTTGATACGAATTAGGAGGTGCTCGCTGCGACGAATAAGCTGTCTTACGGCGCCCGCAAAGTATTCGTTCACCGAATGACGCTCCTTTGCCGGGACTTTATTACTTCTTGTTCTTCTGCCAATACGTACGCGAGCTTCTCAAGCATATCAATAGCTGTCTCGTCTGCACTTTGCTCCAAAAGCGAATGCCCGATGGAATTGATCTCGTCTTCGCGGAGGTTCATTTCTTCCGTTAAAAGATTCCATATAAGCCTCGCTGAAATATCTGTTTTACGTAGGCGCGGCAATTCGACGAGCATGTTTCCTAACTTTTCACGATTACGCCGCGACGTGGATGTGCTATCGGTTGCTTCAATTATTGCCTTGTCAGTTAATTCGGCATATTGATAAAACTGCTGAAATAATCCTGAATTCAGTCCTGATGAACTCATTGGGCAACCTCCTTTGATCCATATGCCTCGCTTTCAGAGTCGAGTGTTTCCAGCAACTCTTGGTCGTATGCCGTCGCCTCATCCTTTAGAAAACGATCATTTAATCTTATTGTTATGGCTTCTCTGGAACAATCGTTGGGCTTCGTCCATGTTAAGTTACTCAGAAAAAAAACGTCTTCTAGGCATTCTTCTATGGTAAGCGCTCCCTCAATCTTACGAACATGAAGCGGGAGCGATGTGCCTGGTCGCTTAAAAGCACGACCGGTAGTGCAGATATAACCTTCGTCGGCACGAACTTCATATTGACCGATTTGTGGATTTTCTACTCTGGTGAATCCGTTTTGCTGATAAATTTCGAACATACGAAAAGGCGCCATTTCCGACTTCGCAATCTCAACAAGTGTCAATGTCGAATCCCATGCAATAAGGTTCTCACGTTTTAACCGTTCGAACGCGCGTTTTACGCCAGCGATTTCCGAAGGCCACATTTGACCGTCGCGATGAATCACAATATTTTTTTGATGTGCGACTTGTTGACTCGAAATTTCGTCTTTAATGATTTGATAGCAATATGTTTGTATCTGATCCGACCGGAGTTTTTCCTTTTCCCTCGATGTTTTGGAATGGTAACGATAATTCTTTCCGAACCCATCAATCAAGATAAACCCCGCGGTATTGGCCTTCACATCAATGCCTACTACAAAATCAGCATGTAATTTGTTCGAAAGAATGAACGGGCATCGTTCGTTAAGCAATAAGATCTTGTTGAGCGCCACTTGCTGCGCATAACCTAAAAGTTTGCCTCGCCTTCCGTTTGCGATTACGTATTCGGGTTGACCATTGGTGTTCTTACCAAGCTCAAAGCTTTCTTCGCCGGTTCGGCTATGAATTACAGAAGCCGGTATCTGGAGACGGTTTCTCAGTTCCTGAATTACCATGGCGGCCAGTGTGTCTTCTTGCTGAGGCCGGTATTTCGAGACGTGATGGATCATCACCACAGCATGTCCGGGAAGTTTGCAAAACTGTTCGGCTGATCGGAGAATTGAGCGACTTTGCTCGGCGTATGTCCGCGCTACAAGATCGTTATACGGGACTACAATCGGATCATATCCAGACTCATCAACCAGAAAGTTAGCTACCTCCGTTTTGAGCATGGTCAATAGCGCATTTCCCCAACTTTGATTGACGCTTTCGGGAACAATCCAGTACTGGCGTCCAAGAGGATCATTTCCAAAAAATCCGGCCCTGGTATCTTTTAGAAGTCTTAGCCTTGCCTCTCCAAGTTCCTCTAATGACGTGTGGGTCGTTCCAGCGGTTCCCTTTACGGATAAGAACCGGCTATTACCAAATTCCAGATCGGGGATACTGAACGACTTAGTTGGTATGTCCAATGGTTCCAAATCGATTTCAAGTTGTGAGTCTCCAAACCTGAGATTCGAAAGATATTTGTTCGCAAAATCTTTTGCCGACCGCCTTCGCTTGTAAGGTTGCAGGATAGATTGTTGGTGTAATTTTCGGACCTCAGGCTCGTGGGTGCCGAAGATCCTGTAACAGAGGGAAGAAATCGCCGCACGCTCCGCTCCCGTATTATTGAAATATTTTAATACGGATGTATCCGATTTCACTTGTGCTAGCTCCATGGGAATTGGTTTTTTCGAATCTTCTATAGCGTATTCCAACAATGAAATGCGCCGCATATCTTTTGTAGTGATTCGGTGCTGGGAAACATTTAGGTCACTAAAAGACAATCCCGCTATTTCGTACCACTGAAATCCATAATGGTAG
>VBAT01000016.1:0-16142 GCA_005884665.1 Bacteroidota bacterium
AGTAATAATAATAGTATTATTTAATACAAAAGCTCAATACAAATCTAAAGGTGGCTCTCTGTGTCTTCTCAGTGGTCCTCTGCGGGCAAATTTAAATCCGATAGCTATCGGATGAGACACTAGAGCAACCTGAGCGCTTCCAGGTATTGTTGTATATATTTTTCTTTTTGTTTTCGGCGATACTGGAGTATGAAACGGGGATGGGGCAGGGGAATGATCGTTTCAAAAAACCCATGCTCTTTGTTCAGTGCTGAAAGGAACTTAAAGTTCTTTTCGCCACCGATGCAGATACATCGGTCTGTTAAGAATCCAAAGGATAATTGTTTTTGTAGCTGCTCGATGATAAACGGGGAGACTGCCTGTAGAAGAACTTTTTCATCATAGTAATTAATGTTGATCTCGTTTTTTGTAAACCCTAACGGGCTTACAGCCGAAATGAAATAATCCCCGTAGAACTTCTCGGGTCCTCCATATTTCCCGATCATTTCATAAATAAACTCTGCCGAAAGTTCAGTGCTTTCGCCAAAAGGGTGAGTTATGCCGCAATCATTTTTCAATTGCCTGGGGGCTGTAAAGTTGATCCCGGTGATACCTGCTCCAAACCGGCCTGGATTAATGCCGAGGAGCAGGCGCCGGGGCCGGCTGTCATTATAGTATTTATTGAAAAAAACCTTTACCGCCTCCATTACCCGGCGGTCCTTTTGTGGAAAAAGGATGTTAATGCCCGCGGGCAAACCGGGTGGAGGACTTAATGTCTGATAGAATTGGATAAGCTGGGACGCCAATATCACACTCATGCAATGAAGTTATAAGTTTAAATAGTATCCCCGGCTTCAATAATTTTGCCCCGGAGCGGCATAACAATGCCATTAAAAAGCGGGTATAGCGATTGATAGATAGAATAAAAAACTTATTTTAAGGGCTGAAATAGAAGCCTGGATCTTAAAAAAAGGGAGATTCACCCGAATATTCGTCAGAATGGCGTCGGTGAACAAGAAGACAGGTAGCCGGTAGCGAGTTTTTGTTCTAATGATTTCAGTTGTTTAAAAGAAGGTAGTGTATGCTGAAAATTCTAATCGCCGACGATCACGCCGTTGTTCGCAAAGGATTGAGACAAATTCTACTTGAAGAATATCCATCTGCGCAAATCGGGGAAGTTGCTGATGCAGAAAGTCTCCTGTCTGAAATAATGAAAGACGATTGGAACATCGTTATCACCGACATGAATATGCCAGGCCGAAGCGGGCTGGACGCTCTTACCCAAATAAAACAGATGGCCCCGCAATTGCCCGTGCTGATCATGAGCATGTATCCTGAAGATCAGTATGCATTGCGGGTATTGAAAGCCGGAGCTTCGGGTTACCTTGGAAAAGACAACATTCACGATGATATCATCAAGGCTATTCAATCAGTGCAGCTCGGCAAAAAATTCATTACGCCGGCAGTTGCTGAAAAGCTTGCAAATGCCCTTGGAGAAGATAACAGGTTGCAGCCCCACGAAACTCTTTCCGACAGGGAATTCGAAGTACTTAAACTACTGGCCTCCGGCAAAGCGGTATCCGATATAGCTTCCCAGCTTTCCTTAAGCGCTACTACAGTCAGCACTTACCGGTCCCGAATCATGGAAAAAATGAATATGCGGACCAACGCAGAACTTACACGTTATGCGCTTGAAAAAAAATTGATTTGAATCATGTGTTTTGTAGTTCATATTCTACAGCATTAAAGATTTCTTACCTACATCTCTTTAACAATCGGTTGCGTAGATTACGTCTTTAGCTGGAGGAGCTTAGGTTCTTTCAAAGCAGCTATTGTCAGGATTTTATGATAAGAATGTTGGTTGCCGATGATCATCCTGTCGTAAGACAAAGACTAAAGGAGTTGCTGCTTGATGGCTTCCCTTCGGCCCATCTTGAATTGGCTGTCGATACGGCATCCCTCATTGAACATGCACTCAGCGAAGAATGGGATATCATCATTTCCGACCTTGTCATGCCTGGCGGCGGCGGCTTACATGCCATAAAAAAAATCAAAGAGATCAAACCATCCCAGCTTTCCATCATTATCAGCATTTACCCGGATGAACAGTATGCTTCCCATGCCATCAACGCAGGAGCTACTGCTTTCCTTAATAAAAACAATGCGGATAATGAACTGGTAGGCATGGTCGAACAATTGCTTAGCCAGGTCAGTAATAAAATTGATTAAATAAGGGTAAAACTGTAGTTGTCCAACTACAGGACTACTGTTCCTTTTCATTACAATGGATTGGTAGACTGATCTATGTTGATATTTGTCAACCAGCCGTTTCTTTGCACATTAAATCCACCATGAAAAAAGAAAAGCTGTCCATACTGATCGTTGACGACAATATCCATTTCGTCAGGCGAATGATTGGCATCCTGGAAGAGGTGAAGGATATCAGCTTTATTCATACTGCCCATTTCTACGAAGAGGCATTCGGACTTCTCGAAAAAAAACCAGATTTAGTACTGTTAGATATAAATCTCGCTGGCAAAAACGGGATCAATCTTTTAAAAAAAATAAAAGGTTCAAAAAAAGCCTGCGAGGTGATCATGCTGACCAATCATGTCAGCGATTATTATCGCGAAGAATGTATGCGATTAGGCGCCATGCAATTTTTGGATAAAACAAATGAATTTGAACTGGTACCGGACGTGATAAGAGATTTTGCTTCGGGCTTGCCGGTTGCCGCAAGACACTGTAGCGACTAACAATTAAACACAGTATGAAATTGAGTTGGACGACCTTAAAAACCATTATTAGCAGCGCTCCGAAGCAGGATGATCTTTATCTCACGCTTATTGACGAAGAGGGAACTATCGCGTGTGCTAACTCTAGCATGCTAAGAGATCTTGAACTGCACAATCCCCGCAAAGTAAAAACCAATTTTTTTGACCTGCTGCACCCCATACACGTGGATGATTTTAAAAAAATGATCTGCAATGCAGCAAAGCAAATAGGACCCGGCGCCATGGAGTTGTATATCAAGAATGGCTATTACCATCCGATGAAATGGCAGGTACGTTCATTGGAAAGGAAGGGCAATTCAGGGCGTCTGTATTTCTGTATTGGTTATAAGATTGTAGATGAGGACCGGCTGAAAATATTCAATGAACTGTCCAAAAAACATTACGAGTTAATAATAGAAGATCTGAGCGGGATCATTTTCCATGATAAAAAAGGAGAGTTGATCGCTGCCAACCACCAGGCCTCCAGTTTGCTCAGCACTTCGCTTGAAAGACTTTACCAGTTAAAAAATATAAGCTCACTCTGGGATAACCAATGGATGGTGTGTAATGAGAATGGGGAACGGGTGTTATTTGAAAATACCCCTTTCATGCAAGCGCTGAAAACGAACAAACCGCAAAAGCAGGTGCTGGGGATTCGACTTAAAGAGGGAGACCTGCGTTGGTTTATTTTTAATTCTCAGCCGTTACCCGGCGATGTGCCCGGCTGCGATGGCCGCTATGTTGTTTCCAGTATTATTGATATAACCCGTGAAAAGTTTTTGAACGAGAGGCTTGACGAAAAGCAGGCCTTGCTCAATGCTTTTGTCAGCCAAACTCCCAACCTTGCCTGGATCATAGACGAGGCTAAGAATCTTCAGCTTGCCAGTTCGGCGTTTTACCGGTATTTCAACCTGGAAGAAAGCACGAGTGTCAACAGGCAAATGTCTGAGCTCATTCCTCCGTTCATTTATGATGCCTTGCATGAAAAGCACATGAAGGTGTTTGAAACGGGACAAGCCGTTGAATTGATTGAAAAAGTTAGACTGGCCAATGGGGCTAATTATGTTTCGCATATCAACATATTTCCGATCGATATCCCCGGTGGTGCCAAGCTTGTTGGTGGATATGCCGTCAACCTCCCGGATACAAAAGTTATCGAAGCCCAGTTGAGAGAAGCCAATGAACGGTTGCTTACATTGACCCGTGCTGCGTCTGATGCAATCTGGGAATGGGATATGCAGACAGGAAGAATATTCCGCAATGAAGTGCTGAGAGAGATGATCGGTTTCCAAATGGTCGAGTCAAAAGGGCTTTCCTGGTGGCTGCGCAGGATACATCCAGAGGACCGGAATCGTGTTAGCGATAAAGTAAAAGAGGCCACTGACACCTACCAGCATTCCTGGCAAAGCGAGTATCGTTTTAAATGCGCCGACGGAAAGTACAAGCATATACAGGATAAAGGATTTGTGATTTATGAAAATGGGCTGCCGGTAAAAATGATCGGATCCCTTCATGATATTTCCGATCTCAAGGAACTCGAAGACAAGTTGGCGGATGAACGGGTACAACGTCAACAGGAGATCTCCGAGACGATAATACAGGTACAGGAAAAAGAGCGGACGCGGATCGGTCATGAACTGCATGATAATGTGAACCAGATATTGTCTACTACAATGCTGTTCATGGATACACTTAGTCCCGAAAACAAGGATCAAAAGCTCATTAAGTCTAAGAGCATGGAGTATTTGAAAATGGCTATCGAAGAGATACGGAAATTATCCAAGGAGCTGGTTGTACCGCAGTTCAAGCAGCAGGGGATGGTAGAAAGTATCAGGGCATTGATTGAAGATATTCATCTGGCACATCCCATCCGGATCAAGTTTACTCATGACCTTGATACAGACCTGCTTTCTTCCGGTAAAAAGATCACTTTGTTCCGTATCGTGCAGGAGCAAATGAAGAACATTCTTAAACACAGTAAGGCGAAGAATGCGGAGATCCTGTTGCAGGTAAAGCATCAGGATGTCGAGCTCGTAATAAAAGATAATGGTATCGGCTTCGATTCAACACAGACGCCTCGCGGGATAGGTTTTTCAAATATCTATGAAAGAGTAAGTTTTTATAACGGCAAGGTAGACATAGAAACCAGCCGCGGCAAGGGCTGTATGGTCGCGGTCAGCCTGTCGATCGTTTAACCGATTATACTTCTTCCCACAATCTTTATCTATTTAATTTAATGCATAAAAAAAGCCCTGTTCATTGGTGGATGAACAGGGCCGCCTAATCGAGAAAAGGATGGTTACCTAACTATTCTGCCTGTTATGGCCCAGGCAAGATTTTGCTGATTAGTTGAACTAACCGGCCAATAAATCGGCCAGTAGTTTTTCAAAGGGCGCCTCAATATTAAATAGAGAAGGCAAGTAAACTCATACTGGATTTTTATTATTCTACGCATTGATTGCACAAAGAACGTATTACAGGGAGGCGAAAAAAATAGATCATTATGCTATTAAAAAGTAATAGATAACACTGAGGGGTTGTAGTAATACGGCTACAAAAAAGATTGTGAATGGCGAGTGGTCAATGGTGAATCGTGATTAATGGAACCGATGCTTGATGCTGGTTGCTGGTTGCTGGCGGCCCCATACGCCTGCGCTGACATCGTCGGCCAAACCTTTGGTGTCGGAACAAAGGTCTGCGCAAGCGGAAGGTGCGAAATGTAAACGAGGTTCCCTAAACCAAACACAGTCAAACCTGTATCTCAGCTTCTACCGAAAATTTAGAGGGATTTACCGAAAAAGGCAAAATATTTATTGTTTTTCGATAAAATTTTATTGATATTTGTGCTTCAATAAAACGCGAGCAAGTTATGAAATCTAAAACCAAACCGATCCTGCGAATCCTTCACATCGTTTCGTGGATCATATTTATTGGACTGTGTGTACGGGCAGGTGCGATCCTTTACTCCTTTTTTGTAAGCCTTTTCCTGAATACGGGCGGCGCGAAAAATCTCTATGCCGGCCTGAATCTATCCAGCCTGTTCATGTACGACAGGGTCCAGTATTGTATAGTTGTTTCGCTGATCGCTTTCATATCTGCACTGAAGGCCTATGTCTTTTACCTGGTGATAAAGATCTTTTTGAAGATCAACTTTGTCCACCCCTTCAGTGATACGGTAGCTACTCTTGTATCCAGGATAGGGTATATAGCCCTGTTCATCGGTATACTTTCAATTATCGGCATGTCATATTGTGAATGGCTTGGCAGAAAAGGAGTTGACTTCACCGATCTGCATCAATTTATGGGAGCTGGTGTCGAACACCTGTTATTTGCGGGTGTGATTGTCTTCATCTCGCAGCTATTTAAAAGAGGAATCGAAATCCAATCTGAAAACGAGTTAACCGTATAAGTTATGCCGATCATTGTAAATCTCGACGTAATGATGGCCAAACGCAAGATGTCATTGAATGAACTTTCCGAAAAAGTTGATCTCACGCTGGCCAATCTTTCGATACTCAAAACCGGCAAGGCAAAAGCCATACGCTTCAGCACACTTGAAGCTATCTGCAAAGTGCTCGAATGCCAGCCCGGTGAAATATTAGAATACAGGGAAGAATAAAACCTTACTATGAACTTTTGGTTAAAACATATGATGCGGGTGGTTGTGGGAGTTTTCACCCAGGTTTGGAGAATGTCGAGTACAATCGTTTATTTAGTTGCCAGTTTTTAATAGGTTGGCGGTTTTAAAACGATTCTCGCCACACCATAACCGGAGCCAGCCAGTCGCTGGGTTATTTTTAATCCCCTCGGTCCCCTGACTACCGATAAATTTTCTTCGCATTTGTTAGGCCCGCCACTTGATTCATAAAAACGCAGCTCGCCCGTTCCTAATTTTAGACACATACCAATATGATAAGCCCTCCCGTTTTTCTGGAAGTAAACTATATCGCCTGATTGAAATTGTGAAGGAGGTATATTCATGTCAACCACATCAAAACGCGTTGAATCGCCGAAATAAGGAATGAGCGCTTTTTTCAACACAGCCGGGTTGCGTTGATCATCGGCTCTTCCTTTGAGAAACCTGATGCCATTTCTTTCAAAAAGCTGGTAAATAAATCCAGAACAATCCAGCCCGAATACATTGTGAAGACAGGAATCTCCTTCGCCTGGAGGATTGAGTCGCTGATCAAACTTTTTAGCGCCCCAGGAATAGGCCAACCCGTTTTGAGCTGGATTTAACTCGCCATTGGCCGGATATATAAAATTGTTTCGATTGGCCAGGTAAGTCGCTTCACGAGCGAAGCCTTCAAATAAATCCAACAATTTTTTTTCATCGTCGGAAAGAGGAAGTAACCGGCGGTATAAATTGATGTCTGCGTTAACAACACCATGTTCCCTGCCTGTAGCATTGCGTACATTTTTATATGCCGATACGGGGAGGGATATCCTTGGCACGGTGATCACTACGTCATTGGCGCTATCTATTGCCAAAGGAAACTTGTCAAGCAAACTCATCACAGTTTGATCAGCCGGTATGGTATCGAGATACGGTGTCACCGATTCATCAACAAAATTTTGAGCTTTTGCGGCAGCCGTCGTGCTGGTTTCTTTGTTCTTCGGACCGTTACATGAAAACAAAATGCCAATCATTCCGATAAAAAGTATATACCTCATTGGATAAAATGTTTACTAAAGTTGATGCGGATAAGAATTGATGTTTTCGTGGGGGAGATAGCAGATAACTTAAAAATAACAATAAGCTTATTATACTGACAAGGTTTTTAAACGGGATAGAAAAGGTGTTTTCACGGTAGAAAAACTTTGAAAATAATTTATATTTTTAATCGAAGTAAATTTTGTTTCTGGATCTACAGCGCCTTGCCTGAAAAAAAATGTCAGGATAGGATGGCAATACACGAAAAAGGAAAAATAAATGGGATTGGCCGGCAGTAGATCTTAATATCTTCTGCAATTATTGTTTTAAGCAGTATCTTCTATCCTGACAACAAATCCACCACCGAATTAAAAATATAAACCATGCAAGCACCGCGAATTCTCATCTATATTATTTTGGGCGCTGTAGCATTACTCATAGTGTTACATTTTATAGATACCCGAAGCAACCTCCGGGCTATGTCCAAACTGTTGAAGGAATCGCAAAAAGACCTGGGTAAGGCATTGAAGGAGGTTGATTCTGCCAGGCAGGAATTGTCGTCGGTACAAAACGATATGATAAAATTCAAAGAGTATACGGAGGAGATAAGAAACCGTGTGTACGTTATCGACATGGACAAGAGGAAAACAGAAAACAGGAATGAGCAGGAAAAAAGAGTTTTGAACCAAAACCTCCAAAAACTGAAAGAGTTCCTTGATCAAAAAGATTCTTTAGGTTATAAACATATAGAAATAACAGACAATTAAAATGAATACTCCATCAACCACCCCGCTTCTTTTCATCATAATATTCCTCCATGCTGTTGTGACCAATGCACAACCTCCCAAAGCAATCAAAGACAGCACTAGCTTCAAGGCAGTTCGAGGGTACAGGGGCGAAACCCTGGTAGTACAATGCGACACAGTATACGTTCTTAATAAATTTAGTTTCAAAACGTATAACGACGTTTATGAAAATAAACCGGTGGTTGATTCGGTGATGACTGAAACAGTTAAAACTTACGACAGGCTGCTACTGTTAGGCGATGAGCAATCTAAAAAGAATGAATCCTATTACCAGGATTTGCTGAAACAGTTTAACCTGCTCGCTGACTCATCCAGCACCTTCGCCGACAAAAACGTCAAGAAAATACAGAATGCTACAGCCACATTGGACAGGGCAACAGAGGACATTGTCGCTCCTGGCGCAGGAACGTGCCCGCCGGGTAAAGCGTGACATTGGTATTGGGATTGGCGGTGTTGTCGTGGGCATCCTGGTAGGGTTGCTGGTTGCAAAGTAGTTGCTCAGCGTTACTCCCTGGTGATTCCCGACAACTCTATACGCTTCCACTATTTCCCATTCCGGAATTACCCGCATACAAAGTGAATAAAAAATAAATACGGGATATTTGCAGCATGCTCGACATAGTAATCCAGGCTCGTGAGGCATCGATTAGCAAAGCAGTGAAGGTAAAACGCATTCTTCCTTTCCGCCTTAGAAGAATGGTTGGCCCTTTTATATTCATGGACCACGCCGGACCTATTGCCGATATTCCCGCTGAACTTTCTTTGTTAGACGTTCTACCGCATCCACATATTGGACTTTCTACGGTGAGTTATCTTTTCGGCGGCCAGGTAACGCACCGTGATAGTTTGGGTGTCGAACAAATAATTCGCCCGGGTGAAGTGAATTGGATGACTGCAGGCAGCGGTATTGCGCACTCTGAAAGATTTGAAGATCCTTCTTCTCTCAAAGGCGGACTAGAGATGATACAGACCTGGGTGGCATTACCGGAAAAAGACGAAGAGGCTGCTCCATCTTTTAATAATTATATCCCTGAACAATTACCTGTGTTTACGGACAAGGGTGTTTGGATGCGATTAATAGCCGGTAATGCATTTGGGCTAAGGAGCGAGGTTAAGATAAACTCACCGCTATTTTATTTACATGTTGTATTACAGCCGGGGGCTACATTCACGTTACCAACAGAACATTCTGAGCGTGGATTTTACATTGTAAAAGGGAGCATAGAGTTATCAGGGATCATCTATAACCCGGGACAAATGTTGCTGTTCAGTAAAACTGCTGAGCCGCTTATCCTCGCTAAAGAAGCTACCACGCTACTGCTTTTAGGAGGTGAACCTTTGGGTGAACGTTTTATCTGGTGGAATTTCGTTTCTTCCCGTAAAGAACGCATTGAACAAGCGAAAGAAGATTGGAAGCAGGGTCGAATTATACTACCTCCTAACGATAACAAAGAATTTATTCCGCTGCCTGATGATAAATCAAAACCGGCAGGAGGTTCGCCGCGGCCAGAACCACTTTCATAGGCCTTGGCCACAGAGGAAAAAAACCCTATCCCCGGGCCGTGCTTCGATGGCTACACCAAGATGGCAACAAAGAGCCACAGAGTCTTTTCTCAGTGGTCCTCTGCGTTTTCTCCGTGGTCCTCTGTGGGCAAATTCAAATCCGATAGCCATCGGATGAGACTCTACCAGTTTGGCTAAAACCACAGAAAGAATGTAAATTAGACTTGCTTCAACGGCGTCGCAGATGATCATTCGGCTATTTTCAATGTCAACCATTAAACCAACAGTGTATGAGAAAATTCTTTTCAACCTTCCAGGCGGTATTATTAATTAGCTGTTTGTTCGTTTCCTGTAGTATCATCCGGGTGGTAGAGATATCATCACCTACATCCGATTGTGCCGGCAGTGGACAACACTTTTGTCATGATACCACAATCCGTTCATCAATATGGAAATCGAAAAACAAGATTAACCTGAAAAGTACTTGCTCCACTGGGGTCAGCCGATTTAAAGTAACAACCAAACCGATGGACGTCGTACTTGGATTTATTACTTTGGGCTTTGTCGTAAAACAGCGTATTGACTGGGATTGCGCACAAAGATCCGGCACCGGCGAAATTCCTTAATCCTTCAATGTTATGATACCTGCAGGCATTAAACCTTATCAGCCAGCCAGCCCCTGGAAAAATTGCCACGAAAATTTCAGCAACAATTTCACACCCGGTTGTTCGTGGATACTGGATCATGCTGATCCGGCATTGAGCGAAAGCGATCTCTATAAACGGGCCACTGAGAATTTAAAATGGGTAATTGGCCAATCGATCGAGAAGTCAACTACTCTGCGTGCAATAGGCGCAAACTGGTCTTTTTCATCCGTTGCGATGTGCAATGGAGGAATGGTACAAACCAAAGGACTTGACCTGATCTTTAATATAAATGAAACGCTGGTTTCGCCTTCTTATCTACATACGGGCAAAACAAATCAGGACCTGATATTTGCAGAATGCGGGGTGCAGATAGCCCGGCTGAACAGAGTTTTGGAAATAGACCGTCATCCTGCACGGTGTATCCGCGCATCCGGTGCAAGCAACGGTCAGACCATCGCAGGCTGCATATCGACTGGTACGCATGGCGCTGCTCTTTACGCCGGCGCCGTCCACGACTCCATAGTAGGTATTCACCTCGTAACCGGTTCGGGCACTCATGTGTGGTTGGAACGCGAGTCTTACCCGGTAGCTTCAGATAAATTCATTAGCTGGTTAGGTGCAACTCCAAAAAAGAACGACACTTTATTCGAATCGGCCCTTGTGAGTTTCGGATCGTTTGGCATTATTCACGGGGTAATGTTGGAGACTGATCCGCTGTTCCTGTTAAAAGAATACAGGATCAGTAATGCGGTTTATACTGACGATTTGATGAATGCACTATCACGGCTGGATATAACAAGGCTAAAACAACTTCTGCCTGCTTTGCCCGATAGCATTCCCGGTCATGAGTTGTACCATATGGAACTCAATATAAATCCATATACCCTTGCGAAGAATAGCAGCACCGGGCTTTATATTTTTCTTTTTTACAAGGTACAGGTTCCCGCGGGTTTTGTAGTTGACCAGGGAGGTACACACGATCCTGCGCCAAGTCCGGAATTCATTTTTATAATGAAAGGCCTGTTGGGTGTACTGGGCAGCAAGAGAAGTTACAATGAGGTAAAAAGACTCACTTCACGCGAATTTGAAAAGAACATCCGGCCGGCAACACCAGAGCCCAAGACTATTGGTTCTATATTCCGTGATACAAGATTTACGGGAAACGTAGCCAGCTTTGCATGCGCCGTCTCGACTACTGACCTACCCGGGGCACTGGAACAGGTCTGCCAGGAAATCGCTGTCAAAGCCTTTGCTGGGGCAGTGGCAGTACGGTTTGTAAAGGGTACCCGTGCAACCCTGGGATTTACAAAATTTGAAAATACCAGCGTGATAGAAATGGATGGATTAGACAGCACGAGCAATTCCCAGGTATTCGAAAACATAATCGGGCGACTGGAACAGCAGCACATAGCATATTCAATCCATTGGGGTAAATTGAATGGTCCATTGAATAAAGATCGAATTAGTACCATTTATGGCGACAAATTAATACTGTGGAAACAAAGCCGGGCGGAGCTCTTATCTGCAGAAGTGCGAAAAGTGTTTTCGAATGGGTTTATGGAAAGGTGTGGGTTGGATTTGGAGGCTGTATAGTTTAGGAGCGAACAGCGTTGATTGCAGCGCACGAGAACTAGCAGCATTAAGCGATATTGAAGCAATTACGAGTGAAAGACCAGATTTTTTCCTCACAATAGATGATACGATATATGAATTCTAAACAAGTCAATTTTTATCTTCTTCCAGACGATCTGGCATCCATAGAAGAATTTTTCAGGGAAAAAGATATTATAACTATTAAGACTGGCCTGGAAACACCTGTACCAACTGCTTGCGATGTTTTATCAGCTTATAATGAAAAAATATTTCAGGTTCATTTAACACATAAGAATTGGGTAAATAAAACTTATTTTAATTTTTTCGAAAAGAAAGCTATTTATTATTTAGACGTTTTACGGAGCTATGCCCTTGAGTTTAGCATAGGAGGATTCTATCCATACAGTGATAAGGAATTACATAGAGCAAGGCTATATTTTGTTGTGAGGTATTATGACAACCAGGAGACGTTAGTTTCGAAATCAAACGAATTTGTGGCTTGGGCCGATAGCGTTATTAAAGATTTCAAAAAACATTTTCTAAAAAGAGTTAGTCATTCATCTGATTATTTTACTGAAAAGTGTTTGCAATGGATTGAAAACACAGGAGCTGAGCTAAATCAAGGTAGAAATGTACTTGTTCTAAAATAATTATTGGAAAACCCTTAGGACTACGGAGGTTTTACCTGCTCCTGCTGTTCGATACGTTGGATGGCCCTCTTATAATCCTATACATGCGTCCCACTTATTGCAGGGATAATCATCTCGATAGTTGTCGGTGAACCAGGCAGAGCATCAGCTATCTAAAAAAACAAACCCGAATTTATCGAGGCTTTTATTCGCTCCCCTATAAAACTCAATAGCGTCTTGTCTGATCACATTCAGGCAATTACAAATCGACACCTGTAATTCAGGCCGAATAATTGGTTGTTATAAATGCTATATATTATCTTGGGCCGTTTAAATTAGCCAAGTGAGCCTTATCCCGATTGTACGCCGCTGTCCGATCATAATATTATTTCTTTTAATAGGCATGAATTCTCAGTCCCAGCCAAATGGTTGCGGACTTATTGCCCGTATGACGCCCCAGGGCGATTCAATTCTCAATAGCCAGATAAATGTCGTTTTCCAGAATAACAGTATTAATGCAACGGATTATCGCTTCATCGTGGATATGTATGTGTTCGGCATGAATACGCCACTCAACTGGAGTTTTTCGGTGGGATTAACCACTGTCAAACTTGTTGCTTACAATGGAAGTTGTACCGATACTGCAGTAGCCTATTATTTCTTTCCTGGCTATTATCCTTCCAGCACAAGCAATGCAAGGCGGATATATGGATTTCCAGGCAGGGAAAACACAGTGAAAGGCATTTATTCGACGGAAGACGGCGGATATCTTCTTAATGGCCGGCGTGAAGGATCAAGTTTCTTCCAGGAAACACAACAGGGTTTAATCATAAAATGCAAACCAGGCGGCTGCGTGGAATGGGCCCGCAAATTAGTCGACCCAATGGGTACAGACATCACACTTGCCAAAGAGGCAGCAGATGGAAACATATTTATGCTTGCAAGTGTGTTGGCTGAATCACAGTACCTGGTAAAGCTCGACGCCAATGGCAACACCGTTTGGTCCAAAGGGTTAAAAGATGCGGCCGGTAACTTCCAATACTTTCTTGGATTTGAAACCACTGCAGATGGCGGAGTAGTTGCTGTATCAGCGTCGGCGAACTTTATCGGGTTCAACATTACCAGGTTTGACGCAGCCGGAGGAATAGTTTGGCAAAAACACTATGACTACAATACCACCTATCCCGGGAATTACAAATACCTGTTGGTGAAAGATGGGTATTTGTATATCGGGGGTACGCTCTTTCAAACCGGCAATCCAAGCTATGAAATTCTTATCTCCAAGTTTGACATCAGTAATGGCCAGTCGATATGGCTGAAAAAATATGTCGGAGCTTCATTGGGCAACATCAGCGATCTGGTGAGTGTTGACTCTACAATCGCCGTCGCAATTACCGGGTCGACAGGCGACATTACGCGTACCACAATCGGTGGCATCATGCGACTGGATACTGCGGGCAATGTACTTCTTTCAAAAATGATTTGTGAGTCATATACGCCCAATGGGCTTTTTTATCCATTTGGCATTGGCAGCTCGCGATTAACGAGATCGGGTAAGAATTTTTACATTATAACGGCAGGGGCTTATCCTTTAACCCTGCAGGGAGATGGAAGGACTTCGAAAATAATCAGGCTCGATTCCAATTACCAGGTACAATGGACCAAATCCAATGGTGGAGTGGTACAACCCCGCTACTATTTCCATTCTCCTGGTCCCAATGACGGTATTAGAATCGCGGGTGTCGAAGGGGCTACCGGCATTGGCGCCAATGCCCTGGGCACAATGATAAACATGTGGCCAATAGACTCTGCAGGCGGCAATCCCAGTGCAAGCTGTTTTTTTCCAACACAAGATTACTACGATCTACCTGCGCCTGTCACTGTTGCACCTGTGCAATGGACTGCGGATGCAGCCGCCAGCAACGTAATGCAGGACCGCGCCTTCCCGCTATATGATTTTTATCCAGACATGCGATACCGGTGCCCGGAATACGTGGACTCGTGCAGCTATTTAAAAGTAACCGGCATTACATCTGTTTGTAATCTGACCCAATCTTATACTTATAATAGTCATCGCAACAAAGCATGTGGACAGCCCACTCAATGGGCAACATCGCCTGGAATTCAGGTGATCAGTCAAACTGATAGTTCCGTGACCGTTCGCTTCCCGAATTTTGGCAGGTATGTAGTATATGGAAAGAACCTTCAGAATTGCGTACCAACCCAGGATTCGGTTGTCATCGTCGCGGCTTCCAGGACTCCGCCACTGAACCTGGGTAATGATCATGAAATTTGTGTCAACAATGTTGACACCTTGCATGCCGGGCCCCGGTTCATGACATATTTGTGGCCGAATGGAAGTACTGACTCTATTTTGGTAATTAACCAGCCAGGGCAATACTGGGTAGAAGTGAAAGACTCTTGTGATAATCTGGTGAGAGATACGATCAACATATCCCTTGCTGCACCAATAGCTTTTTCGATTGGTAACGACAGGGTGATCTGTGAAAAGGATACGATTCACATAATTGCCACCGCCGGTTTTATGAACTATCAGTGGCAGCCTTCATATCAACTTAATTCAACAAGCGCTCAACAAGTGGTGGCGACCCCGGTTGTTGATACCAGCTATTCAGTAATTGCGGAAAAAACACCGGGTTGTTTTGCATACGATACAATGAGGGTCACAGTGCACGCTTCACCGCCAATAAACTTAGGGTTGGATCGCAGCTTTTGTTTAGGAGATAGTTTGGTCCTTGACGCAGGCCTGGGCTTCCAAACATATGCGTGGAACACGGGTAGTGCCCTTCAACAAATTACTGTCAAAACAGCTGGCGAATATTCCATAACAGGTATCACTGTAAATGGATGCAAATCCTATGATACGTTACGTGTTCCGCAGGTGTATGCATTACCCGACCCGCAACTTCCAAAGGATGTTATATTATGCGAGGGAAATTCGACGCAATTACAGGCTGCCAGCGGTTTTGCTTCTTATCAATGGAACACTGGCGCTACAACTCCTGCAATCGTCATCCAGGATATTGGCACTTATTCTGTAAAGGTAGAAGACGGCCACGGGTGCTTTGACGCTGATACGATAATGATTGCCGTAAAGCAGCCTTTACCTGCCGCATTTTTACCTGCTGAAATTTTATACTGTGAATACGAAAAACCGGTTCTACAACCGACACAGAGCTTTGAGAAATATCTATGGAGCACTGGCGCCACAACTCCTTCTATCAAAGTAAATTCTCCCGCCGACTATTGGCTCGAGGTGAACGATAATAAAGGTTGTACAGGCCGTGATACCGTTATTGTAAAAATCAGGGATGGTTGTATTGTAGGGGTATTCGTACCCAACGCGTTCTCACCCGACAACAACGGCAGGAATGATTTGTTTGCACCACTTGTGTATGGCCAGCTGGAGCAATATCAGTTCAAGGTATTCAACCGGTGGGGCACTATCGTCTTTCAATCAAAGATTCCTGGCAAGGGTTGGGATGGCCGATCAGGAGGCGTGCTGCAGGATGCAGGTGTGTTTGTATGGACGTTGT
>VBAT01000016.1:16171-16662 GCA_005884665.1 Bacteroidota bacterium
AAAATTTGAGCGAGGAACGGTGATGTTGGTGCGTTGATGTTGTTGTGAAGTTTTTGAAACCTTGACCAAAGAACAGCCGCTAATTCTGCTGCGAAACGGACACCGATATCCAACGCGAACCAATGCATTCGTTCAACTAGCTGGCACGAATGCTCCGCTCCTTATGCGAGATCCACAATCAAAACGTTTCTTTAAACAACAAGTTTTTCAAACTTCTTGTTATGAAACAAGAAAGGTATTGCCAATGATGCCAGTACACCCAAAATAATAATTATGCCGGCTAATAAATTCCTGAACTGTAGGTTTACCAGGTGATCATCGGTACGATGGGCTCCCTCAGCTTTCCATACCCCAAAAACAGTTAAAAGGATGAATACGATGATGTAAAAGATCTCTCCTTGCTTTGAGGTTCTGACAAAACCGTAATAGATGAAGCCAATGGCGAGAAACAGGAGGTTAACAAAAAAAATAAGAGTGGCTACATTGATGTA
>VBAT01000016.1:16696-76449 GCA_005884665.1 Bacteroidota bacterium
TAAAGCCAACAAAGACTGCTGTCAAAATTGCGCGGGAGAATACCGGCGTTTGAAATCCCTGTTCCATAATAAAATATTTTGAAGGTTAACTACCCGGGATGTACACAAAGCAGTTGCCTGGATCAACAGGTTCAACATTCACGAGGTGGATATGAGAAATTGTATTACTTGTACAATCCCAAAATTCTTCTACAAAATTACGCATCAGTATTATTTGCTGATATATTTATTTAAGTAATGGGTATTCCTTTTCAATACCTAAGATTGACTGTGCAGCATTAGAAACAGGTTAGAATGGAGATATGATAGAGGGTTATTAATGCTGGATTATTTAAACCGGAAACCTGAATTTATCGAGGCTTTCATTCGCTCCTTTATTGACGAAGGTGCGGATACGGGAATCCAAAAAAGCTTGGAATGCTTTGGAGTTCAAGAAATCAGTGAACGCGATACCGCTGGGAAAGAGCTTCAGACATAAAAAAGAGTTCAATATTAATCGAATTAACTTATCATCCTTAACCTATATACTAATGGCTCAACTAATAATTGATTATTCTGATACAATGAATATGGATTATTAATGACTTGGATTTTGGGCACAGTACTTAAGCAATCTGCAACTAAGTATAAGTTGTAATGATTCCCAACTCTCTCTGCCGCTTCCCATTCTCTTGATGTAACTTCGACATTTAGAAACCTTTTTCCGCTTGTCCCTTTTACCTCTACTGCAACTAAGTTTCTCTTTTCATCAAAATATTGAATATCCCATCCTGGCTTTTCCTTTTCTTTTGCATTCCACTTAAGTTCATAGCAATTGTTTTGAGTAAGAACTTTGTAGACTATCTCCTCTGAGTGATCGCCATATAACTTAGCATATTTAGAACGGCGAGATGATTTCGAATCTTGGGAATCCTTTTCGCTATTTGCTAACTTTTGAGAAATTGATGAAACAAAGAGTTTTTGATGATCGCCAACAATAAGGGGGTTTATCTCATTTATCTTCGGAATAATAGGGGAAGTTGATGTAACAATCGGTTCGTCTCCAACAAACGGAATAAGAGCTTTTGCAAGTATTGAACGAAAAGTTTTATCACTTATATTTCTAACTCCGTCTCGCCAAAGATTGTCCGGAATATTTTCAAAATGAATGCCATCAATCTTGAATGGAACTGGTTTTAGAAAAGGAATATAATCTAATATTTCGCAAAACCATTGGTAGTCTTTAGGCTTTCCATTTGATGTTGTAGGGTCAATATATGTCTTACCAATTTTGCCAAATCCAAAATATTCTGGAATTGCTGTTCTTTTGTTCAGCCGAAGTCTTCCCTTATAATAAATAAACGGCTCGCCCTCATTAATTTTGTTAACATACTTATTAGGATAATGATACAACACACCCTCATTATCTTGCCAGTGATCATATCTACCACCAACCGTTACTTCATTTTGAACAAGAATAAGAGGCATTGATTTCTTTATATTTCAACTCGCCGGGGATAAATTTGTGTGAGACTGGTAACTAAAATAATAAAATTTAACCCTTATTTGTTACAAATTAAAAGGGTTACAGGGATAAACCTATAACCCTTATACTCTTTTACTAGCTTCCCTTATTGACGAAAGATGCAGCCAAGAGAAGCTCACTGAAACATTAATTGTTTGGAAATCAATGGTGTAATTGCTTAAACTTGGGGAAATGAATGTTCCGTGTTCATTCATTGTCTCCTCTGTCGTTGAGTAGAGGATAAGGTATGTGAAAGTTGATACGGGGCGATGAATATTATTTAGAACGTCGGAATCGCTCTTTTTATCTCGTGGCGCTGCAGTTTTAGGAGTAATGGGCAATGATTCCATATTCCAGGATACACTCCAGTGCGCTTCACCGTATACCGGCCCTTCACTTATTACAACTAATAATCTTGTTACATTGTCTTCAAAAGTTTGTGTTCCAGTCGATTTCCTTGTAAAATTGAGATTTATGTTCTATTTTAAGACCTTATAACAAACCATCATTCCTATTGTGGATTCGATTGCTTTTTTCGACCTGGAAGCAAGCTCCGAAACGGGTAAAATACTTGATATCGGATCTACAAGATCCGATGAAGCCATATTTCACGGCTCTTCAGCAAATGATTTTATTGATTTTACCAGAAGATGCGAATTTCTTTGTGGCCATAATATTTTGAAGTATGATCTGTTATTTTTGCAGTCGTACTTAGGAAATCAAACTTTTGGTATCGATAGAGCAATAGATACGCTATTACTTTCGCCTTTGCTTTTCCCCAAAAAACCTTATCACCGACTACTGAAGGATGATAAAATTCAAACAGAAGAAAGGAATAATCCGTATAACGATTCTGTTAAGGCAAAAGAATTGTTTTTTGACGAATTGGCCGCCTTTAATGGGTTGAATGATTTTCTTAAAACCATTTTTTATAACCTGCTTTATGATATTCCGGGGTATGGACCTTTTTTTAAATTCGCTCGTTTCAACCAGAAAGTTAGTCACACGGAACTTGAAACACTTGTTAGAAATGAATTGAGGGATAAAATTTGTGAACATTGCGATTTAGCAAGATTTATTCAAAAACGCCCGATTTCACTCGCCTATACATTATCCTTGATTGGCACCTATGACAGGTATTCAATTACGCCTCCATGGGTCTTGAAGAATTATTCCGATGTAGAACAATTGCTTTTACTGTTATGCAATACTCCCTGTCTAGCGGGATGCACATACTGTAATGAGGCATTTAATCCTTTGCCAATACTCAAAAATGTTTTCGGTTTTCCGGGATTTCGGAAGTATGAAAATGAACCACTACAGGAAAATGCAGTCAATGCCGCAATTAATAATAAATCACTTTTGGCTATATTTCCCACTGGTGGCGGAAAATCTGTCACGTTCCAATTGCCGGCGCTTATGAGTGGCCAAAATGCCAGAGCACTTACAGTTGTTATCTCACCCTTGCAATCACTGATGAAAGATCAGGTGGATAATCTTGACAGACGAGGAATTACCGAAGCAGTTACCATTAATGGACTTTTAGATCCAATTGATCGAAGTAAAGCCATTGAAAGAGTCGAAAATGGTAACGCCTGTATTCTCTACATTTCTCCAGAATCATTACGATCCATAACTATTGAAAGACTATTGTTAAAACGTAAAATTGCCCGGTTTGTCATTGATGAAGCGCACTGCTTCTCGTCTTGGGGACAAGACTTTCGGGTTGACTACCTCTATATCGCAGAATTCATTAAACAGTTACAAGGGAAAAAGAACTTAGCAGAACCGATCCCTGTATCCTGCTTCACCGCTACAGCCAAACAAAAGGTTATTGAAGACATTCGAACCTATTTCAAAGAAAACCTCAATCTTACCCTTGAAGTCTTCCGAGCCAATTCTTTCCGAACAAATCTACACTATAGTGTCTATCAAAAGGACACCGAGGAAGATAAATACAACAAACTACGGGAAATTATAGAAGCAAAAGATTGTCCTGCGATAGTCTATGTTTCCCGGACAAAAAAGGCTTATAAACTTGCCGAAAGGTTATCGTATGATGGGTTTTCAGCCAAACCGTATTACGGTAAAATGGACAAGAAGGAGAAGACATCCAACCAAACTGCCTTCATGGATGGCAACGTCAATATCATAGTTGCTACGTCTGCCTTTGGGATGGGCGTGGATAAAAGTGATGTTGGCGCCGTGATCCATTATGACATTTCTGACTCTTTGGAGAATTATATCCAGGAGGCTGGCAGAGCAGGTCGAGATGAAAATATGGAGGCCGATTGCTTTGTGCTGTTTAATGAAGAAGACTTGGATAAACATTTCATCCTGTTGAATCAAACCAAAATCAACAGCAAAGAAATTAACCAGGTCTGGAAAGCGATAAAAGACCTCACCCGGACAAGGGACAAAGTTTCAAACTCAGCTCTCGAAATTGCACGAAAAGCTGGCTGGGATGACAGCATCAATGAAATTGAAACAAGGGTAGTGACGGCTATTGCCGCACTTGAAGATGCTGGTTATCTAAAAAGGGGGCAGAATATGCCGCGCGTATTCGCTAATAGCATATTAAGTAAAACGGCACAGGATGCCATTGACCGTATTAATGTGTCAGAGAAGATTGAGCCGTCTTTGAGATCGGACTCTATACGCATCATCAAAAAACTATTCTCCAGCAAAAGCAAGCGACTATCTACAGAGGAGCAAGCAGAGTCGAGAGTAGATTATATATCCGACCAGTTAGGAATTGTAAAAGAAAGAGTAATCCGGATTATAGAATTGCTTCGGGAAGAAAATATACTGGCCCAGACCAAAGATCTCACTGCTTTCGTAAAAAAAGGGGAAAGCAATAATCGTTCCCATGCAATAGCTGATAGTTTCCGTAAGTTGGAAGACTTCTTTCTTTCAGTGTTAAAAGAGGAAGAAAATATTTATCACATCAAAGAGATCAACGAAAAAGCAATTGAATTTGGTATAAAAGAGAGCACAGTTGCTAAAATAAAAGCTATTATTAATTTCTGGGCCATCAAAAACTGGGTCAAAAGACATTATCCAGAGGGTTCAAAGAATCACGTACAAATATCATTACTATATCCTGTCAAAGAATTCGGGGAAAAATTGGAGAGGAGGCATCTACTTGCAAGGCTGATTACTGATTATTTATATAAAAAATCGCAAGAAATAAGGACTGAGGGACAGCTGGAAGAGGTATTAATAGAATTTTCCGTTCAGGAATTAAAGGAAATGTCAGAAGCAGGACAGGGCTTATACAAGTTTGAGGTATCTATTGACGATGTTGAAGATACTTTGTTTTACTTATCAAGAATAGAAGCAATCAAAATTGAAGGAGGATTCCTTGTTATACATAACAGATTGTCTGTCGATCGTATTGAAAAAAATAATCGAATTCAGTATAAAGAAAGCGATTATGAAAAACTTGGGCAGTTTTACCGGCAAAAGGTTCAGCAGATACACATAGTAGGCGAATATGCCAAAAAGATGATCCGGAATTACAACGAGGCGCTGAAGTTTGTGGACGATTACTTTAACCTAAACTATTCATCTTTTCTGAAAAAATACTTTCCGGGCTCAAGAGAAGATGAGATTAACCGAACACTTACTCCTGAAAAGTTTGTCCGTTTATTCGGAGAATTGTCGCCCAACCAACTTGAAATAATCAACGATAAGGATCACCAGTACATCGTAGTAGCGGCTGGACCGGGTAGTGGGAAGACGAGGGTATTGGTTCATAAACTGGCATCTTTGTTACTGGCTGAAGATGTGAAACACGAACAGCTGTTGATGCTGACCTTTTCCCGGGCCGCCGCAACAGAGTTTAAGAAAAGACTGATTGGCCTGATCGGTAATGCTGCCGCCTATATTGAGATCAAAACATTTCACTCCTATTGCTTTGATCTGCTTGGAAGGGTAGGCACTCTGGAGCAAGCAGATAATATCTTAAAGACAGCGGTAGAAAAGATCAAAAGTGGTGATATAGAAATTAGCCGTATTACCAAAGCGGTGCTGGTAGTGGATGAGGCACAGGACATGAATGGCGGTGAATATGAGCTGGTAACAACATTAATGGATGTAAACGAAGAAATGAGAGTAATCCTTGTTGGCGATGATGATCAGAATATATACGGGTTTCGCGGAGCTGATTCCCAATACATGCAACGACTAATAACAGAAAAAAATGCCGCAAAATATGAACTAACCGAGAATTACCGGAGCAAAGCGAATATCGTTGATTTTGTGAATCAGTGGGCAGAAACTATCGAAAAGCGGTTAAAAACTCAGCCGGGATTTGCTCACCAGGCCGACAATGGTCACATTTCGATCACTCAATATACGGGCAACAACCTGGTAGTACCCCTTTCCACAGCAATTCAGCGAGCTGAATTAATAGGCAGTACCTGCATACTGACCAAAACAAATGAAGAAGCGATGTTGCTGACGGGATTGATGTTGAAGAGCAGTTTACCGGCAAAACTCATTCAAAGCAACGATGGATTTAATTTGTATAACCTATATGAGCTGCGTTATTTCTCTGACCTGCTGTTAAAGAACGAGGATTCACCCGTGATTAGTATCGAGGAGTGGGGCGGGGCCATTCGGCAACTAGCCACGCATGCCAGGCAAAGTAATAAACTGGAGCTGGCCTTGAATGTAATTAAGGAATTTGAGTCGGTGAATGAAAAAAGAAAATACAAAAGCGATTGGAAGGCTTTTCTCACAGAGTCGAAGGTAGAAGACTTTGGCAGTATCAGTAATGAAATCATTTATGTTTCCACCATTCATAAAGCGAAAGGGAAAGAGTTCGATAATTTGTATCTGCTGTTGAACCAATTCAGGCCCAATACGGATGAACAAAGACGCCAGGTATATGTAGCCATAACGCGCGCCAAAGCCAACCTGCATATACATTACAACGAAACCTTTTTACGAGCAGTCACAGCCGGAAATTTAACTTACCAAAAGAACAACGATCTATACCCTGAGCCAGAACACCTAGCTTATTCCTTGTCGCACCAGGATATAAACCTTGGCTATTTTGAGTATGTGCAGCAGCGAATGAACGGATTACGCAGCGGGACAGCTCTTACTATTCTTAATGATGGCCTGGGCAACTCCGATGGACAGCTTGTAGTCAAATACTCCCGTAACTTCCAGGGATTGCTACAAAATTATTTAAGCAAGGGATACGAATTGAAAGAGGCGAAGGTCAATTTTGTCGTTTACTGGAAGGATCAAAAAGAGAACAAAGAATCAAAAATCATTTTACCGGAGATCTATCTCAAAAGAGCATCTAACAACATGGTTATATAATATTCTCTTTGTTCTTTTTTTGAGATAAGGCGCCACCATGAAACTGCAAAAACTATCAACATGCCGAAATATAAATCGTACATGATTTCAGAGGATAAAAAACTTGGTGATTTTCCTCATTTAGCAAAAAAGGCCGCGTATATCTAAGTTGCCATTTGTTTAACTGCTGTTATCCATCTTAAATTCCGATGCAATCTTCCCTATCTCGATTTGCTCACCGTCTCGTTCGCCTAGCGACCCTCTGATTAATCCCGCACATGCGGGACTCTAACCAACTGAGCTAATGCGCCAGTTGGCATGAAAGAAGAATCGGTCAATTTCCTTATCAATGAAATGGATTTATTCTTCTTAATAAAACGTTCGAGCCTTATTGCATCACGTTCTGTCGGTCCTACCAGAAAAACAGCCACTAAGTTCCAGGGCCTGTACTTTGAAGTAAAAGTGTTGAATGGTTTGGTATTGTGTTCAATCACTCGTCGACATGGATCGGTTGAGTATCCAACGTAAAATTTATTCGATTTTGCAGACTGAATAATATAAATGTAATAGTTCACGCTTTGAAGGTAAAAGTGCGTGGTGAGGTTACAAATGCAAAAACCTCAGGAATTCCTGAGGTTTTCAACCGCTCCTGCTATCCCGTACGTACGGGACGACCCTCTGATTAATCCCGCATGTGCGTCCCGCCTATTGCTGGATAACCATTCCGATAGGTATCGGGAGAGCCCAATAGATCGTTGTTTCATATCTCACTTCTCACGTCTCAAGTTTGACGATTGATTTTTTTACTTTTGACTTTCTATGATTTGGCACAAAATCGCTGACTTTCTCAATGAGCTGGATTTTTCCGGCAACAATATTGCCGTTGCCGAAATGAACGGAAGAAAGATCTGTATAGCAAAATTCAAGGAAAGGGTATTCGCCTTTGCATATAAATGCCCGCATGCGGGCGGCATCCTGGCCGAAGGTTATATTGACGTCCTGGGAAATATTGTTTGTCCCTTGCATCGTTATAAATATGATATAAAGAACGGCCGTAATATTAGTGGCGAGGGCTATTACCTGAAACACTGGGCTGTTGAGATCAGGGAGGATGGGGTTTTTGTCGCCGAGGAAACGGGCAGTGGCTTTTTCAATTTTTTCCGGTAAAACTGGTTTATAGGGCTTGTTTGAAGGCCAAAATCCCTATTTTTGCTGCCCCAAATTGGATTGCCTTCCTGCTTAGCTCAGTTGGTTAGAGCATCTGACTGTTAATCAGAGGGTCGCTGGTTCAAGTCCAGCAGCAGGAGCGGATATGCCAGCAGAAATGCTGGCTTTTTTATTTATTGACAAAAGCTCAGTTGGTTAGAGTCCCGCGTATGCATTGCGGGATTAATCAGAGGGTCGCTGATTCAAGTCCAGCAGCAGGAGCAAGAGAAAGCCTCGATAAATTCGAGGCTTTGCCTTTTAAATTAGGTGACTACTCAATACAAAAATTCTGTCTTGTAAGGATACCTTAGTTTATACATCAGTCTCACTTTTTCGAGGATCGAAGAACGAAGTGTATCTATATTCTTTCGCTCAATGGCAGAAACAAACACCGCATTGCCATTAGTCTCTCTTTGCCAACGCTCCTTCAAATCTTCGAGTATCTGTTCCTTGGTACCTGGTTCGAGCCATTCGTCAAACGTGTTTTTTTCATAGAGATCCATTTTATTGAAGACGGTCAGTATTGGCTTTTCGAATGCATTTATTTCCTGCAATGTCTTATTGACAACACCTATTTGCTCTTCATGGTTTGGATGAGAAATGTCTACAACATGCAATAGTATATCGGCTTCACGTACCTCATCCAATGTACTTTTAAAACTTTCAACGAGATGATGCGGCAACTTGCGGATAAACCCTACCGTATCGCTTAAAAGAAACGGTGTGGTTTCAAAAACTACTTTGCTGGTGGTTGTATCCAGTGTAGCGAATAATTTATTTTCAGCAAACACATCTCTTTTGCTCAACAGGTTCATGATGGTTGACTTGCCTACATTGGTATAGCCAACCAACGCCACGCGAATGAACTCTCCGCGGTCCTTTCGCTGCGTATATGCCTGCTTGTCAATTTCGGCCAGCCTTCTTCTTAATAACGATATCTTGTCACGAACGATACGACGGTCGGTTTCGATTTCACTTTCACCAGGACCTCTTGTGCCAATACCACCTCCCAGTCTCTCAAGGTGTTTCCACATACCTCTCAATCGGGGTAAGATATATTGGTATTGCGCCAGCTCAACCTGTGCTTTGGCCTGCGCGGTCTTCGCCCGTCGTGCAAATATGTCGAGAATAAGATCGGAACGATCAATGGTTTTAGCATCCAGTACCTTTTCAATATTGTTTATTTGCGCCCCGCTAAGCTCATCGTCGAAGATGACGACCCTGATATCTTTTCCCTGGATATAATCCCTGATCTCCTCTAATTTTCCCTTGCCCACAAAAGTCTTGCTGTTGGGATGTTCCATTTTTTGAGTAAATCGTTTTACGGCGATAGCGCCTGCCGTCTCAGCCAAAAACGCCAGTTCATCCAGGTATTCGATCACCTGTTGTTCGGTCTGGTCCTTTTGTATTAAAGCTACCAACACAGCTCTCTCTTCCTTGCCGATGCTATTCTTTTTATCAATCATTATACTATTTTAAGAAAAACGCAAAATTAAATAATACCGGCTGGTTTGAGTAAATACGTAAAAACAAGTAGTGACTTAATTTGAAATTTTCCTCAGTCATTAAAGGTTGAAAGGTTTAAGGGTTTAATGGTTCTTTAGGACGAAAAATCTTTAGATTAGGCTAGACTCTGGATTTATGAAACTTAAACTTTTGGACAGGTGTCGGCACGAAATTTCAGATCCGATATCTATCGGATAAGTCAACGTTAACCTAACAAGGTTGCCACGGATATGCCGTTATCCGTGTATCCGTGGCGATACAGTACAAAAAACAAAGGCGACTCATGATTGATTTAAACAAGGCAGTAAGTTGGTAAGAGCCATATACACTGAAATGCCCCCAACCAATCCTGGCCTGGGCTACTAAACGGGTAGTATTAAAAAAGCGTTTGCTGGATTCTTTCATTATGTAGGAATTGAGCAATGCGTCGCTTTCGCTTTGAAGATCTTTATAGCGTGAGTGGGCGTTGATCAGGGCACCCACCTTTATACCCAATGCAAATTTGAAGCTCTGGTCGCTGTTCATCGGATTGGAAGTATAACGGAGTTCAATCGGCGCCTCGACATAGGCAGTCGCTAATTTGATCCGTTTGAAATGAGAAGTATCTACCTGGTTGGTAAAATGCATGGTAGTGCTGTTGTCCTTTATGCCGAGATAAGTCTTTTCGAATTTAATATGATCTGACCCAATGCCGGCCCCAATACCGATACTCAGTCTCGGGCTGGTCTTGATGGGAAAATCAAACATGAAATAGGCATTGAAACTATGTGAAAAGCCACCCTGGTTGATGGTATCAGGAACCCCATTCCACCCGGTATAACCAAACTGCACCAACACGTGGTCATTTGCACGGCCAGCCAGGTTGATTGGCTTCTTTTTTTTGGGAGTTTCAGGTGTTTCCTGTGCGAATAAAGAACCGATAACAAGACAGGAAACAGAAAGCAGTAAAAATTTCTTCATAATCATTATGTAATGGACAAATGTATTTTCATCCCGGTTAAGAAAAGGTTAAAGAACCATTTTTAAAACAACCAGTAATGAAAGAAAAAAGCGGAACAAATATTCCGCGGTTGAATTATCGTGGATACTGTCTCGATCCCTGCCCGACTGCGTCACTCAGGCGGGGAACCAACGACCCTCTCATGCATCGGAAACTTTCAATTAACTGTGGATCCTGCTGGGATCCCTGCCCGACTGCGTCACGCAGGCGCGGGAACCAACGACCCTCATGCATCGGAAACTTTCAATTAACTGTGGATCCTGCTGGGATCCCTGCCCGACTGCGTCACGCAGGCGGGGAACCAGCAACCCTCGCATGCATCAAATACCTTTCAATTAACTGTGGATCCTGCTGGGATCGAACCAGCGACCCTCTGATTATGAGTCAGATGCTCTAACCGTCTGAGCTAAGGATCCTATTCCAATCACTTCGGAATATTGAGGCGCAAAAATAGAGAATTATAAACAAGAAAGGCCTATTTGATCTCTTCAAAATCTATATAGTCTTTGCCGGTAGCCTGGGGGGTTGATTTCCTTTGTGCGGACTGCTGGGTCTGGTTTACTCGTTCTTCCTGCATATGGTCATGCATTTCCCTGAACTTTTTCTTCAGTTGCCTTGTAGTCCGGTAGACCGGAATGACAAACCGGAAGATAAAGTTGAATGCCAGCCAGCCGAGGAGCAGATATAATAAGAAACGTAACATTTTACAAAACTACAATTGGTTATTTAAAAAGCATCGTTAAAGGATAGTGTCTCAAACTTGAATTTGCCTACAGAGATCCACCGAGGAAAACAAACCCCGCCTCCCGGCCTTGCCTCGACGTAGCTACATCAATGCAGAAGTAGAGAGCCGCCGACTTGCTTCTCTGTGGTCCTCCGTGTTTTCTCAGAGGTCCTCTGTGGCCATTTTTTCAAATACGGATGCTACCCGTTAAAGGCATAACAGGCAGGCGAGGGCCAGGTTTAATACCTGACAGTGTTTTCGGTTAATTGAGCGAAATAACCGGTGGGTGGATCGTCCGGTTTCTTAGCCTCCGCTTTGAAAAACAAAATTCAAGTTCACAATCATTTTCCGCGCGGCTAGCGAATTTGGAGCGTATACCCTTTTTCCCCTACTTTTGCACCGGAACAAGCTGATAGAAGGGAACGAGATCGTTCCCTTCTTCTTTTATCTCATATGAACATGGAGGGTCAAATAGCCGGACTGGAAAAGAAGGTGGCATCGCTGATACAGGATGAACAGGGTGTGTTCCTCGTAGATATCCGCATAAAACCCACTAACAACGTAAAGGTTTTCCTCGATGCCGATAATGGGGTAAGCATTGATAAGTTGGTTCAATTTAACCGTCGCCTTTATAAAGACCTTGAAGAAAGTGGTTTTTTTCCTGGCGGAGATTTTTCACTGGAGGTTTCTTCACCCGGGCTTGATGAGCCACTCAAACTTCACCGCCAGTATGTAAAAAATACAGGACGGAATGTAGAAGTGATAAGAAAGGATGGTATCAAGAACGAAGGAAAATTGATCAGCGTGACAAACGATGAGATCATATTGGAAGAAGAGAAAGGAAAGGGTAAGAAGAAAGAAGTGGTGAGACATACAATATCATTTGATAATATTAAAACAACAACAATTCAAATTAAATTTTAACTACCGGCCTAATAACCGGTTACAGTATTCAATTCTTGTTTTATGGCAAGTATCAATCTTATAGAAGCATTCCAGGAATTCAAGGATGCGGAAAATATCGACCGTCCTACTATGATGAAAGTGGTAGAAGATGTGTTCAAGACATTGCTGCGCAAAAAATTTGGCAGCGACGACAACTTTGATGTCATCGTAAACGCCGAAAAAGGTGACCTGGAAATTATCCGGCGCAGGATGATCGTAGAAGATGGGCAGGTAGAAGACCCACTGGCGCAGGTAGCTTATTCCGATGCAGTAAAGATTGAACCGGATTTTGAAGTAGGTGAAGAATTATACCAGGAAATCGATCTGTATGATTTTGGACGCAGGGCCATCCTCGCAGCCAAACAGACGCTGGCCAGCCGTATCAGCGATCTGAAGAAAAACGTACTGGCTAAAAAATATGGCGACCGGACCGGTGAAATCATTAGCGCTGAAGTCTACCAGGTTTGGAAAAAAGAGATCCTCCTGCTGGACGAAGAAGGCAATGAACTGATCCTTCCCAAAAGCGAACAGATCCCCCAGGATTATTTTAAGAAAGGTGAAAATATCCGTGCCGTGGTCAAGAAGGTGGATATGAAAAATAACAGTCCCGTAATTATCCTTTCACGCACGTCACCGGAATTTCTTGCCAAATTGCTGGAAATAGAAGTGCCGGAGATTTTTGATGGACTGATTGTGATTAAGAGGATCGTCCGCGATCCGGGAGAAAGAGCGAAAGTGGCCGTTGAATCCTATGATGATCGAATTGACCCGGTTGGCGCTTGCGTAGGGATGAAAGGTAGCCGTATTCATGGCATAGTTCGTGAGCTTAAAAATGAGAATATCGATGTGATCAACTGGACAAGCAATATCCAGTTATTGATCCAGCGTTCGCTAACTCCCGCCAAGATCACCAGCATGGAATTGGATAATGAAGGCAAACACGCAAGTGTATACCTGAAGCCCGACCAGGTTTCACTAGCAATTGGCCGCCGTGGTGTGAATATTAAATTAGCCTGCGAATTGACAGGTTATGAGATCGATGTTTACCGCGACGCGGAAGAAGAAGGTCAGGAGTTTGATATTGACCTTGAAGAATTCAGCGATGAGATTGAACCGTGGGTGATCGATGAATTAAAACGAGTGGGTTGTGATACAGGCAGAAGCGTACTGGCACTGAGCGCCGAAGAACTGGAGCGCAGGACCGACCTGGAAAAGGAAACAATACAGGAAGTACGGAAAGTATTACAGGAAGAGTTTCAAAAAGAATAAAAAGTCAGTCGGTCATATCAGCCACATAAGTCAATCAAATGTATTGGCTGCTGACGTAATGACTAATATGACTTATTTGACACATTTGACTTAAAATAACTGAATGGCAGAATTAAAACTTCCAAGAGTATTAGCTGCGGCTAAGGAATTTAATGTTGGTCAGGACACCCTGGTGGACTTCCTGATTGCAAAAGGATTTCCCAAAAGCAGCCTTGGCGCTACCTCCAAATTAACCGAGGAGATGTACAGGGCCCTGCAGATGGAGTTTCAAGGCGATAAAGCCGCCAAGATGAAGAGCGACCAGGTGGATCTTCCCAAGGGAGCTCAGGCTGAGGCCAAAAAGAAAAAGGACGAGGAAGAAGTTCTTTTCAAGGACAAAAAGCCGGCTAAGAAAGAAGAACCGGTGATCGAGGTGGTGAAGAAGAAAGAGGAAGTGAAAAAGGAAGAGCCCAAGAAAGAAGAAGAGGTGGTCAAGATTGAAGCGCCTGAAATTGAAAAGCCCAAAGTGGTTGATAAAATTGACTTGTCCGCTATCGATTCTTCTACCCGGCCTAAAAAAGTGGTGAAGAAAAAAGCAGAGGAGGAAGCTCCTGCAGCACCCAGGGAAGAAGAACAGGCTGAAACCAAGAAGAAAAAGACCAAAAAGGAAGAAGAAGCCGAACCTGTTCAAAAAGCAAAAAAAGGAAAGGCGAAAGAAGAAAAAGAAGAAGAGAAGGAACCCGAAGTAACTGCAAAAGAAGAAGTAGCCGAAGCCGATAGCGCAGCCGTTGTCGAGAATATAAAAGCTGAAAAATTAGAAGGACCCAAGATCCTTGGAAAAATAGATCTTCCCGTAGATAACGATACGAGACCCAAGAAAGATGAAAAAAGAAAAAGGAAACGTATTCCTATAGAGAAAAAGGAAGTCAAACCCGATACTCAAAACAGGGATAGGCGACCGGGTCAGCAAGGTCAGGGCCAGGGAGGCGGAGGATTCAACCGGGGAGGACAACCACACAGAGGCGGAGGCGGCGGCCGAAGGGATAACAGGGTCGTTCGTCGCGAAGAAAAGCTAATAGATTCAAAAGAAATACAGGAAAAGATCCGTGAGACACAGGCAAGACTGGCAGGCGCCGGAGGAAGAGGCAAGAGCATGAAGGCGAAGATCCGACGGGAAAAAAGACATGAAGCAGAAACTGCCGGCGATGCAGCAGATAGCCATAAACTGCAGGTAACGGAATTCATTAGCGTGGCCGAGCTGGCTAACCTAATGGATGTAAGTTTTGCAGAGGTGATCAGCAAATGTATGGGATTGGGTATCATGGTGTCTATCAACCAGCGATTGGATGCAGAGGTTATAGAACTGGTGGCCAGTGAATTTCATTTCGATGTCGAGTTTATCGACATGGAAAAACAAATGGAAATGGAGGAAGACGAAACCGATGACGATGAAGAAGAACATTTAAAACACCGCTCCCCAATTGTCACTATCATGGGCCACGTTGACCATGGTAAAACATCATTGCTTGACTATATCCGAAATGCAAATGTAGTAGCCGGAGAAGCCGGGGGAATTACCCAGCATATAGGCGCTTACCGTGTAGAGGTTGCCAACGGAAAAGAGATCACTTTCCTGGATACACCCGGTCATGAAGCGTTTACCGCGATGCGTGCAAGAGGTGCAAAAGTTACTGATATAGCAGTCATAGTGATAGCCGCTGATGATGCAGTAATGCCGCAGACCCGCGAGGCGATCAGCCACGCACAGGCTGCGGGTGTTCCAATGATATTTGCCATTAACAAGATTGACACAAAAAATATATGAACAGCTTTCACAGATGAACCTGCTGGTAGAAGAATGGGGCGGAAAGTACCAAAGCCAGGAAATATCAGCTAAAAAAGGGTTGAACATCGACAAGTTGCTCGATAAAATTCTGCTCGAAGCAGAAATCCTGGATCTCAAAGCTAACCCTGACAGGGAAGCAACGGGAACGATCATCGAGGCATCGTTGGATAAAGGCCGGGGTTACGTGGCCACATTGCTCGTAGAGAATGGAACGCTGGAGTTAGGAGACCTTATCGTGAGCGGGCAGCACTACGGTCGCGTAAAAGCCATGTTCAATGAACGCAATAAAAAAGAAGATGAAGCAGGTCCATCAGCGCCTGCCGTGATACTCGGATTGAATGGTGCGCCGCAAGCCGGTGAAAAATTCAAAGTATACGACGATGAAGCGGAAGCCAAGGAAATAGCCAATCGCCGTGCACAGATATTGAGAGAGCAGGGAATGAGGGCCAAGAAGCATATCACACTCGACGAGATCGGCCGCCGCCTGGCATTAGGCAATTTCAAAGAGCTTAAGATAATCATCAAGGGTGACGTGGACGGTTCAGTAGAAGCATTGAGCGATTCATTGCAAAAACTGTCGACACAGGAAATATTGGTAACCGTGATTCATAAAGGAGTCGGCCAGATCAATGAAAGTGATATCGTGCTGGCTGAAGCATCCGATGCGATCGTTATCGCCTTCAACGTCCGTCCTTCGCTGCAAGCGGCGAGACTGGCAGAGAATGCGGGTATCCAGATCAGGATGTATTCGATCATTTATAACGCGATCGAGGAAGTGAAGAGTGCCATGGAAGGTATGTTGGAGCCAACAGTACAGGAAAAGATCGTCGCCAACGTGGAAATAAGGGAAGTGTTCAAATTCGACAAAGCGATCGTGGCAGGATGTTATGTGAGAGATGGAAAAATAAAACGGGATTCGAAAGTGCGCCTGATCCGCGATGGCATCGTGACCTACCCGACAGCAGAAGGAGCTACCGCCGAACTGGCCTCGCTGAAACGGTTCAAGGATGATGTGAAGGACGTACAGGCTGGTATGGAATGCGGGCTTACCATTAAGAACTTTAGCGACGTGAAAGTGGGTGATGTGGTTGAGGCATTTGAAATAGAAGAAGTAAAAAGGACCCTGTAAAGAGGAAATCACGGGCTTTCCGGTTCAGCCTCATTCAAACTTTTGTTAAATAGTTATCAAAACAAGATCCACTTACCTTGGTAAAACTACTTTTGAGTATCATGCTTTACAGAAAAAATATACTGACTGCCGTTTTTCTTCTTTTTGTTGGGGTCATTGCAGCTCAGGGACCAAAAAAAGCAGTAGCAGACAAGATCATTGCAGTGGTCGGCGACCGGATCATCCTCTATTCAGATATAAAGAACTCGATAGCGGACATTGTCCGCCAGGGTGGGGCCAATACGCTTCCGCCGGATGCAGAATGCCTGATCACCGAACAGGCAATTGTTTCCAAAGTATTGATGCTGCAGGCTGAAAAAGATTCATTGCCGGTAACGGATGAAGAAGTAGAAGCCGAACTGGACCAACGTGTACGTTATTATATCACGCAGCTCGGCACCAAAGATCTCCTGGAAGAATATGCAGGCAAATCTGTGTACCAGATCAAAGATGACGCAAGAGAATCTGTGAGGGAACGAAAGCTGGCTGAAGCCATGCAGCAAAAAATTGTCGGTAATGTCAAGATCACACCGACCGAAGTAAAAACCTATTTTGATAAAATACCAAAGGACAGTCTTCCATTCTTTGAATCGGAACTGGAAATATGCCAGATACTTCTTTATCCCAAAGCCTCACGGGACCTGGAGCAGTATATCGTCACCGAAATGAACAATTACAAAAAGCAATTGGAAAATAAGGTTACCAGTTTTGAGCAATTGGCCAAGCGTGTTTCAGAAGGTGAAGCAGAAGAGATCCGTGGCCGCTCCTTCCAGATCAATAGAAATGAAAAGAACTGGGACCCTGTATTTCTTTCGAGTGCTTTCCGTCTTAAACCCGGAGAAATATCGGCGCCTATCAAGTCCAAATTCGGGTACCATCTTATTCTAATGGTTGAAAGGAACGGTGATGATGCAATCGTGAGACATATCCTTCGGATTCCCCCGGTTACAGATGCAGAGATTGCCCAGTCAAAGGCCAGGCTCGATACTGTTCGTTCTAAAATACTGGCTGGCACATTAAGCTTTAATGAGGCCGCAACCAAGTATAGCGATGATGAAGCCGCGAAATTTTCAGGCCCCTGCGTACTCAACCGCGAAGGCGCCCCATATGTTACCATCGATCAGTTGGACAAGGAAATGGTCGCATCCGTTGGTAAAATGAAAGTGGGGGATATATCCCTTCCTACAGCATTTACCGGCGATCAGAATAAAAAAGGTGTCAGGGTTATCTACCTTAAATCACGTTCTGAACCGCACCGGATGAATATGCGTGATGACTACAGCAAGATATCCCAGATGGCGCTGGAAGAAAAGAAAGCGCTGGTACTGGATAAGTGGCTGAAGACAAAAATTCCAACTTACTACATCATGGTGGATAATGAATCATCCGCCAGTTGCCCGAGGGTCCAGAAGTTTGCCAGCACAGATACTAAAGGCTTTTAATTTCGAATTGATGCACTCTTCTTCTAGCCTCAGGGAGAACGCTGATCGTTATGATGAACATGATAAATCATGATCTCCGAAATTTTTAGCGATCATATCAATCTGCGTTCAATAGATAAGGTCAGAGGTTTTCATATATCGGGGACAAGACATGTTCTTAATGCGGACTCTTCTTCTAACCTGGGTGAGAACGCTGATTGTCATGATCAACATGATAAAATATGATCTGCGAGGAATCTTAACGATCATATCAATCCGCGTTCAAAATCTGAGCTCGAATTGATGCGGACTCTTCTTCCAGTCATAGTGAGAACGCTGATTGTCATGATGAACATGATAAATTATGATCTGCGGAAATCTTAACGATCATATCAATCTGCGTTCAAAATATAACGTCAGGGTTTCCTCGATTCAACAAATCAACCTTTTATTTGTTACCGTGGTTCAGGCGCATTTTCTTTTAAAAACTTGACATCCGTCATGTAAGACAACAGGAAAGAATTTAATGTTTTCTATTGCTTCAATCGCCCTAACTTTGCGCCTTCTTCAGTATACATGAGCGATCCGATCAAACACGAATGTGGGTTAGCATTCATCCGGTTGAGAAAATCTTTCTCGTATTATCACCAGCGATACGGTACAGTGATGTGGGGGCTTAACAAGCTCTATCTTCTTATGGAGAAGCAGCATAACCGTGGTCAGGATGGTGCCGGTGTGGCAACCGTTAAACTTAATGTCGAGCCCGGATATCCTTTTATGCAACGTATCAGGAGCAATGCGCCACAAGCTATCGCCGATATTTTTCAGCAGATCGGTAAAGAGATCGATGAACTGGAAAAATATCACCCGGGTATTCGCAATCATCCGGGGTTAATGAAAGGGCATGTCAACTTTTTAGGGGAGCTCCTGTTGGGTCATTTAAGGTACGGCACCCAGGGAAAAAACAAACTCGAATATTGCCACCCTTTTATAAACAGGGATACCATTCCAGCCCGCAATCTTGCATTGGCCGGCAATTTCAATATTGTAAATACAGATGAGTTGTTCACTCTCATAGGCAAGGAACCGAGTGAAAACATGCGCTTCAGCGACCTTGCTGCCATGATTGAGCTCATGCATACTTTTTTATGCCAGGAAGACGAACTGTCCCCGGGAAAGCTGGATATAAAAAAAGTTCTGAAAAAATCACTGCCTTTGTTTGACGGGGGATTTCATGTAGGTGGCTATACTGGCAACGGAATTGGTTTTGTTTTCCGGGATGCTCATGGTATCCGGCCTTCTTATTATTATATCAATGACGAAGTGGTGGTAGCTGCATCGGAAAGAGCCGCCATCAGGACCACGTTCAATGTTGGCGAAAATGAAGTAAGGGAACTGATGCCGGGCCAGGCCCTCATCGTAGATGAAACCGGCGAAATAGAGATTGCACAGGTACTGGAACCTAAAGAAAGAAAAGCGTGCAGCTTTGAACGCATTTATTTTTCGCGGGGAAGTGATGAAAAGATTTATAAGGAAAGATCGGCACTCGGATATAACCTCAGCGAACAGGTACTGAATGCAATCGACTATGACCTGAAGAACACGATCTTTTCATTTATTCCCAACACTGCAGAAGTGGCGTTCTATGGCATGGTGAAAGGGATGGAAGATTATCTTACCCGCACCAAGATCGAAAAGATAATGAGCTGGGGCAACAATTTTGACGAAAATAAACTCAGCGAGTTGCTCAACCGTCGCATTCGCATTGAAAAAGTCGCGATCAAGGATGTGAAGATGCGGACATTCATCACCGAGGATGCAAGCCGCAACGAAATGGTGCAACACGTCTATGATGTCACCTATGGAACAGTGCGGCCCGGCCAGGATACACTGGTGGTGATAGACGATTCCATTGTCCGTGGCACCACGCTGAAAGAAAGCATCGTTCGAATGCTGGCAAGGCTGAAACCAAAACGGATCGTTATTGTTTCTTCTTCCCCCCAGATACGTTATCCGGATTGCTATGGCATCGACATGAGCAAGATGGGTGATTTTATTGCCTTTAACGCGGCAGTCGAATTAATGAAAGAACGGGGAAAAGGAGATTGCCTGCAAGAAATATTACAACAGTGTAAGGAATTACAGCGTACCGGGCAGTTGCATACGGAAAACGTTGTAAAGAGGCTGTACCAGTCATTTACGGCAGAAGAAATTTCAAAAAAAATAGCCAGCCTGATCACACCTCCCGAAATTTCTGTTCCAATTGATGTGATATTCCAGAGCATAGAAGATCTTCATAAGTCCTGTCCCAATAACTTAGGGGATTGGTATTTTACAGGCAACTATCCCACTCCCGGCGGAAACAAAGTGGTGAATAAAGCTTTCATCAATTATATGGAAGGAAAGAATGTAAGAGGTTATTGATAAAACTTAGCTTGTCATTACTACATGTATGAAACAGTTATTGCTAGTCCGTCATGCAAAGAGCGACTGGAGTACTCCTTCATTAAGCGATTTTGATCGCCCTTTAAATGATCGCGGAAAAAAAGATGCACCGGTGATGGCCGAACGCCTGCTCGACAAAAAGATAAAGATCGATGCATTTATTTCCAGTCCTGCCAAACGAGCTAAAAAGACAGCCTCCATTTTTGCCAAAGCTTATAAAATAGATAAGGATGACATCATTTTTAAGGAAGTATTGTATGGTGCTGCTGTTGACGCATTCTACGATGTAATAAGTAAGGTAAGCGATAAGTACGACAGCATTGCTGTGTTTTCACATAATCCCGGGATAACCGATTTTGCCAATAGTCTTACAGAAGCCAGGATAGATAACATACCTACTTGCGGCATTTTTGCCATAAAAATAGACACGAAGCACTGGAAGAATTTTGCGGAAGCAAAGAAGGAGCTTTTATTTGTCGATTATCCCAAGGCTGAGCACGAATAGCCCTGATTCAACCCGGCTCAATTTCAATTTTCTTTTTCCTACTTACCAGGAATACACCCAATAAGATCAACATACCTGCAAATGCTTTTTGCCAGGTAAGCTGTTCATGAAAAAATAAAACGGCGATCGCCACCGCAAATACCAGTTGTACATACATATAGGCGCTGGTTATTCCGGGCCCTAATACGCGGATTCCATATGCATTAAAAACATAGGCAAGGAACGTTCCTGCAAAAACAATAAAGAATAATGTTGATTGAGCTGGCAAATCAAATTGCTGCCATTTAATTTCTCCAAATTGCATCCATCCTAAAGGCAACATCATCATAAAACCAAAAGTAAAGACCCATCTTACGACCTGTAAAGGAGTATATCGTTCCATCAGCGGTTTTACAAGGATAAAATAAAAAGCATAGGATATCCCATTCAGCACAATGAATATATCGCCCAGCAAATAATCTTTTGGCTGGCTGGCGCCCTGTCTTCCTGTAATTAATAGAACGGAACCGGCAATGCCGAGGACCAGGCCTGCAACTTTTAAGATCGTCATGCGTTCTTTCAGTATCCATAGTGCCAGCAGGGTGATCAGGATAGGCGAACAGAGCATCAGCAATGAAGCATGAATAGCGGTAGTCATTGTCAGTCCTTTAATGAACAGCATCTGGTTGATCGTTACTCCCAGCAGCCCGCAAAGCGCCAGCCTGCCCATGTCTTTTCGCCTCATCGTCGTTTTGTTCCTGGCAAATAGCCAGAGCGTCCAAAACAATATAAGACTACCACCTACCCGGAGAAGGTTCAATGCATAAGGTCCAACCAGCGATGGAGAAATATCTTTTACGAGGCTATAGTTTATCGCAAAAAATAGATTGGTCAGCAGTACTGCGATATGTGCTTTTGCGGAGACTTTAACCATAGTCAGATGAAGCGCAAAGATAATTGAGGGATCAATGCTCATCCCGCTTTTTGGCGGGACGAGATTTATTTTGAGATGCTACCGACAAACTGGGCAAGAACCGTTTCGAGACCCGGTTCATTTAGCACAGGCAAAGAATAAGAAAACGATTTAGCCGCCTGTAAAGCCGATGAAAGTGAAAATCCTTTTTGTGGAATGCACAGGGCCGCTTTTTTTTCGTGAAGATACCGGCCCAGGTATTCCTGTTCGGTTTGCCCAGGCGTTGGAATAAGGATACTTTTCTTCCCAAGTTTTACAATGTCCATGATAGTGCTATAACCACTCCGGCTGATGACATAGCCAGCCCGGTTCATCTCAATATTTAGCTCGGGCGCAGACAGGTGGTTGTAAAATTTTATCGTGTTGGTGGAAGGAATAAGCTGAAGGCTACCCGGTAGTCCGCGAACAACTATAGCCCGGCCGGGATAGTGGGCAATATCATTTATAATTATCTCTTCCAGCAGGGTTCGCTGCGGTTCAGGGCCGGATAAGATGATAAGTAAGTCAGTATCGAAACCAGCGGAAACACCGTCAATCATTTCCATCCTGGAGAGCGGACCGAGATATTTTAGCGGGATAGATGGCTTTTTTGCCGGATGCGAAAGCTCACCCGATAAACCAGGACCTTGTTGCACATCGGGTATCCAACATTCGGTGAAACGACTGATATAGCTGTAATTCCTTTTTCGCAATAATACTTCGGACCATTTTCCAAACGGGCTTTTAATGGCCAGTTGGTGCGTAATAAAAACACAGGGAACAGTTGGATGATATAAGCCATAGCGATTGTCGGAGATCACTGCATCGAAACTGTAGTCGTTGATCTTTTCTTCTAACCACTCGTGTTCATGCCGGATCATTTTGAGTATCCTGGGCGATTGTACAAGCATGTTCCAAAGCAAGGCGATACGTGACTGGCCATATTTTACACGGTATCCGGGTAAAGACAGGAACCGCAGCTGCGGGAATTCAAGTTTCAACAGCTCTTCCTGTGCTCCATCGCCTGCCAGCCATACATCGCAGTCCAACGCCGATAAACCGTTGATTATGGGAATGCAACGCGTGGCATGCCCAAGGCCCCAATCGAGAGGGGCCACCAGGATGCGAGGTTTACGTAAAACCGGGTCTTCCCCGGCAGGGGATTTTCCCTTAGTATCCCGCGCGATCTTAAAATTTTCCTGTTTCAAGGCCGGCACACACTATTTTGTTTGTAAAATAGTTTTAATTTAGGGATCAAAGATCGCTACTCCCTGGAAACCATTTAGAATCCGGTAAAATGAAAATTATGAAATCGAAAAATAAAATACTCTTAGTGCTTTTGCTGGCGGGCATGGTTGTTGTCTCGGCATGCAGTAAGAACTATTATTCAGGTACGGGCAAAGGCGGCGCGGGTTGCGGTTGTCCCAGTCATAAAGGAATGTCAGGATATTAAAAGACGGCCATGATGAAAACTCCTAACAGGGATCTTTTGATGCTCCTTAAAAACGGTTCAGTCAGTGAGCAGGCTATTGAGCGGGAAGTCAAATGGCTCAATCATATGCTGATCCAGGCAGAATCACCAGAGCAATTCTGTATAGCTCACGAATTGGTCACCCGCCATTCCATTACTTCGAAATCTAAAAAGATACTACAGGCCATTCGGTTTGCCGAACTGAAGCCGTTTAATTTCCTTCTCAATAAGAACTAATGTTTCTTTGGAGCCTGTTTACCAGGCTGAGGCCTTATCTCCGGTCGACGTGGGGGTGGAACTTCGATATTGATATCATTCAGTAGTTCGGTCTTGTTCTCGATCTTATCAGGTGTAATGAACCGAAATCCCTTTACCCGGATAATAGTATCCTCCTGTTCGTAATAACAAATGGTCTGTCCTAAGAATATAGTAGGAATTCCTTTTTTATAGTAGGTTCTTGTCTGTATTGACTGGTTTGTGCCGGGTTCTCGGCGCCAATTTCCAATCCATTTCTCTTTCTTTGAAATCAATAACGAAGACTGTTCGATATCCGTTTTATACCTGGCATGATCCGGGAATAAGATAGAAAGAGAGTCCGGGTTCCCATTTGAAAAACGCGTGATTTCCTCCTCGAGGTTTTGGGCAAGAGTTTGACCGAATGAATAATAGTTGTCGAGTACTATCTCGGCAAGAATAGAATTGAGGGCCCGCCTGTAGAAACTACAATTGGCGTATAGATATTTTATGACAGCCCGCTGGGCTCTCAACAACTCGGAATGAGAAAAGCGTTTGGTTTCTGTCCGTATCCGGGCTTGATAAGCTGTATCCGCGTTTAATAGGCTATCGCATTGGGACACTAGCGCCCAGATCACAGTCTTTTTTTTATCAGCTCTAATCTTATCACTGACACAGGAGCAAAGCTTTTCGTTGGCGATTTCGAGTAGTTTTTGGAACCGAAGCAGGTCTACCTGTTGATTTTTCCAGAAGATGTCAGGAGGTAGAGTTTTGTAAATGGTCTCGGCCATTTTGATCATCAGTGAGTCGCCATCTTTCATCAAAATATTTTGCTGTTCCTTTCTTGCATTCCTGAAGGTTGGATTTTGGACATTCAATACCCAGCTAGTCGCCGTATATAATTGATCGAAGAATGTAATTTCCGGTTTACCTCCTGCCTGGAGAAAAGCGCCGTTAAATTCAGTTTGCAGTTTGCTAAAGGCTGTAGAATCTTTCTGGGAAAAAGAGACGAGTGTGACGCCGCAAAAAAAAGCGGTGACTATAAAGAGTTTCAATCGATTTTTTTTAAGGCTTCTCTCAATTTTCCGATCATCTGGCTGATCTCGTCTTTCCTGCATGTGCCGACACTCAGGCGGTACCACGGATTGCTACGGTCGGTACCAAAAGCATAGAAGGGCACGACAGCGAGACCGGCCTCATTCAATATATAAGAAGTCACCTCACTTTGAGATTCCAGTATCTTGCCTGCCGGTGTTTTTTTACCTGCCAGGTCTATCCTGATCGTAAGATAAATAGCGGCTTCGGGGGCTATCGCATCTACAGGCAATCCTTCTTTTTTTAACTGGCTGAATCCATCATAGATGCTATGCAATCGTTCTTCTATCTCTTTTTTGAAATGCGATAAATATTTTTTTATGCCTTCACGGTTATGAAGATAATGTGCCACCGCTTTCTGCTCAGCCATTGGTGCCCAGGCGCCTAAATGTGTAAGAATGGCTTTCATTTTACTGATCACACTGGCCGGACCCAGACTCCATCCCACTCTGACACCAGTCGCCGCAAATACCTTACTGATAGCATCAATAAAGATGGTATAGTTGCGCATCTCAGGACGCAGGGACACCGGGTTGTAGTGCTGAATGCTGCCATAAGTGAGGTGCCAGTACATCTGGTCGTACATAACATATAATTTCTTTTGGCCTTCACCACGTCTCTGGTTTTCTTCGATCACCATGTCACAAATAGATGCAAGAGCATCCTTTTTAAACGTGGTACCCGTCGGGTTTTGTGGTGAGCACAAAGAAATAAGGACTGCATCTTTTATATGAGGGCGGAGTTCATCTGCCACCGGCATAAAATTATTTTCCGCTTTGGTCTGTATCACTACATGCTCGCCGCCAACGAAATGCGTGTAGTGATTATTATTCCAGCTCGGAACAGGATAAATGATCTTATCGCCCTTGTCGCATATTGCGCGGAATACAGCATAAATGAGAGGTCTGCCTCCAGAAGCTACCAGTATTTCGCTGGTGCCGTAGTCCAGGCCTTCCATGTCCTTGGTAAACGAAAGGATTGCTTCTCGAAGGTCGAGGTTGCCTTCGGCAGCCGGATAATTAGTAAAATGTTTCCGATATGCCTCTACAATGGCATCTTCCAGTTCTTTGGGTATGGGAAATATAGCGGGATCGAAGTCGCCAACAGTAAAGTTATAAATGTGCTCACCCTGCCTGATCTTTTCTCTTATTTCACCTCCCAGCTTTACAATTTCAGATCCTATCAGGGTTTCCGATAAATAAGAAAGTTTCATTGCCCATCCTTTGCGACAAAAGTACTTTGAATAGGCCAGATAGCAAGACCGCCGGCCTCAAAAGAAGAATGGTCGCCCTCGGCGACCATTCTTCTTTTTATTTTTTAGCTTTTACTGATGACCTCTACCGTGTCCGTGACCATGTCCATGCCCCATGTTTCCATTATTTCCATTATCGTTTCTGTATCTCTGGTTATACCGGGGATGCTCCTGGATCTGCCAGTATCTTCTATCATCACTGTTACGGATGATCTGTTGTGAACGATTACCACGGTAAGACGAATATCTCGCCCTGTGGTCATTGAAGTGCATATAAGCCCTCGGTTCATTTACAACGACTTTATACCCTGAATACAAGTTATAATTCCTGTACCTGTATGGCAAAGACCTTGAGAATACCCATCTGCCACCATTCATGTAAATGAACTGGTGTGTAGGGACATAATAATAAGTTTCTATGTCCGGCAAATAGTAATACTCTGCATAATCATATCCTGTGGGCCCCCATACTGGCTGGGATCCGATATTCACGTGGACATTAAACCTGATTTGAGCCGCAGCGTCCTTAACAAAGAAAGTCGCTGATAATGCCAGGGCTGCACAAATAATAATCTTTTTCATATAATTTGATTTTGTTCCTCTATAATTTTTCAAAGACGGTGCCAATAACCCTTAAATTATGCTAAACCCCCTCAATAAAGCTGAAGGTCAACCCGCAAAACATGCATTTAATTATTATCTGTAAGACATTCTTCAGTAAAATGTGAAGAATAAATTCCTTGTTGGTGCAAATAAAAAGCCGCTGAAAAGCGGCCTTATATGTAATGTATTGAGGTGGTCTTTAACCTGATGTTTTTTCTGAATCCTGGCGTTTAATGTTTTTGTCAGTCTGTGATTTCTGAACAGCGACATTCGATGATGAGCTTCCGTATTTTGATTTATGTTCAGCAAAATAGCGATAAGCACCTGGCTCATTAATGACTACTTTATTGCCTCCACGCAGATCATAACTTCTGTTGGCCTTGGATAAACGAGACGAAAATGTCCAGTACCCCCCGGATTGATAAATGAATTGTTTGCCGGGAACATAATAGTAGGTATCAATGTCAGGGAGATAATAATATTCAACATATTTCTGGCCGGCCAGACCCCATTTGGGTTGGTCTTTTATGTTTTCGTTCGTTGAAAATTGAGCTGAAGCAGGTTTAAAGAAGGCAGCGAGTAAACACAAGGCAAAACAGATGAATATTTTTTTCATATGTAAGGATTTTAAGTGAGGAACAGGAACAACCATATTCCCAAAGACAGTGCCATCGGCTGCCGCATATCTTAATAAAAGCATAAGGAAGTTTGGTATACAACGACGGCGGGTAGCGAAACCGTATGAATAGAATTGTTAAAACGTCATTAGAAAGTCAAATTTTCTAATAACGCAAAAAACTCCTTCTAATGAAGGAGTTTTTTGTTATTTCTTTTCATCCGTATATTTTTTCTCGGCGTCTTTGGCTTTTTCAAAATCCAGTATTACACCGTTAATGCAATAACGTAAACCAGTAGGTGGGGGACCATCATTAAACACATGACCCAGGTGTGCTTCACATCTTCCGCACTGTACTTCTGTTCTTTTCATGCCATGTGAATTGTCGGGAGTATATATGATACTGGTTTTGCTGATAGGTTCATAAAAGCTGGGCCAACCGCATCCGCTTTCAAATTTTGTATCGCTTTTGAACAGGGCATTACCACAGGCGGCGCAGTAGTAAGTACCCACCTCGGTAGATTTTTCGAACTGGCTGGTCCAGGGCGCTTCGGTTCCTTTCATACGGGCTATATTGTAAACGTTTTTAGGGAGAACCTTTTGCCATTCTTCATCACTCATTTTCACCTTGGAGGTATCCGAGGTCGAATATACCGGGTTGTTCTTTTTTAAGCTGTCCATATATGCTGAATTATTAGTTGACTGACTGGTGCATTGCTGCAGCGAGATTGCCAGGAAAATTGTAAGGATGGGTTTTATCATCTTTTCACTTTTAGTGTAACAAATTTACGAAGACCGGGTTTGTCCGGTTTGCCAAAATGCGGGACTGTCATTTCTTTAACATTTTGAGATCTTTTAAAGCGGTTATTGATCTCTTGCATGATTTTCAATTAAAAGTAAGAGTCCCCGGGATTATTTAAATGGGTACATTATATTTGTTTTTTACCAGGATTAATCAGCGCTTATGTTCAACCTGATCCTTTTTGGCCCGCCCGGAAGCGGTAAAGGAACGCAATCTGAAAAGCTTATTGAGAAGTACGGACTTGTGCATCTATCTACGGGCAACCTGTTAAGGGAGGAAATTGCCAACAATACCCCGTTGGGCCTGGAGGCCAGGAATATTATGGACAAGGGCCACCTGGTGCCTGACGAAGTAGTGATCGGGATGATCGACAATAGCCTGGAACATCATAAAGAAGCCCCCGGCTTTTTATTCGACGGTTTTCCCCGGACATTGGCCCAGGCAGAAGCACTGGATAAGCTCCTGCTCCTGAAGAATGCCGAGACCGACCTGGTGATCATCCTGGATGTGAACGAGGAGGAGCTGATCAAGCGCCTGGTGAACCGCGCAAAGACGTCCGGCAGAAGCGATGACGCCGACGAAAACGTTCAACGAAAAAGACAGGAGGTGTATAAGCGAGACACATTTCCTGTAGCAACTCACTATCAAAAAATGAAAAAGCTTGTGCACGTGGATGGTATGGGTGAGATCGACCAGATCTTTCAACGGCTCTGCTCGATCATTGATAAAAAGCGCAAAAGTACTCCTCAATAAATTGCGGTGATGCAAATGCAGGTTGGCATTTTCTTTTCTGCTATTGCTATCCGAACAAAGTCTTTCTTGCCAGATGAATTTGGAAAAAGAAAATTTTCTCCGCACCAAATTGGTCCGACACATGCAGCAGCTTGATCCTGCGAGGCAACCCACCTGGGGTAAGATGTCTGTACAACATATGATCGAACATTATGCGGGAGATGCAGTCCGTAATGCCAGCGGGCGGCTTAAAATGGACAGGATAATCACGCCACCCGAAAAGCTGGGTTCTATGCGGGAATTCCTGATGAGTGAAAGGCCATTTAAGGAAAACACCAGAAACTCTTTAATGGGTGAAGAACCGGGAAACCTGCATTTTAATACTGTACAGGCGGCTATAGGCGCATTGCAACAGGAGCTTATCTTCTTTTTTGAAGCTTTTGCCAGGGACCCGCAACTTGTTACCCGCAACCCGTTTTTTGGTGATTTGAATTTTGAACAGAATGTGCAGCTCTTATACAAGCACGCACTTCATCACCTGCGGCAGTTTGGAGTAGAACCGCTGAATGTTTAGAATTTCGATTTTATCAGGGAGTCTGCTTCCTGCAGGCTACCCAGGATGGTTTCCTTTACCTTACTTACTTTGATTGTTTGTTCTTCCAGGTATTTAATTCTTTTCTCAAGATCGTTCCTCCCGGAATCATAGCGGAATTCTTCCATCCATTTATTCATGGAAGCTTTTGCATTCTCCAGGTTATTGACAAGCGATTCCAATTTGGCGCGGTAAGGCCTGGCAGCCTCTTTTGCTTTTGCCGGAAGCTTGTCGAGCGAATCAATTAAGCGCCGGGCTTCCTGTTGTAGTTTGGACATTTTGCTCATCCTCGCCATACCCACATTATGCCCATCCATTACTTCCTTTTCCAAACTATCAGCCTGCTTCAGGCTGTCAGCCTGCATCGTTTTTGTACCAGGAGTTTCGGCTGTTTTGTCCTCGGAGTTGTTACAAGCAATAAGCACGACAAACAGCGCAGGTATACTAAAAATAAATTTTTTCATAATTGTTTAATGTTGTTCTTCCTTCCTGCATTTTTCCATGATCTCGTGGAAAATATCATGCAATCCTGATAATTTATCGGTCAAAACTTTATCTGAAGATTTTGCTTTTACAAGTTGGTTCAGCTCCTTTGTTCCCTTTACCAGTTTCTCCAGAGAAGCATTCACTTTTTCCTTATCATAGCTCTCAGGCGCCGTTGATTTTTGCCAGGCCACAGCCTTTTCCACCATTTCCTGACTCCGTTTTTTTATGGGGCCCAGCTTTCCTTCTTCAGCAGGATGAAATGTCTCGCTCATGACAGTATGAAATTCATTCATCTCCTTCCAGGATTTTTTTTCCTGGCCCTGGGTAAAGCCAATCAGGATGAAAGAAGCAATAAAAAAGGCGGCCATTTTTTTCATATGCAAAAAGTATTATTATTCTTACAAAGATAACCGCCGAAGCCAATTAAAGAGCGGGAAACAGAGCGAGAGCGAAGGAAAAAAGTAGGAAGCCGGCTCTTCGCTCTCTTTCTCCGCTGTCGCTCTTCTTTATATCTGTTCTTTTTCAGGTAATTTCGCCCGGTAAAATCGCTTGCGAGGATGAATAAATTACAAAATTTCGTTTCCGGCAAATGGGTTTCGGGTGAGGGAGAAGGAACCGCTTTATATAATGCCGTGACCGGCGACCAGGTCGCTATTGCCAGCTCGAAAGGAATCGATTTCAAAAGTGCTGTTGAATATGCCAGGACAGTTGGCAATCCCGCCCTGCGGAAAATGACATTTCATCAACGCGGGAATATGCTCAAAGCACTTGCCCTGCATTTGAGAACCAGGCTCGATAAATTTTATGCGGTAAGTTTCCAGACAGGTGCTACAAAGGCCGATAGCTGGATCGATATCGAAGGGGGTATTGGTAACCTGTTTGCCAATGCATCATTGAGAAGAAAATTTCCCGATGAGTTCTTTTGTATCGATGGCGAATCGCATAACCTTGGCAAAAACAATAGCTTTATGGGCACGCATATTCTTGTTCCCAAGGAGGGCGTGGTGGTCCACATCAATGCATATAACTTCCCGGTTTGGGGAATGTTGGAAAAAGTTGCAGTTAATTTATTAGCCGGCGTCCCTGCTATTGTAAAACCGGCTACCGTTACCTCATACCTTACAGAAGCAGTAGTGCGGGAAATCATTTCCAGCAAGATTTTACCCGAGGGTGCCTTGCAGCTTATCTGTGGCAGCGCAGGCGACCTGCTTGATCACATGACATCGCAAGATGTAGTCACGTTTACCGGGTCGGCATCAACAGGGCTGAAGCTGAAATCACACCCGGTCATATTAAAAGAATCGGTCCCATTTAATATGGAAGCCGATTCATTGAATTGTATCATACTGGGAACAGACGTGACACCAGATAAACCAGAGTGGGACATTTTTGTGAAGGAGGTTAGAAAGGAAATGACAGTTAAGGCCGGCCAAAAATGTACAGCTATCCGCCGAATATTTGTTCCCGAGAACAAAATCGAAGATATGTGGAAGGCAATTGCATCATCGCTTTCACAGACAACTATTGGAAATCCATTGAATGAAAAAGTAAGGATGGGGTCATTGGCGGGAAAAGAACAGCGGGAAGAAGTAAAGGCACAGGTGCAAAAGCTACTGGCATCATCACAAATTATATATGGATCATTGGATAGCGTTGAAGTAATAGATGCGGATTCAAATAAAGGAGCATTCCTGTCACCGGTATTATTGATGAACGAAAAGCCTTTTGCGACAACAGCGGCGCATGAAGTGGAAGCGTTTGGTCCCGTAAGCACCATCATGCCCTATAAAACTATGGATGATGCCATAGCATTAAGTAAAAAAGGGAAAGGCAGCCTCTGCTCTTCAATTGTTACTACTAATGAGAGCCTCGCTAAACAATATGTGCTGGGTGCTGCAACCCATCATGGGAGAATACTGGTACTGAACAGCGACTGTGCCAAAGAAAGCACGGGACACGGTTCACCGCTGCCTTTATTGGTTCATGGTGGTCCAGGTCGTGCCGGCGGCGGTGAAGAAATGGGAGGTGTTCGAGGAGTAAAGCATTATATGCAGCGGGTAGCTATCCAGGGCTCGCCAACCATGATAACGGCGATCACAAACGTGTACCAGCAGAATGCCAAAGGAAAGGATCCGGGAAAACATCCTTTTAAAAAGTATTTTGAGGAATTGCAGATCGGGGATCAGCTGATAACGGAGAAAAGAGTTATCACCTCTGAAGATATAGATCGCTTTGCCGATTTGAGCGGGGATCATTTTTATGCGCACCTGAAGGACACCGATTTCACGGGTACGATGTTCGAAAAGCAGGTTGCTCACGGGTATTTTATTATAAGTGCCGCAGCCGGCTTGTTTGTTGACAGTTATGAAAAGAACCCGGTATTGCTGAACTATGGAATAGATGAGCTTCGCTTTACAAAACCGGTTTATCCCGGTACGGAGATCCATATCCGGTTTACCTGTAAAGAAAAATTACCACAGGACCCGAAAGACGAAAATGACATTCCGAAGGGAATTGTGAAATGGCTGGTAGAGATCATTGATGAAACGGGAGAGGTAACGGGTGTGGCGACTATCCTCACAATGGTTGCTAAGAGAAGCTAAGAGGTTAAAGGAGAAAAGGAGAAAACGAGGTGATGGCCGTTTGGCTATGTAGTAGTGACTCGGTTTGAAATTTTCCTCAATCGTTGAAAGGTCTAAGGGTTTAAAAGTTTAATGGTTCTTTAGAATGAAAAATCTTTAGATTAAGCAACACCGTGGCTTTATGAACCTTAGGCCCTTAAACTTTTAGACTGTTGTTGGCAAGAAATTTCAGAATGAGTCACTATTGGCTAGGAAGAGGAGTCGATAATAATTTCTATTTTTAGGTCCCAGCCAGATAAGAATAGGAAAGAGCGCTAAAAGAATAGCGAATATGCTTACCGAAATAAAACAGGGATACGTAAAATCAGAGTTTCATAACGGAGTTACAACCGTCGAGTTTTTTCACCCGCAAAGCAATTCTTTACCTGCTATGATCCTTGACGAGCTGGCACAAACTATCCATCGTGCCGGCAACGATCCTGATTCGAGGCTCATCATTCTACGTTCTGCAGGAGAAAAAGTATTTTGTTCAGGGGCTTCCTTTGATGAATTGGCAGCAATCAGGAACGCAGATGAGGGTTTGCAATTCTTTAGCGGGTTTGCTCATGTGATCAATGCCATTCGACTGGCGCCGAAATTTGTCATAGCCCGGATACAGGGCAAATGCGTAGGAGGGGGAGTGGGCATTGCGGCTGCGGCTGATTATGCCATTGCTACCGAGGCTGCGGAAATTAAACTCAGTGAACTGGCTGTCGGCATCGGCCCATTTGTAGTTGGGCCTGCTGTTGAAAGAAAAATCGGTTTATCTGCTTTTTCACAACTGGCGATCGATGCTACCATGTGGCGCAATGCGGACTGGGCCAGGAGAAAAGGGTTGTTTGCTGAGGTGCATTCTCATGTAGATGGAATGGATGAATCGATTGCGAGACTATGTGAATTGTTGTCTCATTCAAGCCCCGAGGCTATGACTGAAATGAAAAAAATATTCTGGAAAGGAACGGAAAACTGGGACCGGTTGTTGATCGAACGGGCAGCGATCAGCGGCAGGCTTGTGTTAAGTGATTTTACAAAAAAGGCCATTGAAAAATTCAAGAAGAAATAGAACAAAGATCAAGAGGTAAATGGAAAAGTTCAGCGAAGGAAATTTCATTGCTATCTGCAATAAACTCGCAAAAAAGGATAAAGAGCTCAGTTCGATCATAAAGAAGCATGGTCATCCTCCTATGTGGACCAGGCCTGCCACATTTCAAACTCTCATCTTGTTTATTCTTGAGCAACAGGTTTCCCTGGCCTCTGCTTATGCTGCATTTAAAAAATTAAAGGAAAAGATTGGCTTTGTTACGCCCTCAAAGATCCTTTCATTGAGCGATGCGGAATTAAGGAGCTGTTATTTCAGCCGGCAAAAGATCGTCTATGCAAGAGAACTGGCGAATGCTATTCAAAAACGGCAGCTCAGCCTGAAAAAATTACACTCAAGTCATGAAGATGATATCCGTCATGAATTAAAAAAAATCAAAGGTATCGGCGACTGGACAGTAGACGTTTACCTGATGCATGCGCTACAACGAACAGATCTCTTTCCTTTGGGAGATATTGCTCTGGTGAATAGCCTGAAAGAAGTAAAACAATTGCCGCATCATGTCACTAAAGAAGAGATGCTCACGATCGCCGAATCCTGGAGACCTTATCGCACGGTGGCTTCAATGATTTTGTGGCATGCGTATATACAGAAGAGAGGGATTAAGCTAGGAGTTTAAAGGAGGGAAGGAGAAAAAGAGGAGAATATGGCTAATAGATTGGAAGGCGGAAAAGAGAAAAGGAGAACAAGAGGGGTTTAAAGCGTCTCTCTACCGGAATTGTTGAATACCCGGTGTATTCCTTCTTTCATTTTTGGCACTTTAAAGTTTATAAGCATGCCGTGTTTAAGGTTGATTAAGGAAAGTTGTGTTTGAACCTGATTGAAAAAAACTGGAGGTAGCGGATGAATGGATTTAAGTTCGGTTATTAACCGGTTTTCGATCAACAGGTCTATTTTGTAGGCATCTTTTACGTGAAGTTCTTCATACTTTATTGGCAAAAGCAATTGTCTTTTCACATCCAGCTCAAGTTTGGACAGCTCATAGCAGAGGATCTCTTCGTATACCCTTTCGAAGCATCCGGGACCTATTTTGGAGTGAATCTTAATACATAATCCAATTACGATCTCGGTTAGATCGTTTATTTCATTAAATTTTTTCAATTTCACGTGATTAGCGATTGTTTATGGTTTGCTAAAATATGAACGCCTACAAATGCCAACGCTCAGACCAGTAACAAAAGCTAAAGTGAAGTTCGAAAAAATAGGGCTGCGGTGATGCTAGGACAGTCTCGTTATGTCCTTTTTACTCTTTTAAACTCTTAGTTAAATGTCCCATCAGTTTCTTGATTGTTTTGTGGCATCTAAAATAGAACCGTCTGTAACACTAACAAATTTACGTAATATGGACTCAGCACCGCTCGCAAGAAGTGAGGTGATGGAGGTATCGGGGCAATCTCGTTATCTCTTTTTTCTCCTTTAAACTCTTAGCTAAACATTTAGCCCTCCACACACACTAATCGTCTGTCCCGTAATATAAGAACCCATATCTGATGCAAGGAATAAAGCGGTATTGGCAATATCTTCACCTGAAGCGAAGCGTCCAAGCGGGATGTTTGCTTTGTATTTATCGCCTGCGTCACCCTCTTTCAAATAAGCTGTCATATCAGTTTCTACAAAACCAGGAGCGATAGCATTGCAACGGATATTACGGCTGCCGAGTTCTTTTGCTACACTTTTAGTAAAGCCGATAATGCCTGCTTTGGAGGCTGCATAACTGCTTTGACCGGCGTTGCCCATTTCACCGATGATCGAACTCATATTGATGATTGCTCCGTTCCGGGCTTTCATCATCGGCCTGATCACCTGTTTGGTCATGTAGAAGACGCTATTCAGGTTTATTTTTATTACATCTTCCCATTGATCGGGAGACATGCGCAGTAACAGGTTGTCTTTTGATATGCCCGCATTATTCACGCAGATATCTACCGCACCGAATTCTTTTAGCACCTCATTGACAAACGATTCGCATTGGGCAAAATCGCCAGCGTTACTTTTAAAAGCTTTTGCCTTTACTCCCAGGCCTTTTAATTTGTTTTCCAGTGCGGATGCCTTTTCTGCGCTGCTATCACTTACATAGGAGAAAGCCACGTTCGCTCCATGTTCTGCAAATTTTGTCGCGATCGCCTCCCCGATTCCACGGGCTGCACCTGTAATAATGGCTGTTTTCCCTTCCACTAATTTCATACGTTAATGAATTTGATGAATAACAATAAAAAACAAAATGAATTTGTAAATGTATTGCACAATGATGATATGTGCTATGTAAAATAAAAGAGCAAAGCCAATGCTTTGCCATCTATTTAGTTTATAAAATCTTTTTGCTCCTATACCCGTATAAATACATAATACCAGGTAGGTGATCATTCCCAACAACCAGTCTTCGACATTAAAATCTGAGTGGGTAGTTAGATAAGCGATTTTGTGAGCAAGGAACAACAGTATCGGGAGCAATAGGAAGCCCCATAGCAGGTACATGCAGTTGATCTCTGCTGAAAAGACCATTTGATCGAAAAAGTACTTTCTCTTTCTGTAAGTCAGCGCCCAGAAAAATAAAGCAGTTAAGGGAAGCAGGATCAGCAAAAGAAATTTGGATACTTTTTCTGATTTTTGGTGAAAAGCAGCAACTATTTGTTGGTCTGTCCATCCTGTTTCAATCATTAGCGCTTTGGCTTTTTGCATTGCGTATTTCCCATATAGGATATGATGTGTGTGATAGTATAGCCTCATGTTCAAACCTTCGAAAACCGGAAAAAGGAGGTAGAGGACAACCAGCAATAAAAAAAGAGAAAGCGGCTTAAAATAGGTTTTTCGTTTGCCATTGCAATAATCAACCGACAGTTGGCCAGGCCGTGTAAATATTTTTTTAATGGTATTGAAAAAAGTGCCTTCGAAGTGAGTAATGAAATGAAGCCCCTCTTCAAAAAAATGCCAGACAGATTTATCTTTTTCGCTGAAAACCTTTTCGCCGCAGTGATTGCAATATTTTCCCGTAAAAGTTTGGTTGCAGTTTTTACAAATGTGAGAGGCCGTTTGCATAGACACTATGCTGTGAAAGTAAGGATTTCTTCTACATATTTTCTTTCATTACTTAACCGCGGAACTTTGTGCTGCCCGCCCAGTTTTCCCTTGCTACGCAGCCATTCAGTAAACACTCCTTTTTTCAAAGCACGGACAACCGGCAACCTTAATGCGATATCCTTATATCGCTTGGCTTCATAATCGCTGTTGATGCTTTTCAATGCCAGGTCTATCGCTTTTGTGAACGTATCCAGGTCTTCCGGCTCTTTTTCAAACTCAATCAGCCACTCATGGGCGCCATTGGAGCTATCGGAAAAATAGACCGGGGCAGCCGTATAGTCATTCACTATTGCTCCCGTTTTTTCTGAAGCAATGGCAATGGCCTTGTCAGTATTGTCAACAATCACTTCTTCTCCAAAAGCATTGATATAATGTTTCAATCTTCCCGAGACCTTGATACGGAAGGGGTGTAACGAAGTAAACTGGATGGTGTCCCCGAGAATATATCTCCAAAGTCCACCATTGGTGGAGATCACCAGTGCATAGTTCTTTCCTTTTTCGACATCCTGTAACCCGATCGTCTGCGGAAATTTCTTACCGTATTCACCTACTGGCAGGAACTCCATAAAAATGCCATGATCGGTAAACAGCAACATGCCATCATCCCCGGGATTTTCCTGTGCCCCAAAAAATCCTTCGCTGGCATTATACATTTCGAGATAATTTATTCTCTTGCCGATCAGTTTTTCAAATTGTTCTTTATACGGAGTGAATGATACACCTCCATACATGAACAATTCGAGCGAAGGCCATACTTCGGCCATTGTTTTTTTACCGGTGAGCTGCAGGATCCGCCTGAACAAAACCAGGGTCCAGGTAGGCACACCGGAAATGGATGTCACGTTTTCTCTGATCGTGCTGGCCGCCAGCTTTTCAATCTTGCTCTCCCATTCATCCATTAATGCAATGCTCAGATCGGGAGTTCTCAGCCAATGTCCCCAGAACGGAGAATTCTGTAATAACACGGCGCTAAGATCACCATACTGCGCTTCATTGTTCATAGGGTTAATGGTATGGCTGCCCCCGATCACCAGGCCTTTACCAGTCAATAATCCTGAGTCCGGGTTGAACTGGTAATACATTGTCAACACATCCTTGGCGGCCTTATAATGGCAATCTTCCAGGCTTTCATCGCTTACGGGAATGAATTTGCTTTTATCGCTTGTAGTACCACTGCTTTTGGCAAACCAGTAAACCGGCGTGTTCCAAAGAACATTCTGCTCACCGTTCATGATACGTTCGATGTATGGCTTCAGGTCGTCGTACTCGTGAACCGGGACTAAGTGTTTGAAGTCGCGGATATTGAATAGCTCGTGGAAGCGGTATTTTCTACCAAATTCGGTGTATTGAGCGGAGGTCACGAGGTCCTGCAAGACTTCACGCTGGGCGTCTTCAGGGTTATTTTTCCACCCTTCGATACGCCAGGAACGCATGCGGGCGAGAGATGATATGGCAGGGCTTAACAAACTCATTGAGAATAGCAAAATAGAGAATTTGAAGGAATACAGGCAGAAAATAAAGGGAAATCCGAGGAAGGACCTTGAAATATATAGTTAAAGGGGGGGAACGAAAATAAAACGGCTGGAGTATTATGCAAGGTTCTCTTAATTGCCTGATTTTAATCTTTATTGGGAGCAGAAAACTCAACGTTGCATGCAGAGTCTCTTTTTAGTAAATTTGATCTATGAAAGCATTAGTTATTACCCCAAAAGACGACAGCGAATTTAGATTTCTCGCGGATCTCCTCAAGAAGCTTGGCGTTAGTTCATCTGCCCTGAGCTATGAAGATTTGGAAGATATTGGCCTGTCGAAATTAATGCGAGGTATTGACAAGACTAAAAAGGCTAGCCGAACGGAAATAATGAAAAAGCTGTCAACCTAATGAAAGTCGAGTTCCTCAAAAGATTTTCGAAAGATCTTGATGACGTCAAAACTAAATCAGGCAATCTGTTATACGTCCTATTGAATTAATGGAATCGATTGGTTCACTCGATAAAATCCCAAATACAAAGAAGTTAAAGGGTCACAAAAGTGCCTATCGAACTAGAGTAGGTGATTACAGAGCAGGTTTTTTTTTCGAGAATTCAACAATTTTCCTTGCTCGCTTCTTGCACAGGAAAGACATCTATAAAATTTTTCCCTAAAGGTTTTCCCGGGTTTCTTCCCAACTAGTAAATGTTGTTTTTCCCGATTTGTATTTTTCCCGTCGTTCGCGAAGGATATTGTCTTCACTTTTTGCCAGGTAATTGTCAATAGCCTTTTCGTCGACGGAATCAAGCATATCATCAATAAGGCTGAGCTTATCCTTATCAGAGAGTTTTTTTATTTCTTCAAAATTCAACGGCATACTATAAGGTACAAAAGCTAAATCTTTTTAGAAAATTATCAAAACGCAGGGATAGGGGTGATAGCGCCTGGATAAAGAGTTTGGATTTCCACGAGTGTTGAAGACAAGCACTATTCGTTTCTCGTACTTTTTAAATACAATAAAATCGTATTTAGATCGGCGTATGAGTCACGGTTCGACGTAAAAAACTGGTTGCTGCGTTCCAGCATTTCCTTGTTATTATTTTCGCTGGCATATTGAATCAATGAATCTTTCAGTTCATTCAAAAAACGCGTGTAGTCGTCGAGGCCGAGCTCGGCAACGGTGCTGCTTTCTGAATCATTATATTGGTAGCCAAAGGTTCTTTCTCTTTCCGATTGCGCCTGTTCTATTTTTTCATGCCAGGCAATAGCGCTTTCGACCGAGCGGATAATATTATCAAGACTGGCGGTATGTTGATCCCGTGCCTCGTCATGCAAATAATCTTTTCTCTTCAACTCAAAATTCCTTCCCAGGTACAATTTTCTTACCTGCTCATTCGCTGCTAATTCTTCTGCCGTACCATGTTCAAATATCTTTCCTTCGATCAGGAGATAAGCCCGGTCGCAGATAGAAAGAGTTTCCGTTACATTATGATCAGTGATAAGAATACCAATGTTCTTGTATTTCAACCGGGCGACGACTGCCTGGATATCTTCTACGGCTATCGGGTCGATACCGGCGAATGGTTCATCGAGTAAAATGAATTTTGGATCGACGGCCAAGGCTCGTGCTATTTCCGTTCGTCTCCTTTCGCCACCGCTCAATACATCACCGTGGCTTTTGCGGACATGCTGTAAACGGAACTCGGTGATCAGCGATTCCATTTTCTCACGCCTTTGTTTTTTCGAAAGACTGGTCATTTCCAAAACAGCCATGATATTATCTTCCACGCTTAGCTTACGGAAAACAGAAGCTTCCTGGGGAAGATAGCCAATGCCCAATTTTGCTCGTTTATACATCGGAAGCCTGGTGATATTATCGTCATTGAGGTAGACTTCGCCTTCGTCAGGCTTGATCAATCCCACCACCATATAGAACGAAGTGGTCTTACCCGCTCCATTGGGTCCAAGCAGACCAACGATCTCACCCTGTTTTACATCCACGCTGACATGGTTTACTACCGACCGGCCACTGTATGTCTTAACGAGGTTCTTTGTATGTATTACCATTGACATGAGGGGCAAAATTAAGCTTTGAATATAAAAGCGAGTGCTAATATTTTGATTTAACAATGACTTTGGATAATGGCCTTGCATCATTAGCTTTGCACGTTCCCGTCAAAGGTGAAACCGGGATGGAAATCAAGTCATGAAAGTTATCGATCATATCAACCAGGCTAACGGCAAAACGCTTATATCTTTCGAAGTATTACCGCCCTTGAAGGGAAAAGGCATCGGCGCCCTGTATTCCCATCTTGACCCGTTGATGGAGTTCAGGCCGGCTTATATAAATGTAACTTATCACCGAAGCGAGCATGTCTTCAAAAAAAGAGGTGATAGCACTTTTGAAAAAGTGATCATTCGCAAAAGACCTGGGACCGAAAGCATCTGTGCGGCCATTATGAACAAATATGATGTTGACACCGTTCCCCACCTCATTTGTGGCGGTTTTAGCGTCAATGAAACTGAAGACGCGTTGCTAAATCTTCAATACCTGGGTATCGATAATGTACTGGTGCTTCGCGGAGATGCCGCCAAAAATGAAACCGCTTTTGAGGCCGAACCCGGCGGACACCGATATGCTAGCGACCTGCTGAGGCAAGTGATGAACCTCAACTCAGGCATTTACCTGGAAGAAGATCTCAAGGCAACTTCAAGAACTACTTTTTGTATTGGTGTGGCCGGTTACCCGGAAAAACATTTTGAAGCTCCCAATATGGAATCTGACCTTCGTTACTTAAAAATGAAAGTGGAAGGAGGAGCCGATTATATCGTGACGCAAATGTTTTTTGATAACTCCAAGTATTACGCCTTCGTAAAAGCGTGCAGGGATGCCGGGATCACTGTGCCGATCATCCCGGGTATCAAGCCGGTCTATTCGAAGAAGCAACTTACTGTTTTACCCAAGACATTTCATATTGATCTGCCAACAGATCTTTCAAACGAAATATTAAAATGCAGGACAGATGAAGAAGTAGAACAGGTAGGCGCTGAATGGTTATTGCATCAATCCCGTGATCTTAAGAAAAACGGTGTTCCAGTTCTGCATTATTATACACTGGGCAAGCCGCATATCGTAGCGAATGTTGTTAAACAACTCTGTTGATCATCGGATTTCGTAGTGATATTTCGCACTTACGGCGCGATTAACAAACATTATACTCCTAGCTAGCCACCGAGATGACGTCCCTATGGGACGATGAATCTGTCATCTAGCATCAAACCTATTTAGAAATATCGGCTAGAACCTTCTGATCAATTGTCACAGGATATTTCTTTCGCAGTTCCTGCACCCATTTCTCTTCCAGTGCCGCCTGGTAATCATTCATCACCAGACCTTTGGCATCATTGAATGAACGAGGAGAAGGATTGGGATAAACTTTCACGATATAGGCAAATGAGAAAGTATTGTCACTTGTATTGGTTGTATTGGCAGTAAGCATACCCACTTTGGGTGCAGCTTTGCCAAGACCGGGGATTTGTTCCCATTCATAACGTGCAGAGTCGGCAACCACCTTTTCATTCATGGGCTCAACTACTTTTTTCCAGTCGGCGGGAGCTTTCTTTAGCTGTTCGTATAAAGATTTTGCAGTGGTAGCATCCGAACAGAAAAATATTACGGCATCGGCACTGGCTTTCCAATTGTATTTTTCACGGTTCTTATCATACAGGATACTTAATGCGGCTGAATCATTCTGGGTTTTGTTCCATATTTCCTGCTGCATGATCTCGAAGAAAAGATTCCCATCCCTGAATTCATTCATCTGCACGCGAAATTCATCACTGTAATCTTCAAGGTGCGAGCGATAATATTCATACATCATCGACTTTGTGAACTCATCCATCAGGTCGGGATAGGTTTTTAATCCGCTCCGATCCTGCCTGTAACGGTTCATTTGGCCATAGGTTATCCATTGCCACACTCTTATCGTGGAATCGCCTATTTTGAACAAAGGCGATTGCTGGTTCATGCCCATCGTATTGCCTGTACGGCGGCCTTCAAAAATACTATCGGTAAGCGCCCACAATGCAGCATTGTTATAATCAAGCCTTTTCACACCGGGTTGTTTCTGTACACGTGCATAGATGAAATCCCTTGCCGTTTTCCATCGGTCATCAGCCATGATCTTTTGTTTTAGGTCCTCTGTATTGGCTTTATCGGACGCATTGGTAACAACGGGCCGGGCACTTACGCGTTTTACAATATGATAACCATGCGTGGTAAGAAACGGCTTGCTGACTGCCCCGTTCTTTGGTAACGACCAGATCATTTTTTCAAATGCCGGCTCATATTCTCCAACGGAAACATCCGGGATGTTGCCCCCAGTGGCAGCGCTGATATAGTCGTTGCTGAAGGCAGTAGCCAGTTTGCTGAAATTATCTCCTGCTATTATTCGGCGATATAATGAGTCTGCCAGTTGACCCGCTCTCTTTTTTGTTGCTTCATCGCTTTCCGGTGGAAATGCGATAAGTATTTGTTGCACTTTTATTTTCCCAGCGGCTTTTCTCTCTCCAAGGTTTTTGAAAATATGGTAACCGATCCTGGAGGTAAAGGGTTTGGAATAGCTGCCGGGAGAAGTGGCGTATACGATGTTTTCAAAAGTATAAGGCAAAGTAAATACGGTAATATAGCCTATGTCCCCTTTGTTCGCTTTTGCGGAAGGCTCATCGGAAAGCTGGGCTGCCACTCTCAGGAAATCTTCTCCTTTTTTGAGGCGTGCAAGCACCTCGCTTAATTTTTTTGAAGCCGCGGCTGTGTCTTCAACATTGGAGCTATTCTTAAATGAAATAAAGATGTGGGCAACATGAATATCCTTAAGGCTTCGCTGGAAAGCTTCTGCAGTCAGCCGGTTGATCGCCTCAGGGTCACTCATATAGTTTTCGATGATCTGGGAACGCAGTGTTTCTACTTCGCCTTTTATATTGGGCAGGGTATCATAACCCCGTTCATAAGCTTCCTGGATCTTTAATCTTGAATTGATGTACAGTTCAAGATAATCTTTCATCGCCTGGGTTTTATTGGCTGGCGACTGCGAATTGTTTTTATTGTAGGCCCGGAGGAACTCTTTGGAATCAGCAGAGTACTTTCCGTAGGTAAACAAAGTTTGGGACGAAGCAGTAAGCGATACACCAATAGCGACGAAGGCAGCAAGCCATCTTCTGTTCATAGTATTGAATTTTCGGTGGTTTTATATAGAAACATACACTCTACAACCCAAGTGTTATTGCTTTTTTAGTTTCAGTTGCAATATATCGTCGGTCTGTTGCCAGGTCAGTTTTTTGGCAACGATCTTTTTTTCTTTGTCAAGCAAATATACCGTTGGCAGGCTCTGCACATCATACAGCTGCGAATAACCGGGTATATTGGCGTCTACTCTCTTTTTTTCATCTTCCCTGGAATAATAAACGTTGGTCCAGTCATTCAAATGATGATCATTAATAAAGCTAAGCCAGTCTTTTTTATTGCCTGAAGTTTCCTTGGCTACCGCGTACATTTTTACGCCGGCTGTTTTCCATTTAAGCCTGTACATTGAATCCAGGATGGGAAGCGTCTCCTGGCAATGGCCGCAGGTAGGGTCCCAGAAGCAAACGATGGTGAACCTTGATGATGTATCGGCATAGAGGCTGATCATTCTTCCATCGCTGTCTGGCAGTGAAATATTCTCTGCCGGTTTGCCCATAATGTTTGGGATGAGGCTATAGGCCCTATCGGTAATTGTTTTCTTTCCCTGGGGAGTAAGCCAGGAATATTCCCTTTGTGAAAAATATTTTTCAAACAGATGAACAAACACTGCATCCTCCCACATGTATTTCTGGTTAAGATAGCGGTTCACAAACTTTACGAGAAGGAACCTGGTAAGTTCTTCGCTGCCGCTTGCATAACCTAACATCCAGTCGATCTCTTTGATCACTGAATCGGCGCTGGGATAAACGAGAGTATTGTAATATTTGTCTAACCTTTCATCAAACAGCGAAGCGGGGGTGCGGGCGATGCGTTCATCCCAGAAATTGACCCCATCCCAGTAATGAGATTTGAAATACCGGTAGGAAAACGTGGAATCATACTTACCACCCGGCTGCTGGCTGGCGGGGGGTACGACAGGTTCTTCCATCAGGTGAAGTAATACGGCGAGAATGTTATCGGGATTCTTTGTAATAATACTTTTCCTGTAGACATTGATCGATGTATCGATCTTTTTCAATTCTGCACTCCAATGAGCGGAATCTTTCGCGGTAGTGGAAGCTGCCAGGTTTCTACGGGCTGAGTCTATTTCCCTGCCCAACTTTGCCATTTCTGCCTGGTAAGAATCGAACAACACATTATCCGGCGAGCCAATGAATTGCTTTTTCTTCCGGATCGTAGCTGTGTCGGCAATGATGGAGAAATGCTGTTGTTTGTCAACAAGTACCTCGAAATAATTGTTCTTGGCAGGAAATACAACAATATAGATACCGCCGCCCAACTTCTTTGTTCCCTTGAAAACCGCTTCGCTTTTATCATTCAGCCTTGCAGAATCTACAATAGGAAACTGCTTACCGGAATAATGACCGAGATAGATAAATTGATTTTTAAAAGGCTTTAAAGTGACTTTTATCTCGTAACCATTTTGGGCGAACGCAAGGGTGGTCAGTAGTAAAACGGGGATCGACAACAATTTTTTCATGAGCCAGAATAATCCGGTAAAGATATTTTAAAAGGTTTAAAAAGTTAAATGGCAGATGTTTAAAGTTGGTTAATGAGAAGACTCGTTTCCAGGCCGGTTAGTTGCCCCCTTCTTCAAAAATATCGATTAGCCTCCTCTGGGAAGACTCCCGTTATCAGAAACCTAACCTTTTAACCTGCCTACCGGCAGGCAGGCCATTAAACCCTCCAACCGTTAAACCCTTAGTTTTGCGCCGTGAAAAGAAAGAGAAAAAATACGGTCCTTGAAAAATTGCTTATCGAGGACTATGCGGCGGAGGGCCGTTCGCTGGGCCGCTGGCAGGGAAAGGTGGTTTTTGTAGAGAGGACAGTGCCCGGTGACATAGTAGATGTGTTCCTTTTCAAGAACAAAAAAGACTGGGCGGAGGGTTATCCCCTGGTCTTTCATCAATTATCGCCTTCGAGGGTGCAACCATTCTGCTCCCATTTCGGAGATTGTGGCGGTTGCCAGTGGCAGATGGTATCATATGAGCAGCAATTGCAATTCAAACAGCAGCAGGTGAAGGATGCCCTTCAACGCATCGGCAAAATCCCTCTTCCCGAAATCCTGCCAATTGTGGGAGCCAAAGAAAACAGATATTATCGTAACAAACTGGAATATACTTTCGGAACTTATCGATATATACCTGAATCAGAATGGTCATCCCACCCCCCGAAGCAGATGCCTCCCCCAACCCCTCCAAGGGAGGGGGTTTGGAACCCCAACGGAGACGAGACATTAAAGCAAGGTTTTGATGAAGGTTCAACTTCTCTTAAAGAAGAACATTACAAAATATCGCAGTCTTCCCAAACCCCCCCCTTGGGGGGCAGGGGGGCCGAATATCACAAAATATCGGAGTCTATCCAAAACCCCCCCTCGGGGGGCAGGCGGGCTGGAGGGCCCGGAGGGGCAGGCTTTCACGCCAAAGGCCTGTGGGACAAAATCGTCGACATAAAAAAATGCTACCTCCAGGCCGAGCCCAGCAACCAGGTCAGGGAGGTGATAAGGGAATATGCTGCGGCCAATCAACTTTCTTATTATGATGTTCGACATCATACAGGTTTTTTGAGGAATATTCAACTGCGTATTTGCACTACAGGAGAGGTAATGGTAAACGTGATCGTTGGTGAAAATGCGCTCGAAAAAATTGAAAAACTTTTATCATACCTGGAGCAGCAGGTACCCGCCATCACCACTTTACTGTACACTATCAATACAAAATGGAATGATAGCATGCACGACCTGGCGCCGGTCATTTATTCCGGTAAAGGGTACGTGACAGAGAAGCTCGAAGATTTCCAATTCAAGATTGGGCCAAAATCTTTTTTTCAAACGAATACCCGGCAGGGCGAAGAGTTGTACAGGATCGCCAGGGACTATGCGGAGTTGACAGGAAAGGAGACGGTCTATGATCTTTATTGTGGTACCGGTAGCATTGGCATTTTTGTAAGTAAAGGAGCCAAAAAGATCATCGGCGTGGAAATGATCGAAGAGGCTATTGAAGATGCTAAGGAAAACGCGGCTTTGAACAATTTGACCGCTGCGGAATTTTATGCGGGGGATGTGATTGATATCTGCAACAATGATTTTTTTGTTGCGCATGGCCGCCCGGATGTTATCATCACAGATCCTCCGAGGGCAGGCATGCATGAAAAACTGGTAAAGAAGATCCTCGATATCGCAGCTCCGGTGGTTGTGTATGTAAGTTGCAACCCGGCTACGCAGGGGAGAGACCTGAATTTATTGGGTGAAAAGTATGAGGTCACCCGGATTCAACCCGTGGATATGTTCCCACATACACAGCATATCGAAAATGTGGTTCAGTTGAAACTGAAAAAATCATTGGCAAACCTTTGATCCAATTCCGTGTTTCGGTTAAGACATATCGGCTAAATTTGCAGCATGAGTAATGTTCGTTTTACCCGGTCACAGAATTTTCCGCCAATCGTTAAAAACCTGATCATCATAAATGTTCTTGTTTATGTTGCACAGATGATGTTAGACAGTCAGTATCACCTGACAGACAAATTTTCTCTTCAACCAATAATTTCCGATCGTTTACAGGAGGCCTTACGCGAAAACGCCCCTACTGTTGTCATCCCGCATTTCTCTCCTTACCAGATATTCACACATATGTTTACTCATGCGCCATTACCGCAGTTCTGGCATATTCTTCTTAATATGTTTGTGTTGTGGATGTTTGGAAGGGTGCTGGAAAGCGTATGGGGTTCGAAAAGGTTCCTGACGTTCTATTTGATCTGTGGAATTGGGGCAGCTGCCTTTCATTTGCTGGTGGCTTATATTCGTTGCGAATATTTATTACTTCCGGATGTACTGAATGTTAACCAGGCCGGTTTCAACAAACATGGGGGCGCCCTGGCTGGGGCCATTGGGGCATCGGGTGCGATCATGGGCTTGGTGGTTGCTTTTGGTTATCTTTTTCCCAATACCGAATTATATCTATATGGAGCCATTCCAGTCAAAGCCAAGTGGGCTGTATTACTGTATATAGCCTATGATTTGTTTGCAGGTGTCGGCGGCGGTGATAATATTGCCCATTTCGCGCATTTGGGCGGTGCTATTACGGGATTCATTATGGTATTGATTTGGAACAAAACCAACCGAAAAACGTTTTACTAGGTAAGCTAAGAGGAAAGGAGAAAAGGAGAAAAAGAGTGAGGCTTATACTAAAACCTGATGGTCCTCTAATCTGCAGGGAGTATAAACACTGAAAAGCGTTCTATTAGCTAAGAGAAAAGGAGAAAAAAGAGGGAAAGGGTGAGGATTGTACCGTTATTTGCAGGTGATTTGATCCGATTGCAAAAATTATACAGAAAGAAAAGTTATATCGCTTTTTTTCTCTTCCAGGACCTTATCTCTTTTGAACTCTTGGCGTAATTTTATCCTCCGGTTGATCTATGCCTTATTACGAACGACAATACAAGAGAAGTCCACTTTTTAACCAGGACAATAGTGCCCTGCTTACACTGGTTGCTATTAATCTTATCATCTTTGTGCTTCTTCAATTTGCCAGAGCGCTTTATTTCCTGAGATATGGGAATGGACCCTCTGGAGATGACGCATTCAATACAGGCGTAGTTGATTGGCTTGCAGTTCCGGCAGAAACGCATAAGCTGCTATCGAGACCCTGGACTATCATCACCCACATGTTCACTCATACAGGTCTCTGGCATATTTTCGGGAACATGCTCTGGTTGTGGATGTTTGGCTATATACTCCAGGACCTTACGGGGAACAAAAAAGTAATTCCTGTTTTTTTATACGGCGCATTGGGTGGAGCGTTCGCTTTTATTCTTGCATATAATATAGCACCCGGATTGAGACCGGAGTTGCCCGGTGCCGAAGCGCTGGGGGCTTCTGCAGGTATAATGGCAATTGCAGTAGCCACCACTTTCATTGCGCCCGGGTACCGGATCTTCCCAATGCTGGCAGGTGGTATCCCTCTCTGGATCATTACTTCGATTTACGTCATTATCGATCTGGCGACGTTGCCTGTTAGCAACCATGGGGGGCATATTGCTCACCTGGCGGGGGCATTGACCGGTTTTTTATATATGTTTTTTTTCCAGCGCGGGTACGACTGGGGTGCCTGGATGAATAATCTTTGGGATTGGTTCTCCAATCTTTTCAATCCTGATAAACCTAAAAAAAGAAAACTTGTCAAACAGGAGCTTTTTTACAAGTCAAACAAGCAACCTTACACAAGGACACCAAATGTAACGGAGCAAAAGGTGAACGAGATACTTGACAAGATCAGCCAGGTGGGATATGAATCACTTTCCGAGGAAGAAAAAGAACTGTTGAAACGAGCAAGCCAGGAATAGATGATAAATACGAAATTGGGGCTTCTGGTTTCCTGGCCGGCTTCTTCTGGTAACGACAGGGTTTTCATAATTTGCATCAATGGCCACAAGATTTCGCCTTCTCACCAAGCGATTTTTGATCCTTTGCAATGCCGCGATTGCTCTCCTTTTTATATTGGCCTGTTTGGCTCCGTATATCAATCCTGAACGCTGGTGGTTCATTGCACTTCTTGGTCTCGGTTTTCCTTTTTTGTTAATCATTGTAATCGCCTTCCTGATCTGGTGGTTGTTTATCCGGAGAAAATGGGCGCTGATATCGGCTATAGCTCTATTGCCGGGCATTAAAAGCATAACGGTTCTTTTTGCTTTTCATTCGCCCGCTAAGTTTAACTATGCAAAAGAAGCCGGTAGCCTGCGCCTGGCCAGCTGGAATGTGGCCCGGTTTATTGAAATGAAAAGAAACAATAACAAAGGAAGCCAGACAAGATTAAAGATGATGGAACAGATCGCCGCACAGAATGCCGATGTGTTTTGTATGCAGGAATTCTTTCATTCCAACGATTCCGCCTGGTATCCCAACATCGTTTATATACAAAACCATTTCAATTATCCCTACTATTATTACTCGCATGATAACGACGGCGACAATCATTTTATCGGTAGCATCATTTTTTCACGCTACCCTATCATCGATAGCGGAATGGTTCGTTACCCCAGGCCTTCGCTGCCCGAGGCACTGATGCATGCAGACATAAAAGTGAATGACGATACGATCCGGGTATTCACCACCCACCTTCAATCCCTGCAATTCAAGAAAAGCGATTACGAAAAAATCAACAAGATAAAAGAGGCGGAAGGGGAAGTAGTGTCCAATTCAAAAACCATTTTTTCAAAACTGAGAACGGGCATGAGTTACCGGAAGATACAATCCGATATAGTCCGGAAAGTGCTTGCGGACAGTCCTTATCCTTTTTTGTTTTGCGGCGACCTGAACGATGTGCCCAATTCTTATACCTATAATACCGTTCGCGGCGACTTGCAGGATGCTTTTTTAAAAAAAGGCTTTGGGATCGGCCGCACATTTTCTGCGCTGTCTCCCACCCTTCGTATCGATTATATTTGCGCCGATGAGAATTTTACCATCAACCAGTTCAACAGGGTGATAAAAAATTACTCGGATCACTACCTGATCCTTGCAGATCTCAGGTTGAAAAAATAGCATACGCAGTCCCTGGTGAGTTCTTTAGCCCACAGACCTGCCTGCCGGCAGGCAGGGAACCACCGAGAATACACCGAGAGCCGCTGAGATGGAATGAATGAGATAGAAAATAACTCCGTGGTCCTCTGCGTGCCCTCCGCGACTCTCTGTGGCCAATCATAGAAACACTATTTTTGCGACACATTATGCGTGAACTGAAAGTTTATAACTCCCTGTCGAGAACCAAGGAGATTTTTACTCCCTTAATATCTGGTCATGTAGGCATGTATGTGTGCGGGCCTACTGTTTACAGCGATGTGCATCTTGGCAACTGCCGCACATTTATTTCGTTCGATGTCATTTATCGTTATTTCCGGTACCTGGGATATAAAGTCAGATATGTAAGAAATATTACCGATGCAGGTCATTTGGAAGGCGACAGGGATGAAGGAGATGATAAGTTTTCCAAGAAAGCCAGGGTTGAGCAGCTGGAGCCGATGGAAATAGTACAGAAGTATACTCTAGGCTTTCATAAGGTGATGGAACTGTTTAATAATCTTCCGCCGACCATTGAACCAACGGCTACCGGGCATATTACCGAACAGATAAGAATGGCACAATGTATCATTGATAACGGGTATGCTTATGTTGTCAACGGTACGGTTTATTTTGACGTTGAGAAATACAACAAAGAGAAACCGTATGGCATCCTGACGAATCGGAAACTGGAAGAGTTATTGGAAGGAACAAGAGACCTGGGAGGACAGGATGAGAAGAAAGGGAGACTGGATTTTGCGCTTTGGATAAAAGCCTCATCCGAACACCTGATGCAATGGCCTTCGCCCTGGGGCATGGGCTTCCCCGGTTGGCATATTGAATGTTCGGCGATGAGTGAAAAATACCTGGGAAAACAATTCGACATACATGGCGGCGGAATGGATCTCGCAGCTACCCATCATACCAATGAGATTGCGCAATCGGAGGCTTGTTATCACACGGCACCGGTGCGTTATTGGTTGCATACGAATATGCTCACGGTAAATGGAGTGCGAATGAGCAAAAGCGCTGGCAATGGATTTTTGCCGGGCGAATTATTTACGGGTTCCCATCCATTGCTGGAAAAAGCCTATTCGCCAATGAATGTCCGGTTCTTCATGCTCCAGACGCATTATCGCAGCACACTCGATTTTAGCAATGAGGCATTACAGGCAGCCGAGAAAGGATTGAAAAGACTACTTGAAGCTTATAATCACCTGGAAAAGTTGTCGATCGATACGAAGGGGCCAGCCGGTAATAAAGAGTTGGATGAAAAGGTGAGAAAGCTGGTGAACGAGTTCGACGAAAACATGAGTGACGATTTCAATACTGCGAAAGTACTGGCCAGCATGTTTGAACTGGTACCCGTTATTAATTCAATAAAGGATAAAACTGTTGATCTTTCATCTTTATCGAAGGACACATTGACATTGATGCAGGAGAAATTCAAAAATTACCTCTTTGATGTGTTTGGCCTGAAACAGGTCACTGAAACTGACAATAGCAAACTCCAGGGAGTAATACAACTTCTTATTGATATCCGGAGGGAGGCAAAAAGCAAAAAAGATTTTGTGACTTCGGATAAAATAAGGAACCAGCTCTTACAGTTGGGTATTGCTATTAAGGATGAAAAGGACGGCGGTATGTCTTGGAGTGTTGAGTGATTGTTTTGAATATTAAATTTGAATATTGAATGCGGGATGTCTTTTAGGTCGAAGAGGACTGGTTCTTAGTTTGCTGTCTTCCTCGCTATCGCTCTGTTTCCCGCTCTATTCCTGGGATGTCCTTACCTTTCCGGTCAAACAACCGCTTCATGCGAAAACCATTTCTCTCCCTTGTACTCATTTTCCCGATCCTTGTTTTTGCCCAGATCAAAAAGGCCCCGGAAAAAAATGACGGTGAAGGTCCATGGCCGCAACTCATCATTCGTGGAGTTATTTTGATCAATGGGACTGGCGCGCCGCCGATCGGGCCGGTGGATATTGTGGTTGAAAAGAACAAGATCAAACAAATAGCAGTCGTCGGCTCACCAGGAATAGCAATAGACAGCTCGCGAAGACCAAAACTCGTTGAAGGAGGAAAGGAATTGAATTGTGAGGGAATGTATTTATTGCCCGGATTTATTGATATGCACGGTCATATCGGCGGAAAGGAGCAGGGCACACCGGCAGAATATGTTTTCAAATTATGGATGGCGCATGGTATCACCAGCATCCGTGATCCTTCGGCAGGTAATGGACTGGACTGGGTATTGGAGGAAAAAAGATTAAGCGCTGCCAATAAAATAACGGCGCCCCGCATATTCGCTTATACGGCTTTTGGACAGGGAAGCAAAGAACCTATTGCAACACCCGAGCAGGCGAGGGAATGGGTAAGAGATAATGCAAAGAAAGGAGCAGATGGTATCAAATTTTTCAATGCAGCACCTGATATTATGAAGGCAGCGTTGGAAGAAAACAAGAAATTGGGTTTGCGCTCCGCCTGCCACCATGCCCAAATGGATGTGGCCAGGTGGAATGTATTGAATAGTGCCAGGGCTGGCCTGACAAGTATGGAACATTGGTATGGCTTGCCCGAAGCGTTGTTTACAGACAAAACCATACAGAATTACCCGCTTAATTATAATTATCAAAATGAACAGAACCGTTTTGAAGAAGCCGGTAAACTCTGGAAACAGGCGGCACCTCCATACAGCGAACATTGGAATAAAGTAATGAATGAACTCATCTCGCTTGATTTTACGATCGATCCTACGTTTAATATTTATGAAGCCAACCGGGACCTGATGCGGGCAAGAAGAGCCGAATGGCATGATAGCTATACGTTGCCTTCCTTATGGAAGTTCTATGAGCCCAGCCGATTATCTCATGGGTCGTACTGGCATAGCTGGGGAACCGAGCAGGAGATACAATGGAAAGAAAACTATCGGTTGTGGATGACATTTGTAAACGAATACAAGAACCGGGGTGGAAGAGTTACGGTGGGAACTGATGCAGGATTCATTTATGAACTCTACGGATTTGCCTATGTAAGAGAGCTGGAGTTGTTACGGGAAGCTGGCTTTCATCCGTTGGAAGTGATCCGCTCCGCCACTTTATATGGTGCGCAGGCATTGGGAATGGAAAAAGAGATTGGAAGCGTGGAAGTCGGGAAGCTGGCAGATTTTGTTATCGTGAATGCAAATCCATTGGAAAACTTCCAGGTTTTATACGGAACCGGCGCTATAGCGCTCAATGAAAAGAATGAAGTGATAAGAAGAGGCGGAGTCAGCTATACGATCAAGGACGGAATTATATACGACGCAAAGAAATTGCTGGCAGATGTGAAAAAAATAGTTGATGAAGAAAAGGCAAAGACGGGAACGAAGCTTACACAACCAGGTTTTTAGTCTATAGTCTATAGTCGTTAGTCGATAGTAAGTAATCGGGACTATAGACTAATGACTAACAACTTTCTTTTCCTGCTCTAATCATTTCGCGTTTACCAATCGGTCCTGGAACCTTCTCAATTTTAAATCCTGCTGCTTTCATCGACCGTTGCACATCTCCCTTGCTGCAATAGGTAACAAGTATCCCTTCGGGTAAAATCATATTGTATAATTTTTCAAAGATATCTTTCGTCCAGAGTTCAGGTTGGGCGGCAGGAGCGAAAGCATCGTAGTAAATGAGGTTGAAATGTTGATGGGTTGAAAAGTTGAGAAGGTCGGCCTTCGTTTTGTGAAAAGTGAAAGAAGAATTTACAACGATATCTTTTTCCCATTCACAGCTATGCAGTTTTTCAAAAGCGGACTGGTAAACAGGTTGCCGGGACTGTTCGCAATAGTTTAATAATTTAATTTCACTCTGGTCCAAAGGATGAAGTTCGATGACAGTATAATGAACGGGTTGTTTGACCTTATCCGCTTCAATCAATGTAAGCAGGGCATTCAGCCCGGTACCAAAACCCATTTCAAAAATGTTGATTGTTTTACCGGGTGACTTGTTAAGCAGGTATAATAACCCCGTTTCAATGAACACATGCAAAGATTCCTGAATAGCTCCGTGAATAGAGTGATAGGTGACATTCATTTCCGGGATAAAAATGCTTACCGAACCGTCTTTAGTCATGATTATCTTTCGTTCCATTTTCGGGCGCCGGTGTTGGACCGGAACGAAGATAAATTTCAGCAATATTTCTTAACTGAACCACATTAATCCTCCCTAACTTAGGCTCATGCATTATGTAAAACATCTCTCAAAAGATGAAAAATTAAAAAAGCTGATCAGGGAGCATGGCGTATTTGAATTAAAAGGACAAAAGAATCTTTGTCTTTATCTCTGTTACTCTATCATGAGCCAGCAACTGTCAACCAAAGTAGCAAAAGTGATCAAACAGCGCTTTATTGACCTTTATGGCGGAGAGCCGACCCCACAACAGGTAGTTTCCACGCCGTTTGAAAAACTGAGAGCGATTGGCCTGAGCAATGCCAAGGTGAGTTATGTGCAAAACGTTGCCCGTTTTGAAATGGAACATGGCATGGATCATAAAAAATTATCGAAGATGAGCAACGAGGATGTGATAGCATATCTCACCCAAATAAAAGGTGTGGGTCGCTGGACTACAGAAATGCTTCTGATGTTTGCCCTGGGCAGGGAAGATGTATTTGCTCCGGATGACCTGGGTCTTCAAAACGCCATTATCGGGTTATATGATCTCAGGCATCGCAAAAAAAAGATAATGATTAGCAAAATTGTCAAGATCGCAGAGCAATGGAGCCCATACCGGACCTATGCGTGCATGTACCTTTGGAGATGGAAGGATAATCCACCGCTGGTCACTAAACAGAAGCCAAAAAAAGCATAAAGTGAAGAGTTGATAGTCGATAATCTATAGTCAGGATCCAGCGCCCAGAACGTTGGCTTAACATAGAACAGGTTCTCAGAATTGATATTTCAGCGCGATTGATGGATAGAACTGCCAGCGATCGTCTTCTGCCAATAGATGATAATAGATATTGATCTTCGATCCACCCGAAAACCCCCTGTATAGTTTAAGCCATAATTGAGGATCGCTGAAAACGGAAAACCTTTTCCCGGACTTCATCATAGTAAATGAATCTCCATGATTCCTGTTCTCAGTCAACCCAACGATATTACCCGTAAAGCTGTTTGCATATTTTGAAAAAAAGATTAACCAGAAGAATGCGCTGATATTGTCGTGACTGGGTTTTTGAAAAGCCGTGTATTTATAACAACTATAAATATTGAAGAACGCGAGATTGTTCCATTGAAAACTATAAGACAGGCCCAGCGAAAAAGCATTGGTTAAATAATAACCATATGATCCGGGCTCGGCGATACCTAGGCCACCATTGTACTGAACCTGCAGGTAAATTTTTGGCTTCCAGAAACGGAATCCCTGTGAGATCTGCATATAATATTGCCCCATGTTATTCCGCTGACCTGAAAGTTCGGATTGGGCTTTTAACAAAAATGACCCGGGTTTTACAGCTCCGTAAAAAGAATCCGCTTTGGGCGGGCGAAAATATTCAAAATAAAAAGCAGGGAAGTTTTTGTGGGTGTGATCAGGGTCTACTGAATGCCGGAGATCGTAATGTAGTTGTAACTGTTGTGACCAAACAGGATAGCAACTAGTGGACAGGATAAACGCAAGCAGGAATTTCATGTGCGATAAAATTGGAATTGGGTTGTATTTTTAAAAAGCAAAATTGATGACTGCTGGATCAAACAGCCGGAAGCAGCGTGGAATTCTGCTGGAATTGTAGATTTGGAAACGGAAGAAAGCATAAGCCTAATGCTATGAATGATTTGGATACATCTGTTTTCATTGCTTTATTTAAAAAAGCATACGAAAAATGTTTTGGCCATCCGCTGACCGGCCGCCTTACCGAAACGGAGAGTAGGCTTTTTTCAGAGAAGATCCTGGATCAGACCGGGCTGGTAATTGGCGCTAAAAGCATAAAAAATTATTCGTTATTCGTTCACGGTCCCGTAAACGGCAAAGAGGAAAATCCCTCGGTGGCCACTCTTGATACGTTTGCCCGGTTTCTGCTGGAGGCGCCTTATACGGATGAAGTGCTGCGAAAGAATAAAGAAAGTCATTACCCCTATTGGTTTCGATACCGGCAACAGTTTCAGCAGCCGGCAAAGAAACTGCCACGCAGAAAAAGGCGAGCGATCATTCTTGTCATGGTAGCATTAGTGGCCTCAGTCGTCACAGCATCAATTTTATTTGATCCGGCAAAAGAACACAAGGAGGATATTACTGATGATTTTCATGAGCTACAGGAGGATTCCTTATCAAGCCGTGGATGGTTTGTAAGGGCGAAAGATGCTGACCACTGGAATCGCAGAAATGAAAGGCCCGGTCATTTGACATTGTTTACATTGAAAGGCGATAACTGGCCCGATTCAGTGAACCGTCCCAATATCAAAGACCTGTTGTTGAGAAAAAATAACGCTGATTGTTTCGTCACAGAAATACATTTATCCGAATTTGTACCGCTCCAAAACTGGCAACAGGCTGGTATATTGTTGCTCGAGGATACTTCTTTTGCCGGCAAAAGTCTTCGCTTGTCGCTTGTCTATAACGATTTTTACGGGGGTTTCCCGCGATCGAGAGAAATCATCATCCAGGCTATCATATCCGGCGGTAAGATATCCGACAAACCAGAGGAGATCGTACACCAGTTGCTTTTCAAAATAGATTCCGCCAACGAAGAATTGGTCAGGCAAAATCTCCTGCATTTCGCCTTGCGAATTGAAAAGAATGGCAGGAGTTTAAGGTTGCTGTTCGCCAATGGTAGCATGCCGAATTCGGCATTCAGAGAGATCCTTCGGAGGGATATTGATCTAAAACCCGCCTATATCGGGCTGTTTGCACTGAAAGGTTTTGTTGATACCAGCACGATTATTCCTGCACGGTTTGATTTTTTTAGATATACATCAGGTGGCTGCACCAGGTAGCCAGCCTCTCCCTCCGACTCCCTCTCCAAGGAGAGGGAGAGTAAGTGGCATAAAAAATTGCTTCGCTCCGCTCGCAATGACAGTATCTAGAATCATTTAACTAAAAGCATTTAAATTGCGTCTCCCGTTGCCTGTTTTTCAAAAGGGCAACAACTTAAATTTAATTCTATGCACAGGCTCTTATTGACGTTCACATCCTGCACTATTGCTCTTTTATCTTTTTCCCAGGACAATGCACTAACCGTAGAGGATTACCGGGATGCGGAAGATATGATGAGTTATAGCACCCAGCAGTACATAGACCGGGGAAACGTTACTCCTAACTGGTTAGACGGGGATAAATTTTGGTACCGGGTACTCACGCCGGAAGGAACTGAGTTTGTGGCGGTCGACGCGGCAAAAGGAACCCGTACTGTTGCATTCGATCAGCAAAAATTGGCAAGTGTGCTTTCAGCAGCAACTGGCAGAACGTATAAACCTTCCATGCTCCCCTTTCAAACGATCAATTATTCTGCGGACGGAAATTCAATCTTTTTTCGCGCGGATGGAAAGCAATGGAAGTATAACCTGCAGGATTTTTCGGTGGTAGCCGATACCACGCAGCTTACCGGTAACCTAAGCAGACCAGGCGGCGGAAGATTTGGCCGGGGAAATGAAGTGCGGTCGCCGGATGGCACAAAATCGGCTTTTATTAAGGATTATAATTTATGGGTAAGGGATATAAAGACTGGCAAACAAACGCAACTCACTACAGATGGCATCACGGATTTTGGATATGCAACCGATAATGCCGGCTGGACAAGCAGCGACAGGCCCGTATTAAGATGGTCGCCGGATTCAAAAAAGATCGCCACATTTAAACAGGACCAGCGTAATGTGGGTGATATGTATCTTGCTACAACCAATGTTGGCCATCCCGCATTGAAAGCCTGGAAATATCCTTTGCCGGGAGATAAGGATATCCCAATGATCCATCGTTGCATAATCGACGTAGATGAACCCAGGGTCATCATGTTAAATGTTCAGCCTGATCCTCATCGCGCTTCGTTAAGTGATGACATCTCCAGCAGCGGCACCTTTGATGACGTGGATTGGAATGCTGATGGTACGGAGCTTGCATTTCTCTCCACATCGCGCGATCATAAAAATGAAAGAATGCGCATTGCAAATGCAGTAACAGGTGAAGTGAGGGAGGTCTTTGACGAAACCGTGGCTACGCAATATGAATCAGGACAAGGGGCCATCAACTGGCGTTATCTACCAAAGACAAAGGAGTTTATCTGGTATTCAGAGAGGGACGACTGGGGTCATCTATATTTATATGACGCTACTACCGGCAAGCTGAAGAACCAAATCACGAAGGGTAATTGGGTTGTGCTACGCATGACAAGAGTAGATGAAAAGAGCCGCAACATCTATTTTATCGCAAATGGGTTGCAACAGGAGAATCCTTATTTCAGCCAGCTTTGCAGGATCGGTTTTGATGGAAAGAATTTCACGGTGTTAACGCCAGAGGCGGGTACTCACCAGGTGAGCTGGTCACCTTCGGAAAATTATTTTATAGATACCTATTCGAAACCGGATGTGCCTTCAATATCGGTATTGCGGGATAAGAACGGGAAGAAGATTATCGAACTGGAAAGAACGGATATATCCAGGTTAAAGGCAAAGGGCTGGAAACCTCCTATACCTGTGACGGTAAAAGCACATGATGGCAAAACAGATATTTATGGGTTGGTATTCACACCTACTCATGTTGATCCTAATAAGAAATATCCTGTGGTCGATTACATCTATCCCGGCCCGCAGCAGGGTAGTGTGGGCAGTTGGACGTTTTCGGCCGGAAGAGGCGATCACCAGGCGCTTGCCGAGCTGGGATTTGTGGTCGTGCTGATTGAAGGCACCAGCAATCCCGACCGCAATAAAAGTTTTCATGACATGTATTATCCCAACATGAGTGAAAACACATTACCCGACCAGGTCACTGCCATCCGCCAGTTATCTCAACGGTACACTTACATGGACACAAACCGCATCGGTATCTGGGGCCATTCCGGCGGTGGGTTTGCTACTGCGGCTGCTATGTTCCGCTATCCCGATTTTTTCAAAGTAGGTATCTCCGAGTCCGGCAATCATGATAATCGTAATTATGAAGATGATTGGGGTGAGAGATATATCGGGTTAATGACAAAAGGACCGGATGGCAAAGACAATTATGAAGCGCAGGCCAACCAGGTGTATGCAAAAAATCTCAAGGGGAAGCTGATGCTGGCGCATGGATTGATGGATAACAATGTCCCACCTTATAATACCATGTTAGTGATAGATGCGCTGACAAAGGCCAATAAAGATTATGACCTGGTTGTATTTCCCAATGCCCAACATGGCTATGGAGAATATTCACCCTACATGATGCGCAGGCGCTGGGACTATTTTGTAAAGAACCTGTTAGGGAAGGAGCCACCGAAAGAATACAAACTGGAAACGAAAACAGATCCGAGAACAGGTGGGAGCCAGTTAGGATTCTGAGAAGAAATGCGGAGAAGCAGTGTTTTCTATGTAGTATTTGTGCTCGCTCCCGCTCTCTTAGGTTACAAGTACAGCCTTAATACAATTATCCAGTTTCCTATCGAAAACATCGTACGCTCTTGCGCCATCGGCTAACGGAAATGTGTGCGTAATGATATCTTCGATTGCGTAACGTTGAGGTAATTCTTCCATCAGCAACTTTTCTGCATAGTAATGTGCAGGGCAACGACCGCTCTTGTAAATAAGATTTTTATCATACGCTTCGCCGGGAGAAAACGCAAAATATTTTGCTGTATGAACACCCACTGAAGATATCGTGCCTCCCGGCCGCAGTATATCAATGGCTAGCTTCAGTGTTTGTTCACTTCCCACTACTTCCATCACTGCATCTGCGCCTCGTCCCCGTGTGGAACTTAGAATTTGTTCTTTTACGTCAGTCAGCGATGCATTCAACGGTATAGCACCGAACTGTTTTGCTTTGGCTAATCGTTCGGGTATGGTGTCAATTGCAAATAATACTTCTGCACCCAGGTGTTTTGCAGCAA
>VBAT01000016.1:76455-84759 GCA_005884665.1 Bacteroidota bacterium
CCGATCACAGCATAAACGTTTCCCGGCTTTATGCCCGCATTGTCAGCACAGAAATAACCGGTAGAAAAAACATCACCTGACAACAGTCCTTTTTTTTCGTCAATGTCGCTGCTTAATGGCAGGAGAGTGGTATCGGCCATCGGGACACGGATATAGCTGGCCTGAGCTCCCTGCAAGCCATGGCCGTGCTCAACCCATCCAAACAGCTTGCCTTTTTCACAACGGCAGGTGAGACCAATGAGGCAATAGTAGCATTCACCACAGGAAGTGGTAAAGGGACTTAGGACTCTTGCTCCTTTCTTAAATTTTTTTACTTCAGCGCCTGTTTCTTCAACAGCGCCAACAAATTCATGACCCATCACTGTTCCGGGGTCCAACCCGGATTCCCTTCCATGATACACATGAAGATCGGAGCCGCAGATACCGGCCATTGTTATTTTGACAATGGCATCGGTGGGTTGAACTAATACGGGATCGGCAACCCTGTTGTATTCTATAGTTTCTTTTCCAGCGAAGGTGAGGGCATGCATGATGTGAAGATAATGATTGCTGTCCCGTCAGAATGGCCACAGAGAACACAGAGAAAAAAAGTCGTGCCCTGCCGACCTTACTTCGATATTGCTACACCAAGGCAGCCGCAGAGAGCCACGGAGCTTTTTTCTCTGGGGGCAAATTTAAATCCGATAGCTATCGGGTGAAATACTACCGAAGCAAGAGGGTATTCATAGCCTTCTATTGATCATATGATTTTCAACCAACACTTTTTTCTTTTAAAAACTCATCCAGTCTTTTCTTTTGTCTTAAATGATGCCGAAAGTGTATTTCGGCAAATTGAAGCCACTCACCTGCGGTAAGATAGCCAAGACCAAAATGTTTTGTTTTACCGTTGCCCTGATTTTTTTCAACAAGGGTTGACACTTCAATAAACCTGTTCTTTAAATCTATCAACCCTTGCAGAATTTGATCTTTATTGAGAGGTTGCGGTGTTTTCGCATTCGAGGGCGGGCCTTCAATGAATATATCAGGGAGCTCATTGTCCCTGAATATTTTTTCAGCAGCCAGGAATTTTTCACCGCTCATATTATCATTGCCTGTTGTACATGTTTTCGCTTGCTTCAGGGAATAGCCCGTAGCCTCAATCAAATGAAGGTAGAGCTGTCCCATTGACCAGCCCGCAGCAGGCTTGGCCAATAGTTGGTCTAAACTATACCTGTCCAGTTCTTTTATCCACCCATCGAGAATATTGCTAAAGGATTGACTAAGCATTGAAAATATTTTTTATTGTTTGTTCAAAAAATCTTCGACAACTGCCACGGTCAGCTCATGTAGTTTACCGCCAGCATCGGGAACTTCCGACGCACCAATATAGGCTCCATGCATAGCCGGTAATATCATCAATCTTGCATTGGGAATAAGTTTAGACATGACAACCGCATGTTCAGCGCTAACGACGTCCCGGTCGCCGCTAATGATCAGTGTTGGCGATTTTATAGAACGCATCAGTTCATCGCTCCAATCCCTGAATTGCAGCATGCGCTCCCTATCTTTGTTGAACATGGTCAATAAAGCGTTGCTGTCCGGGTTTATTTTGAGAAAAGCATTTCTTAAGGGCTCAGGCATATCGCTCAATGTAGCCAGTTTCATCCCTTCAAAAAAACCAGCAGGAAATGCTTCTCGTTTGTAGAATGTTGAAGCCAGGACCAGTTTATTGACCAGTGCAGGGTGACGGACTGCAATTTGTATCGCAGTGTTCCCGCCATTGCTGAAACCAAAAATAGCTGCTTTCGAAATTTGAAGGATTTGCAGCAATCTTGCTACGTCATCGGCGTCCTGTTCAAAACTCTCTGGTGCCTCCCTGTCGCTGGTATGTCCATGTGCCTGAAGTTCGACAGCGATTACTTTGTTTTCCTTTGCCAGTAAGGGAATTACTCTACCGAATGTAGTTCCAAGCGTAGAACCTCCTCCATGGATCAGGACCAGGTAATCCCCTTTGTCGCCATGCATCTCGTAATACATTTTTATACCGTTGACATCCGAGTAGCCGTTTTTGAAGTAAAGAGTGTCGTTGGATGACATAGCTGATCCATTTTTATTTTCAGATGTATTGTTATGGGTGCAGGAAGCCAGGTATAGGGCCGCGAAAGCTGGAAGAAGAATTTGTTTCATTCAAAATTTTAATCTTGGATGAAGTTATATTTTTTTTCGAAAACGCGTATTTAGGGTTTAAGCGAATGAATTTTAACTGGTATATATTTTTTCTAAGAACAAAAAATAGACAAGAGTATTCCGTTACAAGTTGGGTTTCATTCTTTACTTTTTTGCCTTGACGCAAAAAAGTAACAAAAAAAGTCAAGCCGATTTGAAATATCAGTCCCTATTGTCAGCACAGTCATACTGCAAATCGACCTTAGAACACTCCGTTATTAAATTATAGTGATAGGTCAAGCGCCTTCCCGCCAGTTGGCGGGACGCGCCTCCCGGGTGGTCGCATAACACGTAGCGAGGACATCGACCTTGAGCCCTTCGAATAGCGGGGTGGTTTCGCCGATTTGTTTTAGGAAAATTACAGTCATCGGGAATGGCGACCATCAAATCGGCTTGATCTTTTGGTTCTTTTCCATCAAGGGAAAAGAACAAGAAAAAAAACTATGGAAAGCATGGTTAATTACAATAACAAGTAAAACCTATAGGTAGTAATTCACATAATCCCCCTCCGGCCTCGGAGCATTTTTAAAGTGTTTGTATTTTCCTAGAAGTTTGCCAGTATAGTAAGTAATAGGAATGATCATTTTTTTCACCAGGCGTGGAATACCAGGCAGATCATATTCCTTCCTGTATCGTTTGATAAGAAAAGCGCTATCGAATTGTTCTGGTTCGGCTTTGCCGGATTTATTTTGAGCGTTATAAAAAGCACTTAGAAAAAAGACAATAGTGTTGGCGGGTTTGATCCATCCTTCGCAATGCAACATTTCTTCACTCGCATTCCAGAAGCGATGTGGAATACCGCGTTTGAATAACACGGTTTCTCCTTCCTCTGCATATTGAATCGGTTGTCCGTCGATCTCGTAGGCCAATTTCCCTTTTATTACCGTCAGCGATTCATCCTGTTGCAAATGTGTATGCATTTGTGGGCCATTGCCCGGCGTAACATAATTTTCAACAAAAACCTTATCGCCATCAAGATGTTTCTCGACTTTCCGGAAGATCAGTTTTTCGCCTACACAGTTTTGAATTACATGAGGATAAGTGATGTTCATGCGACCAGTTTTTGATGCGACTAAGATAGATTGCCTCTGGTATCCGCACCACTGTAAACAGGTGAGTGGTGGTTTTCTGCGCATGTGTTGAGCAATAAGCTATGCGAATTGTGAGCCCGGTTGCAATGGTTGGTTGGTTTTCAACTCGCTTGCGTCGATTTTCCGGGTTGGATCTACCAGTAGCCACAACAGGGACCCGGTAAACAATACTGCGGCTATGATAAACATAGGAGTGTCAAAACTGTGTGCCAGGTCCGCGATCTTCCCAAAAGTGAGAGCCAGGAAAAATGCACCCATTTGCCCGAAAAAATTCATTATCCCTGTAACAGTTCCTACCCGGTCGCCGCCAATATCTACACAAACCGAGAAAAAAACCACCGGGATAAAGGAATAACAAAGTTGAGCGACATAGAGACTGGCGACAACAATTATATTACTGGAAGTAACGGCTGCTGCCAGGAAAGAAAGTGTCAGTATGCTTAATGCTAAAAAGCCTAATAATTTCCGACCAAACAATAACCCTCTTTTTTTAGCGATCCAGTCACTTAACACACCTGCCGACAATACGCCTGCTATGCCGACCGCAAAAAAATAAAACACGATATTCTTCATTTCATTTTCTGTAAAATGCCTCCCTTTTTGTAAATAGATCGGCATCCAGGCAACAAAAAAATACTGCGCCCATTGGGTACAAAAAAAAGCTACGACCAGAGCACGAAGGCTCTTGCTTTTCAGCGCTATCTTCCAGGGAAAATATTTCTGGTGTGTAACAAATCGCCTGGTTGTTTCTATATACTTTTTCTCTTCTTCACTAATACCTTTTATTTCCGAAGGATTGTTCCTGAACCATAAAACACAAACAACCACCCAGATCAACCCGATCAACCCGTTTACAAAAAACGAAGCACGCCATCCCAATGCTATGGCTATAGGAATAACAATCAGTGGTGCAAGGGCCGATCCTGCATTCTGACCGATAAATAGAGCCGAAAGGCCTCGCGAAGTCTCAGTAGTCGGAAACCAATGGGAGATAACGGCAGAACTGGTAGGATAAGCTCCCGATTCCCCAATACCAAATAAGAAACGGACAACAATTAATGAAAGCAAACCATTAGTCAAGCCAGTTAAAATGGTGAACAGCGACCACCAGGTAACGATGCGTATAAAAACAGCTCGCTGACCGATGCGGTCACCCAGTATGCCGGAGGGGAGTTCGAACAGGGCATAGGCAAGAGAAAACGCGCCCACAACCCAGCCCCATTTTTCATTTGAAAGATTAAATTCTGATTGTATCCTTACTCCGGCAAGAGAAATACAAATCCTGTCGAGATAAGTGATAAAAGTTAAAAAAAACAGGAAGATCAGGATGCGGTAACGATATGGGAATTTTTTATTCATGGTCCGTTTGTCAAACAATGCCCCGAATCCAGCCGCCATCTACTGGCAACGAGATGCCCGTGATATAACTGGCTCTTTCACTTGCAAGAAATGCAACAGCGGCACCAAATTCTGCGGGTGTACCAAATCGTCCCAGGGGTATCTCATTTTTTACCGAAGCGAAAGATGGACTATTGTTCATCAAATCTTTCAATCGCTCAGTTTCGGTATAGCCCGGCAATACATTATTGGCGGTTATATTGTATATGCCCAGCTCATTGGCCAGTGTTTTTATTAACCCTGTGACCGAGGCCCTGACTGAATTAGACAACAGGAGATTATTGACTGGTTGTTTGACAGTAATTGAAGTAATGGAAATGATCCTTCCCCATTTTTGTTGTTTCATTCCCGGTAAAAACCCAGTGACCAATGCGACAACACTTGCCAGCAGGCTATTGTACGCATGATCCCAGTCCTCTTTTTTCAGATCTTCAATCCTGCCGGTAGGCGGGCCGCCGGTATTGGTGACCAGGATATCTATTTTGTTATATGCCTGCAGAGCGCTTGTGATGATCTTGTTTCTTTCAGTCTCTATCGACAGGTCGCCGGCAATAGCGAGGACCTTTGCATTTGTTTGTTCTTCAATTTCCTGTTTTGTCTTTTCCAGCTCCTCTTTGTTTCGTCCATTGATGATAGCTATTGCGCCTTCGCCTGCCAATTCCAGAGCAACACTTTTTCCAAGCCCTTTGCTTGAGGCTGCTATAAAGGCCACTTTATTTTTTAAGCCGAGGTCCATAAACGTTCAATTTACAAAAGATATGGAGCAGAAAGTGCATGAAATTTTGATTACAGCTGGTTGATACAATAATATTTTGCCAGCAACCGTAACACATCGGCATCGTATTGCGCACCTACGGTGCGCCGGCAAACAATACACAATGATTCTACCGGGATTCAACCCCTACGGGGTTTGGCGCACAACAGTCTAAAGGCTTGGTCAGTCTCTGACGCACTTTCGATAGCTATCGGGATCATTGTTCCGTTCATTGCTCGTCACTATTGAGTAACAACTATTTTCTTAAATAATCATCGGTTTTATCTATCCAGTCCTGTCGTGGAGGCGACCAGGTATCTATTTCTTCTACATCGCCGATCATTAATGCTTCGTGTGGAAGGTTAGAGGGGATAACCACAACATCTCCGGGATAAAGATCCATTACCTGCTCTTTATTTTCACCAAACCAAAAACGCATTTGGCCAAAGATCACCTGGGTTACCTGTTCGTGGACATGATGGTGTAAGGGTACAATAAACCCGTCCCTGAACTTCATTTTGGCGATCATTAGTTTTTCTCCCCACAACATTCTTCGTTGCATGGAAGGATTTACCTGTTCAAGAGGTACGTCATCCCAATTTACTTTCTCAAGCATAACTTTATTTTAGGAATTGATGAAGGTTATTCGAGTCGATAGTCGCGATGCAAACTTATAATTTAAAACTTACAACCTGCCTGCCGGTCACCGGTGGCCAACGCCTCTGGCGACCGATCGCAGGCAGGCTTACAACTTTTTACCAACGTTCCAGAAACTGATCTTCCGTCGAGTAGCAAAGCCCATTTTTTCATACAAATGAATGGCGCCAGTGTTTGTTTCAGCGACATGTAGAAAGGGGTGCTTATTTTCTTCCAGGATCTTGTTTACAACAAATGCTATGAGTTGCTTTGCATAGCCCTGGCCAACGTAGTCGGGATGTGTGACAACAGCGCTGATCTCTGTACATTCATTCATCTTCATTCTTTCACCTGTAACAGAAACCGGCCGGTCATTCTTAAAAATACCATAGTAATCTCCCAATAAAACTGTTTTGTGCCGGAAATAGCCTGGCTGAACAAGATTTACAAGTTCAAATAATTCGTTTTCATATGCACCATTCAATCTTATGAACTTTTCGGTCAACAGTTCAGTGGGTTGCTGATCAATGATCATCTGGAGACAAACCAATTCATCCTTCAATTCCAGGATGGGAGGAAAGGCCGGCTTTTCTCCTACAATAAAAAAATTATCAATCAGCGCCGCATAGTCTTCGAGGTAATTCGAGATGCTGTCTCCAGGTTGATATCCGCCAAATGGGCAGTAGTCGGGATGGTAGCACTTTAAATTATTATAGTTTATAGACATCCCGGCGTGAGTTTCGTTGAGGGAGTGCCAAACGGGGTTGTCCAATTTATTATCGTAGCTCATCTTTTATTTGCGATTGCTTGTGGATGGTGTCGCCGAGTTGCCTAATGGCTTTGCGGAGCTCGCGAAATGTCTCTTCCTGAAATTTTCGGCTTTCCTCCTGCTTCTTTCTAAACTCAGGATTATCCCTGGTCTTTATATTAAACAATTCGATTATTGGGGTAAGCCGGAACACATTTATTTTTGAAAAGAACGTATCCTGTTGTTTATTTTCCAGCAGGTAGGTAAACCAAACGGTATAGATCGTATCATTCGGGTTGCCCGCTAAAGTATCGGTTTTATGAACAGAGAATGAATTTAATTCCAGCACATTTGAATCGGGAAATTGTGATTCCAGTTTTGAGAAAGCGATCTTAATATAACTTTCGTCAGGGTTTACCCAGGAATTCATGACGCCACGGTTGTATTCAACGTTGCCGAATTTTTTCTTATGTGCCGATTCCTTATAATGCGAGACTGTATTTAGTATGCCGATCAGTAGGAAAAGCGAAAGACTAAAAATATTACCACCAACCATAAAGCGGTTTCTGGAAAAATTCCTTTGCTTTATTTGCACATAGTTAGCGGCATTATAGGCAAGGTATCCGAACAATTCACCCAGGAGTATAAATATCATAATCACCTGCCATGAAGTTATTTGACCCAACTTCCTCAAAAAATTGACGTCCTGCAGCTGATTAAAAATAAAAGCAATTAGCAGGTATAATGCAAGAAACAAGATGAACCGCTTGGCGACTGTCATATTTTAACGGATTCAAACCGGGAAAGGATCTTATCATCGATCGTGGCACCAAGTCCCGGCGTTTCCGGGACTTTTATGACTCCATTTTTTTCATAGATGATCCCACCCGTCACAGGATCTTCAATAAACATCAGAGCCGTGTCGAAATCGTAGTGCTCGATCAAAGGGCTGCATAAGGAAAAATGGGCAAAGGCTGTCATTGCCAGGCGTGATTCGAGCATGGCACCCACCTGCAAATGGATATTGTTGGCTTCGGCCAGTTTTACCATTTTCAATGCTTTAAACAAGCCGCCTGATTTCGCCAGTTTGATATTAAAGTAATCACAGGCGCCGATATAGATCAGCCTTTCCGCATCATGTTCATCTCCGCAGCTTTCATCGCTCATGATTGGAATAGGACTGGCTTTTCTTACTTTAGGTAATTGCATAAAATCCCATTTGGGGATGGGTTCTTCGCAATGTTGGATATCATATTTGGCTAATGCCTGTAATGTTTTAATAGCTTCATCCACATTCCATCCCTGGTTGGCATCGATGCGCAAAGGAATCTCGTTGCCGACAGCCTCGCGGATCGCTTTTATCCTTAGCACATCGGTGTCACCGTTGTTACCCAGTTTTATTTTTATAAAAGGATAGCCCCACTGTTTTATTTTTATGGCATCAGCCGCCATTTTTTCGGGATCGCCGATGC
>VBAT01000016.1:84835-104338 GCA_005884665.1 Bacteroidota bacterium
CAAATGCGCTTTTGATGCTAGTATTGCCATAGATCAGTTTATCCATAGAGGCTACGCATTCTTCAATGGCCAGTGCATTTTTACCTTTTAATATCCGGGCAAAATATTGGCCGACGATAAAACAGGTGTCCTGGCTTTCACCGGTGATCGGCATGTAAGGACTACATTCGCCGAACCCGATGATCCCTTCGCGGGTAATGATTTTAACCAGTACATTTTCGGCATTGTCATCCCTGCCCAGTGAAGTAATAAAAGGTTCTATGAGGGGAATCGAAAGTTTATAGAGCTCTATCTCCTGAATCTGTAAATCCATAGTTGAAATTATAAAACAATCTTACGTTGCGTCGTTACTGGAAAAGTAATCTTATTCCAAGGTTGAGTGACGCAGTAAAAGGTGCATTTTCATTGACAAAAAGATATTGACTTGGGTAATCGGTTGTCGGTATCAAAGTTCTTCCTTCGAAATAGATGTAGATATCTGCTCCCACTGGAATTTCGGCGCCCAATCCCACATCGAACGTCAATCTTTTAAACCTTCCCTCGCCCGGCAGTACAGGTACGGCATAAAGACTCGAATCAACGATCACTGGCTGCGTATTCAATACTCTTCCGAACATTAGTCCAAAACCGGCGTACCCATACAGTGACCAGCCTGTTTCACTGTCGAAGCTTCCTTTCAGGTACCGCTTCCAACCGATCGAGATGTGGTTGAAGCGCAATTGTGCCCAGTTGATATAGCTCACCTGTTGCGGAAACGTGGTCGAAGATTTTGCATCGGCTGTGACCTGGTTGGTAAATCTCCCATTTGCAGAATAGCAGATCCAGGCGTAAGCGCCATTCTGAGGATTAAAATGAAAATGAAAATTCACCGTTTGGCCAAAAGCCCAATAGCGCTGGTCTTGCTTAAAACTTCTTACTAAACTGGCATCTGTTGCCAGGCTGAACTTGGTTTGCTGGGCCTGGGACATGCCAACCATTAAAAGCGTGATAGTGCAGGTGACTATTTTTCTTAAATAAAACAATCAGTCAATTTGAAAACGAAATTATCTTTTTATTCGACAATACCGTACATTTTTGATTGAGCAACTATGAAATAAAAAAGCGTTAAGCAAGATACTTAACGCTTTTTAAAAAACTAACTACTTGTTTATTTAACGATCTTCAGCTCTTTTATAATGTTCGAAGCACCGCCGAGCTTGTCAATACACCAGAGTACATAACGTATGTCAACATTGATCGTACGGTTAAGATCCTTATCAAATGCCATTTTATGGCTTAACGCTTCGTAGTTACCGTCAAATGCAAGACCGATCAGTTCGCCGTTGCCATTGACTACAGGGGAACCTGAGTTGCCCCCGGTAATATCATTGGTAGTGATAAAACATATCACGAGGTCGTTATGAAGCTTATCGATGTATTGCCCGAAATCTCTTTTCTTAAGCAATTCTATCTGTTTTGCAGGAAGATCGAACTCATAGTCGCCAGCTTTATACTTTTGCAGGATACCTTTTGAAGTGGTTACATAGTCATAGAACACTGCATCTCTTGGGCGATAGGATTTCACAGCCCCATAGCTTACCCTCATGGTGAAGGTCGCATCGGGGTACATCATCTTTGCCTTTGCGGGATCCATCTCCATAATTCCCTTCAGGTACAATCTTCCGTATTCAGCGTTTTTGGATGTGAATTGCTGGTAGAGCGGCAAATACTTGCTGGCATAATTGTTTGTATAAAATGCGCTCATATAGTTGAAAGCAGGATCATTTTGCAAAACATTGGCGTCAGGGTTAGCCATAAAAGCTTTCCATTTCGCATCGTCGAAGATCATAGTCTTGTTGAATACATCTGCCGCGAACTTTTTATAAGTGGCTTCATCATCCAACGGCCCATACTGGCTTTTCAGGTTGCCATAAAAACCGACCGGGTGCTGCTCCTTCACGACATCGTTATAGTACATCATAGTTACCGCAGCGAGGATATTCTGATCGGATGTCTTATTCTCTTCTTCCAAAAACTCTTTACGGCCTTTATCGGCGTCTTCAAGCGCTTTTTTAAGTGCAGCTTTCGGAGTTCCGGTTCTAACCAGTGCATTTTCCAGTGGTATGAGGTAAGATGCAGAATAATATATTAACGGTGAGCCAAGTATTCCCTCGCCTATATACATGCGCTGTTTCGCATAGGGACGCCAGGCATCATAAGCTTTACCCCACTCATTGAATATATTTTGGTATTCCGGTTTCCCATTTGCCCAGGCAATAAATTTATCTTCGAAATTTTTCTTTTGCCCATAGACATCATATTTCAGCAACTGCTTTGTTTCCCCATCGTAAAATTTCCAATAGTTGGCGATGCTTGCATAAGAAGAAGCCAGTTGCAATTTGATAGCCGGGTCCTTTTTCATTTCATCAAACATATATTTCAGCCTGACATCACGCAGCTTAACCAGTGTGGGGTTGTTGATATCTGTGGATAAGGCAACGCCATATGAAGTTTCGTACCGATTGGTACCACCGGGATAACCCCATATCATTGCAAAATCACCATCTTTATACCCTTTGATAGAAACGGGCAGGTACCATTTAGGTTTGAGAGGCGCATTTTCCGCTGAATATTTTGCAGGCTTATTGTCTTTACCGGCATATACGCGGAAGATTGAAAAATCGCCGGTATGCCTTGGCCATTCCCAGTTGTCTGTATCGCCTCCAAATTTTCCCACGCTTTCGGGCGGTGCACCTACCAGGCGGATATCCGTGTAACGCTGGTACACAAAAGCGAGAAACTGGTTGCCTTTGAATAAGGAACTTACACGGGTTTCAATATTCTGGGTAGAATCGCTCATTCTCCTGTTGATCGATGCCAACACGGCACTTTGTCTTTTTGCCCTGTCCATTGCATTTAGTCCATTCAATGAATCCAGTACTTCTTTGGTAACATCATCGATGCGCACCAGAAACTGGATTGTCAAAGTGCTGGGTATTTCCTCGCCCCTGTTGCGGGCATAGAAACCATCTTTCAGATAATTATGATCAACTGTGCTTGCGCCGGCGATGACATCATACCCGCAATGGTGATTGGTGAATATGAGACCTTCTGAGCTAACTATCTCACCGGTGCAACCGCCACCGAAAATAACGATCGCATCTTTCAAGGAAGGCTTGTTGATATTGTATAGCTGGTCCTTTGTGAGTTTTAGTCCTTTTTTTACCATATCGTTGTATACCTGCTGTCCCAGCAACAGCGGCAACCACATTCCTTCGTCGGCCAGTGCTTTGAAAAGCAACGCAACGGAAAGAAATAAAGTGAGCAATAATTTTTTCATGTGACGACATTATTTAGACCTGCAAACGTACTGAAAAATAAAGATGGATGGTGACAGTGAAGTGTTAAGGACCACTGCTGGTAAGGATTTCAGCACTCTATCGCTCTTGTGGACATCTGCGTTTTATTTAGGTAATGATTAATCAAGTTAGTGTTGGCGTAGAGATCAATAGCGATACAATGCCTATCAACTCCATATGAATCACGGGAAAATTTGTAAGATGCTGATCATTAGCATTTGCGAGTTGTAGAATTAATTTGGATAAAGTACAGCCTCATTAGAACTATGAATAACATGAAAGCTATTTAAAGAAATGGGTAGTCTTTAAATCGAAACAGTCCCGCGTTCGGCGGGACTGTTTGTTTCATTTGTACGAGACCAGCTCTCGGTTTTTCAAGAAAACCGTTTCGTCAACCACTTTGGTGGTGACCTTAACTTTATAACTAAGCTGAATGTTCTCTTTGGCTGATCTGATTAGGAAAATCACATAATCGGTGTCGGTCAGCCGGGGCACCTTGATTTTTTTATCAAAGACCCTAGCCGAATACTTATCCTGGAAGCAGGCCTCGCCAGTTTCGTCAAGTGCTACTAATTTGAAAAGGTTGCCTGTTTTATTATCGTATTTCACGTCGAAGAATAATGCCTGGTTGTTGCCGCCGAGGAATTTTACCTGCAAAGACGATGAGATCTCAGTGGTCGCCGGTTCTTTAATTCGTAATGACGGTGAAAAAATAAACAGGACACAGGCCGGCAAAGAAAAGGCCCAGGCCTGGAGAGAAATTTTTTTAATGAATGCCATCATCCTAAACGTTTTTATACAAACTAATTCTTCTGGCAAGTTCGTTGTCAATGTTCAAAGGGAGCAGTCAGTAAAGATTAATGAAAAATGCAGGTAAAACTGGGATTACGGTTGAAGTATAAACCTGCTTTTGACCCGGAAAACAAATATAACAAAGGAAACTAATAATTCCTTTTGGGTTTTTCCACAAGGATTTGTTAGAAAAAACTTGATATTTCTTAGCCGGTCCAATATATTCCACATTAAACGGAGATTAGAAGAGACCAAACAGTAGATCATTCCTGTGGTTCGGTGAGGACTTTCCAAAGAAGATCTTTCAGTTCGGTAAGCCCTTTGTTTGTGGCAGATGAAATAAAGATCTGCGGAATTTCAGTGGGCAATTCCTTCGCGATAGCCGTTTTCAGTTCCTCATCGAGGAGATCGCTCTTGCTTATGGCTATGATAAATTGTTTGTGTAATAGTTCGGGATTATACTGTTCCAATTCCCTGACCAGGATATCGAACTCTTTGCGATGGTCGGCACTATCGGCGGGGATTAGAAATAACAAAATAGAGTTTCGTTCGATATGGCGGAGAAAGCGATGTCCAAGGCCTTTGCCTTCTGCCGCCCCTTCGATAATTCCAGGGAGGTCAGCGATACAAAAGCTTTTTCCGTCCCGGTATTCAACCATTCCAAGATTGGGAGTAATGGTGGTAAAAGCATAGTCGGCGATCTTCGGTTTTGCAGCCGTAATGACTGACAGCAGTGTTGATTTACCTGCATTGGGAAAACCGACGAGTCCCACATCGGCGAGCACTTTTAATTCGAGGACCTTCCACGCTTCCTGACCAGGTAACCCCGGTTGTGAATATTCCGGGGCCTGGTTGGTAGCGGTTGCGAAATTGCTGTTGCCCAAACCTCCTTTGCCGCCAGGGATCCAGATTATCTCCTGGCCATCTTCCATTATTTCCGCTTCCTTTTGATTAGTTACCTCGTCTCTCGCGATGGTGCCTAGTGGAACTTCGATGATTATATCTTTTCCGAAGCGACCGGTTTTGTTGTTGCTGCCGCCACTCTCACCATTTTCAGCCAATACATTTTTATAATACCGGAGATGCAATAGGGTCCAGAGATTACTGTTGCCTTTCAGGATGATATGCCCACCACGACCGCCATCACCGCCATCGGGTCCGCCCAGTGCGGTGAACTTATTACGCATAAAATGTTTGATACCAGCGCCGCCATGCCCGCTGCGACAGAATATGCGAATCTGGTCGACGAAATTGCTTTTTTCCAAAGAATAGTTTTATCGGAATGCAAATATACTGGATGCTGGTCGCTAGTGTTATGTTAAGCACATTTTGTCGCCACGGATTCACAGATAAAAAAGAAGTCATCCGCGGCATTGATTTGAGGTCGGCAATCGTTCATCTGTTTATCAGTTAATTTGTTGAACGGTAAATCTCTTAATCCGCTTTATCCGTGGCAATATAAAACGTCGAATCATACTTAACTTAACACTAGATACTGAATGCTTGTCTTTAGTAGGATGCATCCAGTTGCTTCGCTTCGCTCGCTATGACGCGCATCTAGCGATCAGCATCCAGCATCTGGCATCCAGTGTAAAAAAAAAGCGTCGGCCTTACGGGGTCAACGCTCTTGCGATTCAGTAAAGAAAACTCTTTACTGAACTACTATCTTGCTGCTGTAAACAGTTTTACTATTGTTGTCATTTACCTTCACGATGTAAATGCCTTTCGCGGATGGCGTGGGTATATTTATGTTCGATACGCTTCCCTTACCATTTACAGATGTTGTTCGTTGAGTGACCAATTGCCCTTTTGAGTCGGTCACCTGGACCGTATAATTGCCACCATCGACTCCATTGAACTGGATGTTGAAAGTATTGGTGGTAACAGGATTGGGGAACAATTGTATTTTATCGCTGCCAGGTGACAGTATGCTGGTAAGAAGTTCAGCTGGTGCAACAGGTTTCCTTGATTCAAGAATATTGCTATTGGCCAGGTCGGCTGTATGCCAGGGAGCAGTAGTTGTTTGCATAGCCACTGCAACGAGAGTCCTGGGGTCAACACTATAAAGTGCAGAAGCATCAACAGCGCTGCTGACCAGGATGCGGTTATTTTCGTCTACTGCCGCGCCATTTGTCGTGAAGTTGGCGGGGAGCCCGGTGATGGTTCCAAGATGAGTGGCCACCTTTGACTCAATGTTTACCTTGAAAACATTATTACGGGCAGAGAAAACAAGCAGGTTGCCGTCGTTATCAGCGATCATATCACCGCCAAAGCTGCTGCAGGAGTTATGAATCGAGATGCCTTTGTTCTCTGCTGCATCCACGAGGCTGCCGAGGTCAGAGATCTCAGTTTTTTTGCCGGTGGTAAAACGCAACAGGTGATTACCATCATTGGTCAGGGCATATCCATTGCCGTCATCGGCGATTACCATGCGGGTAACGATATTACTTTGATCGGCAGCTTTGTTGGGCTGGCTTGCAAAGTTGCCGGCAACAAAATAAACTTTCATCGACCTGACATCAATAAAGCGAAGCTGGTCGATGAACATGGGAGTATAATACAATCTTTCATGCCGTTTGTCATAGGCAACTGCGGCTACTCCAGTGCCAAAGGCGGCGTTGGCCAGGTTACCAAAGCGGGCATCCGTCATCGGCGTCATTTGCTGCTTGGTGGATGCATCATAGGCCAGGCGGGATACATCAGTTCCATTTAATAATACATCGCTGTAAGTACCTGTCTGGAGATCTACTTTCCGTAAGAAGCTCCAGTTAGCGCCGTCCTTATTGACGTCCGTAACGGCATAAGCAAAACGATCGGATTGGCTGAGTGCCAGATTGGCGATACAAAAGGTTCCCATTAACAAGGGCACAATGCGTAAATTTTTTGTCATAGACCAAGGAGTTTTAGGGTAAAAAATTGATACCGGACAATTAAATTACGACTATTCTCTATTTGGGGGAAATTATTTTTTAATGAATAACCCCGCCGGAGCGGGGTTATTAATGACAGGCTTGTCAGATTCTTACATCAACGGCAACTTACCTGAGCTCACATTGCCAATTGATAGCAGCCGTATCACTTTTAAAGGGTTCGGATCAAACAAATAAGTTTTTATCCTTTGCACCATGTGTATGACTACGATAATTACAGCCGGGAAAGCGACTGCTTACAATAAATCCTTTCTGAATGAAAAATGTTCGTGGAATTAAGCCAACGACCAGGGACGGGAAGATCAAATAATGAGGTATGGTCCCTTCCAGGATAAACTTCTTTTTTCATGCTCTCTCAGGTTTATGTGATCAAACTGTTTACCGGGTACAGATAGACGGGCAAGGATCACCTTGAGCTTTTATAAGGATGCAGGATATAAAGGGAAGGATATGGAAGAAGGTTCCTAATAGTTATATTGAATCTGCTTGCAGCTCGCAAAGATAAGGGAATATCATTATTGAAATCACATCCGTTTTTTCATAATCTGTTTGTTGAGTAAGATCAATGCCGGCAATATTATTTTAATCATTAATTCCCCTGTTGTTTTTTCCATGGTTTGTAAGATTCAGGCTGGCCCGGTAAGGCCGAAGGGATTTCTGTGAGCGGATCAACTGCTTGCCAGGTATTATACATTTGTGCAGGAAGAGCCTGATACAATTTTGTTCCTTCTGTTTTCCATGCGATCATCTCATCGCTAACTTCTTTTATTTTCTTTGCGGGATTTCCGGCAAGCAGGCTGCGAGCTGGAATTTTCTCTCCTTCTTTAATAAATGAAAGGGCTCCGACAATTGACTCATCTCCTAGCTCGACATTGTCCATTATAACGCTGTTCATACCCACCAGGCAGTTCCTGCCAATGGTGGCACCATGAATAATGGCGCCATGTCCTATATGTGCTCCTTCTTTTAATAAGACCGTGATACCGGGAAACATATGAATAGTACAATTTTCCTGAACGTTGCAGCCATCTTCGATGATTATCCTGCCCCAGTCGCCTCGTAAAGCGGCGCCGGGCCCGATATAGCAGTTTTTGCCAATAACAACATTGCCCGTTACAGCTGCCTGCGGGTGAATAAATGAGGTTGGATCTATTACCGGGATGTGGCCTTCAAATGAATAAATCATGCCTGGACCTGTTGACTAGTTAATTAGTTCTTACGCGAAGTTACTTTGGTATTGCTAATTGGACGGGGCGACGATGGCCTCGCCTTTCTTTTTGGGCCCTCGCGATATTCGCCTTACTACAGCAATAACTCCCCAAATAATCAACGCTGTGCCCAATATCCCGACGACCAGGGCTGCTGCATCGGACCCATTGCAGGAAAGATTGCAGGCTAATGCTGCTACCAGGTATAGGAGTCCCAGCGCAGCTACAATGGTCAGTATAATAAGACCAGCTTTGCCTGCATCGTCTTTGCGACCTTTTAGCTTGGCAACTGCATAAACTTTTAGCTGATTTTTAAATTCTGCCTTTAATATTCTTTTCTCCTGGCGTGTCAGTGTGCTCTTATCGCGGTACTTTAAAGATGCCAGTATTTCTTCGGCAGTTGGGTTGATGGTTGTGGCAGTGGCAGCTGCCGCCGCTATCTCTGTGCCGGCAGGAGCCGGGAGCTTCGTATTGACCCAGGTACCTATCATTATAAAAGAGCAGGTAGCTATTATGAAGTCGCAGGTTTTTTGTTGAACATAAAATTGCTTTTTTGTAAGCCTGGTAATGTGTTTAGATGGATAGACTATTGCTGAAATGATCAATACAAGTAAGGCGATAAAGAAAACGGCGAAAGGAACGTGGATATTCATGCCGAGTAACGATAAACCGAGATAAGCAGCAATAAAGGCAAGTAGCAATTTAATGACAACAAGAGAAATAATGGCGGTGAGGCGATGGTTTTTGGCCCAATAGGATATCTTTCTCATAAACAAGTGGATTGGTGAAAAGATCTAATAGTGACTATCTAAGATAAGAAATGTAGGATGAGGGGAAACAATTTGTAATAGCGTTGTAAATGTTGGGAGGTTTTTCGGGTAATTTTTGGAGCTTATTTTTTTCAATTGGCTTATTTGCCATTTGAAAATAGCGGCCATTTGAAAATAGCAGCTTCAGTGCAATAGCCCCGTCGGGGCCCGCCCCGCCCCCGCCTCCGCCACCCTCGTCTATTACTTGTTATCGCAATAGACGATCATCGCTTTGCCGTTACTGCGAAGAACGCAGCAATGGAACAAAGCAGCCAGTCGTCTGGCAATTTTTTCAGATACGGATAACTATTAAGTTAATGATCCAACTAAACGTATACGTTCAAATCAGGATACAAATATCCCTCTCAGCAGAGGAGGCACCAGGGGAAAAACAGCGAAATTTATGCGAAAAACTGGATGGAGTTTGAACTTTTAAACCGCATTCATTGATGAAATCGCCAAAATAGTTCCGGTCTTTTCAATGCCATGTTTATACAAGCGTTTTACCCGTCCGGAAACAGGTGCCTTTGAACAACGCAACATGCTCATTTTTTTGATTGGTAACCGTGATAAGATAGACACCCGTGCTTCGGCCATTATGCACTTCTTTTGCTTCAGCAGTTAATTCATCTCCTACATTCACAGCTTTGGTAAATGTAATAGTGACATCGAGCGCCACCGACAGGTTATTCCTGTTGTTGCAGGCAAAAGCAAAAGCACTATCAGCTAATGAGAAAGGGAGGCCGCCATGCACGATACCAAAACCATTGACCATTTCTTTTCTTATCGTCATTTTTATCCGGCTGTATCCTTCCTTTACTTGCAGTACTTCCACACCCATCCATTGACTGAAATAGTCGTTTTGCATCATGTGGGAAACGACACTCTCGTGCAGTGTTTGCATAATTATCAATAATTATTAATTAGTAATTATTCTCCTTTGAATCTGGGCTGCCTTTTTTCCAAAAACGCATTTACCCCTTCTTTGTAATCATAAGTTTGAGCCGCCCTTTGTTGGAAAATATCTTCATCCTGTAACTGGTCTTCGAATGTATTGTTGATTGAAAGACTCAGGATCTTTTTTGTATACGCCAACCCCTTTGTCGGCATTTGAGCAAGGATTGTTGCAATCTTCATAGACTCTTCGGCAAAAGTCTCGTCGGGAAATACTTTGTATAACATTCCTATCCGTTCGGCTTCTGCCGCAGTAATTTTGTCTCCGAGCATCATCAGCGCAGATGCTTTTTGCCAACCTATCAACCTCGGCAAAGTGTGTGTACCTCCACTATCTGGGATGAGCCCGATTTTGGAGAATGCCTGTAAAAAAGAAGCGGACTGAGCCGCAACTACAACGTCGCAACACAACGCAATATTAGCACCAGCCCCCGCAGCAACTCCATTGATGGCTGCCACAACCGGCTTTTCCAGTTTTCTTATCTGGCTAACGATAGGATTATAATGTTCCGATAGTATTACATTCAACCCGGGACCATTTGGATCGGCAACTTCGGCCAGGTCCTGGCCTGCACTGAAACCCTTGCCGGCACCTGTTATGTAAACACATCTTATCTCTTTGTTTTTACATTCATCCAGCTTTTGCTGAAGCAACAAAGACATTTCACGGTTGAATGAATTGAGTTTGTCCGGGCGATTAAGTGTAATAAGACCAATTGAATCTTTTATTTCGAAAAGGATAGAACTCATTTTGAAAGTTTTTTTGGTGAGTCGTGAGTGGTGAGTACTTGTACTTTTAGGGTACAGCTCTATTCACCATTCACCATTGGCCTTCCGATAGCTATCGGTAGGCCATTCACTTAAAAGTATTTTGTTTTTCCCGGCATAGCGATGGGATACCTTCCTTCATCGTCCGGAACAGTGGGTGGCATCGCATTCCAGTCAAATGATTTTGGTGCCATACTGATTCCTGAAGCCAATAACTTATCCCATTCCATTACCTGTCCTGAATAAGTAGCCATTCTTCCCATGATCGCCGTCATTGTACTCTTTGCTCCATATTCCGCATTGGCGAATTTGTATTCACCTTTTGCAATGGCGGCAAACAATTCATCATGCTCGGCCTGATAGGGATTGTTCTCGGTTTTTTTATCAAATTGAAATAGCACCTTGCCGCTATGATCCTTAATGACTGCTTCATCACAGAAGATCTTTCCTCTTGTGCCAGTCAATAGTTCATCCACTTTACTCATAGTACCTGGGATGTGGCGGCATTGGCTGTTTAGAATTGATCCATCGGCATACTGGAACTCTACATAGTGATGATCATATATCTCTCCATGGTCCTTTCCCTTTCTCACCTGCCGTCCGCCCATGCCCTGTGCTTTGACAGGATAACCACCCTTGAACCAGTTGATCACATCCATGTTATGAATATGCTGCTCTACGATGTGATCGCCGCATAGCCACACGAAATAATACCAGTTACGCATCTGGTATTCCATTTCCGTTTGATTGTATTTTCTTGGATTCACCCAAACGCCGTCATTGTTCCACCAGGCCTGGGCCGAAGTGATATCCCCGATCAAATCCTTCTTTGCATATAATTCACGATAGGAATTCTGGTAGTGACGTTGCAGACCTACAACGACATTCAATTTTTTTTGCTTTGCAATTTCAGCGGCATCCAAAACTCTTTTTATGCCAGCAGGATCGGTAGCCACCGGTTTTTCCATAAATATTTGCTTGCCCTGGCTTACGGCTTCTTCAAAATGGATAGGACGAAATCCCGGGGGTGTCGTCAGTATCACAACATCCGCATGCGCCATCGCTTTTTTATAGGCATCGAAGCCAACATATTTTCTCTCTTCGGGAACATCGATCCTGTTTTTGATATTGCCTTTGACTCCCGACCAATCCGAAATATCATCCGACGTCAATGTCTTATAAGCACCATCGAGCCGGTCGCGGAAAGCATCGGCCATAGCTACCAGCTTTACATTCTGTTTGGTGAGGCAGGCCTGCATGGCTGCACCGGTGCCCCTGCCGCCACAGCCTATCAATGCGATCTTGATTACATCATCGGAACCGCTGAAAAAATTAGCTTTTGATAAAATCGGCAATGCGATAGCGCCGCCTGTAAGGATAGTTGAGTTCTTTACAAATTCACGACGGCTAGTGTTTTTATTTTCCATAAACGCTGTTTTATTTAATTAAGTAAAGTTCAAAAAATTTTTCGGCTTGTTCAGGTGTCGGTTGTTGCAGGGGCCTTACGACACGAAAGCCGATGAACGGAGCATCTGCATTCCACCATTTGCTTTTCGGAATCTGCGGATCACGACGGTTCCAAACGAGATCGGATTCAATTCTATTGGCGCAACGCAGTTCTTTTGCCGCGTCTTTATACGTTCCACCCCGAACCGTTCTTGGATTTCTTTTAGTGGGAAGAACACACGGATCGGCCAGGCTATCTTTTTCTTTGGCGAAAAAATTTTCATCATACTGATCAAGTGTCCATTCTGCTACATTACCCAGAATATCATACAATCCCCAGGGATTAGGCTTCAACTCACCTACCTTATGGTATTTGTTTCCGCTATTATTGGCATACCAGGCATATTGATCCAATTGTTTTTCGTCATTGCCAAAAAAATAAGTGGAAGAATTGCCGGCGCGACAGGCATATTCCCATTCAGCCTCGGTAGGTAGGCGGAAAAAGATGCCGGTTTTTTTATAGAGCCAATAACAATACATCAATGCGCCATATTGCTGCATGCTGTTAGCAGGATAACCACCCTGCTTTCCCATCCCCAGCGAGAAATCAATGTAAGGAGGACTGGGTCGCGTGATGGCATCCGCATTATTGTTTTGCGTGAAGGACTCATCGGTAAAAAAAGTATTGTATTCATCATAAGTCACTTCATAAGCGCCCATCCAGAATGGTGAAATGGAAAATCTTTGCTGAGGCCCTTCATCGGTATCTCTTCCTTTTTCGTTGACAGGACTGCCCATTGTAAATGTGCCCTTTTTGATGGGCATCATTTTGAATTGAATTGTATATCCGGGTATACTTTGGTTGTAGGCTGAAAGGGAAGTGTCGCTGGTTTGGCACAACGCTGATATGCCTGTGAAAAAAAATAATACTATCGCGGCTATTTTCATTACGGCGACAAGTTAAGAACTTTCGTCCCTTTAGCGGGGAATCTCCTAAGAAAGTAGCGATAATCTAAGGAAATATCGCCGAAGAACTCACCGCATAAAATAGCTATCAAATTTTTCCGTTTTGTAAATCCTGATTTTTTCATTTTCTATTGTTGCGATAAGCAACGCTGCACTTTCTTTCTTCATCAGCGCCAACGCTTTTTTTATTGGTAAAATACTACAGGCAGTCGCCAGCCAGTCAGCGGTAGCTCCATCCTTTGCGATCACTGTTACATTTCGCTGTGAAGTGACGCCATAACCCATTTGCGGATCAATTATATGCGAATATTTTTTTCCATTGTGAAGCGTATAATTATAGATGTCGCCGGATGTCGCGACCGCACAATTTTTTAGCTCCAGTTTTTTGTCCCAGACATCAAGGCCCTGTTCGGGGAGATTGATGCTGATAGTCCAGCCTTGTTTGCCGGGAGGAGCATCGCCCATGGCAATGTCGCCACCTGCATCTGCCAACGCCATGCTGATGCTTTTGCTTTTTAGATGATCAATCATTTTTTGTGCGGCATAACCTTTGACGATCCCGCCGAAATCCAATTCAATTCCTTTAAGGGTAAACGAAACAGAGTTTGAATGACTGTCAATTACCAGCTTTTCAAAACCAGTGGTCTTCTTTGCCTGTTTTATTTCTTCTATTTCCGGAAATCTTTTCTCCTTCTTTGCTTTTCGCCATAAGCGAGTGAGGGCGCCAACAGTAATATCAAAGGTGCCACCGGAGTTTATCCATGCCCGCCTGGATTGGGTGATCATAGAAAATAATTCAGCCGAGACTTTTACTTTTTTGCTGGCAGGCTGTTTGCTGAGGCGGTTGATTTCACTTTCTTCCATATAATCGCTGAAAATGGCATTGAGCGAATCGACAATTGTGAAGCATTCTTTGGACAACTGAACTGCCCTGAGTGAATCATCGCAATAAAAAATGAGATTGAAGGGCGAACCCATTTTGTTTTCGGTAAAGTGGAATCGTTTTAGCTGCGGACTAACGGTTCGTGGGGACACGAACCGAAATGACAGCTGCGGATGACTGGTTGGTGGAGACACCAACCAGGAAAGAAAAATCAATCGCCACATGAATGGGATAGCTTACATTTAAGTCAGAAAGATAAAGTTTATGGAACGCAGAAAGTTCATCCGTAATAGTTTTTTGTCCGGCGCTGCTATAGCCACTGCAAGTCAATCGTTGGCTGATGGTCGGTTCGTGAGGATACAATCGGAGACCACACGAACCGAGGCTAACAAGCCGTTTAACCTTGACTATGCTTTTCATGATGGCATGTTCAAAAACAATGGAGGCGACGATTTCCTGGACCAGATCAAATGGGCCTATGATCAGGGCTTTCGCAGCATTGAAGACAATGGGATGATGAGCCGCCCTGTCGAGCAGCAGAAAAAGATCGGTGATCTTTTGGGAAAGTTGGGGATGCGGATGGGCGTGTTTGTCATTACATCTGAAAATTGGCACTGGAAGACTTCGCTGACAACTGGCAAACAGGAGTTCACCGACCGTATGATAAAAGACTGTAAAGAAGCTGTGGAAGTGGCTAAACGCTGTCATGCAACGTGGATGACGGTGGTACCTGGTAACTACGAAAGAAGCTTATCATTCGATATGCAGACTGTTAATGTCATCACCGCATTGAAAAAAGGAGCAGAGATCCTCGAGCCTCATGGCCTGGTGATGGTGCTGGAATCGTTGAGCGATAATCCTGATTTGTTTCTACGGCATACCGACCAGGCATTTATGATTTGCAAAGCAGTCGGCAGCCCGTCGTGCAAATTCCTGTTTGATATGTACCATATGCAGCGCAATGAAGGCAACATCATAGCCAATATTGATAAAGTGTGGGATGAGACCGGTTATTTTCAAATCGGGGATAACCCCGGCAGGAAAGAGCCTGGCACCGGGGAGATGAACTACGGGAATATTTTTAAACATATCCATAGCAAAGGTTACAAGGGGATACTAGGCATGGAGCATGGAAATTCGCAGCCGGGGAAAGAAGGAGAAATGATTTTGATAAAAGCATACAGAGAAGCCGACGCTTTTCCTGCTTCATTTCGTTCACAGTGACGTTCGGAATAATAGCATCCAGCAGCTAATGACACTTGAAATAATCAAACGGTTCCCTGCAATCATCACACTGATATAATGCCTTGCATGCTGTTGATCCGAACTCGCTGATGCGATGAGTATGATAAGAGTTGCAATGCGGGCACTGAACGGCTTCATCAGGAGCAAACAAATCCTGGTTGCAAACCTGCTGCTTTGGATTGGGAGGAGCTATCCCGTATTTTTTCAGTTTTTGTTTTCCCTCTTCGGTCATCCAGTCCGTTGTCCACGCGGGAGAAAGGACTTGTTTAATTATCACATTTTTATATCCATGGGAAATCAATGCCAGCCGGATATTCATGCTGATCACATCCATAGCCGGGCAGCCCGAGTAGGTAGGTGTGATCGTTATTTCAACCGACTCACCAAGATCTTTTATATCCCGGATGATTCCCAGGTCGATCACCGACAATACGGGTACTTCAGGATCATTCACAGCCTGGAGAATGGTGAATATCTTCGCTTCCCCGGCGGCCGGATCCAGGCTCTGCAGAATATGGTTTGAATAACTCAAAAACTATTTTGTTGGGTAACTCAAAATTAAATCATTTACGACCTCCTAAAAAGTGCGGAGAAAGAGTGCGAAGGCCAAATTTTTCCTATTTTTTGAGTCCACTCTCGCTCTGTTTCTCGCTCTACATATTGGTTCACACTAAACCTGTAACCTGTTTCCTACCATTCCATGCCTGGATAGGTTCTTTGCAGGTATTGAAGATCTTTCAGCAGCTCGTTTAGGTGCTCAGTATGCCTGCCCTGCTTACCACCGGTATGTTCATTCTTCGGGGATGGTGCAGTAAGTGTGGCTTCGCATAAGACTTCATTTACTTTTTGAATCCATTTATCTTTTATACCGGAAATATCAATACCCATTTTTTCCTCGTAAGGTGCAGGTAAAAAGAGTTCGCTGGTATAAGACCATAATTCATCAAGGGCTTTAACGATTCTTGAATGACTTTCCTCAGTGCCGTCTCCCAACCGTATCACCCACTCACTGCTCCAGCGAAGGTGATAAGTAACCTCTTTTATTGATTTAGCAGTAATAGCTGCCAGTTGTTCATCCTTGTTTTGCTGCAATTGCTGGTATAAATAAAATTGGTAAGCGCTGAAAAAAAATTGCCGCAATACAGTGAAGCCCCAATCGCCCCTGGGCAATTCAACCAGTAGACAGTTTTTGAATTCGATAGCCTCTCTCAGGTAGGCCAGCTTGTCTTCGTTGGAATCGTTCCCGATCAGCGAAGCTGCATATTGATAAAAATTTCGTGCCTGCCCGATAAGGTCGAGAGAAATATTTGTGATAGCAATATCCTGTTCCAGCACTGGCCCATGCCCACACCACTCGCTATTGCGATGACCGATGATGAGGGCATTGTCGCCGTTACTCAGTAAATAGTTGATTAGTTGATTGGTTGATTGGTTCGGCATTTGGTTATTTAAGACTATTTCTTAAAAAAGTGATATATCCGTTTAACAGGCGGCCGACTTCGTCTATCATATTTTTAAAATAACTAAACTGCACTTCGGAAATATATGAGCAATCAAGTGCATCAATAAGATGGTTGTGTGTTTCCGACAAAGAACCCCTTGCCTGGATACAAAAATGCAATTGATCTTTATAAGTAAAACGACCATGGCCTTCGGCAATATTTGCACAGATTGAACGAGATGATCTTATCAACTGATCTGTCAATTTATACTTTTCTTCGACTGGAAATTTGCCGGCAAGTTCCTTTAACTCATTTTTCAGAACTCTTGCTTTTTTCCATACCTCCAATTCAGTAAAGCTTTGATTTTTTATCTCCATAAAAAGTTAATTGAAAACAATACTAACTAATCAACTAGTCAACCGATCAACTGATTACATATGCTTCACCTCATCCGGCAGATCATAAAACGTAGGATGCCGATAAATTTTGTCTTCCGCAGGTTCATACAATTCACCTGCCTCTTCAGGAACAGATGCATGAATATATTTCGATTCAACTACCCAAATACTTACTCCTTCCATTCTTCTGGTATAAACGTCTCTTGCATTTTCAATTGCCATTTGAGCATCGGCTGCATGAAGGCTTCCGGCGTGTTTGTGATCCAATCCCTGTTTACTACGAATAAACACCTCCCAAAGAGGCCAGAGCCCGGCCCCCCCACCCCCCAGGGGGGGATTTTGGGAAGAGTCACTATTATTACTACCCGTTTTGTCTTCGGGGATGTCGCCGTAATAATATTTTCTAATAAAGTTGTTCATTAAACAAAAGTTTATTCGTTACGATGCTGTTCTAAAACCCCTCCACGTCATTGCGAGCAACGCGAAGCAAGGAGGGATTGAGAGGCTTTCTGCATGATTTATAGCCGGCAATTCATAAAAGTGGTTATAAGTTGACATGAAATGATCAATAATTAATATAAATAATTAGGCCGCCTTTTCCTTTCTTTTTTCCGCATGCGCAATCGCTGCTTCCCGCACCCACTCCCCCTCTTCCCATGCCTTTCTTCTTGCTTCTAGTCTTTCTTTGTTACAAGGACCATTTCCTTTTACCACATTCCAGAATTCGTTCCAGTTGATCTCGCCGAAATCATAATGTTTTCTTCCTTCATTCCATTTCAACCTGTCGCATGTTCAGCACTTTTGCCTGCTCGGCGATCATATCCACAAAATTCTGACGCAACTCATCATTGCTCTTTCTTTTTATTTTCCAGATCATGCTTTGTTCACTATTGGTGGACTCGCTGTCATGCGGGCCAAACATCATCAATGATGGCCACCACCAGCGGTTGATGGCATCCTGGCACATTTGTTTTTGTACTTCTGTCCCTTTGGATAATACCCAGAGTATTTCAAATCCCTGGCGTTGATGAAAGCTTTCTTCCTTGCAAATCCGGACCATGGCCCTCGCATAAGGCCCGTAAGAAGTTCTGGTCAGCATCACCTGGTTCAAAATGGCTGCTCCATCTACCAACCATCCGATAGCGCCAATATCCGCCCAGGTGAGCGACGGGTAATTGAAGATGGATGAATATTTTGCTTTACCGCTATGAAGGTCCTCAATCGTTTGTTCTCGTGTTATGCCTAATGTTTCAGTAGCAGAGTAGAGATATAAGCCGTGACCGGCTTCATCCTGCACCTTGGCAAGTAATATGGCTTTTCTTTTTAATGTAGGAGCTCTTGTGATCCAATTCCCTTCAGGCAGCATACCCACAATTTCGCTATGCGCATGCTGGCTGATCTGCCGGATATTGTTTTTGCGATAAGCTTCCGGCATCCAGTCTTTTGGTTCAATCTTTATTTCATTATCTATCTTCTCCTGGAATATTTTTTCTGATTCCTGAACTGACATGGCAAGATGTTTTAAATCTCAAATTTATGAAACATAACGGCAGCGACCTATGTTTTGTAGGCCGCTTAGAATGTCCCGGGCTGATAAAATCTTCCATTGGCTAAAACGATCCCGCTATTTTGTCGGAATTATTTACCTTACATTAGATTTTTCGCTTGTTAACTATAACTGTTAGAACGATTGCCTCTAGACGAACCTAATACCCAGGCTCCATTAAGGGAACTGCAAATCAGTGTTGCACGTGGTGATGAGACTGCTTTTACGCAGCTATATCTTCATTTCGGCAAAAAGCTGATCCTTTTCGGCGTTTCGCTGGTACGCTCCAGGGAAATCGCGGAAGAGCTCGTTGAAGATGTGTTTGTAAAACTTTGGGCCAACCGGCAAAACATCACAGCAATAGAAAATATCAGGGTTTATTTATATGTGGCTGTCAAGAATAAAGCCCTGAATAAACTTTCTCAAAAAGCCACTGAACTTATTGCTGCTCCTTTTGATTATCTCGATACGACATTAGATGAATTCGCTGCAAGCCCTTATGACCTGATGATCACATCCGAAATGATGGAACGGATGCACCAGGTGATAGAAACACTTCCCCCACGCTGCAAAATGATTTTTAAACTGATCCGCGAAGACGGCCTCAAGTACAAAGAGGTCGCCGAGATCCTGAACATATCTATTAATACTATTGATGCACAAATGGCAATTGCCGTCAGGAAAATATGCCAGGCTCTGCATATTGAAAAGCCCGGAAAACCCCTAACCCTACGGGTTGACAAGAAAGTTTAGAAAAAATTGATTTTCCTTTAGTAGA
>VBAT01000017.1:0-46618 GCA_005884665.1 Bacteroidota bacterium
ATTTTTAAAACAAACCATGGCCGACACAGGATAGCTTCCCTGGAAATTGGAATTATCAAAACATTCTATGTGTACCGGGATAAGTGGCAACTGAAGGTCCTTCTGTAACTGCTCGAGAATTTTGATCTTATCCACGTTTTTCGAAAGCTTTAACCTCTCTTTGTTCTTTATCTCTTCCACAAAATAATCGGCATTCTTTTCAGACAGTTCAAGCAATTTTTTCCTGTCACCGCCCTTTGGCACCGTGACGGTAGCATCTTTCTCGGGGTATTCGATCGGAAACGGAACAACGATCTCCGGGGCATCACTATTAAATGTCGATCGAAGCTGGGCAATGGAAAATCCCAGGATCTCTTCCTGTGTCTCGTCAAGGTGTGTTTCTACCTTATTGGTTTGAGTTTGTACAATCGTACCGTTTCGTACCATCAGGTAGTTCACAAAGGCGATATCCCTGTCCTTGATAATAGAAAATACATCAATATCGCCGGCTTTTACATCCGCTACCACAGATCTTGCCTGGTAGTTTTCCAGGTATTCGATTTTTTTCCGCGTCAACTCTGCTTTTTCAAATGCCAGCTGCGACGCAAGCTTTTTCATTTCTTCTTTATAATGCCGGATGACTGGCGAGAGATTTCCCTTAAGCAGACCTTTTAGCAGTGTCAGGTTTTCCCGGTAGTCGTCTGCCGTTTGCAAACCCTCGCAGGGCCCCTTGCAATTACCAAGATGATACTCGAGGCAAACCTTGAATTTTTTCTTTTCGATATTCTGTTGCGTCAGGTTGAGCGAACAAGTGCGCAACTGTATAGTTTGCCTGATGAAATTCAACAATTCCCTTACTTTTTTTACCGAAGTAAAAGGACCCAGGTATTCGGAACCGTCGTCAATCTTTTTGCGTGTCAGGAACACGCGTGGAAAGGGTTCGTTCTTGATCACGATGTAAGGATAACTTTTGTCATCTTTCAGGTTGATATTGAAAACAGGTTGAAACTGCTTGATCAGCGAATTCTCCAGGAGAAAGGCATCCTGCTCGGAGTTGACAATGGTAAACTCAATACGCTGTATGCGCTGGACCAGTTCATGTGTTTTGTAACTGGTGAGCGTCTTAATAAAATAGGAAGCGACACGTTTGCGTATATTCTTTGCCTTTCCGACATATATCAGTTCATTGCCGGCATTATAGTATTTGTAAATCCCCGGCTGCTGGGGAATCGAAGATGCTATATTTTGAAATTCCACTGTTGTCATTCGTTATCCTCTTCATTCCATATTACTTTATATGTGGAAGTGGTTTCCGGTTGTCCCGGTAATTGGCGGATTGTTGTAATCTGGAAGCTTTTATCAACCTGCCAGAGCATTCTTTTTAGTACGGAACTATCCCGGCTGTTAACTGTATAATCGATGCTTATACTTGAGATCTTCCCGACCTGGTTATCGGGGGGGATCATCACCTGCATTCGTTGTATTGTTTCTTTTTCAGGCTCTACGGGCAGGTAAGTAAGGATCACGCTGTTTAGCGTTTCGTCAAACTGGCTTTCTTCCTTGTACCGCCCATCATAGTCTGGGCTGGCAATATCAGGCAGTCGAAGGAAATCAGAGGCAAGCTCCCTGAATTGTTCCCTTTTATAATAGAAAGTATCGCTTCTTGTGCTGTCCACGTAAACAACTTTCCGGATAGCATTAAGGGAGGTATCTACCTGGGCGACCTGGCTTTTAATAAAAGACAAAACGGGAAGAAACTGCTCGTTTGCCGGTTTACCTTTCTTTTTTTGTTTGCAGGAAATGCATAGAAGCAATACAAGTGAAAGAAGTGTGGCTGACCCTATTTTTTTCATGCCGCAAAATTAATATAAACGTGACGATACCCGCCTGCCGACCCGTAACTACGCGAAGCCCAGTAGGCAGGGCTACAGGGCAAATGAATATCCCGGCGGATTAGCCGGGATATTGCATATGAAATAAAATAATATAAGTTTTACCTATTTGTCGAAACACCGATTTTCAGACCGAAGTCAAAGAGATTTTCTTTAACAGGGTAAGGATTTTTGTAGCTTGACAGGACCTGATACCTTACCTGAGGCCCAATTTGCCACCTGGTTTTATTTGTACGAGAGGTATAGCTGATAAATGTCTCGAAGCTCGTGTTCACATTTACATGGCGGATAAGCCTGGGAACTTCGACATAATTTTTATAATCCGTCGAGATTAGAAATGCCCGGTCTTTCACTATATAGGTCGGCTGTACAGTTCCTGCCACGCCAAAATAAGTTCTGTCATTTCCCAACACCCTTAGTTCAGCTCCTACAGGTGCGGAGACGGAGAAATAATAGTTTTTCAGCCAATCAGATTTGTAACCGTCATGATTGCGGTAATAAGTCCAGGGTGTAAGAGGATCAGTTACGCCGTTGAGGTTGATCGTTGCCTGTTCGCCATAATAAGCAAAGGCCTTAATGTCGTACCTGTTGATGTTAAACTGAAGCCCGCCAATCAGCCTCAAATGTTTTGACAATGGATACCCGGTTGATATACCCAGTTCCAGGCCCATATCAGGTTTGTGGGTCACTTCACTGTTTACATCTCTTGAGTTGGCAAAAGGATAATTAGATGCGCTAAACGGAGAAACAGATCCATCGAAGGATTTATTTACGCCAAGTTTGCGATAGCTGATCGTGGGAGTAAAGTATAATTCCCATACAAGCTTTTTGACCAGTTTTTTAGCCTTGTACGAGTTAGTTACACTTTCGATAGTAAGCGGGTAAAATACCAGGTTACTACGGACAGTGCTGCTTCCAGGTGACTTTAGCGGATCATTCTTCAGGATATCTTTGCCAGCTTCCGTATCGTTTATTCCGGATATGGCGGGTATATTATCAATAGTAGCTGGTGCAGTTGGTTCAGTTTTTTCAGCAATGAGTATTCCAGCTTTATTTACCTGGAGACCCAATGCAGGGGCCTCAGGCAACATATCTATTTGTTGCGAAGTCTCTCTGCCGTCTATCGCAGTACTCAAAGCGGGATCATTAAATAATATACCAGGGAAGAATTATTCTCCTTTGGATTATTATTGAAGGAAAGATTGCGGGCTTTTCCGGAACCAGTTTCAGAAGAAGATTGATCTGCATTCTTCGCAGCAATTGGGCTGATAATTGTGTTTTGTGCCAGGCCGGCCTCCTGTTTCTTCGAAGTAGGATAGCTAAGCATTACCCAGGTAACGGAAATTGCTGTAGAAACTAACAGCAGGCTTAAGCCGATGCCATACCATTTTCTGCGGGAATGTAAAGTGTTATTAATGCTTTTCCACACCTTCTCCGATGGTATCATCCTATATTGATCGGCATTACTTTTTACATAATGCTCAAAATCCCTGTTATTAAAATTACTCTCCATAACCAGTTGCTATTAAGGATACGAATCTATCGCTGGCTAACAGCCATAAGCCAGTCTACATCTTGTTTTGGTTTTTGTAAGATCTTTTTTCTTATCAGTATGTCTTCCAACATCGCCTTTGCCCGGGTGTATTGGCTCCTGCTGGTACTTTCTTCGATATCCAGCATTCCCGCGATTTCCCGGTGACTGTACCCCTCAATAGCATACAGGTTCAATACGGTCCGGTAACCTATTGGGAGCAGCCTTATACATTCTACCACCTGTTTGGCCTGTACGATGGCCGGCACACTGTCTTCCCTTACCTGGATACCAGTTGCATGAATGATATCCACGCTTTCATTGAACTTCTTATTTTTCTTGAGGATGTTGATGCAGGTATGAACGATGATCCTTCTTATCCAGCCTTCAAAGGCCCCGCGATTCTCAAAAGTATGCATCTGTAAAAAGACCTTAATAAAGCCTTCTTGTAACATATCTTCAGCATCCTCCCGGTTGTGAGCGTAACGATAGCAGACTGCCAGCATCTTAGAACTGTAACGGTTATACAATTCGCGCTGTGCAGGCGCCTCATTATTCAAACAACCTTTTAAAATGGCTTCCTCGGTCATGCGTCCTTGGGTTGCCTGTAATTTAGACATTTTTCACATACAAATGCTGCATTGAAATGTAAAATTTCAGGCCCGATTTTAATGTTTTTGGGACTATTTCTTCCTGATCAAACTATCCAACGGATATTTTGCCTTCATAGTATCCATTACCGCGGTTGCCCAGTTTACCAGTTTTTCTTTTTCCGTAGCGGTAAGTATGGCATCCTTATGTATCCAGGTATAAGAATTCAGCGGCATTTCATTTTTTTTGACCTGGTCGATAGTTTCTTTCATTTTATTGTACTGGTACCGCAGATTGCGATTCGTGTATTCGTCGAAATTAAGTTCAGCTTTTCCTTCCTTTATATGGTTGGTCAGCCACCAATCCACCGGTTGAATATTGCTGTACCAGGGGTACCGGGTATTATTGCTATGACAGTCATTGCAGGCCTTATGCAGGATCGATTTTACATCATCGGGGATGCTAAACGATTGACTGATAGTGTGAGGCTGTACGCCACTCGACTTATTCGGTTTTGGATGTATAAACTGGATGACAATAAATACCAGCAGAAGAAAGAGCATGATCTTTTTAAACATAGCCGAAATTTTATGGTTTGATTGAACATTAACCCGTTAAAATATCTCCAGTCATCTCTTTAGGTACTGGCAGTCTCATCATGGTTAAAATGGTCGGGGCAATATCTCCCAATTTACCCGGTTTCACTCCTCCCCTCCAATCCTTGTCGATCACAAACAGGGGCACGGGGTTCAAAGTATGCGCCGTATTGGGCGATCCATCTTCATTGATCATATAATCGGAATTACCATGATCGGCGGTTAGAAAGATAGTGTATCCATTATTTATTCCTGCAGTTACTACACGTTCGACGCATTTATCTACAGTTTCTGCAGCTTTTATCGCTGCCTGGAACACACCCGTATGACCAACCATGTCGGTATTAGCGTAATTCAGACAAATAAAATCTGCAGTCTGGTTCTCAATCTCGGGGATCAGCTCATCCGTTAATTCATAGGCACTCATTTCAGGTTTAAGATCGTATGTAGCCACTTTCGGAGAAGGGACCAATATTCTTTTTTCTCCCTCAAACGGTTTTTCACGTCCGCCACTAAAGAAGAATGTGACGTGAGGATATTTCTCTGTTTCGGCAATTCGTATTTGCTTTAGCCCATTTTGCTCAATTATCTCACCTATTGTATTCTTCAGGTCATCGTTTTCAAAAATTACATTGACATTTTTGTAACTGTGATCAAATTGCGTCATTGTTGTATAGTGCAACGATAATTTATGCATGTTGAATTCGGGAAGATCCATCTGCGTAAGAACCTGCGTGATTTCACGGCAGCGATCGGTCCTGAAATTAAAACAAAGAACAACATCCCCATCTTTGATGGTAGCCAGCGGCTGTTGTCCTTCATCCAGGACAACCGTCGGCAGAATGAATTCGTCCGTGATATTTTTTTTGTAGGAATTTTCAACGGCTTCTATGGCATCGGTAGATTTTTGCCCCTGCCCGTTTACCAGTGCATCGTAAGCCAGTTTTATACGTTCCCATCTTTTATCCCTGTCCATGGAATAGTAGCGCCCGCTTACCGTTGCGATCTTTCCAACTGTTTTGTTCAAATGCGCCTGTAATTCTGCGATAAATCCAAGACCGCTTTTGGGATCGCAGTCCCTGCCGTCTGTAAAAGCATGAATAAAGACATTCTCAAGACCCTCAGTTTTGCAAACATTTATGATGGCTTTCAGATGATCAATATGCGAATGAACTCCTCCGTTGCTGACGAGACCCAAAAGATGAAGCGGTTTGTTACTGGATTTTGCAGCCCGGATGGAGTTCAGAAATACTTTATTCCTGGCCAGGGAGCCATCTCTGACTGCCAGGTTGATGCGCTGCAATTCCTGGTATACGATCCTGCCGGCACCCAGGTTGAGATGCCCAACTTCTGAATTGCCCATCTGGCCATCAGGAAGGCCTACCAGTTCGCCGCAGGTGATCAATGTGGTATTGGGATACTTTGAATACAGCGATTTTGTAAAGGGAACGTTAGCGTTTTGGATAGCATCGGCAGATGCAACTTTACCAAGTCCCCATCCGTCCATAATAACGAGGATTGCTCTTTTTCTAGCCATTGATTAACAACAATTTGCAGGTTTAGTAGAATTACACTCATTTTCAAGGGTCAATGACATGTAAAACTACATTCAATTAATGTATTTGCCTTAAGAAAGCTGTAAAAATGGCCGATTTTAGTACTTTAGTATTCGTATAAGAGTCCAAAAATTAGGTGGCACATTTTTAGATTAAATAACCTGTGAAAAATAATATTATGAAATCATTACTTACTTCAATTCTGGTTGTTGCGACAGTGATGATGTCATCATTCGTTCAACCCAGCGCTATTGATGACGTTATCGGCGCGTTGCGCTCCGGTGATGCTGACGAACTGTCAAAATATTTTGACGACAATGTTGAACTGACATTGCCGGTTAAAAGTGATAGCTACAGCAAGGCACAGGCCCAGGTGATATTGAAAGACTTTTTTGGAAATAATGGTGTTAAAGGATTTGATTTAAAACATAAAGGCGATTCACCCGGCGGCCACTATTGTATCGGTACTTTGCAGACGAAGTCCGGAAGCTTCAGGGCACACGTGTTCATGAAAGCCAAAGGAAGCAAAGAAGTGGTGAAAGAAATTCGTTTTACTTCGATAGAATAGCTTCCCAACTAAATAAATGAAAGCCCCGCCGATGGCGGGGTTTTTTTATTTTTGCATCATGAGCTTTGACACACGACTATTGCATTTGATCGATGAGGCGCTGAAAGAAGATATTGGGGACGGCGATCATTCTACTCTTTCATGTATACCTCGCAATGCAAAAGGGAAGGCGGTGTTAAAAATCAAAGAAAGTGGAATACTGGCAGGTTTGGATGTTGCCAAACGAATATTTGAGCATAGGGAGCCGTCAGCGGCTTTTACTCCATTCAAAAAAGATGGTGATACAATGGTAGCAGGCGAACAAGCTTTTGAGATTAAGGCTTCGGTTTATACTATTTTGCAATGTGAGCGTTTGGTGCTGAATTGCATGCAGCGAATGAGCGGTATCGCCACGTTGACACGTTCTTATGTTGATGAACTGAAAGGATACAGGACGCGGTTGCTGGACACAAGAAAGACAACGCCCAATTTCCGTTTGTTGGAAAAAGAAGCGGTCCGGGTTGGCGGAGCCTGTAATCACCGATTTGGTTTGTACGACATGATCATGCTCAAGGATAATCATATCGATTTTTGCGGCGGCATTGAAAAAGCTATCCAGAGAGCCGGTGACTATGTGAAAGCAAAAAAGCCAGGATTAAAGATAGAGATCGAAACGAGGAGTATGGATGACGTGAAAAAAGTAATGGCATCTGGAAAAGGTATCGTGTTTCGTGTTCTGTTGGATAATTTCAAACCGGCAGAAATTGTTGACGCCTTAAAGATCATTGGTGGTGAATTTGAAACCGAAGCAAGTGGGGGCATTAAGCTAAATAATATTAAAGAATATGCTGCAACGGATGTTGATTACATAAGTGTGGGTGCATTGATACACCAGGCCCGAAGCCTCGATTTAAGCCTGAAGGCCGAGATCGACAAATAAACTTCTATGAGCAAAAAAAATAAACCCGATAGCAGAGGTTATGTATACAGTACCGATTCGAATTTCTCATTTAAGGAGGAGGAGCCAAATAACGACACCCTTGCACCAGCACAGCAAAAACTGAGAGTGAGATTGGACACGCGCCACCGCGCAGGTAAAGCGGTTACGCTGGTAGAAAAATTCATTGGTAAACCGGATGATCTCGAAGACCTGGGAAAAAAGCTAAAGAATTTTTGTGGCACCGGTGGTTCTGCAAAGGACGGTGAGATCATTGTACAGGGCGATCAAAGAGATAAGGTCATGCAGTGGTTGTTGAAAAACGGTTACACCCAATCAAAAAAAGCAGGATAGATGGCCTGGTTATTTTGCATAACCGGTACGGTGTTTTGTCTTACGGGAGTGTACCGGTTCAAAAAAAATGTATTTGAAGAGGAGAGAAGGATCAGCCTGGCAGTATTTCTTATGATAGCTGGGGTAATATTGATCGCAGTTGGGACAGCCAGGTATTTCAAATTAATTGGGTGAACAGGAAATCATTCATTACCGCACCTGATCATTTTTCGCCATTGTCTTCCGGCTCTTCATTCATAAAATAAGTTAATGCACCGCTTGGACATTGTTTTACCTGCTCAATAATCCTTTCCGTTGTTGCTCCATCTATTTTTATCCAGGGTCGTTCTTTTGGGTTAAATACTTCGATCAGGCCTTTCCAGCAGATAGTAGAATGGATACAAAGCTTCGGTTTCCACACCACCGTCACCTCGCCGTTGCTGTATTTGTGTGTGTCTAAAGACATGCTTACTAAGTTTAACGGTTCAATGGTTTAATGGTTTAACGATTTAATGGTTTAACGGTACCTTACTATGAATTGTGGAGACGAAATTATTTTGAAAACCTTTAAACCGTTCAACTTTCAACCTTTAAACGTTCATTGTCCCTGGGCGAGTGAATAAGCTTTTTTATCTCCCCATTTATTCAGTAGCTCATGCGAGCATATTTTAAAATTGCCACTAAGACTTACATACAGCCCGATTATGTCCTGCTGGTTCAGCGGTGATTCATCAATGCTTTCAAACCGTACATTATATTGATTCACCAGGTTGGTAAATACCGAACCTGTAGGCCATACCTGTGTTCCCCTATTGCTGACACTAATAAGATTGAATTTTACCCCGCCATGTCGCTGGCATTTTTTGGCGATCACTTCGGGTTGCTCATCGCTTTCAATAAACAAGTCTACCCCGGCAATGGTTTCCTCTTCCATTTCTTTGGATACCAGCATCGGGTTTTTTTCCAGTTTAAAATGAGTGGGGGTCGCCGGCATATTTTGTAAGAGCGGTTTTGCATTCATCTTCGGCTCCTTGCCAAAATTGCCGATAATGGCTTCAGCAAATTGGGTGGTATTTAAGGCTCCCTTGTTTTTATCACCAAAATCACCGGTATGAGTGCCCTGCTCCAAAGTAAACAATAACGCATTTTCGATTACTGCAGCATTCTGCATATAGCCGAGGTGCCGTAGCATGGTTATCCCGCTAAGTAAAAGGGCAGTTGGATTTGCGATGTTTTTTCCTGCAATATCAGGGGCAGTGCCATGAACAGCTTCAAATATGCAGATATGATCACCGATATTGGCTGAAGGTGCGAACCCAAGACCTCCTACCAGGCCCGCGCAGAGGTCGGAGACGATATCGCCCTGCAGGTTGGTCAATACAACAACATCAAATGTATCAGGGCGCGTTACCAGCTTCATGCAGAGATCATCCACGATCACATCATCTGATTTTAGGTCCGGGTATTGCTTAGCTACCTCATAAAAACATTCTAAAAACAGGCCATCGGTTATTTTCATGATGTTCGCTTTATGGCCACAGGTTATCCGTCGCGCATTTTTCTTTTTAGCCATTTCGAAAGCATACTTGATCACCTGTAGGCTCCCTGGACGGGTAATGAAGCGCCGGCTTAAAGCCACATCATGCGTGAGCATGTGTTCGATGCCCCCATAAGTATCTTCTATATTTTCACGAACCACGGTAATGTCGATTGGGATACCGGCTTTGCTGAAAACAGTATCCACCCCGTGAAGTGTTTGAAAAACCCGCTTATTTGCATAGGTATTCCAGGTCTTTCTCGCTGTTACATTCACGCTTTTGACGCCTTTTCCTTTTGGCGTTTCCATGGGTCCTTTGAACAGGATACCCAGGTTCTCTATCGTAATTTTCGCATCCGGGGTCATACCGTTGGAAAAACCCTTATCAAACACCCATTTGCCCATGTCTACGTATTCATACGATAAGGAAACTTTATTTGCCTGAAAGACATTGAGTACGGCGTCCATGATTTCCGGCCCGATTCCATCGCCTTTGGCTACAGCTATTTTCATAATTATACTTAACTTGTGTAATAAGGCGGCAAAAATAATTAGGATTTACAGACTTCATTGTTTTTCTTTACTTTTATAAAAAGCGATTCTTATGAGTAGCATCATCTCCGAAGGCGTTCAGGTAAGCGTTGTTACTTTTTATCAACCTGATTACAGCAACCCGATTCAATCGGAGTTCATGTTTGCTTATCGCATCACACTTGAAAATCATAATTCATTCCCGATAAAATTACATCGACGTAACTGGCAGATATTCGATAGCAATGGCACACATCGTGAAGTAGAAGGTGAAGGTGTTGTTGGTGTTCAGCCTATCCTTAAACCAGGTGAAAGTTATCAGTATGTCAGTGGCTGCAATCTTCGCACAGAAATGGGAAAAATGAAAGGAACCTACCAGATGGAAAACCTCAACAACAAAAGAATGTTCGAGGTTGATATCCCCGCCTTCGAGATGGTCGTTCCCATGAAATTGAACTAAAATTCGAAATAAGAATATTGAAATCCGAAAATCCGTAATGTATCGGGGTTTTCGGATTTCGTGTTTTAAGTCTTCGGATTTTCTATCATCATTTGGGTTTGTACTTCGATTCTTCCAAAACCTTCTTCGCAGGCGTTTGCATCACATCTTCCGGTTTTAGGTTTGGATTATTTTCTGCAAATTTTCTCACGATCTGCCAGCCGATCCATTGACCGATATTACCTGGTGACAGTTCTTGCGAAAATGCCTGTGTAAACGGCGCTTCGCCTATATAGATCTGGATGGTAGAAGGCGTGATCGAATACAGGTCTTCATTCTTCAACATATAGCTCCACATCAGTCCTTCATTTTGCCGGCACCAGTCCAGCTGCTGTTTTGTATATCCTGTCTTGACCGAATCAGGTTCACCCGGTAAAAGCTTATCCAGCAGCCACCACTGTTTTCCCTTTTCAATCATCTGCTCGATCAGTGGTTTGGTGGCACTTTTATCAGGAAAAAGATCGGTTACAACTGCCTTCATAACATTGGCAGGTATATACTGCGATTCAAACCTGCGGGAAATGTAGGCAGGGTAAAGCTGTCGTAGTTGTTCAGATTTATAGCCTTCAAAATTTTTACCCGCATATTGATGAAGGCCGATGCCGATATATCTTTCGGTTAATGCCATACCCGGTGCATCAAACGTTCCCATAAAAGTGATTATCCCGGGTATCCGATATTGGGGAAAATAGTATTTCACAAACTGGAAACCCTTTTTAAGGTCTTTTTCAATTGTCGAAAAGTCCGATAATTCCTGGGTAGCAGCTGCATAAACCGGCGCGTAGTTGTTTAAGATGACCCTGGTCATCTTTTGTGTCGACAGGTCATTCGCAGCCCCGTTTACCCCAAGGATTCCCTGCATATAGTCATTGTAAAAAGCCGGATAATTTGCCTCGAGCCGTTGAAGACCTTCGACCAGGTTATTAGTATCCAGGTTGAAGAAGTCCTTATCAAAACGCTCGATCTTCAGGTCGACTTTTATACCGGATACGTCGGGCGTATTTTCTTTATTATTTGCACACGCAGCCAACAGGACTACGATAAAAAAGTAAAGAGTGGTTTTTTTCATTGCTATTATTAAACGAACTGCATTTGCAAATGTTGTTCACGAAGATAGCGCCAGATGCTGGATACTGGATGCTAGATGCTGGAAGAGATGCTACATTTAGGATGCGGTATTTACTTCGGCGTCATCCAGCATCCAGAATCCAGTATCTAGTATCCTTTTCAATAAGTAATTTTGCAGTATGAAAATCGCACTGGCGCAGCAAAATTACCACATCGGCAATTTTGAAGACAACATACGTAAGATCATCGAAGGTATTGAATGGGCAAAGAAGCAGAAAGCAGATCTCGTCGTTTTTTCTGAATTATGCATATGTGGCTATCCTCCCCGCGACTTTCTCGAGTTTAACGATTTTATCAATAAATGCTATCAGTCACTTGATCGCATCAGGCAACATGCCGATACGATCGGGGTGCTGGTAGGCAGCCCGGCGCGAAACCCGCAAAAGGAAGGCAAAGATCTTTTCAATGCTGTCTTCCTCCTGCATGAACAACAGATAAAGGCTGAAATACATAAAACTCTTCTGCCTAACTATGATGTATTCGATGAATACCGTTATTTCGAACCGGCCGATGAATGGAATGTCATCACGTTCCAGGGAAAAAAACTGGCGGTAACGATTTGCGAAGACATCTGGAACATGGGCGATAACCTTCTGTACCGCATCACTCCTATGGAAAAGCTGATGGCATTCAAGCCCGATGTAATGATCAATCTTTCCGCCTCGCCTTACAATTACGCACAGGATATAGTGCGGAACAGTATTGTCAGGGCACATACAGTCAAATACAACCTGCCAATGTTGTATTGCAATACCGTGGGTTCGCAAACGGAAATAGTATTTGACGGGGGAAGCCTTATATATGATATCAACGGCAACCGGGTAAAGGAAATGAAATATTTCGAAGAGGACTATGAAGTCTTCGACCTCGAAAGCCTATGTAAAAAAACACCTTCAGCCATCGCAGAGACTGCTACTTATTTTTATTCCGCGAGGGATGTAGGGCAGGATGTCAACACACTCGATTATCTCGCCGACAATAAGAATATCGAGGAAATATATCATGCCGTCATCCTGGGCATAAAAGATTATTTCCGTAAGATGGGTTTTAGCAAAGCTATTCTTGGTTCTTCCGGAGGTATTGATAGCGCAGTTACCCTGGTTCTTGCCTGCGAAGCGTTGGGCAAGGAAAATGTAACCGCCATCCTGATGCCTTCGCAGTACTCTTCGTCTCATTCTGTAAGCGATGCAGAACAGCTGAGCAAATGCCTGGGTAATCCTTATGATATTATCCCGATAAAAAATATCTATGAGAGTTTTCTTACAGAATTGAAGCCTGTCTTCAAAGATCTTCCTTTTGGCGTTGCTGAAGAGAATGTTCAAAGCCGGACAAGAGGAAACCTGCTCATGGCTATCGCGAATAAATTCGGCTATATATTATTGAATACATCCAATAAAAGTGAGCTGGCTACAGGCTATGGCACATTGTATGGGGATATGGCAGGTGGACTGAGCGTATTGGGGGATCTTTATAAAACCCAGGTTTATGCACTGGCCCGTTTCATTAACAGGCAAAAGGAGCTCATACCTTCCCATATCATCACGAAGGCGCCTTCTGCCGAATTAAGACCCAACCAGAAAGACAGCGACAGTTTGCCCGAATATGACATCCTCGACCGGATATTATACCAGTATATCGAGCTAAGACAGGGTCCCGCAGAAATTGTAGCTAAAGGGTATGACGCGACCCTGGTAGCGCGGACCCTGAAACTGGTCAATACAAATGAATACAAGCGAAATCAGTTCTGTCCCATAATACGGGTCAGTTGCAAGGCATTTGGAATTGGAAGAAGGCTCCCAATTGTAGGCAAGTATCTTTCCTAATCTTAATGCCTACTTAATGCTTAAATGTGACTGTGATCGTTTGTGTCGGATAAGGTGCCTGTGTCACCTGTTGCGAAAGCACAAGATTTGTTTCAGTAAGTGAATTAATGGTAAAATCGGGCGATCCTCCTGTAAATAAGGTAAAATTTAGGTGCAACATGGTTTCACTGGTCTGGAAAGCCCAGGTAAAGCTCGAAGGCAGGGCAGTAGAACAGGAAACAGTCCCTTCGCTAATGCTTCCGTTGCCATTAGAGGTAAATGTCATTACATTATCGACATAGCAAGCCAGAAGCGGATTAGCTGATATGTCTCCGAGAAGGCTTGAGTTAGCGCTTTGAAATTTCCAGGAACCCTGGCTTATTAATTCCGTTTTGGTTTTTGCGGGTGCGGGCGGAGCATCATCTTTTCCGCATCCGGTCAACAATAGAAAAGCAATTGCGATAAGTGATAAAAGAGGAGTAGATTGTTTTTGCATAATACTGGATTATGGCATTAAAAATAGTGAATCATTACCGGTCTTACTATGGTACAAATACCCTGCCTGAACTAGTATTTTTAACCAAATAACACTATCGGCAAATAATTTGCTAACCGCTTAGTTCGTATTTTGCGGCCTCACCCGGAGGCCGGGACCACGTGACCAACTAAACAGGAATTCTATGTTAAAAACCGCTGAAGACATCCGCCAGTTAAATGAACGTATTAGTTATGCCGGGCAATTCGTAGACCGGCTTCGCGAAGAAGTAGGCCATGTGATCGTTGGTCAAAGCCATATGCTTGACCGTCTCCTGATCGGTCTCTTGAGCAATGGGCACGTTTTACTGGAGGGAGTTCCGGGTCTTGCAAAAACACTTACCATCAAATCGCTTGCCCAGGCTATTCACGCCCGCTTCAGCCGCATCCAGTTTACCCCGGACCTGTTGCCGGCTGATGTCATCGGAACCCTGATCTATAACCAACAGCGTAATGAGTTCGTCGTCCGCAAGGGACCTATTTTTGCCAATTTTATTTTAGCAGATGAAATAAACAGGGCACCTGCAAAAGTTCAATCCGCCCTGCTTGAAGCGATGCAGGAAAGACAGGTCACGATCGGTGATACAACTTATAAACTGGAAGAGCCATTCCTGGTGCTGGCCACTCAAAACCCGTTGGAGCAGGAGGGAACTTATCCATTGCCGGAAGCCCAGGTCGACCGCTTTATCATGAAGGTGCTGGTAAACTATCCGACGATGCGTGAGGAGCAAATGATCATACGGCAAAATGTATTGGGTGCTAGCGTTGCCCCGGTCAAGCAGGTGGTATCTGTTCAGGAAATATCAAATGCTAAAGATCTCGTGAAGCAGATATACATGGATGAAAAGATCGAACAGTATATTTTGGATATCGTTTTTGCAACAAGAAATCCTGAAAAATATAAGCTGGAAAAAATAAAGCCGCTGATCTCTTACGGCGCGTCTCCAAGAGGCAGCATCAATCTTGCCCTGGCCGCCAAGTCACAGGCGTTTTTGAATAAAAGAGGGTTTGTCATTCCAGAGGATGTGAGAAGCATTTGCAATGACGTACTGCGGCATCGCATTGGACTAACTTATGAAGCCGAAGCAGAAAATATAAATGTGGAAGGAGTAATCGAGGAAGTTTTAAAACAAATAAATGTTCCTTAGGAAGAGGTATCTTTTGAAAATCTCAAGAACCAAATCCCAAGAACCAAATAAATTCGAAAAAAGAAAAAAGAAATTCGATCCCGAAGCTTCGGGAGGAATATTTGGGAGTTTCCAGTTAAATATTATGATGTATTGGTTCTGGTTCTTGTCATTTGTTTTTTTGATTCATTATGCTCACGACAGCTGAAATAATAAAGAAAGTTCGCTTACTCGAGATCAAGAGTAAGAAACTGACCAGTGATCTTTTCACGGGGGAGTATCATAGCGCTTTTAAAGGTAAGGGCATGTCGTTTAAGGAAGTGAGAGAATATGCTGCAGGCGACGATATTCGTTTCATTGATTGGAATGTATCAGCAAGGTTTGGTCATCCTTTTAGTAAGGTTTTTGAAGAGGAAAGGGAATTGACTGTCATGCTGCTGGTAGACATCAGTGCCAGTTCCTTATTTGGGACAGTATATGCCCGGAAGAAAGACCTGATCACGGAGATAGCAGCCGTACTCAGCTTTTCAGCAGTGAATAATGGGGATAAGATCGGAGTGATCTTTTACAGCGATAAAGTAGAAGCTTATGTTCCTCCTAAAAAGGGGAGACAGCATGCCTTGTATATTGTTCGTGAATTATTGAGCAAGCAACCCAAAGGAAAAGGCACACAAGTAAGCGCCGCGCTTCGCTTCTTCGATAACGCTACAAGGCAAAAAAGTATCGCTTTTATCCTGAGCGATTTCCTGGACGCTAATTACGAAACGGCATTGCGGGTAGCGGCTAAGAAACATGATGTGATTGGCATCAAGATTTATGATAAAATGGATATGCAATTGCCGGATGCGGGTTTGTTACAGGCACAGGATGCAGAATCCGGCGACACAAAATGGGTTGACAGCGGTAGCGAATTTGTACGTAACCAATACCAGCAGGAATTTTTTCGTGTGACCGATTACAGTACACAGACATTTAAAAAAGCAGGAAGCGAACTGCTCCATTTACGTACCGATGAGGATTATGTAAAAGTGCTGCAGAAATTCTTTATCAGCCGGAACCGTTGATTACGTATTGAATGACTAATAATGATTTTTATAAGGCTGCTATCTTTTTCTTCTTGCTGCATGCAGCTACAGTTGCGTTTGCGCAAAACAAAACCACGGTAAAAGCTACAGTAGATAAAAACAGGATCTTTATTGGAGAGCGGATACAGCTCACCCTCGAAGCAGATATTCCTGAAAACGAACCGATCCGTTTTTTTATCATTGATACCATTCCACATTTTGAACTGGAGAGAGAGAAGATAGATACATCAAACACCAGTGAGGGAACTTCACTTAAACAAATCATCCATATTACCAGCTTTGACTCCGGCCATTGGGTCATTCCTTCATTGGTACTTGGAGAAAACCTGGCAACCGACACGATCCCGGTAGACGTCGCTTTCTCTCCCATGGATTCAACACAGGCTTATCACGATATAAAAGATATCCTCGACATCAAACCGGCGGAAGAAAAAAAGAAATGGTGGCTGTGGTATGCAATCGGCGGCAGCGTATTGGTGCTTGGCCTGATCGCCTTTTTGCTGTTTAGGAAAAAGAAGCCTGTCCTTGCAGTTGCACCTCCGGCGGTCAATCCTTATGATGAAGCCATGCAACAGCTCGACAAACTGCAAAAAGAAAAAGCAGATCAAAAGCAGTTTTACTCGCGGTTGGTGGATATTTTCCGGATATATGTGTACAGGAAAAAGGATATTCATTCAATGCAGAAGACCACAGATGACCTGGTGGTTCAATTAAGGGGCCTGCCAATGGACCGGCTGCAATTTGAAAAGCTCGCGCAATCATTACGGCTGAGTGATTTTGTAAAATTTGCCAGGTATGTGCCGTCTGCAGAAGATGACAGGAACACATTTGAAACGATTAAAAACGCAATTGTTGCGATAGAAAAATAATGTAAACCCGTTAGGGTCGGAAATCTATGTTGTACGATTGGATAAAAGAGATTGATTTTACTCAGCCGCTGGTTTTTTTCCAGTTTGCATGGATACCCGTGCTCATTTGGTGGTATATCAAGCAGTACGACAAAAAACAGGCAACGATCAGGGTATCCACTACAAAATCGTTTAACGTTTCATCCGGTAAAAATTCGTTGCGGCACCTGCCATTCATTTTACGATTGCTGGCTATCAGCTGCCTGATACTTGCATTGGCACGGCCTCAAAAACGAAATAACCAGGAGCAAACACAGGGCGAGGGAATTGATATCATGTTGTGCATGGATGTAAGCGGTAGCATGGGTGCAAGGGATATACCGCCTTCCCGCCTGGATGTTTCCAAAGAAGTGGCGGAACAATTTGTCCTCAGCCGGCCGGTGGACAGGATAGGCGTAGTCATTTTTTCGGGGGAGGCTTTTTCTCTTGTACCCCTGACCACGGACAAGAATATACTGGTAACCGAGATCCGCGCATTGCAAACAGCCCGTTACCTTGCTGATGGCACCGTGATCGGTGAAGGGTTGGCGACAGCCGCAGACCGGCTTTCCGAAAGCCAATCAAAGAGCAAGGTGATAATTTTATTGACTGATGGAAAAGAAGATCCTCCTGAGACACGACTAATAGATCCGTTGACTGCCCTGGAAATTGCAAAATCAAAAGGAGTAAAAGTATACACCATCGGGATGGGCGCTGCACCCACGTTAATAGTAGAAAGAACCCCCAGGCCAGGTCAAAAGAATGCTGCCTTCGATTTCCTGGATGAAGAATTGTTGCGGCGCATAGCTGATGAAACCGGCGGAAAGTATTTCAGGGCAAGGGACAAAGCAGCACTGGAAGGAATATATAACCAGATCGACAAACTTGAAAAGTCAAAAGTGGAGATCATGTCTTACAAACGTTACCAGGAAAGATTCCTTCCTTTCCTGCTGGCTGCTGTTGCTTTTCTTTTTTTAGAGATATTACTCCGGCTTACAATTCTTAAGAGGTTCCCATAGATAATAGCGTGGAGAAACAGAGAGAGAGTGCACTACGCTCTCGCTCTGTTTCTGGTTCTAAATTTTTTGGGTCGACTGTTTCTATTAGTGAAATTCGCAAATAATGAAGGCAGTTGTATATAAATCGACGGGAAGCTGGTACACGGTAAAAGATGAAACCGGCAGATGGCATAATGCCCGCATGAAAGGAATATTTAAGATTGACGAGATCACCAGCACCAACCCGGTAGCTGTGGGAGACGAAGTGGCTATAGAGACGGAGAACGAAACAGAAGGTACGGCTATCATCACAAAAATATTTGACCGGCACAATTATATTAACCGGCAATCTCCCCGGTACAAACACCAGCATCATATTGTAGCTTCTAATCTTGACCAGTCAATGCTGGTAGCCACGGTCAGGGAGCCGAGGACATCACAGGGCTTTATCGACCGTTTCCTCGTTGCCTCCGAGATGTTTCATGTACCCGCAATAGTTGTGTTTAATAAGGCTGATCTGTACAGGAAAAAAGAGCAGGAACAGTTTGACCAATGGAAAGAAATGTACCAGGCAGTTGGCTACAAGGTCTTTTTAGTGAGTGCCAAAAACAACGAGGGGATAAAAGAACTGCAAGTTGAACTGGCTCATAAAACCACGCTGATTAGCGGGCACAGTGGTGTAGGAAAATCCTCTTTGCTGAATGTGATCCTTCCTCAGCTGGAATTAAAGACAAAGGATATCAGCGGCTGGAGCGGGAAAGGACAGCATACAACCACTTTCGCCGAGATGTTTGACCTGCCGGAAGGTGGACGCATTATTGATACGCCCGGCATGCGTGAGTTCGGGCTGGTAGATATCGAGAAGCAGGAAGTTTCCCATTATTTTCCCGAGATGAGAAGGAGATTAAACGATTGCCAGTTTAATAATTGCCTGCATGTAAACGAACCGGGCTGTGCTATCAAGGAAGCGGTGGCAGAAGGCGAGATCTCTGAAGACCGGTATGTGAGCTATGTGAATATCCTGGATTCGGTTGAAGAGAAGAGTTACTAGTGAATTAACTTATTGCTCGATAAAGCAGGATCGACGTTTTTTTGTTAGGCTATATTCCTCTGGCTTCCCCCGTTGAATAATTTACTCTCGATAAGATTCGCGAGATTAATGACCGCCTGGTTATCTTTTGTGACCGCGGCCTGGATACGAGTGGGGAAAATAGAAATACCGTTGTAGATGCTATAATGAAGAGTCAGGTGATGACCCTTGAATTTAAATTCCCAGTTAATGGCGTCGAAATCGTCTTCTTTGTTGGTGAAACGTATGCTGAAGCAATCGGTGAGAATATCGGCGATCTGGTAGAACCTTTTCAGGCCTCCGTCATCGGCAATGACGGCTTCGGTACATCCTAGTGAGGTTCGTAGGGTAAGGCCCATAGTAAAATTTTTTTAAGTAGTTCGCTTTTACTACTAGACACGGATCAATAAAGAAAGGCTGCACAATACCCCTGTTAACTTTTAAACTTTTTTGCTTTCCTGGCGGCTTTCTCTGCTTTAGCGTCGCCGCTTAGCAGTCTTTCGGCGCCAATGTTCTTTCCATTGGTGGGACAACCCTGGCCTTTTTTAAAGAGGTTGCAGGACGTACTTGTCAACAGGAATAAGCTTAGAGCTGAAAGGATTAATAGTGGCTTTTTCATTGTGATACTTTCTATGTCTTCATAACGAAATTAGATAATATTAATTGCTCCTGCCAGAGTAAACTTACTAGTCTGGAGTTTATAGTCTTTAGTCAAGAACTCGAATATAAAAGCTTGTTTGTCAAAGGTCGGTCTAACTATGGACTATCGACTTGTCCACGGAACCAGTCGGCATACCTCACATAATTATTCGCGATCCGGTTGATCTCTCCACTGATCTTTTCCTGCGAAATATCTTTCACTTTTTTGGCGGGCATGCCGGCATAAATGCTCCCGGCCTGGCAAACTGTATTTTCCAGTACTACGGCTCCGGCTGCAATGATCGTGTTGCTATGCACTACTGCATTATCCATGACGATAGCTCCCATCCCCACCAGCACATTGTCGTGAAGCGTACATCCGTGTACGATCGCGTTGTGACCAATAGAAACATTATTACCAATTGTTGTGCCGCTTCGCTGGTATGTACAATGAATGCAGGCGCCATCCTGGATATTCACCTTATTTCCGATACGGATAAAATTGACATCGCCGCGAACGACAGTATTGAACCATATACTGCAGTCGTCACCCATGATCACATCGCCGACGATCGTGGCGTTTGGTGCTATGAATACGTTGGTGCCGAATTGCGGGTATTTATCTTCTACGGGGAGTATTAATGACATGATGGAAGTTAAGAGTTTAGAGTTAGAGTTGAAGGTTAAGGTTGAGTAAGTCGCAAATTAGATAAAACAGGGTTTGCATCAATAAACGATATTTGCGAATGAACCAACGGGAACTGTTTTTGCGACATGTGGCTCAAACTTCCCCTGCCCCGCTGGCATTGGAGATAGTCAGGGCAGAAGGATCCCTGCTATATGACCGGGATGGAAAAGAATATACCGACCTGATCGGCGGGATAAGTGTAGCCAACATCGGTCATCGCCATCCAAACGTAATCGAAGCGATCCGGAAGCAGCTGGATGCCTACCTGCATATCATGGTTTATGGTGAATTTGTAGAAACTCCGCAGGTACAATACGCGCAATTGCTAGTGGACCATTTGCCTGCATCTTTGAATTCAGTTTATTTCACTAACTCTGGTGCCGAAGCAGTGGAAGGAGCCATGAAACTTGCAAAAAGACTGACGAACCGCACAGAGATCATAGCGTTTAACCGGTCTTACCATGGGTCTACACAGGGAGCTCTAAGTATTATCGGCGATGAGTACTGGAGAAACTCCTTTCGTCCTTTATTACCCGGTATCCTGCATCTTGAATATAATTCGTTTGAATCGCTCGATTCGATAACCGAACTCACCGCCTGCGTGATTGCTGAAACAGTGCAGGCTGAGGCCGGCATCATCGTACCTGCCAAAGAATGGATAAAGGCTTTGAGAAAAAAATGCAGCGAAACAGGAACCCTTTTGATATTGGATGAAATACAAACGGGTTTTGGACGAACTGGAAAGCTCTGGGGTTTCGAGCATTTTGATATCGTCCCCGACATCTTGTTACTAGGGAAAGCGCTGGGAGGGGGGATGCCGCTCGGAGCTTTTATTGCAGATAAAAAAATCATGCAAGCTCTTACTGCTGACCCCGTGCTGGGTCACATCACAACATTCGGAGGTCACCCCGTTTGTTGCGCAGCCGGCATGGCAGCCATGAAAGTCTTATTGGAAGAGAGGCTGATTGATACTGTTGAACAAAAAGCAAGTCTGTTCAGGTCGTTGCTGACAGGGCCAAACATAAAGGCCATCCTGTCATTTGGTTTATGGCTGGCAGTAGAGTTTGATTCTTTTGAAACCAATAAGAAGATTATCGATGAATGTATCAGGCAGGGTATCCTGACCGACTGGTTCTTATTTGCCCCCAATTGTCTTCGCATTTCGCCTTCTTTGGCTATCGAAGATGCACAAATAAAAAAATCGTGCACAATATTGACTGTAGCGGGCATGAAAGAGAATGGCAAATAGCGTGATCGCATACTAAACGTTCTACCTTTTAGGTCTACAAAAAGATCGTTTATGAAAAATCTATTTCTTTTGTCTGCAGCACTTTTGTTGTTCACCATCGGATTTGGGGCAAATCCTCTTGTTTCTAAACCTGTTTACAAAGCCAGTGAAGTATATGTGACACTGGGTAGCAGTGGCAAGATGGTTTCACTTTTAGAACTTTCAAAGATGTCTATTAAAGACGTTCAGACAGTTACCGGTAAAAAAATGAAGTTTGCTGAACGGCTAATGTTTAAAGTAGCGCAGGTTCAATTGAAAAAGAGTATTAACCATGATGGGACGATCAATTCTGATAAGATCACGAAGCTGGTATCAAACAAAGGATCAGATGTTACCACAGGCTTTCATCTGGGTGGTTTTGCCCTCGGCCTTTTGTTAAGCTTCATTGGGGTCATTATAGCCTATCTTATCAAGGATGATCTGAAACCTGCGCGTGTAAAATGGGCATGGATCGGTGCCGCAATCAGCCTCTTGATCTGGGGAGCTTTTGCTATATTCTAACCGCGCATGCCGCTTTAAGCAGCCTTACGCGTTAAAAAATTTAAACATCCACGCTGCCAGCATGCCGCCGGCGACCGGGCCGATAACGGGTATCCATGAGTAGCCCCAATCGCTGTTTCGTTTATTCTTTAGAGGTAAAATAAAATGCGCCATACGGGGACCCAGGTCTCTTGCAGGGTTGATAGCATATCCCGTAGGACCGCCGAGAGATAGACCTATTGCTAATATCAATAACGCAACCGGGAGGGCATCCAAAGTACCGAGCGTCTGCGCGGACTTTGACATGGACAGGGCGCCGAACACCAAAATGAATGTCCCAATGATCTCGGTAAGAAGATTGTACAGTGGATTGCGGATAGCAGGCGCTGTACAAAATACTGCCAGCTTCAAATTCGCATCCGGTGTTTCATCAAAATGTTGTTTGTAAGCTATCCAAACAATTATGGCACCCGCAATCGCCCCTGCAAATTGTGCAGCTATATATGTCCCGACCAACGAAGGATCGAAATCTCCAAAAACCGCCGAAGCCAGCGTAACAGCTGGATTCAGGTGGCCGCCTCCGCCAAAACGGTTAGAGGCATATACGCCGATGAACACGGCCATGGCCCAGCCAAATGCAATGACGATCCAGCCGCTGTTGTTTCCTTTTGTTTTATTTAATACAACATTGGCGACTACGCCATCGCCCATGATAATCAATAAAGCGGTTCCGATGAATTCCCCGGCGAATGGTGACATAAGCGATCAGTTTAGATTTTGTATGGGAAGATAATTGTTTGCGACTAATTTGAAACTGTCAATTTGTTCCCTTATCCAATGATCGTTCTTTTTCATTTCAGCAGCCATCAACGATGCGACAACAGGAGACTGCTGTATGGCTGCCCTTGCATCCAGTAACAGACTCCTGGTTCTCCTCGACAGGAAATCCTCCACGGTGATGCACATTTCCTGGTCAACCGATCTTTTTATAGCGGATTCTACCTGATCTGCAGACAATGAAAATATCTCAGGAGGCATGAGCGGCTGGTCGTGACCAGACAGCAACAGTTCCTTTGTCATACAGGGTTTGGCAGGTAATTTATTTTTTTCGATTGCAATGTTTATCACGTCCTCTGCCATTCTCCGGTACGTTGTCCATTTTCCACCAGTGATCGTGATCAGCCCGGAATCTGATATGTTGATAAGGTGATCTCTTGACAGCGCAGCAGTTCTTTTGCCGCTAGCTTTGACGAGCGGCCTCAATCCTGCAAACATGCTTCTTATATCGTCGCGTTGAGGGTCCTTGCTCAGGTAACGCCCGATATGTTTTAAAATGAAATCAATTTCCTCTTCCAGCGGCACCGGTTCCAACAAGGATGCTGCATTTTTGGTCTTAATAGGAGTGTCTGTCGTACCGAGTACGATTTTGTTGTGCCAGGGGACTGCAAATAATACACGGCCATCATCTGTACGCGGGATCATAATAGCTGTGTCGCCCGGCAAAAATTCTTTGTCAACTACAAGATGAATTCCCTGGCTCGGTGCGATCATTTGGTTATGTCTTGGGTTATCCATGTTCAAGACCGCGTCGGTAAAAACACCTGTGGCGTTAATGACGGTTTTGCTTTTTACCTCATATGTTTTGCCCGTCAATTGATCTTTTACCTGTACCCCGGTTGTTTTTTTACCGGATTTGAGTATACCAGTGACCGGGAAATAGTTCAACAATGTGGCATTGTATTGAGCAGCTGTTTGCGCTATGTCTATGGCCAGCCTGGCGTCATCAAATTGTCCATCGTGATACGCAATGCCGCCCCTTAATCCATCAGGATCAAGAGTAGGAGCGAGTTCGAGGATTCTTTCGCGGGAAAGAAATTCAGAGGGTCCTAAACCTAATTTTCCCGCCATCCAGTCATAGATCTTCAGGCCAATGCCGTAAAACGGTCCTTCCCACCATTTATAATTTGGAACAACAAACTTTTGATTGTGTACAAGGTGAGGCGCGTTCTTTAAAAGCAATCCTCTTTCTTTTAAAGCTTCCAGGACCAGTTTGATATTACCCTGTTGCAGGTATCTCACACCGCCATGCACCAGCTTTGTACTTCTTGACGAGGTGCCTTTGGCAAAATCATGCTGTTCGAACAATATTGTTTTAAATCCCCGCGTAGCGGAATCGACTGCGGCCCCTAAACCTGTAGCTCCACCACCAATGATACAAATGTCCCATTCGGAAGCGGATTCGAGTTGTTGTATCATTTGGTCGCGATTCAATTCCGGAGGGTTTAAACAGGATAGTCAATAATTTCTTGTCGGGGAAAATAACCAAGCTTCAATTTTATTTCATGCAACGCCGCAATGATTAATAGCCTGGTCGTCGTGGCGTCGTAGTCCAGCCAGTTGGCGGGATGGCGTGAGCATTTGTTTGAAATTAACCACAGCCCAGTTGAGATTCTTTTTCGATTGGTCATGAACTATCTAATTTTCGCCGGCCCAACTGATCGTCGCATTAACGGCTCTTTGCCATCCTTTCACCAGTTCCTTTCTTTTTTGTTCATCCAGTGAAGGAGAAAATGATTTATCAATTTGCCACTGGTGCTGTATATCTTCAATGTTCTTCCAGTAACCGACCGCCAATCCTGCGAGGTATGCCGCACCTAGCGCCGTAGTTTCTGTTATTTTCGGACGAACCACCTTGCAATCCAGGAGATCACTTTGAAACTGCATTAATTGATTATTGACGGTAGCTCCGCCATCCACTCTTAGTTCTTTTATCTGTATCCCTGAATCTGCTTCCATTGCTTTCAATACGTCATAAGTCTGATAAGCGATGCTATCCAATGCTGCTCTCGCGATATGGGCATTGCTGCTTCCTCTTGTTAAGCCAAAGATGGCTCCTCTTGCATAAGGGTTCCAATGAGGCGTACCCAGCCCCGCGAATGCCGGAACAATATAAACACCATTTGTATGCTCTACCTGTTGTGATAATTTCTCAATGTCTGCAGATGCCCGGATGAGCTTTAATTCATCTCTCAGCCACTGTACCACAGCGCCGGCTATGAACACACTTCCTTCGAGGGCATATTCCACCTTATCATTGATCTTCCAGGCGATGGTTGTCAGCAAACTGTTTTTGGAAGCAATCGCTTTTTCGCCTGTATTCATCAGCATAAAACAACCGGTACCATAAGTATTCTTTACCATACCAGGTTGCGTGCATTGCTGGCCAAACAGCGCTGCCTGCTGGTCACCGGCAATACCGGCGATGGGCATGCGTGAATCAGGAACAAAGCTGCCTGTGACACCATAGACCTTGCTCGACGGTTTTACTTCGGGAAGGACGGTTCTGGGAATATCAAACAATTTCAGCAATTGCTCATCCCATTCACAGGTATGAATATTCAGCAGCATGGTACGCGATGCATTCGATACATCGGTGACATACACTTCACCGCCTGATAATTTCCAGGCCAGCCAGGTATCGATCGTGCCGAATGCCAGTTCGCCATTGGCAGCTTTCTTTCTTGCATCCTTTACATTGTCGAGGATCCATTTCAATTTGGTAGCGGAGAAATAAGCATCGATCACCAATCCTGTTTTTTGCTGGATCATACCAGCATGCCCGGCAGATTTCAGTTCATCACAATAGGAAGCTGTTCTCCGATCCTGCCAGACAATGGCATTGTAGATCGGTTTGCCGGTTTTTCTTTCCCAAACTACTGTCGTTTCGCGCTGGTTTGTGATGCCGATTCCAACGACCTGGCGCATGGTAATATTTGCTTTGGCCACTACTTCGGCCATGGTACCGTATTGTGTGCTCCATATTTCCTCGGCATCATGTTCTACCCATCCAGGGTTTGGAAAGATCTGCGTGAATTCTTTTTGTGCCACGCTAACAATATTGCCTTGTTTGTCGAATAACATGCTCCGGCTGCTGGTAGTACCCTGGTCAAGTGCAAGAATGTATTGTGACATGCAGATCTAATTTATGAAAGTAAGGTAGCAAAAAAGGGGTGGTTTTTTCGCAGAGAACTTAATTATTGTGCCAGCTAAATTGCTACTATCGTCGCCTGTTGCGTCGCACTCTTCATCGTTCCGCTCGCTACTCGGCAATTAGGGAGAACGCGCCAGATGGGATCTATTCTCCCGTTTTGATGAGCATAGTATCAAAGCCGATCCAAAAAACAGTATCTTTTCTTATTACCCCTTGTTTAGGGAAGTTCTTTGCATCACCGTTATAATTTGAACTCTTTATTTTAATAGTGTCAACCGACATTTGGTATTTTCCATAGTAAAGAGTTTGGCCCAATAGATGAACATCGGTTAGCTTAAACCTCCCATTTTCTTTAAATTCAAATTAGCCAAAGAAAATAGTCAGGACTGCGAATAGGATCCGCAACGGGGAACTCATAAATAGCATTTTGGTCATTTAAAAACTCAGCCTAAAGCTTCCGAATATACCAAACCGCTTTGTGGTCTCCGCAATATTCCTGACAGGTAATAATCTCCAAATAAAATCAATTCGGAAAAGCCGGAAGATATTATCCACTCCTGTACCTACTTCCAGGTAAGATTTTCCATCCAGTGTCTGGAATAAGGTTGGGTCTTTGAAATTAAGCGCTTTATTCGCATCGGATAAGCCACCCCAGATGGCCTTTGCTGTCCAGAATTGCCTGCATCTTAGTTTCGGGAATAAGCGGAATATACCATTGCCAATATTGTGTTCGATATTAACACCAAAATACTGGTCCTGTATAAATTCATACCGGTTCATCATGTTGAACGCATACTTATTGTAATAATAGAGTTCATTGCCTGGCACGATATCCAGAAAAGTATAAGGCAGCGTACCGAAAGTTTTACCCGCAAAAACCATCCAGCTAATGCTTCCCAATGGCGGAATCCTTATGTAGTCCGATACGGTGCCGGAAAGCTTGACGTAATCATAGCTGCTTCCTGCTACCCCCGAAAATCCTTTCTTGAAATTGATCTCCGCGATCGGGTAAGGGCTGCCAAGACTAAGGCGATAAAACTGGCCATCGAGAAATTTTTCAAGATAGGCAAAACGTACACGGAAGGCTACTTCAAATCCGGTGAGCGGTTCATTTTTCGCAAAGGTTTTGAAGGAATCGATGGACATAAGATTTTGCAAGGGCAGGAAAGATTTATGTGTAAACGTAATCCTGTTCGACATCCAGGGCGTCACTTCCTTGAAGAATTCAAGTTGCACCTGTTGCGATTTCATGATCTTAACCGGAATATTATTTTTCCTGATCGCAACTGCGAAAATATTATCGGAAGTGACTTCGCCGTAGTAGTTCTGGCCATGATCGATGTCGTTGAGGTAGCCTGCATAAATATAAGAGCGTGGGTAGGTTTTTTTGGTCAAATAAAACATTTCCGCCTGCCCTTTTAATTTTTGATCGCCAAAGCCATAAGCAAGATATGTATGCAACCATATCTTCCGGTTGAAATATTTGTTGGTGCCGAGGTCAAACCTCAGGCGAAAGCCTTCCCAATTATTGTAGGTAGCCCAGTAATACCAGGGCCCTATTTCGTAGTTCCCAATATTCTTATAACCCGCACCGATAAAATACATGGTGTTGGTAAACTTTATGAAAGTCGGAGCATTCATCAACGTGTCGATCATTTTAATGATTCCACTTTCTGTTTTACTCAATTCTTCATGACGGGCGGTATCCCAGAATTCCCTGTTCTTCGAATTGGCACCCGGCAGGGTGATAATTTCCTCCATGCTCTTGTTATACTCGAGTTCTTTTGTCACCGAAGAATCGTTGACGATAATATTACGGTAGGTCGTTGTTTTGCGCCCGATAAACCCGGCTTTTTGGGGTCCAAGCGGCGATACATCAGCTACAAATTTGTCTTTTGAAAGGAACCAGGTACTGTCACCGATCATTTTATATTCCTGTATCAGGCTAAGTTTTTCCAGGAAGTTGACGTTGGCATCTTTTCCAAGCCGGAGGTTCATTTTCTGAATGGCAAAGGTGCCCGCATGTACCCAACAGTCGCCTTCGAAGGTGTTGGTGCCCTTGTGACGGGGGACAAATACAAAATGATAAAAGCGCTGGCTTCCCATCTGTTGCGTATCTACTACGTTGTAGTTATAGTATGTGTCGCCATTGTCGCTGATAGGGCTTATAAACTGTTTATCGAAGACAGCGATAAAGTTGTTATAGATATTTACCACCTGGTCCATGCCGCCGAGAAATTTCAGGAAGCTTTCGTTCTTTACGCCATTGGTATTGGCGGCCTTGATAATTTCACGTCTTTTCTTTGGATCTTTCTGGTAGTAATAATCGGAAAGTGCTTCAGTAAGATAGGTTGGAAGATATCTCATACCTTCTGCTGTGTCGAGATTCTGGTAGATCAGCCCGGTTATAGGCCGGAAGGGTTTTAGCTTTGAGAATTTATTGAAATTGATATTTTTTATGTCGATCTCCAGCTTGTTGTACAGCTCGTATGAAAAATTATCAAAGCGGTAGCGGTTATTCTGTGGTTTATGCTCAACGATCTTTCGCCAGAGCAATAACCCTTTATTCACTTTTGCTCTCACCAGTACGCCCTGGTTAAAAGTTCCTCTCTGCAAAAGGATGATCACGGAAGAAGAATCCCTGTTTTTATTTATCACGAATAACAGCGGCTGGTATCCTACGCATGTGATCTCTAATGTATCCGAAGGCCAACTGTCTAAGTGAAAGGAAAAATTTCCCCCTGCATCCGTAAATTGGCCAACAGAACTACCTTTAAATAATATAGAAGCGAAAGGGACGGGCTCTTCGCTGTGTTCATCTCTTATCGTTCCTGCAATGATCTTTTTTTGCGCCCTGGTGGACAGCGCAGCAAGGCACAGAAGCAAGATTAACAAGGGACTGAATTTCATTGGAGATAATTATACAAATTTATGGACGGGTTGGGGATTTACTGTAATATGAAGACCAGTTTTTAACATATTATGCCAAAAATTTATTTGCAAATCTTGAAATATCCTATTTACTTTGTAATACAAAGTGCTTTTTATGAGCGAACAAAACCAACAACAAGACACCATCCGGGAGGTTAGGGATATCCGCCAAATGATGGAAAGATCCAGCCGCTTCATTTCTTTGAGCGGGTTAAGCGGTGTAGCTGCAGGCGTTTTTGCCCTCGCGGGCGCTGCTATTGCCCGGTTTGGAATTTTTAAAGACTACTATTTCAGGTACACGGAATTAGGTCACTGGAGCAGGGATGAGTTCAGGCAACTTAAAATTCAATTGCTGGCCTTGGCTGCCGGTGTCTTTGTGGCCGCGTTCCTTTCAGCATTTTACTTTACCTGGAGAAAATCGCATCAGCAGGGTGTTTCATTATGGAATCATACGTCACGGCGCCTGTTTTGGAATACAGTGATCCCACTTGCGACCGGCGGTTTGTTTATCCTTGGCATGCTGCAATACAATGATTGGGATTTTGTGGCGCCGGCCTGTCTTATATTTTATGGCCTTGCACTGGTGAATGCTAGTAAATACACACTGACCGATATCCGGTATCTCGGGTACTGCGAGATCATCGTTGGATTAATCAGCATGAAATGGATCGGGTACGGGCTCTATTTCTGGGCAGCCGGTTTTGGAATACTGCATATTATTTATGGCATCGTGATGTGGTGGAAGTATGAGAGAGCTTAACTATTAAAAATTCTGACTTGAAAAATCCGATAACAGGTTTAAATAAAGTTTTCGATAACCGCATCCGCCTCGGGGTAATGAGCATACTGGCGGTAAATGAGGAAGTCAGTTTCAATGATCTCAAGCAAATGCTGGAGGTGACCGATGGGAATTTGGCAACACATCTCGTCAGCCTGGAGGAGAATGGTTTTCTCAAGGTGCATAAAGGGTTCATTGGGCGGAAGACCAATACGACTTATTCGGTCACTAAAAGTGGGGAGAAGGCGTTTTCAGACCATATCACGGCGCTGGAAAATATGATCAAGGGGGTTAAATAATTTTTTTTGTACATCTACTTTGAAATACAAAGTACTTTCTAAAATGAAAAAGCAAGTTAAAACAATTCGCCGGTGGATGATCTTTTTTATGGTCACGCTTTTCATCAGTGGCCTGACTGCTATACCTGCAGAAACTGAATTGCAATTCCTTTCCAAGTGTTTTTCACCAGGCACAGCTCTCGGCAACTGGATCGAAAGGGTATATATCGGCGTAGCAAACACCAATAAAAACTATCCTTTTATTTCTTATGGGTATGACTGGTTGGCCTTTGCTCACTTCGTACTGGCCATTCTCTTCATCGGTCCCTTCCGTCACCCGGTGCGCAATAAATGGGTGATCGAGTTTGGGATGATCGCCTGCATTCTCATTATTCCTTTCGCATTGATAGCGGGTCAATTCAGAGGTGTTCCGTTCGGATGGCGAATGATCGATTGCTCTTTCGGCATTATCGGGCTGCTGCCTTTGGTTATTTGTTATCGCCGGATACAGGAACTTGAACAAATCACCACACAAGAGGCATCCTATGAAAATTAAAATGATCCTTCCCGCACTGACAGAGGCCAAAGGCCCTTACTGGAGACCTATCAAGTACTCCTTATTTCCTCCGCTGGGATTGGCTACGCTGGCTGCGTATTGTTCAACGGCTGATGAAATAGACCTGCAGGACGAACATGTTGAAGAACTGAATACCCATGATAGTCCTGATCTTGTTGTCATCCAGGTGTATATCACGAATGCATTTCGAGCTTATGCCCTCGCTGATCATTACAGGAAGAAAGGCGCTTACGTATGCATGGGTGGGTTGCACGTAAGTTCACTGCCCAAGGAAGCAATGCCGCATGCCGACACGATTTTTATAGGCCCTGGTGAAGATACTTTCCCGCAATTCCTGGCAGATTATAAACGAAATGTGGCGAAGCCCATCTATGTAAACAAGGAAAGAGACATCAAAAATATACCGCCGATCCGTCGAGACCTGATCAAGCGCCACCTGTACCTGGTCCCTAATTCAATAGTAGTGTCGAGAGGATGTCCGCACCACTGCGACTTCTGTTACAAGGATGCTTTTTTTGAAGGAGGTAAATCTTTTTACACGCAAAAGGTGGATGCCGCATTACAGGAGATCGACCGCCTGCCCGGCCGGCATCTTTATTTCCTTGACGATCATTTACTGGGCAATCAAAAATTCGCTTCTGCCCTATTTGAAGGAATGAAGGGAATGAACCGTGTATTCCAGGGGGCTTCAACTATCGATGCGATTTTAAGAGGAGATCTTATTGAAAAGGCTGCAGAGGCTGGTTTACGCAGTGTATTCGTGGGGTTTGAAACATTGAGTGACGATAATTTAAAACAAAGCAATAAAAAGCAAAACCTCGATAAGAACTATGAGCAGGCGATCCAGCGGTTGCATTCTTTGGGCATTATGATCAACGGCAGCTTTGTTTTCGGACTGGATGATGATAATAACGATGTATTCAAAAGGACCGTCGACTGGGGTGTACAAAATGGTTTGACAACGGCTACCTATCATATCCTGACTCCTTATCCCGGCACCCGCCTTTACCAGTCGATGAAAGAAGAGGGAAGGATATTACACGACAACTGGGATTTGTATGACACCCGCCATGTGGTGTACAGGACGAAGGGTTTGACCCCGCAACAATTGAAGGCCGGTTATGATTGGGCTTATCGTTCATTTTACAGCTGGTCGAATATCTGGAAAGCAAGTTGGCAGCACGATAAAGTGAAACATACCATCAAACATTTTGCTTATGCGGGAGGATGGAAAAAATTCGAGCCGCTCTGGAATTTCATGATCAAGACCAGGGGACTTAACAAAATGCTGCCATTGCTGGAGACCATTTTATCAAAAGTGAATGGGGGTAAAAAGGAAGGCGCTGGTCCAACCCCATTCCCGGCTATTGCTTAATCTTTAAATCAACGACTAATAATTTTTAACATGAAAACTCCATTTATCATTTACTGCCGGGCTGTAGGCTTTTATGCGATACTGACGCTTCTGATGATGGCAAGACCCGAAACCTACCTGATTTCAATGATGTATGTGTTGATGTATGGCTGGTTTGCCTGTGTAATTTTTTCTTTGATGTATTTCATGCTGAGCAAAGTGCCTGTTGATTTTGTGATCAAACTACTGCTTCTTTTTATCTCTGTGATTGTTGCGGTGGCATTTGCCTACTACATGATCGGGGTGCTCGCGGTAGGGAACGAGATCTGGCAACCGGAATTTTTCATTTTCCCGTTTGCAGCCATAATCGCCGGCTGGATAAGCGTGTGCCTGTCACGCGAAAAGATCAGGAGTTCATGTTATGCAACGGAATGAAGCCACTATTTAACAACAATCAACTTTTATGAAAAAAGGAAACATATTTACTCACCTGGCGGCGGCCATTGTAGTAACAATATTGACAGCATTAATCTACGCCTCGGTTCAGCAAGTACACCGTTCGTCGGCCAATGATCCGCAATTACAAATAAGTCGTGACATAAGCGACAAATTGAACACCCAGGGCGGCCCGATCGATAAATGGTTCGATAACGATTCCATTGATATATCACGGAGTCTTGCTGTATTTACGACTTTATATAACTACAAGGATGAACCAGTTGTAAGTACCGGTTTATTGAATGGTAAGAAGCCTTCATTGCCCAGGGGCGTATTTGATTTTGCGAAAAGCAGGGGAGAAAATGTATTTACATGGCAGCCCGAAAGCGGGGTGCGGGTCGCTGTCGTACTTAAATCCGTTCAGTCTCCTGAATACTCTTTTGTTGCAGTTGGCAGATCATTGCTCGAAGTCGAAAAAAGAGAAAAGGATCTTTTAACGATGACAATAATAAGCTGGCTGCTCTCCGTGGGGATCATCATGCTTCATTGGCTTATCGACTACATAGTAAAAAGGACAACATAAATGATAGTGGTTATGAAAACAAAACAATTTTCTTTTCGTGCGAGGGCCAGTAGTTTTCGTTATGCCTGGGAAGGCATTTACAGGTTCTTCGCGCAGGAGCACAATACGTGGATACACCTCGCAGCCACCGTTGCTGTATTTGTCGCCGCATGGCTATTGGAGGTATCGCACATCGAGGTAATTCTCCTGATCATTGTGACTGGCTTTGTGTGGGTGGCCGAGATCTTTAATACGGCTGTTGAAAAAGCAATGGATCTTATTTCACCTGGTTACCACCCCAGGGTAAAACTGATCAAGGATCTGTCTGCAGCAGCCGTTTTGATAGCCGCGATCATTTCGGTGATCACGGGGGCTTTCATTTTTATCCCTAAAATTTTTTAGATGACACAGGAATCTTTTTATAATAAATATTTATCGCTGCCAAGCAGACTTCAAGGATGGCTGATCCTTTCCTGTTGCTTCAGCTGTTTATTGTTGTGTGCCAGGGTGATCGCTACCGGTTATGTGACTTACATTTTTTTGGTCTGGAACTTATTTCTTGCTTTTATCCCTTATGCCATTAGTAACTGGCTTTACGATAACAGGGGCGCAATGAAAGGCAGGTTAAAGCAGGCACCAGTAATTGCGGCATGGCTTTTATTTATACCCAATTCCTTTTACATCCTGACCGATCTTTTTCACCTGGACGAAATAAACTCCGCACCAAAATGGTTTGACCTGCTCATGTTGCTGTCTTTCGCCTGGAATGGATTGTTGTTGGGTATTATTTCACTCCGGAAAATGGAAACCATACTTTATCGAGCAAGCGGTAATAGCTTCTCATTGCTGATGATCTTCACGGTGATGTGGCTGAATGCATATGGCATTTACATTGGCCGGTTTTTGAGATATAATAGCTGGGACATTATTACCCAGCCTTTTTCGCTGGCAGGTGAAATGTTCGAGATGTTATTTCATCCTTTCCGGAATATAATGGAATGGGGAATGATTTTTTGTTATGCGATGTTCATGACGTTGTTGTATGTCACCGTAAAAAAAATGGCTGAGAATTTTAACCAATTAAGTAAATCAATAAATCAAAATAAATGAAAATGGACATGGTAATATCGACTGTATGGCAAAAAAGCAAGCTCTTTGTTAAAGGACTATTGATCGCAGCTCTGGTGCTCTTGCTAATGATACCCGCTTATTTTGTACAAGAGCTTATTAAAGAACGTGAAGCCCGGCAAAAAGAGGCTTTTGCCGAGGTTAGTAGTAAATGGGCAGGCAAGCAAATCATCACGGGGCCAGTGCTGGTACTTCCTTTCTGGCAAACGGAGTCCGAACAAACGGTACAGCGGGTGCGGAGTAAGCATTATGCTTATTTTCTCCCCGACAATCTTCATGTGAATGCTTCTGTGACACCACAGGAAAAGTACCGGGGAATTTATAAAGTAATGTTGTATAGTTCAAAGGTTCAGGTCGGGGGTTCTTTTAGTGAAGTTTCGCCTGCGCAACTCAACATCGCCCCGGAAGATATTATCTGGGATGAGGCCTTTGTCAAGATTCATATTTCAGATAATAAAGGTTTAAATGATGAAGTAAAAATGACATGGAAAGACAGCCTCCTGTCCCTTTCGCCGAAAAGCAGGTCGGATCGTGTTTCAAATGACGCATTGAGTGCGTCGTTGCATATCAGTTCTGCGGCCGAACTCAGCAATGCCATTTTTTCTATGGATCTTGATTTGAATGGCTCCGAGGAACTTTTGTTTACTCCAGTGGGTCGACTCACGACGGTTGATCTGAGTTCAACCTGGCCTCATCCCAGTTTTATCGGCAATTCGTTACCGCAAACTTCCAGTATAAATGGAAACGGGTTCCATGGTTCATGGAAAAGCATGGCGCATAGCCGACACTTTCCACAACAATGGAGGGATAACGAATTCGTTATTGCTGATTATTTCCCTGCTCATACCACTGACAGTGATTATGCATCTGCAAACAAAACTGTTTCGATCACTTGCGAAGCTTTCGGGACTGATCTGTATGTGCCGGTCAATGGATATCAAAAAACCATGCGGTCGGTCAAGTACGCAGTGCTTTGCATACTATTAACTTTCGTGGCATTTTTCCTGATCGAAACTGTCAATAAAAGGTCCGTGCATCCTGTTCACTATGCGCTGATCGGGCTTGCGTTGATAATGTTCTATACGTTACTCTTATCCTTTTCAGAATATACCGGTTTCAACCTGGCTTATATTATTGCGTCAGCGGCTACGGTGGGATTGATTGCCTGGTTTGTCAGGGGTATTTTGCAATCGGTCAAACTTACAACGGTATTGTCGGTCGTGCTGGTGTTGTTGTATTCTTACGTATTTACTATTCTACGCCTGCAGGATTATGCATTGATACTGGGCAGCCTTGGGCTGTTCCTCACATTGGCCGTTATCATGCATTTTTCTAAAAGGATACAATGGTGACCATTAAATCTGTTGGTTGGTTTCTTGTTCCTCCTATGAACGAAAGTCTCCGCGATTGCGGAGACTTTTTATTTATGTGAAATTCTTTATGGTTATAGGTGATCAGAAGTCAAGCCCCATGGCTACATACCAGATAGGTTTTCCCCTGAAAAATCCATTCATTTGCCAGGCTGCGTCAACACGGAGGAAATAGCCAAGTAAAGTGCTCCTGGCGCCAAAGCCATAGCCTCCGGCCAAAGGACCAATACCACCGGCTTTGATGCGGACGGTTACCGGGGGAGTGCCATAAATAACGGAAGGTCTTTCCATACCCTTGAACTTTCCGTTCCAGGCGTTGCCAAGATCAAAGAACTGGACCAATTGGAAGTTTCGCAGGAATGCGTTATTGATCGGTTTATTAAAAAACGTAGAAAACACTGGTAGTCTGACTTCGCTATTAATAACTATAGCATTATTACCATTGGCCACATTTTGTTTAAAGCCACGCATATTTACCGCGAGCGACTGGTAAGCGTAGTCCACATCATTCGCCGGCTTGTTGGCATCATTGAATTTAGGCGAAAACCAGTTGTCGACACCTCCTAAATAATAGATCACTTTCTGATTGCCCCACGAAAAATCGCCGGCGACTCTCATTGCCCAAATCAGGTTGCGGTAAATGGGCAGGTAATGACGGGCATCAAAACCCGCATTGAAAAGATATCTTCCATCGCTGCTCCCGATATTGTTTAGCTGGGTAAACCAGTCGACAAATGCTTTATAGCGTAACCCATGCAATATATTCGTGGCAGGATTTATAGTGTTGTCGTAAACATATTCAAGACTTACTTGTCCATAAGTACTTTTCTGATCCTCAAACTGGAGAGACTGGCGTCCACGGGATGTAACTACAAAATTGTCAAACCGCGGCCCGATCGTAGCCCTTAGACTTCTGGTCCTGTCAAAAGGATATTTGAACCGGGCCAGGTAATAATTATTGTATTCTCTTAGTAGCAGTTGTGGAAATTCCTCAGGCGTGATCTGGTTGCTGCTACGATAATACAGGAATCCCCAATCCACCCTTCCACGGAGATTGGTAAACTCAAACAACACGTCATTGTCGCGCAGGTTAGGCGCCAGTCGTACACCACCTGAGAATTTTACATCTTCCATCAGGTCGGAAGTTCCCATACGGATCATTCCGTTGAAATCACTTCCGTTTGACATATAAATAGGTCCGGCCCCACCGCCATATGCCTGGAATTTATTAACCGGGAACACTGAGTTACTAAAGCCTGTCACCACGTAGTCGGCAAAGAATTTCGGAGGCCTGTATTCATACAATTTGGCTTTACGCAGTACCGGTTGACGGCTCATTTGTTCAGCCTCTATTACCTGCCCTTTCTTGCTCGATGTGTCGGGCTTTTCGTTTTGGAACTCATTGAGGAAAAAGTCATTCTGTTTCTTCGTCGTATCCTGTGCATTCTGTTCTTCCAGTTGCGCATTCTTCATTTGCACTTTCCTTTCCGCATCTATTTGTTGTTTCATGTATTCGGTGGGCCTGGCGGTAACATTGCGGCGATTAAGAGCTACCTGGTCCACCTTTAAGCGGTAGAGGAGTTTTATATCACCCAACTTTACTACTTCACTTACCTGCTGGTTGTCTCCAGCTGTTCTTGTTTCCAATAAACTGCTTTGATAATTGGTCAGCGGAAACACATAAGATGAATCATTGGTCACGGAAACGAAACCAACGGAGTCGATATCATTTTTATTATATTCTCTTAGCACACTGTCTATTTCACTTGGAGGTGGATTGCGCAATATTTCTTCGCCGATAAATATCAGGGTATCCAGTCCTGCTCTTTCGGTCTTGAAGAAGCCGGCGTACCGGTTATTAACTCCATTCTCATCACTCACGAAGGTGAAATGGCTGGTATTGTATTGAGAAGGGAACCGGGCGTTTCCAAATTTCAGGGCGGTTAGCTGCGAAATTTGTTTAAACTCTGACTGGTTCCAGTTATCTACCAAAAAGATATTAAAGCGCTTGGACGGAAGCGAATCATCGCTTGTTGCCGCTGCTGCCGAGGGGCGATTGCTTGCATAGATGATCCCGGTTTTATTGGGGAAAGCTACGAACGATGGATCCAGGTCATCGTATACGTCATTGGTTACCTGTTCATAGGTTTGTTTGTCGATTTTAAAAGTGTATATGTCTGTCTGTCCACTACGGATGGCGCTCAACACGAGTGTATTGGCGTCCAGCATAAATTTCATGTCCTGTACCTGGTCAAACATCGGCCATTCCTGTTTTATCATTTTGACCCTGGTGTTGAGATCGTAGATAAAAAATTTGAGTTTGCCTTCCTGGCTGTACAGGCAGGCCAGTCTTGTTCCCTTCGGATCCCACGCGAGTATGGGATAGTTAGGATTCTTTTCATCTTCCCTGGAACGGGTGCCAAACTTTAAAAGAACTTTGCGGCTTACAAAATTTTCCATTAGCACCACAGAATAAATGCCTTGTTTGAATTCGACTACGGCATAAGTAAAACTTCTTGGGATGGGGTTGGCGTTAAAACGGATGAAATCTTTTTTACCGATCACTTCACTGATGGATAACTGTCCTTTGGGGGTATTGCGGCGGCCGCGGAGATCTTTATAATAGCCCTGCGGTACTTCCAGCATGAAATCCTTCAATATTTCCTTGAATTTTTTCTTGGCAACTTTTAGAGAGGCAGAGTTCAGGTTGCGATATACGCGTGACAGGTATAGCAGGTAGGTCGTCTTGCTTTTACCATATTTATCCGCGATGAATTTCCAGAAAGCATGGCCGGCAAGGTCTGGTTTTTCAAAGGCAAACTGGTAGAAGTTGGTATACTTACCAGCAAGCATGATCCCGCGGAGGTCATCATCCAGTGTTGGGCTCCAGTTTTCTGCAGCATAAGCGATATAGCCATCGGTTAGCCATTTGGGCAGATCGAGTAAGGCCTGGTTGGCGGCGAATTCGCCGAGATCATCGCCGAAAAGAATATTCTCGACCAATACACGGGCGATACCTTGTCGTATCTGGCGGCGAAGGTTGTCATGGTTGCCGTCAAAGTACACCAGCATTTTATTGTTTACCAGTTTGGTGATGCCGCCCGTATTTTGCCAATCGATACCCAGACCGATATTGGATTGTTGCAGCTCATCAAAATTGTTGTAGACGACAATGTTTGTACGGCGCTGCAATCCATATTCAACGAATTCTTCGATACCGGGTAATTGGTCTTCGGCGATCTGGGCTACATATTTTCCAAGGCCCAACCCATCCTGGCTGAAATAGGTGTTGAAATTTTCTGTCTGGTAATATTTCCATTTAAATTTCTGGTATTGGACCCTGTTTTTACCAAACTCAACTGTACTAACCTGCGCATTGGACTCCATACACCAAAAAAAGGAAAGGCAGGCAATCAGGCTTGATAGTTTCTTCATAAATCGTGTACTGTTTCTGTCTCTTAATTTAATCGTTACAGTTATCCCTAATGTTGCCGGTTTTGGTTGTTGTGAATTAAAAAAGCGGGTTTGTCTGACCAGGCCTTCAATTCCCGTTCAAATTACGATGAATCGGGCAATGCCGTTGTACCTTTATTTCAGAAGCCGCAGCGTGAATTCTATTTAAAAATACAAAATTCGTCCATGTTAAGCATCAAGGCCTTCATATTTAACCCTGTGCAGGAGAATACCTATATTTTGTATAACGAAAAAGGCATGTGCTGCATTATAGACCCGGGGTGTTATTTTGAAGAGGAACGGCAGGAATTAAAAACGACCATTGAAAAGGCCGGCTGGAAGCCGGTGCTCCTCCTGAATACACATTGCCATCTCGATCATGTGTTTGGAAACCAATTTGTATACGATACCTGGGGGTTGAAATTGCATATACATGAAAAGGAAAAGCCGGTCCTGGATTTTGCGCCACAGTCCGGCCTGATGTGGCAATTGCCTTTTGAACATTACCAGGGACCGGTGGAATATATAAAGGAAAACAGAACTATCAGTATCGGCGAGGAGCCGCTCGAGGTTTTATTCACCCCCGGGCATTCGCCAGGCAGTGTTTCCTTTTATCATGAAAAGGGAAATTTTGTGATAGGCGGGGATGTATTGTTCAATCTCGGCATTGGCAGGACTGATTTGCCCGGGGGAGATTTCAATGTGCTCTTCAACAGCATCCAGACCCAGATCTTCACTTTACCCGACGATACAAAAGTGTATTCAGGCCATGGCCCGGTAACGACAGTTGGGTTTGAGAAAATGAATAACCCTTTTGTGAAATTGTATTAGGCGACAGATGACCGTAAATATTTCCCGATCAAGGGCAATCGCTCAAACTCTTTCCGCTCAATTTTTAAGATAAATAATATAAACGCTCCAAGGATCAATGTAGCGCTTACATAATAGAATACCGTCGAGGGAACAATCTGTAGCAGCAGGCTATGGAGACCATAAAGCAGCACGCTGGTAACAATGTATGCTATCAGTTTTTTCCAGGCATAAGGGACTTTGTATTCTTTTTGCCCCCATACATAGCTGATCACCATCATGCTTCCATAGCAGGCAAACGTGGCCCAGGCGCAAGCCATATAACTGAAAAGAGGGATAAAAAAATAATTAATGCCTAATGTTATTATAGCGCCAATAAGAGTGATCCAGGCCCCGGAAAGCGTTTTATTGCTTAGTTTGTACCAGATACTCAGGCTGTAATAGATGCCAAGAAACATATTAGCAAGCAATAAGACCGGCACTACTTTCAACCCGACCCACATTTTTTCATTCCGGATAAAATGTTTCCACAGATCAAGGTACAGCATCACTAGTAAGAACATGCCGCAAAGAGTGATTACAAAGAATTTCATTACGCGGGCATATACTTTAGGTGCATTGTCCCCGGTTGATTGTTTAAAGAAAAAAGGCTCAGCCCCCATCCGAAATGCCTGTACTGCCAGTGTAATAAGAATGGACAATTTGTAACAGGCGGAATAAATCCCCACTTCGGCCTTGGCTGCCCTGACTGTTTTTACAGGCGCCCACCATTCGAGCATGATGCGGTCAAATGTTTCATTGATCATCCCGGCAAAACCTGCAACGATCAGCGGCAAGCCATATATCATCATCTCTTTCCATAAACGGCTGTCAAATTTCCATTCAAAACCCAGGAACTGCCTGAACAGCAATAAGAATGTTGCGATATTTTGAATGAGATTAGCCAATAATACATAGCCAACCGCCCAATCTTTATTAAACCAAACCTGCACCCAGCTGTTAGGATCTTTTGCAAGTTTTGGACAAACACTCAGGAAAAAATAAACACAGAGAATATTAATCAGGATGCCTCCCACTTTGGTGGCGGCAAATTTTATCGGTCGCCCGTCCTGCCGGAGTTTGGCGAATGGGATGGTGGTTAATGCATCCAAACCGATAATGGCTGCAGCCATTGATAAATATTCCGGGTGCTGGTTAATCTGCAGCAATAAAGACAGCGGGCGTTGCAACAGGATCAAAACAAACGAAAGAATGACGGTGGAAATAATAAGCGATATGCTAGTACTATTATATACACTCTTCTTATCCGCTTTATTGGCAAATCGGAAAAAGGCAGTTTCCATTCCATAAGTATAGATCACATTCATAAAGGGAATAAAGGCATAGACCACGCTCATTTCCCCATATTGCCAGTCGAGGAATTTATAAGTAAGATAAGGGGTAAGGAGGTAGTTAATAAAGCGGGCGGCGATAGAGCTTACGCCATACCATAGAGTTTGCCCGGCCAGTTGTTTTATTCCGCTCAAAAGGATTGGATATTTATTGGCAAATGTAATTGATGGCCATTCAAAAAACGAATGTATTGGAAGGGGTGTCGGTTGTCAGGTGCCCGTTGTCAGGAATGGGATGTCCGTTCTAGGGTGTCCTGGCACTAGCACCTGGCACCTGTTTCTTGCTAAATTCGAATAAAGAGGTCGCTACAAACTATTGGTTGCTGCGATTATTATTGAACTATGATTTGACTTGAAAGTTTCTGGCTGCCTGTATTAACTGAAACGATATAATTTCCTTTTTGGAATTTATCGATCCCGGACAGGACCAGGCTATTATTTCCGTCTTTTAAGGCGAGAAGTAATTGTTTGACTATTCGGCCAGCCATATCAGTGATCAACAAAACAGCATTTTGCTTTTTAGGCACACTGATATTTACTGTCGCTGCAGACTGCACTACAGTAGGGAATACAGTTAACATGCTCTCATCCTTTCCACCGATTTGGAAATGCAGGACGTTGCTATATTGCACCTTGCCGTCAGCGGCCGTGATTTTTAACCTGTAAAAAACTGATCCTTTAACATTCCTGTTGTCCGTGTACTCAAAATTTTGTTGAGTCTTTGACTGCGAGTTTACCGGGAATTCCGCGGTCGGATAGAAATCGTTCGCAGTTGTACTCTTCTCGAGAACAATGTTACTGGCATTGTTTCCTTCAATCAGCGACCAATGTAAATTGATCTCCTGGTTTTGAGAAACACCCTTAAAATCAGAAAGACTATTAACTGAAAGTACGCCTGTACTTGGATAAAGGAATCTTTTGAAATATAAGCTTGCATAACGGGGAACGACACCAGGTAACAAATTATTGGCACCTACACGGTAATAAAAAGTATCGACTTTCGCGTTCCTTACCGAATACATAACCTGGGTTGCTGCAGTATCGACAAGTGTTCCAAACAAATTTCCTGTGACATTTTTTGCGAGAAAACCGGTACCGTTTGTTGACACAGCAATCTCGCTGTTGAGTAAATTAAATGTGCAAACACCACCGTACAGGTCAATATTGTTATATTCTTTTAATGCAGCTCCCTGATAAAGACTGCCATCGATATCAAGCCCACTACAATCAACAAGAGCTTGTTCTTTGGGATTACTGTTTCCTGGTGCCACGAATATGATCCTGAAATCTATGTATCCGTTCGACAAAGCCGGCACCTGGTATTCAGGTTGAAACGCTTCTCCATAACCATCCGCCGTGCGGTCAATATTCAGGAGTGTTATGCCTCCCTGCATATTCATTATTTTAACCAGAGCATCTACGCCAGGGGCCACTGTCGGAAAACGATAAGTTGCGTTGACCGTTCCGGCGGTACCTGAAACAAGCGTAGGGTTTTGAAATTTATAAATTGGTGGTGGGGCAGTCTGCGATACGGCCTTATTCGTAAGAACTGATAAAGTCAGAACAAACAAACAGCTTGTAAGGTTAATGCGGGTAAAAAATGTTTTCATAGCGGTCATTTTTAAAGGGTCAGATTACGAATCAGGTATTTTCTGTAAAACCTGGCTAAGAATACGTGGTAAAAAAGCCAGCCTGATAACGTAAAAGTAAACCGGCGTCTTTGACTGTGCAAGTACCGCTATAGGAATTGTACGAATGTCAAAAAATCAAGTTTTTGAAACTCAATACTATGGAGCAAAAAGTTTTTTTGAAAATTACGAATTGTCAATGTGGGTTGTACGTAGTTCAAGCACGTTATGGCTATTTTGTGGGAAGCATCTTACATACGAAAATGGCAATTGAGGCTACAATGTGAGTCGAATTAATTCGCGAAGTTATTGAGATGGCTGGGTTTTTTATTCGCTCTCGCCTGCTTGCCGGTCACCGGTCGCTTGCGCAATAGCTTCGTCCGACGCCAAAGGATCTGCCCGACGGCTGTTAGCGACGGGGCACGGCCAAAGCCTATGGCGACGGCTGGCAGGCAGGCCCTGTTTCTCATTCTCCAGGGCCCGGCCTGAATTTTTTCCGTCCTGACTTGATCTCTGATTGTTTCTTTTTTGATTCGAGCCTTTTTTCTTTGGAAGCTTTGCTTGACCTAGTGGGTACGCGTAGCTTTTTTTTCTTTAAAGCTTCGTTTACGAGTCGGTTGATCTTTTCGATCACCTCATCTTTGTTAGCCAGTTGGGTCCGGTGAACCTGTGATTTTACCTGGAGATAACCCTCCGATGTAATCCGGTTGGATAATTTTTCTTTTATGATCAGTTTTTGTTCATCGGTAAACAACGAAGAGCGTTCAACCGGCCAGGAACCTATTACAGCCGTTTCCACCTTATTTACATTTTGCCCGCCCTTGCCACCACTGCGGGTGGTTTGGAACTGGATTTCAGAAGAGAGGTTGATCATGATGCTGGATGCTAGATGCCAGGCAGTAAAGTTAACAAGAATTCGTTATCCGGAATCCGGTAGTATCTTGCTTTCATGCGCGCCGTAATACAAAGAGTCAGCAAAGCAAGTGTCACAATTGATGGGAAGGTCCATTCACAGATAGAGAGTGGATTGCTTGTATTACTTGGAATCGAGGACCCGGATACAGACGAAGATGTCGAGTGGTTAAGTGGAAAAATTGTCAACCTCCGGATATTCGACGATGAGAATGGCGTAATGAATGTTTCGGTTATTGATAAAAAGGGAGAGATACTGTTGGTTAGCCAGTTTACCCTTCATGCTTCGACCAAAAAAGGAAACCGACCGAGTTATATCAGGGCCAGCAAACCCGGTATCGCCATACCACTTTACGAAAAGATGATCCTGCAGCTTTCTAAGGACCTGGCTAAGCCGGTGAAAACTGGTGTATTTGGAGCAGATATGAAAGTGGAGCTATGCAATGAAGGGCCGGTCACTATTGTCATCGATACCAGGAACAAAGAGTAGTGATCCTTTCGGTCAAACCTTACAGTAGTGAATTGTTTACTGGATCCCGATCTTTTCTGTAAAAGGTTTCATCCCATCGAGCTGGATCATCACAAAAAAATACTTCTCGTTAACATTAACATTAAAGGTATAAGTGGAAGCATTTATTTCCTGTTGCTCAACAATCCGGTGGCCGCTGGCCGTCCAAACCATAATGCTTTTGATATTCTTCCCGCTCTTAACTGTTATCTGTTTGCCCGATGTGAGTATTTTATATGGTTTGGGTTCTTTTGGAGGAGCTGGCAAAGGCTGTGAATAGGACAACACAGCTAAGCAGGCGACAACAATAACTGTCATGAGTCTACGGACAACTCTCATAGAATACCAAATTTGGTTTTGAATGAATTGGTTTTATAGCTTCAAAAAGGTAGTAGGAATGGGGACGGGTCGCTAAAACGACAATAATCATGCTATATTGCAATCATTCTCTAAAAACTTTGTTATGACTATTGCCGATGCCCAGCAACAGGTGGATCAATGGATCAAAGCAGTTGGTGTCCGTTATTTCAGTGAACTGACAAATATGGTTATCCTTACCGAAGAGGTGGGTGAGTTGGCCCGGCTTATAGCCCGCAAATATGGTGACCAGTCATTCAAAGAATCTGATAAAGACAAAGACCTGGGCGATGAAATGGCTGATGTACTATGGGTATTGATCTGCCTGGCCAACCAGACGGGTGTTGATTTGACCGAAGCCCTGCATAAGAACTTTGAAAAGAAAAATAAACGGGATGCGGAACGACATCAGCAGAATGAGAAGCTGAAATGAAGTTTATGTAGCGATGCCTGCCTTTTTTCAATGCAGTGAAAGAATACAATGAAAGCCATCAGCGATTGGCCGATTCGTTGGATGTGAAAAGAAAAAAAGCAATGTTATGCCTGACGAATTGACATTAATAATTATCTATTCAGATTGCAACTGATGATAATTGGAAACGATCAAAAAAGAGTTTTTATAAGAGGCGATTGTAAAGAACAGTCCTGCACGGCTAAAAGAGGAGGTATTGTTGCTGGGAATTGGAAACAGCATTTATTGATGGAAATTTAGCATACGATGGGCTCCTGTTTTATTTATGTCTTCATAAATTTAAGTTTTAAGGCACATGAACCGTCTGGAATGAATGACGAGGGGTAGGTGTGCTGAGCGGTGTTTTTCAAAAGTAGTCACATATTAAAAGAGCCTTGCAACATAAACTTGCATTGATTGTGACATTTTTCAAGCAGGTTCTTTTTTCAAATAAACCGAAGTTTTAGCCTTTGGCTATTGGTCCATCAAGTCTTAGCCCTGTTGGGCCCGCCCCGCCCCCGCCTCCACCGCCGTTGCCTATCGCAAAAACTAAGCAATAAGCAACCATTGCCCTTGCATAAAGATTAGTGTATCCAATATACAAGCAACAGGTCTTTGGCAAACTAATTCAATTCAGTTCTCACGAATACAGAAGCTTGCAAGATCGGGACGGCCGACTAAAATTCATACATGGATTTCAAATATCACACATCACAAAAGCGAAACCATGAGAAAAAAACAAAAAGAAACGGGAATAAAACAAGGAATAAACGGGGAAAAACACAGCCTTCGTGTAATCGGTCGAAGAATTAACCCTGACTACTTCTTATTGCTTGTTCCTATCCCCTGGGGATAGCCGCTCTCCAGCTTCTTTTTTATTTCGATAATTTTTTGCGGAGGGATCATAAAATTGCCGGCTGTTCAGCTGGAAGATAATACTGTTTCTTCTCCTGCTATAAATTTCAGTTCTGTTATCTTTGCCGCCTATGGCAAACGACAGTAATAAGTTCCAGGCGATAATCTCTCATTGCAAAGAATACGGTTTCATTTTCCCGTCCAGCGAAATATATGACGGGCTGCAGGCAGTTTATGATTATGGCCAGTGGGGCAGTGAGCTTAAAAAGAATATCAAGGATTATTGGTGGGAAAGTATGACCCGTATGCATGAAAACATTGTTGGTATCGACGCGGCAATTTTCATGCACCCGACTACCTGGAAAGCAAGCGGGCATGTTGATAATTTCAACGATCCGATGATCGACAACAAAGACAGCAAGAAAAGATACCGCGTAGATCACCTGATCGAAGGACATGCAGAAATGATGGAGAAAGACGGAAGGGTTGATGAAGCTAAAGCCCTGATCGATTCTATGGAGAAACTAGTAGCGAAAGATGATTTTGAAGGGTTGAGAAAACTGATATCGGATTATGGAATCAAATGCCCGAT
>VBAT01000017.1:46671-50582 GCA_005884665.1 Bacteroidota bacterium
TGACGAGGACAATAAGGTTTATTTAAGACCTGAAACCGCCCAGGGGATCTTTGTCAACTTTTTGAATGTGCAGAAAACCGGCAGGATGAAAATCCCATTTGGAATAGCACAGATCGGTAAAGCTTTCCGCAACGAAATTGTGGCCAGGCAATTTATTTTTCGCATGCGTGAGTTTGAACAGATGGAGATGCAATTCTTCTGCAGGCCGGGAACACAAAAGGAATGGTTCGAATTCTGGAAAGGCGAAAGAATGAAATGGCATCTGAGCCTTGGAACTCCGGAATCAAAATACCAGTGGCATCCTCATCTTAAACCTGCTTTCTATGCAGACAATGCAGGGGATATTGAATATGAATTCCCGATTGGATTTAAAGAAGTAGAAGGTATACACAGCCGTACCGATTATGACCTGACCCAACACCAGCAATTCAGCAAAAAGAAAATGCAGTATTTCGATAACGATATCGACCCCGCGACAGGTAAGGCTTATGGAAACTATATTCCTTACGTGATTGAAACTTCTATCGGCCTCGACCGCATGTTCCTGCTGGTGATGAGTAGTGCCTATACGGAAGAAGATCTTAGCACTCCTGAAAAACAGGATAGCAGGGTGGTATTGAAGTTTCCAACCAGGCTTGCTCCGATGAAGCTTGCCGTATTGCCGCTGGTAAAAAAAGATGGCCTGCCTGAAATAGGCCGGAAGATCATGGATGATTGCAAAATGCATTTCCGCTGCTTCTATGAAGAAAAAGATACGATCGGGAAGCGATACCGTCGTATGGATGCGATCGGAACCCCGTTTTGTGTCACTGTAGATCAGCAGACAAAGGAAGATAACACCGTAACAATCCGTTATCGTGATACGATGAAACAGGAACGAGTGCCGCTGGATAAAATAAAAGACATTGTCTTAAAAGCAATAACTACCTAATCTGGAATGTTGACTATAATTTCCTTCATCGTTTATCTTTGATCGGCAATTAACTATGACCGCAGAAGAAATAGCCCGTTTACGCAAAGATTATTCCTTGCATTCATTGAATGAAGAGGAGGTCGCTTCATCTCCCATCGGCCAGTTTGAACGCTGGTGGAATGATGCAGAGCAATCGCAGATCATCGAAATGAATGCGATGACCCTGGCCACGACCGGGGATGATAATTTTGCCGATGCCCGGACCGTCCTACTGAAAGGTTTTGATGCCCGGGGTTTTGTTTTCTTTACCAATTATAACAGCACCAAAAGTCGCGAACTCAGTTTTAATCCGGCTTGCTGTCTTTTATTTCACTGGAAAGAATTGGAACGCCAGGTGCGCATCAAAGGCATTGCCGGGAAGATCGCACCGCAAGAAAACGATGATTATTTCAATACCCGCCCGGAAGGAAGCCAGGTAGGAGCCTGGTCTTCGCCGCAAAGCGAAGTGGTAGAAAGCAAACGATGGCTCGAAGAGACATTTAAACAGTATGCTGAAAAATTTAAAAAAGAAAAACTCCACAGACCGCCGCACTGGGGTGGATTCCGGGTTAAACCCATAAAGATCGAATTCTGGCAGGGACGCCCCAATCGCATGCACGACCGTATCCTTTATTCCGAAACAACCCCTGGTAACTGGAAGATTGAAAGATTAGCGCCTTAAGTTCAAACACCGAACTGTGCCAGGTGATGATCGAGATGGTCAACTTGCCGAAGAAAGTATGAGTTTCGATAACAATGCTGGCTTCGCTGAAATTGCTGACTATCTTCAACAGTTTTTGTTTTTCTGTTTCAAAATCCTTTTCGCTGCCCGTCATGACAAAAGAAGGATCTGTAGGCAGGTTGCGCTTAAAAGGCTTATCATTATAAATGATCGATTTCACCATCGGTCCAACTATCCTTCCAAATAGCGTTCTCTTCAATTTCTGGCTGCCATCAGCAACGCCGATCGGGACCTGTAAATGAGCGAGCATCTGGCTGACATTCATTTTGCCCCATAACGGTTTGGATTCAGGCGTCAACTTGTTGATGCGTACAATGATCTCCTGTTTAACTATGGGATCGAACAAATTCTTAATTTCCATGAAAGCCATTTATTTTTTTTGTTCGAAATACGGAATATCGTCATTACTTATCTCTTCTTTTTGTTCCCAATATGCGAGAGTTACCACGTGACCATCCTTTGTCTTCAATAGCCGTCCGAAAATCGCGTTGGTTGGGTTAAAAGCAACATTTGTTACGCCCATGGTAAATGTTTCGGGCGCAGGCGGTATCGGTTCTGGATTTGGAGCTGGTGCGGGAGATTCGCCTTCAACAGCGGCTGCAGGTTTTGGTGCAGGCGCAAGCTTAGCGGGCGGAGAAGGCACAACTATTACAGTGAAATGATTGAACTCCAACAATTGCTTCAGGAACTCTATCCTTTCCCTGCCTGCATTCTTTTCTACTATGGAGCATTTTACTCCATTCAGTTCTTCGAATTCATGATTTTTATTAATTGCCATGGCTGTTAGAAATCCGAATGTTGAATTTCGAATCCCGAAACTTCGGGTTTCATTTTAATAATGAATGAATATAGTTATACGCCCCGCTCATCAGCCCCGTGAGAATAATGCCTGCCGTGCAGACCAGCATAGCGATCTTTGGCGACAAAGGTGCATGAATTTTTTCGACGGGGCTTTCATTGTCGTCCATGAATATGGCTTTCACAACTCTCAAATAATAATAAAGAGAAACCACCATATTTAATGCGGCAATCGTGATCAGCCAGTAATTTCCTTTGCCCGCGCCGGCAAGCAACAGGAAGAATTTTCCAAAAAAGCCCGCGGTAGGTGGAACACCAGCCAGGGAAAATAAAGCGATGGCCAATATCCAACTCAAAAGAGGATTTGTTTTGTAAAAACCTTTGTAGTCGTCCACGCCCTCCCTGCCCGTAGCAGCACTGACCAGCGAGATAACACCAAATGCCGCCAGGTTAGAGAATACATAGACCATTATGAAAAAGATCACGGAAGCACTGCCTTCGATCGATTCGCCGGTTATGCCGATAAGAATAAATCCAACCTGGGCAATGGAGGAGAAAGCGAGAAATCGTTTCATATTCTGCTGGCGCAAGGCAAAAAGGTTGCCGATCACCATTGTTAGTACCGAGATAAGGAATAACATTTTATACCAGCTGGCATCGAGCCCCCGGAACACATTGTACAAAACGGAAACAAGAACAAATAAAACTGATCCTTTTGAAATAACAGAAAGATAAGAGGTGACGGCCACCGGGGAACCTTCATATACATCGGCGGTCCACAAGTGAAAAGGCACAGCCGAGATCTTGAAACCAAATCCTGCCAGTAACAGGATAAATGAGAAGACCTGCAACGAATTTTGAGTAGTCAGTTGCCCTGCTATCTCATCAAAGTTCAAAGTGCCAGTAGCACCGTACAGCATCGAAATGCCAAACAACAGCAGACCGGATGAAAAAGCGGAAGACATAATGTATTTCATAGCTGCTTCCGAGGAATGTCTTTTCTCCAGATCGAAGTTCGCCATCGCCGCCAATGGAATGCTGGAAAGCTCAAGCCCCAGGTAGAACATCAACAGGTTATTACTCGAGAGCATGAAGAACATGCCCAGCAGGGTGCAGAGCATGAGCATGAAGAACTCCGGTACATGTTTATGCTGCTTCAGCCAGCTGTACGACTGAAGCGATATGATAAATGTACCGAGGTTGAGGATGTTCTTTTCAAATGCCAGCAGCTCGCTGGTGCGGAACATATCACCAAAAAGCGTTCCCGTGCGGATATAAAAAAAGCCGGACACCAGGTTAAGGAAGAGGAGTATATTGATAACCGTCAGCGAGGTTTCAACTTTCCACTCCTTTGTTGATAGCTTGATAAAAAGAAGTAGAAAGATGATCGCCGTCACCAGCAGTTCCTGTTTCATTAAT
>VBAT01000017.1:50629-56795 GCA_005884665.1 Bacteroidota bacterium
TTGCTCCTGTTTACTTAGTCACTGCTTTATTGATTACATTCATAATGATGTCGGTTCCCGGATTGATCAGTTCAGTCAGATATAACGGGGCAATTCCAATGACCAGAATCCCCACGATCAACAAACCGGCTGCTAATTTCTCATTCCATCCTGCATCTTTTAATGGCAGGTACCCGCTGTTTTTTACCGGCCCCATGATCGCTGACCCAACAGCTCTCAAGATATAAACGGCGGTAACAACGATGGATGCACAGGCGACAATTGTGGCGATACGGTAGAACATGTCGCTTTTTTCCCAGGAGCCCATGAACACAGTCATCTCGGCAACAAATCCACTGAGCCCTGGCATACCGAGCGAGCATAACCCGGCAATGACAAATACGGTTGAAATAAACGGCATCATCTTCATCAATCCTCCCAGCTGTGCCACCTGCCTGGAATGGGTACGATCGTATATCATTCCTATGGCTGCAAAGAAAAGGGCTGTCATTAGTCCGTGGGACACCATTTGGATCACGGCGCCATTTATCGATGTTCGGGTTAATATTCCAATACCTAACAGGATAAAACCGCAGTGACTCACCGATGAATAAGCGTTGATATATTTAAGGTCGTTCTGCATCATCGTGGCGAATGCGCCATATAGAATAGCGATGCAGGCCAGTACAATAATTATCGTGGAATATTCTTTAGCCGCTTCCGGCATCAAGAATGTCGCGACACGGAGGCATCCATATCCTCCCAGCTTCATCGAGATTCCCGCGAGGAACATCGATGCCGCTGTTGGAGCTGAAGAATGCCCATCAGGCACCCAGGTATGAAATGGAAATAGCGCAGTGAATATCCCGAAACCAACAAAAGCGAAAGGAAAAAATACTCTTTGTACGCCAACTGGAATATGCTGGTTGGCTACATCAAAAAGATCGAATGAATGAGCACCGTTGACAGAAGTATTAAAATACAAACCCGCAAGTCCTACGAAGACAAGCGCAGAGCCACCCATTAGCATCAGGGCGAGTTTCATCGCGCTGTATTCTTTTTTGCCACTGCCCCAGATACCAATGAGGAGGAATTTGGGAATGACCGCCAGCTCGAGGAAGAAGAACAAAGTGAAAAGATCAAGAGAGATAAAGAATCCATATGCACCGAGACTAAGGAAAATCAATAGAAAGAAAAATTCCTTGTTCATTTTTTCCATTTTCCAGGATACAAGCACGCCAGCTATCACTACTAAAGCAGTCATTAAGATCATGGCTATTGAGATCCCATCGACGCCGACATGATAATTGATGCCGAGCGACCTGTACCAGATATATCCATCTTCAAATATGAATGCTGCATTGTTGCCCGCTGCCCGTTCTTCCCGGTATAGATAAAGTAAAGCAAGAACCAATAGTAGTTGAAGAGCCGAGCCAGCCAGGGCGATCGTCCTGACCTGTTTCAATCCCCTGACCAGCAAGATGGCCAATAATGTGATAAAAGGCAGTATTATCAGAAGAGATAAATTCATTCGATAGTTACTAGCGTTAAGTTAAGTGTGATTCGACGATTTATATTGCCACAGATACATGGATGAAGAGATTTACCACCTGCCTGCCGGTAGGCAGGTTTAACGGTTTAACAAATTAACTAATAAACAGATGAATGATCACAGACTTCAAATCAATGCCAGAATGACCTTCTTTTTTATCCATGAATCCGTGGCGACAAGATATGCTTAACATAACACTAGTTTTATTTTCGTATTTCGCATTTATTTCCACAGATAAAGGAAGATCATTGCTAAAACAATAATGCCTCCAAAGAAAAATAGTGCATACCCCTGCACTCTCCCGGACTGGATTCCTTTTATCATGGCCGAGAACTTTCCGGTTGTCCAGGCGATGCCATTCATGGCGCCATCAACGATATTGCGATCAATCCAGGCAGCGGGGCGGCCGACGAGATTGAAAATTATTTTCTTGGTAATGAACATATATATTTCATCGATATAAAATTTATGGTACGCAGTTTTGTATAAGCCACCGAGAGCTGTTGATATCCTTGACGGCCTCTCGCTTTCTTTTTTATATATCCACATTGCCAGGAGAATACCGCCAATACCAAAGGCAACTGGTGCGATCGAAAATACGAGATCAAAATGCGATTCGAGCGGTATGCCATCGGATGTAACATATTTTCCGAAAGGAATAAAACCGGCGATGACGGTGCAGGCACCAAGAATAATTAATGGCAGTTTCATCGAAATGGGTCCTTCGGCCTCACCCCAATCCCTCTCCAAAGGAGAAGGGCTATGAGCCTCTACCAACATGGAAGGGCCTTTAGCCTTCCAAAAAATGGAAAAATATAAACGGAACATATAAAAAGCTGTGAGCCCCGAAGTGAACAGCGCAAATGCGTATACAATCTTATTGGAATGATATGCGGCCAGTAAAATTTCTTCTTTGCTGAAAAAACCGGCAAAAGGCGGGATGCCGGCAATAGCAAGACAGGCGATCAGAAAGGTAATGTGGGTAACAGGCATGTATTTTCTCAGCCCACCCATGTCTTTCATCTCGTTGCTGTGGACCAGGTGAATGACTGCACCTGCTCCGAGAAACAATAATGACTTAAAGAAGGCATGGGTGAAAAGATGAAACATAGAAGCCGTATATCCCAGCTCTGCTTCCCCGGTATATCCTGAAACGCCGAGTGCAAACATCATGTACCCGATCTGCGACATGGTTGAATAAGCCAATACTCTTTTGATATCTGTTTGGGTACAGGCAATGATAGCCGCAAGAAAAGCTGAAATCAGCCCGACAAATGTTACAATATTCAGAGTTGACTGGGTAAGAGTAAATAAAGGAAATAGCCTTGCTACCAGATACACACCTGCTACAACCATGGTAGCGGCGTGGATCAAAGCCGAAACGGGCGTCGGACCCTCCATAGCATCGGGCAGCCAGATATGGAGGGGGAACATAGCCGATTTACCGGCGCCACCGATAAACACCATCGTCAATCCCCATGTCAGTGCACTGATACCAAAAAACGAAGCCGTAGTGATATTTGCCAGTTCAGTTGAATTGATGTTTTCAACCAGTGTTTTAATATCAAGTGACTTTCCATAATAGGCAAGTATAAGAATTCCGACGAGGAATCCCAGGTCGGCGAATCGTGTCACGACGAATGCTTTTTTGGATGCGGCAACAGCAGAAGGCCTGTCGTAGTAAAAACCGATCAGCAGGTACGATGAAACACCCACCAGTTCCCAAAACATGTATACCTGGAAAAGATTGGTTGAAACTACCAGGCCCAGCATGGAAAAAGTAAACAAGGCAAGAAAGGCATAGTAGGTGGCGAATCGTTCTTCTCCTTTCATATAGCCCAGGCTGAAGATGTGGACCATCAGGGAAACGAAGGTCACAACAACCAGCATCATTACCGAGATCGGATCGAGGATGATGCCCATATCAATGGATACGTTACCGGAAAAAGAAAGCCAGGTATATTTTATCGCGGTGATAGATTGATAGACACCATCTACCTTTCCATTTACAAAGAAATACTGGTAGGCCGTGTAAAGTGCAAGGCCCGTTGAAACCAGTAGCAGCAGCGTGCCGATAATGCCTGAAGATTGTTTAAAATATTTTCTTCCAAACAGGCCCAATAACGCAAAACCTGCGAGCGGCAGGAGAGGAATAAGCGCTATATAAGATGAATAATTCATTTATTGGTTCCTTCCATTTTCATATAGACGTTCTTAATATTTCATTTCACTCGCGTCTTCCACATCAATTGACCGGTGGCTGCGGTAAAGATTGATGATGATCGCTATCGCGATCGCCGCTTCTGCCGCTGCTATAGCTATAATGAAGATGGTAAAAAAAATGCCGTCTAGTTTTTCAGGGTAGAGATATTTATTGAAAACAACGAAGTTGATGTTCACGCTATTGAGAATAAGCTCGATCGACATCAGCATGGTGATCAGGTTGCGACGTGTGAACAGACCATACATGCCGATAAAGAACAGGGCGATGCTGACAAAGAGGATGTTGCTTACAGGGATATCACTCATTACTTTCAGGTTTTGATTTCATGGCAATAACAATACAGCCGATCATCGCAGCCAGCAATAATATGCTGACCACCTCAAATGGTAACGCATAACCGCCCTCCTTTGTACTCATCATATGTGCGCCGATCTTTCCCACCGACCATTCAAACTTTTTATTTCCGGCCTCAAATCCATAGTCCCGGATCAACAACCAGGTAAATGCAAACCCAAATACGACGGCCAGCGAAGCAGCGACAGTTCTGACCAGCGGTGCTTTTGGCATTTCCTTCCCTGATTGTTGTGTAAGAAAAATGGAAAAAATGATCAGTACAACGATGCCACCCACATAGACTACTATTTGAACGGCCGCAATAAACTCCACCTCGAGCCAGAAATACAGACCCGCAATGCCAATTAGTGAAAATAACAGCCAGATAGCCGACCGGAATATCTTACGCGTAGTGACAGATAGGATGGCCGTGCCTAAAATAAAGGCTGATAAAATGTAAAATATAATTTGAGTTGCAGTCATTATGGTTGCTTTGCAAAATTCCAAAACGAAAGAATCAATCCCGCCCGCTGGCGGGACAAATAAATTTCAAATCGAAATATTTAAATCACAAAGTCGTATCCCAACGAGTACTCTTTTGGTTTTTATGTTTTGTGATTTATTTGGTTCTTGTCCCGCCAATTGGCGGGATTCGTTCTTGGTTCTTTTCTTCATCATTCAACACCCTCTCTAATCTTGGATCCTGGTTTATTCAGCAGCTTCGTCAATTGGTTCCTGTCGTACACACTATGTTCGAAGCTCTGCGCCATTTTTATTGCATCGGTTGGGCAGGCAACGATACAGAGATTACACATCGTACACAGTTCAAGGTGATAGACAAATTGGTCCAGCGCCTTTTTCTTTTTGCCTTCGGGCGACACGTCAAATTTGGTAATGATCTTGATCGTTGCATTAGGACAGGCAAGTTCGCAGGCAGTGCAGCCGGTACAGGCATGTTCATTGTTCTCGTCATGCAGCATCACGACTTCGCCGCGAAAACGTTCTGGCAGTAACTGTTTGGTGTCGGGGTATTGCTGCGTGATCTTTTCCTTACGATGATGCAAGGCATATTTTCCGGTCAGTTTCATGCCGGTGAGCAGGGATTTGACTCCTTTGAAAACTTCTTGTATGTATTTTATAATGAACACTTCTGTTACCGATATTTTGCCTCTATGAGGCAGTGACCATTTACTGTTTCTTTTTGATGCTACGGAGCAATGATTGCTGAGCAGCGAACGGGACCCTGAACGGTGCGACGCAACGGAAGCTCAATCAGGGAACTTCAGCTGGGCAAATAATTAAACTTTAAAGAACTTTTTTACTTTACCAGCCTCCCTGTCGCTCTCCGCTCCCGTTCTCAGAAATGCCAACCCATTATCGCTATCAATGTAACCAATAATAAATTAAACATACTTATCGGCAACAAATATTTCCACTCCAGGTTTAATAGCTGGTCTACTCTTAATCTTGGAAAGGTCCAGCGAAACCACATGATCACGAAGATCAGGAAAAATGTTTTGCCAATGAACCATACACTTGACGGTATATAATCCATGATATGGTTGAATTGGGTACCGGTACCAAAATGCAAAGGCTGCCAGCCTCCCAGGAATAAAGTGGCACCGAGTGCACAGGCGACAAATATGTTCACATACTCCGCCAGGAAAAACAACGCGAACTTCATTCCCGAATATTCGGTATGAAAACCGGCGGTCAATTCTGATTCGGCTTCGGCAAGATCAAAGGGCGCACGGTTTGTTTCAGCTGTAACGGCGATCATAAACGTAACAAAAGCGATCCAAACAGGAATATGACCTTTAAAGATCCACCAGCCGCTTTCCTGCGCATTGACGATATCAGAAACTCTTAGACTCCCGGTTAAAATGACGATACTTAAAATGGCAAAACCGGCCGACAACTCATAGCTTACGATCTGTGCACCGCTTCTCATGGCACCGAGCAGGGAATATTTATTATTGCTGGCCCATCCCGCCATCAAGATACCAATAACAGAAACGGATGAAACGGCAGCTACAAACAATACCCCGATATTGATATCCCAGATCTGGAAGTTTTTT
>VBAT01000017.1:56845-74905 GCA_005884665.1 Bacteroidota bacterium
TAATAGTTTGTCAACTCCGTTTGGAGTCATTCCTTCTTTCACCATCAACTTCAATGTGTCGGCAGCAGTCTGGAACATACCGGCTGGTCCAACACGATTGGGGCCGAGTCGCAGCTGCATCCACGCTGATACTTTTCGTTCCATCATGATCAGCACAAGTCCAAGTACAGCGAATAGTCCAATCACGCAGGTACCGACGATAATGAATTCGAACAGCGTGGCCCAAAATGAACTGAACGTACTATTCAGCCAGTCGTGGATAATGTTTGTTATGTGTTCTAATGATGGCAAATGTGTCGTTTGTCGGTTTATCTTTTTTACTTCTTCGACGTAAATGCGATTTCAAACTATAAGAACTCTTCAAATAAGCTGGCCTTGTGCGTTGCTAAATCCTCCTTTGGAGGGTGGAGAGGCTTTACCTGTCGATGTCCGGTATCACCAAATCCAATGTTCCCATTATCGCCACCAGGTCCCCGATCTTTCCTCCCCTGGCCATATGATCAAGTGCGCTCAGGTTGCAGAAGCCAGGAGATCTGAATTTGATCCGGTATGGCGTCGTGCCACCCTCGCTGACGATGTACACACCGAACTCGCCTCTTGCCGTCTCCACTCTCGAATAGAATTCCCCTTTTGGCAATTTCAATACGGCCTTTGTCTTTGCCTGGAACTCACCTTCGGGAATATTATCTATTAATTGTTCGACGATGGATAAGGATTCTCTCATTTCCTTCATACGTACCATATACCTTGCATAAGAATCGCCTGCCGTTTCTATAATCTCGCTAAACTGAACTTTATCATAAATCTCATAAGGATATAATTTTCTTATATCACATTGTACACCGCTTCCCCTGGCAGCAGGGCCACTCATGCCATAGGAGATCGCGTCTTCTTTTGAAATATAGCCCACGTTCTTTGTCCTGTTCTGGAAAATCACATTGCCTGTTACCAGTTCGTCGTACTCATCGATCTTTCCTTTAAAATGCGCGATAAATTCTTTAACCTTTACCTGGAAATTTGGATGAAGATCATACATCACGCCGCCTGGAACAAAATAGTTCATCGTTAGCCGGGCGCCACAAGTCTCTTCCATGATATCGTTTATCATTTCCCTTTCACGGAAGGCCAGGAAGAATGGTGTTAATGCGCCTACGTCCATGGCCATTGCTCCCCACCAAAGCTGGTGCGAAGCCAGTCTTGTCAATTCATCCATCAGCACCCTGATCGTTTGGGCCCGGGCTGGTATCTCTACCTGCAATCCTTTTTCCACGCAAAGGCAACAACCATGATTATTGATATGAGCCGAGAGATAATCCATGCGGCTTGTGCTGTAGATGAACTGCCGATAGCTCAGGCTTTCGTCCATTTTTTCTATTGACCGGTGGATATATCCCAGGTGCGGATCTACTTTTTTGATTATTTCTCCATTCAATGTAATTACGAGATGTAGAACTCCATGTGTGGCCGGGTGCTGCGGGCCCACATTGATCACCATGTCGCCGAATACGTCTGGTTCGGCGGCGTTTGCTTGTTTTAATATTTCTGTTTCTCTGTACATTGACCTCACCCCAACCCTCTCCAAAGGAGAGGGAGTTTCATCTTTGATTATTTTACCAACCGAAATAGCAACATCTTTTATAGCTTGATCATGGCCTAAATCTGGTCCCCTCCTTGCTTCTCCGGCTTTATGCCGATCGCAATGACGGAAGAAGGAGTTTCATCGTTTTTATTTAGTCAGCCGAATATATCAACAACTTTCAATCTTTAGTACTCTTAAAGTCCCTCCCTGGGAGGGATTTAGGGAGGCCTTATAGCTTGATCATGGCCTCACCCCGACCCTCTCCAAAGGAGAGGGAGTAACTTTTTTTCATAGCTTGATCATGTTCACCGGGTCTTCGAAATCTTTACGCATCGGGTTCTTTCCTTCCCAGCCATCGGGCAGTATTAATAAACGCAGGTCGGGATGGTTCAGGAAATTCACCCCGAACATCTCATATGCTTCCCGTTCATTAAACTCTGCCGTTCTCCATATCTGTGATACCGTTTGTATTTCAGGTTTATTCCGGTCGAGATTGACTTTTACTACCAGGGGTTGCCGATGACCCGTGGAAGTAAAATGGTAAACCATCGTCAAATGTGTTTTCCAGTCGACACATGTAAGGCAAAACAGGTAATCCATTTTTAAAACAGGATCATTGCGTAGCAGCTCCACTGTTTTTAAAAAATCAGGAACGGCAAGATTAATGGTTAACCACTCAGCCGTTTCATCAGGGATGGTTGCCGGAAAAAGTTCCTGGAGTTTTATTTTTAGTTCATCTTTTGTCATTGGTAGCTACGCTTTAATGGCTGGGGGTTTCGGGCTTTTGCATTTTTATTTGTTCTCTTGTCAACCCACTCTTGATTTTTTCCTGCAGCGTAATCAATGCATGTAATAGGGCCTCCGGTCTTGGGGGGCAGCCGGCTATATAAACATCAACCGGTATTACATGGTCCGCGCCTTTTACAACTGAATAAGTATTATAAAAAAACGGTCCCCCGCTTGTGGCACAGGCGCCCATTGCTATTACGTATTTGGGATCAGCCATCTGGTCATACAATCTTTTTAATACCGGGGCCATTTTATTGACAATGGTGCCGGCTATGATGATAACATCGGCCTGCCGCGGTGTAGCCCTTGCTACTTCAAACCCGAATCTTGACCAATCGTATTTGGCAGCAGCAGTACTCATCATCTCGATGGCACAGCAGCTTGTACCAAACACCAGCGGCCACAGTGAATTTGATCGTGCCCAGTTGATCACATCGTCCAAATTGCTCAAGAGTACTCCGCCCGAAGGTGTGGGATGAACTTCGCCGGGAAAGGCTGCCCCCCCGCCTCCCAAAGGGGGGAGTAGGGAACTGTCTTTATTATTTGAAGAATCACTCATTAATCAAGTTTCTAAAAGTGCCCCTTCGGGGGATTTAGGGGGCCTACTGCCATTTCAATGCCCCTTTTTTATGCGCATATAAAAATCCCATGAACAGGATGAAAAAGAAGATCACAATTTCTACTAATGCCAGCCAACCTACGCTCTTAACTACAACAGCCCAGGGATATAAAAAGATCAACTCCACGTCGAATATCAGGAAGATCAGGGCAAACAAATAATAACCTACATTAAACTGTATCCAACTGGGGCCCTGAGTAGGAACACCGCATTCATAAGGCTCACCCTTTTGTTTGTTGGTTGTAGCCTTTAACACAAATTTCGATATAAGAATGGCTATCCCGGAGAAAGCTATGGCAGCAATCATTAAAACAATAAGTGAACCGGAACCCATAGAGATTGATTTTTACGTAATATAAGTTAGAAATATGAATGCCGGCAATTCAACAGGAATTGCTTCCTGCTTCTCCGCCTCCGGTAGAGTCGCTATTGCAATGACAATTTATTGCTTCGCTTCACTCGCAATGACGATTCAACATTACCCATAGAGTTCCTGGTGAATTGCTTTCTTATCATATCCCATGTCGGTGATCCTCTTCTTGGCCTCATCGATCATATTCTTCCAGCCACAGAGAAAAAAACTGGCGGGTTGCCTGCCAGCGCAATGCTCCTCGTAGAGCGAATGAACATAGCCTTTGCGTCCTTCCCAGTCCTCCCGGGAAAGAGTTGGCAAATAATGAAAACCGGGCAGCTCTTTCTCCAGCTGTGTCAGCTCATCGAAGTATAGCAGGTCCGTTTTTGTACGGGTACCGAATATGAGATAGATGTTTTTGTGCGGGATGTTATGCAGCTTCATATAATGAGCCATGCTGCGAAAAGGCGCGATTCCCGTGCCGGTGCAGATAAGAAAAATATCTTTTTGCAGATCTTCTTCCTTGAGAGTAAATACGCCAAGCGGCCCACGAAAAGTCAGCTCGCTGCCGATATTTATTTCTTTAAAAAGATAATGCGTACCGGCACCCCCTTCCAGGTAGACAATTACAAGTTCAAAGACATTGCCACCATCGGGCCAACTGGCAATAGAATAACTTCTTACCCTTTTATTTATTTTCTCATGGATAGGCAGGTCGAATGTCACGAATTGCCCGGGCGTGAAATCGAATGAGTTGAGTTCAGGTACTTCGATCCAGAACCGTTTGGTAGAAGGAGTATGATCGTCGATTCGTATTACTGTGCCTTTGCGCCAGGGTTGAAGGGCCATGCAGTTAATTTAAACGGGAAATTACTAAACTGTGTGTTAATCAGCCAAATTATAGAAAGTTATATCAGGTGTCAGCTGTCAGTTGTATGTTGTTAGCCTCCGAATGTAGGGGTCAGCTTCAGGCCGGACACCCGACACCTGACAGCCGTCAACAGATATCCGTAGCAATAAAGCCAGTTATACGGCATTTATTCACAAACCGGCGATTGGCATATAACTTGGGCATTTTGTTGAAACCCTGGTCATGAAAAAAGGAATTTTTGCCTGTTTCATTGCCGCCCTTATTGTTACCAACCCTTTCTCTTTTCGTATCGAACCTTACCCGCAGTCACAACCAACTTCCATTACCGGGAAGATTTTACCGGCAGAAGCCTGCGAAACTATCTGGTTGATTAATGCAAAAGACAGTTTGAAAACACCGGTTGTTTGGGGTAATTTCTCCCGGCAGGTAAAACCCGGTATCTATAAGCTGTTGGTAAGTGCAAACCCTCCCTTTAAAAACGTATCCATCGGCAACCTGGAAGTTAAGGAGAACCATGTACTGGATGTAGGCGAGATCATTCTCGAATGATGAGTTCGCATCTTAATTAACAGGTGAAATTATCTTTCCAGGAACCTGGCTTATTCTTAATTTTGCTGCTCGGATTTTATGAGCCAGGATTTGTTGATGCAGTTTCAGAATAACCCCCGCCTTTTTCAATTGGCGGACAGGCTCTCTTTTTCCCAACCCCAAAAAATTTATCTCAAAAACCTCAAAGGAAGTTCTTCGCAATTCGCCGTAGGCGCCACTTTCCTGCACCCAGCCTGTGCGCAGCTCAATCACCTGATCGTTCTCAACGATGCCGAAGAAGCCGCTTATTTTCATAACACATTAGAGAACCTTACCGAGGCCCTCGATATATTCTATTTTCCTTCTTCATTCAAAAACAGGAAGAACTATAAACTGCTGAACTCGTCCCATGTGATGTTGAGGACGGAGGCGCTGACAAAAATCGCAGGTGGCAGTTCTACTTCCATCAACGTAAGCAAAAAAGTAATTGTAACATATCCCGAGGCTTTGTTTGAGAAAGTGGTAGTGCCGAATGTTCTTTCTTCTAATATCATCCATATTAAAACTGGCGATGTACTCGATGTGAACAATATTTTATTGAAGCTTGCAGATTATGGATTCGAAAGAACGGATTTTGTATATGAGCCGGGACAGTTTGCTATCCGCGGTGGTATCCTTGACATCTATTCTTTTGGGAATGAAAAACCTTACCGTGTCGAGTTGTTTGGGAATGATGTTGATTCCATCCGCATTGTAGATCCCGAAACGCAGCTTAGTGAAAGAAAACTGTTGCAAGTAAGTATCATACCAAATGTAGACACTCAGTTCAGTGATGAGCAGAAGATATCCCTGCTTGATTTTCTTCCTGAAAATACAATCGTGTGGATCCAGGACCAGGACTGGTGTAAGGAGCGGCTCAAAGATTGCGAAGAAGACTTATCGGTGTTTATAAAATTCGATGAGGAAATGAGGAATCAACAGGCTGGGCAGAAGTCCCGCCCCGGGGGATATAAAAACCAGGAAGAAGAAGAAAGCCTGCTGAAAAAGGAGATAAAGCCCGAAGATTTCATCACATCTGATAATTTTCTCAGCCAACTGGTACCCCGGCATGTGGTCGAATTTGGTTACCAGCGATCACATGATGCCAGCCAGTTTGAAATCGAGTTTCATACAAAGGAACAACCTGCGTTTAACCGCCAGTTTGATTTGCTGATCCGTGACCTGAAAGCCTGGGAGAGCAAAAAGTATGCGTTGTACATATTTGCCGAAAATCCCAAGCAGCTTGAACGCTTGCGCACCATATTCGAAGATCTGAAAGCAGACATTGTTTTTGAGCCGGTTGCTACTTCAATTCATGAAGGTTTTATTGACGAAGACCTGAAAATTGTTTGTTACACCGATCACCAGGTCTTTCAGCGTTATCATAAATACCGGGTAAAACAGGCGTACAATAAGAACAAGGCGCTCACGCTTCGTACACTCAGGGAATTACAACAGGGGGATTTCGTAACGCATATTGATCATGGAGTGGGAGTATACAGCGGTCTTCAAAAGATAGAAGTAAATGGAAGATTGCAGGAGGCCGTACGGATCATCTACAAGGACAGTGATATCTTATATGTAAATATCAATTCGCTTCATAAGATCGCTAAATACACCGGCAAGGAAGGCAGCGTGCCAAAGGTGAACAAACTGGGCAGCGATGTATGGAATAAGCTCAAGGATAAAACAAAGGCTAAGGTTAAAGAGATCGCATTTGATCTTATAAAATTATATGCCAAGCGAAAGGCGCAACAGGGTTTTGCCCATACCCCGGATAATTATATGCAAACCGAGCTGGAAGCTTCGTTTATTTACGAGGACACGCCCGATCAAAGCAAAGCAACCGCCGATGTCAAGAAAGACATGGAGTCAATTTCACCAATGGACCGACTGGTTTGCGGAGATGTTGGCTTTGGCAAAACAGAGGTGGCGATCCGGGCTGCATTCAAAACGAATATCGATGGCAGGCAGGCCGCAATCCTGGTTCCTACGACCATTCTCGCTTTCCAGCATTACCAGACTTTTAAGGAAAGATTGAAGGATTTCCCGGTTGTAGTAGATTATGTAAACCGGTTTAAGTCAACAAAGGAAAAAAAGGAAGCATTCAAAAAACTCGAAGAAGGCAAGATCGATATCATGATCGGCACTCATGCCTTGCTGGGAAAAGATGTAAAGTTTAAGAATCTGGGACTATTAGTGATAGATGAAGAACAAAAATTCGGCGTGGGTCACAAGGAAAAGATCAAGACGCTGAAAACAACGGTCGATTGTCTCACGTTAACGGCCACGCCAATCCCGAGGACCTTACAGTTTTCACTGATGGGCGCCCGCGATCTAAGCATTATGAATACTCCGCCGCCAAACAGGCAGCCTATTCAAACGGAGATACAGTTATACAATGAAGATTTTATCCGGGAAGCCATCTATTTCGAGGCGGAACGAGGCGGCCAGGTGTTCTTTATTTACAATCGCGTAAGTGGTTTGGCCGAAATGGCCGCTATTATACAGGCACTTTGCCCCGATCTCAGCATCGGTTATGCGCACGGGCAGATGGAAGGGCATGTGCTGGAAGAAAGGATCCTGGATTTTATTGACAGAAAATATGATGTACTTGTTTGCACCAACATTGTTGAAAGCGGTGTAGACATTCCCAATGTCAATACGATCATCATAAACAATGCGCACCAGTTTGGTCTGAGCGATCTTCACCAGCTAAGGGGAAGGGTGGGTCGCAGCAATAAAAAAGCTTTTTGTTATCTCCTGGCTCCTCCAATGAGCACTTTACCCTCCGATTCAAAGAAGAGATTGCAGACATTGGAGCAACACAGCGATCTCGGTAGTGGATTTCAGATCGCCATGAGAGACCTTGATATACGGGGCGCCGGTAATCTTCTCGGGGGCGAACAAAGCGGATTCATGGCGGAGATTGGTTTCGAAATGTACCAGAAAATACTTGATGAATCCATTCGTGAATTGAAACGAACCGATTTTAAAGAATTGTTTAAAGAAGAAATATCAAAACAGGATGATTTTGTACAGGATTGCACCATTGACACCGATCTTGAAATATTGATACCGGATGAATACGTGGAGAGTATTACCGAAAGATTGTCCCTGTACCAGCGCCTGGATAATAGCGAAACCGACGAGGAACTGGCGGAAATGAAATCTGAATTGGTGGACCGGTTCGGGCACATACCTCCGCAAGTTGAGGATCTTTTTGTCACCGTCAAATCCCGTAAGTTGGCGGTTGACCTGGGCTTTGAGAAAATGTCGTTGAAAAATAAAGTGCTTCGCTGCCATTTTATCAACCGGCCGGATTCTCCATATTTTGAATCAGATCTTTTTAACCGTGTCATTCAATATCTCCAGGCCGGCACAAACAAAGGTCGCCTGAAACAGACCGGGAGACTCTTTCTCCTGGTCGTAGAACCCGTCAATTCCATGGAAGAAGTGCATCGATTCCTGTCAGGATTGCACAAATTCTGCTTCGATAAAGAGCACGGATGACGCTGATTGTTAAGGATTATGCGGTGATACGGAAGGCAGATAACACTGCATTCCGCGGATTAAGTGTTCTAATGTTTATCCCCGAAATCTATTTGGGAAGCGCCTCCGGGGAGATCCGGCCCGAAAATCCGCGCCGTCAGTGTTCAAAGTCCGCTCCATCCGCGCTCAAATCCGCGTTCTCCGCGTTCGTCTTTTGGCAATATTTGTTATATTTTTATTCCTTATTCCGATTGATATGAGACCGAATCCAGTTCCTGTGATAGCTGCTATGCTGCTATTATCTATTGCCGCTGTCGCCCAGCAGGATACCCGCTATCAATTATTTTTAAAGACCGGTCCCATCACTCCCGAGAAAAACATAATCGCCAGTAAGATTGATGAAGTAAATCGCAAAGCTCCACAAACAAACGGCAAATCATTTTTGATCATACAATTTGAGACCATTCCGTCGGATGCCGATCGGAAACAATTAGCACTGGCCGGAATTGAGCTGCTTGACTATATACCCAATAATGCTTACACAGCTACCGTTAAAGGAACTTTGAACCCTTCATTGCTCTTGCAGTTGAGAGCGAGAGCAGTGATCGCATTAACACCAGAACAAAAAATGCAGCCCGGTCTTGCGGGTGGAACGTATCCCAGCTGGGCTGTGAAGGTCGCTGGTACTATTGATGTGCTGATCAGCTTTCCCAAAACTTTTTCCTTTCAGGAAGTAAGCTCCGTGGTAAGACAAATGAACTTTGATATCATTGCCACCGATCTTGTTTCTTACCGGATCATCGGGTTAAGGATAGCCCAGGCACGATTGGCAGAATTAGCCACGCTTCCATGCATCGAATTCGTGCAGGCTATGCCGGCGCCGGATAAAGAACTCAATAATCATAGCACAGCCGATTCACGGGCGACCATTCTCAATTCCTCGCTTCCGGGTGAACGGAATTTGAAGGGCCAGGGTATGGTTCTTGGAGTGGGCGATAACAATGATCCACAAACGCACATCGATTTTGCGAACAGGCTTATCAATCGTTCAGCATTGCCGTATGTAAATGGGGGAAGCCGTCATGGTACCCATGTTACAGGAACGGCTGCCGGAGCCGGCAACGGTTATGAGCTGTATACAGGATATGCTCCAAAAGCAAGGGTGATCACCCAAAACATGGCAGGAATAATAAAAAATGCTGCAACATACGTGAAGGATGACAGCATGATGGTCACGAATAATTCGTATGGAAATATTGAAGACGACTGCAAAGCTTTTGGATTGTATGATCTCTATTCCAGGGTGATAGACCAGCAGGCCTTTGATCTTCCTAAACTGTCAAATGTATTTGCTTCCGGCAATAGTGGCAATTTCACCTGTGCACCATATCCTCTTCGATTTCATACAGTGTTGGGAAGTTATCAATCAGCAAAAAACGATATAGTTGTTGGCAATACTTCCAACGACGGAACTAATTTCCATACATCGAGTCGCGGTCCGGTCAATGACGGCCGTATCAAACCTGAAATAAGTGCATTGGGAGATGGAGTTGTTTCTTCTGTAGGTCCTTCATCTACCGGTTACGATTTTGCCTGGGGAACCAGCATGGCTTCACCGGCGGTCGCCGGGGGGCTGACACTTTTATACCAGCGCTACAAACAATTAAGCGGTAATAACAGCAATCCCAAAAGCGGGCTAATGAAAGCACTACTGTGTAATGGTGCTACCGATCTCGGCAATCCCGGACCAGATTATACTTTTGGCTTCGGTTGGATGAACCTGTTGCGGTCGGTAGACATGCTCGAGAATAACCGTTATATCATTTCTTCGATCACAACAAGTGGAAACAATACACATAACATCACTGTGCCTGCCAACACAGCCCAATTAAAAGTGATGTTATACTGGCATGATCCTGCCGCCGCTTTATTAGCCACTCACACCCTTGTAAACGATCTCGATCTTGAGGTGTCGGACCCTTCATCAACTATTTCCCTGCCGTATATATTGGATACACTGCCCGCGAATATTACAGCCAATGCAACAACGGGAGTTGATCATATTAATAATATCGAGCAGGTTGTCGTTGCAAATCCATTATCCGGTACTTATACAATAACTGTAAAGGGTACAGCAGTGCCTCAGAATTCACCACAGGAGTATTTTATTGCATATGATATAATACCTATTCAGACTGTCATTACTTATCCTTCTGGTGGAGAAAGATTATTGCCCGGGGAAAACATAGTCATCCAATGGGAATCGTATGGAAACCCGGCGAATACTTTTACGGTTCAATATTCGACAGATGGCGGAAGCAACTGGACCGATATAAATACAAATGTTGCCGCAGATCTGCGACAGCTATCATGGACAGTCCCGGCCGTCAATACAGCTCAGGCTATGGTGAGGGTTACCCGGAATAGTACTGCTCTTATTTCTGCCAGCCAGGCATTTACCATTGTAGGGTTACCGACGGCCTCCGTATCCGGTACCCAATGCGAAGGATATATTTATTTTCATTGGAGCCCGGTGAGCGGAGCTACTGACTACGAAGCCATGATGCTTCGGGGAGATGAGATGGTGTCAATGGGCACAACAACCGATACAACATTTACGATTCCCGGCCTATCGAAGGATTCGGTATACTGGGTTTCTGTACGAGCAAGAGTAAACGGAAGCCCGGGCAGAAGATCGGTTGCTATCTCAAGACAACCTAACAATGGGACCTGTGCCGGCTCCATTTCCAACAATGACCTGAAAATCGACGCGGTACTGGCGCCAAAGCCAGGGCGATTATTTACGTCGTCTCAATTGGGTGCAACCACAACGATAAGCGTAAGAATAAAAAATCTGGATGATGCTGTCGTTAATACTTATGACGTAAGATATTCAGTAAACAACGGACCTTTCACAACAGCCGAATCAGATGGACCGGTGGCTGCCGGCGGTACTTCAACTCATAATTTTACCGCTACCTATGATTTTTCAGCTGTTGGGGTTTATATACTGCGGGTGGCTGTAACAAATACATCCGCGACAGACCCGGTAGGCGCAAATGATACCATGACGGTCATCATTAAACAATTGGCCAATGATCCGATCACTGTTACCGATATTACGGGTTTCCTCGACGATCTTGAAACAGCCAACGACTCTACTTATTATAACGGCCAGATCGGTTTGAGTGGCGCCGATCGTTATGATTTTACCAGCTCAACAGTTTATGGACGGGTAAGACCGTTTATCAATTCAGGAATTGCCTATTCCGGCGAAAAAGCGCTGACACTAGATGCTTATATAGCCAATGGAGGCGGTACAGCCGATTCACTGAAGGCTACATTCAATTTATCGCCGCATTTTAATACTCCTGATGATATCCGTCTTGATTTTGTTTATAAAAATCATGGGCAGGGACCAGACAATGCCAATAAAATATGGATACGGGGCGATGATCAAAAACCATGGATCGAAGTATACGATCTGTATGACAACCAGCTTGACCTTGGGTTGTATAAAAAATCATCCAGTATCGAACTAAGTGATATACTGGCGGCCAATTCACAGGATTTTTCGAGCAGCTTCCAGGTTCGTTTTGGCCAGTTCGGATCCAGTATGACAGCAGACGATGACGGGGCAGAAGGTTATACGTTTGATAATATTCATTTGTATAAAGTCGATAATGACATACAGGCAATAAAACTGGATACCCCGGTTGTTGCCAGTTGTGGGTTGAGTAATACGGTGCCCGTACGTGTAACAGTTCGTAATAGCGCGGACACTACTGTCAATAATATACCGGTTAAGTTTACCATCGATGGCGGTGCTGAAACCGTTGAGACCATTCCATCGATATCCGCCAATACTAATCTTTCATTTCTTTTTACTGGTACAGCCGATCTTTCAGCCCCGGGTGTTCATATTGTGAAAGTATGGGTTGATTACCCCGGCGATTCATTCCGGGATAATGATACGGTCACAGTTGCAATTCGCAATTCGCCGACCATTACTTCTTTCCCTTACCTGGAAAACTTTGAAGCAGGCGATGGATACTGGTATACCGCCGGTAAGAATAATTCCTGGGAGTATGGCACTCCTTCTTCCAGCAAGATCTCGCGCGCGGCTAGCGGAAGCAAAGCCTGGAAAACAAACCTGGCCGGTACCTATAAGGATCAACAACTTTCTTATCTCTATTCGCCCTGTTTTAATATCACCGGGATGACCAATCCTACTTTAAGCTTAAGCATTGCACTGGATCTCGAGGACTGTGGCGGCACTTTTTGCGATGGTGCTTATATGGAATATTCTACGGATGGAAGCAGTTGGACGCGGCTCGGTGCTTATAACCAGGGAACCAACTGGTACAATAAAAATTACGCAGGCAACAATCTTTGGAGTGTACAAAACTATACCCGCTGGCATGTGGCTACCATTCCTTTGCCGACTGGCCCTGCTTATGATCATTTGCGCCTGCGGTTTGTTGTCAATTCCGATCCTTTTGTAAACCGCGAAGGGATCGCGATAGATGACATTCATATTTATGATAATGTATATGGAATATATGACGGTGTACCGTATACAAGTAACACGGTCAATCAACCAACCGTTAACGGCAGCAATTGGATCGATTTCACCGACGGCGGGAAACTGATCGCTTCCGTAAATCCAAATGGCCGCGATCTGGGCAGTACCGATGCCCGTGCTTATATCTATACCGGGGCTGTACGTACCAATAGCTCGCAATATTATCACAACCGGAACATTACAATCAAACCAACGAACCGAACCCATCCTACTGACTCTGCTACGGTACGGTTCTATTTCCTGGACACAGAGACCGAAGCGCTGATCAATGCCACCGGTTGCCCGGGATGTAGCAAACCATCCATGGCTTATGAATTGGGCGTTTCAAAGTATAATGATCCCGATACGTCGAAAGAAAATGGTACACTGGCGGATAATAATTCAACGGACTGGTTGTTCATTAACTCAGCTAAAGCGGTAAAGGTTCCTTTTGATAAGGGATATTATGCAGAGTTCAAAGTAAAAGACTTCTCAGAATTTTGGCTGAACAATGGCGGTTTTAACAATACCCTGTCGCTGCCGGTACAGCTTGTTAGTTTTACAGCGAAAAAAGCCGGTGCGAATGTATTGGTGACGTGGAAGACGGCGGCTGAAATGAATGTATCACGATTTGAGATAGAACTGGCAAAAGGAAATAGTGAATTCAGCCAGAATCATTTTATAAAAATTGGGGAAGTAAGCAGCCAGGGCAATTCTGCGTCAGGCTTCCAGTATAATTTTACCGATGTGGAAACTCATAAAGCGGGTGTACGCTATTACCGGCTGAAGATTGTAGATATCGATGGGGGCTTTAGCTACTCCGCAGTTCGGCCAGTAGTGTTCGATGATGAGATCCAGTGGCAGGTGTATCCTAATCCTTCAAAGGGAGTATTCAATCTTGTTTACCAGTCAAACCAGGGTGAGACAGTAAAATTGAAGCTGTACGATGCGAATGGAAAACTGGTTCAACAAAACATTTTGCCAGCGAATGGATTTGTGCAAAAACATAGCATTGATCTTCAGCCTGCAAAATTTGCAGCCGGACTATACCTGTTGGAGGCGACGGCCGGTGAAAAAATACAGGTGTTCAGGCTGGTAAAGCAATAGATCGCTAACCCTTCCGAATAATAATGAAAACCCCGCCACTTGTGGCGGGGTTGATTATTTTAGAAGATGGACGATCTGGTTATTCCCACCCTTGTTTGGCGATTCCTGCTTTAATAGCTGCGAGTGCTTTCTCTCCATTCAATAAAGTCGTTAATTTATTGCCTTTACCATCATGGCCCTGGGCCATATAGGCGCCTTTAGCTGTTTTAGTGATTACGGCGTCCAGGATAGGAACACCTTTCTCCTTTGTTTTTACGTTATAGGCTGTAAGTGTTACTTCAGACATGGGTATTAGTTTTTGAGTTAGTGATGGGTAAAATTAGGCAATTCAGGGGTTTTCCCTGTCCGGATTTTAAGGAACAGATTGTTAAAGGAGTAGTCCCGAAATATAACTGTCTAATTTTTAGATAGTTATATTTTTGCCCCTAAGTTTTCCACCTACCGGGAAAAGAGGTTTAGACATCAAGCCTTGCATATTTCGCATGGCTTTCGATAAACTCGCGCCTGGGTGCGACCTCATCGCCCATCAGCATACTGAATATACGGTCAGCTTCCGCTGCGCTTTCTATGGTGACTTTTTTTAATGTTCTTGTGTCCGGGTTCATCGTTGTATCCCATAACTGGCCTGCATTCATTTCACCCAAACCTTTATAACGTTGGATATTTACTGAATCTTCTTTCCCCCCTCCCAATTTTTCTACCAGCATTTTGCGCTGTTCCTCGTTGTACGCGTATTGCTGTTCTTTACCTTTTTTAACGAGGTATAGGGGTGGTTGAGCGATATAAACATAGCCCTGCTCAGCTAGCGCAGTCATATAACGATAGATAAAAGTAAGGATCAGGGTAGCAATATGGCTTCCATCCACATCGGCATCGGTCATGATGATCAGCTTATGATACCGGAGCTTGCTTAGGTCAAGAGCTTTGGGATCTTCGGCAGTTCCCATTTTTACTCCGAGCGCTGTGAACATATTCCTGATTTCCTCGTTGTCATAGATCTTATGTTCCATAGCTTTTTCTACGTTCAGGATCTTTCCGCGCAATGGAAGGATAGCCTGGAAAGCCCGGTCCCTTCCCTGCTTGGCTGTACCGCCTGCAGAATCACCCTCAACAAGAAACAACTCGCAACGTTCAGGATCGCGATCAGAACAGTCAGCCAGTTTACCAGGTAAACCGCCACCTGTCAGCACCGATTTACGTTGGACCAGTTCTCTTGCTTTCCGGGCTGCAGCTCTTGCCTGGGCGGCAAGGATCACTTTATTGATGATGTTCTTTGCATCCCGTGGATTTTCTTCGAGAAAAGCTTCTAGCGATTTTGAGACCGTACTGTCTACCACACCCATCACTTCGTTATTTCCCAGCTTTGTTTTTGTCTGGCCTTCAAATTGCGGTTCCGGTACTTTCACCGAAATGATCGCACTAAGACCTTCCCGGAAATCATCGCCTTCGATTTCCACTTTTGCTTTTTCAAAGAGGCTGTTCTTATCTCCATAGCTTTTGAATACTCTTGTCAAAGCCCTGCGAAAACCGGCGACATGAGTTCCTCCCTCTATTGTATTGATGTTATTAACGTAGGAATAAATATGTTCATTGAAGCTATTATTATAGTTTAAAGCGACTTCCACAACAACGTTAGTGTTGTTGTCCCGTCCTTCAACAAAAAGAACTTTGGGAAGCAGTGAAATACGGCCTGCATTCGAATCCAGCATTTCGACAAACTCGACAATACCTCCTTCACTATAAAAACTTTTGCTATACGTGTTACCATCTTCTTCAGTTTCTCTTAGATCGTTCAGAATGATGCGGACGCCCCGGTTGAGATAAGCCAGTTCACGCAACCGGCTTTCCAGTATTTCTTTATTATATTTTGTTGTAATGAATATACTGTCATCGGGCCAGAAATGCACCCTGGTACCGGTTGTATGGCTGCTGCCAATTTCTCTTACTGAATACTGGGGAATACCGATCGCATATTCCTGTTCGAATGTTTTTCCCTCCCGGTTAACAGTTACGTGCAGTTTTTTGCTCAATGCATTTACACAACTTACACCTACCCCGTGCAAACCGCCCGATACTTTATAAGAATCTTTATCAAATTTACCGCCGGCATGTAGCACGGTCATAACGATCTCAAGGGCGCTTCGTTTTTCTTTTGTGTTCATACCCGTGGGAATACCGCGGCCATCGTCTTCTACTGAAACTGAATTGTCTTCGTGAATATTTACCGTTATGTTTTTGCAATAGCCGGCAAGCGCTTCGTCGATTGAATTGTCCACTACTTCATACACCAGGTGATGCAGCCCCTTCACGCCAATGTCACCGATATACATCGCCGGGCGTTTCCTGACCGCTTCCAAACCTTCCAAAACCTGGATACTGTCTGCGCCATACACATTGCTGACAGCAGGCATTTTTTCTGTAGTTTCTGTACTCATAATTAGGGGAAAAATCGTCGTTAAAAGTAAAAAATGGAATGCCTACAAATGTACGAAAATAGGCCGGTTAACAGGCTTTAAAACGCTAAAATAACTCCTGTTTTTTTATGCACTTTTAAGCTGGTAAGTGGATAAAAAACAAAGACCGGGAACAACGCAGTTCCCGGTCTTTTAATATGCTTTTTACTTAGGTGATTTTACACTTCATTTTTTGACGATCTGTGCTACCAAATCGCCTTCCGCACACACTTTGTTGCCAACATATACCGTTCCCCTCATTTCGCAAATACCACGACGAATAGGGCCCGACAGCTCCATCTTAAGAAGCATTGTGTCGCCCGGCCTGACTATCTGTTTGAATTTGCAATTATCTATTTTGATGAAATAAGTATCATGCTGCCCCCCACCGTTAAGTTGAATGGCGAGGATGCCACCGCATTGGGCCAGCGCCTCTATCTGCAAAACGCCTGGCATAACCGGGTTGCCGGGAAAATGTCCCTGGAAAAACCATTCGTTAAAAGTTACGTTCTTAACCCCGACAATGTAAGTATCTGTCATTTCAATGATCTTGTCCACAAGCGCAAATGGAAAACGATGAGGCAGCACTTTTTCGATGTATTGCTGATCGTATATCGGGGGCACCGTGGGATTATAGACCGGAACACCCCTGTTTTGTTTGCTTTTCTTGATGTATTGCTTGATCTTTTTGGCAAACTCTACGTTGCTGCTGTGACCGGGACGATTTGCAATGATCCTGGCCTTGATCGGGTATCCTACCAGTGCCAGGTCGCCCACGACATCAAGTAATTTGTGCCTGGCCGGCTCGTTGGGAAAACGCAATTCAACATTGTTCAGGTAGCCTTCGCTTTTTACTTCGATATTATCTCTCCTGAACATCTGGTTAAGACGCTTCATTTCCTTATCGTCTACCGCTTTGTCTACAATCACGATCGCGTTATTGATATCTCCCCCTTTGATCAGGTTATTGTCGAGGAGCATTTCCAGTTCATGCAAAAAAACAAATGTGCGGCAGGGTGCGATCTCCGATTTAAAATCAGTTATATGTTTCAGACCGGCATGCTGGGTGCCGAGAACCGGCGAATTAAAATCGATTAGCGTAGTGATGTTATATTCTTTTGCGGGCATGGCAATCAGCTCAACTCTTTTTGCTTCATCATAGTGATATATATCTTCATCGATGGAATATCAAATCTTCTCTGCATCCTGCTCGACCACTCCGGCTTCTTTGATCAACTCGACGAACGGTTCGGAGCTGCCGTCCATAATAGGCATTTCGGGGCCATTCACCTGGATCAGGCAATTGTCGACGCCCATACCAACGAGCGCCGCCAGCACATGTTCCACCGTATTGATCTTTGCACCATTGGCCTCCAGGGTCGTACCACGGCTGGTGTCAGTTACCAGGTCGCAATCGGCTTTTATTATGGGTTGATCGGGAAGATCGATCCTCTGAACCTGCAACCCAAACCCGGGATTGGCCGGTTTAAATGTTAACTCCGCCATTATACCCGTATGGAGTCCCGTACCGGAAATACTCACCACAGAATTTAAAGTGTGTTGTCTATCAGGATTGAATGCTGCGGCGGCAGCTTTCCCGGTATAAGGTTGTTTCTCGATTGCAGGATTCATAACAACAAATATAAGAGAAAACTGTGTAGTCTATA
>VBAT01000004.1 GCA_005884665.1 Bacteroidota bacterium
GTTTTTAAAATCTTTACTATACGGTCGTTGCCGACCATTTTATGAAAAACACAATGTCTAAGGTTAAGGGCTCATTTTTGGGTCCTTTTTTCTTTTAAGGACTTTCCGCCATTCATTTGGATATAACAATATCCGGTAAATCTCAAAGTTGATATAAAGAAAGAAAATTCCTTCTCCAGTATTTGGAAGGTATAGCCCTCAACCATACCTTTGCACTCCCAAAAGAAAATTGGGTTTTTGCCAATGTCTCAGCGAATCAGGATCAAATTACAGTCGTACGATCACAATCTGGTAGATAAATCTGCCGAGAAGATCGTTAAAACAGTTCGCAGCACCGGTGCTGTTGTTACAGGACCTATTCCCCTGCCTACCCGGAGGAAAATATTTACGGTATTGCGTTCACCTCACGTAAACAAGAAGAGTCGTGAGCAGTTCCAGTTGGCGACGCACAAGCGCCTGCTGGATATCTACACCTCTTCGAGCCGCACGGTTGATGCGCTGAGCAAACTGGATTTGCCAAGCGGGGTAGAGGTGGAAATTAAAGCGTAGAAGCTGATATCGCAGATCAATTGTTGCGATTTCACAGATAAAAAGTTCTTATAAATAAAAATCATTCATCTCTCAATCCCGCCCTAGGCGGGGGAAAAGAGCTCTGATATGCGGGTGAAAGGATCGGAAACTTTTAAGATTATTTCATCTGCGATTAAATAAAACAAGCCGTTCAGGGTTTGTTTACCATCGGTACTTCTGTCATCCGTCAAAGCTGTAGCTAAGGCGGACATCTTAAATCAGGTGACGAAGCTTCAATGCGATCACAAGGGTCGCCTTTGCTGAAGCTTCGACGACAAAAAGAAAAGGTCGATGGCAAACGGGGATTGAATCCGCCAGTTGGCGGATGTCCCAATAATCCTGCAGGCACAAATTGTAAAACAATGAAAGGTATTATTGGGAAAAAGATTGGAATGACGAGTATCTTCGATCCCTCGGGTAAGCAAACAGCCTGCACGATCATCGAAGCAGGTCCCTGCGTGGTCACACAGGTAAAGACTAAAGACTCGGATGGCTATAATGCTCTCCAGTTGTCTTTCGGCGACAAGAACGATAAACACTCCAACAAAGCCGAAAAGAATCATTTCGCAAAAGCATCTACTTCTCCCAAACGATTTTCAAAAGAATTCCGCGATTTCGCAATCGAAAAAAATATTGGTGAAACTATTACGGTTGACATTTTCGTCGAAGGCGACAAAGTTGAAGTGGTAGGAACAACAAAAGGTAAAGGTTTCCAGGGCGTAGTTAAGCGTCACGGGTTCCATGGCGTCGGTGGCCAGTCACATGGCCAGCATGACCGTAGCCGTGCGCCAGGCTCACTGGGTAACTCATCCGATGCCAGCCGTGTAATGAAAGGTATGCGCATGGCCGGTCGTACGGGTACTGACCGCGTAAAGCTCAAAGGACTGAAAGTCGTGAAGATTTTTCCTGAACAGAACTACATTCTGGTAAGCGGTTCCGTTCCGGGATATAATGGTTCAATTGTTTTGATTCAAAAATAAAAGAAAGATGCAAGTTGAAGTTTTAAATATAAAAGGAAAGAAAACCGGCAGAACGGTTGAACTGCCTGAAGAGATATTTGGCATCGAGCCAAACAACCACGTTGTTTATCTCGCCGTAAAACAATATCTCGCCGCGCAACGCCAGGGAACTCACGCGCCGAGGTACAAGGGGCCAGCCGCAAACTGCATCGCCAGAAAGGCACCGGTGGTAGCCGTAAAGGAAATATCCGCAACCCTTTGTATAAGGGTGGTGGTACCATTTTCGGACCTAAACCTCACGCTTACGATATCAAATTGAACCGTAATGAAAAGGCTTTAGCGAAATTTTCCGCTCTCTCTTACAAAGTGCAGGAAAAAAGCCTGGTGGTGGTGGAAGATATCACCCTGGATAAACCGAAGACTAAAGAGTTCGCTGAAATACTGAAGAATCTGAAGGCGGCAGATAAGAAAGTTTTATTCTTAACCGGCGACTCAAATGAAAAGACTGATAACCTGTTCCTTGCTTACCGGAATCTTCCGAATGTGCTGGGATACCAGTTCCATGATATGAACACATACGATATCGTGAACTCAAACCTGGTGGTTTTGACTGAGGCAGCGGTTAACCAGTTGAACGAAGATCTGAAAGAAGCTTAGTAAGATATGTTTTGAAGAGCGGTGACGAAAAGATTCATCGTTCGAAATAAAAATAAATAGAGATGAAACTTTCTGAAGTATTATTAAAGCCGGTGTTAACCGAAAAAGCAAATGCGCAGCAGGATAAACTCCGTCGCTATGCTTTTAAGGTTGCCAAGAAGGCAAACAAGCTGGAGATCAAAAAAGCAGTTGAAACTTTTTACGGTGTTAGCGTTACAAACGTGAATACAGTCGTATCTCCCGGCAAAAACAAGTCAAGGTACACGAAAGCTGGTGTAATATCAGGCCGCAAGCCTTCTTACAAAAAAGCGTATGTGACCGTAGCAGAGGGTGACACCATAGATCTGTACTCTAATATATAATGTAATTTGAAACTGATATCTGTGGTTTCAAACTACAAATATCATAAGCAGAATGGCAATCAACCGCCGCGAAGTGTTGGAATAGAAAATCAAATTTTGAACTGAACAATGGCATTAAGAAAATTTAAACCGGTAACAGCGGGAACCAGATGGAGAATCGGGAATGCATATGCAGAGGTAACTACTAATGTACCCGAGCATACCCTGGTAGAACCCATAAAGAGAACGGGAGGCCGTAACTCTTCCGGTCACCTGACAATGCGTTATCGCGGCGGTGGTCATAAGAACATTGCTGCTAAAGTACTGTCTGTTGAATATGATCCAAACCGTACGGCATTCATCGCACTGATAGAATATACCGATGGAGAGAAAAGATACATCCTGGCACCACAGGGGTTACAGGTGGGCGCTACGGTAGAAAGCGGTAATAATGTAGCTCCGGAAATCGGGAATGCATTGCAGTTAAAACATATGCCACTCGGTACCAACGTGCATAACATCGAAATGCAGCCTGGACAAGGTGGTAAGCTGGCACGCAGTGCAGGTTCTTCTGCCCAGTTGACAAACAAAGAAGAAAAATACGCTGTGTTAAAAATGCCTTCCGGCGAATTAAGAAAAGTACTGATCAATTGTTATGCTACAGTTGGCGTAGTTAGTAATAGCGATCATAGCCTTCAGAGCATGGGTAAAGCGGGTCGCAACAGGTGGAAAGGTATTAAGCCAAGAAACCGTGGTGTGGCGATGAATCCAGTGGATCACCCGATGGGTGGTGGTGAAGGTAAGGCTTCGGGTGGTCAACCGAGAAGCAGGAATGCCCAGTATTCAAGAGGTCTGAAGACAAGAACCAGGGGAAAAGGAAGTGATAAACTGATCATTCAACGTAAGACAGGCGCTAAACTGGCAGCACAGAGTTAAATCAGCGATAATTGAGAAATGAAATCCGAATGCGCAAGACCGGATTTCGAAATTAAAAATTCGAATTTAGAAACATATGGCACGTTCGATTAAAAAAGGTCCTTATGTAGCCGCTCATCTTGAAAAAAAGATCATGGCTATCAACGAAGGCAAAAACAAAAAGAGTGTTATCAAAACCTGGAGCCGTCGGTCAACGATCACTCCTGATTTTGTAGGTCATACTTTGGCTGTACATAACGGGAATAAATTCATCCCGGTGTATGTAACGGAGTTCATGGTTGGACATAAGCTCGGTGAGTTTGCGCCAACCCGCCAGTTCAAAGGACACTCAAGTAAGAAAATAGAAGCAGCATAAATAGTCGTGAGTCGATGGTACTGAGCCTTACTGGTTCAGTTTATGACGCACACAAAATTTAATAAATGGAAGCAGTAGCAAAACTTAAGAATTACCCGACATCGCCACGTAAAATGCGTTTGCTGGCTGATTTGATCCGCGGTGAGAAAGTAGATAAAGTGTTGGCTGAACTGGAGCATAACCCGAAACACCCGGCAGTGCCATTGCGCAAACTGGTTTTAAGCGCAATCAATAACTGGAAGCAGAAGAATGAAGGAGGTGATGAAACGCAGCTGGTTGTAAAAACCATTTTCGTGGATGGGGCAAGAACGTTAAAGCGTATGCGTCCGGCTCCCCAGGGTCGTGGATACCGTGTCCGCAAACGCAGCAACCATGTGACGGTGATTGTGGATACAAAAGCAGCGAAGGTTGTTGAAGCCCCGGCAGAAGCAGTTGAAACGAACGAAGAGACTGCTCCAAAGCCAAAGGCCAAAACAACAAAAGCAAAGACGACAAAGAAGGCCAGCGCCAAATAAGAAACAAAAAATAATTAACGCATAACAAAGAAACATGGGTCAAAAAGCAAATCCGATCGGTAACAGGTTAGGAATCATCCGCGGGTGGGAATCTAACTGGTACGGCAATAAGAAAGATTATGCCGGCAAACTGATCGAGGATCAGAAGATCAGGACTTACCTGAATGCCCGTATCAACAAAGGCGGCATTTCAAAGATCGTTATCGAAAGAACACTGGGTAAGCTGATCATTACGATCCATACTTCAAAACCGGGTATCATTATCGGTAAAGGCGGTGGCGAAGTTGATCGTATCAAAGAAGAATTGAAGAAGCTGACTGGTAAGGATGATGTCCAGATCAACATCCTGGAGATACGCCGTCCCGAGTTGGATGCAATGATCGTAGCTGATACAATTGCCCGGCAGATCGAGAACCGTATCAATTATAAAAGAGCTATTAAAATGTCTATCGCTTCTGCACTTCGTATGGGTGCTGAAGGAATCAAAGTGAAAGTAGCAGGTCGATTGGGTGGTGCGGAAATAGCCCGTACGGAAGAGATCAAACAAGGACGTGTGCCGCTGCATACATTCCGCATGGATATCGACTATGCAAATGTGTTTGCATTGACGGTGTATGGAAAGATTGGTATCAAGGTATGGATATGTAAAGGTGAAGTGTTAACGAAGAGAGATCTCAACCCGAACTTTGTTGGCGGCAAGAGCGATGTAACCGACCGGAGAGAAAGGAGAGACGAACACGGACAGGGAGATCGTCGCGATGACAGAAGAGGTGGTGGTGATAGAAGAGGTGGTGGTGGTGGTGACAGGAGAGGCGGCGGTGGCGGCGATAGAAGAGGTGGTGGTGGTGGTGGTGACAGAAGAGGCGGCGGTGGCGGCGGAGGCCGAAGAAACTAATTACTAATTTGAAAATGATGACTCATTCTAGCGGGATGACTTTCAAATTTTCAAATTCACAAATTTTCAAATTGAACTAAGATGTTACAACCGAAAAGATCGAAGCACAGGAAAATGCAGAAGGGCCGCATGAAAGGGAATGCGAAAAGAGGAGCTACCATTGCATTTGGTTCTTATGCTTTAAAAGCACTGGACCAACATTGGCTCACTGATCGCCAGATTGAGGCTGCCCGCCAGGCGCTGACACGTGAAATGAAACGTGAGGGTAATGTGTGGATCCGCGTTTTCCCTGATAAACCAATTACCCGTAAGCCCGCCGAAGTGAGGATGGGTAAAGGAAAGGGTAACCTGGAGTTCTGGGCAGCAGTAGTAAAGCCGGGTCGCATCCTGTTTGAAGTAGATGGAGTAGATGAAAAAACGGCACGTGCTTCATTATCGCTGGCAGCAGGAAAATTGCCTATCAAAACAAAGTTTATCAAAAGAAGAGACCTTGAAATAGCATAAAGCAATTTGATCCCGCCCAGGGCGGGAGAAAATGAGTCAATTTGAAAATGATCGGAGACTCAGAGCAAAATGCAACTTTCAAATTCTCAAATTTTCAAATTAATAAAGATGTCAAAGAAATCTGATTTTGTAAAGAGCATCCACGGCATGAATGAGCAGGATCTAAAGGCCCGCATGGAAGAGGACAAACAACGTTTGAAGAAACTGAAGTTTGCTCACACCATTTCACCGTTGGAAAATCCAATGTCTATCCGTGGTTTGCGCAAGGACATTGCCCGGTTGCAAACCGAATTGAAGACTAAACAAAACGAAGCAAAACAGTCATGAGGCAGGAGACTCTTTACTCAGAGCTCATAACTATAAATTGAACAAAATGTCTGAAAGAAATTTAAGGAAAACAAGAATTGGGGTTGTTACCAGCAACAAGATGACAAAAACCATCACCGTTGCCATTGAAAGAAAGGTGAAACACCCGATCTATGGTAAATTCTTGAAGAAAACTACCAAGTTGCATGCACATGATGACAAGAACGAGTGTAGCATTGGGGATATCGTGAAGATCATGGAGACTCGTCCTTTGAGCAAGACAAAGAGATGGAGACTTGTGGAAGTGATTGAAAAAGTAAAATAGGCTCCTAAACCTGCCTGACGGCAGGCAGTCCCCGGGGGACTTGAGGACAAAAATTAAGTACAATTCAAATTTTACAACAAAATGATACAGCAGGAAAGCCGGTTAAATGTAGCGGATAACAGTGGTGCCAAAGAGGTGCTTTGTATCCGTGTACTCGGCAACAGCGGACAACGTTATGCTAAGATTGGCGATAAGATCGTTGTTACGGTAAAAGATGCATTGCCACAGGGCGGTATCAAAAAAGGAACTGTTGCCAAAGCGGTGATCGTTCGTACCACTAACAAATTGCGCAGAAAAGATGGTTCATATATCCGTTTCGATGATAATGCGGTGGTGTTGTTGAACCAGTCAGACGAACCCAGGGGTACTCGCATATTTGGACCGGTTGCCAGAGAATTGCGTGATAAAGGATACATGAAGATTATTTCGCTGGCGCCAGAGGTGCTGTAATGTGAGTGGTGGGTGGTTAATGAAAGATCACGAAGGGGCATTCGCAAATTGATGGATTATTTAAAATCTCTAAAAGAGAAGACAAAATGAAAGCAAGATTCAAACCGAAGTTTAACATTAAAAAAGGCGATATGGTTATCGTTATCTCAGGCGAAGCAAAGCCAAAAAAAGATGATAGCGGTAAATGGGAATATAAGCCCAAAACAGTGAAGAAAGTTTTGGTAGACGAAAGTAAAGTGGTGGTTGAAGGTGTGAACATGGTGACAAAACATACCAAGCCATCTGCGAGAAATACCAAGGGCGGTATCATTAAGAAGGAAGCTCCCATCCATATCAGCAATGTAATGTTGTGGGATGCGAAATCAAAAGCACCGGTAAAGGTGAAAAGAGAAAGAGAGAACGGTAAAACCGTTCGTATATCAAAAAAGTCAGGAGAGAAAATTTAATTACTGTTCCTGCTCAAAATTGAAATTATATGGCAACAAAAACATATACCCCGAGACTGGCAGACAAGTACAAAAAGGAAGTTGTACCTGCATTGGTAAAGAAGTTTGGTTATAAAAGCATCATGCAAGCGCCCAAGCTGGAAAAGATCTGCTTGAACCGCGGCGTAAATGGTGCGGTCACCGATAAAAAACTTGTAGATGTCGCTTTGGAAGAAATGTCGATCATCAGCGGACAGAAAGCTGTGGCGACAATGTCAAAGAAGGATATCTCCAACTTCAAACTGCGTAAGCATATGCCAATCGGTACGAGAGTTACTTTGCGTGGCGATAAGATGTTTGAATTCCTGGATCGTTTGATCGCAGTGGCACTGCCCCGCGTCCGCGACTTTAGAGGAGTGAATGAAAAATCATTTGACGGCCGTGGTAACTATACTATGGGTGTTACAGAACAGATCATCTTCCCGGAAATTGATATCGATAAAGTAAATAAGATAACTGGTTTTGATATCACGTTTGTAACAACGGCTAATTCAGATGAAGAGGCATACGAGTTATTAAAGGAATTGGGTATGCCGTTCAGAAACGTCGTAAAGAATAACTAAATCAAATCCCGGTAATATTAAAAATTCGAATTTCAACAATTATGGCAAAAACATCAGTAAAGGCCAGGCAAAGAAAAAGAGAAAAAATGGTAGTTCAATTCGCTGCTAAACGCGCCGAGTTGAAAAAAGCCGGCAATTGGGCAGCATTGGATGAGATGCCGAAAAACTCTTCCAGAGTTCGTTTAAAGAATCGTTGCCAGATGAGCGGTCGTCCCAGGGGATATATACGCTATTTTGGAATCTCAAGGATAGCCTTGAGAGACATGGCTTTGAATGGCAAAATCCCGGGGCTGAAGAAAGCATCCTGGTAAACAGTGAATGGTGGGTCGTGAATCGTGAGTACGACTCCCACGGAAGATTGTTCGATTGACAATTGACAATTCACGACTCACGAAAAAATTTAAAACAGACAACAGTTATAAAATGGTAACAGATCCTATAGCAGATTTCCTGACGAGAATTCGTAATGCGCAGATGGCCGGCCATCGCATAGTTGATATACCGGCTTCTAACCTGAAAAAGCGTATGACCGAGATCTTATATAATCAGGGCTATATTCTGAAATATAAGTTTGAGGATGATAACAAGCAAGGTGTCATCAAGATCGCCTTGAAGTACGATCCCCAGTCAAAACAACCGGCTATTCAAAGCATGGAAAGGGTAAGTCGTCCGGGTTTGCGCCAGTATTCAAAGCCCGCTGATTTCCGCCGTGTGAAGAATGGATTAGGTGTGGCAATACTGTCAACTTCGAAAGGTGTGATGACGGATAAGGAAGCAAAGGCACAGAATGTTGGCGGAGAAGTTCTTTGTTACGTGTATTAATAGGTAAATGAGGCAATTTGATCCCGCCTGCGGACGGGAGAAATGTCTCAAATTGTCCCTGGAATATGCGGTTGATCGATAATTTAAGTTCTCTATACGGCAACTGAACACGCTCAACCCGATTATAAAATTTTCAAATTATCAAATTATTATTATGTCTCGTATAGGAAAAAAACCGGTTGCTGTCCCGAATGGTGTGACAATCACTATTGGTGGTGATAATGTGCTTACGGTAAAAGGACCGAAGGGTGAGTTGAAACAGGCTGTTGACCGTGAAATAAAAGTAGAAATAGCAGACGGCCAGGTGAATTTTATTCGCCCGACAGACCAGATCCGCCATCGTGCCCTGCATGGCCTGTATCGTTCTATTACAGCTAACCTGGTAAAAGGCGTAACAGAAGGTTATGTCAGGAAACTGGAACTGATTGGAGTAGGTTTTAAAGCTTCCAACCAGGGTAATTTGCTTGATCTCACTTTAGGTTATTCTCACAATATTATTGTCGAGATCCCTAAAGAACTCAAAGTGGTTACATCCCAGGAAAAAGGTCAGAACCCAATGATCACGCTGGAAGGAATAGATAAACAGTTGATTGGACAGGTAGCGGCCAAAGTGCGTGGCCTGCGTAAACCTGAGCCTTACAAAGGAAAAGGTGTTCGCTATGTAGGTGAAGTGGTAAGGAAGAAAGCGGGTAAAGCGGCCGGTAAGTAATTAATTAATTTGAAAATTTGAAAATGAGTCAATTTGAAAATGAAGACTCATTTGTAGGGGTAATTATCAAATTTTCAAATCATCAAATTTTCAAATTATCCCTGGCAGTATCAGGGAGTAAAATAAAGAAAAATGAATCCAAAGGTTAAGTCATTAAGGAGAAAAAATATCCGGTTCAGGATCCGTCGCAAGATCGGTGAAGGCACTGCTCAAAAACCCCGGATGTCTATATTCAGAAGCAATGCTGATATCTATGTACAGCTGATAGATGATGTTCATGGACAAACACTGGCTTCTGCTTCATCAAGGGATAAAGACATAAAGGCGCAAAAAGGACCCAAGGCAGCCACCAGCAAACTGGTTGGTACCGCTATTGCCAGGAAAGCAACAGAACTGGGGATAAAGGAAGTGACTTTCGACCGTGGTGGTTATTTGTATCACGGCCGTGTTAAATCAGTAGCTGATGGAGCAAGAGAGGGCGGATTGAAGTTCTAAGCAACAACATTCAAACTTTTAATTACAAGTATAAATGTCAAAGTATAACGTAGTCAAAGTAAAAGCCGGTGACCAGGAACTGAAAGACAAGGTCGTGGCCATTAACCGTGTTGTTAAAACAACCAAGGGTGGTCGTGCATTCAGTTTCTCCGCATTGGTCGTTGTCGGAAATGAGAACGGGGTAGTGGGACATGGCCTGGGGAAAGCGAAAGAGGTGCAGGAAGCCATTACAAAAGGAATTGAAGATGCAAAAAAGAATCTTATTCGTGTGCCGGTGATGCATGGAACTATTCCCCATGACCAGTGGGCTAAAGAAGGAGCTGCGAAAGTGTTGATCAAACCTGCAGCTCATGGTACAGGTGTAATAGCCGGGGGCAGTATGCGCGCAGTGCTCGAAGCAGCTGGTGTTACGGATGTATTGGCAAAATCATTGGGTTCAGCTAACCCGCACAATGTGGTAAAAGCTACTTTCAAAGCATTGGCTTTATTGCGTGAGCCGGTGAATGTTGCCAAAACGAGATCATTAGGTTTGAAGAAAGTATTTAATGGCTAGAGAGTAAGTAATAAGTTTTAAGCTCAATCGGCAGCTTATTACTTACAACAAACACTTAGTAAAATGAAAAAGTTAAAAATAACGCTGGTTAAAAGCCCTATCGATCGCCCCGAGCGGCAGAAACTGACCTTACAGGCCCTGGGGTTGAATAAAACTAATTCTGTAAAAGAAGTAGAAGCTACTCCTCAGATACTGGGCATGGTTCGTAAAGTCGAACACCTGTTGAAAGTAGAAGAAATAAAATAATGATTCATCTTGGATGATAAATAAGAACTGTCATTCAAGATCGATCGTTTAACAGTCAAATATTTAAAAGCGAGCCCCGAACGCTTTCGGGGCGTTAAGTAAAAAATAAAAGCAAAATGAAATTACACGAATTAAGACCTGCAAAGGGCGCAACGCACAAAGACAAAAGGATAGGTCGCGGTGATGGATCAGGACATGGGGGCACGTCTACAAAAGGTACAAAAGGGGGACAAAGCCGTGCTGGTTATAAAAGAAAGATGGCACATGAGGGAGGACAGATGCCTATCCAGCGCCGGATCCCTAAACGTGGGTTCAATAACATTCACCGTATCGAATACAAGGTGATCAACATTGGTCAGATAGAGCAGCTGGCGGAGAAACACGGCATTAAAGAATTCACTCTGGAAAGTCTTTATATCAACCATATAATCGGTCAAAACGACAAGGTTAAAATACTGGGCAACGGAGAACTGAAAGGGAAATTCGCATTTAAGGTAAATGCAGTAAGCGAAAAGGCCAAAGCTGCGATAGAAGCTGCCGGAGGCTCTGTTGAAATACTAAAGTAATTTTCGGTAATTTGCATGGACGCACCAGTTGCGTCTTTTTCTTTAACTACGAAGGCTTGCCGGCGTAGTACGTTTTAAAGGCTCATAAATCTTTTTAACTCCGTGAAAAAATTAATACAGACACTAAAAAACATCTGGAGCATTGAAGAGCTGAGAGGTAAGATACTTTTTACTTTGATGCTGGTTGCCGTTTACCGCCTGGGTGCTCATATAGTGCTGCCGGGAATCAACCCCCTGGCACTTCAAATTGCGCAAGCCGGAAAGAACAACGGTATCCTGGATCTCATTAATACATTTGCTGGCGGTGCCTTCAACCAGGCATCAATTTTTGCTTTGGGTATCATGCCCTATATCTCTGCATCGATTTTCATGCAGTTGATGACTGTGCTTGTGCCTAAGTTCCAGAAAATGCAGAAAGAAGGGGATAGCGGCCGGAAAAAGATCAACCAGATGACCCGTTATCTTACAGTAGCGGTAACGATATTGCAGGCTTCCGCCTATGTTACTTATCTTACTCAGACCTCGGGAAATGCTGTCGCTCCAAATTTCGCTGGTACTTATTTCTGGCTGACAACCGTGGTAACACTTACAGCCGGCACAATGTTCGTCATGTGGATGGGCGAAAAGATCACTGATAAAGGATTGGGAAATGGTACTTCGCTGATCATCATGATCGGTATCCTTGCACGTTTACCGCATTCATTTACTGAGGAGTTGGCTGCCAGGTCAACCCGCGCAGGTAACATACTTATTTTCATCGTGGAAATAGTTATTTTGATCGCAATCATTATGGGTTGCGTGCTATTGATACAGGGTGTGAGAAAGGTACCGGTAAACTATGCCAAGCAAATTGTTGGGAATCGCCAGTTTGGCGGAGCAAGACAATTTCTCCCTTTAAAAGTAAATAGTGCGGGTGTAATGCCGATCATCTTTGCCCAGGCGATCATGTTTTTACCTACATTGATCTTCCTGAACCGGCAGAATGATGTATCCAGAATGTTTACCGATCACAAGAATGTATTCTACATGTTGATTTATTCTGTGGTCGTAATTGGTTTTACATTTCTTTATACGGCATTAATATTTAATCCCAAGCAGATCGCCGAGAATCTCAAGCAGAATAATGGGTTCATACCTGGGGTAAAGCCAGGACAACCGACGGCCGATTACATTGGTAATGTCATGGATAAAATCACTTTTCCCGGTGCCGTCCTGCTGGCTATAGTAGGTATCTTACCCGGTATTGCTAATCGTTTAGGTGTGCAGCAGGGATTTTCTACTTTCTTCGGAGGTACTTCGCTGTTGATCATGGTTGGTGTTATCCTCGATACCTTGCAACAGATCGAAACCCAGTTGCTAATGCGCCAGTATGATGGATTGATGAAGAGTGGACGGATCCAGGGCAGGCAAACGACCTCAGCTGTTCAATATTAAAAGTTGTTCGAAAATAATTGGAGACCCGGTAATTCAATTGCCGGGTTTTTATTTTATATGTGACATGTTGAATGCAAATTCAACAATTTGATAATTTGATCGCGCCCAAGGCGGGAGAAAATGTCTTCAGATTGGCCCGAGATAGGCCAGGTTCAATGCCAGACCCAGGCTCAGACTTGTAAGACAAATGCAAATTGATTAATTTTGCAAATTGCGTTATGATGATCACTAAAACAAATGAACAGGTTGAGATGATGCGGCAAAGCGCCTTGCTGGTGAGTGGGACGTTGGCTGAAATAGCCAGGATGCTGAAGCCGGGACTGACAACAATTGTTATGGACAACCGTATCGGCGAGATTATCCGTGATCATCATGCGATCCCTTCCTTCCTCGATTATCACGGCTATCCTTTCAATTCATGTATCTCTGTAAATGATGTGGTCGTGCATGGGTTTCCCAATAAAAATGAATTAAAGGACGGAGATATAGTAACGGTCGACATCGGTGTTATATTAAATGGTTGGCACGGCGACCATGCCTACACCTTCGCGATCGGCGAGCCTGCCGATGAGATAAAACAACTGATCCGGGTTACCAAGGAGTCCCTGTACAAGGGTATTGAAAAAGCAGTTGCGGGTAACCGGGTTGGCGATATTTCTTTTGCCATACAGGAACATACTGAAAAAAAACACGGTTACGGGGTAGTGAGAGAATTAGTAGGCCATGGCCTGGGAAAAAACCTGCACGAGGATCCACAGGTGCCTAACTACGGGAAAAGGGGCCAGGGTCCTAAAATAAAAGAAGGTCTGGTGCTGGCTATCGAACCGATGATCAACCTGGGTAAGAAAGAGGTTTTTACCGAGGAAGACGGGTGGACCGTCAGAACCAAGGATGGTAAGGTTTCTGTACATTTTGAACACGATGTTTGCGTAAGAAAAGCAAAAGCAGATATTCTTTCAGACTACAGTATTATCGAAAAAGAAGAGGAACTCAATCCAAATCTATTCGTCTCTACAGGGGCAATTGCTTCATACATCTGATCTGTTGATCAGACCTGCCAGTTAGATTGTTTCTATCATTCGTATCTTCAGGCCAATATGCGTTTTGAAATGAAAAAGCTATTTCTATCCGGTTGTTTTTTTCTGTTGGCAGCTTCTTTATATAGTCAGTCTCCTGATGTCCTGCAAATCCGGAAATATCACACCAGTCACCAGCGCGAAATAATGAATGAATTTGTTTCTTTTTTATCCATCCCAAATATTGCGTCTGATACCTCGAATATCGGTAGGAATGCCGGCTTCATTATGGAGATGATGCGAAAGCGTGAAATAAAGCAGGTGCAACTTTTATCACCAGTCACGACGGGCGCTCCTCCAGTAGTTTATGGCGAGGTGATTGTCAATAATGCATTTCCAACATTGATCTTTTATGCGCACTATGACGGGCAACCGGTTAATCCCGCTCAGTGGGCGCCCGGACTGGAGCCATTTGTTCCCAGGATGGCAACCGGCTTGATCGCAGAAGACGGACATTTATTCCTATTCCAGGCCACTGAATCTTCATACAATTCAGAATGGAGAATTTATGCCCGCGGAGTCTCTGACGATAAGGCCGGGGTGGTGGCTATCCTCAATGCTTATGACGCAATTGTGAAAAGCGGTCTAAAGCCCTCCTATAACATCAAGTTTTTTTTTGAAGGCGAGGAAGAAGCCGGATCGCCTCATTTGAATGAAATACTGGAAAAATACAGCAGCTTGCTCCAGTCGGATCTTTGGATAATCTGCGATGGGCCCGTTCATCAGTCGGGCAGGAAACAGGTCGTATTTGGAGTTCGCGGCGATGCGCATCTTGATCTTACCGTTTATGCCTCGAAGCGACCATTGCATAGCGGTCATTATGGTAATTGGGCACCCAGTCCTGCCATGATGCTGGTTAAGCTATTGAGCTCTATGAAAGATGAGCGGGGAAAAGTAATGGTCAAAGGATTCTATGACGATGTAGTGCCTCTTGCCGCTGCAGAAAAAAAGGCCCTAAAGGAAATGCCCCAGGTAGACGAACAAATGAAAAAGGAGCTTGGAATAAGATGGAACGAGATGCCAGGCAAAACATTAGGTGAGTCTATCAATCTTCCATCATTGAACATAAATGGAATGCAAAGCGGTAATGTCGGCAAAATGGCAAGCAACCAGATACCTTCTACAGCAACAGCTGTATTGGACCTTCGGCTGGTTCCGGGCAATGACTGGCAAAAGCAACAACAAAAAGTGATTGATCACATTCGAAGGCAGGGATATTATGTAACGGACCATGAACCTACTGATGAGGAAAGAAGCAGGTATAATAAGATCATTAAGGTGATTGCCGGCACGGACGGATACAATGCACAACGTACTTCTATGGACCTTGCACTCGCGAAAACCGTCATTAAAGCTGTAAAAAACACCACGACGGACCAGGTAGTGCTAATGCCGACGATGGGCGGTAGCCTGCCTTTATTCCTGATTGAGAAATATCTCAAAGCAAAAACAATAACGGTACCGATAGCTAATCACGACAACAACCAGCATGCCGAGAACGAAAATCTAAGGCTTTTGAATTTGTGGAATGGCATCGAAACAATGGCGGCATTAATGCTGATGGAACGTTGATCGCTGTAGCTAAAAGACGGGAGATTAACATGGATTCAAAGCAGCTTATTGTCATTGGTGGTGGAGCGGCAGGTTTTTTTTGCGCTGTAAATGCGGCACGGTTAAATCCAGGACTAAAGATTATCGTTATTGAAAAAACAAATAAGCTTTTATCTAAAGTAAAAGTAAGTGGTGGTGGCCGCTGTAATGTAACACATGCTTGTTTTGATATAGCTGAAATGAGCCGGCAATATCCCCGGGGCAATAATTTTGTAAAAAAAGCCTTTCACCAGTTTTTTACGACCGATACAGTACATTGGTTTGAGGAAAGAGGGGTGAAGTTAAAAACAGAAGCCGACGGAAGAATGTTCCCGGTATCGGATTCTTCCCAGACTATCATCGATTGCCTGATGCGGGAAGCCAACCGGTACGGAGTCGAGATAATGATGAAAGCCGAGGTGGAAAGTTTGAAATACAATAGCAATAAATTCCGTCTTGAATTGGCGGGAGGCCGCTATCTCGATGCTGATCTCATATGCATCGCATGCGGCGGTTATTCAAAGACGGAAATGTTTGACTGGCTCCGGCAAACAGGACACAGCATTGAAAGACCCGTCCCTTCCTTATTTACATTCAATATGCCAGGTCACCCCATCCGGGAATTGATGGGTGTCGCCGTTGAAAAGGTAAATATAAAGATCGCGGGTACCAGCCTCGTGCAGGAAGGTCCATTGTTGATCACGCATTGGGGGCTTAGTGGTCCTGCGGTGCTCCGTTTAAGCTCATGGGGAGCGAAGGAACTGGCTGAAAAAAATTACGAGTTCACCATTTATATTAACTGGCTTGCAGAAGCTGGATACAACGAGTCAAAATTGAGAGAAACATTTATCGATTTCAGAGTTTCATCTCCATCCCGCAAAATCGTTTCCACCAATTTCAGTAAGCTTCCACAGCGGTTATGGCAATTTCTATTAGCGCAGGCGGGCATAACCGGAGACATGCGGTTTGCAGATTTTCCAAAGAAAATGGAAAATTTATTAATTCGTAATCTCGTAAATTATGAAATGCGTGTAAAAGGTGAAGAGTTTGTCACCGCCGGCGGCATCAGGCTACCAGAAATAGATCCAAACACTATGATGAGCAAAAAGCTGACAAATCTTTACTTTGCCGGTGAGATACTCGATGTGGACGGTATTACTGGCGGCTTTAATTTTCAGCATGCATGGACCAGTGGTTTTATCGCCGGAAAGAACATTGCCGCTTCTTAGTCAAAACACAGTTCCAATAAAATCGGGTTTGCGCGGCTGCTTTTACCTGGGGCATGTTTACTTATCCACCTGTGGCTTTAATTGGACATATGACCAGGCTGTAAAAGGGAGAATCAGTAGTAGTAAGAAGACATAGACCGATTTTGTAAGCATGTAAAACACGAGTATTAGCAGCAACAGATAAATGGGATAACTGAAAAGAAGGATGGCTGTCATTACCGAGTCGTAATGATCGTTGTTATATGTTCTCTTCCATGTAAATCTTTTTACCGGCAGGTACAGGGGTGCATGTACGATCCAGCCAATGGCCGCCGGTACAGCCAGCGCAATTTTCTTGAATCCTGAAGGTTCAATTTCCAGTATCTCCTTTTGTTTTTGCTTATTACCATTAGGTATTTCGAATACAAGGTGCTCAAATTGCTGATTCAATTCATGGTTAAACGCCTGGTTACGCAATCCTTCTTTTGCCGTAAGATCAATATTGTCTTTACTAATCGCTGTGCCAAAATTGATAAATACGTTTTTACCGAATCTCCAGAACGAACTATAGTTGATACCGACGGGCAAAACCTGGAGAGGAATATTTTCCTGCCAGGCTTTGATGGCAAGGCGGGCTGTTCCTTTTTTTAATGGCCGTAAATGCCATTCATTGATACATTTTCCTTCGCTGAATATCATTACGACCCCATTATGCCTGAAAACTTCGATACAGGCGTCAAACGTTTTATAGTTTTCCGGGAGATTGTCTGCTCCTTCGCTTGTACGATATACCGGCATCATCTTCAAAGAGGTCAGTACCCTTGCGGCAAGCTTGTTTTTAAAAACATCTCCTCTTGTAAGTGACCAGACAGTCTGTTCAAACAGGGCGTTGAAGATAACGGAGTCCAGGAACGAATTGGGATGGTTGCTGGCAATCAATAAGGGCCCTTTAGCTCTTAATGCGTCTGGTTTGTTTATGATAATCTTACGGCAAAAAATGGCCATGGCAAGCCGGACGAAGATTTTAAGAAAGCTGTAGAGCAATGGATACAGTTTGAGTGAATATAACAACTAAACACCAGATGACTTGAACTCTGGGGAAACGGAGGATGCTCGAAGCAATATCGCTAAAAGCTTCGCAAAATCCTTATAATTAATATATTGTAACCTATGGTAAAATCAAAAAACTGAACTCCTGCACCCGAAATTAAGCGGTAAATGCCCTATCTTTGCTGCCCCCGTTCCGATACCTGCATGGCTATCGGAATAAAACCCGGGGATTATAATCATGTTTGAAAAATTCATTCAAAAACACTTAAACGCTGATGTTCCGGAGCCTGCTACTGCTGATAATGCAGAAGCAACTGCAGCGATACCAAAAGAACCGGTACAGACCGCTCATGATGATTTCGACTGGAGCGTAGATAAACGTAACGTAACCTCGTACAACAAAGACGAAAAAGAAAAGTACGACAAGGTTTATGAAAACACATTTGTTCAGCTGAATGATGGTGAATTGATGAAAGGCACTGTTGTTGGTTTGACAAAGACAGACGTGGTATTAAACATTGGATTTAAAAGCGATGGTTTAATCTCGCTGAACGAATTCCGTGATATACCTAATTTGAAAGTAGGCGATGAAGTCGAGGTGATGGTGGTAGAAAAAGAAGACCGCGAAGGACACCTGAACCTTAGCCGCAGACAAGCCCGAATTACCCGTGCCTGGGAAAAGATTGTTGAGGTGCATAAGACAGGTGAGGTGATCCAGGGTATTGTTACCAGCAAAACAAAGGGCGGTTTAATTGTGGATGTTTTCGGTATGGAAACATTCTTGCCCGGCTCACAGATCGATGTGAAACCGGTAACGGACTACGATCAGTTTGTTGGTAAGACCATGGAATTTAAAGTGGTTAAGATCAATGAAACTATCAAAAATGCTGTTGTATCTCATAAAGCGCTTATCGAAAGCGATATCGAGGCTCAGCGTGCAGAGATCATGAGTAAGCTGGAGAAAGGCCAGGTACTTGAAGGAACTGTGAAAAACATTACAGACTTCGGGGCGTTTATGGATCTCGGTGGTCTCGATGGCTTATTATACATTACCGACATTTCATGGGGACGTATTTCTCACCCCGGTGAAGTGTTGAAGATGGATCAAAAAGTCAATGTGGTGGTATTGGATTTCGATGATGAGAAAAAACGTATCAGCCTTGGCTTGAAACAACTGACTCCTCATCCATGGGATGTGTTGCCCGAGAATATTGCAGAAGGCAATATTGTAAAAGGTAAAGTAGTCAATATTGAAGATTAC
>VBAT01000005.1 GCA_005884665.1 Bacteroidota bacterium
ACAGAATCAATTTTATTTTGCCTTCTGAAATTGTACGCTACAAATAAGGTTTGCGTTTTTTTTGAGTTTGGAGAATTTTTTGCTACTTTGTTACCAGCTACGTCCCGCCTGATCTACTCTTCTTCCTTCGGCGCCAAGATCCTTTTAAAGACTAAATAACCAATTTTCCATGACCCATTGTAACAAATGGCAAGGTTATGTCTTATACTGGCGTTCTTGTATCCCGTTATATGCGGCGGGCAAACCTATGCTTTTACTGTTGATGACCTGGTCCATGTAAGTTCCCTTTCTCCACAGAATTTTGATGATTACGTAGTCAAAAAAGGCTTTTCAGTTAAGCGCAGGAATATTTTTGACAACTCCATGGGGTTTACTTTTTGCGAAAGCAGGAAACGCAACGGATCGGACAGCCTTTGGTTAAATCGCAGCATCGATATCTACAAAAAGAATGATGTCTGGTGTATTGTATTGAATACTTCCTCAGTTGATGAATTCAAGAGTGGCCGCACCCGTCTAAAAAATATGAACTTCTTTTCAGACTCAGGTGGGGAAGACACTTGTTTAAAGACGCCATTACTCTTTCAAAAGCGGGCAATAACCATCGAAGCCAGGTGTGCAATGGAAGACGGAGAACCGGTCTATTCATTTGTAATTAAAAAGAAAGAGATACCCAATCCAGCCAGTATCCGATTTGCTGACGACCTGTTGAAATTCGATTCACATGAATACCTCGTGGCCTGCTTCGGAGAAAATAATGTAAAAAAGGATGTATATGTATTTTCTGAAAACGAAACTAAAAAGTGCTCCATCCTGTTTCCCAACAGCGATGAACAGGCGGTCTTTATCTGGGATGACGAAAGCAACTACCGCAAAATTTCTTATGTGCTCATCAGCGGCACTATATCTACCCGTGACGGTGAACAATACAGCGGCAGTTTCAGTCACAATAAGTGGGAATTAAAGAACGGTATCTACCAGGGCATGCGCATCAGCGACCTCCTGCGATTGAATTCGAACGACTTCAAATTTTATGGCAACCAGTCAGAATATTCCATGATGGTTGAGCCCAAAGTTACCGGCAGCATAAATTTCAAATGGATTGGAATAGGCTTCAATTGTTTTAATTGCGAACGATCCGCCCTAATGAATAAACAAAAGGTCAGCGCTTCCGATGCAGTTGACAACAATCTTGCAATGCATGTGTCGTGCATCATGATCTCACCTTAACTGGTTTGCCAGGAAAAGAGACAGGAAAGTTCCATTTAGCTACACATCAGGTCCATTACACCAACTTCCAGCGCGTCGCTGATCTTTTTCAAGTTCAGGACTGTAATGTTCGTGAAGCCAGACTCTATACGGGACATACTTGCTTTTTCAAATTCACACAAGAAAGCAAGCTGTGTTTGAGAAATTCCTTTTTTCAAACGGAACTCTTTGATTTTCGCTCCCAGCTCTTTTAAAAACCGGGTGTTTTCCATCGGCACAAAAGGTACTTTGGTATGTTGCATACTGTGATGTAGCCAGGCCTGAATGCCTGGACATACAAAGTGATGTAAAGGAACTATCATGAATAGTCCGTCATGTTACTATTTCCGAAATAAAATTTGCATGGCTAAAACAGCTATCGCCAGTGCCGGAAATGATAATAATTGGCGTGTTGAATTATAAAACCGGGAACGGATTGAAGCCCTTCGTTCCCAGGCTTGTGGTTATCTTCTTAACGGATAAATTGTTATCTATGACATACCGGTAGAAAAAAGCCGGATTAACCAGGCCCAAAATCAGGAATAGCGCCCAACAATCTAAAAAGGTATGAGCGATTACCCTTTATGCTTCGGCTTCCATATAAGACTCGACAGGTTCACAGCTGCAAATGAGATTCCTGTCGCCATAAGTGTTGTTCACCCTGGCTACGGAAGGCCAGAATTTATTCAGCGTGACATAATACAATGGGAAGGCTGCCTGCTGTCTTGGATACGCATGTTTCCATTCATCAGCAGTAACAACAAATTGCGTATGTGGCGAATTCTTTAACGGGTTATCCTTTTTATCCGAACGCCCTTCTTCGACTGCCTTTATTTCTTCACGGATGCTTAACAGTGCATCGCAAAAACGATCGAGCTCGGCTTTGTCTTCGCTTTCAGTGGGTTCTATCATGATTGTCCCGGGCACCGGGAAACTCATAGTAGGCGCATGAAAGCCATAATCGATAAGACGCTTTGCAACATCTTCCGCTTCTATTTCCGCTGTTTTCTTAAAAGGACGAAGATCAACGATAAATTCGTGCGCACATTGACCATTATGATTGGTATAAAGAATATCATACTTGCCCTGCAATCTTGCCCGCATATAATTGGCATTAAGGATTGCGTATTCTGTGGCTGCTTTTACCCCTTCATTGCCCAACATTCTTATGTACCCGTAGCTGATAAGTAGTATGGATGCAGAACCGTAGGGAGCGGCGCTTACGGCGCCGAAGCCGCCGGAAGCGGCTGACGCATCTGGCCGCTTTACTTGGTCTGTCTGACTGTTCGAGGATTCAAAGCGGCCTGATGTGTGCCGGGGAAGGAAAGGTGCCAAATGTTTTTTTACGCATATCGGTCCCATGCCGGGTCCACCGCCGCCATGGGGTATAGCAAATGTCTTATGCAGGTTTAGATGGCAAACATCCGCCCCAATAAGACCGGGAGCTGTCAATCCTACCTGGGCATTCATATTTGCACCATCCATGTACACCTGCCCGCCATGCTGGTGAATGATGGCCGTGATTTCTTTGATGGTTTCTTCGTACACGCCGTAAGTACTCGGGTAAGTAATCATTATCCCCGAGAGACTCGAAGCATACTGAGACGCTTTCGCTTTCAGGTCGGCCACATCGATATAACCGTTCTCCAATGCTTTTACTACAATTACTTTCATTCCCGCCATTACAGCCGACGCGGGATTGGTGCCATGAGCAGAAATGGGGATGAGCATCACATTGCGATGATGATCCCCCCGGCTTTCATGATAAGCTTTGATAGTAAGCAACCCGGCATATTCTCCCTGTGCACCGCTATTGGGTTGCAGGCTGCAGGCATCAAACGCCGTTATCTGGCAGAGATACCTGCTCAATTCATCAATAATATATTTATACCCTTCTGTCTGATCAGCAGGAGCAAAAGGATGAATGCTACTCCAGTGGGGCCAGCTCAAAGGCATCATTTCTGATGCCGCATTCAGTTTCATCGTACAACTTCCCAGCGAGATCATGGATGTGTTCAGCGAAAGATCTTTGTTCTCCAGCGATTTGATGTAACGCATCATCTGGCTTTCGCTGTGATGCGTATTGAACACGGGATGTTTCAGGAAAGCAGAACGGCGCGACAACGCCTGCGGAATATGATCCGGCTCTTCATCCTGGTTGATATCAAAGGCGACCGGGTCAACATCGTTTTCAAAGCAATTGATCAGGTCATACAGGTCTTCGATGCGCGTTGTTTCGTCCAATGAAATGCCGATGTGTTTTTCATCTATATAGCGAAGGTTAATAAGCTGTCGTTCCGCTTTTTCTTTAATGGTTTTGACGTTTTCTACTTTCACTGTGATCGTATCAAAGAATTGATCGGATACCAGTTCAAATCCCCTGGCTTCGATTGCTTCGGCAACAGTTTGTGTAAGCATGGCTGTGCGTTCAGCGATTGCCTTTAATCCTTGTGGTCCATGAAACACTGCGTACATCGCTGCCATATTTGCCAGTAATGCCTGCGCTGTGCAAATATTGGAAGTCGCTTTTTCCCTTTTGATATGTTGCTCCCTCGTCTGAAGAGCCATTCTCAGCGCCCGGTTATTTTGCGCGTCGATGCTGACGCCTATTATACGGCCCGGCATGCTGCGTTTGAAATCGTCCTTTGCAGAAAAGAAAGCAGCATGCGGTCCACCATATCCCAACGGCACACCAAAACGTTGCGCAGAACCAACTGCCGCGTCAGCGCCTAGTTCTCCCGGAGGAGTTAATATGGTCAACGCAAGCAGGTCTGTTGCCATAACAACATAGCCGCCTGTCTGGTGAACTTTATTGATAAAATCACGATAATCTTCGATAGATCCCTTGTCGTTCGGGTACTGCACGATAGCGCCAAAGAAGCTATTGTCGATGATCGCCGATTTGTAATTACCATTGACGAGTTCGATACCCACCGGCACAGCCCTGGTAAGCAATACGTCCCTGGTTTGGGGGAAAATGTCATTGTCTACAAAAAACTTCGGACGTTCGATGTGGTCCTGTTTATTCAGCAGGTTAAAGAACATTGTCATCGCTTCAGCCGCTGCCGTGGCTTCATCCAATAATGATGCATTGGAAATCGGCAAGCCGGTGAGATCACTAACCATGGTCTGGAAGTTCAACAAGCTTTCCAACCGTCCTTGCGATATCTCCGCCTGGTAAGGAGTGTATTGAGTATACCAACCCGGGTTTTCAAATACATTTCTCAAAATAACCGAAGGGACAATGGTGTCATAATAACCCTGGCCGATATAATTCTTGAAGACTTTGTTTCGGAGCGATATTTCCTTGATATGTTTCAGATAATCATACTCGCTCATCGCAGGTGGAACATTCAGCGTGTGATCCATCCGGATAGCCGGAGGTACTGTTTTATCAATAAGTGATGATAAGCTTGGTTCGCCTATCGTTTTCAGCATTTGCTTCGTGTCAGTTTCATTCGGGCCGATATGACGGGAGATAAACTCATTGGACTGCTGTTCGAAAAGACTCATGTTTGTGCCAGGGATTTAGTTCGTTTGTCAAATAGGTCACAGGTGTCAGGTAGTTCAAATAAGTCATCTCCGTCACGCGAGTCATATAGGTCACATAAGTCATATGAGTCAGAGGGAATGATCTTATGACCTGAATGGCGAGTATGATCTATTTGGCTAAAGACGTGCAAAGTTAAGTGCTGGCGACTAGAAAAAAAGGTCATTATAACTATAGTGGAAAAGCCGGGGAAAGCTTTGAACCAAACAAATCATTGTTTGTTTTCATTTTCCATTTTTCGCAATTGCTCGCTGGTGAACCGGCTGCCGTCATGACTCCAGCCCGGGGGACCGAACAAGTAATTCCACCTGTCTTTCAATGTAAGATGCTTTTTCTTCAGGTCCTTTCGCATATTATCCCATTCATGGAAGACCAGGGTCACAGGAGTTTCCCTCCCAATGGGTTTGGTCAGCCCATATTTTATTGGCTGGTATTCGGTAGCAGGCAATTCAGGCTGGAAAGTACCGAACCATTTATCCCAAATGATCAGGAACATACCCAGGTTTTTATCCAGGTATCTGGGGTTGGAACCGTGGTGCACCCGGTGATGAGAAGGTGTTACCAGGAAATACTCCAACCACCCCAATTTGTTTATCCGTTCTGTATGAACAAGGATTCCCCAGGTCTGCGTGGCCGAGTAGGCAAAAGCAATATCGATAGGAGTGAAGCCAACCAATGCCAGCGGAATAAAATATATAAAACGATAGAGGGGTTCCATCACTGAAGAACGAATACCCACCGTAAAATTAAATTTATCAGAAGAGTGATGTGTGACATGAGTGGCCCAGAAAAAGCGGACGTGGTGATCCACCCGGTGAAGCCAGTAATACATAAAATCTTCAAACAGGATCAGTACCACCCAGTACACCCACGGAATTGGAATGCTGTTGGTAAACCGGTGATTGTAGAAGAACGTGAGAATAACCCCCACGTATATCGCCCGGAAACCCAGGTCAAGACTGGCATTGAGAATATTCAGGTAAAGATTTTGGAGCGTATCCTTTACTGTATAAGACGCTCTTGATTTTGCGTTGCTTATGAACACTTCAATCCCGATTATGATCATATAGATCGGGGTAGAAATAAGAATGAGTAGCTGATCTTTTGCGCTGAGCATAACGGCGCCAAAAATAAACGATTGCAGCGAAATGATTGGTATTTTGCGGACGTTTAGGATCATCTTTGCATTTCAACTAATACGTTGTCAAAAGACATTTTACATAACTGGGAAAAGAAGTCAAAGGAGCGGCGGAAGCTTTACAAGCAATTCCTGCAGAAGGCGGAAAAGAATAAAGTGCTGAAGCAATTGCCTGCGCTGCACGAGGAGGCTTTTGAAAAAATTGATTGCCTTCAATGCGCCAATTGCTGCAAGAACTATTCACCGCGGTTCAAAACTCCGGACATTAAGCGCATCAGCAAGCACCTGGGGTTGAAAGAAAGCGATTTTATCGAAAAATACCTGCGGGTAGATGAAGAGGGTGATTTTGTAGTGAAGTCAACTCCCTGTCCATTTTTAGGGGCCGATAATTTTTGCGGTATCTATGATCAACGTCCATCCGATTGCCGGCGATTCCCCTACACTGATGAAGATGTTATCATCAAAAGACAGGCACTCACACTGAAGAACTCAGAATTCTGTCCCATAACTTATTTTGTTATTGAACGACTGATGGAGGCGGAGAGAGCGGGGAAAGGTTGAGGATAAGGCTGAGGTTGAGGATAAGGCTGAGGTTGAGGATAAGGCTGAGGTTAAGGTTGAGATTAATCCATCCTAACCACACAAAAATTAATGGAGATCCGCATCCGTGGAATCTGAACTGTCGTAGCTGCTGTTATAGTTGCTGTCAAAACTTTCGTGGCCATGATGGGTGTGGAGTGAATGATGGATATCCATGTCGTTCAGAGAATTGGTTGAACTATCTGTGAACTGAAGATTTGCACCTGGAATGCCGCGATACTCCCGTATTATTCACGCGTTGGCATTTATACCATTTGTTATGTTCGAATTAACTGAATCTGCTAAGAAGAAAATTTCTCCCGGCTAAACCTGCTGAAAAATTCAATACAATCTTTTTTTTGTCGCTTATCAATGGTAAACAACAGAATAAGATCGTCTGAGTTATCGTTAATTTTCATCATTAGGTTTTGCCGATACGATTTTTTGAAAAGCGAAAGAACCATGCCGAAAATTATGCCAGCGATTATCCACATAAAATTCAATTCGCCGGATGGTGTAAAACCAAGAGCGGCTATGATGACTGTTGAAAAAAGTATGTATTTGAAATTGATGCCCGGATTATTCTCCCGTGTAAAGGATGGCAAGAGCTGAATGCTGTCTATGCTGGAACTGGTAATCGCAAAGTCCTTTCTTATTACATTGTTATGATGGGACATCAATTGAAAACCGTTTGGCCGGGCGAGCAATGTCACTTCTTTTTCGGGGTTAGGCAGGAGCAATTCTATATCTCCGTTGCTTCTCTCAAGCTTTAACCGCAGTGCATGATCTGCAAGCTCAACCTGGTTTTCCCATTGACCAAGCTCCTCCTCAATTTGTGTTTGTTCCAGGGGTTTCATGATGGTTGGCTATTCCCGCAAGCGATTCTTATATTTTAGAACTCACTGCGCTGCTTTCAACGACAGTTCCTCATAGGCTGCCTGCAGCGGACGTTGAATTCCATCTCCCTTCCACTCATCGGCACCGGGGATGGCTGTGGCTTTCAGTATTTCATCTTTACTTTTTCCCGCTTTCATTTCACCATCCACGAATTTCAATACACTACCGAGGTAATCCCCAAATTTTTTGAGGTCATCGGCTTTACCAGTGACTTCGTAGCCTGTGCCGGCATGACCATATATATAGGTGGTTTTGCTGTCAAATTTTTTCCGGGCCTTGTCCAGGACCTCGATCCAGCTTTGCATATTGGCGCCGGCACCGCGGTCAACAAAAGGATGACGACGATTGAAAACGAGATCGCCGCAATGAACGATGTTCGATTTCTCAAAATGAATAAAGCTATCTCCGTTAGTATGACCTGCTCCATAATAATACAGGCAAATATTTTCTTTATCGAATTTCTGGCACCAGGTATCCGTGTAGGTCTGGTCGGGATAGAGTTGCTTGTCTTCGTTCTTATTCTGCTTTGCTGAATTTTCCTGGTTCGTCTTTGAATTAACATGTGCCAGGACACCTTGTACTATTCCTTTAAAAGAGATATTACCTGCCGTATGATCGCCGTGATGATGGGTGTTGATCAGCAACCGGAAGGGATTCTGGCTTCTTTTTTTCAGTTCATCTATCAGGTGTTGCGATTGCTCCGGAAACTGGGCATCGACTACAACGATCTCATTTTTACCAAGCAGAAAAGCGATTGTTCCGCCCTTTTCAGTGAAAATGCCGATGTTATCTGTCAGCATGGTGATCTTCCAGGGATCGTCGAAGAATGAGGTCAATAGTTTTTGTTGGGCCAGGGTTAATGCACCAAAGGCAAAGGCTGAGTTTTGAATGAATGAACGGCGAAGCATTGTTGAAAGGTTTAAAAGGTTTCAGGGTTTGTGTATCGAATTTACAGAATTACTTATAGAAATGATTTGTTTTGGACAGATGGAGAGCTAGTATTCGAATTTTCGAAGTCCTGGGGCTTTGATCCATGTGATGATAACGACCAGTAAGGTCATGCAACCGCCAAATACGACAGAAGGGACAACGCCCATCAGCCGCGAGGCAACACCACTTTCAAACTGACCCAATTCATTACTTGAGTTGATGAACATAGACCCCACGCTGCTGACTCTTCCTCTTACGTGATCGGGAGTTTTTAGTTGCATCACCGTTCCCCTTACAACCACGCTGATGCCATCGAATACGCCTGCGAGCATCAGTGCGGCAAAGGACAAAACAAAGGATTTCGAAACCGCGAATATGATGATGCAGATCCCAAAACCGGCAACTGCAAACAGTAATTTTTTACCCTGCGTCTTTTTCATGGGACGGACAGTCAGCAATATCACGCTGATAATGGCGCCAATGTCTATTGCTGCATTTAGCCAGCCTAAACCGAGTGGACCCACTTTGAGGATATCCCGGGCATACTTGGGCACCAACGCCACTGCGCCGCCAAAAAGGACGGCAAACATATCCAGTGAAAACGAGGCAAGGATTTCTTTTGTCCTGAACACAAAACGCAGTCCCTCTTTAACTCTAACCCATGTTTTCTCTTCGGTAGCCTGCAACACCGGTGGTTTGGCTTTTAACCTCGTCAGTGCAACAAATGCAATGATCAGTACCGAGCAAACGACAACCAATGTACCAGTGATTCCAATCATCCAAATCAAAAAACCGCACATGGCATGGCCCGAGACTGAAGCAGCCAGCCAGGTACCCTGATTCCAGGTGGTTGCATTTTGTAAATAGTGGCGGGGCACGATCATCGCCAACAGGGAAGAAAAATTGGGGCCTGTAAATGCCCTTGCGACGCCGGTAAAGAAAATTATCGCGTATATAAAAAGAGTAATGGTTTGATTGCTGAACCGGTCACTTGCAACCCTTGTTGAAAGAACTAACAGGAGCATGGCAAGAATGACATAGGAAAAAACTCCTTTCAACATCAGCTTTCTCCTTTCACTTTTGTCAATTACATGTCCTGCATATAATGCAAATCCAAAAGCGGGAACAAATTCCGATAGTCCAACGAGGCCAATTGCCAGGGTGTCATTGGTAAGTTCCAGTACCCACCAGCCGACAAGTGTGCTCATCATACGCAGGGAAAAGATGAAGGTAAATCTTCCGATGATCAGGTTTTTGAATTCAGGAATCCGTACCGAAGCAAAAGGGTCGTTGGTTATTTGTGTAACGGGAATCTGGTCGGTCATATTTAAGCAGCGAAGGTAATGCTGGATGCTGGATATTGGATGCTCGTCATCACGATCCGCCGAAGGGCGGAGAAATGACTGGATGCCGGATGCTTGTGTCTTGACTCTGGACTCACTATTCACGGCAACGAAACATAGTGCTGCCCTATATAGTCCTTCTCCAGTGCATCGATTACGGTCTTCAGGTGTTTTTCATTTCCCAGGAAATCGGCATTGGAAGCGTCGATAAACAGCGTTTTGATATTCTGCTGCTTGATGTAGTTTGTATATGTCTCCTGGATATTGAAAAGGTATTCGTCCGGTATGTTTTGCTCATAAGACCGGTTACGTTTTTTGATATTTGCCTGCAGCTTTGTTACCGGCGCATGAAGATAAATCAGCAGGTCGGGTTGTATCAACTGCTGGTGAATGATATCAAACAATCGCTGGTAAAGTCGAAATTCATCTTCGGGCAGGGTAACACGGGCGAAGAGAAGACATTTGGTAAAAAGATAATCAGATATGGTCAGGCTTTGGAACATATCTTTCTGTTGCAACAAGTCCTTTAGTTGCTTAAACCGCTCAGCCATGAAAAAAAGCTCAAGTGGGAATGCATACTGGGAGGGGTTTTCATAAAATTTGGGAAGGAAAGGATTGTCGTCAAATTTTTCCAGTATCAGGCGGGCATTGAAATGCCTGGCCAGCAAATGTGCCAGGGTGGTTTTGCCTGCCCCGATATTGCCTTCTATGGTGACGAAATGATAATCCATTTATGTTTGATGACAGATCCTGAATGCTTGTCATTGCGACCCGCTGAAGGCGGAGAAGCAACTGGCAGCAAAGTAAACGAAATGAGAGCGAGGAAGTTTACAGCCGCTTAATTGTGGAAAAATTCATGCGTGCTTTTTTACTGGCAACGGATCGGGACAATCATCCAGCAATTCCTGAACTGTTTTTTTTAAGACCGGGTGAATGAAGTCAGGGACGATTTCGTTTAGTGGTACCAGCACAAACCTGCGATTTTGCATTTCGGGGTGTGGAATTTTCAGGAAACTGGTAGCAACTATTTCATCATCAAAAAAAATGATGTCGATATCTATCAACCTCGGTCCATATTTTTCTTCCCGTACCCGGCCCATATTTTTTTCAATTTTTAAAATATGACGGATAAGCTGCGCCGCATTCAGGTTAGTCTGAATTTCCAGCGCCTGGTTTAAAAAGGCGGGTTGTTCTGTTTTGCCCCAGGCTGCTGTTTCATACAATGATGAAACAAGGCTTATTTTCCCACATTCAGCTTCTATCCATTCGCGGGCTGTTTCAAGATTCTGCTCTCTTTTTCCCATGTTGGTGCCGGTAAGTAAATATGCTCTGTTCATCCGGGATTATTAATGCATCAGGTGAAGAGCCAAATATCTCTAATTTTGATAGCAAATAACAGAATAATTTATGAGGAGCTTTTTCAAAACTTTTTTGGCCGCATTGCTTGCTTTGGCGGTGTTCAGCCTGCTCGTGTTTGTATTTTTTGCAGCCTGGGTAGGCGGTCTGGCAGCCAGGGAAGTGCCGAGAGTGGAATCGAATTCGGTGCTGGTGCTGGATCTTGCTCAACATTATCCTGAACAGTTGAAAAAAAATCCGTTGGGTGTTTTAAGCGCTAACCAGGAAGATGTGCCGGGTCTTTATGACGTTGTGCGTTTGTTGCAGAAAGCAAAATCAGACAAGGATATAGCAGGCATTTATATCATTGCCAACGCAAATCCAAATGGTTTCGCGGCGAACGAAGAAATAAGAAATGCATTGGTGGATTTCCGGGAGAGTGGAAAATTTGTTTTAGCACATGGAGATATCATTAGCCAGCGGGCCTATGCCGTTGCAAACGCATCGGATAAAATATATGTAAGTCCCCAGGGGTATGTGGAATGGTTGGGTTACAGTGTAGAATATGCTTTTATAAAAGGCACGCTGGAGAAATTAAGTATCGAGCCACAGATATTTTACGCCGGTAAATTTAAAAGCGCCACCGAACCTTTCCGCACTGATAAAATGACGCCGGAAAACCAGCTGCAGACATCGGTTTGGCTGAATGATCTGTATAATGACCTGTTGATAAAAACTGCAGAAGCAAGAAAAACAGATACTGCTACATTACACCGGTTGGCCAACGAGGCCCGGATACAAACTGCAAAGGATGCGGTAGAGTATAACATTGTCGATGGATTGAAATACGATGATGAAATAAAAGATGAGATCAAAAGCCGGTTGAAGCTGGATAAATATGAGAAGATCAATTTTATTTCCCTGGATAGGTATAAAGAAACAAAGAATCTTAAAGGCAGCGGCAACGAAGAAATAGCGCTCATCTATGCCGAGGGAAATATTATCGATGGTAAAAGTGAGCAGGGAGCTATCGGAAGTGAGACCTACCGCAGTCTTATTCGGAAAGCAAGGCTGGATAAAAGCATTAAGGCGATCGTATTCCGTGTCAACTCGGGTGGCGGAAGTGCGCTGGCGAGTGAAAATATCTGGAGGGAACTTGCCCTGGCGAAAAAAGAAAAACCAGTAGTGGTAAGTTTCGGTGATGTCGCGGCTTCCGGCGGCTATTATATCTCCTGTGCAGCCGATAGCATATTTGCGTTGCCAACCACGATCACAGGCTCGATAGGTGTGTTTGGTATCATTCCTAACATGCAGGCTTTTTTCAAAAACAAGCTGGGAGTAACTTTTGACGGCGTGAAAACCGGGCCTTATGCCAATGCGATGACCGTGACGAAACCGATGAATGAAAACGAGAAAAAGATAATACAGGCCCAGATCGAAACGATCTATTCCCAATTCAAACAGCGTGTTGCCGAAGGAAGGAAAATGAATGTCGACAATGTTGACAGCATCGCCCAGGGCCGGGTATGGACAGGATTAAGAGCTAAGAATATCGGGTTGATCGATCGTTTCGGCGGGCTGGATGATGCCATAAGTTGCGCTGCGCGGATGGCCAAATTGAAGGAATACCGGGTCAGGGAATTTCCGGAAACAATGAACCTGTTTGAAAGGATCCTCGGAAAAAAAGATCCTTTAAATTACCAGGAAAAAATAAAAGCGGAAATCGGCGAAGACAATTATAAAATATACAACGAATTGAAACGGGTAAAGGAAATGACCAATAGCGCGCAGGCCAGGTTGCCTTTTGAGTTTGTGATACGCTGACTGCATGGAAAGTGAGAACGCAGATTTTGATGATGTTTATGATTAGTTATGATCAGTGAATATCTTAACGATCATAATAATCCGCGTTCTATAATCGACTTTCAGAGTTCCGACCTACATTTGCTCACCAACTCTTTTTATGGCCAAAAAATACAGTCAGACCAAAGCTTTACTGGCTATTGCTAAAGCAAGTTTTACTTCCATCTTCAGGAGTCCTTCAGCCACTTTCTTCAGCCTGTTCTTCCCCATTGTGCTGATCGTGATTTTCGGTTCGCTTGGCGGCGGTGGGGGTGTTTCTTTTGATGTAGCCATTGATAAAAGCTCCGACACAACTAATAGTATCTACCAGGCCATTACCAATGCGCCGATATTTGATGTTGTAAGAGGAAGCGATACGGATATCGCAGACAGGTTGAAAAAAGGTCGCATCACAGCGGTATTGACAATTTCAAAAACCGATTCAGGGAAGTATAATGTACATATCAAATCCACGACCGCTAGTGCAAGGGAGTTACCCCAGCTAAAAACGGTTCTGGAGGGAATGATCAATGAATTAAGCCAGCGGGGTCCTGTCGAAAAAATAGCCAGCACATCATATGACGTAATGGAGATACGCCCCTACAAAAGAATTGATTTTTATCTACCGGGTATGATAGGTTTCTCATTGATCGGTTCGGCGGTATTTGGTGTTTCTTTCCTTTTCTTTTCATTGCGCGAAACACTTGTGTTAAAAAGAATGTACGCATCACCGGTCACCAAGAGTAATATCGTGATCGGGGAGAGTATCGGTCGCATTCTTTTTCAACTGCTCATCGTCATCGTGCTGATCCTGTTTGGAAGATATGCTTACGATTTTACACTGGTACATGGATTTATCACTTTTCTGGAATTGTTAGTCCTCAGTACGCTGGCGCTGATCGTATTCATGGGTTTTGGATTTTTTATCAGTTCTGTTGCGAAGAACCAGAATGTAATACCGATTTTCGCCAACCTGTTTATGTTTCCACAATATTTCCTTTCGGGCACTTTCTTTCCAAAAACTGCATTGCCTAAAAGCATCAACTGGCTTATTGAAGCTTTACCATTGACTTCTTTGAATGATGCCCTGCGTAAAGTCGCTTTTGAAGGTTCACATCTCGGAGATTGCTGGAAGCAAATTGGAATATTAGGTCTTTGGGGAGTAGTGATATACGCGGCGACGATAAAGGTGTTTCGTTGGGAGTAAGTTGGGAAGTACTGAGCCAGTTCTATCATCGTCTCGATACCGGAATTTCGAACTTTGGACTCGGTTGACAGATGCTGGATGCTCGATGCTGGACGTTGAGAAGTTAAAGGGTCAAAGAGTAGGTAGGTGGCATTCAAATTCTAGGAAGTATGATGTAGGAGGTATGAAGTAGGAGGTATGAAGTAGGAGGTATGAAGTAAGAAGTGAGAGGTCAAAAATCAGGGTGTGTCATTCAACATTCAACATAGTTCTAAATGCGTTTGATCAGATTTGCATTGTTGAGCATCATAATCCTGTTCCTTGTAGTTACAGCGATATCGCTATTTATTCCTTCTCATATACAGATTTCAAGGATTGTCAGTATTAAAGCGGAAAAAGATCCTGTGATTGGATATATCAAAGATCCTGCAAAATGGAAAGAATGGTATCCGGGTCTCGATACAACCAAATTGTATTACGAAAATGGTATTGCAAAAGGAGTGATCCTTAATAACCGGGATTCAGCACATCCTGTTTATCTCCATATCACAAAACAAACAGATGGTGAAGTAGTAGCCGAGATGGTACCGCGACGAATGAGACCGGTGACCAACGGCTGGAAACTTGTCAGCTATCCTACCAATGATTCTCTCGCACTGCAATGGTATATGGATTTTCATCTTCGCTGGTATCCCTGGGAAAAATTCAGCAGCCTTCTGTTTGAAGGATCTAATGGTCCAAGAATGCAACAGGGACTTAACAATCTCAAGAACCTTGTAGAACATCGCTAACTTGATCGTGAACCTGCCGGCAGACAGACGGTCAATGTGGTGAATGCTGTTGCGGTTTCAGCTTGGGTTTTCATTTGTGTGTATCCTTGATATTGCCCCTAATCATTCACTAACCTCTGTGCGTTTTTTTGCGTCTTTGCAATTGCCGTTTAGCATTTATTTGCAGGTTTGAGCGAGATTTTACGGGTTTTTTTGCTTTATTACTTTAAGTTTGAGCGGCCTTCTGTTATTTATTTAAATGAAAAACTCTTAAAAAGTATTGCTTATGAGAAATCAGCTCAAGCTAAAAAAATGGGGATGGAGGACCTTTCCCCTCGTCTTATTATTGCAATGGGTCACAGTATCGGCTATTGCGCAGGTCCAGATCAGCGGGAGAGTTACGGATAAAGAGGGAAAAGGAATTCAGGCAATTTCTGTCCAGGTTCGCGGAACGAGCTTCGGCACAACTACAGATGCGAATGGCGGCTACACCATCAATGCCGGGCTCAAAGCAGGGACTTACATGATCGATTTTTCCGGGGTCGGATTTAAAAGTGTTACGCAAAACCTGACGGTCGGCAGTGGAACTTCTTATACTTCCAATGCACAACTGACAGATGACGTATTAAGCATGGATGAAGTGGTTGTCACGGGTAATCCGTTGGGGACAACAAGAAAACAATTAGGAAGCTATATCAGTACAGTAAAAGGCGACCAGCTGAATAAAGGAGCTTCGCCTAATGTACTTTCAGCCCTCCAGGGCAAGACAGCCGGAGCGCAGATCATTCAAAACAATGGTGATCCCGCCGGTGGCGTTTCTGTCCGTTTGCGCGGCATCAGTTCTATCAATGCTTCTTCTGAACCACTGTATATAGTTGACGGCGTCATTGTAAACAATGCAACCAATCGTGTTACTAATACTCAAAACTCTTATGATGGTGCCAATTTTGTCGGAACCATCGGGCAAAACAGGCTGGCTGATGTCAATCCCTCCGATATCGATCATATAGAAGTATTGAACGGTGCTGCTGCAGCCGCGATCTATGGTTCACGTGCCAATGCCGGCGTCGTACAAATATTTACAAAAAGAGGATTGAGTGGAGCTCCGGTAGTCAGTGTGTCGACGAGTGTATTGTCAAGCAGCCTCCGCAAAAAACTGGATGTAAACCATTCCCCGGTGAAATTTGGCGGGCCTACAGATGGTCCTACAGCATTTACACAGGATATTATCACAACAGTAGGCACACCGGCTGCTCTTCTTACAAATACAACAGCTGTTACCCGTTACGATTACCAGGATTATATTTTCAGAACAGGATTGGGAACAGACAATAATGTATCTGTAAGTGGTGGAACGGAAAAGACGAAATACTATGTATCGGGTTCTTATTTTTATAACCAGGGGATCGTGAAGAATACTGATTTCCGCAGGTATAGTTTCAGAGCCAATATTGACCAGACTTTGAACCAATGGGCATCCTTTAACATTGGATTGAATTATATTAATAGTTCATCTCACGAAAAACCAGACGGTAATTCTTTTTATTCTCCCATGAATTCCGTTACCATCATCGGCAATTTTCACAATATCTGGCAAAGAGATGTCGGAGGTAATCTTATGGCAGTTGGAGAAAGAGGACGCGTCAACCCTGTATCCGTTATCGAAGACTTCAAACAGGCAGAAGAAACAAACAGGGTTATAAGTAACCTGGGTTTAAAATTAAAGCCATTCAAAGGATTCACCATTGACTATACATTGGGTATTGACAATTACGCGCAAAACGGTACCACTTACATGCCTCCATTTGCCTATAACGTTAATACGGCATTCTTTGGCGGCGCGGCCAGTCTCGACCCAACATTGAATGGTTATACAAGTACCGGTAACAATTATTTTTTCCAAATCAATAACGAGTTGAATGCGACCTACCAGTTCAACATAAACCCAAATATCGGTTCTACAACACAGGTTGGCTATTCTGTGCAGTATGAAAAGAACCGTTACGCACTGGTGCAAGGCAGGGGCCTGGCGCCTATTGTGCAGACAGTTGCCGGAGCCAGTACTGTACTTCCTTCCGTTGATGACAGGAGTGAATTGTCAGTTTCGGGAGCATACCTGCAACAGAATTTTAAATTCAGAAACCAGTTCTTCATCACCGGCGCAGTAAGGCTCGATGGCTCATCTGTATTTGGTGAAAATGAGCGCAACCAGGTTTACGTTAAAGCAAACGGAAGTTATATCGTGTCTGAATCGGGCTTTTGGAAAGAAAGCCTGCCCTGGTGGAATTTCCTGAAACTGCGCGTAGCTTATGGCCAATCTGGTAATCTTACAGGCATAACGGCTTACCAGCGGTTCAATTCCTATACACCGAGTTCATTCCTGAACAGGTCGGCCCTCACATCCAGTTCTGTGCTGACAAATGAGAACATCAAACCGGAAAGACAGAATGAACTGGAGGTCGGTACCGACATGTCATTTGCAAAAGATCGCGTATCACTGACATTTAACTATTACAATAAAAAAGTAGACGACCTGATCATCAGCCGTGTGATCGCACCCACTAATGGCTTCTCCAGCCGTCTCGATAACCTCGGCTCACTGGAAAACAAAGGATTTGAAGTTTTATTAAGAGGTACTCCCATTGCAAAGAACGATCTGCGCTGGGATGTGACGGTGATTTATAATCATAACAGGAATAAAGTACTCGAAGTAGGTCCGGCGTTGACATTGTTAAGCACCAATGCAGGTGCACCTGTAGCTTTGCTGGAAGGACATCCTGTCGGTATTTTTTATGGAACTTTCTTTGCCGTGGATGCCAATGGCAACCAGGTAAAGAATACTGCCGGTATCCCGCAAATAGAAAAAGGAACACAGAACTCCCCGCTCTTATATACACCTCAACGTGATGCTAACGGGTTACCGACCGGCACTACTTTAAGAAAAGTGATTGAAATCCTGATTGGACAGGCTCCATCACGAATGAACTTAGCTACAAAAAGTTTAACCTGAGCATACAGTTTGATGCGGTGCAGGGCGTGGATGTGTTCAATGCTGATTTCAGGACAAGACAGGGTGTGGGTAATGGCAAGATTGCCGAACAGGAACATAATGGCCAAATACCTCGTGGTTATGTCCTGGGTGTTTATCAAATCGAACAATGGCGTGTCGATGACGGATCATTTGTCAAGCTCCGCGAGATTGCATTGAGTTACAATTTCGGAAAACTCAAATTCTTCAGGGATCTTACAGTTGGCCTTAGCGGCCGCAATCTTATCTCCTGGGATAATTATGATGGCTATGATCCCGAGGTTAACTCCGGGGGACAAAGCACGATCCTGAGAAATATTGATTTTGGATCTGTTCCTATTCCAAGAACGTTCCGTCTGGGTGTTTCAGCAAAATTCTAACCTTCTAAATCAGTATTATGCAAAAGCAATTATTCAAGATATCAATATATGGAGTGGCAGTTGTCCTGTTGTTATCCCAGGCTTCCTGTAAAAAGAACTACAGTAATCCAAACGCAGCAGGCAGCGACCAGGCATTCAGCTCACAAGCCGGGATGACCGGTGTGGCCAATGGGCTGCAGCGGATCTATACTGCCGGTCGCGCAAGTAATTTATATAACCGTGTTACGATAAATGGCCTGGTGACGAAAGAACAGACGGTATTGAACCAGGGTAATACCGGCGAATACCAGTTGCAACTGGGCGGCGGTTCTGTCGACGGTACCAATACCCTTATGGCTGGGTTGTGGACCACAAGCAACAAGATCATCTACGATGCAGATAAAGTGATCAATGCAGCGCAGGGACTGCCGGATAAAAACTATGCAAGCGGTTTGATAGGATATGCAACCATTTTTAAAGCACTGGCAATTGGCGATATGGCCATGTTTTGGGAAAAAGTTCCTGAGGGCATCGGCACCAGTGTGAATTTTATCGACCGGGTACAGGGATTTAATAAAGCGATAACGGCTATTGATAATGCACTTACGGCAATAACTGCAAATCCCATTTCCTCAACATTCCTGTTGAACATTCCTGCGGGTATCAGTATCCCGAACACACTGCATGCATTAAAGGCAAGATTTTCTTTATATGCCGGGAACTATACCAACGCACTTGCGGAAGCTAACCTGGCGAGCCTTACGACCAAGTCTACATTCAATTTTACAACAGTCAATCTCAACCCGATCTTTGAAACAACTACATCAACCAACAACGTGACGGCAGTTGCAAATACGACCACGCTAAGTTTGCCGGCAGGTTTGCAGCCGGATGCGGGAGATAAGCGAGTGCCGTTTTACACAACAAATGCTTATGCATCCAAGGTCCTTGGCTTTGGAGCGGCAACAACTACCCCCTGGCCGGTATACCTGCCCGGTGAAATGATTCTCATAAAGGCCGAAGCCTATGCAAGACAGGCAGTGCCAGATCTTGTAAACGCGTTGGTTCAATTGAACCTGGTAGTGACCAAGACACCTGCTGGTGATGTTTATGGAGTTGGGGCTGACCTGCCTCCGCTAGTTGGGCCATTTACCCAGGCACAGTTGCTTGACCAGATATATAAGCATCGTTCTATTGAATTGTTCATGTCGGGTTTGAAGCTGGAGGACATGCGTCGTTTTGGAAGACCGAATGCTGAGAGGACAAGGAATCTGCTTCCTTATCCTTTTATAGAAAGAGATAATAATCCCAATACGCCACCGGACCCAACATTCTGAGTTTCGCAAGGCAGTTTTGATACAAAGGGTTACTTTTCGGAGTAGCCCTTTTCTTTAAAAAATAATGGACAAAGAAGAACATATCATTCTCTCATGGCAGGCCAATGCAGTGAGTTGGTTGGACATTGTCCAATCCGGCGGGATTGAATCGCGAAAATTGGTCACTAACCAAGCTATAGTAAACGCAGTAATTGCTGTCAAACCGGCTTCGGTGCTGGACATTGGTTGTGGAGAAGGCTGGCTGGCCAAAAAACTGTATGATCAGGGAATCCGGGTAAGCGGGATAGATATTGTACCTGGATTCATTGAAAAAGCAAAGGAAAAAGTGGTCGGCGAATTTTTTGTTGCTTCTTATGAAGATATTGCCAGCAAGTCCGTTTCCTTTTCCTTGTTATTTGACGCTATCGTGATCAACTTTGCTTTATTGGGTAAGGAGTCCACGGAGAATTTATTGAGTTCGCTACCGCAGTACCTTAACGGCAATGGAAAACTTTTTATTCAGACCCTGCATCCCTACTCCCGTAAAGAAATGGGTGACTATACCACCGGTTGGAAACCCGGGGGCTGGGAGGGTTTGCCAGGGCAATTCACGATACCTTACCAGTGGTATTTCAGAACCCTTGGGGACTGGACGCAGCTTTTAAAAGATTCGGGATTTTACGAGGTACATATAACAGAAACAAAGCATCCGGTGTCAGGCAAATTATCATCTGTAATTTTCACCTGTAGCATTTAGCAAATATTATAGATATGCAGCAGGCGGGGTTTCGGCCTTCTTCGTATCTTAGGCTCACCCAATCTTCAAAAATTATAATTATTATGAAATCTCTTTTGTTATTTGTTTCAGCATGTGCCATCACTTTGTTCGCCAGCGCCCAGCAGGATAAAGCCACCCGTCCCAGTCCACCGGCTACGGCCAGCCAGACCCTGACTGGCGGAGCTGTTGTTACTATCGATTATAGCCAGCCTTCGGTCAGGGGCAGAACGATAGGAAAGGACCTTGAACCTATAAATGGTAAAGTATGGAGGACGGGTGCCAATGAAGCCACCGTATTCCAGGTAAATAAGGGAGTAAAAGTGGAGGGTAAGGAATTGCCGCCCGGCAAGTATGGCCTGTTCACCATTGCCGGTGACAATGAATGGACCATCATTTTCAACAAAACCTGGAACCAGTGGGGAGCGTTTCAGTATAAAGAAGCCGATGATGTGCTGCGGGTTAAGGTTAAACCTATCAAATCAAAAACGTTTACCGAGAAAATGACCTTCACGGTTAATAAGAATGGTACTATTACTTTATTATGGGGAGATTGGCAGGTTGATTTCAGAGTAGAGTAAGTTGACAAAGAACCAGGAACCAAGCTCCAAGAACCAAAAAAATAGAAAAAATTCAATATTTAATCAGGAGCGCCCAATTATAACGTTTTGATTTTTGATTTGGATCTTTTGTGGTTCTTGTCTTTTGGTTCTTGAGATTTTTTGTAAAGGCCCCTGTTTCGGGGCTTTTGTATTAAAAGGGTGCAACGAAAGCTGTTTTTTTATTGTCAGCCCATTAACAATAATGGACCACCAGAAGTTAGTTAAAGACTGCCTTAAAGGGAAAGTAAAGGCGCAAAGGGAGTTGTATGAGCTGTTTGCCAAAAACATGCTGGGGGTTTGTTATCGCTATACCCGTTCTATCAAGGACGCGGAAGATGTGCTGCAGGAGGGATTCATAAAAGTATTTCGAAATCTCGACCAATATAAAAATGAAGGGGAGTTGGGCGCCTGGGTACGGCGGATCATGGTAAATACCGCCCTGAATTTTTTGAAACGGAACCGGAAATACCAGCAGGAAATGTATTTCACCCAGGAATATCTTCACCCGGTAGTAGATGATGATCCCGCTATTCGTCTTAATGCAAAAGAATTAGCCGACCTGATACGACAGCTACCTCACGGATACCAGGTGATATTTAACCTGTATGCGGTAGAAGGTTATTCGCATGTTGAGATAGGTGAGCTGTTGGGGATCAGTGATGGCACGTCAAGATCACAATATTTAAGAGCCAGGAACCTGCTGATAACATGGATAGAAAATTTTTCTTCAGGTAAAAAAAAGGAAAAATATGCCGGCAAATGAATTTGAAAAACAGGTGCAGGAGAAGATGGATGATTTCCGGTTAAATCCGTCTGCATCCGTTTGGAAAAATGTAGAAGATGAACTGAGAGAAAAGAGAAAAAAGAGGATCATCTTTTTCTTTATTCTGCCCACGGCTTTTCTGTTGCTGATAGGGTTGGTATACTATTTTGGAAGCAGGTCAGGAGTCGATAGTCAATTGCTTCTCCGGCCTTCCGCGGATCGCAATGAAGAGCACCCAGTATCCAGTATCCAGCATCCCGCATCCAGTGAACAGCCAGAAGTCGATAGTCGTGAGTCGATTATCGTGAGTCGAAAGTCAATAGCCAATAGTAAGCATCCAGCATCTGGCATCCAACATCCAGCATCCAATAAGAACAATTCTTTAAAAAGTAGACAGGATAATATGGTGGCAAATGTTGATATTTCCATAGACAGACCTGCAGTACAAAAGAAAACCGGTGTAGAGGAGAATGTAAGTAAAATAAACAACGAACCTGTTGCAACAGAAACTAAGAAAGCCGCAGATAGTGAACAAACGAATGCCATTCCGGTAAGTACAGACAAACCAGAGGTAAAGAATGCAGCTAAAACTGAAGAACCTAAGCAGGCAGTCGTCAAAAAGGAACCTGGCAAAACCAGGACCAGGTGGGGCCTTGATTTTTCGGTTGGTGTTTCGTCTGTACAAACCGAACCATTCCCCAAATTGAAATTTGGAGCGTCAGCTGATGCCCTGTATGCCGGCAGCTCGCAAAATCTTCCGAGCGGAACACCTGTGGGCGGCGCGGCACCACCTACTCCTCCTTCCGATATCACGCAAGGGCTGTCGTTTAAAATAGGCTATAGAAGAGAATGGAAGGTATCTGAACGAAGCAGTTTTTCCGGTGGGATTCAGTACGCGTACGAAAGCACGCACATGAAAATTGGATCAGCCGTGGACAGTTCACTGCGCGTGGCAGCAAGCTATAATAATTATGCTTCCATGCAGGTTAATAAAAGCTATCGTGCCGGGGACAAAGACAAATACACCAACAGTTTTCACTTTGTGTCCATCCCGATAGGATATCACTGGATGGTCAATAAAAACCTCCCGCTACAATTGAATTTTGAGGCATCGCTTAGTTACCTGTTATCCACCAATGCGCTTGTGTACAGCTCTTCCAATGGCGGCATTTATTACCGGGATGAAGATGCTTTCAACAAAATGCAATTTGCTATTGGTACAGGTTTATCATACCGCTTTAAAACTAAAAAAGGAACGGAATGGGTCGTCGGGCCACAACTGTCTTTCAATACGAGCTCGCTGCTTGCCAATGATCATAAACAATACCTGTGGTTTGGCGGTCTCAATACCCAATTGTTTTTCCCAAAAAAGAAAAAATAAATAAGTGCAACGTTCATTTAGCAGTCGGTGTCAGCCTTTAAAATACTGCTTGTATGAAACCAAATAAAATTTTTAGCGGGATAGTTATTTTGTTGGCTGCACTACCGATCGGTTTTTCAGCTTGCGTAAAAGATAAATGCAAGAGTACCCATACCTACACTTATTATGTCCCGATTTATAAGACTAAGGAAGCGGCGTTGGCCAATATCAAAAGCAACCCGGCAAAAGAGTTAAAGAAAACAGGTAAGTTCTATATCTTCGGTAATTATATTTTCCTCAATGAACTCGATAAAGGAATCCATGTCATTGATAATTCCAACCCGGCACAACCACAAAATATCGCGTTTATTGATATCCCGGGTAATGTGGATCTTGCTGTAAAAGGGAATATGCTTTATGCAGACATGTACACCGACCTGGTTGCAATAGATATTTCCAATCCTTCCAGTGTCGCCGTCAAGAAAATTGTCCCATCTGTTTTTCCTGAACGTTCATATGACAACGGGTTTGTCGGCAATAACACCCAGGTAATCACAGAATGGAAACAGGTAGATACAACGGTCACAGAGAGCTGTGATAATCAGAACGGACGGTGGTCCCCGCGCCGAAATGATGTTTTGTTTATGACAGCGGGTGCAGCCAGTCAATCAGCCGCCGGAACTCCAGCGGGCATGGGCGGGTCCCTGGCAAGATTTACCATCGTGAATAACTATATGTACGCTGTAGATCATCATACACTAAGATCTATTTCCCTTGCCAATGCTGCGGATCCGGTTCAATCTGGCACCATCAGCGCCGGGTTTGACATTGAGACCATTTATCCTTTTAAAAATAAATTATTCCTGGGCTCAATGGGAGGTATGTTCATCTTTGACATTACTACCCCCACCAGCCCGGTGAAACAATCTGAATTTGTTCATGCCCGCGCCTGTGATCCCGTGATCGCCGACGATAACTATGCCTATATTACGTTGAAATCAGGCACCAACTGTGGACCCACCGCCGATGAACTCCAAATTGTCGATGTACAGAACATTCAATCACCTTCTTTGGTAAAAACTTACCCGCTGACAGGACCCAAGGGACTGTCCAAGGATAATAACCTGTTATTTATCTGTGATGGTACAGCCGGACTCCGCGTGTACGATGCTTCGAATGTTTTAAACCTGCAGTTGCGCAAAACGGTCATCGACATGGAAGCTTACGATGTGATCACATGGAACAACCGGGCGATGGTTGTCGCAAAAGATGGATTGTATCAATATGATTATTCGGATATCAACAATATTCACTTGTTAAGTAAGATTCCAGTTAATAAATAAGGTTTATGAGCGGTAAATGGTTGATCATAGCAATGCTTTTTCCTATTCTGTCTTTTTCCCAGGATAATTCGGCTAAACCACGTTTCAACACAATCGCTTCGGGAGGAATTATAGCGGGAGAGAGTATTTCTAAACCATTATTCCAGTTATCATCGGGAATGTCCGTCGATCGGTGGTTTACGGGGGTAGGAGTTGGGCTCGATTATTACAATCTTACATCCATTCCTTTGTTTGCCGACTTCAGGATGAATTTTGGAAAAAAGAAATTTGCTTTCGTCTATGCCAATACAGGCTATAATTTTCCTCTCGGCAATAAGACGGATGAAGAGTGGTCTAAAATATCAGATAAATACAAGGGCGGATTTTATATGGACGCCGGTCTTGGTTACCGGGTACGCATTAACCATGCAAATCATCTTTCACTTAGCGCGGGATATAGCCGGAAAGACATTACAGAAGAAAAGGTTTTCCAGTTCCCCTGCGGCATAGTAGGTCCCTGTGATCCCACCAATACATATGACTATCATTACAGTTTTGGTCGTATTGTTGCGAAATTAAGTTGGGACCTCATGTGGTAAGATGATAGAATGACGAAATCCGAAGATTCCAATAACCAGGGATTTTCGGATTTCCTATTTGGGACTTCGGATTTCCTATTTGGGATTTCGGATTTTTTAGGTTGTACGGAGAAACTTTATATTTCTTTGAATTCCTTTCCATTTAGTCCGGCTTATTGCTGAGTGCTTAAATATCTTTTTAAAACTTTCCTCCGACATTGCCTCCCATTCACGGGTCGATAAATTCAGTACTTCCGGTATAGGAATGAACTCCGGTTCATCATTGGGTTTGCTAAAACGGTTCCAGGGACAAACGTCCTGGCAAATATCACAGCCGAATGCCCAGTTATCAAATTTTCCCTGCAATTCCTGAGGGATCAGGCTGTCCTTCAATTCAATGGTAAAATAAGAAATGCATTTGCTGCCATTTACGACCTTCCCGGGAAGTATCGCTTCCGTGGGACAAGCGTCGATACATCTTGTGCAGGTACCGCAAAGATCTTTGGCAAATTGATCATCGTATTGCAGTTCCAGGTCTGTGATCAGGGTCGCGATAAAAAAGAACGAACCGCTTTCCTTGGTTAGCAGGTTGCCGTTTTTGCCGATCCATCCAAGGCCGCTGCGCTGGGCCCAGCTTCTTTCCAGTACGGGAGCCGAATCAACAAATCCTCTACCGTGAACTTCACCAATTTCTTCATGGATCGATTGGAGGAAGCGATGCATTTTATCACGTATCACTTCGTGGTAGTCTTTGCCAAAAGCGTATTTGGATATCTTTAATGAATCGGGATTTTGTTGCCCCGAAGGAAAATAGTTCTTCAATAAAGTGATCACTGATTTAGCGCCCGGTACAAGTTTCGAAGGGTCGATCCTCAAATCAAAATGATTCTCCATGTATTTCATCGTACCGTGCATTCCTGTGTTCAGCCATTGCTCCAGCCGTTGCGCATCGTCATCCAGCTTTTGAGCACGGGCAATGCCGCAATAGTCGAACCCCAATCTTGAGGCTAAGTTTTTGACTATTAACGTATATTGTTTCGATGATTCCAGTGAATTAGATTTTAATAAGTAAGTTGATCCGTAAAGATACGGCGGCCTCATTTGAGTTTTTTTGTGTAAAATTGTTAAGTTAAACCATGACCACCAGCTATGAAAAGGAGGTTGCTGATTTTTGGACTATTTGGGGCCTTGTTTTCTCTCCAGAATTTCGCACAGGAAAAGCCTCCGGTGAGATTTGGTAAGATAAACCCGGGGGACTTCTATCAAACAAAATACAGTATCGATAGCGCCGCCAATGCTGTTATTATCGCCGATGTAGGTTCAACCGAAATGGTAGATAACGGTAAGGGAGGTTTCGCATTGCAGTTCAAAAATTACCGCCGCGCCCGCATACTTACCAAAAACGGTTATGATATCGCTAATGTGACCATTCCACTATATACCGATGGCCGGGATGAAGAAAAACTCAACAGTCTCAGGGCGGTGACTTACAATTGGGAGAATGGTAAAATTGTAGAGACGCGATTAGAAACCAGATCCGCAGTTTTCAAGGATAAAATCGATAAGAACTGGACGCTGCGAAAATTTACATTTCCGAACATCAAAGAAGGCTCGATAATCGAATACGAGTACGAAGTCAGGTCGGATTTTAAATTTAATCTTCAACCCTGGAAATTCCAGGACGATCAATACCCGGAATTATGGAGTGAGTATAATGTCGCGCTGCCGGAATTCTATTATTATGTAACGCTTTCGCAGGGATACCAGCCTTTTTATATCAGGGATCAAAAGAACAGGACCAGCAGTTTTACCATTTCTGATAATTCAACGGCAGGGGTAGCCGACCGCCATAGTTTTACC
>VBAT01000018.1:0-37115 GCA_005884665.1 Bacteroidota bacterium
CGAAACTTTGTTCTCCCGCGAACTGTTGCATGAACAAACAACAAGAACAGGTATGATCACCCATGATTTTTTTTGCATACTAACCAAAGATTTTGTCAGAAAGTTATTGACATAAGGAGCGATAAAGATAATAAGGTTCAGATGAATCGATTATATGGTTTCCCCGTTTTTTTAACTATTGTTGCAATCATTTTTTATCGGCATGCCTTCCTTTTATGTAGTTTTATGTTCTCAAATATTCCACTATGGAATCAGATCATTGGCAGTTTACTTCGATTGAATCAGAGATTAGATTTACCATCTACAACACTTCTCCCCCGTATTTATTTTAACTAAAACAGAACGGCAATCCAGTGGCGAATAATTATTAATTAATAGTTACTAATTATTACTGCCGGTCGCATCCGCAATCGCGGAAGCCCATATCTTCTGTGCTAAACCGAATTTTTTTAAAACAATTTTTTTTATAACCACTAATCATTAAGTCATCATGGAAAAATCAGAATTGATCCGCTGGGGATTGATAATCGGTATCCCCTTATTCATTTTACTGTTTTACAAATTTATCCTCCGGGTATTCTTTGGTCTTTGGTCTTGTTATCGTACCCGAAGACAGGATCGGGCTTGTCACTAAGAAATTCGTTTTGTTTGGCAAGCAGGAATTGCCCGAGGGTCGCATCATCGCTACAAATGGCGAAGCCGGTTTCCAGGCCCAGACATTGCCGCCCGGCGTTTATTTCTGGAAATGGATATGGCAATATTCCATCACGTTCCAGCCTTTTATTGTAATACCAACCGGCAAGATCGGCCTTATACTGGCGAAAGATGGTGCCGAGTTGGAAACCGGCCGCATATTGGCCCGTAAAGTAGAATGTGATTCGTTCCAGGACGCCGGTGCATTTTTAGCCAATGGAGGAAGAAAAGGACGGCAAACAGCTATCGTTGCTCCGGGTTCTTATCGTATTAACACCCTGCTGTTCGAAATCGAACTAACAGAAATGACATTCATACCGGATAATGCGGTCGGTGTGGTAACCACGATGGAGGGTAAGCCGCTGGAAGAAGGTCAAATTGCGGGTAAGATCATCGGCGCACATAACAAGTTCCAGGATGTCGATAATTTTTTGGCGAGTGATGGATATAAAGGTTTGCAGGAACAGGTGATCCTCGCCGGTTCTTATTTCTTAAACCCCTGGTTTGCCAAATTGGAGATGGTAAAAATGACCGAGATCGCTATTGGTCATGTTGGTGTCGTTATCTCCTTTGTAGGTGCTGAAGGCGTCGATACCAGCGGTGCTGAGTTCAAACACGGTAATATTGTTTCAAAAGGACAGAAAGGCGTATGGGCCGAACCATTAGGCCCTGGCAAATACCCGATCAATCCTTATATCATGAAGGTGGAACTGGTACCAACTACCAATCTTGTCCTGAACTGGGCAAGCGCAAGAAGTGAATCGCATCAATTGGATAAAAATCTTTCAACGATCACAGTTCGTAGTAAGGACGGTTTCCCATTCAACCTTGACGTATCGCAGATCATTCATATTCCAACTACAGAAGCGCCGAAAGTAATTGCTCGGTTCGGCAACATGAATAACCTCGTGAGCCAGGTGTTGGAACCTACGATCGGTAACTATTTCCGTAACAGTGCGCAGGATAGTGATGTGATCGCATTCCTGGGTACGCGTAAAGAAAGACAACAATCGGCAAGGGACCATATCGGCAAAGTGCTTGAGCAGTACAACGTCTATGGCGTAGACACGTTGATCGGTGATATTGTGCCACCGGAAAGCCTGATGAAAACGCTGACCGATCGTAAACTCGCGGAAGAACAAAAGATAACTTATGACACGGAAAAGAAGGCGCAGGAAACAAGGCAATTATTGGAAAAAGAAACCGCAATTGCCGAGATCCAACGGGAGATCGTAAAAGCGGATCAGGGCGTATTGATCGCCGAACGTATTGCCGACGCTTCTGTAAAGAAAGCGACCGGTGATGCCAACAGCGTCCGGCTGCAAGCTACTGCTGAAGCCGACCGGTTGAAGTTACTGGCAAGTGGTGAAGCCGAAAAGACGAGGGTGTTGGCAAAAGCTGACTCGGAAAAGATCGAATTGCTCGCAAAGGCCGAAGCCGAAAAGATCTCGGTAACGGGTAATGCAGAAGCTGAAAAGATCCTGGCCATTGGTAAATCAAATGCGGAATCATATAAGCTGTCGGTTGCGGCCATGGGTGGTGATAATTTCACTCAATTAAAAGTAATGGAATCGGTAGCCAGCCAGCATGTAAAGATTATGCCTGATGTGCTCATCGGCGGTGGCGATGGCGCTACCGGTGGCATCAGCGGTCTGTTAGGGTTGCAATTGCTGGAGCAATTAGGTAAAAAAGTGAATGGAAACAGTAACGGCAATGACACAAAATCTAAAAATTAGGGTTGTCCTGCCTCACATCTGACATCCTGCCTACCGGCAGGCAGGCTCACATCTCACGCAGTATCGTAGGGGTTTAACAAATTAAAACTTCGTTAAACCCCTTTAACATTTTCTTCCTTTTATGAATGGTTTTAATAGCTTCCCAAATTGCCGTTATATTCGCCTAATAATTTTATGCATGCGAAAGACTTTCCTGGTCACTGTTTGTGCCTTGCTGTTTGTTCCCTGCGCCTTTTCGCAATCGCCCCAGGCATGGACATCTGCCGATATGTACCTCGCTATCCGGAAACTGAATGTACTGGGTTCGGTATTGTATGTGGCGGCTCATCCCGATGACGAAAACACAAGGTTGATTGCTTATTTCGCCAAAGACCGGATGGTCCGGACCGGTTATCTGTCAATGACGAGAGGTGATGGTGGTCAGAACCTGATAGGGAATGAGCAGGGAGTTGAATTGGGGTTGATCAGAACGCAGGAACTACTGTCAGCAAGGAGAGTGGACGGAGGCGAACAATTTTTCACAAGAGCATTCGATTTTGGCTATTCAAAAAGCCCTTCAGAAACATTTACCAAATGGGATAAAGAAAAAATATTGAGCGATGTGGTATGGGTGATCCGGAAATTTCAACCGGATGTGATCATTACGCGCTTTCCCACAACAGGAGAAGGAGGACATGGTCATCATACGGCCTCGGCCATTTTAGCAAATGAAGCATTCACGGCAGCTGCCGATCCCACCCGTTTCCCCGAGCAATTAAAATATGTACAACCCTGGCAGGCCAAACGGATACTTTTCAACTCTTTCAATTTTGGGAATGTCAATCTTACCAACGATGGTCAATTCAAATTTGATGTGGGGGGTTATAATCCTTTGCTGGGAAAAAGTTATGGAGAGATCGCGGCCATCAGCCGAAGCAATCACAAGAGCCAGGGATTTGGTTCTGCGGGATCAAGAGGTGAAGCCCTTGAATATTTTAGAACGACGGGTGGATCCGCACCTGCCAATGACATATTTGAAGGAGTGGACCTTAGCTGGAAAAGAGTCAGCGGCGGAGATGCGATAGAAAAGATCATTGACAGTCTTTCCTCATCTTTCGATCTATTGCATCCTGAAAAATCTGTACCCGGGCTGGTGAGATTATATAAAGCGCTCAATTCACTTCCCGATAGTTATTGGAAGAGCCAGAAACTAAAAGAAACCCAGCAACTGGTAGAACAATGCAGCGGTTTGTTTTTGGACATAACCACCAATGAACAATACGCCGTGCAGACTGATTCCGTCAGGATGAATTTCGTATTGAATAATCGTCTCGGGGCAAATGCGCAACTGAAGAGAATAACGGTTGATGCTTTTGACTCATCATTTAACCAGCCACTTTTAAAAAACAGGAATGTCTTTTTCAGTAAAACATTTCCTGTGCCCTTATCGAAGCCACTGACGCAGCCTTACTGGCTGGCGAATAAGATGGAGGAAGGTTATTTTAATGTAAACGATCAGCAAAAGATAGGTCAGGCGGATGTCGATCCCGCTTATGCAGTGAACATAACATTAACTATTGAAGGTGTTGATTTCAATTTCGCGAAGCCAGTGAAGTATAAGTTCACGGACCCCGTTAAGGGAGAGATTTACTGGCCGGTTGTGGTAATGCCGCCGTATACATTAAGGGTTGACCCGGAAATGACTTTTTGGAAACCAGGTAAAAAGGAAGAATTTTTTGCTAATTACGAGAAAACATTTACATCATATAAATCTAATAACAGTATCAGGACGGTTCTGGAGCATCACTATCCTAATGGCGCGGTAATGGGATATTCAACCGTAGATTCACTCGTAGTGGGGAAGGAAATAAAGACCATTGATGCAAAGGCACAATATGTAGTAGACCTGCCTGCTATAGATCCCAGGAATTCAAGCAAAGTACTTACCATTCGCATCCCCGATGAGTTTAAAGATTTTTATGATGGTCCCTCTAAACAACATGTCTTTGATGTATTTTCAATAAAGCACGATCATATACCGGCAATAACTTACTTCAAACCCGCAACAGTCCTCGTCAGAGATATAAATACCTCTATTTACAATAAAAGAATCGGTTACATTGTAGGGGCCGGTGATAAAGTTCCCGAAGCGTTGGAGCAAATGGGATATGATGTGACTTTGCTGACCGATAAGGAGCTTTCGAGAAATAATCTCCAGCAGTTTGATGCTATTATTACCGGTGTGCGGGCTTATAACACAAATGAATGGATGAACAAGTATTATGACAAGCTGATGAAATATGTCAGTGATGGAGGCAATTTGATTGTACAGTACAATACCAGCAACAACATCGGTCCGATACGAGCTAAAATATCGCCCTATAATTTTAATATCGGCCGGCTAAACCGGATAACCGACGAAAATGCACCGGTCACTTTGCTGAAACCCGATCATCCTGTATTTAATTTTCCCAATAAGATAACGCAAGACGATTTCAAAGGATGGATACAGGAGCGAAGCATTTATCATGCCGTGCAATGGGATAGCACGAAATTCGAAACAGTGATCGCCATGAATGATCCGGGTGAAAAGCCGGAAGAAGGCAGCCTGATCATTGCGAAATATGGAAAAGGCGTGTTTGTCTATACAGGTATCGTCTTTTTCCGGGAATTGCCTGCCGGCGTACCGGGAGCTTATCGCCTGCTGGCAAATATTATCGCGTTGAATAGGAAGAAAGCATTTTGAACCGCTCTAAATCTTAAGTTAGATTTAAAAGAATTTTTGATGAGTACACAGAGAAAACCGGATCAGAAACGAGGCGATATAGCTTTCATTGTCGCGATAATCCTTGGGCTGGTAGTAGGTTTATTGATAAAAAGGGTGAGACTTGGTATCCTGCTTGGTTTGATCATCGGCGGGACCATTGTTGCACTGGGTTGGATGCGTTCAACCCGCAGGTAAAGATAAAATGAGATTTGGGAAGATTCTATAATCACATTCAAATGCAGGATAACGATAAAGCGCCATTTTTTAAGAGTTGGTATCACTGGTATACGCTGGTGATATTGTTCCTTATACTGCTGATCATTTTATTTTCTTTATTTACCAAACGATTTGCATGAGCCAGCTTGATTGGATAATACTGGTCATCACACTGCTTGTTATTATTATTTACGGTTTATACAAGGGTCGGACCTCTCGCAACCTGGATGGTTATTTTCTCAGCAATCATAGCATGTCATGGGGACTGGTACTGTTGAGTATTATGGGTACACAGGCCAGCGCTATCACGTTTTTGTCTGCTCCCGGGCAGGCCTATACCGATGGTATGCGGTTCGTTCAATATTATTTTGGCATACCGCTGGCAATGGTGGTCATCTGCATTTTCTTTGTTCCCATTTTCAGCCGGATGAAAGTGTATACAGCCTACGAGTACCTGGAGAGCCGGTTTGATGGAAAAACCAGAAGCCTTACTTCGCTATTATTCCTTCTGCAACGTGGTGTATCTACCGGCATCAGCGTTTTTGCTCCATCGATCATCCTGTCTTCATTACTTGGATGGAATATTTATTGGACCAACTTGTTCATGGGCGGCTTATTAATTATCTATACGATGTCCGGGGGTGCAAAAGCAGTAGCTTATACACAACAATTGCAACTGGTCATCATCTTTATCGGGATGTTTCTCGCTGCATATATGGTGGTAAGAATGTTACCAGCCGGGGTTGGATTCACTGATGCATTGGAAGTAAGCGGTAAACTTGGCAAGCTGAACGTGATCACGACGGGTTTTGAAAAGACAGGCCGTTTCGACTGGAGCGATAAGTATAACCTGTTCAGTGGCATCATCGGGGGATTTTTCCTGGCACTTTCCTATTTCGGAGCGGACCAAAGCCAGGTTGGGAGATATCTTACAGCGCGGTCGGTAAAAGAAAGCCGTATGGGATTACTGATGAACGGATTTGTAAAAGTGCCGATGCAATTCCTGATCCTACTGATCGGTACACTGGTTTTTGCTTTCTACCAGTTTACAAAAGCTCCGGTTTTTTTCAATGAAGCGCTGATGACCAAAGCGCATGCCACTTCTTACAAAAGTGAACTGGAGAAGATTGAAATAGCTTACACTAACGCTGAAAATAACATTCCGGATTGGCAGCTGGAGTACAACAAATCTAAGAAAAGCGGCGATGTTGTACCAGGCAACAACCTTGAACAAAACATCCGTTCCGCGAATGTAGTACGTGATTCATTGCGTAAGGAATATAAAAATGTATTAAATAAAGCGTTGCCCAATACTGACACCAGCGATACCAATTATATCTTTCTTCGTTTTGTGGTGGATAATTTACCGGCAGGACTCGTAGGGTTACTGATCGCCATAATCTTTTTGGCCTCCTGGGGTAGTATTGCCGCTGCAATCAATTCACTGGCGTCGTGCAGCATGGTGGACTTCCACCGCCGCTTCGCGAAAAAAAGGGAAACTGGTGAAGATGAATACCGTCTTTCCCGGCGATACACGCTGATCTGGGGCATTTTCTGTATCGTAGTGGCCATGTATACTTACAATCTCGGCAACAGCCTTATTGAAACAGTCAATGAATTAGGTTCCTTATTTTATGGATCAATACTGGGCGTATTCTTACTGGCCTTCTTTTTCAAAAGAATAGTCAATGGCAACGTGGTGTTTTATTCTGCTTTGCTGACCGAGATCGCAGTATTGGTCATTTATGTCTTGTCAAAGATGAAACTGATCGGCCTGGGTTTTCTTTGGCTTAATCCTATTGGCGCTTTCGGGGTGATCATCTTCAGCCTCCTGCTAAATGCCATTTTTGCAAAAAAGCAAAACCCCGTGCAGTAGCAACGGGGTTCTATTTACTAGTTATTTAGTTCCGCTAGTAACTTGTCGTTTAGGCGAACATAGTCATCATTTTTTGCTTCTATCGCTAATTCCTTTGATCGTTGGGCAGCAGCTTTTGCTTCTTGTTTCTTGCCGAGTTTGGCCAGGCAATTTGCCCATTGGTGCTGTACCCAGTAAGCTGTTGGTTCTGCCTCAGCAGCTTTGTTGAACCAATCGAGGGCTTTGTTAAGATCTTTGTTATTCTCCATATAATAAACCGCTGCCTGGTAATAAGGGGGTTTGTCCTTTTTCATCGCGTCATCGATGCTGGCCATGATCTTGGCGTCTATTTCCGTCTTAATTGGAAGTACAACCACTGATTTATCCCACATCAATTGCAATTCACAGGTTGTGTTTTTTACATTGGCGAACTGGATAGTAAAAGATTCAATGGATTCTTTCAGTTTCTTTACTGCAACAGGTATCCTTACAACATCGCTTTCTTTCTTGTAGGCAGATGGGTTTGTCACATCCGTTTGCTTGCTGATAATGATGATCCAGCTTTTCTTGTCGGGAATGGTCAGCAGGCCGTATTTGCCGGCGGGGATGCTTGTTCCGTCAATGATCACGTCGTCTCCAAAAGTGACGGTGGTGGCACTATTGGCACCGGTGCGCCAAACCTTGTTATAAGGCACCAGGTCGCCAAATATCTTTCGGCCCTTGATACCCGGGCGAGAATATGACAATTCGATAGAAGCCAGGCCAAAATCCTGTTTAATGGTTTGGGGAGGACTGGGAGCCGGGGTTTTTATCTGGGCATCAGTAATAAGAAAGATAACGAGAGAGGCGATTGAAAAGAGTAATTTCTTCATAGCAAACATAATTTAGGAACACCGAAGGTAAGAAAGTGCGGAGAAAGAGAGCTAAGAGGAAAAAGGAGGAAAGGAGAAAAAGAGGTGTTTTCCGAAGCCTATTTCTCGGTTCGCTCCCATTCTGTTTCTCGCCTGCCTGCGACAGGCTCTAATTATCTAAATGGGATTGAAATGGTAGTTTTTTTTGATTTCCTGTTTTTGCGTTTCCACTTCGGGCCTTCTTTGATGAGACGGACGGCTTCTTTGTCACATTGGTCGCAAAGGGATTTTTCTACTTTAAAATTTACAGGATTCCCATCCCTGGTTACTTCAAATGATACTTCCACTGAATTTTCGTCAATGCCGCCGGTTTTTCTCTTTTCAAAATTTTCAGGGACATTCACGTTGTTGGCCACATATGATCCATAAGAATCCCAACCATCTTCCGGCTCGGGCTCTTCAAGCACCATAGTGTTCTTACGCCGGCTGCTGATATTGCGTTTTACTTTGTCAATCGTATCCATGGCCACACTCTTATCTTCCTGCATCAGTATGCGGTTGTCAGCAACATAGTTCCGCAATTGCACATTATTATTTTCGAATCCAACCGATTTTACCTGTACGTTCATCACTGAATCAGGGGAGACCAATGTAAAATATCCCTGCGCATCGCTATAGGTTCCTACGTTGTCTTTTGTATTGGTGATATTGGCAAAAGGCAGGGCGTTATTAGCATTATCGGTAACGCGGCCGCGGAAATAGTTGGGCTTACGGTAAAGGGCGTCACTCTTTGCATTGGCAGTAGCCCCGAAAGAACCATAATTATCACTGGCAGCTTTATCCTTTGCATAGAAGCCGGCTATTCTCACGGTGTCAGCCCTTACCCGCGACTTATTTAAGGCAATATCGTCCGTTGGCTCTGCACTGCGCTGTGCTTGTTTAGCCCGGTCATCTGCTTTTTTATATTCGGAGGCCAGGGGGCTGCCAGCCTTAACTTCTTCCCTCTTTTCTATCTGATTGTTTACAGAAGGTGATACCGGGGGAGCACTTGTCGTTGTAAGCTCGAAGCTTAATTTAGAGGTATCACTGCTACTGCCCGCTGAGGCAGGGCGATTATCCTTTTGGTCGGCAGTTTCTTTTTTCCCTGACACCTGGAAATTATAATATTGATGTTGCGAATCACTAAAGGTGTTAGTTGTACCTGAGATATCATCGTTCTTCGATGACCTGGACAGGGTATCTTTTACGGTCTTATTATTCTTTGTTGTCAATGCCGCCACAGGTCTATCTATTGGACCTTTATATAAGAATTCGTAGGCCAATAAACCAGCACCAGCTACCAAGATTATGGCTATCGCAGCTCTTAGCCACGGAAACTGCGATCTACTTGCAGTGTGGATAGGTATAACTTTAGTCCTCTCGGTATTTTCGCTTAATCTTTTTCTTAATTCGATAATGTCTTCACTGATATTTATGCCTGGCGTAGCATAACCTTCCAGTGCATCGGCCAAAAATGGATCATCGAGCGCGGCTTTTTCAAGCTCGTGCATTTCTTTAGGAGACAATTGTCCTTTATGATATTTTTCGATATCAGCTACTGTAAATATTTTTATGTTATTATCGTTTGACAAGGTGCTTTTAGGTTTATATTTTTTTCCCCGCTCCCGACTCCTGGCTTCGTACTCCCGACTCATTTTTCTCCATACATATCTTTAAATTTCTTCTTCCATTCTGGATACAACTTCTCACAAAGTTCCAGTCCTGCCCGGTCATTTCAACTATTTCGTTGTAACATTTGCCCTCCAGGTAAAATAGGCGGATCGCCGATTGCTGGTCATCCGTCAGGGTACCGAGGCAATATTCCAGTTTTTGGAAATTTTCCTCTTTTTCAAGGACACCATTCAGATGCACATTTTCTTCATTTTGCACAAACTCAGGCTTGAACTCCACGACTTTCAGATTTTTAGGCGTTCTCAGCTGCATCAGGCAATGATTTTTAGCCACCTGGTGCAGCCAGCCCTTAAAATTGTCCACTTCATGCTTTTTCAGCTTCGTAACCAGTTCTTCAAATATATGTATCACGCTGTCTTTTGCCGTTTCGGGCTCTTTGAAGTATTTCAGGCAAACGCCGTATACCAGCTCCATATACCGTTGGTAGAGTTCACCCAGCACGGTCATATCTTCCGATTCTTTGAACAGCGCGATAAGTTCTTTATCCGTTAGTGTATTGGTTGATATTTTTTTTATAAAGGCCACCGGGACTTAAAAATAATAAATAAAAAGCTCATTTGCATTTATGCAATTGCTAAAAATGCTACATCTCACTTGGAAAACACTTTATGAGGCGATTGCTATTTATCATCACCCCGCTTGTTATGTTTATGTTGGCATTCCGGCCAACAGACATGATCACTGTTAGCGGGAAAGTGACTGATGAGAAAGGTGACCCTGTTCCCTTCGCAACTGTCGTGATAAAGGGAACAAGATCGGGAGCAGCAGCGACTGTTGATGGTATCTACAAGATACAAGTATCCACGCCGAACAATACCCTGGTTTTTTCAGCTCCCGGCTATGAAGCTGTTGAAATAAAGATAGACGGCAAAACTGTGGTAGACGGAAAAATAACCATTAATGCTACACTTGTCGCAAAAACTCAGGCATTGAGTGAAGTGGTAGTGACAATTGGGTATTCAACGAGAAAGAGGGGGAGAATTGGAAATGAAAGACATTACTCCAACGGTTACGTCTCCCCGAAGTCAAAATCAAACTCTCGAAAAGACAGGAAATACCGCGGCAAAAAACCTGATGATTTTAATACCGAAGAATACGAGAATATCACAGATAACAGGTTCTTAAAAGTTGCCGACAACCCACTTTCTACTTTTTCTATTGATGTTGACGCAGCAGCCTACAGCAATGTCAGGCGGTTTATTGACCAGCACCAATTGCCTCCTGCCGGCGCAGTAAGGATCGAAGAAATGGTCAATTATTTCAGTTATGATTACCCGCAACCTGTAAACGATCATCCTTTTTCTATCAATACTGAAATATCGGACGCTCCCTGGAATAAAGATCATAAGCTTGTGCTTATCGGTTTACAGGGAAGAAAAATTCCAACAGAAAATCTTCCGTCTTCGAACCTAGTGTTCCTCGTGGATGTCTCGGGTTCAATGTTTGAGGACGAAAAACTTCCGTTGGTCAAGGCTTCCATGAAGTTGCTCGTTGACCAGTTGCGCGAACAGGATCGGGTGGCCATCGTTGTATACGCCGGCACGGCCGGACTGGCATTACCTTCCACAAGTGGTGCCGAAAAATCGTTGATAAAAGGAACGATTGACAAACTTGAGGCAGGCGGTTCTACAGCTGGTGGCCAGGGCATACGATTGGCTTATGAGGTCGCCGAAGAAAATTTTATGGAAGACGGTAATAATCGTGTGATCCTATGTACTGATGGTGATTTTAATGTTGGTGAAAGCAGTGATGATGACCTGGAAACACTGATCGAGGAAAAAAGGGAGAATGGCGTTTACCTGACTGTACTTGGTTACGGAATGGGCAATTATAAAGACAGCAAGATGCAAAAGCTTGCGGATAAGGGCAACGGTAACCATGCCTACATTGATGGTTTGAACGAAGCAAGGAAAGTTCTGGTAAATGAGTTTGGTGGCACGCTTTTCACAATCGCCAAAGATGTGAAACTACAGGTAGAGTTCAATCCCGAAAAAGTGCAGGGCTACCGCCTCATCGGGTATGAGAACAGGATGCTGGCAAAAGAAGATTTTAACGATGATACAAAGGATGCCGGTGAACTCGGCAGCAATCATACCGTGACGGCATTGTACGAGATAATACCAGTAGGTGTTAATGATACCTTCTTGGTGGACGTAGATAAACTGAAATATCAAAAAAGTGTAACAGGAAAGCCAAATAAACCGTCATACGGTAATGAACTGATGACGGTGAAGTTCAGGTATAAAAATCCTGGAGAGAACAAAAGCAGGTTGATCGAGCATCCCGTCGTTGACCAATTTATCCCACTGGCCGAGACATCAAATAATTTCCGGTTTGCAGCCGCGGTAGCTGAATTTGGAATGTTGCTTCGTCATTCCACATACAGGGCGAATGCCTCGTTTGAAAATGTGACGACATTAGCTACCGGGGCAAAAGACAAAGATGTGGAAGGATACCGGGCAGAATTTATCAGGATGGTGGGAAGTGCCATAACTCTTGCAAAGGTGCAAAATGAGGCCAACGACAGAGGCACCGCAAAAATGCAGGAGGGGAAATAACCTGTTTATGTAAAGTATTTAGAGGCTGCATCCAATTATAAACGACAGTTATACTAACAGCCGGTTAGTGATAAGGAACCGGTTTCTACCGGTTCCACATTTTTTTAACTAAAACCGTTGCATATGAGTTTGATCTTTACACTTATCCCCGTTTGTAATTACAAAAATTTCCCTTCTCTCCAAAAATTAATCGCATTAATCTCATGAGCAAGCATATCCAACTCAGTGTGGCCGATCCCTGCCATGAAAACTGGGATAGTATGACAGCGGCAGAAAAAGGCAGGTTCTGCGGTTCTTGCAAGAAGCAGGTGATCGATTTTACAAACATGAGCGATTCGCAACTTGCATCGTTTTTTAAAAAGCCTTCCACCGGTTCAGTGTGCGGAAGATTTTATGAAGATCAGTTGGACAGGAGCATTGAGATACCGAAAAAGAGAATTCCCTGGGTAAAATATTTTTTCCAGTTTGTATTGCCCGCTTTTTTGTTATCGTTAAAAGCGTCCGCACAGGGGACTGTTAGGATGGGCAAACTGGCAATAGTCCTCGAAAAAAAGAAAGAAACCAACGACTCAACTTCTGCCCCCAATCTTTTCATTGCGCCAGCAATTCCGACTATTAAACAGAATAGCCTGGTGTTGCAGAATTCTGAAATAAGGGATAAAGCATCACTGGTGTGTACAGCTTCACCAGACAGCAGCATTCATGTGACAATGGGTGCGCTCGTTTCGGTTCGAACCAAAATCACTCGAAAGGAAAAAAGAAAACTCGAACAACTTTTAGCGGCATCGGAAAAGCCGGTTACAATAAAAGGAAGAGTGGTTGACGCGGAAAACAACCCTATTCCCTTTGCGACAGTCACGATAAAAGAATCAGGTACCGGGATTGCAGCAGACAGTAACGGGCTATTTGAATTGGAGGCTCTTAGGGTGGAGAAGCAGGTTATCCTGGAAGTTTCATCGGTTGGATTTAATACTGCTAAGGCTATGATTGATATGAAAACCGATCTGGCAAAAGAGTTAATCATTCAATTAACTCCTAACATTAATTTACCGGCGGTGATAATTAATTCTCCTTCAAGAACGATAACTAAGGGCAATATGACTTCATCGGTGACGACGGTATCGTGGTGGAAAGAAAGATCTAAAGAAAAATCTTTACCATCGTCAGTAAGATTATATCCTAACCCCCTACAGAGAAACAGCCCCTTCAACGTGGAATTCGAAAATTCACGGGATGAAAAGATGCAATTAAGTATTGTCAATATGAGTGGCATAATTGTTATGACAAAGACAGAAAATACGAGGAAAGGATTTAATCGTATTATAATGAGTACGGGATCAACATGGCCGGCTGGCATCTACATATTTCAAATGAGAAATGAAAAAGGACAGGTAGTAAAAAAAGAAAAATTAATCGTTCAATAGATCACTATGACCAAGCATATCCAACTTAGCATCGCCGATCCCTGTCACGAGAACTGGGATAACATGACAGCGGCAGAAAAAGGCAGGTTCTGCGGTTCCTGCAAGAAGCAGGTGATCGATTTCACGAACATGAGCGATGCCCAACTGGCGGCATTCTTTAAAAAACCTTCTACAGGTTCAGTGTGCGGAAGATTTTATGAAGATCAGTTGGACAGGAGTATCGAGATACCAAAGAAAAGAATTCCCTGGGTAAAATATTTTTTCCAGTTTGTATTGCCAACTTTTTTGTTGTCGGCAAAAGCGGCAGGACAGGATAAGCCAAAGGGCAGTGCTACGGCAAAGACAGTAGAGGCCACGCCGAAGAATTGTGATATGATTTTAGGAAATCTTATGCCTGTTAAAAAAGTAAGGCTACTCGGTGATACAACTGTATACCAGCCTATTCAAAATTCAAAAAATACGGTCGCGTTATCTCCCGCAAAATTGAAACCCGTTAGTCAAATAACCAGCCCTGTGATGATACATGGTATTGTACTGGATGAAAATGACAACCCAGTGCCTTTCGCTTCGGTGATGATCAAAGGAACAAAAATGGGCATGATAGCAAACGACGCAGGAGTTTTTCAAATAGAAAAGCCTTTAGAAGCGAAGGAAATAACATTGCAGGTTTCATGCGTTGGTCATGTAGAAACGGAAGTGCAGATACATGACCAAATTAATTTAACTAAAGACCTCGTAGCACGACTAAAATTCAAAATGGAAGATGAAGTCGTTGTGACTGTCCCGGGATTTCATTGTACGCGTATGGTGACAGGAGGGGTGGCAACAGTAATGGGGAAAGCCATTGACACTTTAAAAAGTGAAACAAACGATATCAAACAGAAACTGCCAGTTCCTCCGGACGACAATCATTCATTGGCGGACATCAATTCTCCAAAAATTTATCCAAATCCTGTTCAGCGAAGCCAGTCACTTAATATCGAATGGAAAAATGAACAGGCTGAAACGATACAGGTAATGCTGGTTAGCCTGAACGGTAATGTGGTTTATTCACAGGCAAAACAATTCGATAAAGGCCTGAACCGGCTTACGATCGAAGTTGATGGCAGATGGGCAGCCGGAATCTATATTGTCCAGGTAAGAAATGAAAAAGGTGCCGTGATCAAAAACGAAAAATTGATTGTTCAATAGACTCTTTTTATGAGCAGGCAGATACAGTTGACCATTCCGCAACCCTGTCATGAAAACTGGGAGGACATGAATCCAACAGAACGGGGCCGGTTCTGCGCATCGTGCTGTAAACAGGTAATTGATTTTACACATATGAGTGATTCGCAATTGGCCGCTTTTTTTAGAAAGTCTCCGGACAATTCCCTTTGCGGCAAGGTTAGCGATGATCAACTGGACCGGGATATTGAAATACCCGGGAAAAGAATTCCCTGGGTAAAATATTTTTTCCAGTTTGCATTACCAGCTTTTCTAATATCAATGCGGGCAACCGCGCAAGGAAATGTGAAACTTGTTAAACAGCATACTATAGTGAAGTCCAAAACAGTTCTTCCTACCGATAGCTGTTCTTCAAAAGATCATTTGACGGTCGACATAATAACACCTAAGGTTAAATTGCCTATGCTTGCTGTAAATAATCCCGCACCAGATTTAGGCCTGATATCAAGTGTGACTCCCACTCCCGAACCAAGTCAGCAGCTTTGGCAGGGAAGGGTGGGAGGTCTTGCAATAATCGATAAACCCCAACGAAAGCCCAACCCGGTTTTATTACTGACCCAAAAGATTATGGATACTGCTTATAGATTTTTCAGGGCCTTCCCAAATCCCTCCTCCCCGGGAGCCAGCCTCAATATCGAGTGGAAACAATCAGAAGAAGGGTATTATGTATTTGAATTGATAGATATTTCGGGTAAAAGGGTCTATTCAAAAGAAATATGGATAGATGCTGAAGCGAGATTGCTGAATTTGGAACTACTTTCTGTGGCGGCCGGTAATTATATTTTGCAGGCGACACATAAAAATTCTGGAAAACATTTCGCGGAAAAGATTGTTATCGAATGAGCCGCGCCTATTACTGGTGTTATGTTAAGCATATCTTGTCGCCACGGATTCACGGATAAAAAAGTAGGTCATCCTGGCATTGATTTGAGGTCGGTGATCGTTCGTCTGTTTATCAGTTAATTTGTTAAACAGTGAAATGGTAAATCTGTTCATCCGTGTGTATCCGTGGCAATATAAATCGTCGAATCATACTTGACTTGAAACTAGATTCTCGTCAGTGCAAGATCGGGGTAATCTGGGTTCACGATCAGTTGTTGTGTCTGGGGATGGATCAATACATCCATGTCCTCCAAGGGTATTGCGCCCAGCAGCGGTTCGGAGTCGTCCGGCAACACTATTGCCCGGCAAGTAGTAGAACGATTCTTAAACCTGATCTCGACATTGGTCACTACCAGGCATTCTACAATTTGGCCGTTTGCCAGCTGCACCCTCTTCGTTTCTACAACAGGGAATTTTAAGTATTCCTGGATATTTTCATTGATGCAAAGCATGATAGAGCCCGTATCGACAAGAGCAGAGATGTTCATGCGCTTAACTTCGTCCTCTCCAATAACGTTCCTTCTCATGAAAGCAAGATCATCTCCGTTTATTAACTCTATTTCGGCGTATACCATTCCCATACGAACTATTTTTTATGAACTGAATAATTATTAACGGAAAGATAAAAGTATTTCTAGATTCCCCAAACGTCATTTAAACGCCGGATGAAAGTTTTCCAACGTTTTTCTCAGGAATTCACGGTCGAGATGCGTGTAAATCTCGGTTGTTGTAATGCTTTCATGTCCTAACATTTCCTGCACGGCACGGAGATCGGCTCCTCCTTCCACCAGGTGCGTAGCGAATGAATGACGGAATGTATGTGGTGAAACCGTTTTTTTGATCCCAGCTTTTTTTACCAGTTCCTTAATAATGAGAAATATCATCACCCGGGACAGTTTTGTTCCTCTCTTATTCAGGAAAACAATGTCTTCGCTTCCTTTTTGCACAGGGATATGAACCCGAATATCTTTAATGTAAATCTTTACAAACTTTACAGCACTTTTGCCAACCGGGACTAATCTTTCCTTGTCTCCCTTGCCCGTTACCCGCACAAACCCGGCATCAAAATATAATTGCGAAATTTTTAGATTTACCACTTCGCTTACACGCAAGCCGCAACTATACATCAATTCAAGGATTGCTTTATTTCGCCCGCCTTCCGGTTTGCTCAGATCGATCTGTGCAATGATATTTTCAATCTCACCAAAGCTTAAAACATCCGGTAATGCACGCTTCAATTTGGGCGCTTCGAGAAGGGTGGTGGGATCTGTCCTGGAAATATTTTCGATCAGGCAGTATTTATAAAATGAACGGATGCCGGAGATGATCCTTGCCTGCGAAGAGGGGGTCATGCCCAGTTCTGTTACCCATTTTATAAATTGCTGGAGATCTTTTAACGTTAATTCGGATGGTGGTTTTGACGACCGCTTTTCCTGTAGATATTGTGTGAGCTTATCAATATCCCGCAGGTAAGCTTCCGTGGAATTATCGGATAATGATTTTTCCAGGCTCAGCCAGGCTTTAAATCCTTTTTTGTATGAGTCCCACATAGAGGTCGGTAGCTACCAGCACCGGTTACTTCAGGGTCAGTTTTTTTTCTTTATCCTGCCAGTGGTCTTTTATCCATATCCTTGCCCAGGCCCGGGTCGGCGTGATATTTACTGAATCGATTTTTTCATGAATATTGTTGTAATCAGGTTCAATATCCTGTCCGAAGGTCATCATTTCTTTTTTGCCGGTGGCAATTTCTTCGACAAACAGGTTCCCGCGGTCAGTATAGACTGCGAGTCCTTCTGCCACTGAAAACTTCGGGTCGATCCCGTTAATGGCGCTGGCTTTTGGAGAAATATTTCCTTTTTTATCAAATGGTATTTTCAGGAAATAACCCCGGCCATTGTTGCAATTATTAAATAATAGCCAGACATTGCTTGTATCATTGAAGTACACACGCATAAATTTTTTGTCGAGATGCAAAGTAGCTCCCAGCAGGTCGGTGAGACCGAGTTTGCGATTAACGCCCATGCCATCGTAGCTCCAGATTACAGATTCTGCATTGCAATCTTTCACACTGATATAGACATACGGTTTGAGGGGATGGTCATCCTTGGTAAATTTCAGCGTATCCTTCATACAGGTGGTGTCGCAAAACGGTGCCGGTCCCGAAGAGGAATTGCAGGAAGACGAGGCCAGCGCAGTAATAATGCTAATGACAGCAATTGCAAGGATTAATCTCATGGTTAGTTTTTTAAGTGAAGCAAAAATAGAGAATTGAGTTGTAAGTTCTAAGTTGTAAGTAATAAGTATGAATATTGCCTATTGACAGCCGCCGCTCCCGATCTCCCTCTTCTTACAGAAACACATCCTCTAGCAGGAAGAACTCTGGCTCTCTTTCGGGCGACAAGGTAATGGCAAGGATATCATACCGGATCCATTTGTGACCGGGGTTAAGGAAAAGGAATTCGTCGGCTGCCCGCTGCAGGTTTTTGAATTTTTTCTTTCGTACGCTGTCCTCCGGATGGCCGAATGGACTAAAGTTTCGCGCCTTTACCTCAATGAAGTGGAGAAACTTGTTTTTTAGTCCGATAATATCGATCTCGAATTGTTTATACCTCCAATTGCGATGTAGTATTGTATAACCATTTTCTGTCAACCATTTCACAGCAAGTTCTTCGCCTTCATGACCTAATTTATTGTGTTCTGCCATGCGTTATCTTTACTCAAAGTAAAATTTTTATGACCGGAATTGCCCGATTAACAGGAACAGTAAAACACTATGATTGGGGTGGTTTTTCTTTTATACCATCGTTGTTAAAAACAGGAAATCCAGATAAAAAACCGTTCGCTGAATACTGGCTCGGCGTTCATCCGCTGGGGATTTCACAGGTTCAATTCCCGGATGGGACCATACAGGCCCTGACCGAATATGCCGGAGACCTGCCTTTCCTCCTTAAGATCCTTGATGTAAAAGATATGCTTTCTATCCAGGTGCATCCTTCCAAATCATCTGCGGAAGAAGAATTTGCCCGGGAAAATAGTGAAGGCATTCCTGCCGATTCACCCCGGCGTAATTATAAAGATGACAACCATAAACCAGAGATGCTCGTGGCGTTGAGTGATTTTTATTTGTTGCATGGATTCAAGACCGTAAAGATGTTGAATGCGATATTGCAGGTCGTTCCAGAACTGAGCAGCTTTTTACCGGTATTTGCATCAAACAACTACGACAATCTATACAGGACTGCAATGACCATGCCCCAGGAACAGGTAAACCAAATCCTGCGACCACTGATCGACAGGATCGTGCCGCTGTATAATGAAAATAAGCTCGGCAAAGACAGCGAGGATTTCTGGGCTGCAAGGGCGGCCCTAACATTTTCTAAAAATAAAAATATCGATCGCGGTATATTTTCTATTTATTTTTTTAACCTGGTACACCTGAAAAAAGGAGAAGCAATATTCCAGGGCGCCGGTTTGCCTCATGCCTATCTCGAAGGCCAAAACGTAGAGCTAATGTCGAATTCAGATAATGTATTACGAGGAGGTTTAACAACAAAACATATTGATGTAGACGAATTATTAAAACATGTAAAATGTGAACCTACCGTACCCGCGATATTAGAGGGCAAAGAAACAGTAGCTTCTACCAGGCTGTTCAAACCCCCGGTTAAGGATTTTCAGCTAAGTGTTTCGGAACTTGCAAAGGACGAAACCCTGGCTCTGACGGCGAATACCACTGAGATCATCCTGCTGACCGAAGGAGAACTGGAAATTCCTGAAGGTAATGTAACCATAAAGCCAGGGCAACCAGTGGTCATTGTCTTAAAGGGAACCACTTATACATTAAAAGGCCTGGCGGGAAAATCCACTGTTTTCAGGGCTTCTGAAGCTGTTCACAATGGTTAATAATTAACCCGGTCAATTGGATCAATTCTTTTATTTTTGTGATCCAAATATTTAGTTTCTTTCAACCATTCAACATGAAGATTAACGGACGTTTAATCGTTTTTACATTGGTCCTCGTAGTATTAGCTGCTGCCTGCAAATACTGGTTCGGACCTAATCTTAACTGGTCAGGTTTCTCCCCGGTCATTGCAGTTGCACTTTTTTCAGGAATGATCCTGAAACAAAAGGATATCTCGTTTATATTTCCCCTGGCAGCTTTATTGCTCAGCGACCTGGTCGTCCAGTTATTGTATGAACAAAACATGTTCCCTTATCCCGGTTTTTACAGTGGGCAATGGAAAAATTATGCGATTCTCCTGCTCGCAGGTACTTTGACCGGCTGGATTATCAAAGGCAGAAGCTATAAAAGTCTTGTGTTAGGAGGCATTGCTGCTCCGACTGTGTTTTTCCTGGTGTCCAATTTCAATGTTTGGCTGAGCCAGGAAGTAGTATATAGCCGCGACTTCAGTGGGCTGGTGAATTGCTATGAAGCCGCGCTTCCTTTTTACCGGAATTCACTGGTAGCAACCCTGGTCTTTCTGCCAGTAATTCTTTTTTCCTATAACTACCTGACAAGGCAAAAAGCAGCTTTAATTATAGCATAATTTATAATAAAATAATTAGGAAAAGCCCATTCTGAACGGATGGGTTTTTTTACGCGCGGAATAAGAAGAAGAATCTATGTTACTCCGGCAGGTAGCCCTCATCTACCAGCAGTGCACCTCCATCGGCAGCTTCTGTCGCCAACTCATCACAGCGATTATTAAAAGGGTTATCGGCGTGACCTCTCACCCATACAAATTTGATGAACTGTGTTTTTGCCAGGTGGTAATACCGGAGCCAAAGATCCCGGTTCTTTTTACCGCCTTTAAAATTTGTAGCGATCCAAGTATTCAGCCAGCCTTTCTCCACCGCGTTTACTACATACTGGCTATCGGAGTATATTTTGATATGTTGTCCCTGTTTCTTCATGGCTTCCAGTCCAGCGATCACAGCCATCAGCTCCATCCGGTTATTTGTCGTATGCTGATATCCCTGCGATAATTCCTTCCGGTGCTCACCCATCATCAATATCACTCCATATCCACCCCGGCCAGGATTGCCTCTTGCAGCTCCATCTGTATACATTGTAATTTCATTCATCGCTATGTTGTATGTTGTTGCTTCGCCCGGCCCTATACCTGGAAGACTCCAGTTATCAAATCAGCTATCTCCGAATTATGATTGGCAGCCGCAATTCCTTCGCTGATCAGTTTTCTTGTATCTGCCGGGTCAATTATCGCGTCTACCCATAAACGGGCTGCGGCGTAATAGGGCGAGGTTTGTTTTTCGTACCTGCCTTTTATTTCATTCAATAATTTTTGTTCCGATTCCGGGGTAGTTTCTTTTCCCTTCGCTTTTTGTGAAGCTATTTCTATCTGTAATAAAGTTTTTGCCGCAGAATCGCCACTCATGACGGCAATCTTTGCCGAAGGCCAGGCATAAATAAATCTCGGGTCATACGCTTTACCACACATGGCATAATTGCCGGCACCATAGGAATTGCCAATGACGAAAGTGATCTTAGGAACCACTGAATTGGCAACGGCGTTCACCATCTTGGCTCCATCCTTAATGATACCGGCGTGTTCACTTCGACTTCCGACCATAAAGCCGGTCACATCCTGGAAGAACACCAACGGAATTTTCTTTTGATTGCAATTGAGAATAAACCGGGCTGCTTTATCAGCGCTGTCGTTATAGATCACACCACCCATTTGCATTTCGCCTTTCTTACTCTTAACTATTTTGCGCTGGTTGGCAACGATGCCCACTGCCCATCCATCTACACGGCCATAGCCACAGACGATTGTTTTACCATAATCTTCTTTGAATTGTTCAAACGCTGAATCGTCTACAATTCTTTCTATCACCTCGACCATGTCATAGGGTTTGCCGTCCGGGGGAAAAAGTCCATACAGGTCTCCCGGGTTCTTTTTGGGTGGAATGGATTTTATCCGATCAAAACCTGCTGCAGGACTGTTGCCAAGCATGCTCATCATTTTTTTGACATGGTCCATGCATTCCTGCTCAGTCTTGAATTTATAATCGGCGATACCACTGATCTCGGTATGGGTTATTGCGCCACCAAGTGTTTCATTATCGATATCTTCCCCGATCGCTGCTTTTACGAGGTAAGGACCGGCCAGGTAAATGGACCCATTGCCTTCTACCATCAGTGTTTCATCACTCATGATCGGGAGATAGGCGCCGCCAGCTACACAAGCCCCCATTACAGCAGCTATTTGTGTAATGCCCATAGCGCTCATCCTTGCATTATTGCGAAAGATGCGGCCAAAATGTTCTTTGTCGGGGAAAATCTCATCCTGCATAGGAAGAAAGACACCGGCACTATCTACGAGATAAATAACAGGCAGGAAGTTTTCCATCGCGATCTCCTGCATCCGCAGATTTTTCTTTCCGGTAATTGGAAACCAGGCTCCGGCTTTTACTGTCTGGTCATTGGCGACGATCACGCATTGACGTCCACTAACATAACCGACACCTGCTACGGTACCACCAGCTGGGCATCCTCCCTGTTCAGCATACATATCAAACCCGGCAAAAGCGCCGATCTCGATAAAGGGTTTGTTCTTGTCAATAAGGTAATCTATTCTTTCTCTTGCAGTCAGCTTGTTTTTGTCCTTTTGTTTTTCTGCAGCCTTCTTTCCTCCTCCCTGGTAGATCTTTTCCAGTTTTTGTTTGATATCGCTCAGCTGCATCTTCATCGCATCCTCATTCCTGTTGAATTCAATGTTCATATTGGCCGTGTTATATCAACAAAGATAGGAGAGGGGGGATGAAGCAGGAAGCCTGAAATCTGAAAATCGCAGCAGTCCTCCTGTATTGCATAAAAAAAATTATGCGTGGAGACTGGTTTGCAGCCTGCACGCATAACAATTTGCCTTTCGCCCTGCTCTGCGTTCTGTGCCAACTTGAATGAATGATCGTAATAAACGACCCATTTTCAAATTGTCCTCAGGACAAAGCAGCTTCTTTTTCATTCAGGAATGTCCCAGACTTAGCATCGGAATCAATTGGCATTACAGCTCTTACTTCTACGTTTCCACCATACAACAGGTTAGGACAGGACTTTGCAGCCTCAACCGCTTCATCCAGCGAATTTGCTTTAACTATAAGATAACCTCCGATCATTTCCTTTGATTCGAGGTAAGGACCATCCGTGATGACATTGCCGGGCTTAAGAGTTTTACCTTCCGGAAGCAGGCGGTTAGTGCCGCTGAATTTTCCCTGGTCTACGAGATTTTTGATCCATTTTTGCCACAGACTCATCATTGCCTGCATTTGTTCTGCTGAAGGCAAAGCGTCGGCGGGCTTTTCATTTCTGAAGATCAACATGAACTCTTTCATCTTATTACTTTTTTGGGTTTAAAAATAGATGACGAACGAAGTTTCAAAAACCGGACAGGAAAGGTAAAGTTTTTTTGAGATGGAACGGGAGCTTCCCGAAGGTAAGAGCGAGTAAAAATGGGGTTAATTAATTGATCACCTTAAACAAACTGGTTTCATTTGGGAAACTGCCACCGTAATCAAGATTATATTTAATAAAATGACAACCCAGTCCACGGTTTGGTACATCTGTGCCTAAATACCTGTCTAACGTCTCTACGATCGAGACCCCGGAAAGACCAAATGTGGAATCGAAACGTTCGTATAATTCATTTTCCTGCTCCTGGCATTTTTTATCTATCGCGTGTCTCCACCAATTGAAAGAGATGCTATTTGACACCTTTACAATTAAAATATAATCTGCAGTATCTAAATCGAGGTGTTGTTCGGCCTTGTTGAGAATTTGTAAAACCATGTCATCAAATTGCTTCTGCGTATAGGTGATACTGCCTTGCTGTGCAGTGGTATCCCAGCAGCCGCTCATTTTTGGTTCTTGAGCCCGGGCTGTACAGTTAAAGATCATCATTACTATGACGATAAAAAACGTTTTCATGATTTAACTGAGTAATTAAACGTCCGCTTCATTAAACGATAAAAGCAACTCGTCTATTTTGGCTTCCACCTTCCTGTGCTTCACCCCGGCTTTGTCCAGCATCAGTTTAGCTGCTTTGGAAACATCGGTGCCGGAATACTTGTCAGACAAATAGATCACTTCCGTTATGCCCGACTGGATAATAGCCTTTGAACATTCATTACACGGAAAGAGAGCTGTATAGATTTTACATCCCTTAAGATCCATGCCGATATTGTTCAGGATCGCATTTAATTCAGCGTGGCATACATAAGGGTATTTTGTATTGAGAAAATCGCCCTGCTTATCCCAGGGAAATTCATCGTCATCACAACCGATGGGAAAGCCATTATAGCCAGCACCAACAATTTTGTTCTTGTCATTTACAATACAGGCGCCTACCTGCGTGGCAGGATCTTTACTGCGTTTTGCAGAGAGTAGGGCGACACCCATAAAGTATTCATCCCAGGAAATATAGTCTTGTCTCTTTTTCAAATCTTTGTTTTTACGGGAATAATATCCCGGACACGAATTTATGATATTGCCGCGGATACACGGATTGCTTCATTTTTTTAGTAGTGACTCATTCTGAGATTTCATGTCGACAACTGTCTAAAAGTTTAAGGTTCATGAAGCCAGAGTCTTGCCTAATCTAAAGATTCTTCGTCCTAAAGAACCATTAAACCATTAAACCCTTCAACGATTGACGAACTTTCAAACCGAGCCACTACTATTTTTTTCGTAATCGGTGGTAAATAGTAATAAGACCTTACTTATTTTCTAACGAAATTTGGATATTCAAACTCCAACTATGCAATACATGATCGTCGAAAGGTTTTATCCCTCAAAAGTAAAAGCCATGTACCAGCGCTTTGCCGAGAAAGGCCGGATGATGCCGGATGGTGTAAGCTTTATCAATAGTTGGATCAACGAGTCCATCACTGTCTGCTACCAGCTAATGGAAGCCGAATCGCTTGAGAAATTGCAGGCCTGGATAGATAACTGGAAAGAGTTTGCTGATTTTGAAGTCATCCCCGTCATTTCGTCTGCAGAAGCAAAGCAGAAGATTCTAGATGCTGGATCATAGATACTGGATGCCGTCATTGCGAGCGAAGCGAAGAAACAGGACGCTCGTCACCGCGAGCAGTGTGTAATTCCAAACAGCGGTTTTAACAAAAAAACTAATATTGCCAGCTATGGAAAACCCGCGGTAACGATTCTAAGGCTCAAACCCACTACTATGAGCCGGTTATTTTTTCTTTCAATGGTTTCCCTGTTTACCTGTTGCTATTCGGACAATAATAACAAATCCGCCTCGGCGGGTGAAAACTTCAATCAACCAGATTCCCTCAATATCGTAGCCGATATCGCTCCGCCACCGGGGTATAAACGCATGAACCTGGCTAAAACATCCTTTGGCGAATGGCTGAAGAATATCACCCTGAAAAAGGACAATCATGTATACCTGTACAATGGCACCCTCAAAAGAAATCAAAGCGCCCAGTTTGCCGTATTGGACATCACTGTAGGCAATAAAGACTTGCAGCAATGTGCCGATGCATTGATGAGGTTGCGCGCCGAATATTTGTTTAGCCAAAAAAGATATTCGGAAATCAACTTCAGGGATAATTCTAATAGGTCCTATAAATGGACGGGTGGTCCGGACAAGACAGGGCTCGACAAATATTTCGAAAAAGTTTTCAGCATGTGCGGTTCGGCTTCGCTGGAGAAACAATTAAAACCTGTAACCCTTGCAGACATGCAACCAGGAGATGTTTTTATCAGGGGTGGTTTTCCGGGACATGCGATGATTGTAATAGATGTAGCGAAAAATGAAAAAGGCCAAAAGGTTTTTATGCTCGCGCAAAGTTATATGCCGGCCCAGGATATACACATTGTAAAAAATCCGGCAGATAGTAAGATCAGTCCATGGTACGAAGTGAACGACGAAACGGAGATATTGACCCCGGAATGGACATTTTTGGATAACCAGTTACGACGCTGGTAGCAAAAAAAACGTCCTCGCGCATTTTGCGGGAGGACGTTTTATGAGTTCCTGGTTGATTAGTTGAACAAATATCTTATTCCGAATTGCATGTAGTAAGTTGAGAATACACTTACGTTATCTCTGAATGTAGTAGTGATCGGGTTGTTCCTGTCTGTCTGCAGCCTGAAAGTTGGGACCACAGTTCCTCCCGGTACAATGCTGGCCTGGTTGGTCGGCACGAGAACCTGGCCGGAAGGTGCATTCAGCGATTTAACCTTGCTCCAATCGGCGTTAAGTAAGTTGCCGAAATTGAAGATATCGATGGAGAACTGGATAGAGTTGCGATTCTTGCCAATGTTAGTAAAGAGATCCTGCATGAATTTAACGTCTACCTGGTTGCGCCAGGGATATTTTGCACCGTTTCTTTCAGCATATTGTCCTTTATGTTTTTTCAGATAAGGATCCTGGTCGATATACTGGAAGAAAAGATCGCTTTGTTGCTGAGCATTGTAAGTAACACCATTGGGATAAGCGAAGCTGCTGAATGTAATTTCAGAAGCATTTTTGGGAATATAGATCAGGTCGTTACCGGTAACACCGTCATTATTGAAATCACCGGCATATGAGTAAGAATATCTTCCACCTGAGGAGGATCCATCATAGAAAAGAGAAATCGTTGTAGCCAGGTGTTTGAAATATTCAAACCTGATATTGATTCCTGCTGTGATCCTGTCGGGCACTACGTAGTTGGCATAGCTCAACATGGGTGAGTTCGGGCTGGTAGATGTAGCGGTACCCTGCCACGCAGACAAAGGCTGGTCGCCATTGCCATCAAAGAGGTTATTAGCAAATGATTTGGTATACGATGCGCTTACGCTTACGACCTTGCCAAAAGATTTGGAAAGCTGGGCCGACAATGACATATAGTATCCTTTTGTGCCATTCTTCATTTGAATTACATTGGCTGCATTGATTGAAGAAGGGCTGGTAGCTGTAGTACCATTCGGCACAAATACTACCGTTGTGATCTGGCCCGGAGTTGTTTTTACCGGGTTAACGAATTTTTGGTTAACTGCGCTGGGATAAAGAGAGCGATTATCCGGATATCCAGGGATACTCATAGTCGTCGGCGCCACCAGGTTCACGTTATTAAACAGGGAAGTCTTAAGATCCTTATTGTATATCGCTTCAACAGTAAGTACCCAATTTCCCGGAAGCTTGGTATCAATGCCCAGGCTGGTCTTCCAGGTCTGTGGGAATTTATAATTCGGTGTCAAAGCTTCAATCGTTGTGGGGATGATTGAACCCGGGACTGGCGTTGTCGAAGGTCTGTAAAATGCCGGGTCAGGATTGAAGGGGCCAGGTGTGTTAGCTGTACCATTTATTCCCAGGGTTGTTTGCAACATGCCGTTATCTCCTGACTGGCTAACGATCCAAACAAATGGAACTTTACCGGTGAATATTCCGGTACCTCCGCGTATCTGCATGGAACGGTCTCCATAGAGGTCATAATTAAAGCCAATGCGTGGTGAAGCCATGATCGTGGTCTTTGGCAAAATACCTGTGTTGATCTTGGTGCCATTAATAAAGGTGGCATCCAGGATGAATGGATTCGTTTTGATCTCAGGCACATCCAGGTATTTGGGTTGATCAAGTCTTAATCCAAGAGTTAATTTAAATTTACGGCTAACAGCAATTTCATCCTGTGCATACACACCGAATTGCGCAAATTTGAAGCTGGGGAATGCCTGTTGGAATCCAGGAAGCAATGAGAATGTCAGGGCATAGTTGAAAGGCTTGGCACCGTTGACAAAATCGGCCCAGCTGTTGAAAACATAATAGCTGGTTCCGAAACGCTGGAAACCATTGGTCGTTTTACTTATATCGGCCTGGATACCGCCGGTAACCACATGCTTGCCTTTGCTCCAGGTAAGGTTATCAATAATAGAGAACATTTTTACTTTTCTCAGGTTGCCATAGCTGAAAAGCTCATGACCAAAAGAAGTATAGGTGCTGGTACCACTTAATATATCAACAAAAGGAAATACCGAGCTGTTTACAGAACGTGAATCATTCTGGTAAGTGTAGGTGCCTCTTAATACGTTGGAAAATCTCCTGCCGAATTTTGAAGTCAGTTCAACAGCCAGCGAATAGAAATTGGCGCCCTGGAAATAGTTTGAATTGGAAAACCACATAGAATTAACGTCATTCCGGTTTCCAGTTACTCCTGTTATGTTTGAACCAGACGTAGAAGTACTCGGCGGATTGGGTTCGCCACCTTCTACCTGGCTGTACCTTATTGAAAGGTGATGGCCCTGGGCAATGTTCCAGTCAATGCGGCCGAGGATCTTTGTGTGTTTGATCTCGGTAGAATAATTATCGAACGGTCCTGTTTCATATCCATACTCCGATCTCAGGTAATTGCTGATAAGCGTGAGGCTGTCGGCAGTAGGCCTCGCCACATTGGGGTTACTGGGTGAAAAAGGAGCAGATGTTGTAGCCGCAGTACGGGTTTGAACGAACTTAGGCTGGTTATCTGTTTCGTAGTTGAAAAAGAAGAATACTTTATTCTTTATGATTGGTCCACCGATGCGAATACCCCATTGTTTAAACTTGAATGGGCTCGGCGTAAAGGTCACTTTACCAACTTTATCGCCCTGCTGTTTTTCACTTCTCCAGTACTGATAAAGGGAACCCTGGAAAGTGTTTGTCCCGGAACGGGTAACGGCGTTGATGCCACTTCCGATAAATCCTGACTGGCGGATATCGAAGGGAGAGATACTGACTGAGATCTCGTCAATAGCGTCAAGTGAAATAGGAGAGCCGCCAGCTGGCAGGTTTCCACCGATACCAAAGCTGTTATTGAAATCTGATCCGTCAATGGTAAAATTATTCTGGCGATAGTTTCCACCTGCAATTGAACCACTACTGGAAGAAGAAGCCTGTGGAGTAAGACGGGTAAGATCGTTTACACTCCGCGTAATGCTGGGCAATCTTTCGATCTGGGAGCGGTTCAGGTTTGTGGTAGCTCCCGTCCTTGTGGAGTTAAAGATCGGGTTTCTCCGGCCGGTTGCGCTAAGCACTACCGTTTCGAGCGTCGCGCCGGGTTTCGGCATAGCAATATTCAACAGGTAGGGTTCGGCCAGCTTCAAAAACACATCTGAAAACTTTTGAGTCTCGAATCCCACATAGGAGACCTCGATGGAGTAAGGACCGCCGGAGCGCATATCCTGGATATTGAAATTTCCATTCGTGCGTGAAACGGTTGCATACTTTGTACCCGTAGGCTGATGAATTGCTGTGATAGTTGCCCCGACCAACGGCTGGTTGTTGTTATCATTCACTGTACCGGTTATGCTACTGGTAGTGATCTGGGCGAATAAGGAAGGACCCGCCACAAAAAAGCAGGTCAAAAGGACGAGTAGTCTCTTAAGCATATTAGTTTAGTTTTCAGTATTAGCTGCAAAGAAAAGGAATATTCCAAAATTAAATATAGACAAATATTAACAAATCGTGACCCTAAGATTAAGCTCTTAAAAAGACAAATCGCTCTCCTGATTGGCTGCGTTGCCAGGCAACCTTTATAAGGAATTATTTGTTTCTATCTTTGTATAAATCTGCATAATATGTTCGACTCAATTGATGACGCGATAAGTGATATTCGTGAGGGTAAACTAGTAATAGTAGTTGATGACGAAGACCGCGAAAATGAAGGAGATTTTATTACCGCTGCCGCTAATATAACGCCGGATGTAATCAATTTTATGACCAAACATGGCCGGGGGCTCATCTGTGCTCCTTTGCCTGAAGAACGCTGTGATGAATTGGCCCTTGAATTAATGGTAAACAATAATACGGCACTTCATGAAACGGCCTTTACAGTGTCAGTAGACCTGCTGGGTCATGGATGTACTACCGGTATTTCTGCCCATGATCGTGCAAAAACAGTGCATGCACTGATCAACCCCCAGACCACACCCTCTGACCTGGGGAGGCCGGGGCATATTTTCCCTTTACGTGCCAAGAAAGGTGGCGTATTAAGAAGGGCAGGACATACCGAAGCTGCAGTTGACCTCGCGAGGCTTTCAGGTTTCGATGCGCCATACGGAGCCGTGCTGGTGGAAATCATGAACGATGACGGTACTATGGCCAGGCTACCCGAACTCCTGGAAGTGGCAAAGAAGTTTGACTTTAAAATCATCTCGATAAAGGACCTGATAGAGTACAGGCTTAAAAAAGATTCGCTGATCGAAGAGATAGTCAGGGTGGATATGCCCACCAAATATGGAGATTTCAAGTTGGTGGCCTTCCGTGAAAAAAATTCCAGTAACGAGCACCTGGCATTATTAAAAGGAGAATGGAAAAAAGATGAGCCGGTATTGGTAAGGGTTCATTCATCCTGTTTTACAGGTGATATCCTGGGATCGCTTCGGTGTGATTGCGGCGACCAGCTTCACCGGGCAATGGAAATGGTGGAAAAAGAAGGCAAAGGAGCCATTTTGTACATGAACCAGGAAGGCAGGGGCATCGGTTTGCTCAATAAATTAAAAGCTTACCGCTTGCAGGAGCAAGGAATGGACACGGTACAGGCCAATCTTCATCTCGGTTTCCAGACCGATCAACGCGATTACGGAGTAGGAGCCCAGATCCTGCGTAGCCTGAATATCACCAAGCTTCGCCTGATGAGCAATAATCCCAAGAAAAGAGTGGGACTGATCGGTTACGGACTGGAAATTGTCGAGAATATCCCGATCATTATTCAATCAAATCCTCACAACGAAAAATACCTAAAGACTAAAAGAGACAAGCTGGGACATGAATGGGAATGAGCCTCACCCTTCCGTCCCTCTCCAAAAGAGAGGGAAACTACATCCAGCTTCTACTTAATCCCGTTTATAATTCAGCTGACTTATTGTTATCTACACTGTTCACCCCTACCGGCAGGCAGGCGGGCTTCGGTCCTTCTCCTTGCTTCTCCGCCGGCTGGCGGATCCCAATGACGACATCCAGCATCCAGTAACCAGTAACCGGTTGCTTCGCTTCTCGCAAGGACGGCATCCAGCATCCAGAAATTTGGTACCATAATGGTATTACTGTTCCTGTTACTACCAGGTTTTGTTTGTATTTAAATCATCATTATGAGATACCTGATCGCAGCCTTTGATTATGACGGAACAATTGCGCATCACGGCGGTGTCAGCGAAAAAGTGATTGACGCGTTAGAGCGCCTGAAAGCATCGAAACGAAAAATAATACTGGTGACGGGCAGGGAACTGGATGAACTTAAAACTGTATTTCCCGCCCATAAAGTGTTTGACCGCATTGTCGCAGAAAACGGCGCCCTGATCTATAACCCTTCAACGCTGGAAGAACGTTTGTTGGGAGAAGTTCCACCGCAATCATTTATCGAGGACCTGAAAAAAAATAATGTTGCGCCTTTATCAGTAGGAAGGGTGATCGTAGCTACCTGGGAACCTCACCAGCACACGGTGCTTGAAGCGATCAAAAGATCAGGAATAGAACGGCAGGTCATCTTCAACAAGGGTGCGGTAATGATCCTTCCTGCAGGTATCAACAAAGCAAAAGGTCTTGACGCCGTATTGAAGGAATTGAACTTTTGCCTTCACAATGTGGTTGCAGCCGGGGATGCTGAAAACGACAGTGCGATGTTGCAGGCAGCCGAGTGTGCCGTTGCTGTGCAAAACGCTTTGCCTGCCTTAAAAGAAGCGGCAGACTGGGTAACCGACAAGGATCATGGAGATGGGATCATTGAGTTGATCGATCAATTATTGAAAGATGATCTCGAAAGCCTGGATCCAAAACTCAGAAGGCATCATTTGGTGCTTGGTAAAACATTTGAGGGACAGGAATATTCCATACAACCTCATCGTGGGGGTGTTTTACTCGCAGGCACTTCGGGTGGCGGCAAATCAACTCTTACTACTTTTTTTATGGAGAGCCTGGCGGAAAAGAAGTACCAGTTTTGCCTGGTGGACCCCGAAGGCGACTATGACGAATTTAAAGGTGCGATTACGATCGGGGACGCAGAACATTTGCCGGTAATTGAAGAGATCATTGAGTTGTTGAAAAATCCACTGCAGAATGTAGTGATCAACACGCTGGCGATTCCCATGCACGACCGGCCGCAATTTTTCAATAAATTGATGGAAGCGATGGTCGGGTTACGCAAGACCCTGGGACATCCTCATTGGTTTATATTCGATGAAGCTCATCACCTGATGCCTGCGGAAGTTGAAAATTCGTTTTTCAATATCCCCAAAGACCTGAACAATTTCATACTGGTTACCACTGAGCCAGACCTGATCAATCCCTCTGTCATGGATCAAATCAACCTGGTCGTTGCAATCGGGGATGATCCGGTCTCTACGCTGAGAAAATATGCGGAAGCCAAAAAGATATTATTCGACAGCACGGCGGTCAGGCTACTCGAAAAAGGGGAAGCCTGGATATGGGAAAGCGATCGGGGAAAGCCATTCCCGGTGCGATGCGAGAGACCACAGCAGTTGTTGAAAAGGCACAAGAAAAAATATGCTGCCGGCGATATGCAGGAAAACAGTTTTTATTTTACAGGTCCTTCCCAAAAGCTGAAATTAAAAGCCAATAATCTCATGATGTTTATGCAAATGGCCGAAGGTATTGATGACGACACGTGGACATACCACCTGGGAAGAAAAGATTATTCAAACTGGTTCAGGAGCTCTTTGCATGATGATGAGCTGGCTGATTTCACTGAAAAAATAGAAAATGGTCAGACCGATCCTGCGGCTTCAAAGGAATCGATCCTGAATTTGATAAAAGAACGATATACCGCGCCGGCCTGAATTTGATATTGGAATGATTGTCGGGAAATTTATGAGATTCCGCCTAGTGTAGCATTTTATGATACTTTCTCTGGCTTTTTGTGAGGAACGCCTTTGCCAGTTGCGACGTATTTCCTCAGGCTGTCGAAAACTTCATTCCATCTCGCTTCGCAAATTTCGTAGCATTCAAGGACGGGTGTCAACCCACGATGAGTAAAAGACAGGATTGTATCGTCACCCTCCTGTGAAATTTCCCAAACTGGTCTTGTTCCCCGCCATTCACCCTTGTTCACAAGTTTCGAAGAATTTATAAATGCGTCGAGGCAATACCAGGCTATTTTTCTGTCCGGCACAATATCTTCGATTTTAAATCTTTTGAATGTTTCTCCGAAACGAACGGTGAACACATCCCCGAAATTTTCTGCGTTTCCTTCGAAATCCTCGGTCCACCATTCATTAATCTTCTTCGTGAGACAGTCAAACAGTTTTGTGGGTGAAGAACTAAAAATTATTGTTGCCTTAAAGTCGGCCTTGCCCGGATCTACATAATCATTTAATGCGATAGTGACAATGTAAGTCCATCCTTCCTGGAAATTTTCCCGGGCGAAATCATTGTGTGCGGTTAACGGGAAGGACTCAAGGCCCTCATGAGTCAACCTCAACCTGGTTTTGCCTCCTTCATCAAACAGCTCAAAAGTTACATAGGAATCTCCCTCGTATCCCTCATACCGCCAGCTATGCCGGAGTTTTTTATTTTTGATTACTTCAGTGATCTTACAGATATGTAAAAAATTTTCTCCCGTTTTTCCCTGCCCGTTAAACCGGAACTCGAACCCTGGTTCCGCCTTGAATTCAGCGATATCAAAATACCATTTCTTCATTTCATTTTTGTCGGTAATGGCGTTCCACACCTTTTCAACGGGTGCATTGTATGTTTTTTCAACTGTAACAGGTGTCACCATGTGATTTGAGTTTTAAGGTAAAATGGCGATATTTCTTAGTTTGGGATTGCTTTGTAACCTGGAATGATCAATCTTTTGAAGTACAGCTGACCATCCATTGCACGCCGAACTTGTCGGTGAATTCACCGAAATAGGCTCCAAAAAACATGTCCTCCAGGGGCATTGTAATATTGCCACCTTCGGACAATGCATCGAATAATCTTTTTGCTTCTTTCCTTGAATCCGGTTCCAGGCAGATATGGCAGTTGTTTCCAAAGTTCAGTTTGAATCCCATCGATTCAGGCGCATCGGTCCCCATCAATACATGACCACCCAGTATCGGTAATTCGATATGCAGGATTAATTTTTTGTCCTCATCAGATAAAGACGGCTGCCCATTGGAAGGCGGGATATCACCAAGCCGTTGAATGCCCTTGCCACCGAACTCGGTCTTAAAAACCGATTTGTAAAAAAGAAAGGCCTGTTCCGTATTATTGGAAAAATTTAAATAAGTGCTTGTTCTTGACATATTCGTTGTTTTTGATTGTTTGCGAAGTTTTATCTGGGCCCGGACATAGGCTTCGAGTCTGTCCACGTTCTGTGTCATGCCCTCGTCTGCTTTAAAGACTTTTATTACCTCCCGGAGTTGTTCGGCAGATTCGAAAAGCGAATGAATAGTGACCATGGTCTTATCACCCAGTTCTTCAAATGTGACCGTCATTGTAAATTTCGGTGCAGTGATATGGTCGAGTACTAACTTTTCCGGTTTGACCACCTTCTTATAAATATGTTTGTTTTTATAATTGGTACCATCCGGGCCATGCATAATAAAATCCCATTCGCCACCCGGTTTCACATCCATCGATGCGATCGTGTTCGTAAAGCCTGCGGGCCCCCACCAGAGTTTTATATGTTCGGGGTTGGTCCAAACCTCCCAGACCAGGTCCCTGGGTGCATTCAGCAGGCGTGAGATAGAGAGTTCCCTTTCAGCTGTATTATTTTCTTTTTTTAACGACATGTTTTTTGGTTTTATTAGTTTGTAATTCGTCGAGGTAGACTTCCAGTGCATCCAGTTTCTGCGTCCAGAACTGGCGATACTGTTCTACCCAATGTGATACTTCGTTAAGTTTTTGCAGCCTGGCCTCACAATGTCTTTCGCGACCGTGCTGTTTAATGGTGATCAATCCGCATTCGGTGAGGATCTTGATATGTTTGGATATCGCAGGACGGCTGATATGGAATTTATCAGCGATCGAATTCAGGTTTAATGACTGGTGGGCGATCATGCTGATAATCTCCCGCCTGGTCGGGTCCGCGATTGCCTGGAAAACGTCTCTTCGCATAAAGAAGGATTTTGTGTAACCGTTCGGTTACAAATATAGGAAACCTTTTGGTTACGCAAAATTTTTTTTCGAAAGTGGTTCGTGAGACACGAACCACGATGTGAGACACGAACCATTGCCGTGAGTTAGTAGGACACTAACCACAGCCAAAAAATTATTTTGCTTTTTTCATATACGACTCACGCTGTTTTTGTGTAAAATGTTCGATAGCGTAGCGTAATAAGGTCCTGGGCATCGTTGCAGCATGCCTGTCCAGGAACGCAACCAATCTTTTCGGTTCCTTTGCTCCAGCAAATCGCAGCATCCATCCGGTGGCCTTATGAACCAGGTCCTCTTTGTCGTTAACTAATAACTCTGCGATCTCAAATGTATCATCCAGTTCTCCCTGTTTTATAAAATAACAGGTACTCAGGATCGCTGTCCTTCGCTCCCATATATTCTTTGATTTTGCCAGTTTATATAAGCCATTGCGGGGTTTACCATACAAATAACTGCCTGTCATATGCAGGCAACCAAGATCTACCAGGTCCCAGTTGTTGATCCGGTCGTGGCGTCGCATGTACAATTTGTAAAACGCTTCGAGACGCTCACCATCTATCTTTTTATTCCTGGATGCCTTATCCATAATGCTGACAGCACCAGCTCTGACCTCATGGACAGGACTCTCCAGCAATTTTTCAATTTCAGTAACAGGTAAGTCTCCAAACTCTTTTGCCAGGGCGAACAATTGGCCCATCTTTACTCCCATGAACTTGTCTCCGTACCCATAGTCTCCTTTTTCCAATTTGAAGTAACGTTGAATTTTTTTCAACTCCTCATCCGATTGAAGAAGCTTTAACCGTTCAATGAACTGTTTAGCGGTCAGCTCGTTTGTTGAAGCAGCTTTCTTTTCTTTCGTTGACTTAATTGATTTGGCCATGCGCGGGCTGGTTGTTTTTTAATAGTGTATGTTATTGTTAGTGTGACGGTAACCATAATATCGCCATTTTATCAAGACATTCGTTCATACCCGATCTTGACAGCTCAACTACCCGGGCTGAAGTATATCCATATTCGGTTACAGACACTTCGGTCTTATTATTGCCCAGGTCTTTGAATGTGACAACATGCGGCACATCCTTTGGGATACCGGGCGGCAGGCCTATCGAGGCCGGGTCTAGTTTGTTGCCGTCTTTATCCGAAAAGTTAACTGTGTATTCAATCCGTTCCATCGGAACTATCCTGCTATAGCTCCATGTATTGTACATATCCTGCCCGCCGAATTCCTTTGGCGCACGCATACACACAAAAGAAACACCTCCTTCTCTAAAAGCCATATTAGCTACTGGACAGGTGAATCCTTTAGGTCCCCACCATTGTTTGACCCATTCGCTGGTGCTCCAGGCTTTCCATACTTTTTCCAACGGCGCATCAAAGATGCGGGTCGTAGTCATATTGAAGGTATCACTTGCCATATTTGAGTTCTGAAGTGTTGATGAATAATAGTAATTGTTAATTGTTTTTGCAGGAATGAAATTTATGGTTGCTGAAACCACGGCTGTAATAAGCAGGCACATGATCATCGCGTTGAAATAATGTCTCATTTGCTTTTTGTTAGTTGCTTGGCTGAAATAATCAACTCTCGATTTCCCGGGATTAGAACGCTGATTCTTATGATCGTTAAGATATGCGCAGATCATGATTTATCATAATCATCGTGATAATCTGCGATCTCCCTCTCGTTATTTTTGTTCAGCTGCTTTCTTTAAATCGGCAATGATGATCTTTTTCATTTTCATCATGGCATCCATTACCCGGCCAGCTTTTGCCTTGTCTTTATCACCCAACAGTTCACCCAGGATCGGGGGAGTGATTTGCCAGGACAGTCCAAACTTATCTTTCAACCAGCCACACATGCTTTCCTGGCCGCCATCGGCTGTCAGTTTATTCCAGAAATGATCGATCTCTTCCTGGGTTTCGCAGCTTACGAATAAGGAGATGGCCTCGGTGAACTTAAACTGCGGGCCCGCATCGAATGCATGGAATCGCAGGCCATCCAGTTCAAACACACCCTGCATTACCTGGTCTTTTGGAAACGGTGAACCTTCAGCCCAGCGTTTAATACTGATGATCTTTGAATTTTTGAACACCGATGTATACAG
>VBAT01000018.1:37120-63217 GCA_005884665.1 Bacteroidota bacterium
GGTTCATAGCTTCTTCTGCTTTTCCATCAAACCAGAGAAAGGGAGTTATCTTTTGCATTTTGTTTTATTTAACGAGTTAATAAATTATTTCGCATCGAGAAAAGGGATGATCATTGAAACCAACCAGTCTTTCTGGAACATCACGGAAATATGTGATGACCCCGGGAATATTGCCAGCTGTGTTTTAGGTGCCGGACCGAAATCAATCATATATCCCCCGCCCCTTAACCGGAACATTTCTACTGCATGTTCGGGCATTACACCATCGCCATCGGCAGCAATAATAAGAGTAGGTGATTTGATCGATTTTATCTTATCTGCACCAAAATCGAATGGCGTGGTGACAAATTTTTTCATTTTAGTGATAAACTGTGTCCAGTGACCCGGATCGGGCGCAAGTTTATCATACTCGGTTTTAATGGGCGTTGTTGCAAACATCTCTGGCGTAAGCGTGGGAAGAATGGATCTCGTTTGTGGTGTCCAGCCCTCATATTTATAAACCGCGGATGTGATGATAAGTTTTCTTACCACTTCAGGATGACGAATAGCAACCTGCCAGGCGGTAACGCCACCCATGCTATAACCCATGATATCGGCACTATCGATCTTCAGGAATTTCAGTAATGCTGCAACATCATCCGCAAATGCTTCAAATGAAAACGGGCGATCAATATCGGCGGTACGGCCATGTCCCTGCATTTCGACAGCAATTACCTGTCTTGTTTTGGACAATTCAGGTATCAACATTCCGAATGCCATATCAATTGTGTTAAAAGCGCCGTGTAAGAGAAGCAGGGGTTTGCCTGTTCCATGTATTTCGTAGTACATCTTCAACCCGTTTACCGGGGCATAACCTTTCTGCTGGCTAAATGATTGAATTATCAACAGAAAGCCGGCGATCGTTGTAAAGATTATTTTTTTAACGTGTTTTGTTTTCATAAAAAGAGTTTGTTGAATAAAGGTTTAAATGTTCATTTGGATTTGACGGGTTTAGCTTTTGTAAGCGTCTTGCCTGCTTTTTTTCCTTTGGCGGCAGCCCTTTGCTCGTTGTCTTTTAATCTGAATTGGGTGATCCTTGTTATCAGGTCAAAGGGAATGGGCTCACCAATGGGGAATTGTACCGTACCTTTTCCCCCCTTATAAACTGAAAGCTCTTTCTTAAATACTGCACTGCCTCTCGGTGCCGGGTAAACAGATATATGATTTTTGAAAGCTGCAAAATAGATCAGCACGCCATGATACATGTAACCGGGAATATTGTAGCTGATGACTTCTTTGGCAGCCGGCGCCGTTTTTTTGATCGTCTTCCTGATCTTTTGCAATACAGGCCGTACAGTTGCGGGATATCGCTGGATGTATTCATCTACTGTTTTGGCAGGAGGTATCGTCGAATTCATGATTGTTATTTTTATTAATGAATAGAAATGGTTGTTATCACCTTTTTTCCAAAACTCCTTTCAGGTTTTGCAGGCCGGTATCCAACTGTTTACCCAACATACCCTGGAACATTGGTTTCATGACGTTCATCGGGAATTTCATTTTGCTATAGAACCCCCATTGCACTCTTGCCTGGTTTGCGCCGGCAGGTTCTACAATCATTTTGGCCTGCGCTGTACTCTGCATGGGTCTGAAAAAGCGCAGCTCATAATCGACAGATTTTCCATTCACCACGTTTTTGATCTCCTGCTCACCAGCGCCCACATTTTTTTTCTTAGAGCTGTCCCATGCAAACACAAATCCGGGCTGGCCATCAGTGCCGCGGTATTCTTTTTTCATATCCGGGTCCATCATGGCCCATACGCTGAAATTTTCATGGTTCTTTACATATTTGATATAATCAAAAACCTGTTGCGGACTGCGGTTGATAATAATGTTCTTTTCAATGTTCATGTGTTTGCCCATTAGTAAGCCCGCCAGCAGGAATAAAACGATGAGTGTTGCCAGGACGACAAGGATAAAAATGAGGATTGTCATAAAAATAGTTTTTGGTTTGTTTTAAACTGGTTTCAGAAGTTTCCCGGGATACTAAAAATAAGACAATACCCCACCCTTTCCCCTGAGAGAGAACGCGGATTGTTATGATCTTTAAGATATTCGCGGATCATAATTTATCCCGTCATCATGAAAATCTGCGTTCTCACTAGGGTCTGGAACGCGGGTTAATATGATTGTTAAAATATTCGCAGATCATAATTTATCCCGTTATCCTGAAAATCTGCGTTCTCACTAACCCGGTAACTGGTAATGTAGCAACCAATGATTACCAAACCTGTCTACCAGGTCGCCAAACAAAGCCCCCCAGAATGTATTTTCCAACGGATGTGTTGCAGTGCCACCTTTTGATAAATTCTTGTAGCAAGATTTAATTTCTTTCTCGCTGCCGCAATTCAGCATGAGGGATACGGAATTGCCTTTTACCAGGCCATTTTCATCGACCATGTCCGAACCCATCAATACCAGGTCTCCCCGGGTAAGGGTTGAATGCAGGATGCTTTTTTTCATTTGTGGTGGCATCTTGTCCGCCATGGGTGATTCACCGATGGTTTGAAGAACCAGCTCTCCGCCGAGGCATTCTTTGTAAAAAGTCATTGCTTCACGGCAATTTCCATTGAATGTTAGGTATGAATTAATTTGCGCCATTTGCTTTTTATGATTTTATAGTTATTGATCCGGACTATTTATTATTGAGAAATGGTTTTGATCATGCACAACATCTCCTCCTCATTTTTATACCATTCTACTCCTGGTGTTGTTTTATCGGTCCTTTCATCCTCTACGAGTCGCTGGAAGATGTCTTTGACCTGGTGTACTTTGCTTCGCCAGTTGAGCAACTCTTCAGCCAGGTACTTTCCCTTTTTTATGCTTAATCTTTCACAGGAATATTTTTCCGCTTCACCCGGGTTCAATTCTTCGGCTGCAGCGTAGTAGATCATTTTTCCGTTCTCCATATAGCTAATGCCATAATAAGGACGGCTAAATCCGCCGGGGATCATTTTTACCAGTTTATCGTACGCTTCGCCCACACCGTTGGGGAAGGTTCTTACCTGGATGCCGAAGACGGATATATCTTTCCGAATGGTTATCGTTTTCATGATTAATAGTTTTCCTGGTACAAACTTACTATCACATATCATAAATGATGGTCGGTAAAAACGACAATTCGGAGGGTTGTTTGCGACAAAACCCCTCCTTACCTTTAGTTCATGAAACATGTATCCATATTAATACCAGAGACAGCGGTGATTGAAGCGATAGCCGATCCGCGGTACCTGTTTACTGCAGTCAACCAATTTTTAATAGCAGCTGGCAAGCAACCTCTGTTCCAGGTACAATTGGTTGGGGCAAAGAAGGAGGTTCGGCTGAACAACGATCTTTTTTCAGTGCACCCGGATTCATTGATAAAAGATGTGAAGAAAACAGACATCATTTTTATTCCCGCCCTAAGTGGAGACATGAACTCTGCTTTACAGGCAAATAAAGAACTGGTGCCCTGGATAATTGATCAGTACAAGAATGGCGCTGAAGTAGCTTCGCTTTGTATCGGTGCTTTCCTTCTGGCATCAACAGGGTTATTGAATGGAAAAAAATGTTCTACTCACTGGAACTCCTACAATGAATTCAGGACGATGTTCCCGGAAGTTGAGATCGTGGATGGCAGTATCATTACCGAAGAACATGGGATTTATTCAAGCGGTGGCGCCAACTCATACTGGAACCTTCTTTTATATCTTGTAGAAAAATACACCGACAGGAATACCGCTATCCTGGCCTCAAAGTATTTCGCGATTGATATCGACAGGGAGAGCCAGTCTGCATTCATGTTGTTCGAAGGACAAAAAGGACATGAGGATGAAGATATATTGAAAACGCAGGCATTTATTGAAAAGAATTACCAGGAGAAGATCACTGTTGACCAGTTGGCCGATATGGTAAACATCGGCAGGCGGAGTTTTGAAAGAAGATTTAAAAAAGCTACCAACAATACGGTAGTCGAATATATTCAGCGGGTAAAGATCGAAGCGGCAAAAAGAAGTTTTGAAAGCAGCCGGAAAAATATTAACGAAGTAATGTTTAATGTAGGTTATACCGATACCAAGGCATTCCGTACGATATTTAAAAAGATAACCGGGCTGACGCCGATTGAGTACAGGAATAAATACAATAAGCAGGCAGCTGTCGCTTAGTTAAACAGTTAATTGGTTAATCAGGACTCTTAGTAAGCACACTAAGCAATCAGTTAATTAACTGATCAACCAGCTCCCCGGTGACTGTATCCAATACCAGGATACCTTCATTCCTGTCATCAAGTTGTCCCAATAACAGTCCTTTATTATTCCAGACTGAGGACATTCCCACAGAATCAAAATTGTCGCAATGACCCACGCAATTGGCTAACAAGACTGTCATGGAATAATTGCGCGCCATCGCCGGCAGGATCTCAGCGGCTTTTTTCATTCCTTCAGCAGTCTTCGCCACACTGGAAATGTAAATGGTAGCGCCATTTCTGTAGACATTTTCCGAATGTTCGGGAACAGATATTTCATAGCAAATGGAAAGACCCAGTTTGTCTTCATCAGCCGACAGGTAGACCTGGTTATTTCCCTGGATGAAGTAAGGGTTTTCATCTGCATGCAAATATTGCTTGCAATAAACCTGCCTCGCCCGGCCGGGTTGAAAAATGATCATCCCGATCATGACGCCCGAACCGGTTTGGTTTGCTTCGTTTTTCGAATTCCCTGTTTCCTGTTTCTCCGTACTCGTTCCCGCTCTTGCAACGACGGGCATTCCTATACCGATGGTAATATTTTTATCGTCACTGAGATCCTGGAATTCATCAAACTGTATATCGTCTTTATCAGTTGCCAGTTCTTTGGCAAGTTCAGGTTCATAACCAGTAATGGATAGCTCCGGGAAGAAGATCATATCCGCGTTGGCCGCAACGGCAAGCCCGATTAATTTTTTGTGATGAATGATATTGGTTGCAATATCGCCTTTAACAGGTTTGGTTTGTGCTACGCAGATCTTCATTGTACAAAAATAAGATCTTAGGGATAGAACGTGGATTGTTATGATCGTTAAGATGTCGGCCGATCATAGCCTATCATAACCATCGTGAAAATCTGCATTCTTACTATTGTGTCGGAGGCAGTGAAGATGTAGATTGTTGAAGGCTGTCTTTGGCTGGCGGAGGAACCTGTTGCAGTTTCTTTTTAGGCTTACTTCCTTTGAAAAATTCGCCAAGATTATCAAATTCCTTCCGGTAAGCAATGCTGGCGCCGGAACGCTTATTGCGGGATGCACCACCGGCGGTGCTCGTAAGATAATCCAGGTCCTGGCGATAAAAGAAACTCGCACGAATGGTTCCCGTTTCATTGATCAGCCATTCCGCAGTTACATCCGGCAGGAATTGCACACTTTGCTGGATAGAATTTTGCAGGGGCACATCGAGCGTACTTCCCAATGTAACAATAAAGCGATCTTTAAATAAGGAGATAGGTACGTTCACATTAAAATTGGATTGGTTAAACCCGATCGTGTTCGTCTGGGTATTCAGCAGGTTACGGTTATAAACATAACCACTGAAGTTAACACTCACCTTATCTGTCTTGAGGATCTTTGCCAGTTCACTATTGAGTTTCTTATTGATCTCGTTAAAGAACAGGCCGGAAAGACTGGAGATTGTACTGTTGGCAAACTCTCCCAGGGCAGCACTGATGCCTCCCCCAGCAGTTGAGCCTGTGCCTGCGCCGCTCTCGGTAGGAGCAAAACTATTGAACACGATAAGATAGGTGACCTGGCGGTTGATCTCGTTTTTATCATCTTCGAGTTTTCGAAGTTTGGACGCCACTTCAAAATCGCGCATAACAGGGCTGGTTGCGGGGAAGTCAAGCCTGAAATCAAAAGTAGGTTTGAAGAGATCGCCTGTAAGTTTTACTACCACGAACACATCATCTCTCAATTTGGCATAGGCTGGATCAATGTATGAGGCGGTAGTCAGAGGAGAGAAGCTTACTTTCTCAGCTGTATAGGCCGCCTCAAAATTTATTTTGGCGGAATAAGGATCTCCATTCCACTGTATATAGTTATCTGCGCCCTTGCGGATCTTAAAAGGTTTTTTAAAAAAAGACTGGAAAGTAAAAAGATAGTCTCCTTCCTCGATCTCCAGCCTGCCATGCATCGTGAGTGGTTCACTGGTGCCGGAATGAATATTCAGTGAGCCGTAGCCTCTTCCCTTTATTTCGTCCCCCGTAAGATCATCCAGTATCACACGGACCAGGAGTTTGGGGCTGGCAGTCACATCCACATCATAGGTAATATTCGAGCTGCCATTTGCCAGGTTTTGTTCGGTCATCTCATGACCGTACTTTCTTTCGATCAGGAAATCAGCAATCCCTGATTCGCGGCTGCTGGAGGAAGGAATAGTAATAATGCTGCTGTCCCTGTCAGAGGCGATGGCATTTACGTTCATGATCATATCAGACTGGTAACCGGAAAGGGAAAAAGAACCGGTGCCTTTTACGCGACCATAAAACTGTTTGTTATCATTGAAATCGGTATTCAATAACAATACAGGCCGGTTATCCTGTGGACCGGTTGTACCGGGTCTACGAGTCGAGACCCGTACATCAAAGAACATATCTCTAAATGCATTGTGCTCGATGCCGCCTTTCAGGTAAATAGGATTACCGGTGACAGGATCAACCAGCACGATTCCATCCAGTGTTATTTCGCTTGGTGTTAATTCGATCTCGGTATCGCGTATCTTATAATAACATTGTGTAAAATTCACTTTTAGCCCAGCGTCCTTTAGTCTTCCCCTGCCTATCACATTTAGTTTGTCAAATTCGCCGATCACGTCGAAATCACCTGTGACATAACCATCAATATCGGAAAACAGGTCGCCGAGAAAACGCTCCAGGATCTTTAACTGGAAATGAGTTGCTTTTAATGCAATGCGGTTGTCTTTGGCCGTGGCCGGATCGAATGACAGGTCTGCTTCGAAGGCCAGGTTGTCTTCAGTGTTCAACGTGTTTCCTTTGGCCGTTAATTTTTTTGTTTTATTATCGTAATGCAGGTTGCTGATCTTCGCGTCACCAATTGAATCATTGTCCAGGCGGAATCCCTCGGTGCTTACATCTTTGGAATCGATAGTCATCTGGCCCGTGGGATCAGTGATCATCAGGTTGCCAGATACCAGTCCTTCCAGGCGGTTGCGCGGAGCAAAGAAAGGAGAGAAATCGCCAAGGTTTACTTTTTTCAGTTCAATGGCCACATCATTCCATTTACCGGATTCATTTGGCCTGGTGCTGACCCGTACTTCCTGGTTGCTTTCGCGTAATACCAGCTGCCCGGCTGCGGGAGTATTGGCGCGGAACTCCAGCTCGCCGTTTTCATCAATGGTCCAGGTCTTGCCGCTGACCACGAAAGTCGAACGGTCAAATTCAATCTTCACTCCATTGTTATAGGTAAGCACCAGTGCATTCAGGTTGGCCTGGTTGATCGGCAGGTTTGTGCCTGTAGCAATTGTCACCCTTGATGAATCATTTTGCGCATTCACCCGGAAGGATGCATGCGGTATATTGACACTGTCGCTAAGGTTAATATTGGCCGTTTCACCAGAGAGCGAAAGGCTGTCACCATTACCGGTTGCCACCAGTTTTACATCGTCGAAATTGTAATTCCTGAATTTGAATTGAGGAACTTCAGCATTCAACGCCAGTTCATGGTTAGCCGTATTCAACGATCCGGAAATATGGCTGTAGTTAAGACCGGACATACTTGAATCGATTAGCTTCAGGTAATCTTCAACATACTGGGTTGTAATGTCGAAGGTGAATGATTCATTTTCCGGAATTCTCCTGGGTGGTTTAATATATGCAGGATAATACCGGTTAAGAAAAAGATTGACTGCATCAGGGAGATCACTGATGGAGAAATTTCCTGCAATGGTTCCTTCAAATTCGTTGGAACGGGCCGTCAGTTTCTTTTGATTGTTGATATACTCCGAATAAAAGATAAGCGAATCAAAAGGAAGAGGAACTCCATTATGCGTCAACGATGCATCAGTGATATGGGCGTTGCCCAGGAAATTATCAATATTGTCGCCGGTAAAATCGAGATTGAACTTTCCATTAAAAGTAATATCGTCCTTGGTCAACTGTAGAGTTTTGAGATCTACATGTTTCACGTCCGCCTTGAAATTAAATACAGGTGTTTTGCCATTGAAATTGACAAGCCCATTCATGGAAAGCTCGACAGAAGGGTCGATAATGGAAGCAACACCATCAAACTGCTTTTTATCCAGTTTTCCTTTAACGGTTATATTGGTGTAGCGGTAATTATTGAACTCTACGAAACGGATCTTCCCATCCAGGTCAGCATTACGACTTTGTTCTTTAAAACCTTTTCCTTTTAATGAACCGTCCATCGCGATGGCGCCAATATCAGGATCATTGAGGAATTCACCGAGCCTGAAAAAATCCGTTGATACTCTTCCTGAATAAACGGGGTCTTTGCCTGCTGGTAATTTCAGGTTAAGGTCACTCTTTACAGTACCCAGGTTCGACTGGATAGTCCCATAGGTCACAAAGTCGCGGATGAAACCTGTAAAACTTCCATTGAAACGAATGAACTGCAGTTTGCGAAGATCGGGGGAAGTTACATGGCGCATAGCTGGTACGATTGCTACCGCATCTTCATAGGTAGTCCTGAAATCATTGGCTTTAAAATCAATAAATGTTTTGTTGATATCAGGCAGGCCAGTCAGGCTGATATCACCGTTTAACAGTGTATTCTTCCCGGCCTGTATCAGCATTTCCCTGCCCACGATATCATCCACCGTACCGCGGACTTTTCCTTTCAGGGATATCTTCTTCTTCCATGTCTTCATTTCAGGCGCGAAATAAGCAATGTCATCACTATCGATCTCGGAATCGGTAAAATCAGCCTGCATTCTCACTTTGTGAATGTAATCGCTCATATCGTCTATATCGTCATAGCTCATCCGGTAAAAATTGCGAATGACACTATTATTTGCTTCCAGGTAGAGATCGTTGAAGGTCATTTCCTGCGGGGTCAGCTTTAGGTTGGCCTCCAGCTTTTTTACTTCAAAACCGCTTCTTTCCTTTGATTGAAGGTCTACATGTGCAGTGATGGTATCTCTTTCCCAGCGAACATTGGTAAAGGTTCCATTTATACTTCCGAATTCTACATGCCTGCCGTCAAAATAGGGCAGTACACTGTCAGATTGTTTGTCTTCTTTTATCAGGCCGTTTTTGATATCCAGTTTGTCCAACTGGACCACCCATCCTGCCGTGTTCCACTTTAATAAAGAGTCAACTGGTTTAGGGAAAACCGTTTTGCTGACGGTAGCAGGGCGGCGGGAAGCATAGTTGTATTCGCTAAAAACGGGGTCAACCAGTGAAAGCGAATTAATGGTAATAATCTTCTTTGAGAAATTGATATCTTTTGCATCCAGGTTTAAGGAGCCGAATGAAACCAGCATATCGTGACCGACCCATTCATCCTTTTGCCGGATAATTACATTTTTAAGATCTACTTTTTTTAATGTGAGTTCAATACCACCGTCTTTTTTAGAGCTGCTTGTATCAGAAGAAGTGAAAAAACGATCGATGATAAACTGGTGATTCCATACAGAATCGGTCCGGTGGAGATACACTGTAGCATTCTCCAGCCCGATATATTTTAATTCAATGTTCTTTTTTATGAAGAACCAGTCCGTAATGCGAATCTTCAGATCACTTGCATAAAGTAAAGTATCATGATGTTTGTCTTCAACAATGACACCTTCGAGATGCATTTTATTGAACAGCGAAAAATCAACGTGCTTTATCGCTACCCTGGTTCCGAGATCTTTTGAGAGACGGGCTGTGACCTGTTTTGTGATCCAGTTTTGACCTGCGGAAGTTTGAATAAAGATCCATGCAGCCAGTATGAGAAAGAGCAGCACCAGGAAGGACCACAATAATATTTTTTTGAATTTCCTCAGCTTCAGCTATTTAAGGTGTAAAATTAAACAGAACCGGCCGGTTTATGCAAATTCGATACCAATCATATTCTAAATCGGGAAAATATGTTTGTCGCTATGTAATTTGATCAAATTTCTCCATACGGGGAAACTGCTCGTCCATTTTTCACTTTCTTTTCTGATGAAATAGTTGCCAAGGCAAATGGAACTCGCTGCGATTCCTTTTTTATAGACCATTTCAGATGAGATGTTGATCAATTATTCTGGTCCATAGACCGGCGGCAGGTGATTTTCGATTAAGTGCTCCCTGATCCTGGAGAGTTCGAGTGAGCGGTTCCTGTCATCAATGTTACCAGCGACTGTCTTTGTTGCTGTATCAACGGTGAGCCAGTAGGTCCCGCAGTCGCTGATCCAGTAATCTCCTTTTTTTTCATCACCCGATGTCCGGCCGCTACTGTCAAATGCGATGACATAGAAGTTGTTTTCCTTAAAAGTTGACAGGTAAGGCCGGCAGAGTATTCCGTTGTCACCCCATACTGTGATAAGTTTCCTTTTTTCATGTCCTTTATAGATATCAACCAGCTCCGCCTCCATGGACAATGGCATGTTCGTGTTATTAATATTTTTATAAGAGAGAAACCGGTTCACCCTGACCAGTGAGACCAGTGCAGCACGTGGGACGACAATAAGGAATGGATCATCGCTTACGCATTCACATACGGGCGAAGTCTGCATTGACTGTGGAATAATCAACCAAAAACTTACTAATGCTGTTAACCTGCGCATATTGATGATGCCAATGATAAAAATTACACAGCTCCTAGTGTTATTTTTTTGAGAGGGCAATAATATCCTTTGCCTCGAGTATATTTTTTTCATAGCCCCTGGTAGCAGCATTGATCATGGCGAGACCGATCTCCCTTAATTTGACGACTGTTCCGCCGAACAATTGGATAACGGGAATAAGCCAGCCCAGGTATTTGTAGAAGCTCAAAGTGTTTTTCAAACCTTTGGTAGGCCCAATAATCCCCGGCCTAAAATTGTATACCGCCTTGAAAGGGAGTTTCATCAGGTCATTTTCTGTCTTGCCCTTCACTCTTGCCCACATCAATTTCCCGTTCTCATTAGTGCCTGCGCCAGAAATATAACAGAAGGTCATTCCAGGATTACGGCCTGCCAGGGTGGTGGCGAAATTCATTGTCAGCAGGTAAGTAAGCTTGTAATATTCCGGCTCTTTCATACCAACTGATGATACCCCAAGGCAAAAGAAACAGGCATTATAGCCGGTCAGCCGGTCTTCAATTGTTGCCAGCTGTTGAAAATCGGGATGAATGATCTCTTTCAGTTTGGGATGAATGATGCCGCAGGACTTTCTTGTAATAACCAAAACCTCCTCCACACCATCGTGCTGGAGGCATTCATGCAAAACGCCTTCGCCGACCATGCCAGTTGCACCTGTGAGGATAACTTTTAACTTCATCTTTTATGCGCAGCGATTAAAAGGTTCAATGCGTTTGTTTTTATCGAGCCGTCATTTGCAACCGGTAGCTTGCTAATATTCGATAGCCCAAAGTTATCCCTGATCTCGAAGGAAAGCACATATCTTTTCAGCGGTATCTCAACTCCTGCACCGCCGCTCAACCCCAGGTCTGCCTTATTGAAGTTAGCAATATGTTTCTCGATGAATTTGTCATCGTTTACTTTGGTTACATCAGCCTGGCCGACCAGGTACCCGATATAAGGTCCCGCATTAATAAAGAACCGGTATTTTTTTCCAAGGCTTACCCTCGCCAGGATCGGTAGACACAGATAATCAAACCGCGAATACGATTTAACGGATGCGCGGTTGCCAACACTGTCATACCCCGAATGCGGACCAATGGCAAATCCTTTTCTTTCAAAAGATATATTCGATCGCAGGGCAAAATTTGTATTGATATTGTATTGAAAAAAGATTCCGATGGTAAAACTCAGCTTCGATTTTTGCAAGTTTTCCAAGACGAAGTTGCCACGCATAGAGACCAGCGACAGGCCTTTTTCATAGCCTATGGCTATTTTTTTTAGATGTCCAAATGAAGAGCTGGAAATAAGAAATAACACGAATAGTGGGATACAGCAATTGATCCTTCTCATAGATTTAGTTTAGGCAGCTACAAACTCATGAATTGGTCAGGAAAGAAAAGCCTTTTTGAATGTTGGTGCTACACGGTTCTTTGATGCCTGCTCGTAGGCATAGCCAATGCTGATCAATATAGCTTCACTATAAGCGGGACCAAAAAACGAAAGACCAACTGGCAGGTCATAGATCATACCGCAGGGAACCGATATATGCGGGTAACCGGTTATGGCCGCTGGAGTGGTGAGGAATACATCGCCCCACCTGTCACCATATACAACATCGATGCTGCAAGCCGGTCCCATCGTCAATCCACAGATCGCGTCCAATTTGTTTTGACTGATCACAGCGTCAATTATTTCCTTTGATTCCACGTGACTCTTATGCAGTGCCTCTTTATACTCTTTTGAACCAAGGTCAACTTTTTTATTTGAACTTTCCAGGGTTTCCTGTTTGAAATAAGGCATGGCCTTATCCGTATTCTTCTTGTTGAATTCAATAACCTCGGTGAGTGATTTCACCGGCGCATTGGCAGTGGAAAGATAGTTGTTGACACCATCCCTGAATTCGTACTGCATCACCAGGAATTCCGAGTCTCCCAGCTTGTTTATTTTGTCGAGATATTCGATTTCTATCACTTCAGCGCCCTGTTGTTTAAGCAGGTCAAGCGCCTTCTGTTGCAAAGCATGCATATATTGATTATCGCCCTGCGTTTTTTTCTCGACCCCGATCCTTTTTCCTTTTAGTGCATTTGCATCGAGGAATTTTGTATAGTCCGGTTGAATTTTCCCATCGCTTTCTTTTGTAACGGTATCCGCTTCATCAATTCCTGTCATGGCACCTAATAAGATGGCGATATCTTTTACTGTTCTTCCCATAGGACCGGCCGTATCCTGCGTTGCGGAAATCGGGATAATGCCTGAGCGACTGATCAAACCAACTGTAGGCTTTATTCCAACGATGCCATTAGTTGATGCCGGGCAGGTGACTGACCCATCTGTTTCCGTTCCCACAGCAACTACGCAAAGATTTGCGGAAACTGCAGCACCTGAACCGGAACTTGAGCCGCAAGGATTATGATCAAGTATATAAGGATTTTTGGTTTGGCCGCCGCGGCTGCTCCAGCCGGAACAAGATTTGGTAGAACGGAAATTCGCCCATTCACTCAGGTTGGTTTTACCGAGTATGACTGTGCCGGCCTCTCTCAACTTTTTTACTACAAACGCATCTTTTGTTGCGACATGTCCCTGCATGGCGAGTGCTCCAGCGGTAGTTTGCATCTTATCAGCGGTATCGATATTGTCCTTGATCAGGATGGGAATGCCGTGAAGTGGTCCTCTCGTCTTTCCCGATTTTCGTTCTTCATCCAGTGATTTTGCAATGGACAGTGCATCGGGATTGATCTCGATGACAGAATTAAGACTGGGGCCTTTTTTATCAATTGCGTCGATGCGGTCGAGATATATTTTTGTTAGTTGTTCGGAGCTGTATTTGCCGGAGGCCATTTTTTCCTGCAGGCTGCTGATGCTTTCTTCATTTAATTCAAAACCGGCGACGGCATCATTGGCGGCTGCAGTCGTGCCATTTGTTTTTGGAGCTTCATTTTGACATGCGGGCAATAAAGTAGTAAGGGCCACTGTGGCGATTGTGCCTGTGGTGAGAAAGTCTCTGCGTTTCATGTTTTGCCTGTTGAATTACAAATATAATGGATGCTGGATACTAGATGCTGGATACTGGATGCCAGATCTTGGATGCTGATGTTGCAGGGACCATCTATCAGCTAGGATCGAGCATCTGGCATCCCTTTGTTAGGAATCTCTCTTTAAGTTTGCATGACAAAAACAGACTATAATGAGAAAAATCGTCTTATTCATGCACGTAACAGCCGACGGATTTGCCGGCGGTCCCAATGGAGAAATGGATTGGATTCATGTCGATGAAGAGATATTTGAATACGCCGGCAGAGAAACGGATAGAGCCGATGCTGCACTGTATGGAAAAACCACCTACCAGATGATGGAAGGTTACTGGCCAACGGCAGCAGACCAGCCGAACGCAAGTAAACATGACATCCAGCATTCCAACTGGTATAACCGTGTTCCGAAGATCGTGCTGTCGCGATCGATGAAAAGCGATCCTTCGAAAAATTTGATCGTCATCAGCGATAACCTGGCGGATGAAATAAATAAACTAAAACAACAACCTGGTAAAAACATCATCATCTTTGGCAGTGCTACAGCTGTACGGTCATTATTGAAAGAAAACCTTATAGATGAATTCTGGCTTTTTGTGAACCCTGTGGTGATGGGAACAGGACTTTCTTTTTTTGATGGAGTAAAAAGCAGGCTTAAGCTCAAACTTATTTCAGGCCGGGCTTTTGCTTCCGGAGTTGTTTGTCTTCACTACGAGAAGTAAAACTGGATGCTGGATGCTGGTCCTGGATACGAGATGCTAGATAGCGGATACTGGTAGATAATAGGATGTTCCAGCATCTGGCGACTATTCTACAGGGTTCATCCTTGAGAACGCCTGTTGCAATTGCTGCGGCCCCGCATTAAGCATCCGTTCGCTGGTTCCATAAGCGATGATTGTCTTGCCTTGCTTCAACTGGTCAAACACTGCATCAATAAATCCGCTGACAGGAGGGTACGCATCGTGTATACCCAGGCCGCCGAGATCGGTATTTAATGCGGGCGGGATGAGTTCGATCACTTCGATATTCCTGGGTTTTAACTGGTGTTGCAGCGAAAGTGTGAATGAATGAAGAAACGCTTTGGTAGCGCAGTATACCGGCACTTTTGACAAAGGTGAAAAAGAAAGGCCCGAGCTGACATTTATGATAACTTCCAGGGAAGGTAAATTCTGGAACAGGGATGCAAGGTGAACTGGGGCTTCAATATTTATTGTAATCTCTTCCTTTGCCCGCTGAAAAAAATTATCGTCACTTATGTTCATCCATTGCTGAATACCGGCATTATTGATCAGCACGTTGAGATCGCTATGTTCTTTTTTTACCCAGTTATAGAGTTCTTCTCTTCCGCCGGCATCGCTAAGATCACAGGATTTTGTAATAAGGGCAGGCAGATTGCCTTTTGCATCATTAAGTGCGGATTCCCGGCGCCCGCAGATGATCACGGTATTTTTTTCTTTTACAAATCTTTCAGCGAGCCCAAAGCCGATGCCGGTCGCGCCACCAGTGATGAGGATTTTGTTGTTGGAGATGTTCATGTAATTCAATTGGATTTCAAAAATAGTTTAAGGAAAAACAAAATTGCAGGAAGGTTTGTTCAAGCAAGAATCGTCTGTATTTCTTTAACCAGATTATTGCCAAAAAATACGTGAACTCCGTAGGGGTTGAATGCCGGTAGAATCATTGTGTATTGTTTGCCAGCGCTCCATAGGTGCGCAATAATGACGAGCAAAGAATAGAACGATAAACGGAGTCCCGCTGAAAGCGGGACAAGGGACGATCATCTATGTTACCGTCGCCGGCAAAATGATATTTATCGAATATATCCAATTAACGAAGGAGCTTGTTGACCCGGCATCCAGCCTTAGAATTTGTCATCTCTTATTCTTAGGATTAAATTTCGTACCTACGGCACGAAGGGCAACACGTTGAATGTTGCTACCGATATCTCGTCCCTACGGGACCATTAAGCACCAGGCATCCAGTAACCGGCATCTATAGGTAATACCACGGATTTCTTTTCGCGGCCTTCATGTATCTACGCATATTCCTCCAGAAGGCAAGCACCATGTAGATAATGATTGGGGAGCCCACGGTAAGCAGGGAAGTATAAATGAAATATTGGCGGATACGACTGGTAGCAATGCCCATCCGGGCACCAATGGCAGAACAAACACCGAACGCATTCCACTCCACAAAGTTTTTGAATTTGTTCATAACACTAAAATAGAAATTTGGCGCAAAAGACACAATAGCCTTTATTAACATGGGTGTTTTTTGTAAATTTGCACCACGATTTTGACAAAAATTGAAGATTTAGATCTGATATCATGTATTTATCTATCAGGGGCAATCTTCAACATTCAGTATTAAATAGTTAAACCCTCCATCATGGTATTTGACCTCGACCTCATAAAAAAAGTTTACAAAGAAATGCCGGGAAAAGTAGCTGCAGCAAGGAAATTACTCGGCCGGCCATTGACTCTTTCAGAAAAAATATTATACTCTCACCTGACCAATCAAACCAACAAAGCTTACGCAAGAGGAAAGGACTATGTGGACTTCGCCCCCGATAGGGTGGCGATGCAGGACGCAACGGCGCAAATGGCTCTGTTGCAATTCATGACAGCGGGGCGAAACAGAGTAGCGGTACCCTCCACGGTGCATTGCGATCACCTGATCCAGGCTAAGATCGGCGCCAAAAGAGACCTTGAACTGGCTATCGAAACGAATCGCGAAGTCTATGATTTCCTGTCGAGTATCTCTGATAAATACGGCATCGGTTTCTGGAAACCGGGGGCGGGCATCATTCACCAGGTTGTCCTGGAGAATTATGCGTTCCCAGGCGGAATGATGATCGGAACGGATAGTCATACCCCGAATGCCGGGGGTCTTGGAATGGTAGCAATCGGAGTAGGTGGCGCTGACGCAGTGGATGTAATGGCAGGTTTGCCCTGGGAATTAAAAATGCCGAAACTGATCGGGGTAAAACTGACTGGCAAAATGAGCGGCTGGACCAGTTGTAAGGATGTTATTCTCTGGGTGGCCGGTCAATTGACTGTAAAAGGAGGTACCGGGGCGATTGTCGAATATTTTGGCGATGGCGCCGATAGCATGAGCGCGACGGGCAAGGGAACAGTTTGTAATATGGGCGCCGAGATAGGAGCCACCTGTTCTGTTTTTTCTTATGATGAAAAAATGAGCGAATACCTGAAAGCAACCGAACGTGAAGAGGTAGCTGCCCTCGCCGACGGGATCCGCGAGCATCTTCGTCCTGACCCTGAAGTTTATAAGGACCCTTCAAAATATTTCGACCAGGTGCTGGAGTTGGATCTGAGCACGCTGGAGCCTTTTGTCAATGGACCTTTCACTCCCGACCTGGCAACACCTATTTCAAAGATGGCCGCAGCAGTAAAAGAAAATGGATGGCCGGAGAAGCTGGAAGTAGCCCTGATCGGTTCATGCACCAATTCTTCGTATGAAGATATAAGCCGCTCTGCCAGCATTGTAAAAGATGCGATGAGTAAGGGAATAAAAACGGTTTCTGAATTTACGATCACGCCTGGCAGCGAACTGGTTCGCTATACCATCGAAAGAGATGGGTTTATCAAACAATTTGAAGATGCAGGCGGTGTCGTATTGGCAAATGCCTGCGGTCCCTGTATCGGTCAGTGGGCGAGACATATCGACGATCCAAACAGGAAGAATACGATCATCACCTCATTCAACAGGAATTTCGCCAAACGCAACGATGGTAATGCAAGTACACATGCGTTTGTAGCCAGCCCCGAAATCGTTACAGCAATGGCCATGGCTGGTACGATCACATTTAATCCTCTAAAAGATAAACTAAAGAATAGTAAGGGCGAAGAATTCTTGCTGTCAGAGCCTGTTGGGTTTGAACTGCCACCTAAAGGTTTTGATGTAAAGGATGCAGGTTACCAGGCGCCCGCTGAAGATGGAAGCAAGATAAAGGTCATTGTCAATCCCGAAAGCCAGCGCTTGCAATTATTATCTGCTTTTGCTCCCTGGGAAGGATATGATCTGCAGGGATTGCAATTGCTGATCAAGGTAAGAGGTAAATGCACAACCGATCATATCAGTATGGCTGGTCCCTGGTTGAAGTACCGTGGACATTTGGATAATATCAGCAACAATATGCTGATCGGGGCGATCAATTTCTTCAATAATCAAACTGATACGGTAAAGAACCAGCTTACTGGTGACTATGGTGAAGTACCGGCAACAGCACGGGCTTACAAAGCAGCCGGTGTAGGCAGCGTAGTAGTAGGAGATGAGAATTACGGGGAAGGCTCATCCCGTGAACATGCTGCCATGGAACCCCGTCATCTTGGTGTAAGGGCGATCCTTGTAAAAAGTTTTGCGCGCATCCACGAGACCAACCTGAAGAAACAGGGTATGCTGGCACTGACATTTGACAACAAAGAAGATTATGATAAAGTGCAGGAAGATGATAACATCGATATAAATGGACTGGAGAACTTTGCACCTGGTGTGCCGTTGACTGTTGATCTGAACCACAAAGACGGAACTGTGGATACGATCACTGTGAATCACTCTTACAATGAACAACAGATAGAATGGTTTAAAGCCGGCGGAGCGTTGAATGTGATCAGGGCAGCGTTTGCGAAGTGATGTTGATTCAATAATAATTGTAAGCTCGCGGTTTAGTCTGCGGGCTTTTTTTCTATTTACAAGCTCATTTCATAGGATATTTTGCCCCTATGGGGCAAATTGATCATTGAGTGACTATTTCAGCCACCGATAGCGCGCCCCTCTGGGGCAGAATACAACCGCTGATTATCATTCTATAGCTAATGTGATCCTTAGCGTTTTTTTCATAGGGCCGAAAGAAGAATTCTACATTAAGATTTGTCAATGAAAAAATCAGATGTTTCAATTTGTACTTGTCCCAGAGGGACGTAATGTCGGAAGCAACCAGTTTCACAAATGATTCACTTGCCCCGTAGGGGCAAAATACAACCGCTGATTATCATTCTATAGCCAATGTGATCCTTAGGAAGAATTCTACATTAAGATTTGTCAATGAAAAAATCAGATGCTTCAATTTGTATCGTCCCAGAGGGACGTAATGTCGGAAGCAACCAGTTTCACAAATGATTCACTTGCCCCATCGGGGCAAAATACAACCGCTGATTATCATTCTATAGCTAATGTGATCCTTAGGAAGAATTCTACATTAAGATTTGTCAATGAAAAAATCAGATGTTTCAATTTGTACTTGTCCCAGAGGGACGTAATGTCGGAAGCAACCAATTTCACAAATGATTCACTTGCCCCATAGGGGCAAAATACTACGGAGACATATTTCAGTTATTCAGCCCGATTTTCGCGATTTGATTATGCGTTGAGTGGAAGAATTATACCGCCAATGCTGTTGAAAAAACATAATTGCGTCGTCATAAAACATTGCTACGTTATCAACAGCCTGCTATCTTTCCTCTTAGAAAGGCTAGATGAGTACTTCGCTAAACTTCGTCTGCAATTGTATTAAAAACATTCATGCCATGGCAAATTCATATACACAAATACATCTCCATTGTCTCTTTGCTGTAAAATTCCGCAAAGCGATGATTGCAGAGCAATGGAAACAGGAGTTACATAAATACATAACCGGCATCATCCAGAATCATGAGCATAAAATGATCTCCATTAACAGCATGCCGGATCATCTCCATATGCTTTTTGGAATGAGACCTCATCAATCACTTTCTGATTTGATGCGTATTGTAAAAGGAGATTCGTCGGAATGGATCAATAAAAGGAAACTCACTCATTCATTATTTCGCTGGCAGGGAGGCTTTGGGGGATTTTCTTATGAGAAATCATCCATAAGTCGCGTAGCTGCCTACATCGAAAACCAGCAATTGCATCACAGGAAAATATCCTTTGCTGAAGAATATCAGAATTTGCTAAAACAGTTTGAGATTGAATATGACGACCAATATATTTTTACGCCTCTCGAATAAAAGATTTTGCCCCTGTGGCATGTTGAGCTTTTCACAGCAGATCGAATGGTTCAAGGCGGCTGGAGCATTGAATGTGATCACGGCGGCTTCTGCGAAGTGATATTGCTTCAATAATAAATTATATAGCCCGCAGTTTAGTCCGCAGGCTTTTTTTATATTATGGCAGGCCCATTTCATAGGCGATTTTGCCCCTATGGGGCAAATGAACATTTCAATGATTGTTTGTGCCACCGATATACGGCCCCACGGGGCAAACAGAACTTGGCATCGTCTTAGTCTTATTTCACGATTGTTTGCCGCTTCAATTCGCATTCATCCCAGAAAGACGGAATGTCGGAGGCCGCCAATTTCATACTTGATCTACTTGCCAGCGGGGCAATATACTACGGAGACATCATTCCGCCACAGATGAACATTTCAATAATTGTTTGTGCCACCGATATACGGCCCCACGGGGCAAACAGAACTTGGCATCGTCTTAGTCTTATTTCACGATTGTTTGCCGCTTCAATTCGCATTCATCCCAGAAAGACGGAATGTCGGAGGCCGCCAATTTCATACTTGATCTACTTGCCAGCGGGGAAATATACTACGGAGACATCATTCCGCCACAGATGAACATTTCAATGATTGTTTGTGCCACCGATATACGACCCGCTGGGGCAAACAGAACTTTCCAATAAGTTATGCAGAAGTCAAAGTAGATGTGTGCATTAGTCTATAGAGGAAACCCGGACGTTTTTTTCATCGTCCCGCGTCCAGGCTGAGGCTATGGTCCAAGCGCAAAAGACGGGATGTTAAAAGCAGCTGATTTTAGCTTTGACCCGCCTGTGCCCCGGGACAAAATACAACAGCTGATAATGCGACAGCTTGGATCATTAGTGTTTATTTCATGCAATTGACGGAAGAATCACGCTACCAGGCCTCAGTCAATGAAAAAATCAGATGCTTCAATTTGTATTGTCCGGTAGGGATGGAATGCCGGAGGCATCATTGTGTATTGTTTTGCAGCGCTCCGTAGGTGCGCAATGTTAAAAGGCTGCTACATTTTTGTCTGTCAAATTTAAAAGCCGGGTTCACTATTTTTGGGAATTGCTCAATAGAATTACCGAACCCTGAAGGGTGCGACGCAACAGGCGATCATCCGTGTTGCTATTGCTGGGGAAATAAAGTTCAAACATCACGCTGTCGTCATTGCGAGCGAAGCGACGCAACGCTCAGAATGCCTTCTGCTTATTCTCTTCCACTTTCGGGGCATTCTTCACATACTTATCCAGCCACAGTTCCTGCTCAGCCAGCATCGTCAAGATGTTTTCGCGGCCACGATAACCGTGCGCTTCATATGGAAGACTTACGAATTTTACTATGCCACCATGTCCCTTGATCGCATTGAACAATCTTTCACTTTGGATCGGGAATGTGCCGGTATTATCGTCCATTTCTCCATGGACCAGGAGTATCGGTGTTTTTATTTTATCGGCATACATGAACGGACTCATTTCATTGTATAACTCTGGCGCCTGCCAGTATGTGCGGTCTTCATTTTGAAATCCAAAAGGGGTCAATGATCGGTTATAAGCGCCGCTGCGTGCAATGCCTGCTTTAAATAAATTAGTATGAGCTAAAAGATTTGCAGTCATGAATGCGCCATAGCTATGCCCGCCCACAGCCACGCGGTTGCGATCGCCTACTCCCATTTCCGCTAATTTGTTGATTGCGGCTTCGGCATTCATGCGTAATTGATCAATGAAATTGTCATTGGGCTTTTTGTCTTTATCGGTAGCCACAATCGGCATCTCCGCGTTATTCAGCACTGCATATCCCTGCGTGACATAAAACACTGGTGATCCCCAGTTGAGCAAGGTAAAACGATGTTCACTGCCACGCACCTGTGCCGCATCGGCAGCGGAATTGTATTCAGCCGGGTAGGCCCAGATGAAAACAGGGAGCGGGCCATCCTTTGTTTTATCATATCCTTTCGGCAAGTAGAGATCACCCGTGAGATCGACACCATCCTGCCGTTTATATTTTATTTTTTCCTTGCTTACGCCTTCGAGTTGCGGATAGGGATCGGCAAAATCAGTTAGTTGCCGATCTGCAATTTTCAATTTGAGATCTTTTTTCCAATAATTGGGGACCATCTTTTCACTTTCACGCCGTGTGATCACAGTTAACTTGACGGGGTCGATCACTGCAGCTACATTTTCAAAATAACCTTCATTGCAACGCCAGATGATCTCGGATTTTTTTGAAGCCAGGTCAAAGCTTGCAAGGAACGGAAGATCGCCCTTGGGCGAGCCGCCGCTTGGGTTATTCAGCAATAATTTACTGCCATTGTCAACGGTGGCGATCACATCGCGTCCCCATTGATTTTTTACCGTTACCGGAAAGCCGGGATTTGAATAAGCATCGGTTGTATTTCTTTCGATCAATATCTCCATTTCGCCGGTAGATGGATTATAGCGATCAACCTGCGTTCTTTGTTTGCCTGTAAGACCTTCGTTTACCAATGCCAGACTTGCAGTTCCCCAGGTGATGCCGCGATAGCGCATCTTTGTTTTTAAAATTTGTTTGGCTTCTCCTGTGAATGGTGCTGACAATGCATAGACGGCATCGTGATATTCGACATTCTTCTTTATCATACCGCTGTCCTGGGGCATTGCCCAAATCGCTGTTGCCGGTTCATCATCTCTCCAGTCGAAACCGCGGGGTACATTTTGCACGTTATCGTTGCCACTGGGAGCTGTTTCGGCAGAAGGCAGATCAGCCAGTTGTTTTACCAGCTTTCCATTCATATCTGTAATGTAAACTGCAGTAGGAAACCCGAAAGCAGGAACCGAATAAGAAAAAGGTTTTTTGACCTGGCGGAGCATCATATATTTTTTATCCGGCGATATATTGATATTGCCATAGATAGCAGGTTGCCCGATCTTCGTTTCAACGCCGTTGATATTTTTTACCAATTGGCTGGCTGCATAGAACTCGAATAACTGTTCATCATATGGGCTCTTGATGAGGTCCTGGAAAGTGGGACGTGGAGAAGCCCTGCCATAATTTTCCTGCACCGTAGGTCCCTTAGGCATCAAAGGCCTGGGCGGAGCTGCAGAAGCAGGTTTTAAGATAGCGCGATATAATAAAGTATTGTCGTCATACCATTGGTAAGCTCCGCCAAGTACTGCATTCAACGCAGTCTTGTTCACCTTCATTGCTTTCTGCGTGGTAATATCGATCACGTACAGATCGACGCGGTCCTGGGTGATCTGGGTGAAGGCGATCTTTTTTTCGCCCGGGCTCCAGTTGACATTAGCAGCGTAAAGAGGTGAGGGGAGACCGGTTATTTTATACTCTTTGCCGGTTGAAAGATTCTTGAGATAAAAATTATTGATATAATTCTGGCGGCTCGGGGCATAATTGGCGGGGTTGATCCGCAGACCGGCGATCTTTAATTCGGGCCTGGCCAATTCCTCAACAGAGGGATAGAGGCTGAATTCGCTGAACAGCATCCATTCGCCCTTATCATCAATGCCAACATTGGGTGTAGGCTTTGCCAGCAACATATCGGCAATATCTTTTGGAGGAGTTTTGTAGGCCCCATCGTCCTGTGCATGGGCGGTTATTCGAACAAAAAAGAAGACAACGATGAAGGAAAAGAAGAGCCGGGTAATCATACAGGGAAATTTTAGGTCGTTAAGGTATGAAACAATGTGTTTTCAATAGCGTATTTGCCACGGATTCACGGAAAAAAAATGAGTCATGCGTGTATCTGTGGCAATTCTTCGATTTCGTGCCCTGAGATTTATTTTCAACCTGTCCAACGATCTAAAAAAGCAGCATAGAAATTTGCTGCTCCAGGACCATAGTCTTGCTGCCACGAATACACGGATTAACAAATAAACGGATAGATAAAGGTTGCGACGAATTCACAAAAAAAATCACATCATCCGTGTATCCGTGGCAATACCATAGAAATCTACTGCACCCGGCAACATCGAATCACCGGATACACTAAATTTACTTTCTAAATTTTTCATATGACTTCAGTTCCATTTAAAGCCATCATTGTTTTTACGCTATTAGCTTGCGGCACTGTTTCGGAAAAAGATAAAACCACGGACAAATCAGCCGCACCTGCGAGCGATATTCAACTTCCCGCGGGATTTAACTCCACCAGCGTTATCGAATCGCTTGGCAATAACCGTCACATTGTTGTCAACAGCAATGGAGATATCTATGTAAAAATGGAGCGATTGAAAGACGGTAAGGGAATTTTTGTGTTGCGCGATGCAAAGAAGAATGGACAGTACGAAGTGGTAAAAAGTTTTGGAAACTATGGCGGCACCGGCATTGCCATAAAAAATGGCTATCTCTACGCTTCTTCTAACACCGATGTGTACCGGTATAAGCTTGTAAATAATGAAGTCGCCGATCCCGATCATCCTGAAAGGATCGTTACAGGTTTGATCGATAGGGGAGAACATAACAGCAAATCAATTGCACTCGATAACGCCGGCAACATTTATGTTAACATCGGCGCTTATTCCAATGCCTGCCAGGTAGTGAACAGGACAGCCGGTTCACCGGGACAGGATCCCTGTCCGATCCTGGAAAAAGCAGGAGGCATATGGCAATTCAAGGCGGACAAATTGAATCAATCTTATCCCGAAGGAACACGATATGCTACGGGTCTCCGCAACGTTGTGGGACTCGACTGGAATTCGCAGCAAAATGAATTATATGCCATGCAGCATGGCCGCGACCAGTTGAACACTATCAAGCCCGATCAATATAATAATGAAGAAAATGCGGAATTGCCCGCTGAAGAATTTTTCCTGCTAAAAAAAGGAGCGGATTGCGGATGGCCTTATTGCTACTATGATCCCCAGCAAAAAAAGAAAGTGCTGGGCCCGGAATATGGCGGCGATGGTAAGAAGCAGGATCGTTGTGCGGGTAAAGAGCAACCTATTTATGCATTCCCGGCACACTGGGCGCCAAATGCAGTGTTATTTTATACCGGCAATATGTTCCCGGCAAAATATAAGAATGGTGCATTCATCGCATTTCACGGAAGCTGGAACAGGGCGCCGATGCCTCAAGCCGGTTATTGTGTAGTGTTTGTTCCTTTCAAAAACGGAAAGCCTTCCGGCAATTATGAATTGTTTGCAAGCGGATTTCCAGGAAAGGATGTGCTCAAAGGACCGAATGATGCAAAGTATCGCCCCTCTGGACTGGCCCAGGGGCCCGATGGTGCTCTGTACGTTTCGGATGATACAAAGGGGAAGATATGGAAGGTGACTTATAATAAGTAGCTTCAAGAACAAAGTTTTAAGAACCAAATCCCAAGAACCAAATAAGCTTCAAAACAAAAGATCAAATGGTAGAAATTGGGATATTCTGTTTAAATATTTGAATTTCAATTTCTTTGGTTCTTGTATCTTGATTCTTTGGTTCCTGTCAAAGAATTATTGCTTATAAATCACTCCATCCTTCATTACCAACTTTACCTTCCGTATATTTTTTATATCCATTGAAGGGTCGCCTTCTACAGCAACGATATCGGCCAGTAGATCTTTTTTAATTCTGCCGATCTTATCACCATATCCAAAAACATCGGCATTGATCGATGTAGCTGACCTGAGAACATCAATTGGCTTCATGCCGTAGTCGACCATCAGTTCCATCTCATGTGCATTGTCACCATGCGCAAATACACCTACATCGCCGCCCATGCAAATAGTTACACCCACCCTCAACGCAATTGCAAAACTTTTTTTCTTATTGACAACTCTTGCGGGGTCTGGGTCAGTTCCTTTTTGCCAGCCGTTATAGATTTCATACGCTTCGCTGGCAGCAATGGTAGGACAGAGAGCAATATTTTTTTCCTTCATCATCCTGAATACTTCTTCTGTTCCTTTATCCCCGTGTTCGATCGTTGATACACCGGCATTGATTGCTCTTTTCATTCCTTCTGGACTGGTGGCATGCACAACTACTTTGCGGCCACTATTGGAAGTTATACTGACCGCCAGGTCGAGTTCCTGCTGGCTGAATGTCGGCCTGGTCTCGTCATTTAGGCTGTGATAGTCGGCATAAATTTTAATAAAATCGGCGCCATGGCCTATCTGCGATCGTATGACCCGCGAAAGATCCTCCGCACCTCCTACTTCCTCGGCGCCTTGCGGCAACTCCACATCCGGTGATTCGCTCCTGGGAGCATAGGTTCCTTTGGCAACGATCGCTCTTGTTGCTACAATCATCCTGGACCCTGGTATAATTCCTTTTTCAATCGCTTTTT
>VBAT01000018.1:63248-139839 GCA_005884665.1 Bacteroidota bacterium
TACATGGCGCCTTCAGTGCCGAGGTCTCTTACCGTTGTAAAACCTGCCATCAGCGTCGCTCTCGCGTGGTTGACGGCCCTGGCAGTCCGCTCGGCCCTTGATTCTTTCAGTACCTGGTCTTCCCATTTGGTTTCATTGTAGGGATGAAGGAATAAATGCGAGTGGCCTTCGATCAAACCTGGCAATAAGGTCATTCCTTTTAGTTCGATCACCTGTGTACCTGCCGGCAATTTGAAACTCATGCTGCCTGCCTGTATAATGGAATCATTTTTGACGAGCACAACCCAACCGGTATGCATTTCTTCACCATCGAATACGCGATCGGGCTTCAGCAGAATGTATTTACCGGGATTTTGAGCCCGGCTAAGCTGGCAGAAAAGAAATGCAATAAGAAACAGCAAATTTTTTTTCATGTGAGTTGTTTAGTGATAAAGAACATCTGCGTATTCGGGCTTCTTCTTAAAAACTGCATTGGCAAAAGGACAAAGCGGAACTATCTTGACGTTATTTGTGCGGGCGTATTCAACGGCAGTATGCACTAGCTGGTAACCTACATTTTGGCCTTTCAGTTCATCACTTACTTCTGTATGCTCAATGATCATCTTTTCCGCGGAAGGCATGGAATAAGTCATTTCAGCGAGGATGTTGCCGTCGTTTTCTACGTAAAACATGCCCTTGGTGCCTATTTTCTTATTTTTTATCAGCATGTGATTTATTTTTTACTCAATTTCCTGAAATAAGTTTCTGTATAAATAGGGCTCAACCGGTGATAAAAGTTGATCAGTATTTCTGTTTTTTTCCGGATCCGGGGGAAACGATCTACAAATTTCCAAAAATTCTTTTCGGGGCGAAACAGGTTTTGAGCAAACGTATTCACATCGTTTTCAATTCCAGATCCTGCATACTGGGTCAATATCCCTTTTTCGCAAAAAAATGTGTCAAGCGTCTGCGAAGACTGATTACTTCGTATGGCTCCGACACCGTTTTCGGGATCATTATAACTAAAATCGGGCGAATTGGCCTCCTTCCAGGACAGCGTGTCAAACAAATCGATATAATTCCGGTAGAGGATACTCGAGAATTCGTGATGAAAGGTTTGCTCGAGATATTTATCGGTATAACCCTCACTGTTGCCCCGGTTGGTTATGTAAACGGCATTTTCAGAATTAGTGCCGCCATATCCCACATTAAAAAATTTCATTTCCTTTAGGAAAAATACAGACCTGAGGTTTTTTTTGAAGATGAATACTGGGTATTTGTTAAGCGCTTTTGTAATAATCCTTTTGCTCCTGGGTATTTCCCTGCGATCCATCTGGCTTGCGGTCGCGTCAATCGGCTCATCTCTCCATTCTTTCGGGAAAATATTTTTAGAGAAAGCGAAGCTTATGCGGACATTCCGGATTGTCGTGTCTGAGCTTTGCGCATCGAGATGAAAAGGCAATAACAAAAGCAGGAAAGCAGCAAACCGGTCCTTCATGACCAAATGTAAAAAGAATTTGCTCATATTGTTTTTGCTTTTATATTTGTAATCTCATGCGAACAATAAAAATAAATATTCAATGGTGGTGGCATACTAACTCTTTCGGGGTACTGTAATGCTATTGTCATTGTTATTTAAATATATTCAGGCCCCGGTAAATCCCGGGGTTTTTTATTTTTAAAAAGATGGTCCGATTTGACCAGACTATGAAGAAAATAAAGATCGATACGAATTGTAAAAAACTGCTGGCAGATGTCTTTACGCCTGTGGGGATCTACCTGCGGCTTCGCGACCGTTTCCGGGATACAATCCTCCTGGAAAGCACCGATCACCATGTTGCTGAGAACAGCTATTCTTTTATTTGTATCAATGCCATCGGCGGTATCGAGATCAGCTCTTCGAAGAGTATTGAATTCAAATTGCCCGGTCAGAAGCCGGAACGTATGGAGATCAGTAAGGGATCCAATATTCCTGGTTTGTTGTCTGAATACATGCAAAAATTTGAAATGGCCGAAGCGGAAATGAAGGAAAGCTCGTTTGCACGGGGTTTATTCGGTTATACTACCTATGATGCAGTACAGTTTTTTGAGACTATCCAGTTCAACCGTCATTCTACCAACGATATTCCATTGATGAGATACCGGCTGTATCAATACCTGATAGTTATCAATCATTTCAAGGATGAAATGACGATCTGTGAAAATGTCATTGCAGGAATTGAAAGCGAATTGCCCGCTATCGAATCGATCATCTACAGTAAGGATGTTCCTGTTTATCCTTTCAAGGCAAAGGGAGGAGAAACATCCAATATGACGGACACTGATTATAAGGAAATGGTGAAAAAAGGAATTCAAAGCTGTCACAGGGGCGATGTGTTCCAGATCGTGCTGAGCCGGAGGTTTGAACAGGAATTTATCGGTGATGAGTTTAATGTTTATCGCGCCCTGCGGAATATCAATCCTTCCCCTTACCTGTTCTTTTTCGATTATGGCGATTATAAACTAATGGGATCGTCGCCGGAGGCACAACTTGTAATTAAAAACGGGAAGGCGATAGTGCATCCCATCGCAGGTACATTCCGTCGCACCGGTAATGATGAGGTCGATCATGAAGCAGCTGAAATGTTATTAGCAGATAAGAAAGAGAATGCGGAACATGTAATGCTGGTTGATCTCGCCAGGAATGATCTCAGCCGGGTTTGTGACGATGTGGGAGTAAAACATTTTAAAGAGATACAATACTATTCACATGTCATCCATATGGTAAGCGAAGTGACCGGAAAACTGAGACAGGGGAGTAATGTATTTGAACTATTGGCCAACACATTTCCCGCGGGAACCCTGAGTGGTGCGCCCAAGGTCAAAGCCATGCAATTGATCAACGAATATGAACCAACCGCGAGAAGTTTTTATGGCGGAGCTATCGGGTTTGTGGGTTTTGATGGTAGTTGTAACCATGCGATCATGATAAGGACATTTTTAAGCCGGAACAATACATTGGTCTGCCAGGCAGGGGCAGGAATAGTTGTGGCTTCCAAACCGGAGAGTGAGTTGCAGGAGGTGAATAATAAACTGGGAGCGCTTAAAAAAGCGATTGACTTTGCGGAGAGGCTGTTCTGAATTATGAATTAAGGATTATGAATCTTGGATGCTGGATGCATCAGTTTTTCATTCAACGGCTAACAATTAAAATTCAAAATAGTAGTAAATAATGAAGGTGTTGGTTTTCGATAATTACGATTCATTCACATACAACCTGGTTCACCTGGTGGAAAAGATCCTCCATGAAAGGGTGGATGTATTCCGTAATGACCAGTTGCCCCTGGAAGAGGTGAAGAAATACGACAAGATCATTTTATCACCTGGTCCGGGTATACCTGAGGAAGCCGGCATGCTGCTGCCATTGATCAAAGAATATGCTTCTTCAAAATCCATACTCGGGGTCTGCCTGGGCCACCAGGCCATTGGCGAAGCGTTTGGAGGAAAGCTGGTGAATCTTTCGACGGTGTTTCATGGAGTCGCCACCCCGATGACAGTGGTGAGCCTGCCTGCCGGCAAGGCAGGTCGGGAGTTGGTCTCACCTCTCACCTCCCACATCTCACGAAATCTTTTTGCAGGTCTTCCATCAACGTTTGAGGCGGGTCGTTATCATAGCTGGATCGTAAGTGAGGAAAATTTTCCTGCTGAATTGGAAATCACAGTGAGGGATGAGAACAATTATATTATGGGTTTGCAGCATAAAAAATATGATGTGCAGGGTGTGCAGTTTCACCCGGAAAGTGTATTGACACCGGTGGGAGAGGTGATACTTAGAAATTGGGTGACGAGGTAATTTGATAGTTTGAAAATGAGATAATTTGAAAATGAAGAAGATCCTTCAATATTTATTTGAGCACAAAACTCTTTCCAGGGACAAAGCGAAGGAAGTATTGGTTAATATCGGTAAGGGCGTTTACAACGAGCATGAAGTAACCGCATTTATGACCGTCTACCTGATGCGAAGCATTACGATAGAGGAACTGCAGGGTTTCCAGGATGCATTGCTGGAACTATGCGTAAAAGTGGATATGAATGGTATCGATGTAATTGACATTGTGGGAACAGGTGGCGATGGAAAAAATACTTTCAACATATCAACTCTTTCCTGTTTTATCGTCGCTGGTGCGGGGCAAAAAGTAGCGAAACATGGCAACTATGGTGCTTCTTCTGTAAGCGGGGCGAGCAACGTGATGGAGCAACTGGGATACAGGTTCAAGAACGATAATATCAAATTGAGACAGGAAGTGGAAGAGGCTGGGATATGCTTTTTACACGCGCCAATGTTTCACCCGGCATTGAAGACGGTAGGGCCTATCCGAAAGAACCTGGCAATGCGAACATTTTTCAATATGCTTGGACCAATGGTAAATCCTGCGACACCGAAGTATCAGTTGGTTGGAGTTTACAACCTGGAAATGGCAAGAGTTTATAATTACTTGCTGCAATTGACCGGTAAATCTTTTACCATCATCCATGGCCTCGACGGCTATGATGAGATCTCGCTGACCAATGATACCAAGGTGATCACTAACCAGGGTGAAAAGATCATGACGCCTGAACAACTGGGTAAAAGAATGGTTTCGCCGGAAGATATCAGTGGTGGCAATACCGTTGAAGAGGCAGCGAAGATTTTTTTAAAGATTGTGAAAGGAGAGGGAAGCTGGGCGCAGAACGCCGTAGTGCTGGCCAACGCTGCTATGGGACTGAATTGCACGGGAAAGTATAAAAGCTATGATGAAGCATACAATGCTGCCGTCGAAAGTCTGGAAAGCGGCAGCGCCAATACGGTTTTGCAAAAATTAATCAGCTTACAGTGAAGAATATCCTGGAAGAAATTATAGCGGTCAAAGAACGGCAGGTTGAACTGGAGAAATCAGAGGTGCCTGTTTCAGAGCTTGAGGAGTCTGCCCTGTTTGAAAGAACGACGCTGTCGCTGGTTGCTTCATTGACAGATAAACAAAAAACCGGGATCATTGCAGAATTCAAACGCAGGTCTCCATCAAAGGGAATAATTAATGATAAAGCAACTGTGGAAGGCGTTACAAAGGCCTATACGATAAATGGGGCATCCGGCCTGTCGGTGCTGACGGATAAAGCTTTTTTCGGCGGATCAAATGATGACCTGAGTGTAGCGCGAAGCAATGCTCTGCCTATACTGCGAAAAGACTTTGTGGTTGATGAATACCAGCTTCTCCAGGCAAAGGCGATCGGCGCCGATGTAATATTGTTGATTGCGGCCTGTCTTTCCCCGCAGAGGGTAAGACGATATGCCGCTTTTGCGAAGAGAATAGGCCTTGAGGTATTGCTGGAGATTCATAGTGAAACCGAGCTGGGGCATGCCTGTGACGAGGTGGATATGATTGGTGTCAATAACCGGGATCTAAAAACGTTTAAGGTCGATACTAATACATCATTGGGGCTTATCAACAAAATCCCAACAAATAAGATCGCGATAACAGAAAGTGGTATCAGCGATATAGAAACGATTGTAACTTTAAAAGAGGCTGGCTTCCGTGGATTTTTGATTGGTGAAACATTTATGAAGGAAGCCGATCCGGCGATTGCTTTTGCTGATTTTATCAGGAAATTAAAAGCAAAACTGGAATGAGAATAAAAGTATGCGGCATGACGCTGCCCGAACAGGTAACGGCCCTTGATGAAATGGGAGTCGATTTCGCCGGTTTTATTTTTTATCCCAAATCGCCACGGTTTATCGGGAACAAGATCTCGCCTGAAAAAATGAGACAGATCAGGGGGCATATCGCCAAGGTTGGTGTATTTGTTAATATGGCGTATGATGAATTGATGAAGACCGTGGAAGATTACCGCCTGGATATGGTGCAGCTGCACGGAGATGAATCGCCGCATTACTGTGAAAAAGTGGCCAATTATGTCACTATTGTCAAGGCTTTTCGCCTGACGGACAATGACCCGATCGATTGGATCGTGCGGCCTTACCATGAAGGCAGCGATATGTACATGTTTGATACATTGGGTGCCGGTTATGGCGGCACCGGCAGGAAGTTCGACTGGAACGTGCTAAAGAAGGCATCGATCGAAAAATTATTTTTCCTGAGCGGTGGTATCGAACCAGGGGATGAAGAAAGATTGAAAGAGTTCATGAAAGAACCAGTGGCAAAAAAATTATTTTCAGTGGATATCAATAGCAAGTTTGAAATCGGAGCAGGAGTGAAGGATATGGAGAAAGTAAAGATGTTTGTTAAAACCTTAAAAGGCTGAAATGCATTATAGGTTTTAATCCGAATTATGAATTTCGAAATTCGTCCCGATAGCTATCGGGATTAAAGCCTTCGGACTTTCAACATGGATATACGTGAAGCGATAGAAACTGATTTGCCACAATTGTTGGCTATTTATAACGACATCATATTGCACACGACTGCCGTGTATGACTATGAACCGCATACGCTGGAAATGAGGAAGCAGTGGTTTGAAATGAAAAGGCAACAGGGCTTCCCGGTGTTTGTAGCAGAGGAGGAGGGAACAATAAAAGGGTTTAGTTCGATCGGGCCATTCAGGGCCTGGGCTGCATATAAATATTCGGTGGAAAACTCGGTTTACGTGGCAACTGAAATGAGAGGAAAAGGGATCGGTAAATTATTGATACCACCTATAGTCGAAGCGGCGAAGGAATTAAAATTGCATACGATCATCTCAAGCATCGACGCTACGAATGAAGCAAGTTTAAAATTACATAAGCGTTTTGGGTTTGAAGAAGTAGCCCATTTCAGGCAGGTAGGCTGGAAATTTGAACGGTGGCTGGATTTAAAATTTTTGCAGCTGATATTGTGAGGTCATATACCATCGAATAATTATTGGGCCGATCAGGCTTACAAACATAAATTTCACGCAACGGCGCAACGCCGCCACGAAGAGCAACCTAATTTTTGAGCGTTGCGTCGTCGCGTCGTGGCGTGAGAGTAAGGTTTTTTTTGCGGCATCTGGCCATAAAGCGACAAAAATGATCAACAGGCAAACATCTATAAATAAAGGGACTTACAAGCAACCAAATATTTTTGGCTACTATGGCAATTTTGGGGGTGCCTATATTCCCGAAATGCTGCACAGGAATGTGGAAGAGCTGAAGACCCGGTACATTGAGATTATATACAGTGAGAGTTTTCAAAAGGAGTTTCAACAACTGTTAAAAGATTACGCAGGCAGGCCAACCCCGCTGTATCTCGCAAAAAGGCTGAGTGAAAAGCATAAGACAACAATCTACCTGAAGCGGGAGGATTTGTGTCATACCGGTGCGCATAAGATCAATAATACGATTGGACAGATACTGTTGGCAGAACGTTTGAGCAAAAAAAGAATTATTGCAGAAACAGGGGCGGGACAGCATGGAGTTGCCACGGCTACAGTATGCGCTTTGAAAGGATTGCAATGCCTCGTATACATGGGAGAAAAAGATATTGAAAGACAGGCCCCGAATGTAGCCAGGATGAAAATGCTGGGAGCAACAGTGATCCCCGCCATAAGCGGAAGCAAAACTTTAAAAGATGCTACCAACGAAGCTATTCGCGACTGGATCAACAATCCAAACGATACACATTATATTATCGGTTCAGTGGTAGGGCCACATCCTTATCCTGATATGGTGGCAAGATTCCAAAGCGTGATAAGCGAAGAAATAAAGATTCAGCTAAAAGAAAAGACGGGTAGCGAGTTCCCCGGCTATGTCATCGCCTGTGTAGGCGGCGGCAGTAATGCAGCAGGCGCATTTTATCATTTCCTGGACAATGAAAATGTAAGGCTTGTTGCAGTAGAAGCAGCTGGCCAGGGTATCGCCAGCGGCAGAAGCGCAGCTACCACTCAATTGGGAAAACCGGGAATCCTGCATGGAAGCAAAAGCCTTGTGATGCAAACGGAAGATGGGCAGGTGGTAGAGCCACACAGCATTTCCGCCGGCCTGGATTATCCGGGCATAGGTCCCCTGCATGCCCACCTGTTTGAAAGTGGCAGGGCTGAGTTTCTAAGCGCTACGGATGAAGAAGCCCTGGCAGCAGCATTCGAACTGGCAAAACTGGAAGGGATCATTCCTGCGCTGGAAAGCGCTCATGCACTGGCAGCATTGAATCAAAAGAAATTTACAGCAAATGATATTGTTGTGATTTGTTTAAGTGGGAGAGGGGATAAGGATCTCGCAACATATATGAAGGCCATGCAATAATTAATCATTCTATATGAAACTATTTTATGTTGCTTTAATCATTGCTCTGTTGAACGGGTGCAAAACCAAACCATTTGTCAAGCACGATCTTCAATTCGAAAAAGTAGCTGATAACTGTAATGGGATGAACATGGATTTCAAAATGAATTCCAACCTGAACGGGGAGCGCTACGAGTTCCAAAGATGTCTTGATGCCGATTTTGCGAAGGAACAGCTTACTTCTGTTCAACGAGGCGATACAATAGAATTGAAGTTTGAAAGAAAGAATTCGAAACAGGCTGTGTATAAGCTAACTGTAGACCTGGATGCCTACCCGCGTTACAATATTCTTATTATCGATGGTACACCTATCGCGATCAGGCCGTATGAAAATTAAAATTTAAGTAAACATGTCGAGGATCGGGAAATTATTCGCTCAAAAAAATAAACGTGTCCTGAATGTTTATTGCACGGCAGGCTATCCACTGTTGAATTCAACAATAGATGTCATGAAGGCGCTACAGGAGAACGGGGCGGATATGATAGAGCCGGGAATGCCCTATAGTGATCCCCTGGCTGACGGGCCCGTGATCCAGCATAGCAGCACGATCGCTTTGGCCAATGGTATGACGATCAAAAAGCTATTTGAACAACTAAGGGATTGCCGCAAAGAAATTCATTTGCCGCTGGTGCTGATGGGATACATGAATCCCGTGCTCCAGTATGGGTTTGAAAAATTCTGCAACGATGCTGCCGCCGTGGGTATAGACGGCTTGATATTGCCCGATTTGCCCATGCATGAGTTTGAAACGGAATATGGAGCAATTATTAAAAAATACAAACTGGATTTTATCTTTTTGGTTACTCCCGAGACTTCGGACGAAAGAATCAAAAAACTGGATGAATTAAGTACGGGTTTTATCTATGCCGTTTCATCTTCTTCAACAACAGGAACTGAAAAGAATATGGTTTCTGTGGCCACTTATCTCGAAAGACTCGGCAGGCTGCAATTAAAAAATCCTGTGCTGGTAGGTTTTGGTATAAAAGACAGGCGGAGCTTTGATGATGCGTGTCAATTAGCCAATGGGGCCATCATCGGCACGGCCTTTATTAAGGCGTTGGAAACGAACGGTTCCATAGAAAAAACCGTTAAACAGTTTATAAGCGGTATTCTCGCCTGATGCCTGTAATGATTCCTTAGAAAAAGAAATTATCTTTGTCCATTATTATTAAAACAGGCTATTCGATGAAAAGGATTTTTGCTTTCGTTTTATTTACCCCCTTGTTTACCTTCTCCCAGAAAAAATTTTCTCTGTCGGGGAAAATCGAAGGGCTGCACGTGGGAACTGCGATTTCTTTGACAGATATTAATACACCTACAGATACTATTGCGAAAGGCGTCGTAAAAAAAGAAGGGTTTGTTTTGAAAGGTTCATTGAAGGAGCCCACCCTGCTTAGCCTGAACGTAGAAGGGAACAGGAAGGCTGCCGTTTTTTTAGAAAATTCCATCGCAAAGATCTCTGGTAATGCGAACGAGCTCAGAAATATAAAAGTCACCGGCTCGATTACTCATACCGCGTTTGATGTTTTCCAGAAGAAATTCAATCCCCTGTTTGAAAAATTAGGCCAGATCAACCAGCAATTGCAATACAGAGGAAAGACGGACAGCCTATGGTCTGCGCTTACAAATACGAGCAACGAAATACAAAAGGAGATCGAATCATTTATCAATACGTACAAGGCATCGCCGGTCAGCAGTTTTATGCTGGCGGTTACGATGCAGCTCACGGAAGATATACTGGTAACAGAGAGAAGGTTTAACTCGTTAAGGCCTGCCGCGGTGAATAACTTCTATGGCAAGTACGTCAAAGACATGATCAATGAAGCAAAATTCCTGGCAGTGGGCAGCTCCGCGATTGATTTCACACAGACCGATACCTCGGGCGTCGCGGTTTCACTATCGTCATTCCGGGGCAGGTATGTCCTGGTTGATTTCTGGGCCAGCTGGTGCGGACCCTGTCGCCAGGAAAATCCTAATGTTGTTTACAATTACAATAAGTTCAAGGATAAAAAATTTACTGTATTGGGTGTATCATTGGACGGACCGGGTCAAAAAGCAAGATGGTTGCAGGCTATTCATGCCGATAACCTGACATGGACACATGTGAGCGACCTGCAGCAATGGAACAATGCCGTGGCGGTGAAATATAAAATACAAAGTATCCCTCAAAACTTCCTCATAGGCCCTGATGGCAAAATTGTCGCAAAGAATTTACGCGGTCCTGCATTGGAGACCAAGCTTTGTGAATTGCTTGGATGCAATTGAATTCAAGATTAGATTTTTCAGTTAACATCTTTCTCTGCTTTCAACTGATCGATCATTGTCTCCACCTGCTTTTTGGCCTGTTGTCCCGGAGCAACCGGTAAAGCCATATTAGCATATTTCAACGCATTCTTATAATCGGCATTTGCAGAATAGCCCCTCGTCAATCCCATCAGCGTAGTATATTGGCTAGGGTTTTTCTGGAAATTCATTTTAAAGACCTCCAGTGCTTCCTTATTTTTTTTCTGCGCCAAAAGCTGGCGTCCGTATTGATGTAGTTGCTGCATGTTTCCAAGCGGCAATGCTTTTTTCATAAGAGAATCTGCCTCGGCAGTGCGCCCTAGTTTGGTCAGGATCTCGGCTTTTGTGGACAGGGTAATAAAATTTGCTTCTCCTACAGAAGGGTCATTGATGGCCTGGTCGGCCCATTGCAATCCTTCTTCCAGGTCTATATTCCTGTTGAGAGTGTACCTGGCTGCCTGGTGGTAAGGTTGCCAGCCGGGATTAAAACTTCTTTCACCTCTCAGCTCGCGGCGGAAAGATTCCAGTTGCAGCTTGTCCAGGTCTACCGATACTTTAAAGGGTATCATCAGTTTTTCCCATAATAATGCAATTGTTGCCGAATTTTCCGTTTCATTCATGAATTCATATTTCAGCCATTCCACGCTTTTATCAGTGGTTACCGGTTTTACTTTTACCCGTAATGCATCTTCCTCCGGTCTATAAAAATAGCTTCCCCAGCTTGTAGTGTTCCTGGAAAAAATGAGTGTGCACTCATTAGGATCATAGGCGATAAAGAAACCATATTTACCGGCGGCCAGAGGTTGTCCTTCTATCATAACATCGTTTGAAAATTCGATAGTGGTATTTTCATTGGCACCTGCCCGCCAGGGTGATTGCTTACTGGTGCCGAAATTCAGGTCGGCATACCCTACATGCACCAGCTGCCCCCAGATTTTCCCCTCGCGTCCCTTTACGCCTGGACGGTCATAATGAATTGTGATGTCAGTGATCCCGATACGTTCACCTACCAATGCTTTTTTATTTCCGCCATCGGGCGCAGTTGTCAATTGGGAGAAGACAACTGTTGTAAAAATGAGAAGCAGACAGGACAATGATACTTTTTTCATACATGTAGTTTTAAAGTAGAAAGCTAAGGAGAAAAACTTCGACCGCTCCACCATTATTACCAGCGAAGATGGAAACGGATGAGTAGTAAACAAGAGGGATATAAGGTTTGCGGTAAAATAATGGATATCTTAGTTGCTATGGCATCAGGACCCATCGAAAAACTGGTAGGAGTCTATTTACTGCACACAGTCAGAGAAACACAATCGGGTTTTAAACTAGACCCTGACGGCACGTTCCAGTTCTTTTTTTCCTATGGTGCGCTGGACAGGCATGGCCGGGGACATTTTTCGATAGAAGATGATATTGTCATTCTGCAAAGCAGGCCCTGGAGCGGGCAGGATTTTGCTCTTGTGGAAAGTAGTACATCCGGGAGGGGAATTACTGTCAGGATAAGCGATAAGAATCCCGTTTTGCAGAAACACAGTTTTGCCAGTCTTAAAAAAGGGGAAGAGGGAACATGGCTATACCCGGATACAAAAGGGGAGATGCATTTTCCCGAGAATGAAGCTGAGATTATTACACTCGCATTCGAATTTTCCCCGGAGAGATTTACATTTTTCCCGGTTCCTAATAAAGAACATAATTACTTTGAGTTTCGCCTGGAACCATGGGTCATGGAGGTGTTCTTCAATAAATTTCCGCTAAAGATCAAACGTCATGTCTTACTGGGAAAACATCCCTTGCTGAAAGGAGAAGAATTTATTTATGAAAAGGCATAGACTTCATTCCACAATGGATAGCTCCGTGCTGATCCAGTTTATCCATTAATTAGTTGATCCGTGGCTACATAATCTTTTAGACTGCATCGGCAATGGCTTTTGCACCAATTCGACTTTCGTAGTCTCGCAATAAAAATCCCACTTGGTTATGCAAATGGGATTTGACTATTTGAGTATTTATCTTTTTTACGGGAATATCCCAAGCTCCGCATAAGTCGTAGCCACTTTATTAATTGCCACCACATACGCGGCAGTGCGCATGTCGGGAATATCAGGATTGTTTTTCCATTCATTCATGATCTCGTGCGTTGCCGTGATCATTGTTTCTTCGAGACCGCTGTACACAAGGTCCACTTCATCAGCTCCATGCAGGATGTATTCTTTTTCTTTTTCCGTTACTTTTTTACCGGTAAGAGCTTCTATCTGGCCGAGGATATGCGAGTTCAGGTTTTCTGTAAAACGTTTTTCCATGCGTCCATAACGAACATGGCTCAGGTTCTTCAACCATTCAAAGTAAGATACGGTCACACCGCCGGCATTCAGGTACATATCGGGAACAACGATACTTCCTTTCTTGATGAACACTTCATCTGCTTCAGGCGTCAAAGGACCGTTGGCCGCTTCACCGATCAGCTTTGCTTTGATATTTGGTGCATTGTCTGCATCGATAACATTTTCCAGGGCGGCCGGGATAAGAATATCACATTCCATTTCCAGGGCGTCCATATTATTATCAAAATTGGAAGCGCCAGGGAAGTTTAGTATTGAACCGGTCTTTTTGCGATGATTAAAGACCTCATCCACATCCAAACCGTCCTTATTGCTGATCGCTCCTTCATATTCAGCCAGCGCGATGATCCTGGCGCCGGCATCCTGGAAGAATTTCGCGGTATGGTATCCGACATTTCCCAAACCCTGCACAACTATCCTTTTACCTTCGATACCTGTAGATAATCCCAGTTTATTCATAACGTCCGGCAGACTGCATACTTCGCGGATGCCGAAGAAAACACCAAGACCGGTTGCTTCACGTCTTCCACGAACGCCTCCTTGTGACACGGGCTTACCGGTAACACATCCGGCAGCGTCAATTTCTCCTGGGTGCATAGCTGAATAGGTATCTACTATCCAGGCCATTTCTCTTTCTCCTGTTCCGTAATCCGGGGCAGGAACATCAGTGCCGGGGCCAATGAAATTCTTTCTTATCAGTTCTGCCGTATAGCGACGGGTGATCTTTTCCAGTTCATAAGCAGAATATTTTTTGGGATTGATCTTGATACCGCCTTTACCACCACCGAAGGGAACGTTTACAATGGCACATTTGTACGTCATCAGCGAAGCGAGGGCCATAACCTCATCCTGGTTTACTTCCGCGGCAAAGCGGATACCGCCTTTACATGGAGTTTTATGCTGTGAATGCTGTACGCGGTAAGCTTCGATCACTTCCAGGCTTCCGTCATCTCTTTTTAGGGGAAATCTCATTTGGTACACTGCATTACAGGCTTTGATCTGTTCAAGGATACCTCGTTCCCATTTGGTGAATTTTGCAGCTTTATCGAAGCTTTTTTCTACTGCCCCGAAAAAACTATAGTTTTTCTCTGACATGTGAGTGAGTTTTTATTTGCAATCGTTATTAGCCACTGGTACCGCAGTTCATCAATGCAACGACACCTGGCAGGTATTATTTATTTTCTTTCTCTAACTTGGTCAGCTTCCGGTCGACCCTTACCATGAATAATATAAGACCAAGCAATATGGTGAGCATGACAGCAATAACAACATAGCTGCGCTGGTTGCTGTACATAAAATTGCCAACACTCTTGCCCTGGCTGTCATCCTGCGCATTGAGTATTGTTGATCCGCCCAGCAGTAATAATGACACCAGGAGATATTTCATCTTTTTCATGACGCAAGTTTTCTTTCTTTTAATATGGTGGAACGTATTTTCAGCGTAGCGATCCAGACGCCCAGCAGGGCCCAGCCGATAAAAGCGGGAAACTCTACCATTCGCATCAGGGAACTTACATCATTGAAGTTAAGAGCAGGATTGCCTTCCTGCCCCGGGTGTAGACTGGGTAATATTCGCGGAACGATCCAGATAGAAGGAAATAACATCGCATAAGCAAATATGTTATACACTGCACTGATCCTTGCCCTTTTATCGATATCATTAATGGAGTCGCGCAATACCATGTAGGCAAAATATATCAGCAACGCAATCGCAGCACCGATCAGCTTTGGTTCCCTGGCAACGGCGCTGAATGACTGGAATAAAGGGTTGTTCGGGTCTGCCCAGGTATAACTCATCCATATACTTCCCGTTGCATATCCGAGTACGCCGAAAATGACACCGGTAGCGGCATATTGCCGCGCATAGATATCATATTTCAGGTTAAATGTGCGCAGGTAACGTATGGCGTTAACTACAGAAACAGTGAATAGCGTCATCATTGCCGCCCACATGCCTACATGAAAAAACAGGTTACGGCTGGTTTGACCCAATGCCGGGAGATCAGGAATTTTAATAAGAAGCCCGGCAGTAAAAGTGTAGATCAACAAAACAACAGTCAGGATCTTCCACCAGGATTTTCGCATATTATTTTTATTGATAGCCATTGGACCGGCCAATGGTGAAAAAGTCAGCAAAAATAAGGGTAAAAGAGAATAAGTACGAAATTGAGGCAGTATAGCTGTTTGAAAAATCAGAACGGCCACAAAGAGCCACGAAGGGAAAAACAGATCTTGGAATCCCGGGCTTGCCTTGACATGGCTATACCAAGGCAGCAGGAGAGAGCCACAGAGTTCCTTCTCTAAGGTCCTCAGTGGTCAAAATTAAAATCTGATAACTATCGGAGTGGACGCTACTGGAATTGAAAAATATGAAGGACGAAGCTGGTAATATTACTGATCTGCCTATATTCTGATCTTTTTTCGGATTTCGATATTATTTATTTCGCGCTTCCATTCTCAATCTTTCCATAAAAACGGGAAAAGAATCACAGCTAGCAATATGATCATTATATCTAATGCTACGAGAAGAAGCACGGTACTTGCTTCAATGATCAAAACTGGATTGAATGCTGCATTGGAAAGTTTCATCAATAAAAGCAATTGGGGAATGATCAGGGGAAAACCCAATACAGCCATCACAGCCGCATTTTGTTGCGCTTTTGCTGCAATAGCTGCCAGGAAAGTGAAAACAAGACTAAGGCTCCATCCGCCCAATAACACCAGGCCAATAAAAGGCACGGCTTTCTGCACGGGATTGCCCAAAAACAAAATAAACAACAAGATGCTCAGCAGGCTCATCAACAGCATAAGCAAGGAATTGAAAAGTAATTTAGACAGAATGAAATCAGCAGGGGACGCAATGGAATAGAAATACAACATTCTTCCCTTACTCTCCTGTAAAAAACTTTTCGCCACTGCATTGATACAAATAAATAGTTGTATCACCCAAAACAATCCGTTCCAGATCGTGCTCTCTGGCTCATCGATGGCCATGAATAAAACAAATACCGTGGCGCCGATGTATAACAGGATGCCATAAAAACTATACTGCTGTCTTATTTCAAGCAGGAGATCTTTTTTAAAGAGGGTCACTATATGACGAATTGATCGCATGGTTAGAAATTCGAAGTTTTAAAAAACGAGATCCGAACAAAGAAGCCGAAATTTTAAAAAATGAAATCCGAAGAGAGAATCCGAAAGCGGAGGGGTTCATCGGATTTCAAGATTCAGACTTCAGATTTATCACTCTTATCACTCTCGTGGTAACAAACCCTGCATCTCGGTTCATACACATCAGTAGCCCCAAGCATTACCTGGTCATCGTTAGGGATCTTTCTATAAGAATAATTTGCAATGTTTCCGCACTTCACGCAGATCGCATGCAGTTTGGTGACATAATCGGCCTTGGCCATGATAAAAGGCATCTGGCCGAACGGTTTGCCCAGGTAATCCATATCAAGTCCCGCGACGATCACCCGGATTCCACGACGGGCCAGTTCATCGCAAACATAGGGTAACTGGTCATCGAAGAACTGGGCTTCATCCACACCTATCACATCCACATCCTGCGCCATCAGCAGTATCTTTTGGGAGTTATCAATAGGAGCAGACTGAATGGCGTTAGTGTCATGAGACACGATTTTAACTTCGTCGTAACGTATATCTATAGCCGGTTTAAATATCTCTACTTTCAGGTTGGCGATCTTTACTCTCTTTAGACGCCGGATCAATTCCTCCGTTTTCCCGCTGAACATCGACCCACAGATCACTTCTATCCATCCCCTTCTCTCACCCCGTAAATTCGGTTCAATAAACATTGTTAAGATTTATTCACAATAAAGGCACAATAATATTTGTTGGNNAGTTTGTAACTTCAAAGCCGGATTTCGTTGATCAGCCTGCTGACCCGTATTGCAAAGAAAAGGAATAAAAGATTTGATCGACATCGAGGTACAAACATTCTTCTGATCGCTGAAACCCGCTAAATCCTCTTAAACTGTGATAACATGGAAAGAATTCAAGCTCTCATTGCAAAGTTGAACCAGCAATTCGCCTCAGGTGCTGAAGCTGCTCAATTACTTACTACGGTTCAACAATTACAAAATGAATTATCTCAATTGCAGCCCAGGACTGCAAAGACCCTGGGTACTTCCAAAGTGGCAGTCACCATGCCATCCGGCATGAGCCAGGTGCCGACCGAGTACGAAAGGTTTTTACCGAAAACAAAACCAGCTGAAGAGCGGGTAAGAGAGGTACAGGAAGTAAAAGAAACTGTATTGGTTGATAGTACGGTTTCAGTGGTAAATGATAACGGGCAGCTGGACATGGCATTTGATCCAATGATCGAGATCCCGACACTTTCTCACCAGCTACAGGAAACTCACCTGGACAACAGGACTTCTATACAACCTGAATCACTCAATGATAAATTGAAACAGGTCAAAACAGAACTGTTTGAAATGTTGAAGGAAACTCCTATCAAAGATCTCCGCAAAGCGATCGGCATCAATGACCGCTTTTTATTTATAGATGACCTTTTCCGTGGCGATGAAGCCATGTATGAGCGCAGTATAAAAACGATCAATAGCTTCAATATTCATGCGGAAGCTGACTACTGGATCACACGTGAACTGAAAGTCAAACTGGGATGGGATAATGAAAATAAGACCGTCCAGCATTTTGATCAACTGGTAAGAAGACGCTTTTCCTGAATGTAAAGGCTTATCCTCTCTGTAGCTCCTTTATTTCTCCCGACATATTTCTTTGAAGCGTTGCTGGCTTTATCATAACAGCCATGCGCGTTATTAAGAAGGTTGGTGATTACATTTGCTAACTCAATTTCATTCTTAACTACCAGTGCGCCGCCATCATCAACGAGTTCCCTTGCCTCGACATATTTCTTATAAAACGGTCCCACGATAACAGGTTTCCCGTATACAGCTGCTTCAAGCACATTGTGTACACCCATTGGTTTCAGACCTCCGCCGACATAGGTAATAGAACCGTAATTATACAGGCGGGAGAGCATACCGATGTTGTCAATGATCAGGTGCCGGGTCTCGGGTGTCAGATGCCAGGGACCGGTGGTGAGCTGGGAGTAGAGAATTGCGTTAGGGAACAACTTTTTCAGATCATCAAGATGAGCTTCGGTGATTTCATGTGGGGCAATTATCAGTTTTAGAGATGTATCGGAAATCGAACCAAACGCTTTTTGCAGGAGTTCTTCATCTTCGTTCCAGGTACTTCCGGCGACAACGACCTTGCTACTGCCAATAAATTTTTCAATAGAAGGGATGGGTTCAAATTTTTCGGCAATTCCAATTACACGGTCGAATCGTGTGTCGCCGGAAACACTGCAAATACCCTCAAGCCCGATCCGGGCGATCAGTTTTTTTGATTCTTCGGTTTGTACAAATAAATGATCGAACCGGGAAAGCATTTTACGCTGCAATCCACCGTACCACTTAAAGAAGGACATGTCGGGGCGGAACAGCGCGGAAACCAGGAGCAGCGGTATCTCCCGGTACTTTATTTTTTTCAAATAGTAATACCAGAACTCATACTTTACAAAGATCACGAGCTGTGGATTGACAATTTCTAAGAAACGTCTTGCATTACTGGCTCCATCTGCAGGCAGGTAAAAGACCCAGTCGGCTCCTGAATAATTCTTCTGGACCTCGTAACCAGATGGCGAGAAAAAAGTCAATAAAATCCTGTGACCAGTGTCCAACGACCTGAGCTTTTCGATAACCGGTCGCCCTTGCTCAAATTCACCCAGCGAGGCACAATGTACCCAGATGATCTTTTCGTTTTGGGGAATGGTTTCCTGCAGTTTTTTAAAGATGTCTTTCCGGCCATTTACCCATTTTTTTGCCTTGCCATCAAACAGGGATGCCAGCTGTGTAGCGGCCTTAAATAGCAGGAGAAAAATATTGTAAAAAAAAACATTCAATGATTTGTCTGCGAATAAGAAACAAATGTAAAAGCAAACTTTTAAACTACAGCTATTTTACTATTTTTGCGCACTGAATTCTGACGTTTAATGGTTTAATGGTTTAATGGTTTAATGGTTGACTGTTACCCAACTATACCCGCCAGGGCATAGTCGTGGCAGTGAACTCTCAAACCGTTCAACGTTGAACCTTTAAACCTTTAAACCCCCGAGTGAATGCGTCCAATCCAGATGGTGGATACTAAAACACAGTATCATAAAATAAAGTCGCAGGTAGATAATGCTGTAATGGAAGTGATGGAGAGCTCGGCTTTCATCAACGGAAAAGCTGTTCAGGATTTCGCCGCTGATCTTTCCACTTACCTGTCCATAAAGCACACCATTGCCTGCGCTAATGGAACCGACGCATTACAGATCGCCATGATGGCCCTCGATCTGCAGCCGGGGGACGAAGTGATCACACCTTCCTTTACCTATATTGCCACCACTGAGGTGATTGCCCTGCTTAGACTTACCCCGGTTTTCGTGGAAGTAGATCCTGGCTCGTTTTGCATGGATCCCGCAGACCTGGAAAGGGCCATCACTCCTAGAACCAAAGCGATCGTACCGGTTCACCTATATGGGCAGGCCGCTCCCATGCAGGAGATTATGTCCATTGCAAAAAAACACGGGCTATATGTGATCGAGGACAATGCACAGGCGATCGGCTGCGATTATACTTTTCCCGGTGGGTCAAAAAAGAAAACCGGGACTATCGGTCATATCGGGACCACTTCATTTTACCCTTCAAAAAACCTGGGCGCTTTTGGCGACGGCGGAGCTATTTTCACTGCTGATGATGCGCTGGCCGAAAAAATGAGAATGATTGCCAATCATGGCCAAAGCAAAAGATATTACCATGATGTCGTTGGTTGCAATAGTCGGCTCGATACGGTCCAGGCAGCTATTCTTGTTATTAAATTGAAACACCTGGATGAATATATCGCCGCGAGAAGAAAGGCAGCAGATTTTTATGACAGGGCTTTTGCAAACAATAAAAGGATAAAGGTACCGTTCAGGGCAGGCTATTCACACCATGTGTTCCATCAATACACGCTGGTGATCGATGGGCCGGAAGATCCCGTAAAGTACCGCGATGGATTGAACAGGTTTCTTGCCGATAATAAGATACCTTCCATGATTTATTATCCTGTACCGGGGCATAAGCAAAAGATGTTTGACAACGTCAGCGTTGTCTCCAGGCCGATGCCGGTTACCGATTGGCTAACACAGCGGGTGATCTCGCTGCCCATGCATACTGAACTGGATGAAGAGCAATTGAAGTTTATAACGGATAAGGTAACTGAATATACAAGCGGATAATTTAAATTTTATATTTTCAACTTCTAAACTCAATTATGAAAATTGCTGTCGTTGGAACTGGCTATGTTGGTTTGGTAACTGGAACTTGTTTTGCAGAAACAGGAAACAATGTGACTTGCGTGGACATTGATGCAGGCAAGGTTAAAATGCTGAGCAATGGGGAGATCACTATCTACGAGCCGGGACTTGAAAAATTATTTTTGCGCAACCTTAAAGAAGGCCGCCTCAATTTTACCACCGATCTCGCTGCCGGCATCAGGGATGCAGTGATCATTTGCCTGGCCTTGCCAACTCCTCCCGGAGAAGATGGGTCAGCCGACCTGAAATATATCCTGGGAGTTGCAGAAGATCTTGGACAATTGCTGACTGACTATAAACTGATCGTTGATAAAAGCACAGTGCCGGTAGGGACAGCAGAAAAAGTACATGCTGCCATCGCAAAAAATTATAAAGGCGAATTTGATGTGGTAAGTAACCCGGAGTTTTTACGCGAAGGAGTGGCGGTAGAAGATTTCATGAAACCTTACAGGGTGATAATCGGTACCCGCTCCGACAGGGCTAAGAAATTAATGAACGATCTCTATGCGCCGTTTGTGCGCCAGGGCAATCCTGTTATATTCATGGATGAACGTTCGGCCGAATTGACCAAGTATGCGGCCAATTCTTTTTTGGCTGTTAAGATCTCTTTCATGAATGAGATCGCCAAGCTGTGTGAACTGCTCGGCGCTGATGTTGACATGGTTCGCCGCGGTATTGGAAGCGATGAAAGGATCGGCAAAAGATTTTTATTCCCCGGTATTGGTTATGGTGGTAGTTGTTTTCCCAAGGACGTAAAGGCCCTGGAAAAATCTTCTATCGAGGTCAACTATGATTTCAAGATATTAAAAGCCGTGATGACGGTAAATGAGATCCAGAAGGGACACCTGTTACCAGGGATCAAAAAATATTTCAAGGGCAACCTCAAGGGAAAACATTTCGCCTTATGGGGCCTTGCATTTAAGCCTAATACTGACGATACCCGGGAGGCGCCGGCATTATCTATCATTGAAAGTTTATTGAAAGAGGGAGCAACGGTCTGTGCATTCGATCCGGAAGGAATGAAGAATGTAAAAAAACAAATTGGGGAAGTCATCGAGTATGCCGGCAATCAATATGATGCCTTAAAGGATGCGGATGCCCTGATCATTGCAACTGAATGGAATGAGTTCCGGACTCCCGATTTTGCCAAGATCGGCGATCTGCTTAATAACAAAGCCATTTTCGACGGACGAAATCTTTTTGACCTCTCAGCCCTTGAAGACCTCGGCTTCCATTACGAAAGCGTGGGCAGAAGGGTAGTTAATTAAAATCAAGCTATGAAACGTAAACGTATATTAATTACCGGGGCAGCCGGTTTTCTCGGATCACACTTATCAGACCGGTTTATCAAGGAAGGGTTTCATGTTATCGCAATGGATAACCTGATCACCGGTGACCTGCGCAATATTGAGCACCTGTTCAAGCTTGAACAATTCGAGTTTTATCATCATGATGTTTCCAAGTTCATACATATCCCAGGCAACCTGGATTATATTTTGCATTTTGCTTCGCCAGCCAGTCCTATCGACTACCTCAAGATCCCGATTCAAACGCTGAAAGTTGGATCGCTGGGAACACACAACTGCCTGGGTCTTGCAAAAGCAAAGAATGCAACAATACTGGTCGCTTCAACAAGTGAAGTTTACGGAGATCCGCTGGTCCACCCGCAAACGGAAGAATACTGGGGCAATGTCAATCCTGTTGGACCTCGTGGTGTTTACGACGAAGCCAAGCGTTTCCAGGAAGCTATTACGATGGCTTATCACACATTCCATAATGTAGATACGAGGATCATTCGCATATTCAATACCTATGGGCCGAGAATGAGGCTCAATGACGGTCGTGCCCTGCCGGCTTTCATCGGGCAGGCATTGAGAGGGGAGGACCTGACTGTGTTCGGGGATGGCTCGCAGACCAGGAGCTTCTGTTATATTGACGACCTGGTAGAAGGAATTTACAGGTTGCTGATGAGCGACTACAATTTTCCTGTGAATATTGGCAACCCGGATGAGATCACCCTGTTGGAATTTGCGAAAGAGATTTTGGAGCTGACGGATCATAAAGTAAAGATCGCTTTCAAAGAACTGCCGGTGGATGATCCTAAGCAACGCCAGCCAGATATTACGAAGGCTAAAGCACTGCTTGACTGGGAACCGAAAGTGAAACGCAAAGAAGGATTGAAGATCACGTATGATTATTTCAGGTCATTACCGGAAGAAGACCTGTATAAGCAACCGAAAGAGTTTGTGAGTATGAAATAAAGAATACCGAACCCATATACAAACCATTAAACTAAAACTTTACATGTACCAGGAGTTAATTGACAAAAAGGCAAAACTGGCTGTGATCGGGCTGGGATACGTTGGCCTTCCCATCGCGCTGGAGTTTGCCAGGAAAATATCTGTGATCGGCTTTGATATCAATGCCAAGCGAATTGAAATGATGAAGAATAGCATTGATCCCAGCAGCGAACTGGAGAAAAAAGATTTTGAAGGTTGCGATATCAGGTTTACCAACTCTCTGGATGAATTGAGAGAAGCCAAATTCTTTATTGTAGCCGTGCCTACCCCGGTAGACGATCACAATGTTCCCGATCTCATTCCTGTGCAGCGTGCTTCTGAAACGATCGGTAAAGTGGTCAAGAAGGGAGATTATGTCGTTTATGAATCCACCGTTTATCCAGGTTGCACAGAGGAAGATTGTTTGCCCATCATTGAAAAATTATCCGGGCTCAAGAATATTACGGATTTCAAACTGGGATATTCGCCTGAGCGTATCAACCCGGGCGACAAGCAACATACCCTTGCCAGGATCATAAAGGTTGTATCGGGATGTGATGCAGAGTCACTGGACCAGATAGCCAAGGTATACGAATTGGTCGTGCAGGTAGGTGTGCACCGCGCTTCTTCCATCAAGGTGGCTGAAGCGGCCAAGATCATTGAGAATACACAACGTGACCTCAACATCGCTTTGATGAATGAGCTGTCTATCATTTTTGATAAGATAGGGAATAATACCTATGAGGTCTTAGAGGCCGCAGGCACGAAATGGAATTTTTTAAAATTTCAACCCGGTCTTGTCGGGGGACATTGTATTGGAGTTGATCCTTATTACCTGACCCATAAAGCCAAGCAGCTCGGTTATCACTCGGAAGTGATCCTGGCCGGCCGTAACATCAATGATAATATGGCCAAATACGTGGCTAAAAAGATCATCCAGCATATTATCAGGAACAGCGGCGATGTGAAATCTTCAAGGGTGCTGATCAAAGGAGCTACTTTCAAGGAAAATGTAAGTGACATACGCAATTCAAAAGTCTGTGATGTGGTCAGAGCGCTAAAAGAATACTATGTGAATGTGGATGTGGAAGATCCTTACGCGGATTCAGATGAACTTAACCATGAATATGGGTTCGGCCTGGTGAAAAATATTGCCAATGATTATGATGCTGTGATCATTTCCGTGCCGCACAAGGATTTTATGTTACTGGATGATGCTTATTTTAGCAGTATTACCAAGCCTCATGCCGTGATCGCAGACCTCAAAGGGATCTATCGCGGGAAGATAAATAACAGAAATTACTGGAGCTTTTAACATGCCATTTGTTGCTACTGATATTTCCGGCCTTTATGTTTTTGAGCCAAAGGTCTTCGAAGATAGCCGGGGTTATTTTTTTGAATCGTACAACGAAAAAAACTTTTCCACGATCGGGGTAGAAGCGCATTTTGTACAGGACAATGAATCTTCATCTGCCTATGGCGTTATTCGGGGACTGCATTACCAGCTTAATCCCTATGCGCAGGCCAAACTGATAAGGGTATTAAAAGGAGAAATTCTCGATGTGGTGGTCGATATCCGGCAGGGTTCGCCTTCATTCGGCAAAAGTTTTTCAATTGAATTAACGGCAGAAAATAAAAAACAGCTTTATATTCCAAAAGGCTTTGCACACGGTTTTTCAGTATTGAGCGAAAAAGCCGTCGTGTTTTATAAATGCGACGAGTTCTATAACAAAGAAAGCGAGGGGGGCATCCGTTTCGACGACCCGGAACTAAAAATAGACTGGAGGACCCCGGTTGACCAGGCCATCATTTCAAAAAAAGACCAACAGCTTCCTTCACTGGCCAATTGCAAAAACAACTTCGTCTTTTAAAAAGACTGCATAACCAATGTCACCCGACACCCGACACCCCACACCTGGCAGCAGAATACTGGTAACAGGCGCCAATGGTCAATTAGGACGTGAACTGCAGGAACTGGCGCCTCGCTACCGCCAGTATGAATTTATTTTTTTGTCAAAGGAGGAGTTGCCAGTTGAAGATTCGTCGAGAATAAATAAAACTTTCGAATCGTATCGTCCTGATTATTGCATAAACTGCGCAGCTTACACGGCTGTGGACAAGGCGGAAGCCCAAAGGGATCTTGCATTTAAGATCAATGCTGAAGCGGTGGAGCTATTGGCGAAAGCCTGTAAAGAATATGATTGCCGCTTTATTCATATTTCCACGGATTATGTTTTTGATGGCACTGCCACTACTCCTTATTCCGAGGAGTCAGCGACAAAGCCGCAAAGCGTTTATGGCGAATCAAAACTGGAAGGAGAGAAGCTGGCACTGGATGCGAACCCGGATACACTCATCATCCGCACTTCCTGGGTATATTCAGAATTCGGAAAGAATTTTGTAAAAACCATGCTCAGGCTGATGCATGATAAAGAAGAGATCAATGTAGTTAATGACCAAACAGGTTCTCCTACTTACGCCGCCGATTTAGCGGAAGCCCTCTTACAAATTATCGGAACTCTTCCTTCTTATAATCTACAGCTTACAACTTATAACCTGCCTAGCGGCAGGCAGGCCCACAACATCTTTCATTTCAGCAACGATGGGATCATCTCATGGTATGATTTTGCGGTTGCCATCAAAGAGCTCTCTGGGAGCAAATGCAAAGTCAACCCCATCGCTACTTCTCAATATCCAACCCTTGCCAAACGACCTGTTTATTCTGTGTTGGATAAAGCAAAGATTCAAGTGACGTTTGGGATCGAGTTGAAGGATTGGAGGAAAAGCCTGGCGGTTTGTATACAGCGGATAAATAAATAATAGCCCCCGACGTGGGAAATTCAACATTATAATAAACGTACCTCAATCGCTTTTTTTCACGCAAATTGCTTTGCAATGGTTCAAGTCTACGTGATGAAAGTGTTATGATTTGATGCTTAGAAAACCAGTATATAAGGAGATGAAGATTGTGGCAAGACCGGGATAGGAGACGAGCAGAGGCTAGATCGAATTGATTTTGCCAATCACTTCGAACTCCACCTTGTTGCCCTTGAAGTTTGCTGGGATTGACTTGGCTTTAGATGTCAGCCGTGATAAAAGCACGACAATATAATACATGCCATCCTTTTTGCGGACTGAGGTGCCCACGACGCCACTGTACTCCTTGATAGCATCATACAGTTCATCCTTAGCAATTTTTATGTTTTCCACGTCTACAAACATATTATATCATATTCACGATCTCAAGCGCAAAGACCCTTATACTGACCGTAAAACTACTGTAAACGTTTGCTGTGCCGATTATTAATTGGTTAATTTTAACTTTCTAAGCGTTTACAGGAGTTCTACACTAAGGGCGTCGAAAACATCCCCTATATGGTTCGCAAAGCTAAGCCCTTTTCGACTTCCGGCAAAAATCAGGCCGGTAGCCTTATTTGTTTGAGAATCAACTAAGAGAGCTCCCGAATCGCCAATATCCGAAAACATTTTTCCTTTTTCAGAGTTAGTTATTTCAATTTGATCCTTAAATACCCCTTTTTTTCTCTTAAATAGCGAACCACCATAATTAACTTTTACTGTCGCATAAAGAGAGGTGATTGAACCGGTCGTATAATTAGTCCTAGAACCACATTTAAACACGTCTTTGTCAAAATCTGCTTCAATTTTGCCACTGATAGTGCAACGGCCCTTTATTAAATTAAAGGCTCCTTCCTGTTCCACGAGTTTAGCGATTCCGCAATCAACTTTATTGAAATCTTTTTTATCTAAACTTACAGGATGCAATTTGGAGACTGTTGCAAATATGTTGTGCCCTGTGTTAACCGTACCGGGATGTACAATAATATCACCTAAATCACCATTAAAGTAATTGGACAGTACATGATTATTGCTTAAGGCAAAAATCGTCCTGTTTTCATCTTGCACATAAGCGCCAAGAGTGCCTGAAGATCCTTGCGGGTAGCAAATTTGTATTCCTGGTCCGGGGTTACTACCAAGGATAGTAATTTCTCCAACATTTTGTATGATGAACTCGGATCGATCAAGCTCAAGGAATTTCTCTATAGGGGCCAAATCGAAAAATGAGTCTGTCAGCAGTTTCAGTTGGAAGTCATTTTTATTTATACGGGTAACACTAACGCCAACGAGATTGTCAACTATTTCCCGTTCAATCGGTTTTAGTGTTTTTGGAAAACTGGGTGAATCCAATTCATTTAGCAACAGGATTTGTTCGCAAGAACGTTTATATGACAGTGCTTTTTCCAGTTTCATTGTAAGAAAGTTCAAACGGATTTACGATGCGACTTTAGATGCATCGACACCTGCGGCAATCAGGCTTTGCCAACCAATACCGGCGGAAAAAATCGTACAAAGTTGAATGAATATAGGATGAGACTGGTCCCATGATCTTCGGTATACTGCAGGAAACAAGGCCAGGCCTATTAAAATTCCAAAAGTAGTTCTACCAATAAGGTATTGCGGAGAATATTCCCAATTTCCCGTCTCTCTGAATTTATCGATAAAGGGTTGGGCAGTGATTCCTAAAACAAGGAAAAAGTATTGAAGAACATATCCCAGGTTTTTTTTCCCTTGTGCTTCAATATCGTCGACGGGAAGACTCAGGTTGAAATAGTCTTTTACAGCTTGAAAGCTCATTTGGTGGCTAGTTTGTGGTTTGACTAAAGCTAAAAGTAATTTTGGTTTTAAGAAAACGTTTTATCACGGTGACTTGGGAGGTGTTTTCACCTTGCAATAGTGGTGTCAGCGAAATGAAGATGAGTTTTATGAAATATTCGGTCATGATTTGATTAAATTTATGGGTATAAAAGACCCGACAAAACAAATCACATCTTTTCAGGAGAATTTGAAATTAGCTTTAAAAAGAGCGGATGCAATGATCTGCAATTTTCACGGGGCACCTTTGATTTAAGATTCTAAGTTCGCGCAGAAAAACTAAGAAAGAATAAGCACGTTAAACCTATACCAGATTATCGCCATCGGGGAAGATGACTGAGGGTTTGAAAGTCCTGGCAGCTTCAAAGTCCATGGTTGCATAAGAAATGATGATCACGATGTCACCGATCGCGCCTTTTCTTGCCGCAGGTCCGTTAAGACAAACCATACCGCTTCCTTTCGGACCCTTGATTATGTAAGTTTCGATACGTTCACCATTGTTGACGTTGACGATTTGCACTTTTTCATTTTCGATAAGATTAGCGGCATTCATCAATTGTTCGTCAAGGGTCAGACTTCCTACATAGTCAAGGTTGGCTTCGGTAACTGTGGCCCGATGGATCTTTGATTTGAGGATTTCGATTTGCATGTGCAAATTTAAAAATTTCTACGGGGCTGTTTAGTCGCAGAATAGAGGTATGCCGCAGGGCTAGCTTTTCAGGTTCGGCAGCCGGAAATAAAATGGTAGTATTAGTGATTAGCGCCACAGTGGATGCTGAGAACCTGTGCTCAACGAATAGCAAATAAGAATATCTATCAGAGCAAGAACAAAAAAGCCGCTTCACAGCGGCCTTTGATTTTTAGTAGTTGCCTTGCAAGGATTCGAACCCTGACATACAGAGCCAGAATCTGTCGTACTACCATTATACTACAAGGCAATGGGGTGCAAAAATAGGTAAACGAAGGCATTTTTATTTGCCCCAAAATGCATCGAAAAGAGACATTTTTAAAATAAAAACTGGACCCTGTCGTTTTTATACTTCAGAAAATCCCGATTACTTTCACCCTTCTGGCAAAAAATCTGATGTTTTTGCCTTTTTTTCCTAAAAACTACGTAATGGGCAGCTAATTTCGTATTTAGGTACTCTAAACTATGGAAGCTTACAAGCCACATATGCTTATGTATTGCGGAGTTAAGAAATTCTGGACCACCGTGCTGATGGCTATTTTCATGCTTCCCTGTTTTTCCCAAAACCAGGCTTGTCCGGCCAACATCAATTTCGCCGCAGGTGATATTTCTTCCTGGGCTGCAAAAACCGGTTTGGTCAATGGATCCGCCCAAAATTATCCCGCACCCAACGCAGGAGTTACTGCCATCCCTGAATTTACGATCGGGGCTACCGGCATCCAGGTTTTGACCAGCAATTCAAATGACCTGTACGGGAACTTCCCGGTCATCCCAACGATCAATGGTTATGCTTATGGCTACTCTGTAAAGATTGGTTCACCCGCCACTTCCTTTGATCTTCATTCAACTTCTCCCAACCCGGGAGGATTTACAAGAGGGATTACTTATACGATCAATGTTCCTGCCGGCCCAATCACTGTTCCTTATACGATGACTTATGCATATGCCATGGTGCTGGAAAATGGAACACATAATTCAAATGAACAACCTCTGTTTAAAGCCATATTGAAATCTTCTGATAGCATCATTACCTGTGCATCACCCCAGTACTACCTGCCCACATTCAATAATGCCGGTGGAGGAAGTGGCGGAAGCGGCTCGACGGGTGCTACCCTTGATACAGCTACAGCGTTAGCCAATGGTTTTAATATTAGCCCGGTCTTATTCTTATCCCATGCTGGGTCTGGCGGCAATTCAGGAACCTTGTTGCAGGATGTTTGGACAAAGGGATGGACTGAAGTCACTTTTGATCTTTCTCCCTATCGTGGCCAGCAAGTAACCTTAACCTTTGAAGCCGACAATTGTGCGCCCGGCGCGCATTTCGCATATGCGTACGTTGCGCTGCGTAACACCTGCGCCGGTCTCGAGATCACCGGTACCCCGGTAGCGTGTATCGGCAGCAATTTTACCTACCAGGTGCCTGCACTGGCCGGTGGTAACTATAATTGGACTGTTCCTGCAGGATGGACAGTTAATTCAGGTGCCAGTACAAACATCATTAATGTGACAGCTGGAAATACCGGTGGCAATATCACGATCAATGAAATAAACAGTTGCGCTAACTTGAAGGATACGCTGACGATAGCCGTTAGTCCGCCAACCGTTCCGGGGCAGGTGGTAAACAACAACACCGTGTGCACGGGAACCAATAGCACTTTACTTAACCTTAATGGTCAAACTGGTAATGTCATTAACTGGATATCATCAACAAATGGTACCAGTTGGACAACCCTGGGCAATACTACCCCCAGTTACACCGCTTTAAATCTTACGACCACGACGCAGTTCCGGGCTTTGGTACAAAACGGTAGCTCCTGCAAACTCGATACAAGTACTGCTGCTATCGTTACAGTGGACCCAAAAAGCGTCGGAGGTGTACTGGATCCTGCCAACAGTAGTTTTTGCCTGGGACAAAATCAGAACAGTCAAATTTCACTTTTAGGAAATACAGGTTCGGTATCAAACTGGCAGATTTCGAATGACAACACCAACTGGAATAATTTTAGTCCCGCCAATACAACTAATTCATATAATGTAAATGGTATCAACCAGACGACTTATTACCGGACGATCGTAAAGAGCGGAGTGTGCCCGCCTGATACCAGCGCTATTGCAACGATCAATTTTATCAATGTTCCTTTTCCGCGGGCCAGTATCAACCCGGACTCGTCTGCGATATGCTACGGCAAATCGCAGGCTTTGAATGCCAGCATTACGATCGGTACAAGCTATACCTGGAGCAACGCTGGCACTTTGGTCAACACGGGCAATGGAACTGTTCCTTCTCTTCCATATACTATTAACCCGGTCGCAACGCCGAAAACAACCACAAACTATGTGCTGACGGTTAACAATGCCGGTTGCCCGAATTCTCTTTATGATACAGTTAAGGTTAAGGTATTTCCAAAGATCATCGTGTTTGCAGGAAATGATACCAACATCGTTGCTTATCAGCCGCTGCAGTTCAACGCGACTGTAAGCGATTCATCAGCCAATGTGTTTTCCTGGACTCCATCTACCGGTTTGAACTCAACCACGATATATAATCCTATTGCCGTTTTCGGGCCGGAAATAGATTACGTCACCTATATTGTAAGAGCTACCAACCCGCTCGGTTGTTATGCCGAAGATGACATCAAGGTGACTGTATTCAAAACAGGCCCGGATATTTTCATGCCTTCTGCGTTTACTCCCAATGGAGATGGAAGAAACGATAATATTTACCCAATCTGCGTCGGCATAAAACAATTGAACTTCTTCAGGATCTTCAACCGATGGGGCCAGTTGATCTTCAGCACCAGCCAGATTGGAAAAGGTTGGGATGGCAGGATCAGCGGCATGCCACAGGGCACGAACAACTTCGTGTACATGGTGCAGGCGGTGGATTATTTGGGTAAGACAATCTTTAAAAAGGGAAATCTTATTCTCATTCGCTAAGTTTATTTACTTCTTTACATAATAAAAGAGCCTGGCGTCTGGCAGGCAAGGCGGCACGTAACGGAATCTACCACAAGAATTTCCGGGAACGATTGCGCAGGTTTTCCGGTTTATCAATGATTTTCAGGATGCAACAGGATAGTTATCAGAATACAATCGGATATTTTTATTACAGGTAAGTAACAACTATTACTTTCCTTAAACGTACGATTGCTTATTAATTGATTGCTGAACACCAAACCGATTGCTACTCATGAAGATAACTGCTCCCTGCTGGTTATGTACCCCATCGGCTTTTTGGCTGACTTCCCCAATTTTTTTCGGAAGATTCATTAGTTGCCTTATTGGGTAACAGCATTCAGTATTAATCTGATCGTACAGGTATTATTAATTATTTCAAAGAGAGTTCGTATAAACGCTTTGACTATTTTATGACTACTTGTATGAGATCCATAGCACTGTTTTTTATCGTCCTCAGCATTTTCCCGGGCTGTAAGAAAAAGGTTAATGAATTCTATGATCCGCCAGCCAACCCTGACCCAGCTATCTACCAGCAACTGCAGGCAAAAGGAAAGTTTACCAAATTCCTTTCTTTAATTGACAAAGCAGGGTATAAGCAAACATTAAGCACGGCGGGCTACTGGACGCTCTTTGCTCCTAGCGACTCTGCTTTTCAAACAGATGCTGAATTCGCCGCTTTTTTGCAAAGCAGGCAAATCAGCAGCGTAAGCGCCATGGACTCTGCCACGGCGCAAAGCATTGTACAATACCTGCTGGTGTTTAATGCATTTAACAGGAACCTACTTGATGATTACCAGTCAAATCTCGGATGGATAAATAATTCCGCCTTTAAAAGACGTACCGCCTATTATACCGGTTTCTATAACGATACTACGTCAGCTGGTCAAGCGGTTATTGCAATTGCGTCCAACAGGAATAATGTAAACATAGCGACAGCGGGCACGCCTTATTATGTTTCTTCAGATAATAATAATAAGTACATTCCTTACTTCACAAATGATTTTTTGACTAATACTGGACTATCGTCGGCAGATTATAATGGTTTTTATCCCAACACCACTTTTTCCGGTTTTAATGTGGCCAATGCGAAAGTGACAGAAAAAGATATTCCAGCGGAGAACGGGGTCATACACGTCATTGACCATGTTGTTACTCCTCTTGCCAGCCTGGATCAATTCTTAAGATCCAAACCTGAGTACAGCGAATTCAGGAATCTTTTTGAAAGGTACATGGTGCTCTTTATTCAAAATGCGGATGCTACACATCGCTACCAGGTGCTTACCGGTCAAAACAAAGACGTATTGGTAAAAGTGTATTCAAGTTTGTTGTCTTATTCTCCCAACAATGAGAATTACTTAAAACAGCAGGATAATGACGGGCAAAGAGACGGATGGTCGATGATCGTCCCTAAAAATGATTCCCTGTTGAAATACATCAATACGGTATTATTGGAAAACTATCCATCGGTAAATTCACTGCCATTAAATATTATTGCTGATCTCCTCAATTCACACATGTGGCAAACGAGTTTATGGCCCTCCAAATTCAATAACACCGTGAATTCGCTTGTTGAGCCGCCGCACATAGATTACCAGTCGAATATTATTGAACGGAAAATTCTGAGCAATGGTATTTTTTACGGCAGCAATAAGGTCAACGAACCCAATGTATTCTCTTCAGTTTATGGCAAAGCATACCTGAATCCAAAATTCAGCCTGATGACCCGTTTGCTTGATAATGACCTGAAGTCCGTTCTCACAAATCCTAATGCTAAGTACACTTTGTTTATGATGCCGGATGTCGTGTTAAGAGCCCAGGGTTATGATTACAATTCGGCTACGAATCTTTTCACTTTTAACGGCGTAGGGAATGATACAAACCGGTTGAATCTTTTAAGAATATTGAACAGCAGCGTGGTTGAAACGCCAAACGGTGAACTGGATGCATTAGGAACACCCGGGTTTGCTGGTACGGGCGCCGTTAGCACATTTGGAGGCGAGGTAATTAAATACAAAGGCAACCAGATCATCTCTGCCGGTACATCCGACCGAAACCTTACTGTGACCATTGACAGTGTAAAAACTGCAAAAAATGGTCGCGTGATATACCTGAATGGACTTTTATATTTCTCCTATCTACAAATAGGGAATCATCTCCAGGCGCTGGGTACTGCACCCGCTTCCGAATACAACTTGTTTTGGAATTACATGAAAAGATCGCAGGTATATGATTCTGTTTTGTTCACCATCCTGGGCACCTCGGCAGGATCTTTTTACACCGTTTTTGTCCCCAATAATAATGCAGTAAGACAGGCAATAGCTGATGGTCAGTTGCCAGGTACTGTCGCGAACCCGAATTTCAGCCCGACGCTTGGATCCGATAAATTACTGGTCGCAAATTTTGTATTGTACCACGTGGTTGACAGAACTTCGATTATCGCAGATAAAAAAGCAGTTGGATTTTTCCCCACACTATTGCGATCTGCTTCCAGTGATCCTTTTACGATAAACGTGCAGTACCCTGGAAATGTATTCGAGGTGAGCGATCAGCTAAACGTAAAACATGCGCACCTGCTATATGGGACTACCAACCAGACTTCCAGTGACCAGCTTTCAAACCGAACTGTAATACACCTTATCGATAATTATCTAAAACATCCATAAACCAAACGTAGGATACTGATTATGAAAAAACGCTTGCTTTACCTTACGCTTTGCTTTTACCTGGCAGCCATGCCCGGTATCACTGGCCAGGCCCAGCAGGGCCAGCCTGTAACGATACAGGGAAAGATCACCGATAAGGACAATAAACCGATACATGGAGTAACCGTTGCAGAAGTAGATGAAGAAGGCCGCACGATCAAAGCAGACAGGACGGATGTGGATGGTAACTTTTCACTTAAAATCGTCAATAAAAAACATAAGCTGAACATTTCTCATATCAGTTTTAAAACGGTTGAAGTTCCTATCGGCGACAGGACCACTATAAATCAATCGCTGGAATCATCCACCAAAGATCTTGGTGATGTAACGATAGTATCCCAGCGAAGAGCGGATAATGGAATGGTAGCGATAAATGAAAGAAACCTGACTACCGCCCAGGTGCGAATCAATGCCAAAGATCTCGAAGAAATGCAGTCCGCTTCAATTGACCAGGCTTTGCAGGGGCGCCTGACAGGTGTCGATGTTATTGCATCATCAGGCGATCCGGGTGCGGGCATGCAAATCCGGATCCGGGGCACTTCTTCTATTACCGGCGCCACTAATCCCCTGATTGTGGTCGATGGATTACCGTATGAAACCTCTATTCCATCAGATTTTAATTTTGGGACATCAGATGAGGTTGGATATGCCCAGCTGCTCAATATTGCTCCTTCTGATATCAGGGACATTTCAATTTTAAAAGATGCGGCCGCAACTGCTGTGTGGGGCTCGAGGGCTGCCAATGGGGTTGTAGTTATCAATACAAAACGCGGTGGAGTAGGCCGCCCGGTCCTGGCATATACGTTTAAAGGTTCAATAACAAAACAACCGGAAGCGATTCCCATGTTAAATGGCGACCAGTATTCCACTTTGATCCCCGAAGAATATATGAACTCCGCCGGAACACCGCTGCCGCAATCGGTCAAAGAATTTCAATATGACCCCAATGACCCATACTGGTACCATAATTATAGCAACAATACCAAATGGATTGACGCGATAACGCAGTTAGGTTACGCACAGGATCACAATATTTCTATGACAGGCGGCGGCGAAAAAGCAAGATATTTTGCTTCGCTTGGATATTACAATCAAAAAGGGACCACGGTTGGTACGAGCCTGGATCGTATCAATACCAGGATTAATCTTGACTATATCGTTTCAGAAAAAATAAAATTCAGGTCCGATTTTTCTTATTCCTATACTAATAACGACCGCAACTTTGCAAACAACCTCAGGGATATCGCTTACAGGAAAATGCCCAACATGAGCATTTATGAATATGATGAGTATGGAAATAATTCCGGGAACTATTTTTCACCTTTCTCCAATATCCAGGGATCCTACCAGGGCATTGACAGCAAAGGAAACGTGTTGGGAACCGTAAACCCGGTAGCCATGGCTCATGAAGCGAGTTTCAACATTATAACCCAGCGGGTGACACCTCATTTCAAACTGGATTATGCCATCAAGAAAAATATTTTGCAGGCTACTTTTGATGTCCAGTTTGATATAAATAATACCAAGAATAAAAGCTTTTTACCTCAAACTGCCACGGGCAGGTTATCGACTGAACCCGCCGTCAACCGGGCTTATGACGGGGATATAGATGTGTTTAATGTTACGACCAAAACCAACCTGGTGTATACACCCCAGTTTAAGAATGAGAAACATAGCCTGATCGCTTTTGCTTCGCTTAATACATATGATAACAAAAGCAATTCGCATGAGGTCCTCACGTCGAACACAGCATCATCTATTCTCCAGGACCCTTCTTCACCAGGCCGGACACAGAATTCAGAATCAAAATTGCAGGCTAATCAATATGAAACAAGAAGCGTTGGGTTACTGTTGAATGGCCAATATGGTTACATGGATAAATACTTGTTGAATGCAGGTTTACGGGGAGATGCTAACTCCCGGTTTGGGCCTGCCCATCGTTATGGATTATTTCCATCCGTGTCAGCCAGGTGGAGAGTTTCCGGTGAGAAATTTATGAAAAAAGTAAAAAAGGTTGATGAGTTAAGTATAAGGCTGAGCTATGGTCAAAGTGGGAACGCACCAACGAAAGATTATTCGTATTTCAGCATATATAATGCACTAATAACGGCTGGTACCGCCTCTACCATTGGTACTCCATTCAGTTACCTGGGCCAGGGAGGCGTCTATCCGTCCAATCCTGAACTCAAAGACCTAAGGTGGGAAACCATTATCGGGGAGAACCTGGGGTTTGACCTGCAAATGTTCAACCGGCGCGTAACAGTAGCCCTTGATTTTTATAAGAACAGGACCAAAGACCTTTTCTATACCGGTCTGCAGATCTCGTCTTTTACAGGCTTTAACACTGTAGACCTAAACGTCGGTACGCTCGATAACCAGGGTTTTGAGCTCGGACTCAACACGACGCCTTATAAAACGAAAGATTGGCAGGTAGATGTAAATTTTAATATTTCCAGCAATGAAAACATTATACGGGAAATATCTCCGCTTTATCCTTCGTCCAAAGGAGATGTAACGACAAACGGCCAGTATGCTACATACCTGAAAGTAAATAATCCCTTTGGTTCCTTCTATGGATATAAATTTAAAGGTGTCTATAAGGATCTTGCATCTACTGTCGCTACAGATGTACATGGTAAGCCCATCGTTTCTCCCACAGGCCAGTCAGTATATATGAAGTTTAACTATCCAAGCATCGGTTACACTTTTCAGCCCGGCGATGCCATGTATGAAGATATTAACCATGACGGCAACATTAATTACCAGGATGTAGTCTACCTCGGAAACAGCAATCCCCGGTTTATTGGTGGATTTGGCGCTTCAGCTTCCTATAAAAGTCAGTGGAAACTAACTGCGTTCTTTAATTACCGGTATAAGTATGATGTGATCAACGGAACTAAAATGAACACAACAAACATGTATGGCTTCGATAACCAGAGCGTGGCTGTGTTGAGAAGATGGCGCAAGGAAGGAGATGTCACGGATATTCCCCGTGCTTCATACCGGAGCGGGTTCAATTACCTGGGCTCCGACAGGTACGTTGAAGATGCATCATTTCTTCGTTTTCGAACGATTACGCTACGTTACACAGCTTCCAGGAAAATAACGGACAAGCTGAAAATAAAAAACCTGAGTGGCTATGTTACTCTCGAAAACTTATTCACCTGGACAAACTATTCCGGGCAGGATCCAGAAGTCACTGTTTCAGGAACCGATCCGTTCAGGGTCGCGTTTGATCAGTCGTTTACACCGCCGGTGAGAACTTTTACACTTGGATTGACAGCATCGTTTTAATTAAATTTAATTACGTGAAAATGTTTAAGAATATCACAATCAAAATTGCTCTTGTCATACTTCTCGTGTCAGGCTTCTCGTGTAAAAAGTGGCTTGACCTTCAACCACGGGATGGTATTACCGGCGCTGCCTACTGGAAAACAAAAGAGCAGGTGCAGGCATCCGTTACCGGCTGTTATGCATCACTTTTAGGTTCGCCAAACGGAAGCAGGTCGCTTGCAGAACTTCTTTTTTTATGGGGAGAGTTAAGGGCGGATATGCTGGCAACAACCACTTTTACCGTAAATGAGGAGTTGGATATAATGAATGTAAATATTCTTCCGACTAATAGCATTACCAACTGGCGATCCGTTTATCAGACTATTAATTATTGCAATACGGTAATTGATTTTGCCCCGCAGGTGCTTACCAGGGATCCAACTTTTACGGCGGACGCACTAAATAGAAATATCGCTGAAGTGAAAGCGTTGAGAGCGCTAATGTATTTCTACCTGGTAAGAAGCTTTGGTGACGTTCCGTTGAAAATTAAATCAACATCAAGTGACCAGGATATTGAACAAATCCCCAAAACTTCCAGGGATTCAGTACTGGCCCGGGTCGTAAAAGATCTTAGTGAAGCCGAGGCTGATGCGGCATTTACTTTTGGCGACAAGGCTTCGGACAAGGGTAGGATAACGAAATACACTATTAACGCCATACAGGCAGACGTTTATTTATGGATGGAAAAATATCCTGAATGCATTGCTGCCTGCAACAAGATCATAAATTCCAATCAATTTGGACTTATCGATGGCACGGTCGCCAATACATGGTTCAATACCCTGTATGTAAATGGAAATTCGAATGAGAGCATATTTGAATTTCAATTCGACAATCAACGCCAGAATACATTTTATCCACTGCTGGGCGCCAGTAGCCGGCATCTTATTGCCAACCCCCTTGTTTTAACCGATTTTTTTGCGGTTGATTTTGTTAACCCGCTCAACATAGATATTCGTGGCGATGGGGCATCCGCACGTTCTACGGACAATATGATATGGAAGTATAGTGGATTAAGTAACGATAACCGTACACAGCGGGCCTCCACTCAATATACTGCACACTGGTTTGTATATCGTTTTGCCGATATTCTTTTGATGAAGGCGGAAGCCACAAACCAGGCCGGTAATGGAGCAGAGGCTTTGGAATTAGTGACAAGAGTCCGAAACAGGGCGGGTGCCTTAGCAGTAACCAATACCAATCCAGGCCCTTCTGATAAAGATGCAGTAGCAGATTTCATCCTGGCGGAAAGATCAAGGGAATTTGCATTTGAAGGAAAAAGATGGTATGACCTGTTAAGGAACGCAAAACGCGACAATTATCGCCGGCTAAATATTTTATTGCAAATGGTTGCCAATACGGTACCGCCGGACAGGCAACAATCGGCTATCGCAAAGTTCATGGATAAGAACAGCCATTATTTCCCTATTTATTACTACGAATTGCAAACCGACAGGCAGTTAGTTCAAAATCCATTTTACAAATAATAGATAAATGACTATTATGAAAAAAAATGTCAACAGGATTTTAGTTATCACCGTAAGCATGATCTGTCTTACCTATGCCATCGGTTGCCATAAGGTAAAGATCGTTAACGAGACTACTTCGGATCTGAATATCTACCCGTATTTACAGAGCAACCCATCTCAATTTTCCGAGTGGGCCAAGATAGTTGATAAGTCAGGGTACGCAGGATTCCTGACAGCCTACGGCTCTTATACGATGTTTGCCCCCACAAATGACGCGGTGCATCTTTATCTTATGGAAGTCAACAAACCTTCGGTTGACGCTTTTAGCCAGGCGGAGGCGAAAGACATCGTTACTTTTCATTTGATACAGGATACGCTGCCAACAAATGTGTTTAAAGACGGCAAGTTGCCTACTGTAACTATGTATGGCCAATATCTTATCTCGGGCGTGACCAATACAGGCGGTGTTTCCAGTATTACCATAAATCGCCAGGCGTTGATCGTGCAGGGAAACATAAGAACAGGCAATGGGCTTATTCATGCCCTCGATCATGTGTTAAAACCGGCGACAAAGTCCAGTGCGCAACTAATCTCAGATAATCCAGCCTTGTCAATCTTCAAACAGGCGCTGGTTGCTACGGGATATTACGATTCATTAAATACAGTCAGTACAGCAACCCCCAAAAGATGGTTTACCGTTTTAGCTGAAACAAACCAGGCCCTGGCCGATTCAGGATTTACCAGCTATAACGCATTATTTGCCCGATTGTCCAACACAGGTAATCCATTGAACCCGTTAGATAGTTTGCACATCTATGTTGCATATCATATAATACCCGACGCGAGATATCTTGCCGATATTGCTTCTGCTAATTCTCATTTTACTTTACAACCGCTCGAGGTACTTTCGTCCAAGCTTGATGGAGAAACAGTATTGATAAATGATTTGGATTTTAACGGTGTGCACGAACAGGGAATTGAATTAGCAAGATCATCGAGCGATGTCTCCACTACCACCGGTGTTTTGCATATAGCTACCGGTCATTTCCGTCCCAAAGTGCGTGTTCCCTTTCCCGTGTATTGGGATGTTGCCGACTTTCCCGAAGTCAGGAAATTGCCCGCGATCTTTAGGAAACCGGGAGCAACGCTTGATTTTGCTTATGGTACCCTGAAGGATTTCAACTGGGACAACCCGGCCAATGTAATGACGTATTCAGGTGATGGACCGGCCAGTTCAAATTTTCCTACCTATTATGGTGACCATTTGACCGTTCCGATGGGTACAACCAGCCGCCATCACTGGATCGAATTCAGAACCCCGCTACTGGTAAAAGGAAGATATAATATCTGGATTTGCTACAGGGCATCCAAAGGATCAGGAACGCTGACGAGCAGCACGCCTATAAGCGGATCTAACTGTCCCGTACAGGTTTCTTTTGACGGCGTACCAACCTCAAGGCAATTTAATTTTTGTATTCAAAGGCCATTAGGTACTGATGGGGAACTACTGGCCCTGGGTTGGAAAAAATATGCCGATTCATCAAGGATACCGAATTCAACAGCTTTCCAGTATATGTCAGGAAAATTTGTTGGTACTGTCGACGTGTCTACAACTGATCGTCACATGGTACGATTTGATGTACAACCCGCGGCAAGTACCGGTAATCCGAACAATTACCTGGATATGATCCATTTTATTCCGGTGGATTGGCCAAGCCAGTACCTGCCACGTATGGGTACAAATGGTGCGTTCGTCAATTTCTAAATTTATTGGTATTTACAAACAACACTAATAATGCGTTTTAAAAAAGATTGTCTTTTATTGGCTGCAATTTTCTTAACGGCTCTTAGCAGTTGTAAGAAATGGGAGGACCATACAGCGATAGTTAACCAGGATCTGACAAAGGACCTTTACACGGCAATTAAAGATGAGCCTACACTAAGCCGGTTTGCAGAACTTGTCACGCAGGCGGGATTGGATAGTTTGCTGAAATCATCCAAGTCCTTTACCGTTTGGGCACCTTCGAATAACGCATTGAATAACCTGGATCCGGCGATCCCGGCTGATCCGGGGAAACTCAGGGCATTTGTGCAGAACCATATTTCCTACGAGCTATACTTTACACGGGATGCACAAACATCCAAGCGAATAGGCATGCTGAATGGGAAGTATAATAATTTTCTTAATAATAAATTCGAAGATGCGACGATTACAAATGCCGACAGGTATGTAAAGAATGGCGTCTTGCATGCTATAGACAAATACATTTCAGTACTTCCCAATTTATGGGAGTATATAAATTCCACTGCAGCCCAATACATACAAAACAATTTCATCACTGGATTGAATTTTCCCAGTTTCGATCCATCACTGGCTGTAGTTGACAGTATCAGCTCATCAACCGGTTTGCCGGTTTATCACCCGGGTACAGGGATTGTGATTAAAAACCTTTTTAATGAAAAAGTATTTGACACCAGAAAGGAAGAAAGGCAATACACTTATTTTATCATTGCAAATCCGGAGTTTACTTTGAAAGCGGATTCACTAAAACCTTATTTTAAATCGACCAGTATAGCCACCACTGATACCCTTGATAAATGGAATATCGTTAAAGACGTGTTGGTGGACGTGTTGTATCCTACAATTGCGTCTCTTCCGGCCACGTTAACTTCGAAATTTGGCACTCCCATACCCATCGATCCTTCTTCAATAACTGGTTCGGCGAAAGTCAGCAATGGAATAGTGTATTTTATAAGTTTGTCAGGTGTTACCACTGCTTCTAAGTTCAGGCAATCTGTTATACAGGGAGAAAACCCCTCGGGTTTCCAATCTGATAAAACTGGCAATACAAATTATCGCATAAGATATAACCCGGTTTCCGCTCAAAATTATGCTGATATCCTGGTGAGCGGCCACGGCGTGACGGGCTATTATTCTTTTTACCGGTTAAGTGAAATGCCCTCTATGAAATATAATGTGTATGCATTCGCGGTAAATGATTTCCAGGCGAACAACATGGTTCAAAGTATAAATCCTTTTTATTTTACCGCGCCGGCTACTTATACTGCACTTCCATGTGTTTCTACTCAATTGCCGGCAAATACAACGCAATTGTCTTACGCGGTACCCTTAAAATCGGCTGTGGGTGCATACAACGAAGTTTTTTTAGGTTCGTTCACTTCGACCTTATACGGTACGCTTGACCTAAGATTAACATCCGGTAATACAACGAATCCACCGGTGCTAGGTGGCTCCGGCAATGGCCCGATTGTTTTGGATTATTTACGAATTGTTCCTATACCCTGAGTTTTACTATGATCAATTATCTCACCATCATGCGACTATTTAAAATATTTATGGGTTTATCCCTCTTGCTAATTTGCGTGGTTATAAATGCTCAACAGCAAGACGATTCTGTGATTGTTGTGCAAAAACAATATCCCGGGCACCATACTATTTCGGGCATAGTCAGGGAAGCAGCCAGCGGTAAAACGCTGGAGGGAATCAAGGTTACTTATAAAGACTATTCTGCTGCTATTACTGACAGCACAGGAGCTTTTACATTAAAGGTCCCTTCATTGAATGTATCGGTGCTACTGGAAGGAGAGGGATATCAAACTAAACAAGTTTCCCTGAAAGGGGGCAATCGGATTGAAATAGCCTTATACGAGGATACCTACACTTCTTTTTACGATGTTGCAAATCTTCCTTCAGGAACAATTGCAAAAAGCCAGTCTCCATTTGCAGTCACTTCCCTTCAAACAAACGGAAATTGGGGGATGACAACTGAAACGCCTTCGTCTTATTTACAGGGAAAGGTGGCTGGGTTAAATGCAATAAGGCGTTCAGGCACGCCAGGTATTGGGGCAACTATGTTTTTACGCGGGATAAATTCATTGTACGCAACAAATCAACCGCTTATTATTGTAGACGGAATCATTTTTGATAACGCAAATTATGGGAGTCTAATCGCCGGCAGCTATACAGATCCTTTGTCGACCATCGATCCAAAAGACATCGACAACATAACCGTGATAAAAGATGGATCGTCAATCTACGGGACCAAAGGCGCCAACGGCGTCATCATCATTACCACGGCACGAGCCAAAGAACTGGGGACCAAAATCGATTTTGCGATCTATGGTGGAATTAATTTTAAACCCGCTGAATACCCTGTAATGGATGCGGGGGAACACAGGATCTATTTGTCAGAAATACTGAAGTCAAAAGGATTAACAGATGCCCAGATACAGGCCCTTCCGTATATGAATGATGATAAAGCCAACCCGGATTATTACAGGTATCATAATAATACCGACTGGCAGGACCAGGTCTATCAGCAAAGTAGCGCAAAGAATATATATTTAAAGGTGACTGGCGGCGATAACATTGCCAAATATGCGCTTTCACTGGGTTATATGAAAAACGGCGGAGTTACAAAAGGAACTGGTCTCACCCGCTCAAATATGCGTTTTAATGGAGATTTGAATCTTAACAGGAAACTAACCGCTACAACAAATTTAAGTTTCACTTTTAATGACCAGGATCTTAGGGACCAGGGAACTGCATTTAAAACAAACCCGGTCTTTCTTGCCTTGGTAAAATCACCTTTGCTTCGTGTTAAAGAAGTTTCGGAAGCCGGTATTGAATCACCTGTGTTCGCCGGCAGGGATACATTTAACATCACTAATCCTGTGGTGATAACAGATAACGCATCCGGCTCAAGCAGGAATTATCGGTTTTTCGGATCAATAGGTTTTGACTACCAGTTGGTAAAATCACTTTCGATCGAGACCACGGTAGGAGTGATTTATGATAAAACAAGAGAGAGCTTTTTTATTCCCTCAAAAGGAGTAACTCCCGACACATTATCCAATGACATTGTATCAAGTCGCTCCGGTTCGATGGTGAAATCATTTTTTTCATTATATAATGATACGAGAATAGCCTATAACAAAAGGTTTCATAATATTCATGAACTGTCTGCACGAGTTGGTATCAGGTATCTCCGGAGCAAGGCAGAGCAGGATTTTGGCCTGGGATACAATTCTCCTATTGACCAATTGGTCAGTGTACAATTTGGGTCAAATGCCCTGCGACAGGTCGGTGGGTCCATTGGAGAGGCCAGTTGGCTAAACACCTACCTGAATGCAGATTACAGCTGTTCCGATAAATATTTTTTATCGTTTAACATGGCCATGGATGGCTCTTCGCGGTTTGGAAAAGAGATCCCCGGGGCATTAGACATAAGCGGTAATAAATTTGCTGTTCTTCCATCTATTGCCGCCGCCTGGTTGATCTCTTCTGAAAAAATCCTGAAAGGAAAAAGAATCGATCTGTTAAAAATACGGGCATCATATGGCCTGGCAGGTAATGATGATATTGGGAATTATACGGCACGCCAGACTTACATCTCACAGAATCTTCTCGGGGTGCAGGGTTTGGTGAGGTCTGGTTTTGGAAACAACCAGCTTCAATGGGAAAAGACCATTAAGTTGAATGCCGGACTTGATGTCAGCATTTTAAATGAACGAATTAACCTGGCATTTGACGTTTACCGGGATAAAACAGATAAAATGCTTGTTTATGAAGCAGCACCGCCCGCTTCCGGCGCTGATTTTACCCTGACTAATTCCGGGGCCATGACCACAAAAGGAATTGAAGCCTCTGTAAATGGCAGGATCATCAATAAAGTGTTTAAGTGGGACGTGGGATTTAATATTGCCAGGGCAGCTTCTAAAATTGATCGGTTACCGGTCGAAAGGGTCCTTACTTCTTTTTCAGGAGCCACTTATATCACACGGGTAGGTGCTGTTCCGAATCTTTTTTATGGCTATAAAACAAACGGCGTCTTTGTTTCCGATAATGCAGCTGCCCAGGAAAATCTTTCCTTGCGGAAGCCTGATGGCTCGCTTGTTGGGTTCAAGGGCGGCGATATCCGGTTTGTGGATATAAATAATGACCACGTTATCGATGAAAATGACAGGCAGGTAATTGGGAACCCTAATCCTGATTTCTTTGGCGCTATAACCACTAAGCTTACATACAAACAGTTTTCACTGGAGGCATTATTGACTTTTACGGAGGGTAATGACAGTTATAATTATACCAGGAACCAGTTGGAAGGTGAATTGAATTACTATAATCAAACCACAGCGATCATCAATAGGTGGAAGACGAATGGAGATGCTACCAATATTCCTAAGGCAACCTGGGGCGATCCCATGGGGAACAGCCGCTTTTCTGACAGGTGGATTGAAGATGGTTCTTACCTGCGTCTCAGAACAGTCACTTTATCTTATAATATTCCCATAAGGAAAAGTATATTTCAATATGCCGGCGTATATGTTACCGGGAATAATCTCTTTACGCTGACCCGGTATAAGGGATTCGATCCTGAGTTCAGTGCCAGCGAAAGCATATTCGGCCAGGGCATTGATAATACGCTTGAGCCGCAGGTGAGATCGGTGCAGGTGGGACTGCGGATCGGTTTGTAATCGTTTATTTAATTTAAAAGTTATCAGTACAATGAAACTTCTCTATATGTGTCGTCACGGTCAAATTTCACGCAGCCTTTTTTTCCTGCTGAATGTGCTATTAATCTTTACAGGCATTTCATGTAAAAAAATGTTTGACATTAAGCCACAATCGCAGGTAGATCAATCGCAGGCATACCGGAATGTATATGACGCCGATGCAGCGGTAATAGGTATCTATGGAAAAGTTATGAAAGTTGCCAAACAGTATGTGCTTTGGAATGAGCTCCGCGGCGACCTCATGGATATTACATTTAATTCAGACCCTTATTTAAGGCAATTGAGCGAGCAGAATGTGACGAGCAATAACCCTTATATTAACCCGCAACCATTTTATGATGTCATTCTCAATTGCAACGATGCGCTGAAAAATTTTAAAATAATGCTTCAGCAAAATAAACTGAAGACCGATGAGTTTGCCCAGCGCTATTCAGATATCGGTGCTATCCGCTCATGGTTGTACCTGCAATTAGGAGTTCATTTTGGCAACATACCTTACGTGACAGATCCGTTGGCACAGGTGAGCGATCTTCACGATTCTTCCAAATTTCCAATGATCCCATTAAGTCAGCTTATTGATAGCCTGGTAAAGTTTACAGAGACGTTGCCTTTCCTTGAGAACTATCCTTCGGGCACCAATTTGCAGACAACTGTCGATGGATATCCTACTTCAAAGTTCTTCATCAATAAAAACATGCTGCTGGGTGATTTGTATTTATGGCAGGGACAATACAACAAAGCCGCCGTCAGTTTCAGAAAAGTAATGGATATTAATGGACCGGTTGGCAACGATGCGCTTTGGTATAATCAATATAAAATTTCCAATAATGCCTCAAATCCTGCTACCTCCAGCATCAACTATTCAAGAGCGCAGGATTTTAGTTCGCTTAATTATGGTCCAGTCAGTTGGAGAAATTTATTTGAACGCCCTGCAACCGATAACGATTTTAACTGGGAATGGATATGGGTGTTGCCGTTTGATAAAAATTTTCCACCTGCAGATCCTTTTATCGATCTTTTTTCTATCAATGGCGGCAGCTACCTGGTAAGACCTTCGCAGCAGGCCATTGACAACTGGAACAGCCAGACGCAGGTATTCACCTTTACCGCAGGAACCTCTACTGCCCCCGTAGTATTTGGCGATAATTTTCCTTTCGACTCAAGAGGCGTTTTTACCTACAGGTATATAAACGGTCAGCCTGTTATCATGAAGTATCTCTATAATTATCTTAACGCAAGTACAGCAGCAGCTGACGGTTTACCGTTGAATGTCCTGGTTGAACAAGGCAAATGGTTCCTGGCGCGGGCTGCAACATTGCATTTGCATTTTGCAGAAGCGGCAAACAGGGCCGGTTATCCTAAAGTTGCCTATGCATTGGTAAACAGGGGAATCGGATTTACGTATGATCCCGTGCCAGGTGGTACAACCGGAAGGGATGTAACTAACATACAAAACACAAATTTTCTTCCTGATCCCTATAAGTTTGATGCGAGGAATGGAGATGCGCCGCCATACAGAAATTCGTGGTACCGCAATTTCGGTATAAGAGGAAGGGCCAATTTGAAAGTCGTCACATTGCCGGCAACAGATAGTGTGACAAACGTTGAAAATATGATCCTTGATGAAGACGCTCTTGAATTAGCTTATGAAGGTGAACGTTGGCCCGACCTGCTAAGAATAGCTATCCGGAGAAATGATCCTGCGTTTATCGCAGATAAGATATATAATAAGCTGATCAAATCCGGTTTATCGGCGGGAGCGGCAGGGCAGGCAAGATCCAAATTGATGGCAAGAGATTGGTTCCTGCCATTCAAATGGTAAATGATAGGGTAATAGAAATAGTTTTTTTTCGCTTAGCAGTCGTACAAGAAAGGCAGGGAAATACAAGTACCTGTCTTTTCTTTTTGCTGGAGAGTTCTAAAATAACATTAGTATCAAAAGAATCAAAAATAATGAAACGGGTAATAGTTTTTTGGGCGTTAATCACTGCCGGTCTTTGTTCATCTTTCTTTTTCTTGCAGGATAAAAAACCAACATTATATATCATTGGGGATTCTACTGTCAGGAATAATAATAAAGAACAATGGGGCTGGGGCACATTGATCATTGATCTTTTCGATACCAGCCGGATCAACGTTTCAAACAATGCAATAGCTGGCCGTAGCTCCCGCAGTTTTACCAATGAAGGACGGTGGAGAAGGATAGATTCTTTGTTAAAGCCGGGGGATTTCGTTATGATGCAGTTTGGGCATAATGATGGAAGCTATCCAGATACAAGCGCAAAGAACCGCGGTACATTAAAAGGAACAGGGGAAGAAACCGTTGAACTGCAATTTGCTGACGGCCGGAAGGAAACGGCTCATACCTACGGGTGGTATATCCGGCAATTTGTGCGTGATGCAAAGGCAAAAGGCGCTATACCTATCGTATTGTCGATGATACCAAGGAATATCTGGAAAGATGGTAAGGTGCCGAGAGCCAGCAATGATTTCGGCAAATGGGCAAAAGAAGTCGCTGACCAGGAAGGGGCTTTCTTTGTTGACCTGAATGCGATAACGGCAGATAAATATGATGAATGGGGCGAAGAAAAGGTAAAACTGCTTTTCCCCGGTGATCATACGCATACAAACCGCGAAGGAGCTGTTATAAATGCTGCTTCGGTTATAGAAGGCATACGCCGGAACCCCGCGATCGGGTTGAACCAGTATGTGCTCAAACAATAGGTATCTGTGGCAACCAAAACATCTTTTCAATAGAAAGCTATCTATCGTGGGTAAAAAAATCTTGATTTTCTTTTTGATTTGTGCTCTCTCCGCCGGGGCCGATGCGCAGCGGATGAAATATAACTTCAACCCGGGTTGGAAAGTTTTCGTAGGCGATGACTCGAACTACTCTTCCCCTGATTACGATGATGCGGGTTGGAAAAATATTACCCTTCCTTATGCATGGAACGAAGATGATGCATTTAGAAAAGATATTGCCGAACTGTCAACGGGTATCGCCTGGTATCGCAAGCACTTTAAGATCCCGGCATCTGCAGTTAATCAAAAAGTGTTTTTAGAATTTGAGGGCATCCGGCAGGCAGGGGAGTTTTATATCAATGGAAAATTCATCGGGATACATGAAAATGGAGTCATGGCCTTTGGATTTGATGTAAGCGGCGTTGTTAAATTTGGGAATGAAGAAAATGTAATTGCTGTACGAACAGATAACAGCTGGGATTATAGAGAAAAAGCAACCAATACAAAATTTCAATGGGAGGATAAGAACTTCAATGCCAACTACGGCGGCATTTGCAAAAATGTTTACCTGCATATTGTTCATGAGATATACCAGACGCTTCCATTATTTTCCAACCTGCAAACTACCGGCGTTTATATTTATGCGGATAATTATAATATCAAAGGCGGCTCCGCAACAATACATGCAGAGTCGGAAATAAGAAATGAAAGTGATCAAGCCCGGCAACTGATTTACCGGGTATCAATAGTTGACATGACTGGCAAAACGATAAAAACGTTTACGGGAGATAAGATCAGTATTGCTCCGGGTGAAACAAAAATAATAAAAGGCTCGTCCTGGGTAACGGGGTTAAACTTCTGGAGCTGGGGCTATGGTTATTTATACGATGTGCGAACGAGCCTGCTCATAGACGGCAGCCCTGTTGATGTAGTAAATACAAAAACAGGCTTTCGCAAAACAGAATTTAAGAATGGAATGATCTATCTAAATGACCGGGTCATTATGGTTCATGGCTATGCACAACGAACCTCGAATGAGTGGCCGGCTATTGGTTTATCAGTCCCTGCATGGCTCAGTGATTACAGCAATGGAATGATAGTAGAAGGCAATGGTAATCTCGTTCGTTGGATGCACATCACTCCCTGGAAACAGGATATTGAATCGCTCGACAGGGTCGGCCTGATGCAATCTATGCAAGCCGGTGATGCGGAAGGCGATGTAACCGGGGTAAGATGGGAACAACGAAAAGCATTGATGAGGGATGCTATCATCTACAACCGCAATAACCCAAGCATTATATTTTATGAGAGCGGCAATAAAGGTATAAGTGAAGCGAACATGAGGGATATGAAGGCCATTCGCGACAAATATGACCCGCATGGAGGAAGAGCGATCGGAAGTCGTGAGATGCTGGATAGTAAAGTTGCTGAATATGGCGGCGAGATGCTGTACACGAATAAAAGCGCACATATCCCTCTGTGGGCAATGGAATATTCAAGGGATGAGGGTTCGAGGAAATACTGGGATGATTACACACCGCCTTACCATAAAGATGGGGAAGGCCAATTGTACAACGGTCAGAATGCTGCGCCTTACAATCGGAATATGGAGAGTCATGCAGTCGAAAATGTAAAACGGTGGTTCGAGTTCTGGAATGAGCGGCCTGGTACTGGTAAGCGGGTGAGCGCAGGAGGTGTTAACATTGTATGGTCTGAAACTAATACACATCACCGTGGTGCTGAAAATTATCGCCGGAGCGGGGAAGTGGATGCTTTAAGAATTAAGAAGCAAAATTTTTATGCTAACCAGGTCATGTGGGATGGATGGGTAAACCCGGAGAAGCAACGGATCCATATAATCGGTCATTGGAATTATGCGGCAGGTGTAAAAAAAGATGTTTATGTGGTCTCTACTGCCGACAGGGTTGAATTAAAGATAAACGGAACCTCGGTAGGTTTCGGAATAAAAAGCGACGGTTTCCTTTTTACTTTTAAGAGCATTGAATGGAAACCGGGAACCATCACTGCAACCGGTTTTGACGCCAATAATAAACGAGTTTGTAGTGACCAGGTAAATACTGCAGGCGCCCCGGTAGCCATCCGTTTAACCAATATTAAAAGACCTGTAGATTTTATGGCAGATGGCCATGATCTTGCACTGGTAGAAGCAGAAGTGGTGGATGCAAAGGGTAACCGGTGTCCGACGGCGTTGAATATGATAGATTACAAATTAGATGGACCAGCAGAATGGAGAGGCGGAATGGCAATGGGCCCTGGTAATTATATTTTAACCAAAAGCTTTCCAGTTGAAGGAGGGGTGAACAGGTTTCTTATCAGGTCAACAACAACACCCGGAACCATCACCATCAGGGCTTCTGCAGGCGGCTTAAGAGATGCATTGCTTACATTAGTTACAAAACCTTTTCGTTCAGAAAATGGTTTGTCAACAATACTGCCTTCCGCAGGACTTCCATCCGGGCTGGGAAGAGGACCCACTCCTTTAACTCGATCGTATAACATTACAAGAATTCCGGTAGCCATTATAAGCGCAACTGCGGGATCACATTCAGACAGCGCTTTTACCAGTTATGATGATAATGAAAGAAGTGAATGGGTAAATGATGGGAAGCTTTCAACAGCCTGGATAGAGTACGAGCTGGAACGAGAAGCGATAGTAAGTGAGATAACGATAAAACTCAATAATTTCCGTACAAGAGTTTATACGTTAACAGTCACTGTTGATGGTAAAGAAGTTTTTAGTGGCAGCACACAAACTACTCTTGGATATTATACTATTAAATGCAAACCACAGCGGGGAAAAAAGTTAAGGATACAATTGTCATCTTCCTCGACGGACAAATCAAATAGTACTGAAACAGAAGTATCGGGAAAAAAACTGGATGATGGCGTGGCAAGGAACGATGCCAGCGCTAAAGGGACGTTAAGTATTATTGAAGTGGAGATTTATGAGGCGGTGCGGGGTGGTGCTAAGCAGTGATCTGATGCAACTTGTAGACGTTTATGTTATCAAACTGAATCAGATGCTAAGAGGTACTTTAATTATTTCCGTAAATAGCACGGAACTGGAATTTAGCGAAACGGAAATCAACGATTGGGCAAACGAAACAGCCGGGCAGACAAGATGAAGAATACAAACAAATAGTGGTAAAAGAAGACTTGGACAGGAACAAGCTATTCAGCAACTTCAAGGTGAATAAGTTCACTTTAATTTCTTCCTGAAAAAGCTACAGTCTTATGCCACTTACCGAAAAGTAATCAGCAGGAACGGTCATAAAACCAACGAGGCAGGTACCCAAAATGTACCTATAATTAAATCTGTAAGGAAGGCAACTAATGCTTAAGTCATTTCTTGCAGGGAGTTCAATGATCTATCGAAATGAAAGGAATGACAAAAAAAAGACATTCCCTAAAATCCCTTCCAATGACTTCACTTATATCTTTATAAATATTTTTTATCTTTAATGCCGACTGAGGATGACAAGGATACCAGCACGACAGAAAGCACTGTAGGCTAGGTGTAACACTGCAGGACATCAAAAATTCTTAAGACATGATACAATTTATTCTTGTTGCTATGTTCGGCGCTTTTGTTCAAGAGTTTTCTCATTGGTATGAAAAAAGAAAAGAATTGGACAATGAAATGTTTACGCGACTGATGAAATCAAAAATATATTGGGTTATTGTATTGGCCATGATCCTGGTTTCGGGGATAGGCACTTACCTTCTTTTTGGACAAGACATAATGGGGAAAAATAAAGCCATTTTTGTTATAGGAGCTGCTTTCCCCTTGATTTTCAAAAAAACAGTAAAAATAGCTGCAAACAGAGATGTTGAATTAGGCGACAATCTTTTAGAAATATATTTCCAATGAAAAGATTCCTTTTAATATTAGTTATTTCCACTTTCTTCATAAATTACTCGGATGGTCAAATTTTCGCTCTGACAAAAATCGCCTCTTCGACAACCAAACTAATTGCAGAAGAGGCAGGCACATCAAAGGTGCTGTATGAAGAAATAATATCTACTTCGGATGGCGAAAAATATAAAAAATATTTATCCAATAGAGGAAGTAGTTCATACAAAAGCATCTATGATTTTTACACCGATTTAGAGTTATACAAATACCTACAAGAAAAAGGGAAAAAAGAAACCGACGCGTTATACAATCAAGCTGCCGCAGACGCACGCAAAGCAGCAATAGAAATTTTACAACCTATCCCTGTTAAAATTGATCCTGTGACATTAAAGTTGGGAGTACCTGACTATAGAGTAAAGTGGTTAAGGAAGTTAAAAAGCCTATTTTAAATAAAAGGTTAAGAGGAATAATTGTGTTATATAATCTGCCCATTGCAGGTAGCTTGCCAGCCTCAAAAGCTTATTTTAGAAATACATTCAATTTAAACTTGAGCAAAAGTCAGGAAAAAGTGCTTTATCAAACTTCTATAGGAATCGGAAAAGCAAAAGATGAAAAACTTATCAGAGTAGACTCGATGAAAAATTTGCTGGCTATTCTCAAAAAAATAAAAAAGATAAAGAAAGACGGTGTAATTATCATTGGACACAATGAAGGTGGCACGTTAGTATTGCCAAGCGGTGAAAAAATAAGCTTATCTATTTTAGATTCTTTGAAATCTGGATTAAATATATTAGTCTTGTCTTGCAAGGCTAACCTTTACACAAGTTCCCCATCAGCTAATTTTAATCTAACATTCGCGGAAGCTTTTAAAATTGTCGATGAGTTTAATGGCTTAGATTATACAAAACAGATCAACAAGGATTCTGCTTGGGCAGCGAATGCCACATCTATAATCGAAAAGTTTAATCAAAATAAAAATAGACTATACAATCTGACGTTAATTAAGATCGGCGCTGGCGTTGTCGGAACTTTATATTTGGTTGAATTTATCTCGAAGCTTTTTAGCTACGAGGAGCAAAAAAATAACTTCTTTTATGCAGACGTTTTCGTCAGAAAAAATTCAAAGTAAAGAACATCGGTAAGACTCCAGAATAATTACCGATGGATAGACAATTACCCGATGTACATAAAGAGTTAAAAAAGGGTATGAGAGCATGTTGAAGGAGGACAAAAAGAAGTACGCTCTTCGATTTTTTTATTCCATCCACTTTATACCTTTGCTAATCTACTCCAGCACCAGGACATAGTTTCATCAATAAAAATTCAAACAACCTCGTATCGAAATCATCCGTGGCAATCCACCTATCCAGTTTGTCAAGATCAGCTTTAGAAATTGCTTGCCGATTGAATGCAGCAATCAATGAAAACATTCGTATGTGTTCATTCCGTTTCTGAATAAATGCATCCAGGTGCTGATCTGTTTGCATGGTGCAATTTGTTTAGTGTAAGCATTAAAAAACCCCAATCATAAAGGTAAAGTTATGATTGGGGATAAGTTTCTTCTTTTTTGCACCCTCAGCTTTATAACAAAATGAAAGCCAGTATTGTTATGTTGACCCATATGGATTCGAACCATAAATGACTGAACCAAAATCAGTAGTGTTACCATTACACCATGGGTCAATACCAACCAAACCGGCGGTCTAAGGCGCCAAATTTGGGAGTGCAAAAATAAGGTTTGATAGCCTCCATGCCAAACCGATTTTAAATTTATTCAGCGCGTCCTTCTCGATGGCGGGATGAGTATTTCGGGTTTAGGATGAAAACCTGGCGAATTCAGTGGTCCCCTGCTCATCCCTTTCCTTGAGCTCCCTCAATTTATCGAGGGCTCCCGCTACCACATCGCACATAATAGTATACAAAGCGCCCGGTTTGTGATTATTATAGATGTATTCCAACGCTTTGTTTTCATCGGGAATAACCATTATAGGGATAGAAGAATCGACTCTTTCAATCCCCTCTTTCAGGAGATTGATGATCTCATCGGCGGTTCTTCCCCGTAGATTTTTATCGCAACGAATGATGATCTCATCAAAATACTGCGCTGAGATCTCTCCCAGCTCCCTGATGTCTTCATCCCGGCGGTCCCCGGTGCCGCTGATAATGCCAATGCGTAGAGAATAATCCAGTTTGCTGATAAAATCACAAAGCAATTTTAATCCATGCGGGTTATGCGCAAAATCGGCCAGGACGGTAAAATTCCTGAAATGGAAAAAATTCAAACGTCCCGGCGTCAAACCCTCCGAAGGAATAAAAGTTTGCAAACCGGTTCTTATATCTTCAATGGTTATATCACGGAACAGATACGCTGATAATACAGCAGGCAAACAATTATTGACATTATGCACCGCTTTCCCTTCAAAAGTTACCGGGATGTTTTTTACATGCAATACCCTGATCTTCCAGTTGCCTTTCATGATCGTGATGTAACCGTTTTCATACACACAGGAAAGACCATTAGATGCCGCATGATGCTTTATCCTGGGATTCTTTTCATCCATGCTGAACAGGGCTACATTGCAATCCAATCCTTTTCTCATCTCGTAAACCAGGTCATCATCAGCATTCAAAACAGCATAGCCATGGTTAAAAACTGTTTCAGGAAGTACCGCCTTTACTTTAGCCATTTCTTTTACACTATTGATACCGCCCAGGCCTATATGATCAGCCGCTACGTTGGTGACTACAGCAACCTCACAATTCTGGAAAGCCAACCCTGATTTTAATATGCCGCCTCTCGCGCATTCGAGCACGGCGAAATCGACAGTAGGATCTTTTAAAACAAATGCGGATGAAACGGGTCCTGTACAATCTCCCTTCATCATCATCTGGTTTTGGATATACACGCCATCAGAAGTAGTATAGCCCACTTTCTTCCCCGCACTTTTTGCGATATGTGCTGTTAATCGTGTCGTGGTCGTTTTCCCGTTTGTGCCGGTAATAGCGATAATTGGAATACGACCGACACTACCTTTCGGGAATAACATGTCGACCACAGGTTCCGCCACATTCCTTGGAAGACCTTCTGCCGGTTCTATATGCATACGGAAACCGGGTGCCGCATTCACTTCGAGCACAGCTCCTCCATTCTCCGCAACAGGTGTGCGGAGATCTCCTGCCATCACATCAATACCACATATATCCAAACCAATGATCCGCGCTATTCGTTCAAACATGAAAATGTTGGCGGGATGCACTTCGTCGGTAACATCTGTGGAAGTGCCACCGGTTGAAAGATTAGCTGTAGGTTTTAATAAAACCAGTTCTCCTTCGCGGGGAACAGTTTCCAGTGTATACCCGTGATCATCCAGCATTTTTTGTGTGAACTGATCAATCGTTATCTGGGTCAGCACTTTTTCATGACCATACCCCCGGTTTGGGTTCTTATTTGTTTCATCGACCAGCCATTGGATAGTATGTTCGCCATCACCTGTCACCGACGCAGGCGTCCTCAATGCAGCGCATATAAATTTATAATTGATGACCAGGCAGCGGAAATCGTATCCTGTTATGAATTTTTCAACGATCACGCTGCGGCTGTATTCTTTCGCTGCTTCAAATGCTTTTATCGCCTGCTCCCAACTGTTGATATTGGTGGTATTGCCTTTCCCATGATTACCGTCGATAGGTTTTATCACCAGCGGGTAACCGTATTTATCGATAGCTTCCTGTAATCCTTCTTCTGTTCTTATGACCGTTCCCTTTGGCACGGGTATTTCTGCCGATTCCAGGAGCAGCTTGGTTTCTTCTTTATCACAGGCAATGTCCACAGCTATATTTGAAGTGGTAGAAGCGATCGTGGCCCTGATCCTTTTTTGATTGATTCCATAGCCCAGTTGCACGAGACTCTGTTTGTTTAACCGTATATAAGGTATGGCTCTTTTGACAGCTTCCTCCACAATGCACGCGGTAGAAGGTCCCATACGTGTATCCTCACGTATCTCGCGCATGGCCTGTATGTCTGGCGCAAGATCATAATCGACACCATCTACCAGTGCCTGTGCAATTCGTACCGATGCCTTCGCTGCATATACACCCGCATCTTCTTCCATATAGCTAAAGACCACATAGTACACGCCTGGCTTTTCACCTTCGGGAGTCCTTGTTCTTCCAAAACCTGTGTCCATTCCCGCGAGGGTCTGTATTTCCAATGCAATATGTTCTATGACATGCCCCATCCAGGTACCTTCATCCACACGGTGAAAAAAACCGCCGGGACCATCTTCGCTGCAACGGTGTTCTATCAAAGAAGGGATCAGCTTCTCCAGGCGTTCGCGAAAGCCCTGTATTTTATGAGTAGGGCTTTGTTCCAGTTCCTCCAGGTCGAGTTTCATCTGTATCAGCTTGGGACGGCGGACACTCCAGTAGTTAGGGCCCTTCAGCACTTTAATATCTAATATCTTCATAAAAAGAAAATGGGTTTATACGATTCCGCGTGGCGGGACAGATTGGAAGTTAGTTTTTTTTGTTTAGCTGACCAATAGTAAAATAAAGAACCAAATCTCAAGAACCAAGAGCCAAATAAGTTCCAAATCGAAATATTTAAATTAAAAAAATCGTACTCCGATAAGCACCTTTTTTGAATTTGGTTCTTCTTATTTTTAATTTATTTGGTTCTTGTCCTGCCAATGGGCGGGATTGGTTCTTGGATCTTACGAAGTAGTCCGGATTATTTCCTAATTTCCATTCCTGTTTAAACCAAACTAATCTCACATGAAAAAGCTTTCCTTCGCTCCGCTCGCAATGACGGCGATCGCTTTTATATTTCCCCTGTTCGTGGCTGCCCAAACGGATCTGAAAGAGACGCCGCCGAAACCCAAAGAGTGGAAAGAAGGCAATCTTTCAGTGACCAAACATTCCATGAAGATCGGCGCTGATGTATTGAACTACACAGCAACTACCGGGTATATGACCATGAAGGATGAAAAGGACACATTAAAAGCCAACCTGTTTTTTATCGCTTATACCAAAGACGGTGAAAGCGATCCATCAAAACGCCCCATTCTTTTTTCGTTTAATGGCGGACCAGGTTCTTCTTCCGTATGGCTGCATATGGGTGCTCTCGGTCCCAAGATCGTACTGATGACTGATGATGGGAATACTTTACCCCCTCCTTACAAATACGTTGACAACCCGAATACATGGCTGGATAAAGCCGACATCGTTTTTATCGATCCCATGATGACAGGTTTTACACGCCCAGCCGGCAAAGCTTCGCAGAGTGAATTCACAGGATATGATAACGACCTGCATTTTGTTGGTGATTTTATTCGCCTGTACCTGTCGAAATATGGCCGTTGGAGCTCACCCAAATTCATTGCCGGTGAAAGTTATGGGACGACCAGGGCGGCAGGTCTTTCCGGTTACCTGCAGGACAGGTACAATCTCAATGTAAATGGTATCATCCTCATTTCGGCGATTTTGGATTTTGGAACTGTCAGGACAGATCGGGGAAATGATGTGCCATTCCCTTTAATGCTGCCCACTTTTTCAGCTACCGCATGGTACCATAAAAAATTGGATCCGCGCTATTCCAATTTAAACGCCCTATTGCAGGAAGTACAACAGTTTGCCTCAACAGAGTATGCAAGCGCATTGATGAAAGGAGACAAAATATCCGAGACAGAACGTAATAATATTATCAATAAGCTGCATGATTACACCGGCCTGTCCAAAGAATACCTCGACCAGACCAACCTGCGACTATATGTCGGCAGATTCAATAAGGAACTTTTGAGAGATCAGAAAAAAACAGTGGGGAGACTGGATTCCCGTATCGAAGGGCAGGACTATGACCAGGCAGGAGATGAATTTGACTATGATGCCAGTCTTGACATCGCTATTTATGGCTGTTACACGGCGGCCATTAATGATTATATTAAACGTGATCTGAAATACGATAATGAGCTGCCTTACGAGATATTAACCGGTCGTGTTGGTCGCTGGGTAAACAGCGAGAATAAATACCTCAATGTAGCCGAAACGTTGCGCGGAGCTATGGTTAAAAATCCTTATTTGAAAGTATGGATCTGCAATGGGTATTATGACATGGCAACACCTTTTTATGCTACTGATTATGTCATTCATCATATGTTTCTTCCAAAGGACCTGCAAAAGAATATTAGCTTTACATATTATGAAGCGGGTCATATGATGTATATCCAGAAAGCATCACAGCTAAAAATGAAAAAGGACTATGACCAGTTCATGAGTGATGTGCTTTCAAAAGCTTTTTGACCGCGGCATTCCTTACATGAAAAAATGATAACATGGGAAAAAACGATCGTCGCAGGTTTTTGCAAAGAGCAGGTGCATTTAGCGCCACCGCGTTTTTAGCGTCGCTGGCAAAACCGGCCTGGGCCAGGAACCTTGAGTCCGCATTGCGAAACGCAGAAGGTGTGCCTGCAGATGAACTGGCTACCGAAGATGACTTCTGGTATTATATCCAACAGGCATTCACGGTTTCTCCCGGTCTTATCAATTTAAACAATGGCGGAGTTTCGCCTGCTCCGAAAACAGTGCAGGAGGCAATGAAGCGTTACTATGATTATAGCAACGAAGCGCCAAGCTACTATATGTGGCGCATTCTCGACCAGGGCCGCGAACCATTGAGAAAAAACCTGGCAAAACTGGCGGGTTGCGATGCAGAGGAAATTGCCATTAACAGGAATTCTTCCGAAGGGCTTGAAACAGTGATATTCGGTTTGCAATTAAAGGCCGGTGACGAAGTGGTGGCCAGCAAACAGGATTATCCCAACATGGTAAATGCTTATAAACAAAGAGAATTGAGGGACGGGATAAAGATGGTATGGATAAACCTCGAATTGCCGAGCGAGGATGAAAACTACCTGGTCCAACAATACGTGAAAGCGTTTACTTCCAAAACAAAACTCGTCCATATCACGCATATCATCAACTGGAATGGACAAATACTGCCTGCAAAAAAAATCGCGCAGGAAGCCCATAAGCGTGGTATTGAAGTGATAGTTGATGGAGCTCATTCTTTCGCACAGTTTGATTTTACTGTTCCCGGCCTCGATGCCGATTATTTTGCGGCAAGCCTGCACAAATGGCTGTATGCCCCGATTGGAAGCGGTATGCTCTATGTAAAAAAAGAAAAAATTAAAAACCTATACCCGCTTTTTGCCACCAATGATAACCCGTTAAAGGACGATATACGAAAATTCGAACATCTCGGAACAAGACCTTTCTTTATCGAACAGGCTATCGGCAAAGCCCTGGAGTTTCATGAAATGATAGGGAATGAAAGAAAGGAGAATCGTTTACTTTATTTGAAGAATTACTGGATGGAAAAAGTAAAGGATGTGGCAAAAGTAAAGCTCAATACTTCCCTTCATCCGAAATGGGGCTGTGCTATCGGTAATGTGGCGATTGAAGGAAGAAAACCATCTGAGCTGGATGCGTTCCTGTTTGACAAATACAAGATACATTCAGTTGCCATCGAATGGGAAAATATTCACGGCGTAAGAATTACTCCCAATGTGTATACAACAATTGATAGTGTTAGTACAGGGAATAAAACAGTTCGCGGCAAGCTGAGGAATTACAGTAGCCATACCTTTACCTGCAGACATGTCACTTCCACAAACCAATCGCAAGATCAACCTGCTGCAAGCCACTGCTATCAACATGATTGATATGGTTGGCATTGGTCCGTTCGTGGTGATGCCGCTTGTGGCGGCCCAGTTCGGCAATGGACTGTTCATATGGGCCTGGATATTCGGTGCCTTTACTGCTCTTATAGATGGAATGATATGGAGCGAACTTGGGGCCAAATATCCACTGGCCGGCGGCACCTACAACTTTCATCGCATTGCATATGGCGAAAGGGGAGGAAGGCTTATGAGCTTTTTATTTGTATGGCAAACTTCCATCCAGGCTCCATTAGTAGTTGCATCTGCTGCAATCGGGTTTTCGCAATATCTTACTTACCTCGTTGATCTTACTTTGCTACAGCAAAAACTGGTCTCTGCAGGTTTGATCATCCTGGTATTGATCCTGCTCTACCGCAAAATAGAAACCGTCGGTAAGATATCCGTCATCTTCGGCTCTATCGTCATCGTGACAATCACCTGGATCATCATAACCGGCTTGTCTCACCAGCAGCATGCCGTTAAGCTATGGCCGGAAGATGGCGAAACAAAAAATATATTGAGTCTTGCGTTCGGAGCCCCGATGGCATATAGTGCTGTTAAGACCGTCTACTCGTATCTCGGTTATTACAATGTTTGTCACCTGGGAGGAGAGATCAGGAGACCCGAAGTAAATATTCCACGCAGCATTTTTATTTCGATTGCAGGTATTGCTGTGCTTTATTTGCTGATGAACGTTGCCGTTATGGGAGTCGTGCATTACCAATCAATAAATGTGAACGACAAATACCTGGTGAGCACTTTCATGGAGAAATTGTATGGGCATCGGGCAGGATCTGCTATTACTGTTTTGATCCTTTGCATCGCTATGTCTTCCTTATTTGCCGTAGTGTTAGGATATTCAAGAGTTCCTTATGCAGCGGCAGTGGATGGAAATTTCTTTAAAATATTTGGCCGCCTGCATCCGACAAAAGGGTTTCCCTATATATCCCTGGTTGTTCTTTGTGGTCTGGGTTTGATCTTTAGCCTGTTCATGAAATTATCTGAAGTGATCACGGCGATCCTCGCGATGCGGATCGTGATCCAATTCATAGGACAGGCGGTCGGCGTTGTTTTGCTACGGGCAAGATTCGGATCAAAGGATCTGCCGTTCAGGATGTGGCTTTTTCCCGTCCCGGTCATTTTATCTATTTCAATCTGGCTGTTCCTGTTTGTTTCAACCGGGTGGTTTGCGGTATGGGGTAGCCTCATTGCAGTTGCAGGGGTGATCACATATGCTATTACAAGGGACAGAAGGCAATAGCGGTTCTTAATCGTTTATGTCAATGGTTATGGACTACCTTTTATGCGATATGACTGTTCTTCTATTCTGAGTCGGAAAAGCAACCCCATAAGTTTGTCCACTTATCCACATACTTTGATAAGGCCATTGAACGTTAAGTCATTTTTCATTTACATTTGTCGTTAATCAAACCCCGTTGAATGAGTCATCCTAAGGGAAAACTAATAGCGATAGGAGGAGCAGAAGACAAAGGAACCGATTTGGAGACAGGAGAAATACATCGCAATAATCTGAACTTTTTTGAACTCGGCATTCTTCGCCGTGTTGTACTGGAAGCTGGCGGTCCATCCGCCCGGATAGAAGTCATCACCACCGCTTCAATGATCCCATACGAGGTTGGCGAAAGCTACCTGAATGCATTCGGCAGGATTGGCTGCACGAACATCGGGCTGATGCATATCCGCACCCGCCAGGACGCCATGAAGCAAGAATACCTTGACCGCATTCGTCAATGCAATGCTGTCATGTTTACCGGCGGAAATCAATTGCGGTTAAGCGCCACCGATGGCGGAACTGAATTGTTATCGGTACTTAAAAAAAGATACCGTGAAGAAAATTTTGTGATTGCCGGCACTTCGGCAGGCGCCATGGCCATGAGCAATACGATGATCTATGAAGGCAATGCCACAAGAGCCCACCTTAAAGGCGAGGTAAAGATCACCACAGGCCTCGGATTTATTGACACGGTGATCATCGATTCGCATTTTGAAAAAAGAGGCAGGTTCGGAAGACTGGTACAGGCAGTTGCCACCAACCCTTCTTCGATCGGTATCGGGCTTGGAGAAGACACTGCTATGTTGATCACTGAAGAAAACAAAATGGAAGCAATCGGTAGCGGTCTTGTTATTATCATTGACGGTCACGATATCTATCATTCCAATATTGCCGATATACCCGATGGTAATCCCATCAGCCTCGAAAACCTGAAAGTACATTTCTGTGAAAAAGGGAACGGATACCTGATCAGGGAACGGAAATTCCTGCCGGAAGCGAGTGAAGGGGCAGTGATTAGAAAGCAAGTGGATGTTGACTAGTTGATCGGTTGATTTGTTAATCCGGTTGTAGACTGATGACCCGACTAATAAACTAATCAACTGATCAACTGATTAACTGCATTTTTCTTTACCTTAGGTGAAACACAATTATGAAGAAATTTCTTTTCCCCTTCGTGTTTGCACTGTTCGCATTTGCACCACAGAAAAAGACGAAGGTCATTTTTTTTGGAGATTCAATTACGCAGCAGGGTGTAAATCCCGGCGGATATGTTACCAGGATCGATAGCATGTGCAGGCTCGAAGGCATGGGAGATAAATTCGAGTTTATTGGTGCCGGTATCGGCGGTAATAAGGTATATGATCTCTACCTGCGGATGGACGATGATGTGCTTGCTAAAAACCCGGACATTGTTATTATTTACATTGGAGTAAACGATGTATGGCATAAAGCAACATCCGGCACAGGCACCGATCCGGATAAATTTGAAAAATTTTATACTGCGATCCTGAAGAAATTAAAAGACAGGAATATCAAAGTGATACTTTGTACACCCGCAGCTATAGGTGAAAAGACCGATTTTAGCAATCAACAGGATGGAGATATGAATGCCTACAGCAATATCATCCGCGGTCTCGCACAAAAAAACAATTTGCCGTTAGTGGATCTTCGTAAAATCTTTCTTGATTATGACATGAAGAACAACCCGGAAAATAAAGACCGCGGTATCTTAACCATCGACAAAGTTCATTTGAATGCAAAAGGCAACCAGCTGGTGGCGGACGAAATGTGGAAACTTATCAAAGTAGCCGGCAACTGAAATTCTGCCAGGATAGTTAATCATTTGATTAGTTTACTGGTTGATTAGTTGAATCTTTAGTCTACAGCCGAATTAACCAATTAACGGATTAACTATTCAACTTCTTCAATCAGTTCTTTCAGTAATGCCGAGATTTCTTCGTGGCTATCCATCGGCATTACATGATTGCCCCCCTTTATCAGGAAATCCGCTTTCACCAACCGGTGAGGCAATAAACGATCGGCAGTTCCGTGCAGGTGTACCAGGTTTTCCGGTACCTGCTGGTTTTGCCAGTTGAGGATAGCGCTAATGGCCCATTTGGTAAAATCAGTGTCCGTATCGCGAATGATCTGGAGAAAAACTTTCTTCTGCTCTTTTCCATTTCTTCCAAACATCCACTTGATCATGTGGGCAGATCGCTTCATCATTTTGCCCGGCATCCATTTATAGAAAGGGAGGTATCTACCGGCCCGCAAATACCAGGGAAGCTCTTTGACAGTCTTGGTGCTTGAAATTATAATTGCTTTTGCCAGCGGATCGGCCTTTGCCATTTCAGTAGCCAGCATTCCGCCAAATGAAAGGCCGACAATAACCGGGTCGACAGCAGGAATTGTCTTTCGCAATCGTAACGCATAGCTTTCGAGGGACTCCTTCCTGGCAGGTTTTATCCATTCTACAAAAACAGGTTCGCAAAAAGAAAGATTGAGGAAGGAGAAAACTCTTCGGTCAGCACCCAACCCACTGATGAAGTACACTTTCTTCATAAAAAATTATCCTTACCACAGTTCAGACAGCCTTTACCAGGTAATAATTTTTTTTACCTTTTTGCACGAGAATATATTGGTCATGCAGCAATAATGAACTTTCGATTTTTAACTTCTCGCTCTCAACTTTTTTGCGGTTAATGCTTATACCGCCGCCCTGGACTGTTTTCCTGGCCTCGCCCTTGCTGGAAAAAATATTCGCTTCGGCCAAAAACGAAACAATATCGATACCAGTCTCAATTTTTTGTTTGGCAAAATCCGATTTGATGATTCCATCCATCCCTTCGAGATCTTCCACGCTCAGGCTTTCAGCCGATGCATGCTGGTTGGCAAAAAGTTTTTCGGTCGTTTCAATTGCTTTAGATAATTCCTCGTCGCCGTGAACAAACCGGGTTATTTCTTCCGCCAGTCTTTTTTGCAAAATTCTTTTGCCTGCATCCTGTTTATGCGCTGCGAGGATCGCATCAATTTCATCTTTGGATAAAAAAGTGAAAATCCTTATCCATTTCGCTGCATCTTCGTCGCTTGCGTTGAGCCAGAACTGGTAAAACAGGTAAGACGAGGTTTTAAGAGGATCCAGCCAGACATTTCCTTTCTCCGTTTTGCCAAACTTACCGCCATCCGCTTTTGTGATCAGTGGGCAGGTAAATGCAAATGCTTCGCCTCCTGCTTTTCTCCTTATTAATTCGGTCCCTGTTACAATATTTCCCCACTGGTCGCTGCCACCCATTTGTAGTTTGCAGTTTTTATTTTCATACAGCCATAAAAAATCGTAGCCCTGCACTAACTGGTATGTGAACTCTGTAAAGCTCATCCCGGTGTCGCCTTCGATTCGTTTCTTTACGCTGTCTTTGGCCATCATATAGTTGACGGTGATATGTTTGCCCACATCCCGGATGAAATTGAGGAAACTATATCCCTTAAACCAGTCGTAATTGTTCACCATTTCAGCGGATCTTTCGCCAGCGCCGAAGTCCAGGAATTTTTCCAACTGTTTCTTTATCCCTTCCTGGTTGTGGCGAAGGGTTGCTTCATCCAACAGGTTTCGCTCCTCGCTTTTGCCGCTTGGATCGCCCACCATTCCTGTAGCTCCACCCACGAGCGCGACCGGTTTATGTCCCGCTTTTTGCAAATGGACCAATAATAGTATGGGAACAAGGCTGCCGATATGCAGGCTGTCCGCTGTCGGATCAAACCCAACATAGCCGCTGACGACCTCTTTGGATAGTAAATCTTCGGTTCCCGGCATAATATCCTGTATCATCCCCCGCCAACGTAATTCTTCGATCAGATTCATTGTAATATTTCGTGGATTTGCGGCAAAACTAAGTGATATTAATGTTGCTGTAAATCAAATGCAATATTTTTCTAATTAATTCGTTCTCAGACGTTAGTCTTTTCCCTAGGTAAAACTATGTATTTCGGGGGCTAAAGATTAATTTTACAAGCCGTTCGATGTATATGAAAACTAAGTTATGTAATTGCTTTTAAGAAAATTATCCGAATGAAATCAATCCGCCTGCATCTTACCCTATTTACAATTCTGCTATCTATTTCCACCACCGCACAATTTCGAAAGTATTCAAATGAATTCTTGAATATTGGCGCCGGTGGTCGCGGTCTCGCTATGGGTGGTGCACAGGTAGCTTCGGTTAATGATGGCACCGCAGGTTACTGGAATCCCGCCGGACTCGTCGGAGTAAAAGACAACGCCCAGATCAACCTGATGCATGCGGAGTACTTTGCCGGAATTGGCAAATACGATTATGTCAGCATCGCGTTTCCTGCCACCAATAAAAAAAGAACGTTTGCCATTACAGGTCTCAGATTTGCTGTAGATGATATCATGAACACGCTGTTCCTGGTAGAGCCGGATGGCACCATCAACTATAACAACATACAATCTTTCTCTTCTGCCGATTATGCGTTCCTGTTTTCTTACGCTCAAAAATGGAAGGAGAGTGCAAAGCGGAATATTCAATTTGGAATGAATGCAAAGGTGATCCATCGTAGCGTCGGCAAATTTGCCAGGGCATGGGGATTTGGGATAGACGCAGGTGTGCAGGTCATCCAAAACAAATGGAGATTTGGCATCACAGCCCGCGATATTACAACCACCTTCAATGCCTGGTCATTCAATTTTACCGAGAGGGAAAAGGAAGTGTTGTACCTTACAAATAACGAAATACCGGTCAAGTCAACTGAAATGACCGCGCCCAGGCTGGTCCTGGGATTGGCCCGTGACTTCAAGATTGGTAAAAAGACAAGCCTGATGGCGGAAGCGAATGTAGACCTTACGTTCGATGGTAAACGAAATACCATCATCAGCGCCGACCCGGTCAGCGCAGATCCCAAGCTTGGCCTCGAACTCAATGTCAACAATATCTTTTTCCTGAGAGCAGGGATCAATAATTTCCAGAGAGCGTTAGCCGATGGCGATACATTGAATCAAAAAAGAGTGTGGATATACCAGCCAAGCGCCGGCGCCGGTTTTAAGATCCAGAATGTAGCTATTGACTATGCCTTCACCAACCTTGCCAATCAATCCAATCCGTTGTTCACTCACGTGTTCTCATTACGACTTGATATGGTGAGTGACAAGAAAAACAAAAACAAAAAGAAAAAGTGATCCGCACCCAAAAACTATTATAATGAAAAGATTTTTACTCATTTTGTTGACTGTTATTGCGCTCAATGCGCAATCACAGGTTTTCAATAATGAATGGATCGACTATTCAAAGACCTACTATAAATTCAAGGTGGGTGCGACCGGCTTGTACCGGATCAGCCAACCAGCTCTTACCTCGATTGGGATTGGGACAATCCCGGCGGAGAATTTCCAATTATGGAGGAACGGCAAAGAAATACCGATTTATACTTCAGTGCAATCAGGACCGTTTGGAAGCAGCGATTATATCGAATTCTGGGGTGAAATGAACGATGGTAAACCGGACAGTATTATGTACTTGCAAGGTGACTACCAGTTGTCCGACAAGTGGAGCCTGGAAACAGATACTGTCGCATTTTTTCTTACAGTTAACCCTGCAGGGAATAATTTGCGTTTGGTGCCCACCGTAAATGATGTTGCTAACAACACATTGGCGCCGGAACCTTATTTCTGGTATACGTTCGGAAGATATTATAAAGATAAGATCAACTCGGGACGTTCCGAGCTCGTAGGAGATTCTTATACTTATTCATCTGTTTATGATTATGGAGAAGGATGGTCCAGTAATGATGTTCCTGAACAATCCAGCATTACCTATAACACCACGGGTATCCTCCCTTACACCGGTCCCAATGCCCCGCAGCCAATTGTAAAGGTAAATGCTGCCGGCAATGCGATACATACGCGCAACTTTCAGCTGAAACTGAATGGAACTGTTATCTACGATCAGCCGCTGAATTATTACGATTACAGGAAAATAGTACAACCCGTAGATCCGACCCTATTAAGCTCTGGCGTCATAAACCTGGAGATGCTTAATACAGGTACAGAAACTCTCGACAGGATGGTAGTGGCCCAGGCCGAAGTAACCTATGCCCATTCTTTCAATGTGGGTAGTGTCAATCGGATCTCATTTAACCTTGACTCCAGCAGCGTTGGAAACTATTTGCAGATTACCGGTTTTATTTATTCAGGAAATGCTCCTGTTCTATACGACATGACCAACGGCCAACGATACGTTGCCGATATAAGCAACCCGGTCATCTTAAAATTTGCGCTGAAACCTTCGGCTGTTCCAAGGAAATTAGTAGTGGTAAGCCAGGAGCCCGCAAATACGATAGCAGTGAATTCTTTCCAGCAGCGAAATTTTGTGGATTATTCTTTACCCGCAAACCAGGGAGATTTCCTGATTATCACGCACCCTGCGCTGACAAACGGTGCCAATGGTACGAACCCTATCAATGACTATAAAAACTATCGCAGTTCGGCTGCAGGTGGCGGGTTTACTGCCAAAGTATATATGATCGATGAGCTCGTAGACCAGTTTGGATTAGGCATTAAAAAGCATCCCTTATCAATCAGGAACTTTATTAGATGGGCAAGACTTATTTATTCTGCGCCATTAAAGGATGTTCTTTTGATCGGTAAAGGAGTAGTATATAACCAATACCGGCCAAGTGAAAATAACCCGGATATAGAAAAGCTGGCATTGGTGCCAACTTATGGTTATCCTGCTTCGGACAATATGTTGTCTTCCGACTTTGGGAGCTCCCAACCGCTAACCCCGATTGGAAGAGTCTCGGCTATTACACCGGACGAGGTAGCCATTTACCTTCATAAGCTACAGCAATATGAACAGGTGCAGACACTGTCTTCTCCATATATAGCTGACAAAGCATGGATGAAAAATGTAGTGCATGTGACCGGGGCCAGCGACGATAATACAAATGCGATCCTGGAAACTGCATTGAACGGCCACGCCACAATTATCTCCGACACACTATATGGTGGTAACGTTATTACGTTCAGTAAAAGCAGCGCCGATGCGGTTCAGACATTGAATAGTACCCGGCTTACTAACCTGATGAATAACGGTATTGGGGTGTTGACCTACTTTGGACACTCTTCTGCAAGCACGCTCGAGTTCAACCTCGACAATCCGATGAATTATACGAACGTCGGAAAATACCCGGTATTTATAGTGATGGGATGTAACGCAGGTAACTTTTTTAATTTCAGCACAGCGAGATTTTTTTCCCAGGAAACCTTATCAGAAAGATATGTGCTCGCTCCTGAACGAGGCTCGGTTGCATTCATTGCCAGTACACACCTTGGGATCGTTCACTATCTCGATATCTACAATACTCAATTTTATACTGCGATTTCAAATACAAAATATGGCAGGACTATCGGTGAGCAGATGGATGAGGCTATCAGGCAGGTGTTTAACCTGACAACAGAAAACGATTTCTATGCCCGCTTCCAGTGCGAACAATTTTGTTTGCATGGCGACCCGGCGTTAAAAATATATGCTTTTGACAAGCCTGATTACGTGATAGAAGATCCTTATGTAAAAGTGTCGCCCTCCTTTATATCAGTTGCCGACGGACAATTTAGCGTTAAGGCCAGTTTTCTGAATATCGGCAAATCTCCCGGCGATAGCATTACCGTGAAAGTGGAAAGGACATTTCCTGCCGGCAACACAGAAGTCTTCCGCACGTTCAGGCTGCCGGGTACACGGTATATCGATTCCATAATGATCAACGATTTCCCGATCGATCCCAACAGGGACAAAGGCCTCAATAAAATAACTATTACCATTGATGCGGATGGCGAAGTTGATGAATTGTATGAAAACAACAACTCGGTCACAAAGGATGTCTTCATTTTTGAGGATGAGGCGCGGCCGATATTCCCTTATAATTTCTCGATAGTCAACCAGCAAAATCCGAAACTGGTAGTGTCTTCTGCAAATGCTTTTGCTGTTTCCCGTGATTATATCATGGAAATGGACACTACGGAACTATTTAATTCTCCTTATAAAATTACCCGGACGACAACTTCTTCGGGTGGTGTTTTTGAATTTACTCCTGGCATAACATTGCTGGATAGTACTGTATATTATTGGAGGGTTTCTCCAGTGGCTCCTTCAGGATCACTGGTATGGAATACCGCTTCATTTGTGTACCTGCCCGGCTCCGATGATGGGTTCAACCAGTCTCATATTTTCCAGCATTTCAAGAGCCAATACGAACGAATGACACTTGATTCGGCAAGCCGCTTGTTGAGCTATACCGACAGGAACCGTGCATTTACCCAGGCATTGGGCTTCTCCGTAGTGGTAGATGAAGATGATCGCATAAAGAGTGTCTGCGGTGTTTCAAATGTCGTGTTTAATGTGTTGGATCCCGTTAGTTTAAAACCCTGGCTCAATAACCAGGCTATCGCGCCAGCTACCTACCCGGTTCCAGGCCAATTCGGTAGTGACCCTGTGTGCGGTGACAATCGTGCCTGGAATTTCCAGTTCAATATTTTAGATACAGCTAAACGCAGAAGTATTGTGCAATTTCTCGACATGATACCTGATGGATATTATGTGATCGTCCGTAACTGTTCCTATATGAACGATCTTACACCGTCATTGGCCAACACCTATGCCAGTACATGGCAGGGTGATACCAGCTATCTCGGGCCAGGCAACTCCATGTATCATCGCCTGCTCGCCCAGGGATTTTCTACGATCGATTCCTTCAACAGGTCGCGAGCGTTTGTCTTTATGTATAAAAAGAACGGTAGCAGCACCTTTACGCCAAGATATACCTTCAGTGAAGGAATTTATGACGCGATCTCTATGTCAATTGATCTTTTGACACCTGACACCCTTGGATATATCAGTTCACCGGCATTCGGACCTGCCAAAGGCTGGAAACAGTTACATTGGCGGGGTACCACGACAGATGCTTCCGGCGGAGATCTTCCCAAGGTGAATGTGTATGGCGTGTCCAACACCGGTGTGGAAACACTCCTGATACCTGACCTGGATCCTTCACAGCAGGACGTTGATATTTCTTCGATAGATGCGCATGTCTATCCCTACGTTAAGTTGAAGATGAAAGACCAGGATTCGATTCATCTGACGCCATACCAGTTGCGATACTGGCGACTAACTTATATACCCGTTCCGGAAGGTGCTATTGCTCCAAACTTATATTTTACCTCGAAAGATCAAACCGAGGTAGGAGAGCCGGCATATTTCGGAGTTGCATTTAAGAATATCAGTAAAGTTGATTTTGACAGTGTACTGGTCAAGTTCTCTATCACAGATAAGGACAACGTTAAGCACGACAGTTCTTACCGGTTGAAGAAACTGGTGCCTGGTGACACGACCCACATTTATGTTCCGATAGACACCCGTTTGCTTTCGGGTCACAATACAGTGTTTGTGAATTTTAACCCGGATAACGATCAGCCGGAACAATACCTGTTCAACAACTTTGCGTTCCGGGATCTCTATGTCAAACCGGATAGCCTGCATCCATTGCTGGATGTTACTTTTGACGGCGTTCATATTCTTAACCACGATATTGTTTCATCTCGGCCCAACATCATCGTCAAGTTGAAGGACGAAGCGAAATGGATGGTATTGAATGATACCAGCCTTCTTCAATTACATGTAAGGTATCCTGACGGTACGCTTCGCAGGTTCAACTTTGATAATGATACGCTGCAGTTCAACCCGCCGGGTGCACCGCCTGTGTCGGATAACACAGCAACCTTGAACTTCAGGCCTTATTTCCTGGCAGACGGTGATTATGAATTGATCGTAACCGGCAAAGACCGCAGTGAAAACTCGGCAGGCAACCTTGAATACAGGGTGGGCTTCCAGGTGATCAACAAACCGATGATCTCCAATATGCTCAACTACCCCAATCCGTTCACGACTTCGACAGCCTTTGTCTTTACGATAACAGGATTCGAAGTGCCGCAGAATATCCGGATCCAGATATTGACGATCACCGGCAAGATTGTAAGGGAGATCACTAAAACAGAATTGGGACCTTTACATATCGGAAGAAACATTACCGAGTTCAAATGGGATGGAACGGATCAATACGGTCAAAAATTGGGTAATGGCGTCTATCTCTATCGGGTCATCACAAACCTCAATGGAAAATCCCTGGATAAATACAAGGCCAGCGAAGATGATACAGATAAATACTTTAATAAAGGATATGGAAAGATGTATTTGATGCGATAATAAAACCTAAATAATAAAAAAGGAAAGGCTGCCGAAGGGCAGCTTTTTTTTTGCAGTTCTTAGAAATCGATCATAAATGCCTTGTGCTTCAGCAGGGGAAGTTTTTGTCCAAACTGGCTGTTCAGTACCAGCCGTAAAAAATTTACATTGTCGATGCTGTCAGTATATAAATTATAATTTCCCCCGGGAAGGTGGACCGACAAAAGGTTAGTAAAAAAGTAATTCTGGTCCGCCTGGTTTTTATACTGCCTGTAGCCGTGATCGCTTGCCAGTACGACAATAGGGGGCCGGCCTGAATGTGATAAAAGGTAATCTACCAACTGTATTACCTGGCCATTGGTATATTTAAGATAAGCCAGGTAGTCTTCGTTGCTGTCCAGCGAACTTTTCCGCAAGGTTTCAAATGATCGCAATTGCCCCGCCTCATTGTAATAGTAAGGATAATGCGGCATCAGCAAATGGGTGTAAACCAGTTTTGGACTTTCCCTGGTATCTGCTGCTTTTTTTGTGAGCGCATACAGTTGGTTGTTGCCATTCAGGGTGACGTACATCACTTTTCTTAAATACCATTCCATATTGAATTTTTCTGCCGCGCTTAACATCACATCTTTTTCAAAACGGTTTAAAAAAGTGCCAACCGTAATAAGTTTTGTATTGGTAGGCACAAAAGAGCCTTCTATACGGGAAGACTGCCCGGCGATGGTGAAGGGAGAACAATTAAAAAAACGATAACCCTGGGATAGAAAGAAATTGACGAACCGGTTATTTTCAATTTTATTGATTGCATATTTATAGCCTCCTTTTTTTACGCTTTTACTTTTGTTGGAATCGAGGTATTCCATATTCAGGAAAGAAGCGGTAGAATAAGCGGTATAACTATAGTTGCTTTGGCTGTTGCCGATTGTTTTGAATCCTCTTGCTCCCAGGCTATCAAGAAAAGGCTGATTATTATAAGACAATATATCTTTTGTTTCCTGTAGGCCGGCATATTCATCCAGTACAATCACGTACACATCGGGCTTGGAGCAGCTGTCACAAGCCGTCAATTCTGTTTTGGCAGCCCCGGGACGGTTGTTGGGACTAAATATCTGGCTCATGAGCATCACCACATCAATAACAATCAACACGATCAGCAATGTGTTTAGATACAAATTTAACCTGGATAAGGTCTTTCTTTTTTTTATGATAAAGAATAAAAATACAAGCAGTACCAGGAAAGCAGGCACCAGGAAACTGTATTTGGCAATGAAGCTATTTGGAAAAATTTCCCTGAGGAAATCAAGCAGGCTGCCAAAGAAAAAATCAAATGCCAGTATAAAGAATGCCAATAAAGCCGCTTTCGAAAGATCTTTGTACGGGAAATAAAACAGGGTGGTAATGAAAATGGCAGCGACTGCATAGCCGAGGCAAAGTAATAGGGCGCTTCCCGCTGAAACAAAACGGAAATTATCTGTATAGCCATGAACTACGAAAAAGACCGGGAAGAATAAAATATAAAATGGCCATCTTCTTATTTTGCTGGTACCCATTTTCATATTTATGTCAGTATTTTTTCTAACCGTATTCGCCGGGATCATTCCTTAATCAAATTGTATCATTATCCTGTGCATATTCCCTACCAGCGGTGTTACCAACTTTGCCGATAAGATTACTTATTGCTGGTATCGATAGAATATAAATGTAAGGAACAATACTAAGAAAGAAACGGTTATGCCAGTCGTCGCAGGTCATGATCACCGTTGACCATGCCAGGAAAATCAATGAGAAACAATAAAGAAATAAATGCCTGTCAGTTTTAAGCCAGCGGCGGATGCTGAATACGGCGAAGAAATAAAGAGGATAAAAATAAAGAATGAGATAAATGTTGTGACCGCTGCTGTAGTAAGTCCTGGTTAGTCCTAAAAAAGCTTTTGAGCGTAACCATGCCAGGTGCGTAAACTGTTCAAAATTGTGAGTCACATAATAAATAAGCCCAAAAATCGAATTGGGATCAGACGAAGTTTTTATGTCTGCGGGGTAAGACCTCGTTGGGACTCCGCAAATGATACTTTCATCGCGGAATGGCAACATAAAATCCAGTTCGCCCCCACTGCCCAAAGCCATATTTAAGAAAAACAGAAATCCAATACTTGCTACAGCCGTGATACCAATTTTAATAAGGATCGGCAGCGTTTTGAAGAAGCGGAAGAATAAGTAAAGAAATGCACAAGGCACCCAAAGCAGGCCGGTAGGTCGTGTAAAACAAATAACAACCAGGAAAAGGAAAATCAGCACAAACCGCTTCAATGTCATTTGCGGCAATCGCAGGAGATAACAGCTGAACAGGATGGTGAAACTAAAAAATAAGGATTCCGTCTGGAGAGAACAATTAACAGTTTGCAGGGGAATCGTAAACACAAACAGGAGGCTGGTAAATAAAGCCGTGATCTTGTTGCTGACAGAAGCAGCGAAACGGTACAGTGCCCATGTTGCAAGCCCATTGAAAAAGAATTGGACGATCGCTACTGCAATATATCCGGCGTGCAGTTTTTGTGCGATCGCTATCAAAAAGATCTGGGTAGAATATAACCAGAAATTGGAAGAGCTTACCGTTCCGTGGTTGACCAGGTTATCTGCTTCGGCAATATACTTGGATGCTTCAAACTCGGTAACTATACCATAATGAAAAAGCAGTAGGGATTGGACTATGATCCAGGCGCAGGCAAGAATGATTTCATGTTTATAGCTGGAAAAAGAAGCAGGAAGCAGTCTGTTGGTCTTCGCCAATACCTGGTAAGTTTTCGCAAATATAGCTTAAATAAACGCTGTCAGCCTGCTACCTGGCCGATGATGGATTGAAGAATAAGAGCAACTTTCGCCATGCTCTCGCAAAAAATCCTTCCGACGTCATCACCTCTTTCAGGGCCAGCATTTTCTTTTCAAATAGATGATAGCTCAGGATACTAAGGATGACTGCTACTCCAAGAGCCAGCAATGAAACGACAGCATAGCTTGTATAATAGGTGTTACCTCCGTTGACCAGCCTGTCAATCAGGTATATTTTAAACAGGCAAAGTACCGGCCAGTGATAAACATACAGGCCATATGAAATACGGCCGATGTATTTTATGAGTTTGTTTTCAAGGAAAAAACCTGAGACAAGACTTCTTTTCCAGATAGCCAGGAAAACAATGACGCCAAACAAGACGGCAACCACGGTATAACCAATGAATGGGAAAACCGGCATGCCAGGCAGCAAACTCTTGCTCAGAACAAACAGCACAATAGAAACCCCTGCGACGCTAACGGCCAATTGTGTAAGTCTCTTTTTTGTTTCAGCATATGAATCCATTCTCCAGATGGCGATGAGACTTCCGATACAAAGGCCGTCCATTCTGGTCATATACTGGAAAAAGAAATTAGTATAACCATTTCCAAACATGAGCCATGAGGAATAACGGCATAGAAAGCAGGTGACCAGGATAAGGACAGCGATCTGCGCAAGAACGCGGGTGTTATTTATCGCGAGAATGAAGAACGGCCAGAGTAAATAAAATTGTTCTTCAACAGACAGCGACCAAAAATGATTCAATAACATGGAATCAGCGGGCCTGATATGAATTATGCTCAGCCAGTTATTCAGGTGTAGCCAGAGCATGGGCTGATCAGTTTTATAATAATGATACTGTATTTGCAAGCCCTGCAACATGGGAGCGATAACAAAGAATAAGAGCAAAACACCGTAATAGAGCGGAAATATTTTCAGGATACGGCGGATATAAAAATTCTGCAGAAAGTTCTTGCTTCCTTTTGTGACCAGAAGAATATCAGTGATCAAAAAACCCGATAGCACAAAAAACAAATCAACGCCAACCCAACCGAGTTTAAAATGAGGAAGGAAATTGAGATTGTGGCAGCAAATGACCAGCAGGATTGCGATGCCGCGCAGGCCATCAAGAGCTGGATAATACGACCTGGTGGGAGTCGCAGAATTCATAGGTACGTTTTTCGTTAGGGATATTGGGACTAACTGGTGTAAAGATTAAAAATTATCCGCATTTTTTGGTAGGTAGCAACCCTCGTCTTTGATCGTACTTATTCAATCGTAACTCTACGTTGAATGTATTTTCCCAGCAGGTCGAATTCAAGGTTGACGGCATCACCTGGTTGTACCTGGCCGATATTGGTATGCTCGAATGTGAATGGAATTATGGCTACTGTAAAGCTCTTTTTTTTGACCTCAAAAGCCGTAAGGCTGATGCCATTGACACAGATCGAGCCTTTTTCAATGATCAGCTCAGCAAACTTCCTGGGGAATTCAATTACATATTCCCAGCTGCCAGCTTTTTCCTTTTGCCGTTTGCAAATACCGGTCGCATCAACATGGCCCTGGACAAAATGTCCATCAATCCGGCTACTTAATAAAAGCGATCGTTCAATATTTACAGCGGTTCCTGGCTGCCAGGAACCAAGATTGGTCTTTTTGAGGGTCTCATCGATAGCGGTCACTTTATGCAATTGGCCCTGAATATCTTCTATAGTAAGACATACACCGCTATGGCTAACGCTCTGATCAATTTTGAATTCGGTGGAAAGCGAGGACTCAACCCAAAAACTCCTGTTAGAACCATTTGGAATGATCTCTGCAATTCGGCCCACGGTTTCTATAATGCCGGTAAACATGGCTGCAAATTAGTGGTTATTAACATTTGAACCGGGTTTGAAACTTTTGATTGATCATAACTTTAAACTTTGGACTTTTACCTCTATCTTTGCTCTCCCGAAATCTTCGGGATAAAAAAAATACCAAGGGGGTATCAAAATGCTGATCATCGATTCAAAAGATTGCGAAAACATTGACAAGGCGCTGAAGAAATACAAAAAGAAGTTCGAAAAATCGAAAGTATTGCTACAGTTGCGTGAGCGTCAGAGTTTCACCAAACCTTCTGTAAAACGCAGGGGAGCGGTGTTAAAAGCAATCTACAAGCAGAAGATTGCCAGCGGCAAGATCGAAAGTTAAGTTTATCGGTTTCGTTAACAATAAGATTGAAATAGCTGTTCCCAACCGGGCAGCTATTTTTTTTCCAATATGCCGTAGCTTTACAGGAGCATATGCCTGCACAAAACCGCCCTGGACTCCAAGCCTTCCTTGATTACATTAAGTATGAAAAGAGGTATTCAACCCATACGCTTATTTCTTATGAAACCGACCTGCGGGATTTTGAAGCTTATATAAGAAGGCATTACGGGAATCTTGCACTTAAAGAAATGACTCATAGCTTCATCCGGGGTTGGCTTGCGGAGTTAAAGCAAAATGGGTTGACTTCAAAGTCAATTAACAGGAAAATATCTGCACTTCGTTCATTCTTCAAGTATCATTTGCGGGTGGGTAACCTGGAGTCATCTCCAATGGTGAATGTCATCGCGCCCAAAAATGCAAAACGTCTCCCGGTTTTCATAAAAGAAGAGGAAACAAAGGAATTGCTTGAAACACTTGCAGGCACAACAGAAGATTGGAAATCTTTAAATGCTAAAATGCTTATAGCGTTGTTTTACAGTACCGGAATGCGCCTGAGCGAATTGATCAATCTTAAAGAAAAGCAGCTTGATTTGACAAGAGCGCAGATTAAAGTGCTTGGAAAAGGTAACAAGGAACGGATTATCCCGGTGAGTCAGCAACTCATGAATGAAATCGGCGACTACAGGGAACTAAAGAAAAAGGAATTTGAAAAACAGGAAGATGTGTTGCTAGTAACGGAAAAAGGGAAGAAATTATACTCTAAGTATGCATATCTCTTAGTTAAGAAATATT
>VBAT01000018.1:139869-158136 GCA_005884665.1 Bacteroidota bacterium
CGGCATACCTTTGCAACGCACCTGATGAATGCAGGAGCCGATCTTAACGCGGTGAAGGAATTGCTCGGGCACAGTAGCCTGGCCTCTACCCAGGTTTATACCCACAACTCGATAGAAAAGTTGAAAAATGTTTATAAAAAAGCACATCCCAAAGCATAAAAATTTTACCCAATCGCAATAAAATTTTGATCTTTTTTTATTTGATATAATTTATTAATGATGTAATTTTCATCAGGATTCTCCCCGGATCCAAACCAACTTAAAGTTCTTTTATTTATTGTTTCACTGTTTAAAATCTCACGATTATGAATGTAAACATTCAGACAGTTCGCTTTGATGCGGACAACAGCTTAGTTGAGTATATCAATCGTAAACTGGAAAAGCTCAACACGTTTCATGACCGCATCATCAAAGTAAGTGTGTTTCTGAAGCTCGACAATGTGGTACATACAATCAAAGACAAGATCGCAGAGATCAGAATACACGTACCCAGACACGATTTTTTTGTAAAGTCAACCAGTAAATCTTTTGAAGAGTCTTTTGACGATGCCTTCGATTCAATCGTCAATCAAATAAAAAGAAAAAAACAAAAACAAGCCGCGTAACAAGTTAAATCCCGCACATGCGGGATTTTTATTTCTTGATAGTCAGCATAAATTTCCCCGATCAAAATTTTTGCAATATCCATTTTCCCTTACCTTTGCCTTCCCAAAAAATGGGGTAGCTCTTTATTGTCTTTTCGGTGATGAAACCGGGTGAGATATAAGTTTGAAAGTTCCAGATAAGCCGAAGTAGCTCAGTCGGTAGAGCAACTGATTTGTAATCAGTAGGTCGGGGGTTCGACTCCCTTCTTCGGCTCAATTGCGTAGGAAGTACCATTCCGACGCATTATTTGGGCAAGTAGCCAAGTGGCCAACGGCAACAGACTGTAAATCTGTCCTCTTCGGAGTTCGGTGGTTCGAATCCATCCTTGCCCACAAACAATTTGAAAATGAGTTAATTTGAGAATTTGAAAATTGACTCGTTTAAAATTGGATAGTTCTTTCAGATATTTAAAGTTTGATGATTGTAACGTGTTGGTATTTTCAAATTCCAACATTTTCAAATTTTCAAATTGAATCGCGGAAGTAGCTCATTTGGTAGAGCGATAGCCTTCCAAGCTATAGGTGGCGAGTTCGAGCCTCGTCTTCCGCTCGGGAAAAGGCAGTCATATAAGTCAAATTGGTCAGAAAGGTCATTAGATCTGACTTCTATGACACACTGGCTTCAATGACTGAAAAAGCCGTTGTAGCTCAGTGGTAGAGCACTTCCTTGGTAAGGAAGAGGTCAAGGGTTCAATTCCCTTTAACGGCTCAAGGGAAAATGTTTGTATGATCGTTGTAGCTCAGCGGTAGAGCATCCGGCCAATAAGGCGGGAAGGTCAAGGGTTCATCCGGCAAGTATGCGGGACCCTTTAACGGCTCAAGGCGGTTGCCAGTTCCCTGTTACTGGTTGCCGGTTGTTAAGCCGACTAACAGGAAAATTTTGACGGAAACGGAAAACAGGTAACCAGAAACGGTAACTGGTTATCACAATAAAACAATAATTGATAAAACACAATCTAAAAACAGATAACAATGGCAACTAAAGAGACCTTCAAAAGGGACAAACCACACGTTAACGTTGGTACCATTGGACATATTGACCATGGCAAAACAACTTTAACTGCTGCGATCACCACCATTCTGGCAAAGAAGGGTATGGCAACAGCCAAAAAATATGATGAAATTGATGCTGCACCCGAAGAAAAAGAACGTGGTATCACGATCAATACTGCTCACGTAGAGTACCAGACGGCAAAACGTCACTATGCTCACGTTGACTGTCCCGGTCACGCCGATTATGTGAAAAACATGATCACCGGTGCTGCCCAGATGGATGGCGCTATCCTGGTTGTGGCTGCTACTGATGGTCCTATGCCGCAAACAAAAGAACACATCCTGCTTGCGCGCCAGGTAGGTGTACCTAAGATTGTTGTATTCATGAATAAAGTTGACCTTGTTGACGACCCGGAATTGCTTGATCTCGTTGAGATGGAAATTCGCGATCTGTTGACCTTCTATGGGTTTGATGGCGCTAATACTCCAATCATCCAGGGTTCTGCAACCGGCGCATTGGCTGGTGATGAAAAATGGGTAAAGGGTGTAGAAGATTTGATGGATGCCGTTGACAGTTTTATTCCCCTGCCTCCACGTCCAGTTGATCTTCCATTCCTGATGAGCGTAGAAGATGTATTCTCTATCACAGGCCGTGGTACAGTTGCTACAGGTCGTATCGAAAGAGGACGTATTAAAGTTGGTGAAGCTATCGAGATCGTAGGTTTGATAGAAAAACCTCTTACTTCAACCTGTACAGGTGTCGAAATGTTCCGCAAACTGCTTGACGAGGGTGAAGCTGGAGATAACGCAGGTTTGTTGTTACGTGGTATTGAAAAGAACCAGATCCGCCGTGGCATGGTCATTTGCAAACCCGGTTCTATCACCCCCCACACCGAGTTCAAATGCGAAGTGTACGTATTGAGCAAAGAAGAAGGCGGACGTCATACTCCGTTCTTTAACAAATACCGCCCGCAATTCTATTTCCGTACAACAGACGTAACCGGTGAAGTTGAGCTGGCTGCAGGTACTGAAATGGTGATGCCTGGTGATAACACATCGCTGACTGTAAAACTGATCCAGCCAATCGCGATGGAAAAAGGTTTGAAATTCGCTATCCGTGAAGGTGGTCGCACAGTGGGTGCAGGACAGGTGACAGAGATATTGAAGTAATGCCCCCTAAACCTGCCTGACGGCAGGCAGCTCCCCCAAGGGGGACTTGTGGAGAGTTATTACAACTGAAGATTCACTATATTTTTTGCAAAGTACTTGGGCAATAAAAAGCCCAGGTACTTTGTTGTTAAGAAAAGTTCTTTTACAGGCGGCTTCTTAGACCCTCCCTTGGAGGGCGGGGGAGGCCGCTGTCTACGGGCGTAGTTCAATGGCAGAATAGCGGTCTCCAAAACCGTTGATGGGAGTTCGAATCTCTCCGCCCGTGCTGATTAATTTGAAAACTTGAAAATGCAGTAATGTGTCAATGAAATTTTCAAATTTTCAAATTGAAAATTTTCAAATTAACGAACATGAACAAGGTAACAACTTATTTTAGGGAATCTTATAAGGAGCTGACTGAAAAAGTAAGCTGGCCCACCTGGCCTCAACTCCAGCAATCAACCATGATCGTGCTGGCCGCTACTCTTGTCATTACAGCTATCGTGTGGGCTATGGATTTTGCAGCCGGTGGTGTTTTGAAACTCATTTACAATCAACTTTTCAAATAATGACAGAAATAACTGCAAATAATAATAGCGGTACCGAGAACGCCCAACAGGATACCAAGTGGTTTGTACTGAGAGTCGTTAGTGGAAAAGAACGCAAGGTAAAAGAATACCTTGATAAAGAAATTTCACGTGGCGGCTGGAGTGAAGTGGTAAAACAGGTTTTTCTGCCGGTGGAGAAAGTATATAAAGTGCAGAATGGAAAAAAAGTAATGCGGGAACGCAACTACTATCCAGGGTATGTTATGATTGAGATCCTGGACGGTAAATTGAGCGACGATCTCCGTGACACGATCAAGAATACAAACAGCGTGATCCATTTCCTTGGAAAGGAAAATCCTATCGCACTTCGAAAGGCAGAAGTGAACAAGATGCTGGGTAAAATGGATGAAATGGCTGAATCCGGAGGCGTAAGCATGAGCGAACCCTTCATTGTCGGGGAAACGATCAAAATCATCGAAGGACCATTCAATGATTTTAACGGGGTGATAGAAGAAGTGAATGACGAAAAGAAAAAATTAAAAGTCACTGTAAAGATATTCGGACGTTCCACACCTGTCGAACTTAACTATATGCAGGTGGAAAAGATCAGTTAAGACTGAAGCCCTAACGCCGCTATTGATGCTGCGCAGGCAATATTCATCCTGTTAAGAGTTTCCTAAAAAAAATGCATTTTATCACGTATTGGTGTCGTTTTGACAAGCGGTAACATTATCGTTTTCTCGTACGTCTAAATTCGTATAAGATCGTTCACTACGCAAACCAAAATCATCCATATGGCGAAAAGACTTTCGCTTGTGCTTTGGCTGTTGGCAGCCTCAGGCTTCGTTTTTTCACAAACAAGTCAGCCAAGGCAGCTGGAAGCAAAAAGAACAAAGCAGCCTGTAAAAATTGACGGTTTACTCAATGAACCTGCATGGAAGGACGCTGCCCTCATGACCGACCTTATTGAGTTTAGGCCAACCATGGGAGCAAAAGAGTCCTATGAGAACAGGACTGAAACCTGGATGATGTATGATGATGCTGGTATCTATTTCGGAGGATATTGCCATGAAAGAACAAAGGACAGTATCGCCAGCGAACTGGTAGGTCGTGATGGCTTCGGGACAAATGACTACGTGGGGCTCATCTTCGATACTTATAAAGATAAGCTCAATGGCTTCGAATATTTTGTTACTCCATTAAATGAACAGTGGGATGCAAAAATGAACGAGGCCATTACCAATGGCAACAGTGAAGATTTTACATGGAATTCGGTTTGGGAAAGCGGGGCTGTTATTCATAACGATGGATGGACATTTGAAATGTTCATTCCTTACTCAGCGATCCGCTTTGGGAAAAATGACGTGCAAAGCTGGGGACTGAATATTACCCGGCGAAGAAGAAAAACGGATCAGCAATATACCTGGAACCCGATTGATGTAAATGCGAGAGGTTTCCTTTCCCAGGAAGGATTTTGGACCGGGATCACCAACATCAAGCCACCGGTACGCCTTCAATTTTCACCATACTTTTCGGTATATGCCAACCATTATCCCCAGCACCAGCCAGATAAAAAAGATTGGACCGGCCAGGTAAATGGAGGGATGGACGTAAAATACGGTATCAACCAGGCTTTTACTCTTGATATGACGCTGATTCCCGATTTTGGGCAGGTGCAAAGCGATAACCGCATCCTGAATCTCACGCCTTTTGAAGTAAAATATAATGAGAACAGGCCTTTCTTTACCGAGGGAACAGAGCTCTTCAGCAAAGGCAATCTGTTTTACCCGAGAAGAATCGGGATTGACCCGGTGTTGGTGCATTCCACGGGAGAATATGCAGACGGCAACGAAGTGGGTATAAAAGTGCCAATTGAATCCAAGCTTATCAATGCGACAAAGATCTCGGGGCGAACATCGAAAGGGCTTGGCATCGGCGTTCTGAACGCAGTGACCAATAACCGCTATGCAACATTGCAAAATTCTGTGACTGGCGCTGAGCGGGAGGTACTGATAGATCCTCTCACCAATTTCAGCGTGATCGTGCTTGATCAAACGTTAAAAAATAACTCCAGTGTGTCACTGGTCAACACAAATGTGTGGAGAAGCGGGCATGAATACGACGCAAATGTGACAGCAGGTCTTTTTAGTTTTTACGATAAAAAGGTGATGTGGAATATCAATGGAAAGGTGGCCAACAGCCGCCTGATCGGATATAACCCGGATGGCAGCACACAAAGCGGGTACAGTCATAACATTGGTTTGGGGAAAACCAGCGGTCGTTTCAATTTCAATCTCAACCAGGAATTGACCGATACGAAATACAATAGTAATGACCTGGGATATTTTACTTTCAATAATTATCTCGACCATTCATTTTGGATGGGATACAGGTGGATAAAACCTAAAGGCTGGTATAACAATGTGCGGTTGAATTTTAATGTATATTATTCACGCAATTTCAAACCTATTTATGACACCAGCCATTCAAAATTCCCGCTTTACAGATCAGCTAACCTGAATATTAACGCGAACGCACAGTTGAAAAACCTTTGGTTTGTAGGCGCCTTGGTGGGATATGAGCCGCGGTACAACGATTTTAATGAGCCGAGACGCCAGGGATGGATGTTTAAAGGATGGACTGACTGGTTTGTTGATGCCTGGGTGGAAACCAACAGGTCCAAAAAATACAGTTTGTACCTGGAGATGCTATATATCAAGAGAAGCCTTTTTAATAGCAAGCGATACTCGATCAATTTTAACCACACGTTCCGCTTCAGCGACAAATTCTCCATTACGCAGCAAGTCAATATGGAACCACAAACAAACAACGTGGGTTTCGCATCCTTTGACCCCATTAATGACCCGGTCAATGGAGATATCATTTTTGGCCGCCGCAACAGGAATACGATCGAGAACATTTTCAATTTCAAATACAATTTCAATTCGAAAATGGGATTGAATTTGCGTCTACGGCATTATTGGAGTAAAGTGGATTATAAGGAGTTCTTTACGCTGCTCAATAGCGGCGACATAAAACCCAACAGCACATTCCATGAAAATGTAAACCAGAATGTCAATTTCTTCAATGTGGATATGGTTTATACCTGGCAGTTTGCGCCGGGAAGCTTTATCAACATAGTCTGGAAAGATGCCAGTTTTACTTACAAGGACCTCGTGGAAAGAGATTACCTGAAAAATTTCAGCAATACAATGGCGGCTGATCAGAATAATAATATCTCCTTCAAGATCATTTATTTCCTCGACTATCTTGATTTTAAAAAGTGGAAGAATAATAAGAAGAAAAATGTTAAGTGAGTTTGGAAGGCAGGGCGGATCTGCTAGGCGGGCTAAAATAATTCAGTAAAAGCTTCTCAAATCGGTTTATCAGCCCTATCTTTGCCGCCCCAATTAGTTCTTTTAGTGCCCGTCTTTGCTAAAGCTATGGCGGACAAAGGGAATCCGGAAAATCCCGATAGTCCTGAGCGAAGCGAAGGATCGGGTCGGATTGGGAGATCAAGTAGTCCTCTGAGATGAAAGATCGTTAACACCAAAAAAAATTAAAAATGGCAAAAGAAGTCTCTGGCTTTGTAAAGCTTCAGTGCAAGGGTGGCCAGGCCAACCCTGCACCTCCAATCGGTCCTGCATTGGGTTCCAAAGGGATAAATATCATGGAATTCTGCAAGCAGTTCAATGCAAGAACTCAGGACAAAATGGGAAAGACACTTCCCGTATTAATCACTGTATATACTGACAAAAGTTTTGATTTCGTTATCAAGACTCCTCCGGCAGCTGTTCAATTGCTGGAAGCCGCTAAAATTCAAAAAGGTTCCAAAGAGAGCAACCGTACCAAATCGGGAAAAGTGAACTGGAACCAGGTCGAGGCGATCGCTAAGGATAAAATGCCTGATCTGAATTGCTTTACCGTGGAAAGTGCAATGAAAATGATTGCAGGTACTGCCCGCAGCATGGGCCTGACGGTAGAGGGTAAAGCTCCCTGGGACAAAAATTAATCATGAACAGTCCCGCACTTGCTTTGAGGCTTGGCGGACATGTAAAACGAATTACAATGGCATTCATCAGTAAAAAAAGAAAAACAGCCGAGGCAAAACTCGACAAGAATAAATCTTATTCATTGAAAGAAGCATCCAGCCTGGTAAAGCAGGTGAATACGGCAAAGTTTGATGCTTCTGTTGACCTGCACATCCGTTTGGGTGTGGATCCTAAAAAAGCAGACCAGGCAATCCGCGGTACAGTAACACTGCCGCACGGAACTGGTAAATCAAAATCTGTGCTTGTACTTTGCCCTCCTGATAAAGAAGCAGAAGCAAGGGCAGCAGGCGCTGATTTTGTAGGACTGGATGAATTCGTAACAAAGATCGAAGGCGGATGGGTTGGCGTTGACGTGATCATCGCTACTCCTTCTGTTATGCCGAAGATCGGTAAGCTTGGTAAAGTATTAGGTCCAAGAAACCTGATGCCGAATCCGAAGACGGGAACAGTTACCAACGATGTAGCTGCCGCTATCAGTGATGTTAAGGGTGGTAAGATCGCTTTTAAAGTTGACAAGGTCGGGATCATTCATGCTTCAATCGGAAGAGTAAGTTTCGCCCCGGAAAAAATTGCAGAGAACAGCCAGGAGCTGATCAACGCGATCCTGAAGGCAAAACCTTCTTCTTCGAAGGGCGCCTATGTAAGAGGCATAAGCATGGCCAGTTCCATGAGCCCGGGCATCGCAATTGACACTAAAGCGTTTGTTCATTAGGCCTCCCCAAACCCCTCCAAAGGAGGGGCTGTAAGAACCACATTATTGAAGAGTCAAAAAAATATATAAAATGACTAAAGAGCAGAAAAATGAAGTGATCGAAGTACTGAAAGGCAAGTTCTCACAGTACAACAACTTCTATGTTGCCGATACAGAATCGCTGTCTGTTGCACAGGTAGGTAAATTACGCCGTGCGTGTTTCAACAAGAATGTTGAAATGAAAGTAGCTAAGAACACGCTAATTAAAAAAGCGCTGGAAGCTATCGATAATGAAAAGTATTCAGGCGTATATGATTCGCTGCATAAGGTGACAGCCCTGATGTTTTCTGATAATGCGAAAGAGCCGGCGATCATCATTAGTACTTTCCGTAAAGAAAACAAAGGTGAAAAACCAGTGCTGAAGGCAGCTTTCATTGACGGTAGTATATATTCTGGCGATGACCAGTTGAAAGCGCTTACTACGCTTAAGAGCAAGAATGATCTTATCGGTGAAGTGATCGGCCTGCTGCAATCACCCGCGAAAAATGTGATCAGTGCACTGAACGCCGGAAATAAACTGGCAAGCCTTATCAAAGCGCTGGAAGCAAAAGCGAAAGCTTAGAAGAGATCCTACGTCTTCGGGTATTAAGTGAAGACATAATTATAAACCTCCGCCGGATTCGCTGCGGTGAAAATGAAGGCGGTTTTTTAAAAATGTAAAACATGGCAGATTTAAAATCATTTGCAGATCAGCTGGTAAACCTGACTGTAAAAGAAGTAAACGAATTAGCACAGATCCTCAAAGAAGAGTATGGTATCGAGCCTGCAGCTGCTGCTGTAGCTGTTGCTGCCGGTCCTGGCGGTGGCGGTGCTGCTGCTCCTGCTGCTGAAAAAACTGCATTCAATGTAGTATTGAAAGCTGCTGGCGCTAACAAATTGAATGTGGTTAAAGTGGTTAAAGACATTACCGGTTTAGGCCTGAAAGAAGCCAAAGACCTGGTTGATGGCGCACCGAAACCTATCAAAGAAGGCGTTGCTAAAGCAGAAGCTGAAGAAATAGCTAACAAGCTGAAAGAAGCTGGTGCTGATGTTGAGATTGCATAATAGCAATAACAAATCAGATCGAAATCCCGCCCAATGCGGGGTTGAGATTGCTTAATTGCAATAACAGATCAGATCGAAATCCTGCCTTTTGCGGGGTTCAGATTGCTTAATTCTTTACAGAGAATATAATTTAACCCTTCGCTTGCGAAGGGTTTTTATTGGCCTGGTTTACCTTCGCCAAACAAACTGACCGCTAGAGGGTGAAAAGGAACTCCGATCTGTATCAAAGAAGACTAATCCAACAAAACGATCTCAGCCCTGAGTGCATTCATCTAATTTTTCATTGCGTTACCAGGTAGGGCGCTAGCTTATCATAAATATCATTTGTCACCGCCATCACTTTTTTTATCTCTTCAATTTTGGAAAAAGGTCCATGTTCATTCCGGTAAGAAATGATCGGGCCGGCGATCGCATACCGGATGTAAGGATGAGCTTTCAATTCATCAGTAGTGGCTGTATTGACATTGATCTTTTTGATAGCCGTATTTCCAGGGATAAGATACCGTTTGATCTTTTGAAAAGTGGAATCTGCCAAACCATAAACTTCACCGACCTGGTTCACCGAGTAAAAGCCGCCCAGTTTGTCCCTGAAATTAACGATCCGTAAAGCCAGCTTGCTACCGATGCCCGGCAGTGAAATAAAAGCAGAAGTGTCTGCTGTATTAATATCAATTGCTTGAAAGGAATGAGGCTTATTCCCGAGCTCTCTTTCTTTGCTCTCCACCTGGCTTCGTACAGTGCCCGCTTCATTGTTTTCAATTCGCACGAACGGTTCCAATTTTACATAATCATCTACCCGAAGGCCATAAACCTTTTTCAAATCTTCCACTTTATTAAACCGCCCACCTTTACCAAGATAATTGCGGATAGTGTGAATTGTTTTTTCAGGCAATCCCAATTTATTCCAACCATCATCATCAAGCGTATTAGGATCGAAGAAAAATAGAACATGTTGACGCAAGTTGTTTTTTGGGCGATCAAATTGATAAGTTTTATAATTATCGCTTCGTTGAGATACGGGATCATGGTCGTTTATCTCGAGTCGCTTAACCGCGGCAATCCAGGCCGTATCGGAATTGGCAGGCTCAATGCTGGTCTTGTGACTAACCATTTTTGGTAAAAAAATGATGGTAAATACAAGGAAAAGAATAGTAAGCACCCCGATCCTTTCCTTTTGGGTAAACTGAAGATAGTCCCTGAAAAATTGCTTCCACTTCATATACGGCTAAACTATGTCAGGGCCAGGGCTGCTAAAAAGGGAAAAGACTATGTTCCAGGTGATTTTTCCGGACAACCATGTTGTTTCCTCAAACTGGAGCGATTTTTTGTACGGATTGGAATTTTACAGCAAAAATCTACTGTTTTAGTCACCGGAATTCCAGGTTTTTCGACCACTTCTGAGTGTCGCCAATTTTCCCTCTGAAATGTTAAAACTCAGATTCATGGCCGGGTTTTTGTTGGCAAAGTTTTCTTGTTGGTATAGCATTATTCCTTACCTTTGCCATCCTTTATTTTGGCCAAATATATTTTGACATCCCAAATCATTTGCAATTAATTGATATTCACGGGCAATCATTTTTTTCGAGATGAGAGCCTGAACGTGATTTGTATGTCCTGAATTTCTTAAAAAACCGGTTTTTGCGTATGTCCTCAACAAAAATGAATCACAGGGTAGATTTCGGTAAAATCAAACACCTGGCTGAAACCCCGGACCTTCTTGAAGTGCAGATCCAGTCGTTCAAAGAGTTTTTCCAGTTGGAGACCACTCCCGATAAGAGAAACATTGAAGGTTTGTTCAGGGTATTCAAGGATAATTTTCCGATCACAGATACCCGTAACATTTTCGTACTGGAGTTCCTGGATTATTTTATTGATCCCCCCCGCTATACAATTGAAGAGTGTATGGAACGCGGATTGACCTATGCCGTTCCATTAAAAGCAAAACTTCGCCTGAGCTGTAATGACGAAGAGCACGTCGATTTCCAAACCATTGTCCAGGATGTATTCCTTGGCAATATACCTTATATGACACCCCGCGGCACTTTTGTTATCAATGGTGCTGAACGTGTAGTTGTTTCCCAGCTCCATCGTTCACCAGGTGTGTTCTTTGGTCAATCTGTTCACCCCAACGGAACAAAGATCTATTCTGCCAGGGTAATTCCGTTTAAAGGTGCATGGATGGAATTCGCTACGGACATCAACAACGTAATGTACGCGTACATTGACCGTAAGAAAAAATTCCCGGTAACTACTTTATTGCGCTCAATCGGCTATGAAACAGATAAAGATATCCTTGAGCTGTTTGGGATGGCCGATGAAGTAAAAACAGATAAAAAGACTTTAACTAAATACATCGGCAAGAGACTGGCCGCTCGCGTATTGAGAACCTGGGTGGAAGATTTCGTAGATGAAGACACCGGCGAAGTTGTTTCCATCGAAAGGAATGAGATCGTTCTGGAACGTGATACTGTGCTGGATGAAGAATCTGTTGCAATGATCGCCGAAATGGACGTGAAAGGCGTGTTTATCCAAAGAGAAGATGTGGGAGGCGACTACGCGATCATCTATAACACTTTAAATAAAGACACTTCCAACAGTGAGCTGGAAGCCGTCCAGTTTATCTATCGCCAGTTGCGCGGTGCCGATGCCCCCGATAATGAAACAGCTCGTGGCATCATCGACAAATTGTTCTTTAGCGATAAACGCTATGACCTCGGTGAAGTAGGCCGTTACAAGATCAACCGCAAACTGAACTTGGATGCGCCATTGACCCAAAAAACATTAACTAAAGAAGATATTATCCTTATCATCAAATACCTCGTTAAGCTTACCAATGGTAAAGCGGAGATTGATGATATCGATCACCTCAGCAATCGTCGCGTAAGAACTGTTGGCGAACAATTGTATGCCCAGTTCGGTGTTGGTCTTGCACGTATGGCCAGGACGATCCGCGAAAGGATGAACGTAAGGGACAACGAGGTGTTCACCCCGGTAGACCTGATCAATGCAAGAACGCTTTCTTCTGTGATCAATTCATTCTTTGGAACATCACAGTTGTCGCAGTTCCTTGACCAGACAAACCCATTAAGTGAGATCACCCATAAACGTCGTATCTCAGCACTCGGGCCCGGCGGTTTGAGCCGTGAAAGAGCAGGCTTCGAGGTTCGTGACGTTCACTATTCTCACTATGGCCGTCTGTGTACGATTGAAACACCGGAAGGTCCAAACATCGGTTTGATCTCGACCCTCTGCGTTCATGCCAAGATCAATGATATGGGCTTTATTGAAACGCCTTATCGTAAAGTGGAGAATGGTAAAGTGGACATGAAAAAACTTTCCTTCCTCAGCGCCGAAGAAGAAGACCTGGCGAAGATCGCACAGGCTAACTCTCAGCTGAATGATAAAGGCGAGTTTGTTGAAGAAAAAATTGTAAGCCGCCAGACAGGTGATTTCCCGATCCTCGAAAAAACAGAGGTCGAATATATGGACGTTGCACCGAACCAGATCGTGGGTTTGAGTGCTTCATTGATTCCCTTCCTTGAGCACGACGATGCCAACCGTGCCTTGNTCGAACATGCAACGCCAGGCAGTACCGCTTATCCGTCCCGACGTACCGGTAGTAGGCACAGGATTGGAGGGCAAAGCAGCACGTGATGCAAGGATCCAGATACATTCCGAAGGAAATGGCGTGGTCGAGTTTGTAGATGCAAACGAAATTCATGTCCGGTACGAACGCGATGAAGAGGAGAAACTGGTGAGCTTTGAAGATGACCTGAGAGTTTACAGACTTACCAAGTTCATCAAGACAAACCAGGAAACCTGTATCAACCTGAAACCGGCTGTAAAGAAAGGTCAAAGGATAAAGAGGGGTGATTTCCTTACCGAAGGTTATGCAACACAGGATGGCGAATTGGCACTCGGAAAGAACCTGAAAGTGGCATTCATGCCATGGAAGGGTTACAACTTTGAGGATGCTATCGTGATCAGTGAGAGAGTTGTTCGTGAGGATTTGTTTACTTCTGTTCATATTTCCGAATATGAACTCGAAGTCCGTGATACAAAACTGGGTGAAGAAGAACTGACACCAGATATCCCGAACGTATGAGAACGGTATTATCAGGATAGGTGCCCAGATCAAGGAAGGAGATATCCTGATCGGTAAGATCACACCGAAAGGGGAGAGCGATCCAACGCCGGAAGAGAAACTGTTGCGCGCCATCTTTGGTGACAAGGCCGGTGATGCAAAAGATGCTTCATTGAAAGCGCCGAATGGAGTGGAAGGGATCGTAATTGGTAAGAAGTTGTTTCAAAGGGCAAAGAAAGATAAGAACGCTAAAGTAAGAGAGAAGGCTTCTATCGAGAAACTCGAAAGAATGCATGAAAAGAATGAAGCTGATCTCATGGAAATCCTGTTGGGTAAGCTGACAACCCTGTTGGCCAATTTCACTTCTTCCGGGGTGACCAATAATTTTGGCGAAGTGCTGATCGGTAAAGGTGCCAAGTTCACTGCAAAGAACCTGGCCGGTCTCGATTACCAGAACATCAATCCGCTGGGTTGGACTAGCGATAAAAAAGTGGATGACCAGATCAATACTTTGTTACACAACTTCAGTATCAAGTATAATGAGGAATTAGGTCGCTATAAAAGAGAGAAGTTCAATATTTCTATCGGTGACGAATTACCGGCAGGTGTATTGAAACTAGCTAAAGTATATCTCGCGGTAAAACGTAAGTTGAAGGTGGGAGATAAGATGGCGGGTCGTCACGGTAACAAGGGTATTGTTGCCAAGATCGTTCGCGCTGAAGACATGCCATTCCTCGAAGATGGAACACCTGTGGACATCGTATTGAACCCGCTGGGTGTACCGAGCCGTATGAACCTCGGACAGATATATGAAACAGTTTTGGGTTGGGCCGGTCAGAAATTAGGAATGAAGTTCTCTACACCGATCTTCGACGGAGCGACAACCGAAGAGATCGCTGAATATTGCGATAGGGCAGGTTTACCCAAGTTCGGTCATACCTATTTGAGTGACGGTGAAACCGGCGAACGTTTTCACCAGAAAGCGACAGTAGGCATCATCTATATTATCAAGCTGCATCACATGGTGGATGATAAGATGCACGCCCGTTCGATAGGACCGTACAGCTTGATCACGCAACAACCGTTGGGTGGTAAGGCACAGTTCGGTGGACAACGTTTCGGAGAAATGGAAGTATGGGCACTCGAAGCATATGGAGCATCAAACATTCTCCAGGAGTTGCTGACAATTAAGTCAGATGATATCATCGGTCGTGCAAAGACTTATGAGTCTATCGTAAAAGGCGACAACGTTCCGAGAGCTGGTATTCCTGAATCGTTCAATGTGTTGGTTCATGAGTTACGCGGATTGGGACTGGATCTCAAGTTTGAGTAGTGTTGCTTCGCTTCGCGGTGAGTAGCGAACTGAACGATGATCCCGATAGCTATCGGGAGTGCGCCCTTTCGGCAGCTCAGGGTAAACTGCGACGCGGCTGTTGAGCAAGGAACAGAAAGGGTGTCGCTGATAACAAAAATTAAATAACCCGTCCGACCCGGGTCATCCGGGCGGGCAAGAAAGTAAAAAACAGATATGGCTATAAAAAAAGAAAATCGTCCCAGGCCAACCTTTTCAAAAATCACTATCGGCTTAGCTTCTCCCGATACCATTCTTGAAAGAAGCTATGGCGAGGTATTAAAGCCGGAAACGATCAACTATCGTACTTACAAACCTGAACGTGATGGTTTGTTCTGCGAAAGGATCTTCGGGCCCGTGAAGGACTATGAATGTGCCTGCGGAAAATACAAGCGTATCCGTTATAAAGGTATCGTGTGCGACCGTTGCGGTGTGGAAGTAACGGAGAAGAAAGTTCGTCGCGAAAGAATGGGCCACATCAAACTGGTGGTGCCCGTTGTACATATATGGTATTTCAAGTCGTTGCCGAATAAGATCGGCTACCTGCTTGGTGTCAGCTCTAAGAAATTAGAGACGATCGTTTACTATGAGAGATTTGTAGTGATTCAGCCGGGTATCCGTACTGACAAAGGTCAGAACTATGGCGACCTGCTGACAGAAGAAGAATACCTGGATATTCTCGAAACGCTTCCGAAAGATAACCAGTACCTGCCCGATGATGATCCCAATAAGTTCATCGCGAAGATGGGAGCGGAAGCTGTGCATGATATGCTGGCAAGGATCGATCTCGACCAGTTATCATTTGATTTAAGAAATACAGCTGCTACTGAGACCTCGCAGCAGCGTAAAGCCGATGCATTAAAGAGATTGAGTGTAGTGGAAGCATTCCGCGATGCAAACACAAGGATCACTAACCGCCCTGAATGGATGGTGATGCAATACATCCCGGTTATTCCGCCGGAATTGCGTCCGCTAGTTCCATTGGATGGAGGCCGTTTTGCATCTTCTGATCTGAATGACCTGTATCGCCGCGTGATCATCCGCAACAACCGTTTGAAAAGACTGTTGGAGATCAAAGCCCCAGAGGTCATCCTGCGTAACGAAAAACGTATGTTGCAGGAAGCTATCGATAGCCTGTTTGATAACTCACGAAAATCAAACGCTGTTAAAGCTGAAGGTGGTCGTGCATTGAAATCACTGTCCGATGTACTAAAAGGTAAACAGGGACGTTTCCGCCAGAACCTGTTGGGTAAACGTGTTGACTATTCTGGTCGTTCGGTTATCGTGGTAGGTCCTGAACTGAAACTGCATGAATGCGGTTTGCCGAAAGATATGGCTGCTGAATTATTCAAGCCGTTTATCATTCGTAAATTAATTGAAAGGGGTATCGTAAAGACGGTTAAGTCTGCCAGGAAACTGGTTGACAAGAAAGAGGCGATTGTCTGGGATATTCTTGAAAATATTTTGAAAGGTCACCCGGTGATGTTGAATCGCGCCCCGACGCTGCATCGCCTGTCAATCCAGGCATTCCAGCCGAAATTGATCGAGGGTAAAGCGATCCAGTTGCACCCGTTGGTAACAACAGCATTCAACGCCGATTTCGATGGTGACCAAATGGCCGTTCACGTTCCTTTGAGCAATGCAGCTGTACTGGAAGCCCAGCTATTGATGCTTGCATCCCATAACATTCTGAACCCGCAGAATGGACAACCTATCACACTGCCTTCGCAGGACATGGTGCTCGGGTTGTACTACATCACCAAAGGAAAGAAAAATACCCCGACAGAAACCGTTCGCGGTGAAGGGAAAATATTCTATTCGGTCGATGAAGTGATCATAGCCTATAATGAAGGCGTGATGGACCTTCATGCATGGATAAAAGTTAAAGTAAACATCCGTAACGAGGATGGTTTGCTGGTACATAAATTAATTGAAACCACGGTTGGTCGTGTATTGTTTAACCAGCACGTTCCTGCTGAAGTGGGTTTTGTCAACGCATTACTGACTAAGAAAAATCTTCGTGAGATCATTGGTGATATTATACGTATCACCAATATTCCGAAGACTGCAAAGTTCCTTGATGATATTAAGACTCTTGGTTTCCGCACAGCTTTCCAGGGTGGTTTGTCATTCAGCATCAATGACCTGATCATCCCGCAGATAAAAGAAGAGTTGCTGGAAAATGCAAAGGGTGAAGTAAATGAGGTGTGGGACAACTACAACATGGGTCTTATCACCAACAACGAACGTTATAACCAGATCGTTGACATCTGGAGCCGTGTGGATACAAGGATCACTGAAACACTGATCCGTGAACTGAGCAACGATAAACAGGGATTCAATTCTGTTTACATGATGCTGGATTCAGGCGCCCGCGGTTCGAAACAACAGATCAAGCAGCTTGCTGGTATGAGAGGTTTGATGGCCAAGCCGAGAAAATCAGGTAGTACCGGTTCTGAGATTATTGAGAACCCGATTCTTTCCAACTTCAAGGGCGGATTGAACGTATTGGATTACTTTATCTCTACCCACGGTGCCCGTAAGGGTCTTGCCGATACGGCGTTAAAAACAGCCGATGCCGGTTATCTTACCCGCCGTTTGGTTGACGTAGCCCAGGATGTTGTTATTACGGAAGAGGACTGTGGAACCCTGCGCGGTATCGCTACTTCGGCCTTAAAAGATAACGAAGATGTCATTGAACCATTGTCAGACAGGATCGCCGGGCGAACCTCGTTGCATGATGTATACGATCCGACCAATGAAGAGCTGATCATTGCAGCTGGTGATGAAATCACTGCGGACGTGGCAAGGAAAATAGAAGAAGCAGCTATCGAAACTGTAGAGATACGTTCGGTGTTGACTTGCGAAAGCAAACGTGGCTGTTGTGTAAAATGTTATGGTAAGAATCTTGCTTCAGGTATCCTGGCGCAAAAAGGTGATGCCGTAGGTATCATCGCTGCCCAGTCAATCGGTGAGCCAGGTACGCAGTTAACACTCCGTACATTCCACGTGGGTGGGGTCGCCGGTTCTGCTGCCGTTGATTCTACATTGCTCGCAAAATTCGATGGAACTATCCAGTTTGACGGTTTACGTACAGTAACTACGGAGAATAACGAGGGCGAAAAAGTACAGGTCGTCATCGGCCGTACGGGTGAGGTTCGTATCATCGATACCAAGAACGACCGCCTGTTGATCACTAACAACATTCCTTATGGTGCAACATTGAACGTAAAAGATGGCCAGAAAGTTCATAAGGGTGATGTGGTCTGCACATGGGACCCCTACAACAATGTTATCATGGCCGAGATCAACGGTAAGCTGAAATTCGAAAACGTGATTGAGGGTGTGACTTATCGTGAAGAGTCGGATGAACAGACTGGACACCGCGAAAAAGTGGTTATCGAAACCCGTGACAAAACAAAGATCCCGTCGATCGTAGTAGAAGGAAAAGAAAATAAATCATACAACCTGCCTACCGGAAGCCATATCATGCTTGATGAGGGTGATGATGTGAAAGCCGGCCAGGTGCTCGTGAAAATACCTCGTATACTGGGTAAATTAAGAGATATCACAGGAGGTCTTCCCCGTGTTACAGAATTGTTTGAAGCCAGGAATCCCAGCAATCCTGCTGTAGTTTCTGAAATCGACGGT
>VBAT01000018.1:158188-163898 GCA_005884665.1 Bacteroidota bacterium
AGATCATCATCGAAGCAAAAGATGGTGTTCAGAAAAAATACCTTGTTCCCCTGACCAGGCAGATCCTGGCACAGGATGGTGACTTCGTGAAAGCAGGTTCGCCGCTTTCAGATGGCCAAACTTCACCGCAGGATATCTTATCCATCCAGGGACCTTTTGCCGTACAACAGTACGTGGTGAATGAGATCCAGGAAGTATATCGTCTGCAGGGTGTGAAGATCAATGACAAGCATATTGAAGTCATTGTTCGCCAGATGATGCGTAAGGTAAGCATTGTCGATCCAGGTGATACCAGGTTCCTTGAAGATGATTCAGTAGACAAGTTTGAATTTGTAGAAGAGAACGATTTTATATTCGACAAGAAAGTTGTGACTGATACCGGAGATTCAGCCAAGTTACGAGCAGGACAGATCGTAAGCCTGCGTGAAGTAAGGGAAGAAAATTCTATACTTCGCCGTAACGATTCCAAGCCGGTTGATTTCCGTGATGCTAAACCAGCCACATCGGCCCCGACATTGCTGGGTATTACGAAAGCATCATTGGGAGTACCGAGCTGGATATCTGCCGCTTCATTCCAGGAAACAACCAAGGTATTGTCATCGGCTGCCATTCATGGTAAAACTGATGATATGCTTGGTCTTAAAGAAAATGTCATTACCGGTCACCCGATACCGGCAGGTACAGGTTTGCGCGAGTTTGAAAACATGATCGTGGGTAGCAAGGAAGAATATGAGTTGCTGCAGACGACACGCGAGGCCATGGCGTTTGATGAAGAGGAGTAAAGTCGATAGTTGTGAGTTGATCATTGCGAGCGGAGCAAGTTAACGACATATAGATAAAGTGATTAAGGAGTGAGAGTTTTTCTTGCTCCTTTTTTATAAGACCTATAAAGTTTATGTCGGCATGACCGAGTTTTCTAAATCACAAACTTTATAGGTCTTAGTCAATCGGTTGTTAGTTAACTGTTTCATAAAGTAACTTGTTTTGCTATTTTTGGCCCTTTATTCAGGGTTAATTTTGTAAAAAATGTTTTAAATGAAAAATGGTTTGCTGATCTGGAATATTGCACTGACGTTGGTCGCAGGCTATTTGATTTATGCGCATTTCGCTACTTCCAAAAAGAGGGAGGCTGAGCCTAAGGTCGATCCCATGCAAATTGCTTCCGATCCCGGTCCATTTCGCATCGCTTATTTTGAAATGGATTCTATCGCCTCTGGTTTATATATCGTCAGGGATTTTCGCCGGGACATGAATGCAAAAGAGGAGAAGAATGATGGCGAGATTGAACGGATGCGCAGGAATTTTCAGAGAAAGTTTACCGACTACCAGGTTCAGATGCAATCTGGAAAGATGACTCAGGCACAGGTAGAAGCAGCTAACCAGGAAATGAAAAACCTGGATGATAGTATCAGAACGACGAAACAGACACTGGATGCGGAATACAACAAAGTTTATAGCATCAATGAAACCGCAATAAAGAAACAAATCGAGGACTATTTGAAGGACTATAATAAGGATAAGACCTATGCTTATATCTTTGCCAATCAACCTGGGCTGTTCTATTACTGCGATACAATGTACAATATTACAGGTGCCATTGTAAAAGGCATCAATGAAAAGTACAAAGGAAAAAAAGAATAAGACTTATTTCAAAGTCGGATAAGCGTCTTCCTGCACCAGGAAGACGCTTTGTTTTGCCCCGGGAATAATTGAATTAATGCATTGAAATACTTATCTTGAACGATAAACCAATCTCCATGGCAGAACAAACTTCGTTTAAACAATCACTTGGATTATTTGATGCTACTATGATCGTGGCCGGTTCAATGATCGGTTCCGGTATTTTCATTGTTAGTGCCGATATTACGCAACACGTAGGCAGCGCAGGCTGGCTAATTGCCGTTTGGGTGATTACAGGTTTTATGACAATTACAGCCGCAGTCAGCTATGGGGAATTGAGTGGTATGTATCCGAAAGCAGGCGGACAATATGTTTATTTAAAAGAGGCATATAACCCGCTAATGGGGTTCTTGTATGGCTGGAGCTTTTTTGCGGTGATACAAACGGCCACTATTGCAGCGGTGGGTGTAGCATTCAGCAGGTTTACTGCGTATTTAATACCAGAAGTTGGTGAAGGCAACATAGTTTTATCAGCTTTCGGCGTATCTATTTCTGCGGCACAGGTGCTGGCTATTCTTTTAATCTTTTTTCTAACTTATACCAACACAAGGGGCATCAAGGAAGGAAAGTTTATCCAAACAACCTTCACGACCGTGAAATTGCTTTCTCTTTTTGGTTTGATCATCCTTGGCTTTCTTTTAGTAAAACATAGTTTCTGGAACGAAAACTGGCAAACTGGTTTCAATGCAATGAAAGAGGTGCCGAACCCTGCGTCGAACACCGGAATGGATACAGGTACCTGGGAATCTATCGGGGGGGCTGTGTTGATTGGCGCCATTGCTGCATCAATGGTCGGTTCAATTTTCAGCAGCGATGCGTGGAATAATGTGACGTTTATTGCCGGAGAGATCAAAAATCCAAAAAGAAATATTGGCTTGAGCCTTTTCCTGGGAACGTTTATCGTTACCGTGATTTACATCTGCGCCAATTTGATGTACCTGAACGTGCTACCGTTAGCTGGCATTGCTCATCCGGAAGGTGGGCGGGTAGCTGTAGCCGCTTCCGATGCTATATTCGGAAATGTCGGTTCGAAAGTAATTGCTGTCATGATCATGATTTCAACATTTGGCTGCAATAATGGATTGATACTGGCAGGAGCAAGAGTTTATTATACAATGGCCAATGACGGCTTGTTTTTTAAAAAAGCGGGTACGCTGAATAAGCAGGCAGTCCCCGAATGGGCCTTGTGGGCGCAGGCGATTGTGGCTTCATTGTTATGTTTGAGCGGAAGCTATAATAATCTTCTTACCATGATATCTTTTGTGGTAGTTATATTCTATGTTTTGACGATCATTGGCATTTTTATTCTTAGAAAGAAAAAGCCTCAGATGGAAAGACCTTATAAGGCTTTTGGTTACCCGGTTCTCCCAATCCTCTATATTATCCTTGGCCTGACCTTCTGCGTATTTCTTGCCATATTTGAACCTGTTTACTCTTTATGGGGCATGGCGATTGTGCTGGTCGGCATTCCACTTTATTTTATTGCGATATCATCGCGGAAGAGTTAAACTTCCGATTTTTGCAGGATGGAAGATTTCAAAAAATTATTTGACTCCTTTACCAGGCTAAAGGTGGGTGTGATCGGTGATGTGATGCTTGATACCTATATGTGGGGCGGTGTAGAACGCATTTCTCCTGAAGCTCCCGTACCTGTTGTCTCCCTGCATAAAAAAGATTATAGGATCGGCGGTGCAGGTAATGTAGCCTTGAATGCCCAATCATTGGGTGCCCAAACCTTTATTCTTTCCGTGATTGGTGAAGACGAGGATGGAGAAAAACTGGAACAGATGTTTTCGTCCAATACTATCTATACGAATTATATTATCCGGAGCCGGGATCGTATCACAACCAATAAGACCCGTATCATCAGCCGAAACCAGCAAATGATGCGTCTCGATGCCGAGATCACTAATGATCTAAATGAAGCAGATACCACCAACCTTTTGCAGAATGTAAAAGCGTTCATTGCCAAGGAAAAACCCGATGTGATCATTTTCGAGGATTATAATAAAGGCATACTTACTTCCAAGGTCATCCAGGATGTAATAGGGCTTTGTAAAAAAGGGGGTGTGCTGACTTCAGTCGACCCTAAACGGAAAAACTTCTTCAGTTACCGGGGTGTCGATATATTCAAACCCAATCTCAAAGAAGTAAAAGAAGGCCTGAACCTTTTACTGGTGGATGTAAATAAAGGAGTGCTTGGGAACATTCATAAGGAAATAGCAGCAGTGCTCCGGCATACCATTTCTTTTATTACTCTTTCAGAGAAAGGAGTTTTTTACCAGTATAACGGCCAGTCGGCTATTATCGAATCTCATCTCAGGAATATAGCCGATGTATCCGGGGCCGGTGATACGGTGATCGCAGTGGCTTCATTAGTGTATGCTGCTACCAGGAATGTGCATTTAATGGCTGAGATCGCAAACATTGCGGGGGGACTGGTATGCGAAGAAGTAGGCACAGTGGCGATCAATAAGCAAAAACTTCTCAATGAGTGTGAAGTCTTATTATCATAAATTACAGGGAAGATGAACAAGTTTGCATTAACAATACATGGGGGCGCAGGAACAATCCTTAAAAAGAACATGACACAAGAACGGGAGGCATCTTATAGAAAGGGATTGGAAGAAGCATTAAAAGCCGGTTACGATCTCCTCGAAAAAGGCGCATCGGCGCTGGAGGCTGTATTAGCTGCAACAGTTTCGTTGGAGGATAATGCATTATTTAATGCCGGGAAAGGATCTGTCTTTACAAATGATGGCAGGCAGGAGATGGACGCTTCCATTATGGATGGAAAAACGCTGATGGCAGGCGCTGTCGCTGCAGTAAGAAATATCAGGAACCCGGTCCAATTGGCTTATGCCGTAATGACGAAGTCCCCGCATGTATTGTTAATAGGAAAAGGAGCTGAAGAGTTTGCCGGACAAAACGGGATAAAAACCGAACCGGATGAATATTTTTTCTCACAGTTCAGGTACGACCAATTGAAAAAAATGCAGGCTTCCGGTAAAGCTGCGCTGGACCATAACGTGAGTGCAGATGATAAAGCTTCGTCCTCTGAAACAACAGCGGACAGAAAGTTCGGAACAGTTGGAGCTGCTGCCTGTGACCGTTACGGCAATATTGCTGCTGCCACAAGCACCGGGGGCATGACTAATAAACAATGGGGAAGGGTAGGGGATAGTTCGATAATTGGCTCAGGCACCTATGCGAATAATAAGACCTGTGCAATCAGTTGTACCGGTTATGGCGAAATGTTTATTCGAGCTGTTGCGGCGTATGATGTAAGTTGTTTAATGGAATACAAAGGAATTACCCTGCAGGATGCTATGAATGTAGTGGTCAATGATAAGCTGGTGAAGCTGGAAGGAGATGGAGGAATGATAGGTGTGGATGCGACAGGCAATGCAGCGATGCTCTTCAACAGCGAAGGCATGTACAGGGGAATCAAAAACAGCGACGGGCTAAACGAGGTTGGGATTTATCGAGAACTTTTAAAGTAAGCTTCGCTCATGAACAAGTACGCTGTTATCGTTGCCGGCGGAACCGGTACAAGAATGGGGAGTGATCTGCCTAAACAGTTCTTGCCCCTTAACGGGAAACCTGTTCTCTACTACACGATAAAAACTTTTACTGACACTTTCGCCGATCTAAAGACCATTCTCGTGTTGCCTGCAATACACCTGGAAACGGGAAAGAAATTGATCAATGAATATTTCGACAAAAAGAGTATACAGTTGATTGCCGGTGGTGAAACCAGGTTTCAGTCCGTTAAAAATGGTCTGTTGCTAATTGAAAAGGAGTCCATCATATTTGTACATGATGGCGTTCGCTGTTTATTGTCGGAGGACCTTATACGGCGCTGCTATGATATGGCATTTGACGGGGGAAGCGCTATCCCGGTGATAACAAGCAGGGACAGCGTGCGCCTGTTAAAAGAAAATAACAGCGAGGTTATTGACCGCGACAAGGTGATGTTGGTACAAACACCGCAGACCTTTCACAGCAAGATTCTACTGCCCGCGTTCCA
>VBAT01000018.1:163948-176282 GCA_005884665.1 Bacteroidota bacterium
AGTTTCACTGGTGGAAGGAGAGGAGAATAATATTAAGATCACTAAACCGATCGACCTGCTCTTCGCCGAAGCGATCCTAGCACAACGCTAAGCCAGTTTTTAGTCGATAGTCTATAGCCCCGAGCCTCGAGTTGCTTCTTGCTTAGACCTCTCCCTCCAACTCCCTCTCCAAAGGAGAGGGAGTGATAGCGCCATATGGTTGCTTCGCTTCGCTCGTCTTTGACAGTATCTAGCATCCATTAGCTATTGACTACCGACTAATGACTATTGACTCTCGACTCCCCTGACTCACGCCTTCATCCACCTTAAGATCGCCGGCAACTTATTGAGCTTTATTCCTGCAAACTTCTCTTCTATAGCCCCAAAGCTGCTGTAGAAGAAAGCAAGGTTGCGAATATCTGATCCTTCAAAGTCGAGGATCATGTTCTTTCCGGCATGATCTTTTATAAATGCATCGATCAGGGCATGCGAAGCTCCTATCGTTCTCCCATTGGGATGATTGCCAACAAGGATATAATAAGCCCTGTTATGAGAAAAAAAGAAGATGCAGGACGACAGTAATTCGTTTTTGGCAGAAAAAATACCGTATGTAGTTGCCATTTCTTTCTGCTGAAGGTATTTATACAGGGCCCGGAAACGGGTGACGTTTTCTTTTGATTCGCGTGAATAGGTTTTCATCTGTTGTACGGCTAACCGGATCACTTCCTCTTCGTCAAAACCCTTGTCGGCTTTGCAGCCGACCTGTTCCGCTTTTTTTACATTTCGAATAATGTTTTCCCGGTATTGCTTACTGACAGTATCATAAGATTGATCAAGGCTGAGAACATAATTGCTACGCTGGTAAAGATTGAAATTTTTTAAAGGCAATACGTTCTTACGGTTCAGGTAGAAATCCCAATACCTGAATTTTGGAGGAATCTGCTCCAGGAAGGTCTCCAGTAATTCGGCTGAAATGTTGTTTCCAAATAACCCGAGCTGGGCTGCCAGGAAAGGCTGATACAAGTAAGCAATTCCATATTTCTGGTTCCAGGTCAATGGCATCACCGCTTCATAATCATTTAGCACAAGTGCATCCCATTGCCTGGCCATATGGTCGAGATAATACGAATAAGCATAGATCAACCCGTTTTCTGCCGTAGCGACACAGTTATTCCATTTTACGGGATCGATCCTGTCCCTGGTGAGGTGCTGTATATTCGACGAGCTCATCTCAGAAATCAAATTTGCTGTTCAATGTCTTTAAATTGAAATTAGAGATATCGATTGAAAAAGCCATTACGTGAAATAATCTATGTTTTTGGGGCAAAATGGATTGTATATAGTCCTTGAATACTTTGCTATATACCAACGGAAAGTAAATATTTACTGTTTTAAATATCGCTATTTGTATACCGCCATCAAATAAAAACCTGTCAGAGGTTGCATTTTTCTTCCAGGGTTCTGCATAGGTTCCAACGTCGGCGAAAAATTTAATCTTGACGGGAAATGCTTCCGGAACTAACTTAAATCCCGGTAACCCGGTAGATAGATTCACTGCGATCAACCAGTCATCTGTCTTCCCAACTTTATCTGCCAGCAATTCTGTGCGCACTTTAAATGCTCCGTCACGAACCATTACCTGTTGGCTGATCGTTCCTTCAAATTCGTTGCGGCCGATAAAGTAATCACTGTAGGTGTAGTCTTCATAGCCGTTGGGTCCCGTCATATTGAGATGATAGCGATCGGTATTGAATTTCTTTGTAAAGGTCTGGGAGCCGTTATAAAAGAATTTCCCGGCAAACAATCTCAGGTCCAGTCCGCTACCCTTCGCATAATTGAAAAAATAGTTCCCGGTAAAGCCGAGACGGAAAAAATCTTTTCCCTGTTCCAGTTTCAGTTCGCCACGATAGGGATACAGGGTCCTGGTATTTTCGATGACCAACTGTAACTGGTTAAGAACCCGGTTTTCACGAATGGTCCTGAACTTATCCGTGACCGTTGTATCTGGAGGGGTGCCGGGAGCAATCACAGTATCCCGGTAAAAACGAAGAGCATCTTCAGCGATCAGGTAACTTTTGAATTGAACAAACCGGTTCAGGGTACTTCGCGGGTATTTTTGTTTTAATGTAAGCCGGATGTTCGGCACAATTTTCTGGACACGAAGGAAGGCTGTACTACCGTCATCACCGGTGAAATTATCCATCGAAAAAGTGGAACCGTTCAAACCGATGCCTATTTTCCTGAAATATCCTTTGGTATAAAAGTCATATTTCAAAAGCCCTGTTCCCGTGAATTGTTTTGATCCAAAAGCATACATGGGAGTTAATAGGAACTTGAAACGGCTTGGAGGTGTTCTCACATTTGTTATCAATACGCCCAACTTAAATTTATCGTAATAATTATAACCGATGGATGGCAAAACCGCGATCACATTTTTTTCATTCAAATTTTTTCCGAAAAAAGTAGTTTCAAATGGATTCCAAAGGCCTGAGCCGCGAGGCTCCTGTCCCGGCAGATAGCCTTCCTGGTTTAAAAGGGCAAAGGCTGAATCAAGATTTTTGCCACTTACATCTTCGAATACTTTTTTTAGATCCTCCGGTTGGGGATGCCTGAATTGCCACTGGCGAAAATATTCATGCATTGCACTTGTGAACGATTTTTCTCCAAGGTATTTTTTCATCCAGGCTACCCACTTCGAGGCTTTATAATAAGCAACCGCATCGTAGTTTTTTACGGTAAAGGCTTCAGATGAAGTTTCAATTGGTTGATCTCTCCTGTTGGCGATGAGTGTCTGCAGCTCCTCTTCAGATTCTTTCTCATCAAAATAGGGTGCATGATCATTCCTGGTTGCGGAATATAGCATCTCATAATAAGAATTGATGCCCTCGTCCATCCAGGGATGGCTTCGCTCATTGCTGGCGAGAATCCCATAAAACCAGTTATGTCCTATTTCATGGGCAATGATAAAATCCAGGTCGAGTGCATTGGTACCGGAAGAAATAAGGGTAATAGTGGGATACTCCATACCACCTCCAAAGCTTGCAGGTCCCTGCACGGCGCTAACAATGTTGTAGGGATACTCACCAACCCTATTTGAATAATGAAGTACTGCATTCTTGGCAAAGCGGATGCTTTGATGCCACGCATTTTTTTCGGCGGGCGTATAATAGGTATATACATCGATCACCCTGCCCGATGGCAGATGACAGGTATCATAGTTAACGATAAAACGCTTATCGGCGAACCAGGCAAAATCATGCACATTGTTTTGCCTGAAACGAAGAATTTTTATGCTGGAAGAAGATTTCGGGAAAGGGTCATAGATCGTTTTATAACTTCCACTTTTAGTTTTTATTTTTTTCCTGACCGGTTCCCAGTTAAATGCCGACCTGGTTTTCAACCATTCTTTTTCATCCGCATTCTGCAGTTCGCCAGTGGCAGCTACCACATAATTTTCCGGTACAGTAATACTGACATCAAAACTTCCAAACTCACTGTAAAATTCGCCCTGGTCAAGATAAGGCATGGGATGCCAGCCATTGCGATCATACACTGCGGGTTTGGGGTACCATTGTGTCACCTGGTAACTCTGGCCATCATATCCCCCACGTGAAAAATTGTAGGGAAGCTTTTCATGAAAGGGAGTGGTGATAGTAATTCTCTGATGAGGTGGCAGCGGCGATGGTAAAATGAGCTGCGCGATATCTATATGTTCCGGGTGGTCCCGGAGCTCGGCTGTTATATTGTTTACTTTAAAGTCGAGGCGATTGACATACCCTTTCTGTTCTTTTGAGGAGAAGTAGAATTTTGTGTTTCCATTTTCGAGCAACTGGTCACTGAAAGCAGTTTTATCGTTCTTGTAGGCATTTGGCCAGATATGAAACCATATGTATCGTAAAGTATCTGGCGAGTTATTGATATATTCAATTTTTTCGAAGGCATTCAGGGTATTGTCTTTGTCGTTCAGAGAAACTTCGATGGTGTAGTTGACTTCCTGTTGCCAGTAGCCCGGAGATTGGCTGTTAGCAAGTATTGGCAGGCAGAAAAAGAGCGACAGGACAGCAAATGGTTTTTTCACCAGGATTCGTTTCGTCAAAAATAAAATGCAGGGTCGATAATCCGAAATTCGAATCACGAAATCCGAATCTCCATAGCTATTGGGACGAAATTCCATATTATTCGGGTTTCGAAATTTAATATCCGGATTTTCCCCATATTATTTGCCTTTTCCTTTAAAAATGATCCGCAGCGTATGGATCATAATTTTCAAATCAAGTGCGAGCGAAATATTTTCTATATAGAGAAGATCTAATTTGCTTCGTTCGATCATTTCATCGATATTTTCGGCATAACCAAACTGCACCATGCCCCAGCTTGTCAGCCCGGGCTTTACTTTCAACAGGTATTTGTAGTAGGGGAAACGGGCAATAACCTGGTCGATATAAAAACGGCGTTCAGGACGCGGACCTACCAGGCTCATTTCACCCAACAGGATATTCCACAGTTGTGGCAACTCATCTATTCGCCATTTGCGCATCGTCTTTCCCCATTTTGTGATACGGGGATCGTTTGTAGATGAAAGTGCGGGTCCATTGACTTCAGCATCTTTTACCATGGAGCGGAATTTATACATCCTGAATGGTCTGCCTTTGTATCCAATTCTTTCCTGCGAATATATTATGGCCCCGGGGGAAGAAAACCTGACCCGCAAAGCCGCAAATAACAGCAGCGGTGACAGGATTATCAGTCCGGCCACGGCCGACATGACATCCAGTAGTCTTTTTAAATTCTGTTGCCAGTCAGGCATCAGCCCGGTTTTCAGGTCGATGAGCGGCGCACCCATCACGCTGCTGGTCTTTACAGAGCCGGACAATATATCGAGTGTACTGGGTTGAATTTTTATTTCAACATCTTTTTCGCTAAGGCGGTCAATGATCTTTTCCAACAGTGCTTCTTCCGTTTTTTCCATTGCCAGGACAACCTGGTGAATATTATTTTGATCGATGATGCTTTCCAACTGGTCGGTGCTTCCCAGTTTGGGGATCATTTTTTGGATCCCGTTTTTCCCGTTATACTCTGGTGTCACAAACCCGATATAACGGTAACCACCATCGTGCAGATTTTTTTCTGTTTTGTTGAAAATGCTAATTGCGTTTTCCTGGCTACCGATCATCAGGGTATTGAAGCTTACCCTGCCGGAAAGCAATTGTCGTTTGATAGTATTTAGCAAAATCCAGCGACCGGTGAATGTAAGAGCGAAATGAATACCCGCTAGTGAGCCAAAGGCCACATAATAATAGGAGGAATCAGTATGTGGATCGTTCCAGACAAAGATGAAAAAAAAGACAACCGTGCCGATCAGGGTACAAATAAAAGTGAGCGACAGTTCAGCAAGCCTGGATTTCTTGTATAATGAGTGATAAGTGCCGGCTATCGTATACAGTGCTAGCCAGCCAATCGGTACAGCTACCAGGATATACAACCAGGATTGGTAACTGATCGGGTAAGCGCCCTTGTCATTCAATAATGAACTGCGAACGGTATAAAAACAAAACCAGGCAAGGGCCGCAGTGAGATAATCCATAGCGACATACCAGCCAACAGCTATTTTTTTGCCTGCATTCATCAACGGGTTATTACATTGTTGCCGATCTTATCGAGTATCTGGTGGGCTACGTCCATGGCCATCAGTCCATCGATCTCCGACACAATGGTTTTGGTATTATTGACGATGGCGTATACAAATTCTTCCAGTTCTTTTTTAATAGCGTTTACTTCGGGAACTACCGGGTTGGCCACGGCAATGGTCTTTTTGCCAGAAGGAGTTTCGATATCAAAGGCAAAAACAGTTGGATCCTGTTGGTCCTTGAGCTTGATAATTTCCGTTTTTTTATTCAGGAAATCAATACCGATATACGCATCCTTTTGGAATATCCTCATCTTGCGCATTTTTTTCATGGATATGCGGCTAGAGGTGAGGTTGGCCACGCAGCCGTTATGAAACTCTATACGTACATTGGCGATATCCGGAGTTTCCGTTATCACTCCTACGCCACTTGCCGAGATGTTCTTTACATCGCTTTTGACGATACTTAGGATGATGTCGATGTCATGGATCATAAGGTCGAGTATCACGCTCACTTCTGTACCCCGGGGATTGAATTGAGCGAGGCGATGCACTTCAATGAACATCGGGTTCAGGGGCGTGTCGCGTATCGCCAGAAAGGCCGGGTTAAATCGTTCAACATGCCCTACCTGGAATTTGACTCCGGATTCCTCGGCCAGCTTTACAAGCTGCCGGGCTTCATCCATGGTGTTGGCCAATGGTTTTTCAACGAAAATATGCTTCCCTTTTTTTATCGCTTTTTCGCATAATGCAAAATGATAATTCGTGGGAGCCACAACGTCTATAGCATCGCAGGCATTGAGAAGAGTATCTATATCGAGAAATCGGGGCAACTGGTATTTTTCGGCGACTTCCCTCGAAGTATCGTCACTTGGATCATAAAAACCGATGACCTCTGCATCCTTGATATCCTTCCAGTTATTCAGATGAAATTTTCCCAAATGACCTACCCCAAAAACGCCGATCCTGAGCATAATAATGAATTAGTGCTCAAAGATAAAGCTGGGAAACTGTATAGGCTTTAATTTCTGGTCACATCGCATTACGAGCCGGGGTTTTGAACCGTTAAGGGCTTGCTTCGCCAATGCTACGTGAAGGACTTTAGAGGCTTTTGTGATCCCCGCGGTTCTCCGCATTCCTTGCGATACAAGAACTATCGCAAAGTACGCAAGAGCTGAGCAAAGGCTAAGAATACCCGAGAGCTACTGAGAGTTCCACCTAGTTATGATCACTCGATGAGTGCCGAGTGGTTCAAATACGATTCATCAGGCGTGTAAATAAAAAAGCAGGTGCCATTTTTTATCGCGTTGATGATTGATTTGTGCAGGGAAACAGGTAATGCAGGACAGCCCTGGCTGCGTCCCAGGAAACCCAGGGAGTGGATCGCGGACTCGCTCACATAAGGAGCGCCGTGTACAACGATGGCACGGTTGCGAGCATTATCATTGATGCCTCTTTCAAGCCCGTTGAGGCGCAATGAATAGCCGTTATGACCCGTATAAGTTTCTTCCGTAACATAAAATCCAGGACTGCTTTTATAGGACGAAGGAGAATTGGAAAACGATTTAGCCCACAATGTGCCGGTGCCCCGACCATGTGAAACTAATGATTGAAAAATAAGCTGTCTCTTGTTCAGGTCAATTACATATAACCTTTTTTGATCACTTGGCTGACTGAAATCGGCAATTGTTAATTTCTCGGTATTAGCAATTTTTCCTTCGGCGGACAGTTTATCAAAACCCTTCAAAGCTGACTCTAAAACATCTTCTTTCATTCCATGTCCTGCGAGGTCAAGATCATTATATAATTCCTGGCCAGCATTTGTAACTGCCGCAGGCATAGGAGCTGGTGCAGGAAGAACAACGGAAGCGGCGGGACTGGCCGAAATATGGCTTTGCACTGTGGTGACTTTGTTCTGAACGTTGGGTGAAATGGTTGAAGTTGTGAATGCCATGCACGCCAAAGCCAGGCAGGTGACGAGTAGTGATTTTCTAATAGGATATCGCATTAACTAAGATTTTTGGATTAGGAAACCTGTTTAAACTGAAAACTGCCCCATTAAAGACAGTTTTGGTTTTTCGACGAGCAAATGTACGCCAGCTATAGGTTTTAGCGGGTGGCTCTAGGTCTTGTTTCATGTAGTAATTGTGCTACAATAACAGGACAGTTACAAATAAAAAAGAGCTGAGATACTTCGGGACACTTGCGAAAGGTTGTAAGAAAAACCGCAAAGCGCAGTGGCTGATTTTCAAAATGTTTCTTGCCAAAAATGACAATACGAAGCAAACTTCAGGCTATTTAAACCGAGAAGGGGTTAAGTTTTACCGAACTTATGTTTGAAACCCAACTCGTGTAACTGTTTTCTTAAAACTATACCTGGTATGAAAAAAATCTTTTTGCCTTGTTTAACAGCGGCGGTGCTTTTATTAACTCAGCCCGTTTTTTCCCAGGACGACTCAACTGCCTTGTTAGGCTTGCCAGGGGATAACCTGGATCTTTATGCTGTGCTGACCCTTTTTCAAAAGTCAAAAACGATTGAAGCCTTTGAGAAATCGTTAAATGATGAACAAACAAAAATCAATAACCTGGATTTGGACCTGGATAAAAAAATAGATTTCATCAAAGTGACTACCAAGAAAAAAGATGATGCTTTTAGTTTTATACTCCAGGTGGATGTCACCAAAACAGAGACGCAGGATGTTGCGGTCATTTATGTAACTAAAGATAAAGACAAGAAAGTTTCTATCCAGGCTGTTGGTGACGAGGAATTGTATGGTAAAGATTATGTTATTGAACCCAAAGGAAATTCTTCTGTTACTGCTAATCCCGGCTACACGGGTGCGGACCCTGTTGTTGTAAATGTTCCGGCAACAACTACCGTGGTAGTTGAATCCGCTCCTATTGTACAGTATGTTTACTCACCTGCATATGTGCCCTACGTTCCCCCTTATCATTACGGGTATTATCCACCTTATTTTGCTTTTGCTGCCTGTATAGCAATTGGCGTATATCGTCATAATAATTATTACTACCACGGGGGATATCATGGCGGTCACTACGGGGGTGGTAACACGGTAATTATTAATAATGGGAGCAGGAATCAAATTAATAACTACAATAGCACCAGGAATACATCTAATACCGTTTCAAATAATAAAGCTAAAGGTGGTTATGGTAATGGTAATGGTAACAGGGGCGGCGCAGGTGTCAATAATAACATGAGCAATAATAGAGGAGGAGGTGCAGGCGTTAGCAACAATATGAGTAATAATAGAGCAGGCTCCGGTGCCAGTAACAGTAACAGGGGATCATCAGGTGCTGGCGCCAGTAATAACATGAGTAGTAACAGGAGCTCATCGAGTAATAGAGCATCAACATCAAACTTTTCGTCTTCATCAAGGGGTTCCGGGGGCGGTGGCCGATCCATGAGTGGCGGTGGGGGCCGTGGCGGCGGCGGCGGCGGAGGCAGAAGACGATGATCAATTGTACCGGGGACTAAAAATTTCAATAAAAAAACAGGCTGAAGGAAAAACATTTCCGATCAGCCTGGGACAAAATAAATTCCTAATCTTTTATTGCGCTGGCATATCAGAAGCGCTCATATCTCTTACACAAACATATTTTCCATTTCTTTTTTCAAAAAGGCTCATATAATTCCCTGTATTAGTTGAATTCTTAGTCGAATCAACTACTTTATAATAACCGATCTCTACAACCTGATTCCCATCATTGGATACAAAGACATCCTTGGTCTCAAATTTAATCTTATCGGTTTTTGAAATTACTGCTGATTTTAAAAACTCGACTATTGCTTCCTTGCCTATCAATGGCGGCCTGTTTTGATAAAAGGTTGTAGCATCATCCGCATAGTAGCCAATTTCCTTCAGTTCACCTTTATTATAAAGGTCAGCGAACTCATTCTCCCTGGCCTGGATTTCTTTTTTTACCTGTTCTTTGTCAACCTCTGTTGCTGCAGAATTTTCTTTCTTAGCATCGCAGGCGAAAAGTAAAGTTGTTATACCTCCCAGTAATACTGCCTTTACGATCTTTATATTCATAAGTAAATTGTTTTTGCTTTATGATGTATTCGTCTTTGATTCGTGTTATGTTAAGGCAGGGTTGTTTTAAGCCGGGAAATTTTGAATTGAAATTGTAGATAAACTCGTTGATTATTAGACACTTCTCGTAATACTTCCCCGTCAAATTCCGGTAAATAAGTTTTTTGCGACAGCCTGATCTATTTTATTCATCTCATTTTCAAAATATTGTGGCGATTGATATAAGACAGCCAAAAGTTATAAATTCCGTTACATCTCATGCTTCTTTTACTTGCACAGCGAGCTGGATACAATATGGCTTACTTCTTCATACCCAATTTTCAGGATGATTTATTATAACATGAACAGGATTTATTCCGGTGATAAGGGCGAATTTTTGATTTAAAAGTGTCTTCATTCCATGCCGCAAAGTGATGACTAGTCAAAATAATCGCTCCATCATGACGGAAATAAAGAGACTTCAACTACTGGCAACGGCAGTTATCGGTTGTGTAATCTGGTTTCTCCCCATTCCCGAAGGGGTAAGGCCCAATGCCTGGCATTTATTTGCCATTTTCATAGCAACTATTGCGGGTATCATCATGAAAGCCGCAACAATGGGAACGATGGCAATTATTGGTATCATGATCTGCGCCGTGACCCAGGTACTTGCGCCAGGCGATCCAGTGAAATCTGTATCAAATGCTTTAAGCGGTTTTGGTAATTCAATTATTTGGTTGATCGGTCTTTCCTTTTTTATTGCAAGGGGGTTTATTAAAACAGGATTGGGAACAAGACTGGCTTATTATTTTGTTCGCGCATTTGGACGGAGCACGCTCGGTCTCAGTTACGGGTTGGGACTGGCTGACCTGATACTTGCACCGGCCATACCAAGTAATACCGCGAGAGCCGGTGGTGTTATCTTCCCTATTATGAAATCAATCGCCGTCAGTTTTGGATCTGTTTCTGAAAAACCGGAAACACACCGGAACATCGGAGCTTTCCTGACGTTGACTGGCTATAATATTAACCTGGTCACATCAGTGATATTTCTTACTGCGACTGCCAGTAACCCGATGGCCCAGAAGTTTGCAGGTGACCTGGGAATCCAGATCACATGGACCAGTTGGTTGTTTGCCACTATTGTCCCCGGACTGGTTTGCTTCTTACTGGTGCCACTTTTCTTATACAGGTTCTATCCTCCGGAACTAAAAAAAACACCGGATGCCCCTGCAGAGGCTGCTTCCAGATTGAAAGAAATGGGACCAGTTACCGGGAAGGAATTATTGATGGTCGCTACTTTTTTCATACTGTTAGTGTTGTGGATCTTTGGTAATCTTTTTTCGATGGATGCAACAACAGCTGCCTTGATAGGGTTGTCGATCCTCCTGGTTTCAGGCGTACTGAATTGGGACGACGTGAAGTCAGAAAAAAGTGCATGGGATACGATCGTATGGTTTTCTGCATTGGTGATGATGGGAACCTACTTGAATGAACTGGGATTTACTGATTGGTTTGGTCACTTTGTTGGCAGCAAATTGACTCATTTGAACTGGTTGCCTGCATTCATTTTGATCGTCGTGATATATAGCTATTGCCATTACATGTTTGCCAGTGCCACTGCACAGGCTGCTGCCATGTATAATGTATTCCTGGCTGTCGGCATTGCGATAGGGGTTCCGGGTGTTATGCTCGCCATATTTTTAGGGGTTTCAGCCAGCCTTATGGGATGTCTCACCCATTATGGTCATGGTCCGGCTCCAATCTACTTTGGAACATCCTATGTGACTTTGAAAGACTGGTGGAAACAGGGATTTTTTTTGAGTGTGCTTTATCTTCTTGTTTGGTTTGTGATAGGAGGATTGTGGTGGAAGCTTATTGGGTTATGGTAATTATTCTGGGTGGGAGTTTACGATTGAACTATCTCATTTTTACATAAATCCTAATTTTGTGTTTGAATGAAAACAGGGAGGATTCTATGGAACTTAATGTATATGTCAACTACAAAGAGAATTGCCGTCAGGCCTTTGAATTTTACGAAAAACATCTCGGCGGGAAGATCACTTCGGTAACAACTTTCGGGCAAATGCTGGAAGCTAACGCTCCAAAGGAAAGAAAGGATAAGATTGTACATGCCCGGATGGAACTGGGAGGAGCGGTGCTGATGGGCGCTGACATCCCCAATACTGAGCCCATGCGAAGCGCCTACCTGACACTCCTGTTTGACAATGCAAAAGAAACAGAAAGGATTTACCAAATATTATCCGAAGGAGGTGAGATATTCATGAAGATGGAGAAAACCTCCTTCGCCGAACGCTTTGCCATGCTTAGGGATAAGTTTGGCGCATCATGGATGTTACTTTGTGAAAAATAGTTGATGGGAATTGTCAATAGAAAGGGTTTATTATAGAGCCGATATTGAGAACTAACCTATAACGACTTGGGTATTGAAATCCTTTAAAAATCTGGAAGTCTTTTATTGTCCCAAAACCCAACATTTTAAAGGCAAAAAGTTTTTGGTAAAAGGCCGGGTAAACCTATCTTTGCCGCCTGAATTTTTTGTCGGGCAAGCAAAGCAAAGCAAAGGATCGGTAGTTCAGTTGGTTAGAATGCTGCCCTGTCACGGCAGAGGTCGCGGGTTCGAGTCCCGTCCGGTCCGCTAGAGTCAATCTCAAAACAAATCAAAAGCCTG
>VBAT01000019.1:0-37452 GCA_005884665.1 Bacteroidota bacterium
TGGTTCACCCCGCTTCTTGTTCTAATTTCCAGCTAAATCTGTTTCAAAGAATCTATTTATTGACTAAAGGTCCTCTGTGGGTTAAAGACCACGGAGAGCCGCAGAGGATAAGAGAACCCAAAAGATATTTTCTATGTCTTACAATTCATCTCTGCGGCTCGCTGTGTATTCTCCGTGGTCCTCTGTGGGCTAAAGACCACGGAGAGCCGCAGAGGATAAGAGAACCACAGAGCTATTTTCTATCTGGTGCAACTCACCGCAATCATCCTTTTTCGCCTTAATTATCCACATTTTAAAAATAGTTGTCAAAAACACAGTAGGATCATGCCCATCCGGGGAACATATGGTAGGCAAAACCGCTTTATGAAAGATTTTAGACTGTTCAACATATACGATTTCCTGATGGATGAGGATTTTATCCGGTGGGTAAAGGAGCGCCGTAAGGAAGACAATGATTTCTGGAATAACTGGTAAAGGAGCGCCGTAAAGAAGACAATGATTTCTGGAATAACTGGTTGACCCAGCACCCGGATAAACATATTATCGTAGCGGAAGCCAGGCGAATCCTGGAAGTGCTCGGATCGGGGGAAACTACGGTAAGTGAATCTGAAAAGGACAGGGAAGTAGAAAAACTTCTTCTTACCATAAGTAACCAACCCGCCGCTGAACCTGAATCGCCCGTCATTTCTATAACAAGAAATAGAAAATGGTTGTATGCAGCAGCCGCGATTCTTGTCGCTGTCGCCGCCACCTCTGCCTATTTTCTTTTACATAATAATAGTACACCGCCGGGCAAATTCGATTATGCCTATGTTATCCCTGAAAAACGGCTTATTGAAAATGTAAATACTTCTACCAAACCTGTAAAACTGAGGTTACCCGATGAAAGCATTGTTGAGTTATCGGCAAACAGCCGCATTGCTTACGCCAACAATTTTGATAGCGCGGCGACAAGAGACGTGTATCTTCTCGGCGAAGCGGTATTTACTGTAACAAAGAACCCTGCGCGTCCTTTCCGCGTTTTTGCCAATGAAATTATAACAAAGGTCCTGGGTACAAGCTTTATCGTTCGCTCTTTTGAAAAAAAGGTCAGTGTATATGCACAGGCAGGATCGGATCCAAAAGAAACAGCTCAACCTGATAAACTGGGCGGAATCATCCTTACACCCAACCAGGAGCTGATCTACAAAAAAACTTTTCAAAAATTTCAAAAAATATTATTGGGAAACCCTGCCATGGTATTGCCTGCCGAGGCAGATAAAACCCTGCTCTATGAAGACGCGTCACTGGAAAAAGTGTTTATTCAACTGGGTAATAACTACGGAATAAACATAGTCTATGATAATGAGGCCCTGAAGAACTGTACAATAACTGCAGACCTGAGAACCGTTCCATTTTATGAAAAACTGGACCTTATTTGTAAAGCCATCGGAGCTCAATATGAAGTGATAGATGGCCAGGTAGTTGTAACTGCCAACGAATGTAAATGAAAATGGTTGGTGTACTTGTTGAAAACTGAATAAATACTTAGTGCTGTCAATTAAATCGCTTTGTCTGTAAAAGTCGAAGCATAGACCAATAACCAATATTTTGATTGCTAAAACAAAACTGCCATTTATGAAAAATTGTAAAGTTGCTTATTTATCGGCCTGTTCGCTACGGAAGGCCGGATTGTCGCAGTTTCTGCTTACTGTTGTTTTCCTGGGGATATTAGGATCGGCTACCGCATATGCGGCAGATGGAGACGGAGTGCTCGATAAGAAAATTACACTCATTGTTGAGCGCCAAGAGGTGAGAGTGGTCTTAAACGAAATCAGCAAGTTGGTGGAAATAAAATTTGTGTATAGTGCACAACGCATCCCGTCAAAAAGGAGGGTAACTATCCAGGTTACTGATACAAGAGTAGGGGACGTCCTGAATACTTTGTTCGGGCCCATGGATGTGTTATATTATGTGTCGGGGAACCAGGTGGTGCTGATGAAAAAAGGAGAAGAAGCGGAAATGCTGGTAAAATTGAAAGACCAGGAGGAGACCAAACCAATCACCCAGGCACTGTTTTATAAGACGATCACTGGTAAAGTAACTAATGAAAAAGGTGAGCCTCTGCAGGGAGCTTCCGTTAGCATTAAAGGTTCAAGCAAAGGTACGACCACCAATAGCAGCGGCGTTTTTTCCATTGATGCGGAAGTGGGGGAAACACTTGATATTTCTATGGTGGGATATGCTCACTATAGCGTAAAGATTGGTAATGACAATGACATCACCATATCGCTTCAACCTGATATTTCCAACCTCGGCGAATTGGTGGTTATAGGATATGGTACGCAAAAACGCCGCTCCGTGACCGGGGCTGTGTCAACCGTAAATAACAAAACCATCACCGAGCTTCCTGTACCAAGTGTGCAACAGGCATTGCAGGGCCGTGTAGCTGGCGTCAATGTAACCAGCAATGGAAGCCCGGGCACAGAGCCAATTGTACGTATCCGCGGTATTGCATCTATCAGCTACGCTTCAGATCCACTCTATGTGGTGGATGGCTTTCCAACAGGCAATCTTGCAGCCCTTGACACAAGAGACATAGAGTCGGTTGACGTGTTGAAAGACGCTTCCGCTGCTGCCATCTATGGTTCAAGAGCCACCAACGGCGTGATAATGATCACTACCAAAAAAGGCAGAAGAGACAATAAATTACATCTCAATCTTGATTCTTACCTGGGTAACCAGGTGGTGACACAGAGACTTAGCCTTTTAAATACTGATCAGTTCAAACAATATGCGTTAGCGTACAGGGGCAGCCAGGTACCAAGGTTGTTGCCTCCAGATATTAACCAGCCAATCTATCCGGGTGCTACACAAACATATGGCCAGACGAATACCGATTGGCAGGATGAATATTTTGAAAAGGGGCCAATGACACAAACCAATATAGGTTTGAGCGGCGGCAACAGTGTATCACGTCTTTATGCTTCTGCTGGTTTTATGTATCAAAAAGGTACTACTCCAAGTGTCGCATTCAAACGTTATAATTTCCGCATCAATTCAGATCATACCATCAGCAAAGTGTTCACGTTTGGAGAGAATTTATATCTTGCTTTCGGCGACCAGGACTTTGATAATAATGAAACCGGCTCCAGGTCAAATTTGGTAAATGTAATCAGGATGATGCCTCACATGCCTGTGTATGACCCAACGTCAAATGGCGGTTACCGGGGCGTAAATAGTGTATTGGATGGAGGCGATCCTACCAATCCCGTGGAAGATGCCTCGTTAAAAAATCCTGCTAACAGGAATTTGGCCAAAATTCTGGGCACTGCGTTCCTCGAAATAAATTTCACGGACTGGCTAAAGTTTCATTCAACATTTGGAGTAGATTATGCAAACGGCTTAACGTACCGGTTTGCGCCTATTTTTAATGATAATGGAACGATTGCCGGGTCAAGCGCTACCCAGGCTACCATTTTCAATAATCGCAGTATCTCTACGGTACTCCTGTACACCGAACGTTTATCATTCGACAAAAATTTTGGCGATCATCATATTACAGCCGATGCTATCTATGAGCTGCAAACCCAAAATGCCAAACAGGAAAATGCAAGTGGCAACCAGCTATCAAATGAACTCAAGACATTAAACAATGCTTCCAATATATCTGCCCAGACACTTGTCGGGGAGAACGCCATTATATCTTATGTCGGCCGGTTAAGATATGAGTTCAGGGGCAGGTATTTTTTGAACGCTGCTATACGCCGTGATGGTCTTTCTGTCTGGGCGCCCGGCAAAAAATGGGCAACCTTCCCTTCTGCATCTATAGGCTGGAGAATTGATGAGGAAGATTTTATGAAGAGCCAGAAAAGCATCTCCGAGTTAAAATTAAGAGCTGGTTATGGAATTACAGGTCTTAATGGAACGGTTTTAGGAAATACTCCGTGGCAGGTAAGCGTCAGTTCCAACAGCGCTTACTATCCTTTCGGTAATTCATTATCCAGTGGTCCTGCTTCCTCGATCCTTGGATTTGGAAATGAAGACCTGGAGTGGGAAACTACCAAGCAATTCAACCTGGGCCTGGATCTCGGGTTGTTAAAAAATAAGATCACGTTATCTGCAGAGTATTATCAACGCCAGACAGATAACCTTATTTTAAATGTCCCGCTTCCTCCATCCATGGGTTATATCAACAGTACCGTGCCGATAAACGTTGGCTCCATGAAAAACAGCGGATTTGAATTGCAGCTGGGTTACAATGACAGGGACGGTGAGCTGAAATGGAATGCAAGCGCCAACATGAGCGTTATAACAAATAAAGTTCTCGCATTGGCTCCCGGCGTTACAAATATAGAAGCCGGAGGCGACCAGGATTTTGGCACCTATAATATTACAAATACAGCAGTGGACCATGCTATTCAATCTTTTTACGGATGGGAAGTCGAAGGTATTTTCCAGAGTGCTGCAGAGGTTGCCGGGCATGCTCTTCAAACTTCGGGAACAGCTGCCGGTGATCTTAAGTTCAAGGACCAAAACAAGGATGGCATAATTGATATAAATGATCGCGTGTTTTTAGGAAGCTTTATTCCCAAAGTTTCTTATGCTTTCACGCTCGGAGCAAACTATAAAGGATTTGATGCTTCTGTCTTCTTCCAGGGTGTAGAGGGCAATAAGATATTTAATGCGACACGGGTAATCACTGAAGGCATGGTACGTTTCTTTAACGCCGGAACAGAGGTATTAAGGGCATGGACACCCACCAACACAAATACTGATATTCCCCGGGCTATTTCTTCTGATCCAAATCAAAACGCCCGTCCTTCTACCCGCTTTGTTGAGGACGGATCGTACCTACGCCTGAAAAACCTGATGCTGGGTTATACTATTAGTCCCGCAGGTCTGCAATCGATGACCCATGGTGTGGTAAGTAGTTTCAGGGTCTATGTTTCAGCGCAGAACCTGCTGACTTTTACCAAATACAAAGGCTATGATCCTGAGGTAGGCAACAGAACGCCGAATATATCATTGACCAATGGTATTGACTTTGCAGTTTATCCCCAGCCAAAGGCTTACCAGTTCGGTATTCAGGTGGGATTTTAAATAAAAAATTGAACTCTTGCTTAATAAAAAAATAAGACTGTATGAAACAACATAATAATAGAATAGCCGTCGTCGTCATCCTGGCACTGATTTTCACGGTTGCCTGTGAAAAAAAATTGAATGTTTTCGATCAAAACAATCCGACGACCGAAAGCTATTTTAAAACAGCCGCAGAGCTGCAGAATGGAGTGAATGCTATCTATTCCACGCTTCGTTCGGCAAACCTCGTTGGCCGCGAATGGTTTTTTACACACGATATGAGAGGCGGGGAAACCTGGGCTGGTGGCCCTCAATTGGAAGCCCCAAGAGCGGAGCTTCTGAAGCAAAACTCACCGGCACCCTCCAACGCCGTTATGACCAGTGTGTGGATAGGTTCCTATCAGATGATCAACCGGGCGAACTTAATTCTTTCCAAAGCTCCCGGAGTCACCGATGACGTGGCTCTCAGAGACATACTGGTTGGCGAATCCAAGTTTTTAAGAGCCTGGGCTTATTTTGAACTGGTATCGCAATGGGGTGATGTCCCGGTTTATACTGCTCCTGTCGCGTCCGCTACCGATTATAAAGGTAAGTCGCCCGCCGCCGACGTTTATACTCTTATTATTTCTGATCTCACCGAAGCGACTCAAAAATTGCCTGCTGTTGCTTCGCAATCGGGAAGAGCGACCAAAGGCGCGGCTTACTCTCTATTGGGAAAAGTGCAAATGCAGAAAGGTGACTATGCAGCCGCAAAAACAGCTTTACTACAGGTATTTGGCAAGTATTCTCTGGTGCCAAATTATTCAGACAATTTCGATGGGGATGTTTATAGCGGTACCTCGAAAGTTACCGACGGTCATGAGTTCAATGCAGAATCAATTTTTGAAGTTGCCTTTGTCGACAAAGGAGATAACAATTTCAATTGGGGATATAACGGCGAAGGGGCTACAAACCCGGTAAGTACAGTACGTAACCAGGAGTATGGAATTGTTTGGGGAAATGTAATTCCTTCAGACCGGCTATTGAATGAATTTGAAGCGAATGATCCACGTTATAAATTTACTATTCTCGAAGTAGGAGATGTGATAATGACCAGGGGCGGTACCCAGCCAGGAAGGACACTTACAGCAGGCGATCTGAATGTCGATCCAAGCATAAGAAATGGCGTTTCGATGAAAAGGGTATTTCGTAAATATTCAATATACGATTGGGATGATAATGGTTTTCATCCGGGAGGCGTTAACCAGCGTGTTATTCGTTATGCCGATGTTCTTCTTATGCTTGCGGAATGCGAAGCTGAAGTCGGAACTCCTGGCCAGGCGGCGACATATATCAACATGGTCCGTGCGCGGCCAAGCGTAAATATGCCTCCGGTTGTGTTAACTACCAAAAACCAGGCGATAGCCGCAGTGATGCATGAAAGGGCCGTGGAACTGTCCGCTGAAGAGGTAAATAGCATTGATATGCTGAGATGGAGAAAAAAAGGATATTATCCATCCATCAGGGTGGACCCTAAACCCACGCAGGTCGACCTGTTCCCGATTCCAGCAGCGGAACTTTCTGCTAATCCGAACATACACTAAAGGCAGCAGTTTTCTTATCATAAGGGCTGTCCCTCTGAATGGGATGGCCTTCTTTTTTTTAGGACAGTTCGCATTTAAGAATAGTATTTTTAAATTGTAAAAAAAACCGCTTGATTCAAAAAGCCCATCGGTCGTTTGTTTCATACATTATCACGCTTGTCGTGTTTGCTGGTTGCAAACAGGAGACAAAAGAAAAGCTGTTTACGCAATTAAGCTCAGAAAGATCAGGTATCCATTTCAGTAATGATATTCACGATAGCGATTCTTCTTATTCATTCATCAATGAGTTCGGCTATATGGGTGGTGGAGTTGGTATCGGTGATTTTAACAACGACGGTTTAAAAGATATTTTCTTTTCAGGTAACCAGGTAAGCTCCAGGCTTTACATCAACAAAGGGAATAATCAATTTGAAGATATAACGGAAAAGGCTGGTATTGCGACAACGGTATGGGCCACGGGTGTGAGCATCGTGGATATTAATAATGACGGATATGACGATATTTATCTCTGTGTATTCGGGAAAGATCTTATTCACCGCTCGAAAAATCTTTTGTTCATCAACCAGCATGATCTCAGTTTTAAAGAAGAAGCATCCGCCTATGGCATTGCAGATACGGGTTATTCTACCCAGGCAGCGTTTTTTGATTATGATCGCGACGGAGATCTCGATATGTACCTTGCCAATTATCTTCTGACAGACCGTAATGCTAATGTTATTTTTTCAAGGGACCAGAGCGGCCGATCACCAGCCAACGACAGGTTATTCCGCAATGATGGAGATAAGACCGGTCTCGGTCATCCTGTATTTACCGATGTAACCTTACAGGCAAATATCAAAGAAGATGGTTTCGGCCTCGCCGTCTCCATTTCCGATTTTAACAACGATGGATGGCCCGACATCTATGTTGCTAATGATTTTTTATCTAACGACGAGTTATGGCTAAATAACCGGAACGGAAGTTTTACCAATACTATCAGTCGTTCATTACAGCACCAGAGCTATTCAAGCATGGGAACCGATGTGGCCGACATTAACAATGACGCATTACCTGATATCGTCGTGCTGGATATGCTTCCCGAATATAATGAAAGGAAAAAGACCTCATTTTCGTTTATGGGTTATGACCGGTACCAGTCGGAGCGACAGGCTGGCTATGAACCGGAATTTATGCGAAACGTGATGCAGCTTAACAATGGTTCTTACACTTCCGGTGACACCAGTCTCCCATTTTTCAGCGAGATAGGTCAGTTGGCCGGTATACAAGCGACAGACTGGAGTTGGAGCGTATTGCTGGCGGATTTTAATAATGATGGCAGGAAGGACATTCATATAACCAACGGGACGGGTCGGGATTTTGTCAATGCCGATTTCCTGGAATTCAGCAACGATATTTTCAGCAGTGGTATGTCAAAGGAGGAGAAGCAACAAGCCATCCGCAAGAAACTGGTTTCACTTAAGCACGTCAATGTCCCCAACTATTTATTTTTAAATCAGGGGAACCTGGGCTTTACCGATTTTTCAGAGGCGGCAGGCATTAATGAACCTTCTATGTCAAATGGCGCTGTTTATGCTGACCTTGACAATGACGGCGATCTCGATATTGTAACAAATAATATTGATAGAGAAGCTTTCGTGTTTATCAATAATACTAATCAAAAAGATAAACCGCGGACCAGTCATTATCTCAGTGTTGAATTGAAGGGAGATAGTGTGAATACGGCAGGCATAGGAGTGAAGATATTTTTGTATAACCACGACAATGTACAGGTGCAGGAAGAATACCCGGTGCGGGGTTATTTTTCCTCGGTAGACCGGCGCCTGCTGTTCGGGTTTGGTGATGAAAAACAGGTAGATTCACTCGTTGCAATATGGCCTGATAATAAAAAACAAATACTCAGGAATGTTAGCGTGGATACACTGATTATTCTTAACTGGAAAAATGCAACAGCCTACAGGCAGGCTACGCCAACAAATGATAATAGACTTTTTGCACCCGCTAATCCGGCTACCGGCATAACTTATCTGCATCATGAAACTTCTTTTGATGATTACGCGGTTCAAAGACTTTTGCCGCAGAAATACTCGCAATTGGGACCGTTCATAACTACCGGTGATATTAACAATGACGGGATAATAGATTTCTTCATCGGGGGAGGGTTCAATTTTTCCGGAAAGATTTTTACCGGGCAAAAGGATGGATCATTTATTGCAAAAAATATTACCGACAGCATAAAGATGGAGGAAGATATGGATTGTATCCTCTTTGATGCCGATAAAGACGGCGATTCTGATTTACTGATCACTGGTGGTGATGTGCAGTATGACGAGAGCTCGGAATTTTATCAGCCCCGGTTTTATACAAACGATGGAAAAGGAAATTTTAACCGGCAAAGAAATGCAATACCTGCTGCAGTAAAGACAATAGCCGGTTGTGTCGCTGCTGGAGATTTTGATGCCGATGGTGACCCGGACCTTTTTATAGGAGGAAGGGTCTCTAAACATTACCCGGTTGCCCCGCGAAGTTTTTTACTAAGAAACAACAATGGAATCTTTTCAGATGTTACGGACGAGGTTTGCCCTGCATTAAAAAATCCTGGTATGATCACTTCAGCGGTATGGGTGGATTTTGATAATGACAAACAGATCGACCTGGTCATAGCCGGTGAGTGGATGTCCCTGAGGTTCTTTAAAAACGATCATGGCAAATTCAAAGAAGTAACGGAGCAGACTGAGCTACCGGCTATCAACGGCATGTGGCGAAGTCTCATAGCCTCGGATATAGATGGGGATGGTGATATGGATCTGGTTGCAGGTAATCTCGGACTGAATTGTGAGTACAAAGTCAACTCGGAGCAGCCAATGGAATTGTTTGCTTCGGATATTGACCGTAACGGCAACATCGACCCGGTACTATTTTATTATATCAAAAATGAAAAAGGCAAAAAAAACTTATATCCTTCGGTTAGCCGCAGCGTATTAGCGACACAGGTGCCTTCGATCAAAAAGAAGTTTTTGCTGAACAGGGACTATGCCCGTGCAACACCAAATGACATTTTCCAGGGAAAAGCGAAAGAAGGATTGCTAAGACTTCACTGCAATGAAACCAGGACCTGTTATTTTGAAAATACCGGTAATTGCAGGTTTGTCAAACATGTTTTGCCTGTCGAAGCGCAATTCGCACCTGTGAATGCAATCATTTGCGAGGACCTGGACAATGACGGGCATAAAGACCTGTTACTTGCCGGTAACGAATACCAGGCTGAAGTGATGACGGGGCGGTATGATGCGTCCTATGGCCTTTTTCTAAAAGGAGATGGTAAAAAATTTATCCCGGTGCCTGCGGTTAAAAGCGGCTTCATAATTAGAGGTGATGTAAAGGATCTTGCCGTTTTGCAATTGCCGGGAAATAAGAAAATAATACTGGGGGCAATCAATAACGACTCACTGCGCGTATTCAGCATTCACAAATAAATTNNNNTAGCTCATCTGCAGGCAACTTTCCAGCGCAAGATTGATCATTAAATCCAGGGCCCGCTCTCTTTCATCGGCTGAGATCCTTTCATGTGTCCGGATAATGTCCGAAACAGTAAGAAGCGTGGCAGCAGATTTCCCGAAATACTGGGCGTTAGCAAATAATGCAAAGGCTTCCATCTCGGCTCCAAGACAGTTATGTTCGATCACGATCTCGGGTAACGACGGGTCGGCACGATAAAATGCATCACCGGAATGAATAGCGCCCGTCCGGAGAGAAACGTTCAATTTTTTTGCCGTGTCATTAATGGACTGGTAAGCTTTTCCCTGGTGGAGGATATTATTCTTCATATAATCAAAAGCAGTACGGGCATAAGTAGACTCGCTACAGGCCACTTCAACATTAATCAGGTCATATAATTTAATTCCCGTCATGTAAGAACCACAAGTGCCGGCACGAATGATACAATCTACATTGTAGTCATGATAAAGTTCGTAAGAATAAATGCCGATAGAAGGGCAGCACATTCCACTTGCGCCGATAGTTATGTGTTTTCCTTTATATGTGCCCGTGAAGAAGAATACGTTCCGTGTGCTGCTAACGAGGATGGCATTGGTCAAATGATTTTCTGCGATATATTTTGCTCTTAATGGGTCGCCGGGCATCAGAACAATGGGAGCAATTTCACCAGGTGCCGCAGCAATATGTATACTCATAATAGGATGGCTTTCTGGGGATGAAGATATTTCTTTTTGCCAATACGCAAATAACACTTTCGGAGTATGTGAATTATAACGAATTTTGCTTAGCGGGAACGTTTATCTTAAGAATACGGCAAGCTATTAGCTTGTATGTAGCTAATAAACTAATAAACTAATTAACCAGTCAACCGATGATACAGGCAACAACGTACGATGCCATCAAATACAAAACACCCACCGGCAGTAAACTGAATTGCAAGGGATGGATCCAGGAAGCCGCATTGCGTATGTTATTGAATAATCTCAACCCGGACGTCGCAGAAAAGCCCGATGAGTTGATCGTGTACGGCGGCAGGGGCAAGGCTGCCCGGAATTTTGAAGCGTTGGACAATATCATTAAAGCTTTAAAGGTGCTGGAAAACGATGAAACTTTACTCATCCAGTCCGGCAAACCGGTTGGTATTTTAAAAACCCATTCGAATGCTCCCCGCATCTTGTTAAGCAATTCGCAACTGGTGCCTAAATGGGCCACCTGGGAACATTTTGATGAACTGGAAAAGAAAGGGCTGATGATGTATGGTCAGATGACGGCCGGAAGCTGGATCTATATCGGCAGCCAGGGGATTGTACAGGGAACTTATGAAACGTACGCTTCAATCGCAAACAAGCACTTTAATGGTGATACATCAAACGTCAGAAGTCAAACCCCTGCCTCGGCATCTCACGTCTCACATCTCACATCTCGCGGTTCTTTGAGGAGCACATTGAACGTTACTGCTGGTTTAGGGGGAATGGGTGGTGCCCAGCCGCTAGCAATAACTATGAACGAAGGAGTAGCTCTAATCGCCGAAGTAGAACGCTGGCGTATTGAAAAAAGGATCGAAACAAAATATTGCGATCTCTGGTTTGAAAATACCGACGACGCCATCGACCGTGCACTGGAAGCTAAACAAAACGGCCAGGCCATCTCCATTGCCGTATTGACAAATGCTGTTTGCCTACTGGAAAGATTGATCGAACGGAATATCGTTCCCGATACCGTGACCGATCAAACCTCAGCGCATGATCCGCTGTATGGTTACGTACCGCACACTATCAACAATACACAGGCGGCTATCATGCGTGAACAGAATCCCGCCCAGTACACTGAACTGGCCTATGCAAGTATGCATCGTCATGTTGAGCTGATGATTATGGAAACAACTTACGCGCAAGAGCGCATGAATACCAGGAGAAGCAAAAACTGGGAACTGACAAACCGGAAAACCCCTGTCCTGAAATAGATTGTTTTGCATTTCCCGGATTTGTGCCTGCCTATATCCGGCCTTTGTTTTGTGAAGGCAAGGGTCCTTTTCGCTGGGCTGCATTAAGTGGTGATCCGCATGATATAGCGGTCACCGACTTCGCTATTTGCAAACTTTTCCCGGAGAACCGTTCACTGCTACGCTGGATAGAGTTGGCGCAGGAAAAAATAAAATTCCAGGGATTGCCTGCGCGTATTTGTTGGTTAGGACAGGGAGAAAGAGAAAAAGCCGGGCTATTATTTAATGAACTGGTAAGAACAGGCAAAGTAAAAGCGCCTATCGTCATTGGTAGAGATCACCTGGATACGGGTTCTGTGGCAAGCCCGAACCGGGAGACGGAAGCAATGTTGGATGGCAGTGATGCAGTTGCTGACTGGCCACTGTTAAATGCATTGGTGAATACAGCTTCCGGGGCGTCCTGGGTCTCACTGCATCATGGCGGAGGCGTCGGGATGGGATACAGCATTCATGCGGGAATGGTGATTGTTGCAGATGGGAGCGAGGCGGCAGATGAAAGACTCAAAAGAGTTTTAAGAAATGATCCCGGTACCGGTGTCATCCGTCACCTTGACGCAGGATATGAAATTGCCAGGGAAACAGCAAAGGAACATAAACTGGATATTGCGGATAGATTGAAGGGATAATCATATCAAACTAATCAGTCAAATTGATATGCAGGCCTGGTTCATCATAGCGTCGCGTCGTTGCGACGTGGTGTGTAATATTCCACTATTTTGCAGTTTCTCCCACTAAACAACTCACATGAAAAAATTGCTTTTTCTTCTACCGGCACTCATTACCTTTTTTTATTCAATAGCTCAAACAGACAGCGGTAGTTTTTACCTACACAAGTTCGCACAGAATATTGGCAGGGAAAGCTATACAGTTGCCCATACCGGCAACACACTTACCTATACGGTCGATTTTAAATTCACCGATCGTGGCCAGGCAGTACCCTTAAAAGCGCAGCTGGTTACAACCACGGCTCACGATCCTGTAAGCCTTTTGATCAGGGGAAGCACTTCCCGTTTCTCAACGATCAATGACAGCATCAGTATTCAAAACAAAAAGGTTACAATTCGCGTCGATGATTCTTTGTATACTGAAACGCTGAAACCGCTGACCTTCCCTGTTGGAGGCTATTCACCTGGAACAGTACAAATGGCTTTATTGCAATACTGGAAAAAACATGGAGAACCCAGGTCGATTGCGCTATTGCCTACAGGGTCAGTCTCGATCACCCGGCAGGGAAAAGAGGAGCTGACATTCATGGATAAGAAACTGGTTCTGGACCGCTTTGTGTTGAGCGGATTGATCTGGGGTAACGAAATAATTTGGACAGATCCCAACGGTAAACTGATTTGCCTGATCACTAATGACGCGGAAGGAGATAAACTTGAAATGATGGAAACTGCATATGAATCATTGCTGCCTGAACTGATCAGCCGCGGGGCGACTTATGGCATGCAGCTCTTTGCCGCTTCCATGAAAATGGATCCAACAAAGAACAAAACACTCGCTATCGTCGGGGGAAATGTTGTCGATGTGGAAAGCGGTCAGACGCTGAGGAATCAAACCATCATTATTGAGAATGGGCTGATCAGGGAAAGGTGCCGTTGCCTCTATTAAGATACCTGCCAATGCCACGATCATCCATGCCGAAGGGAAAACGATCCTGCCCGGTTTATGGGATATGCACTCGCATTTCGAACAGGCAGAGTGGGGTCCGGCTTACCTGGCAGCAGGTGTCACCACAGTAAGAGATTGTGGAAATGAATTTGGGTACATCAACGCCATTAAAACATCGATCGATTCACACAATGGTGTTGGCCCGAATATTTTGAAGGCCGGTATTGTAGACGGTCCCGGAGATAAAGGGCTTGGCATCGTGCGCGCCACGACGGAAGAAGAGGCGATCAGGGTAGTAAACATGTATAAAAATAATGGCTTCGTGCAGATAAAAATATATAGTTCAGTAAAACCGGCAATCGTGAAAGCGATCTGCATCGAAGCACACCGGCTCGGTCTTACCGTTACAGGTCATATCCCGATGGGTATGACGATTCAGCAGGGAGTTGAAGCAGGCATGGACCAGGTAAACCACATGCAATATGTTTTCTCAGTCATGAAAAAGAATAAGGACGGCTCAGTGAACCTTGACGATTCTTCAAGCATCGCAGCCCTTAATTTCCTGAAAGAACATAAGACCGTTATCGATCCCACTATTGGGGTGTTTGAACTGGCGTTCCGAAATGTAAAGGATGATATCACTGTGATGGAGCCTAATTTTTATACGCTACCGGTTCCCACCCAGGTTTTATTTAAAAATACAGGTATGCCCGAAGTGCAGGCAAAACAGTATAAGCCTGTTTACGATGCAATGAAAGGGCTGGTTAAAACATTATACGATAAAGGCATCCCAATCGTAGCCGGTACAGATATGGGTTTTCCTGGTTACAGCGTTGCGCGGGAGCTCGAGTTGTATGTCGAGGCAGGACTTACACCATTGCAGGCAATTCAGACCGCAACAATTACCCCTGCCCGGGTGATGAAAATGGACCAACAAACTGGCTCGATCAGGGTTGGCAAGCAGGCCGATCTTGTGATAATCGATGGCGATCCATTAAGTAATATCCGCGATATACGTAATGTATCGATGGTGATAAAACAGGGGCAGCAGTATGATCCAGGAACACTGCACAGAATGGTTGGATTTGCAAAATAGCGATCCTCACTTCCTGTTCCTGCAAAAATTGATGATCGCTAAAGGCACCACCGACATTACATACAAATCGCTTTGATCGATGTCGTCGGCAAGTTGAATATCCTGGCAGATTTTCAAAAGTTCTTCATCCGGGATCGTAGTCATATCTTCCACTCCAAGGGGAATATATCTACTGTCATTAGGATATATTTTCGCATGGGAGAACTTATATTTTAGTATTCTTGCAAGAGCCCTAAAGGTTAATGCCTCTCTCATCAGTGGTTCCTTAGCGATAGCCTTATCAAATTCTTCTATCGCGTCATCAAAACGGGACTCGCGAACCAGGAGATAGCCTTCTTTGAAATAGGTCTCTATATTCGTGCTATCAAGCAGCCTTTAAAATCCCCGGAGCTTAAGCTTTGATAATACATCCCTGTGTAGTAGCCGATGGATTCATCTCTCCTCGTTCGGGTATAGTCACCTGGCTTTCTAAATGATATACTATTTATTTTACCGTTGGAGAAATAAAGGACCGAAGTGTCATAGGCGGTTCGCTTTTTAGGTCTTTGTTCCCGCCAGGTTTGTCCATTGATAAAATACGTCGTGGAGGTATTCATTTTGCCTTCCCTGTATTCCCTTTCTTGCATTAACATGCCATTCTTGTAGTAATCCATCCAGGCACCGTGAATAGTTCCATGTTTATAATCTGTCACCGATTTCTTATTGCCGTTTCTAAAATAAACAATCAATTGCCCATTTAATTTTCCGTCCAGTAGAACACCTTCGTTCTGCATTCTCCCATTATTGTAATAATCAATATACTTTCCACTATAGATAACATCATGTAAATACCATGCGCCATTTTTCATTACCATCTGTTTCAGGCTGGGGATCTTTTTTAAGCTATCGGGCCTGTTACGGTATTCTTTCGTAAAAATATAAGTAATAGCATCCAGTTCTTGCCAACCCAAAAGCCTGAGAGAATCCTTGTCTTTGATAATGGAGATATCGGAAATATCGTCCTGGACGACCTGGTTCCAGGGTTCAGGATCGGTAAGCTGGGGAATGGAATCAATTACAAACAGTATTTTGCCTGAAGGCTGAGCCAATAAATTAATTAAGCAAAAAAAACCGGAAAATAACAAAAATATCTTTTTCATAGACACAAGGTTGGGTAGTCGTCACGTTTAAATATACGCCAGTTACAGTTTTTTATTTGCGTTCCTGCCTCCATTTTTCTGAAGCTTTTCCCAAAAGAGCCAGGGTATTATTTAGTCGCGGCACACATCTTATCTTTATACAAACTACACCTCAAATGACTGAAACTATTTCCATCATTGCCGACCTGGCGCTTACTTTGTCATTGATCGTAGGATTGATATTTGGTATTGCGCAAGTGCGTGCCGTTGCAAGAGATCGCAGGGAGCGACTAACTTTGGAGACCCTGCATAATTTTCAGACCCGCGAAGCAGCTGAGCTCATGTTGTATATCAGTACGCAAAAGCTGCCTTCTACTTTGGAGGGATTAAGGGCCCTTCCAGTGAGCGAACAAGCAAAGATCTTCCAGTTTGGACAGCAAATGGAATCGCTGGGCCTTCTTTTGGCGGAGCGGTTCATTAATATTGACCTTATTGATAAAACACTGGGCTCATTTGTTGTCACTTCCTGGCAGAAGTATAAAACAATGTTTTACGACATACGTGAAAAAACACCCGATCCTTTTTTGGGCGAGTATTTTCAGTGGATGTCTGAACAGATCGACAAGAGAATGACTGAGAATCCGCGCAAACCATTTCATGAAAACCCTGTAACCTAGGGAATAAGGTGGCAGACATTCCCGATGAAACACAGGAAGCATTGGTAAAAAGCAACAGTTTCTTATTGATTATTCCATATGTCCACTACGCATTTCCATCCTCCATCAGCCTGTTTGCGCCAGATTGTGTACCCTCTTCCAGGGACACTTACCAGGGTTCCTTCTCCATTTTTCATGGTCATTAAGTTCTGACCCGATAAATATGCCACCTGGCCATCCGGTGAGAATTGAATGTCGTTAGCTCTCCAGTTTATGCTAAAACCAGGGATAGCTTTCGAATCCTCGACAAATTTTCGCAGAGCTTCTTTACCTTTTAGTTCAGGCTGGCCTGGTGCTAATACAACCGCATCATCAGACCAATACGAAACAATTTTTTCGACGTCTGCTCCATTTTTTGCCTGGGCAGCCCAGGTGGAATCCAATTTCCTGATCGCGGCTTCCTCAGCTTTTAAATCAGGCTTGGCTTTGTTGCAAGCCCCGATGAGAATGCACAGTGCAAGCAGGAAAAACAGGTTGTTTCTCATAAACAGTATTTTAGATTAAGATAAGCAAATAAGTGGAAATAATACCCCCGATCATTTAGGTGGTGTCTGATCCGATAGCCCTGCCTGCCGGACAGGCAGGTATCGGATTTGAATTTTCCCCACAGACCGGCCGCGTGCCGTCGCCAAAGGCTTTTGCCACCGGAGACCGGCAGTCGGGCGGACCAGTGAGAAAACGCGGAGAGCTTCTCAGAGAAGGAAGGCTCCGTAGCTTTCGCTGCTGCATTGGCACAGCCATATCGAACCAGGGCTGGCAGGGGCAGGATTTGTTTTCCTCTGTAGCTCCTGCTGCCGGCTGGCGGGTCCGTGGCCATTATGAAACGGCATTGCTCTTGCTACAAAAACACTCTATATTTCCAATTGTGATCAAAATTAATCTCCTCATTCTGCTGTTTGCATTTATAGTTATCTCCGGATGCCATAAAAACACACCCGACACACTCGCCGCCCCCGCATTCGCAACAACTCCTTTTTCGAAAAAGATCAACCCGGGCATCATAGATGAAGCCTCTGGAATTGCCGACAGTAAGGCAAATCCCGGTTATTTGTGGGTTGAGCAGGATAGTGGCAACCCCAATGATTTGTTCCTGTTGTCCGATTCCGGGCAGGTTTTGAAAAAAATAAATATTAAATCTGCCGTCAACCGCGATTGGGAAGATATCGCGCTGGCCGATGGTCCTTCAGCTGGCGTAAACTACCTGTATGTTGCCGATATTGGAGACAACAACAAAACCTATATCGACTATACGATTTATCGTTTCCCCGAGCCTTCATCAACTATCGATTCAGTAATATCATATGAGGTGATAAAGTTTCGATACCCCGATGGCCCGCACGACGCGGAAGCCATATTAGTAGACAACGGCACAAAAGATATTTATATCATTACCAAACAGGATGCGATGTCGCGTATATTCAAACTACCTTACCCGCAAAGTACCAGCGGCACCAATACCGCTATTTACGATGGCTCATTGAGTTTTACCGGTGCTGTAAGTGCAGCTGTATCCCCGACAGGTGAATTATTGATCAAGACCTATACATCATTGTACTACTGGAAAAAAACAGGGAATGAGACAATGGAGGCAATGTTCCAAAAAGAACCGGTGATCATTGCTTACCAGCAGGAGGCACAGGGGGAGGGGACCTGTTTTAAAAATGACAACAGCGGATTTTATACGTTGAGCGAACGTCCTTCTGTCGTTTCTTCAGTGAGCCTGAATTTTTACAGGAGGAATTAATCAGTCTCCTGCTTAACAAGCGGGATCTTAGATTTCGTCCGGCAAGGACTACCAGTTCCAGTTTGCCTTTCGTTGCCTCGCAATGGACGGGATTGCGGGTTAGTTGCTTTCCGCACGGATTGAACACCCAACGATGGCTGTGAAAGAAGTAACCGTCATCTACTGTCTCGCAATGACGGGGCCCAGAGGATGCTGCCCGAGGGACCTGAGCACCAAACGTTCAACATAACGAGCACAAATAAACAAAGAGGAGACTCGCTAAAGTCTCCTCTTTGTGTTTTCACACTCGCCAATTAAAGGCGATTCAACTTCACAAAATTTCTTAATAGTTCACAACTATTTCTACCCTGCGATTTTTCATTCTTCCGGCTGCAGTTCCGTTATCACCGACTGGCATGGTTGAACCCTGGCCTTCTACTGTAATACGGTCTTCGCTTATACCTTTGCTTACAAGATATGATTTAGCGGCTGCTGCACGTGCTTCGCTTATTTCCTGGCTGTTATTTTCTGAATTATCTGCATGTCCCTGCAACTTCACTTTTACTTCTGGATGTTCTCTCAGCGCTTTTGCCACCTGGTTAAGGGAAGCGTTAGCAGAAGATGAAAGTTTTGAACTGTTTGCATTGAAAGTTACCTGTGATGCTGTAGAAGCGAACAGTTTGTTTACCTCTGCAGGTACTTCAGGACAACCATTGTTGGCTGCAGTACCGGCAATATCAGGACACTTGTCTTCATCATCATTAATACCATCATTATCCCTGTCAGGGGCGGGGCATCCCTGGTATTTAGCCAATCCTGCTACGTTGGGGCATTTATCTTCTTCATCGTTAACGCCATCATGGTCGCTGTCAGGTATCGGGCATCCCTGGTATTTGGCCAGACCTGCCTGGTTAGGACATTTATCTTCATCGTCATTAATACCATCGCCATCGCTATCTGGTACCGGGCATCCATTGTATTTAGCAACGCCAGGGGTGGTGGGACATTTGTCAACGTCATCATAAATGCCATCACCATCTGTATCGAGGAGGGAAGTTGTCGCCTGGTAGGCCTCTTTCTTTTTACCAAACAATCTAATTTTCAAACCTGCCTGGATGTTTTGATTTTTGTAAACAATTCCAGTTGGTGTTTCACCAGTTCTTTCATCCATGCTGGAAAGACCATGAACATAGCGTCCAAAAATTGTCACTGGACCATGGGGGAAAACTTCCAGGCCTCCAAAGAGAGAGAAAGTGGTCTTGTTGAAATCGCTTTTTGCGGCAAAACTCGGACTTTCGTCTTCTACCTTTGTAATGAAATCCAGTTGGGGACCTGCAGTGATAGCAATAGAGTTACCGGCATTGAATTTCAAAAACAGCGGAACTGAAACAAATTTGATTTTGCCGTCATTCATCAATAAAGGCGATGTGGCACTTGTGGTCCTCAGGCGATAGTTCTGAACACTGTAAATGAGCTGCGGTTCAATTGAAAACATGCTGGCAACGGGTAAATTTACATACAACCCGGCAGCCCAACCTGGTCTGAACCCATAATCAACTGTAAAGCCGTTTCCATTTGGAATACGGAATTGACTGAAATTAACAGCGCCTAATACACCACCTGATACGGTGTAGTGTTCTTTTACATTATCCTGTGAATATAGGGTGGCTGCTAAAGCACAGGAAAGAACAAATAGAAATACACGTTTCATAAAGTAAGTTTTTTGTTTAATGATTTACTGCACACAAACTTTGCTTATTTACATATAGTTATCTCATGTGCATAAATGCGATGAAACTTTAACTATCAATCTTGCAATGTTTGTGATCTTTTTAATATAGTAAACACTTTTTCAAATTCTATACCATGATCCGTTTTTTTGCCATTGAAACAGATGTGTTGCATTTAATCACCAGTTCCTAAGGGGATGATTCGCAGATGTGACAAAAAAGTCAATACATTCAGCATTATTAATGTCAAACGATTCATCCTGATATAATTTTTTTTTCAATACGGGGCATGATTGTAGAGAAATAGAGCTTATTTGTTGAGATAACTCTACATTAAATGCCCGCCAGCACGATTCTGCGGGTTTCAAAACTAAACAGAGAGCATATAACTGACTCTGGCACTGTTTTTAAAACGTATTAGCATAAAAGTGATGCTAGTACTGATGAGAACGAACAGAATTATACAAATAATCGTCCCTTTCCTTTTTGTCTTGCTTTCATTCCTTTATCCCGGTGGGGCGATCGCACAATCCAATGCATCATTGGCGACAATTGTAAAAGAGGAAAAAATAAAATTGCTCCATCATATCCAGGACATTTCTGCCGATTCGGATATTGTTTATGGTCTTTCGCATGTCATAGAATTGAGGATCGACAGTATTCACCGGTTCATTATAGCTGAAGCATCTTTGCCCGTGCTTGAAAAAGAAAAGGCAGTGAGAAGTCTTGTATTTTTAATGCAGGAAATCGGTGAAGATGTAGCGGATCACAAGCTGGAGATGTATGAAATACCCGGTGTACTTAAATCATACGAAATTATTCTCGATGCTCTTATCAGACATAAGACATATACCAAACTTGCGATGGCTATGCCTTCGCGTCACTGCCAGCTGGTCGCTTCTGCTTTCAGCCAATACAATGGGTATGCGTTAATGGACGACATTGCAGTTTATAAAAGAGTGGCCAGCGCGCCTGAATTCATCTTGCAATTCCTGGAACATAAACCTGATTTTCGCTTTGCGGATTCCCTGATATTGATTGCGGCAGCTTATAACCCGTCAAAAATTATTTCCTGTCTCAACCGGGATAATCCCGTTTTAAAAAGCCGGATACGTCAATCAAATAATATCTACGTTCAACAAATCGTGGCCCTTTCAGATGATAAGGAAGCATCCGAACTATTACCCCTGTTGACCCGACTGGCGGAAAAAGGTATTACGCCGGATTCAATACTGAAATCCCGGATGGATGTCACGGAGTATTTTCAATTGCTGGTAAATACCGAAATAGAGTCAAACCAATCCGGGAATGCTTCTTCCAACTTTCGCAAAGTATTGCGTGATGGGATAAGACAGAAAGCACTTTCGTTTTACGTAAACTATATCAACCAGCAGCACAGTTCAAAGGATGTTATCCGTTTCGCAGCAGTAAAGGATCTGCGTCCTGAAGACCTGTATTATATTATTACCAGTTGCGGGGATGATTTATACACTTCAAGTTATCTGGGGTTATACAAAAGACTGATGGCACATTTCGGAAATCAGCGCGCTGATTCATTATTTGATCTTGTGCACTATGATAATTTCCGCAGCTTTATGCGACTGGCTGCAAACTATAATACTTTGGCGGATTTTTTAACCAATATGCCAGCTGAAAGGTCGGAAGCGCTATTGAAATTATTCATTGCAGGAATTGAAAAAGATCCTGAAACAGGCCTGGAGAAAGCGATGGATATTGCCGATGCATTTAGCGGCCTTGGGTCCGCCCCCGACATTGTTGAACTGATAGATCATGAATTGCAAAATAATTTACAACGATGCCAGGCCAGCCAGCAATATTTCGGAATTCGCTTATATAGTATTTTGTCGCAGGTATTCGATCTCGTACGAAAAAAAGATGACCTCAGTAAGCTTTGGGGCACATTAGGTAACTATGAGATGTTGACAAGGAGTTCGCTGCAGAATAAAAAAGGAGAGATCGTACAGATGGTGCTTTTTTATGGGGATGAAGATGGTGCCGCCTCGTTCAATAATTTTCAGAAAATGTTTGCCGACAGCAACAAATGGCAAACTACCCGGAATCCATTCTGGATAACTATCCGTTCCCGTACTGAAGATCCTATTATTATCTATGCCAATAAACCGCTGAACAGTGAAGAAGACCTGGACCTTAGAGCCCAGGACTCTTTAATTTCTTTTCTGGACCGGCAATCCATAGAGCCCGTGGTGCTTGTTCATCGCGGTCATAGCTATCACCTGGGAAAAACATTAAAACGATTACAACCTTCTGTTAAGCTGGCTATCCTTGGTTCATGCGGTGGTTACAATAGCGCCATAAGTATTGCAACAATTAATCCTGACGTTCAGATCATAGGGTCAAAGAAAACAGGTTCAAAATCGATAAATGATCCAATTATAGATGAGATCAACGAAACGCTACTTAAAAAGAAAGATCTTCTCTGGCCTGAGATATGGGCAAAATTATCAGCTCGTTTCAAAAAAGATGAATCTGCGTTCAATCTTTTCAATGAATATATTCCTCCGGGAAAAAACGTGAGTCTCTTCGTACTGAAATTGTTCAACTATTATACACGACCCGTAGACCTGGCCGGAACGCATTAATCAACCAGTCCTTTTATACTAATTGGATCATTGGAGTTGTTATTTGTAGCCGATCCATTTCCTGAGCTCCATATTAAACACCCAGTAAATTCCATTGGCATACGCAAAATTGAAAGTAGCCTCGGGAGTTGAGGTGCTGGGAAGTGCCAGCTTTTTGGTAAGAAAACCGGTTTTTATATCGTAAAGCTCGATCTCTTTATTGGTAATATTCAGGAATCCAATTTCCTGCCCTTTGATCCCCGTATAGATAACAGTGCTGTAATTATAGTCTTCCGGCGCTTCAGTAATGTCTTCATCATCCCCGGGTCCATCTGCTTTTTTTCTTCCCCAATGGATCATGACTGAATCCTGTTTTTCTCCATCGCTGTTGTACATGTACACCTGGCTTTGAAATAAAAACAATACCTGTTTGGCAGTTGGATTGTAAGTACCGACGCTTTGATCATCGGGCTGGTATTCTCCTTCGTTCACAACATCAATATCAGCCAACATACCCTTACTGTCTAATTCATAGTCGAACCATCCATTGTCCTGGAAGGCATTGCCCGAAATGAGTTTAGTCGAGGGGTTATACCAAAGGCCACGCGTATCTATCATGGCTGTCTGGTCTTCATCGCTAATGCGGTTGCCTTTGTCATTAAAAACCGCCATCGGGTATTCTTCGTTACCGGCAAATACCGCATAATATTTTTTCTGGAGAGGATGCCAGGCAACGCAGGCTCCTCTTTTTCCTGGCATATCATCATCTGCTGTTTTGGGCATTTTAAGCTCAAGTACTTTTTTCAGAATGGTCTGTGCATGGAGTACAGTAATGGATAGAGTGGTTGAAAGCGCCACTAAAAAGAGCTTTTTCATGCTTGTAGTTTCGCACAAGCTACTCTAAATAGAAATGGCTGGCAATAGACGCCAGCACGACATTTATCAATAAAACGCGATAGCATTATCAGGCCCGTTTGCCTATTTGCTCGCTTCCCGGTATCCTGTTTTGATCATAAGACAATTCAATAGTATGAATCATGGCAGCAACATACTGTTCATAAATGCAACCCCTGTTTTCGAAACAGGTGGCACATTTCTCTTCGCTGCAGGCCTTATCTTCCAGCCCGGTCTCCACAAGCGTTTTCTCCACTGAATTTTTCATAAAGGTTCAAGTTTAAAGATTTGAAGGTTTAATGGTTTAACATTGAAAGGTTTGATGTGCAATAGTACTACGGGGTGAACAGTCAAAACAGCAAGGGGGCAATGAATTGAAGAAAGCGCTTAATGAACTGGCAGGCGGAGCCTCGGTCTGAAAATATGGAATTGAAGAATTGCCACGGATGACTTTATTTCCTTTTTCATGAATCCGTGGCAGGTCGACGGCGCAACCCTGGCAAGAGTGCAGGTTGCGCTCGTATTTGTTTTATCTTTCCAAAAACTTTTTATCATGGGTAATCCCTCGCGCAAAGAGTTCCTGGGAATGTCGGCGGCAGCATTGTCGGGGCTGCTGATAGATTCGTCCTTCTTATCCAAAAAAAAGTCACTGCCTTTAGCTTTTTCCACGCTGGGTTGTCCCGACTGGAACTTTAGTCAGGTTATGGATTTTGCTGTGGCGAATAATTATACAGGCATTGAATTGAGAGGCATTCAACGGCAAATGGACTTAACGCAATGCCCGGAATTTATTACCGCTCAAAAGAGAAGCGAAACCCTGGCCCTCATGAAACAAAAAGGGCTGCAATTCGTAAACCTCGGATCTTCCGCCAATCTTCATATCGCCGAAGCTGCAGAAAGAAAAAAGAACCTTGATGAAGCACGGAACTTCATTGAGCTGGCAAAAAATATCAACTGTCCCTATGTGCGAGTGTTTCCCAATAAATTTCCTAATGCAGGGGATAAGAAAACCACTATTGAGCTCATTGCAAAAGGCTTAAAGGAACTTGGAGACTATGCCAGGGAAAAAAATGTAAAAGTCCTCATGGAAACGCATGGCGATGCTGTCCATATCGAAGACATCCTGTCGATCATGCAGGCAAGTGCACACGATCATGTTGGATTGGTATGGGATGTCTGTAATATGTGGACAGTAACGAAGGAATCACCGAAAGACGCATACGCCAAATTGGGCAAATACATTTACCATACTCATATAAAAGACGCGAAGCTTGAAAATAATCAACCGCACTATATCCTCCTGGGCAAAGGGGAAGTTCCGATATTCGAAGCTATTGATGTCTTGCGTAAAAACGGGTATAAAGGATATTACAGTTTCGAATGGGAAAAATTATGGCATCCTGAAATCGCTGAGCCGGACATAGCGCTGGCAGATTACCCGGTTGCGATGAAAAATCACTTCAAATAACTAATCTGGTTTGACCATGGAACATGGATATGCCCGCCATCAATGTATCCATGGCAGCCCTGTTATGTTAACGGCGACTCGTTCATCAAACTGAAACACTATCCAAACTGCTGAAGCTGCCCGATTTAGGATAAAATGATGTACATTTAAATGATCTTTTTGAACCCGATTTTGAGACATCAGGCCTTTCAAACGATGCGCACCATAACTGACTTCATTGAATGAGTAGAATAGCTTTACTTATCGTCCTGACCTTATGTTTCCGCTCCCTGGGTAGCGCCCAGACGTGCACCGGCAATTTAGGCGACCCCGTTTTGAATGAAACCTTTGGCACAGGAAACTACCATCTCAAACCCGGTGAAACCACTTTCAACTACGAAGGTGGCTGTCCCTCGAAAGGCAATTATACCATCAGTGGCTTTTTATTTGGTTGCGGCAACCGCACGTGGGTGCAGATGGTCGGCGATCATACGCCCAATGACCTGAACGGGAATTATATGATGGTGAATGCAGAAAGTACTCCCGGTGTTATTTACATGGACACGGCAAAAAATCTATGTGGTAATACGGTCTACCAGTTCGGTATGTGGGTTACACCTGTAATGACTCATTTTTCCTGTGATGGAAATGCCGTTCTTCCAAATATCAAATATCAACTTAAGACCCTTGCCGGTGTGACCCTGGCTATTGACAGCACCGGTAATCTTCCTATTGTGAATGATCGTGACTGGAGATTTTACGGCTTCACGGTAACTACGCCTCCCGGTTTGACTGATATCATTGTAAACATCACGATCAACCCACCTTATGGTTGCGGCAGCGGTTTCGCGATCGATGATATTACTTTGAGCCCATGCGGCCCGACTATTTCAGCATTAATTGATGGTTCCCCCGGTCCCGCTGAAGTTTGTGCCGACTATACCAACCCGTTTGTAATGACGGCTGCGTATTCCCCGGGCTTTGCTGACCCTGTGGTCCAATGGCAAATGAGTGTCGACAGCGGGAGAACATGGACAGACATTACAGGAGCAACAACTCTTACTTACTCTGTCCCACACCGGACTTCGGGAGCTATCATGTACAGGATCTGTATTGCAGAACGAGCAAATATAAATTCTGTTAATTGCCGCGTAACATCTAATGCCATTTATACAGCGATTCACCCTGTGCCGGCCCATGCGCCTCCACGAACACTTATCGGCTGCCTCGGAAAAGATTTTCATTTTCCGCAAGCGGACCCAAGAGCGCTGGAGGTATTATGGACAGGGCCTGGCGGGTACAATTCCACGTCACCGAACCCGGTCATTCCAACTATCCAGTATAGTGATTCGGGGCTGTATAAGCTAAAGGAAACATTTTATTATAACTGTGTATCGCTGGATACTTTTTATCTAAAGATTTTTCCAGGCACAACCGTATCGCTTGAACCATCCTATCCGATATGTGAAGGACAAAGTGAGCTACTTTTAGCTTCGGCTACCGATAGTGTCGGCTTTCTTTGGATTCCATCAACCGGCCTGTCAAATAATACGATTCCAAATCCGCTCGCATCACCACGCGATTCGGTGATCTATAAAATTTATGCAACTAATAAGTATGGGTGTACCGATTCCGCCTCGGTGACAATAGATGTTTACCGAAACCCCGTAGCCAACGCAGGTATAGACAAAGTCATCCTGAGAGGTGATACGGCCATATTAAATGGAATCGCAACAGGGACTTCTGTCAATTACAACTGGTCACCGTCGAACTATCTCAACGATGCCGGATTAATCACACCCCTTGCTTACCCGCCCGTCACCGGTACTTATACGCTGCAGGTTGTTTCAACGGTGGGCTGTGGCTCAGTGTCAGACGAAGTAGAAGTGAAGGTGTACAATGACTTCTTTATTCCTAACGCATTTACCCCGAATGGTGACGGGATAAACGATAAGTTTCAAATTCCGTTACTGGATAACTACAGGCTCACACATTTTACAGTTTATAACAGGTGGGGCGAAATCGTTTTTAATGCCCAGGGTTCCCGTACCGACTGGGATGGCAAGTTCAAAGGATTACCGCAGCCGCATGCTGTTTATGTTTATTTCCTGGAACTGGTATCGCCTACAGGTAAAAAAATAACAAGACGCGGAACGGTTATGCTGATCAGGTAAACCGGTGGAATTGCCTTGTTTTACCGGAAAGGCAAATGCTTTGCCTCAATTCTCTTTATTTGTCAGATTCGGCAGATTAATTGCATACATAGCGTATCTGTAGAAAGTATGAAACACATCCCCCAACCTTATATCGTCCGCCTGGCAGCCACGCTGGTTTCGGCTTTTTTGATCGTGCTGGCTCTTTATTACCTGAAAGTCGTGATGGTGCCGCTTTTATTTTCGGTCATATTTGCGGTGATGATCTTTCCCTTTTGCGTTCGGCTGGAAAAATGGGGAGTATCCAAAGGATTATCGGCATTCCTGTCAGTGCTCCTTTTTACTTTCATGCTGGGGATCATCGTGTATATCATTTATATACAGGTTGGCGTTTTCGCCGATCATATTCCGGATATCTCTGCAAAATTGAACACGAAGATCAATGAGTTCAGGAATTTTATTGCTCAAAAGTTTTCATTAAAAAGATCAGAGGTGGGCAACCGGATACAGGAAGAACTGGCGCGCTTGCAAAACGGATCTATCTCCGTTGGGTCTTTAACTGCAATATCATCGTTCCTGATCAACGTTTTTCTTGTTCCCCTTTATATCTTCTTCATCATTTATTACCGCCATTTCTTTATCGAATTTTTTTATAAACTCTTCTATGCATCCGACAGGCAGGTAATAGATGATACGTTGACAAAAATGAGCCTTGTAATTAAAGGGTACCTGTTTGGCCAGCTCCTGGATATTGTTATTATCGGATCGATCAATTCCATTGCATTATATTTTATCGGCGTCAGTTACCCAATAATTCTGGGATTTGTCATATCCTTGCTATGTATCATTCCTTACCTCGGAATGATCGTAGGCTCCCTGATCGCATTGCTGGTTGCATTTATGACGACCGACACCAGCTGGCAACCGCTTACTGCATTTACCGCGCTTTGGGTGATCCATATTATCGATTCCAATATCCTGGCCCCGCTTATTGTCGGTTCAAGGGTAAGCCTGAACCCGCTGATGGCAATATTCGTGCTCTTTCTTTTTGGTGAATTGTGGGGTCTCCCCGGATTGTTCCTGGCATTGCCATTAACCGCCATCGTAAAAGTAATTTTTGACATTGTTCCGGGATTAAAAGCATTTGGGTTTCTTTTAGGTGAGCCGGAAAAATACCATTTGAAAAAACATTCTTACCTGTATATAAAAGGGCTGAATCGCTTCGTCAATAGACCCAAGGCAGCAAAGATCCCAATCCCGGATGCGCCGGTGGTGGATGATTCCGCTCCAAAAGCATGAAGTTGAGTTTTGAGCGTCAGAGTTAAGAGGCTGCCTGCCGGTAGGCAGGTTCAGAGTTGGCCACAAAGTTTACGATTTACTCACCACTAACGATTCACATTTAGGTCATTGCTAATTGACCGTCATTGCGGCTGTGAGCCAGGAAATCAAAATAAAGAGATGGCGTCAACGAGTTGGACTGCTCGCCATTGACTACCTGACCAGTTTCTCTACCACTTCGGTTTCCCCATTTGTAACTTTCATAACATAACTGCCTCGTGGAAGCGATGAAATATTGATGTCAATAATATTGTCGCCCCTGTTTAGTACTGTTGTAGTTTGTTTTATCATGGCGCCACTTAGTGCGATAAAGGAAACGATACAGTTTGCAGGCACACCCACATTTGTTAAATCAATATGTAACATATCCTGGGAAGGCTGCGGATAGATCCTGTTGATATAAAAACTACCTGCCCGGAATCGTAATCTCAAAACCTTACTGTATTCATACCTGCCATCTATGTCAACCAGTTTTAAGCGGTAATAAAGCACTGCCTTTTGCGGGTGATCCTCATCGCGATGGCTATAATTAATAGTTACGGCGGAATTTCCTGCGGCTGATCGATTCAAAGTTCACACCATCAACACTTCTTTCCAGGACGAATTCTTTTGAGTTAAGTTCTGAACTGGTCTTCCATTCCAGTGAAACAGAGTTATTACTGTTGATCGTTCCTGTAAATTCTGCCAGGACTAATGGCAATGGAGAATTCGCAGTAGTTGTGATTGCAATTTGTGTACCGCTGGTATGAAAAATCCTCAGGGTTTTTGTGGCAACATCGAGTGTCCATCCAGGTTGATTTAGGTCCGTTCTCTTCGGTAACACAACGCCGTTAGCTGTAATCGTGATGGGACTGAAGTTAACATGTAGTACTTCGGTGGCCAATCCATCATAAGTTGTATAGTTCACGCTGTTGAAACCATATGAAATAGATTTTACGACAGATGTGCTGCGTAACAAATGTGTTTGATTGAACGGTGTCCATTCAGGGACGGCTGCCATACCTGTCATGAAATGGCGTATATAGTCTCCATATCCGTCAGTGAACCATTGGTTGTTCACATCAGGACTATCGATGACAATACCGTTGCTCCTGGCTATATAGGTTGCCCAGTTAAAGGACCGAAAGGCCTCTTCTTTCGCCGCGAGATCACCGGTCTTTTCGTATAACAGAGCATTGACCGATGCATAGCGTGAAGTATGGCTTCCCATGATGTAAAAGAAAATCTCCTGTTCCCTGATTGCCGTAGCACCATACACCGATTGCTGAAAAGTATTTTTTACCCAGGTGATCAGCCCGCGTGCGTGTGATTCCCAGTTCACATCCGATTCGGGATGCTCCAGCAGGTAACGGGCAACCATCATCGCGTTGTACTGGTTAAGATTGTTGTCATAACTCCCCTGTATACCCACATCTTCAAAGTACTGGGCCCATACGTTGTTTTGCATAGGGAACTGCATCATCCAGTTCCATGCTGCAGTACGCGCCGTTTGGTAAGCGGAAGTATTACCAAGACCCGCTGCAATCAATCCATCAAACAGGGAGATAGGGCCAATGATATTGGAACAATAATTTTCAATCACACTATTGTTGCTCGCTTTCACCCTGTATGGCCAGGGAGATTGCGTTTGGGTACCTGTTCTGATCTTCGATGCGAGCACATCGGCACAATGGATAGCCGCATCCCTGAAACGGTCATTGCCATCATATTTATATAGCTGCAACCATCCAAATGCCAGTTCACCGACCTTATCAGGCTCAAGATTACCAACACCATCTTGCGGCGCACCTCCGTAAGTAGTTGACCCCGCCTGACCTTCTGAATAAGGTACACCCGACCAGCTATCACCAGCCGTCGTCATTCCATGATCAAGATGCCAAAGCGCAACAGCCTCTGCTAATTGCATTACGCTGGCATCGCCTGAATAATTATAATACTTTATAGCTGATTCGATCAACATCCCAAATAAACCGGCAGGATTATGTGGCCAGTCAACCACCTGCTGCGTATTTGGATTGAGATAGCTGCGACTATAATAGGCAGGTTTACCGGTAGAGGGATCGTTGGGCACAGAATTCAATAAATAATTCCAGGCAGCTGCGACGACCGTGCTATAGCCATCAGTAGGGTTTGTTGTCCATGGTACTACTTTTCCAGCAGGGTAAGCCAAAACTGTGTGGGTATTCAATGACCCCAGCGAAGCCGCGAGGTTTGCAGTGGTGAAGGTGACATCACCGGAAGAGGAAGGTGTTCCCCCGGAGTTTCCTGAGCGGACCTGGAAATGATACAGTGTCCCGGGTGCAAGACCATAAAGAAACATTGAGTGCGAATTGCTCAATGCGGAATCCACCAGTGTAGAATTTCCGTATGATGCAGTCGTTCCAAAATTTACCTGCGAATTTCCAGGAAGACTTGTTGACCAGTTTATAACTGCGGATCGTTCGGTGATTGAATTTGCAGAGATACCAGAGATGACTTGTTGAGCATTCAAAAGGTTAGCTGCAGTCAGGGCACACACCGCAAGTGCCAGACCGGGTAATGGTTTGTTCATGTTGGATTTGCTATTTCAGTTGCACGGTTTGTCATACCAAAATCCATACCATTAACTATTCACACCGGGGCATCTATATATAGTGTTTGAAAAAAATAAAATAAAAATCGCAGATCAGATCTATTTTGAATCTTGACCTTGAATGAAACCTCCAACTTTTGAGCTTTCATTTCATCTTCCTATTTTATACTTCATCCTCCGACTATCGATGTTTTCAGGGAGGGAACTTTTTGCCTCTTTAATTTATTCCCGGTTAACAGATATGTTCGTATTCTTCCATCTATAAAGTACAGACCCAGTGGCATTTTTCTCGAGGCATTATTCTTGTAAAAACATCAGTGACGAGATATTTTTTATTAACCTTATTAAAAGAAGAACTATGAAAAAGATTTTTTTATCCGCTATAGTGTTAGCAACTGCTTATACACTATCCGCACAGGAAATAACCGCTTACCGGGCATCAACCGACGCGGCAGGAAATACTTATGTAGTACCGGTGTCCATAAAAAATAATTTCCAAACTACCTACCCAGGTGTTACAGTTGTAACCTGGCAACCGATGACTGACTGGTGGTATGCTACTTACAAAGACAATAACAACAGGTTGGTAAGTGTATACTACAATACACAGCCTTATTACATGATCAGGAACGAGACGTTCAATGTAGCATTACCTGTATTAAATACACTTGTACCTGAATCAGTGATCACAGCAGCTATCGACACATATGGCAGTGACCTGTACAGTATCACCGCCATGAAAACTTCAACTGGTGAAGATAGTTACCAGGTAGCCCTGATCAAAAACGGCACGATGGAAAAGACGATGATGAATGCCAGTGCCGTAGCTATGAATTCGTCAAGGTAACAGTTAAACTAAATTTCGATATTGAAAAGAGGTTCTCTTAAAATCTTGTATTCTCTTTCTCTTTAAGACAGCCTCTTTTCTTTTTTAATTTAACCTTCAAAACAAAGATTATGAACAAAAGGACGCAAGCTATCCGGAAAAAAGATGATGTACGAAAGAACCCCGATAACAAAATCGACCAGGATTTTACTGGATATCCGCATGGACCGGCAAAGGAGGAGATTATTCGGCCACGTTCGCGAAGGCAGAAGGAAACTGCAGCCATGGGCAATAAAGACGGGGAAAAAAGATCTTACCACAAAGCCGAGATCGATGAACAGGAATCGGATGGATCAGCAAACGCTTTCGAAGACAAATGAGATAAAGTAAATAGGTCGTTAATGTCTGGATGTTGTTTATACAAACTTTTTCGGACAGGATGTGCTGGCAGAATCTTTGCAATTGTTAATCATGGTGTAGTGTAGGATAAATTACACAGCACAAATAAAAATTAAAATAATTATTTATGAAAAAGATCAGTATGATTCGAATAAGTGCACTGTCATTATTATTCGCGGGTCTTATTGTTTCAGGTTCTTTGTACGCCCAGGATTCTAAAACTCATAAACTCATCGGGGACTGCCAGACGGCAAAAGCTGAATTTATCAAGTCAGACCCGTTAATGGCAAACCTTTTTGGTAATTCACATGCCTATGTGATATTTCCAAATGTAGGTAAAGGTGGGATCGGTGTAGGTGGCGCAGCAGGTAATGGCATCGTGTTTCAGAATGGAAGACCAATTGGTACAGCTAAAATGAAACAGGTCACAGTAGGATTCCAGTTTGGTGGCCAGGCCTATCGTGAAGTCATTTTCTTTGAAAATGCAAGCGCATTCGACAGGTTTAAGAGCGATAACTTCGAGCTGGCAGCACAGGCTTCAGCAGTAGCAGTAACAAAAGGCGCATCAGTGAACGTTAAATACAGGGGAGGAGTGATGGTGTTTACGCAAAAGAAAGGCGGTTTGATGTATGAGGCGTCTGTAGGTGGGCAAAAATTTAACTTTACACCCTTCTAGCTTATACAGCAGGTCACAGTAAATTCTTAGGAAAAAGGCAAAGGTTTGTTATCCGTCAGCCCTAATAAAAAAAACAACCATTATTTTCCTTTGTCTTTTTCCTTTTCTTTCTCTTTCATAAAATCTCTCAACGATCTTCTCACCTTCACAATTAGCTTATGAAGATCCTTTTCATGCTTATCGAGGATTTTTTGCGTGGTTGATGCTGAAGAATCAAAATACTGATTGGCCTTGTGGATGTGAGCATTGAATTGCCCGGCCTGTTCATCCAGCCTCGTTAATAAATCCCACAAACTCTCTTTTTTCTTCATGATTCTTTTTTTCGATCTGTTCAAATTTCAAGCCGGACGAATATTGCCACCTGAGCGAGAATTCCCCTTAAATTTATTAATTTCATAACCAAATAAAAACAGGTTCTTCGATGAAATCTCTGCTGCTTTTTCCGGTTATATTCTTGAGTTTTATTGCTTCCGGTCAGCAACTTAGCCAGGTAATGATCTCCGGCGGCACTACGCTTACGGCATTCTCGGTTATCACGAGCCAGAAAGTCCTGATCCGTATATCGGCAGAAGGTAAGATCATTGAATGGGGAACAGATCCCGGTATAGGCCGCTACAACTATTATACAGGCCAGCTTCAGCCGTACCTTGGCAGGGTGGAGTACTATGGACCCTCAGAATACGATTCTATCCTGCGAGGCAAAGTCAAGGCTATCGGCACCAGTACCCTGACCTACTACGGATCTTCGGAAAACGAGGCAAAAAAAGGAAAACTTAGATCGATTGGCTCGCTGCAGTTGGATTATTTCCTGGACTTTGAGAATAAGGATAACAAAGGAAAATTGAAATCCATCGGTTATGCAGCACTTGATTATTATTCGTCCTTTGACAATGAGTCCTTCAGGAATAAACTGAAAACAGTTGGCAATACAACCTTGAGCTGGTATTCTTCATTCGATGATAAACTGGTCAAAGGCAAAATCAAAACAATTGGAACGTTTAATTATACATGGTATTCTTCACATGATATTAATGGGTATGGAGGATTGAAATCGGGCCTGACTGCGCAGAACGTGAACGGAGTCCTCTATATTATCCGTTAAGTAATTCATTTCTACAAGAGAAAGAGGCAACTGTATGCAGTCGCCTCTTTTCATTAATCAATATACCCTGGTTTATGTTGCTAAAAATCCACAGCGTGGGTAATACCCTAAGCTTCGGTTCTTTCTCTTCCAGTTCCACGAAGAAGAGCTACCAGCAATAACACAAATACTGCCCCTCCAACGATCCAAACCCACGGTTGAGCGTACCAATTATTACCCTTGTCGGTATTGACATCCACTTTAATATCGGCTGATTTCTCCTGTGCCAAACAAATCAGGCTCAGAAAGGAGCCGGCTATTGCCAACAGGGTCCTGGTCGTAATGCTTCTAACGGTTTTCATAATAAAAAATTTTAGTTTCCCTGTTAATCATACCAAAAGCATGCCCATGAAAACGAATAATTTATTTTTTTGTTTAGAGAGGTGAAAAAAATTCCGTTTGTAGACGATACCCGCTTTAGGCTGAGCGACATAAATGTCAATTCTCCTGTGAAAACTTTATAAATTTCCCGGTACCCTCTGGTATCATGATTGCAGTTGAACAGGAAAAGTCTATGTCATCACATAAAGGAAAGCCATCTGGTATCAATAAACCTGAAACCAAAGGGACAGGTGTTCCTTCTGATTTTAAACCTGAAAAACTCGAAGTTGACAATACGCTCACCGAAAAATATACGGAAGATGATGCAGATCTCGCAAAAGGTTTAAAGGTCAAGCATCACAATCGAAATACAAATAAAAAACACTCACGGGTGTAAAGTAATACTCGAACGAATATTATTTTCTCATTGGCTGATGCATTATTAGTTTATTGATCAATTGCTCGGGAACAGACGGTGATAATGCTTCTGTAAGATAATTGTGCGACGATCCATCCCGGGCCCAGCTGTTACTTCCATCGCTATTGACTATTATCCGGCCACTTTCGATAGTATACCACGGTGTATAGCCTTTGATCGCAACCAGTACAGCAGTTTCATCCCAACTCATCCTTCCCGCGCTGTCTTCCGGTTTCATGGGGATACAAATACGGAAAACATCCTTTACTGGGCTATTACGAATGGACTTATTATGTATCAACGGCAACCCTGACCTTATCCTTAACCCTATCTCAACTCCGCTAAATAAAATGGAAGTTGGCCAGTTTTCAGCGACAACCCGGGAAGCCGATGCATCGATGCGAATATTGAATTCACTGCCTGACGGAAAACGGCCACCCATACACACAAGCTGCTTCACTTTGCGCCTGACCAGTTCTCTCCCGTCCAGCTTCGAATATTTATCGGCCGGAGATTGGAGAAGATCAGCCAGGTTAGTCAGGAAACCCGTGGTAACAATAACAACGCTTTTATCAGGTTGCGACGAAAGCGCCTTTCGATAGACTTCAGTTGACGATTGTACTTCGTCATTCCTTTTTATTTTATGAGGATAGACGACCAGGAGGCTATCCGTCCAATGCTGGAAATCTTTTAGCTCCGATGCGTTTCCTTTCGGCACACCGATGGGAATAGCCGGTCTCTTAAAATAAGTATTGAAAACACTGAACACAGCAGCTACTCCCTCGTACTTCGTGCTTGCTACAGTAGCGAGTATCCGGGCATAGCCGCTATCGGCATACGCATGCAGCATGGCAATTGCGCCGACGTCATCATAATCAGGGCCCATATCGCTGTCAAAGATGATAGGAACAGGTTTGATCCTTTTTTGTGCATTTAAAGGAACTGCAAAAATAAAAAGACACAAGGCGATGAGGAGTTTGTGTTTCATCATCTGGCAAAGATAATTGCCCGAACCTTCGAAAAGAACCAAATCACAAGAACCAAATAAATTAGAAATTAGAATACTCAACCAGAAGCACCCGATATCTAGATTTAAGATTTTTTATTTTGGATTTATTTGGTTCTTGACGCTCTTTTAAGGACTCGATGCATCAATTGGAGATACAAAGAAAATAAAATCGAAATTCCTAACCAGAAGCTGACCGACGATCATTTCGAATTTCGTATTTAGATATTCGTGCTTATTTGGTTCTTGGTTCTTAGGATTATTGCAAAGAAGGGTCATGAAAAGTATCTCCCTGGTTAATATCACCGGTATCAAAACCTTTTTTAAACCAATAGTATCGTTGTTTGGAAGTGCCGTGGGTAAACGATTCAGGCACAACATACCCCTGGGATTCTTTTTGAAGCCGGTCATCACCGATAGCGGTTGCAGCGTTCAGCGCCTCTTCAATGTCACCTTCCTCGAGAATATTCTTCATGCTCTGGGCATGCTTTGCCCAAACACCCGCCAGGAAATCTGCCTGCAATTCAAGCATCACAGAATATTTGTTGTATTCTTCCTGGCTTAACTGTCCCCTGAGTCTTTCCATTTTATCGGAAATACCCAATAGGTTTTGCACATGATGGCCAACTTCGTGAGCCACTACATATGCCATCGCAAAATCACCGGGCGCACGGAATCGTTCAGACAACTCCTGGTAGAAGGAAAGGTCAATGTAAAGTCTCTGATCGCCGGGACAATAAAAAGGACCGGAGGCAGCGCTGGCAAACCCGCAGGAAGATTGTACCTGCCCGCGAAATAACACAAGGGTTGGTTGTTGATATTGTTTCCCCTGCCGGGTAAATATATCACCCCAAACATCTTCAGTATAGCCCAGTACCACTTTTACGAATTTTGCCCGCTCATCATCAGCGGCTTTTTCTTCGGCTGTCATTTGCTGACTTTGATCCGGCATCGGTATGGAGCTGCCGTCACTTCCGCCGCCAAGGAAAAATCTAAGCAAAAGTACTATTACACCGATAATGCCGCCACCTGCGACAAGCCCGCCGCCGGAGATACCGCGACGATCATCAACATTTGAGCTTTCCCTGCCACCTAACCAGCGCATAAAAAAGAATTAAATGATTAAATAAGGACATATAAAGCGACAAAAAATCTTGCCAGTTTAGTTCGGATAGCCGCGAACTGCAGAAATTGTCAATTGAAACCACGTAATAACCTCTCCCGAATCGGTACAACGAGCCGAGTCTCTGGTCTTCCAACCTAAAAGTACACTCATCCCATGAGAAAGTGCGGAGAAACAGAGCGGAGAACGATGCTGGAAGAAAAAAGCGGAGAAACAGAGCGAAGAGCGATGCTTTTTAATTTCTTTTCTTCCTGCGCTCTCCGCTCTCGCTCGCTCTGCTTTTTGTTATGCCATTATCGCGAGCAGGAGGCAGGCAATGGTCGCAAATATGCTTCCTTTAATCACATATTTCATAAAATCCCTTTTGACACAAAGAAACGCTTCCCTCGAAGTCAAAAAAATA
>VBAT01000019.1:37562-150414 GCA_005884665.1 Bacteroidota bacterium
CAGTAGTTACTTGTTTTGGTAAAAACGTAGTTTCCAGTTGGCAGCTTTATATAATTCTATTTCGAATGTCCGGCCATCAGACAGTGTTCCAAACAATTTGCAGGGGAAGCTGGCCAATTCGAATTTTCTATAGCTTTTGAAATCGCTGTCGTATGATGATTCGGTTTTCAGAATGCATCCACTTGGAGAAACCAGGTTCATTAATGCCAGCACATAACCTGCGCGGGATCCGCTTGGTGAACCTGATGTGGTTCCTATTTCGACGGATACAGTATTGCCGCTGGAGCTGGAAGGAGATATTTCGGTTTGATCGAATGCTTCCGTGGTGCTAAAACTGTAAGTAATATATTTTTTTCCCCTGTATATGTCGCCACTCCAGTATCCTTTGATGACGCTGTCGGGTTTTGGCTTCCGTGCATAGTGCATTTCCCCTTTTCCCTCTTTTAATCCATCCTGGAAACTGCCGGAATAATATTGGGAATCGCTATAATAATAATTACCGGTACCATTTGGCAAGCCATTTTTAAATTGCCCGGTATAAATATGGCTACCGCGAGCCGTTCCATCGCCATCAGCCAAACCCAATTTGCATCCACCCATATAGCTGCCGTCTAATTCCGGCATTTTTACCTTGCAGAAAAACGAATCTTTCTGGGCATATGAAAATAAGAAATTCAACAAAAAAACTATAATGAGTGGAGTGTGGAGGACAGGTTTCATAAAAGATATTTAGGTAGAGAATAGACAATAGCTCAATCTGAAAGTAAGAATAAAAAATTAATTACTCAAAAAGAAGAATCATGCGATGGTTGGGATTAGTGTGTCTTTCCGACAATCTGAAATCATGGCTGCCGTTGATGACAAATCCATTCTTTAGATAAAAATTAATGGCTCGTTGGTTTTCTTTCCATACGTACAACCATATTCCCGACTGTTTGTTATCGATCGAAAGTTGTTTATTAAACTGGAAAAGCTCCTGGCCCAGTTTCAGGTTATAGAACTTGCCGAGCAAATATAATCGCTCCAACTTCGTCAGGTTTTCATCTCCGCCCTCATAGGGATGAGTGAGCACAATTTTTGAATACCCGGCCGGTTCGTTATTGTAATAAACGATGTGATAAATATTGCCAGGATCTCTTAACTCATTCCTGACCGCAGCGAGCGTATAATTTTTTTGTATGTACGCTTCTATGTCGCTTTTCCCCGCACTGTGTCCGTGGGATTCTATAAAAGTCTGCACCGCAATTTCTGCCAGCAGGGGAGTATTGTTCTCGCCAGCTTTTACAATCTCGATCATTGGGAGAAGTGGCTGATCATTTATATTTTGCTTTGTAATATTTTATGGAATTTGCAATCATCTTCTTAAGTACATCCACTTTCACATCTTCCAGTTTCTTGATATAAACACAGCCTTTAGCTGACTTATGTTTTCCAAGCTGTTTAAGCAATTCTTCGCGTTGGTCGAACTCTGAACTGAAGTAAAGAGCAAATTCCGATTTTCTCGGGGAAAAACCCATCAGGGGAGCATCTCCTTCACGACCGCTTTCATATTTGTAGTGATAGCTGCCAAAACCAATTATTGCGGGTCCCCACATTTTGGGTTCAAACCCGGATTCTTTTTTCATCAGCTCAACGATAGCCAACGCATCTTTTTGTCGTTGCTGATCAGGAACAGATTTTATAAAACCCGTTACACTGCTTTTATTTTCGGTGGTTTTTATTTTTGCATTTGCCATAAAATACTCCGGCTTGTTATACGTAAATATAGTGTTTCTGCAGGAAGATTATTACTGCGCTGATTTACAATTTCTCTTTATGCTTTTGCACCTTGAGCCAATTGCTCACCCTGTAAACCTGTAGAATATTTGCAATAAGAATAACAGCTATCACGTAGCCTAATATATCGTAGTGCTCAAGAGGGCTTGTCTTTGATTTTTGAACAACGATCATTCCCCCGATGCCTGCGGCTACACCACCGGCAATTTGCTGCAAAGATGAATTGATACTCATGAAAGCGCCCCGGTCCTGCATTTTTGGCAAGGCTGACACCAGGGCCATTCCAGGTACGATGCGGCTCATGATCCCGATCATCATCACGATATTCATAACGAGGACGAGTAAAAAAGGAATGGGGGTCAGGTTTGAATAGATAACAACGAACACCATCATCCACAAAGCAGCCACCGTAAATATCTTCGCCTTATCAACTTTATCGCTTAGTTTACCAACCAGGGGCATGATGATAAGGGCAACAATGCCGCTGGCCATAAACAGAACAGGAAGCTGGCTATATGAAACTTTCAGGTTGTTGACGGCAAAAGCGCTGCCCCAGGGCATCATCATAAATCCACCCAATGACATCATCGCCGTCAGCAGGAATCCCATGCGGTACTCTCGCCGCGAGAATGTGTGCCATAAATGTTTGATCGCTGTCTTTTCTGTTTTCAAACCGAGATGCTGGACGATAGGTTGCATTTTAAACATCACTACAAGCCAGATAATGGTTCCCAGTCCAACGATCATGAGAAAAGGAGATTGCCATCCCCAATGATTGGCGATGTAAAGACTAATGGGAATGCCCAGTACCTGGCTGGCCCCAAACCCCATTTGCAAAAACCCCATCGCCCGGCCGCGTTGATTTAAAGGAAAAAGATCGGCTACTATTGCCATCGAGATAGAACCAATCACTCCGCCGAACAGTCCGGTGATTATCCTTGCAGAGATCAGCATAAAATAATTACTGGCCAATCCACAGGCCAAAGTGCCAATGATAAAACCGATATAAAAAAATAAAAGCAATTTTTTACGATCGAACCTGTCGGCAAAACCTGCAGTCAGCAATCCGGAAAAGCCCGCGCTAAATGCATAAGCTGACACTGCAAAACCAAACTGGCTTGTAGTAAGCGACATTGATTTCATCAGCATATCGCCGAGTGGTGACATGACCATGAAATCGAGCACTACCGTAAATTGGGTCATCGCCAGCAGGATAACAGCCACCACCTGGTAAGCCGTGAATTTTTTCTCATTGATTATTGTAGTTGTTTCCATTAGCTGTCAAAAATAGTCAATTCAATGCCTGGTGATCAGCGAAATTTATGAATAAATAGTAAAGAAAAGGTGAGCTTGATGTGGTTGCCGGTAAATCGTCACTGCAAGGCGGTCATCACGTCAAAAAGCTGCCGGAAACAATTCCAGGGTGTATTGTCAGTGGTTTGTGTGTCATAAAATCCATTGATAAATGCCTGGGGTCTTGACCAGACGGTTTGCATCATGCCCCGGAATCTTTGTTTCATTTCTTCAGTGGATTGACGGCGGAATGCAATCATGTCATTCATTTGAACAAGTGCCAGGGCAGGATCGCGCCAGGGACAGGTAACCACCTTGAATCCTTTCATTGCAAAATAGACCGCAGTCTTATCGGCCCGTTCATAGTGCCAATCACAGATCATCACATCTTTTGGAATCATATCAATTGCTGCAGAGGTGCCATTGGCACTTGCTTCCCACATGCCCAGGCCGGTGGTGGCCCCGTCGAGCAATCGGTCTCCCCAGATCCAAAGCTCGCGTCCGGAAGCCGCCAGGTGATCATGGACACGCGTTACTTCATCGGCAAAGAGCTTCGCTTTGTTTTTGCCTTTGCAACGCTTACATTGACCGCTTCCAATGTAAAATACCTCATCCATTCCCGCATGAAATGCATTTGTTTCAAACACATCACATAGTTCATCTATTATGGAAAAAATCACTGCATGAACTTTTGGATGCAAGGGACAATAGCTTTTGCAATACAGGCTATCCGGATTCGGCCATTGATAGACTTCTGGCATCTTTACTTCCGTGGTTTCGTCAAACTCCGGATATTGTAGCAACAATTTATTGGGTTTATTAGCCCAGGACTGGTGACCGAGGAGATTGACCTGCGGGATGATCTTTATAGAATGAATACGGCAGGCTCTTACTATCTTTTTTACATCATCTTCATTTAAAGCGATGCTATCGCGCAGTTCGGGATGAGATTTATACTGGTAATTATAATCGACCCGGAGAAGCAATGTGTTAACATTTCTCGGTACCAGTTCGTTCTCTATAAATAACACAAATGAATCTACATAAGATGGTGTAGGGGCGGCAATAGCAAAGCCGCGAATGGGTAGGATCGAATCCAGCCTGTTTTGGGAATAAAGCCTGTTACCAGCAAAAATTGCCAGTATGAAAAAAATAGATAATCCCTTTTTTGCGCGCATGACTAAAAATAAGAAAAACCTGGGGAGATTTGCCCATAGGAGAACCGCTGAGAAGACGCAGAGGGCGGAGAGAAGAGAGCCTTGACCTTTCTGCTGCTGCCCTGGTGTAGCTGTGTCGAAGCAAGGCCAGCACTTGTTTTTTCTGTCGCCATTCTGATCTTTCAAAAAAGGACACTCCCTGTTTCTTAAGGATCGTTCGTGTAGTCCCTAACGTTCAACCGGCCCCTCGCAAAGCTCAATAAAACATATTTCGTTTTTACGCCCTGCTTTTGCCAATCATCCGGGACCTCAGTGCCAGGGTGATCGAGGTTTAAATAAATATCCACTATTCCAGTATTTTTTTAGCCTGTTGAGAGTCTCCGGCCAGGGCATATCCAGTTGTGCAGAAGGAAAGTTATGTGTCGTCTTATCGGAGCTTAGAACAGCCCGCGGATAGAAATAGATATGTGCCCCACCGTTCCCAATAAAATAAAGAGAATCGTTTTGCTTATCCCCATCTAAATCCCAAATGCCTGAATAATTGTAAGAAAAATTGGAGGTCCCCGTCTCCGGGTCGAAAATATATTGTTCGTGAGCTCGTGGAGAAAATCCTATGGAATCAATTGAAGCAGACGTAGCCCTGGATGATTGTTTTTGAATTCCGATCTTTTTACAGAGGCAGAATATGAAAAGCAGGAAGAAATAAATAATGGTCCGGAACATACTCTACAGATGCCCACATGCAGGACTTCCACAAAACCTCTGTCCTCATTTTTCAATAAAATAAAACAAGGCTACCATGCCGTTTGATAAACGTTGTGTATCGGCCAGGTTAAGCCGGATGACGCGCCTGACATCATGTTTAAATAAAGAAATACCTTCTCCGAATATAACCGGGTGGATAAGCAACCAGAATCCGTCGAGTAAATTCAGTTTCATCATTGAGTATACCGCGGTAGGACCTCCGAACATCAATATATTATTACTCCCATGCTCTCCCGGTTGTTTCAGCCTGTTGATCTCATCTGTAATATTATGGCCGATGACATATGTGTTTTCCGAGTTACCCGGTGGCAATGTTGTAGATAGAACATATTTAGGCACCTTGTTGTACCAGTTTGAGTATTTGATAACCGCTTTTGTCGCGCCTGGTTTTTCCGCCGCAGTCGGCCAGTCACCATTCAAGAGTTCGTACGCCTTTCGCCCGAAAAGGGCAGCGTCTGCGGTATCCGTCAACCCGCAGACAAAATCCAGGTTTTCTTCTCCACCTATAAAATTGTCAAACTCACCTCTTGGACCTGCGACAAAGCCATCGAAGGAAGTATGGGCAACCAGGATCAGCTTTCGCATACTGAAATCAAATTTGGTTTCTCAAAATTACTTAGGATTAAATACAATTTTGTACTCCCGTGACTACCATATGGAATAATTACAATAAATCCCATTCCGCCGGCCTGGCTTATAACTAACAAATCTTTTGAGCAGTGAGGTCTATAGATTTTGCTTCTATCCTGGTTCCCCAAAAGAAAATAAAGCAGGTTGAACAACATATTCCTGATTGGCTGGCAGTAATAGCAAAATAAGCTATTGGCCAGAACGCATGATAAACCACCTTACAGCATCAGTGCCGTCTGGATTTAGCAAAAGCGAATTTAAATAGCTTGCCAGGCCAGTTAGTATCTCTGTAATTTATCACTAATGGCTTCTTCCAGACCAACAGGCAGGGTAGAGGCTTCGTCATCAATTGCTCTCAGCATCTTCGCCTCCGAATCCCAGGTGAATACATGGCCTTCATCACCATTTACGCTTATCCGAAACCGCCATTCCTCATTGAACAAAAAAGGAACCGACCTGATAATGTAAGGAACTCCATCGATTAGCAAATCAAAGTTTTTTTCTTCAGTATGAAGCTCATGTAATTTCCCGCTGGCAACAGCACTGTTGCGTCTCGAAGTTTCATCCTTTGTTTTTCCCTGCGGTTCGGAAGACGAAGCGTCAGTTTGCTGTTTGTGAGCCAGGCCGGCTTTTTTCTTTTCGGCGCCGCTTTTCGCGGCATGATTGGAAGATCTTGACATATGATACGTTTTAATCCTTTCTCGTATCACAGCAATTATGCCGGAGATATTCCACTGCTTACATCTCAAAATATAAATGATAATGCCGGCTGCAATTTGGATTGAATGGGCTGTGGCAGCGGGGGCAGCTATTAGATGAATCAAAATACTCCTGTACACTCAACTCTGCCCCGCAGACACCACACAGGATTGCTTTTTCGTTTCTTTCATCTTTTGACCAGACCTGCGACGGATGACCGGCTGTTTCGCTGTGACATTCGTAACAAGGATAATACTCGCCGCAGCACTTGAATTTGATCGCAATAATATCCAGTTGCGAATGATAGTGTTCGCAACGGGTTTGATCGTCTACTGGTTTTCCTTTGATCATGATGCAATAATAGCCAAAAAAATACAGCGCAAACCTCACGCAATTCTGCCAGTAAGCAAACGACTACGCAACGATTTATTATGAAGACACGCAAGTTGCATCCTTATCCAGCGGTTTGGGGGACAAAATCAAAATGGCACTACTGAAATGGGAATAGAGCTGCTTTTTAAACCCCCGGAATGGGAAAAAATTACCCAACGAGGGCAATTAGAATTGACAGAATCGCCAAAGAAAACAACTCAAAATGCACAATGATAACTGGTCTGATAATTGTCTTTTTAGGTAAAAAATTGTTATGAAACAACTAGTAATCGTGGGCCTTGCGGCCGGACTTTTTTTGACCGCATGCAAGGAACACAGGTATGTAGATCTTACCTCGGGAGCCTATGTAGACCTGGAAAAAGATGAAAGCGGAAAATTGGTAGATAAGAATACTCATAAGCCTGTATACATATATGTCGACACTAAAACTCACGACACGATCTATGGAGAAACAGGTGAGGTGATCAATGGATATGTAGTAAAGACGGAAGATGGCAAATACAAATATGAAAGTAACGATGAGTATAGGGAGAAAAGCGGAGATTACAAGATAAAGAGGGAAGGCGATGAAGTAAAGATCAAGGACGGCGATAAAAAGATAAAGATCGAAGACGGAGAAAAAAAGGTGAAAAAAGATTAATTGGCCGGCAATGACCTAAAATGGCTGCAGATATGCAGCCATTTTTTTTATTGAAGCGAAAGGGTTAGTCGTCTTTATTATCTACATGCCCCAGGCGGGAACCGGGATGGAAGGGTTGAAGAGCTCATCAATATAATAGGTTCTTCTGTATGCTTTATTGCATGAGTCGCTGAGTGCGTATACGCATGGCGAATACATGGTCAGATCACCTGTGTACATTATACTCTTCGGGTAGCCTTTTGGCATTAAGCTCATGTCGTGGTCCCGGCCGAGGATACAATGGGCGAGTTCATGAAAAATCAGTGTTTCCAGTTGCGCACTATTCAACCAGCATGGATGACCATTAATGGTAATGATTTTCTGAGCATCGTTGCGGGAAGAAATGATATTCGAGACCGCACAGTATTGAAAAGAAGGTGAGTAATCATATTGAATGATAAGGTTGCTTATCGTAATGGTGTGACCTCTCATCTGCGCCTCGGTAATAAACTTCTGTACAATAGGTTCAAGCTCCTGGGGCACCTGGTATACAAACCCAGCTTGTTTGTGGCAGCCCAGAACGATCAGAATTGAAGCTATTAATACATACCTGGACATATATTAAATATACAAAACAATTACGGGTGATTCAGACATTTCCGGGTGCCGGATGGACCCAGGGCTCCCGGTATTTTCGTTGAAGCAAGCCTGTTGCTTGCGCGTCATCTATGATTATTTTTTTTACGGGATCATATCGCAGCGGGCGTCCTCCCAGTTGCATTGATAGGTTTGCCATTATGCAACTTGCCGACGAAATATGTCCCTGTTCAATATCGGCAACAGGTCTTATATTTTTATCGATTGCCTCCAGGAAATTGATCATGTGCAACCTCGTAGCAGGTGCCGCATTCAGTTCAATACGTTCTTCTTTCAGGTCCTCAGGATATTTTTCCTTTTCATAAACAACATCCATATGAATCTTTTTACCCTCGCCCTCTGGAAAAAAATCATATTTCATAGTACTGCCGCATAAAGTCCCTTTTTCGCCAAACAGTTTAAACGACCAGGGATACTCTGCGTCGGGTGCTGTGCCCCAGGTACGATGTTGCCATACGCAATTGAGATCGTCATACTCAAATGTTGCGATCTGCGTATCGGAGATATTACTTTTAGCTGCTTTGTCAACATAGATACCGCCGGTTGATATGACACGTTTGGGCCAGCCGAGATCAAGCATCCATCTTACTGTATCGAGCATATGCACGCACATGTCACCCATGATACCATTGCCATATTCCATGAACGCCCGCCACCAGCGGATATGTGGCAACCCGTCGTATGGACGCATCGGAGCTGGACCAGTCCACATCTCGTAATCAAAAAAAGCTGGTATTGGTTCTAATGGAGGGTTAGCATTATTACGCATGTGATAATAACAGCAGATTTCTACATGCGATACTTTGCCCAACAATCCCGCATCGACTATTTTTTTCTTCGCATCAAGCAGGTGAGGGGTGCTTCTGCGTTGGGTTCCCACCTGGACCACGCGGTTATACTTTCTTGCAGCAGCCACCATAGCCTCGCCTTCGATTACATCTACACTTACGGGTTTTTGTACATATACATGAGCTCCTGCCTTCATTGAATCAATTGCCTGTAGCGCATGCCAGTGGTCCGGCGTGCCGATAAGAACAATATCTGGTTTCTGCTCTGCCAGTAATTTCCGGTAATCACCATACAACGTCGGTCGTTTATGATTCTGCTGTCGCTGGCTGACAAGTGCAGCGGCGGCCTCCAATTGATGTTGATCAACATCGCACAGTGACACGACCTCTACCGGCGCCACTTGTATCAACCGGAACAAATCACTTTTTCCATACCAGCCGGTGCCGATCAATGCTACTCTTCGCACCGGGGCATTAACCAGGAAATCCAACCTACCATTCAATGTGGCAGCTGTTAACGCAGCAGAACTGTTTCGGATAAATTGCCGACGAGGAAGTTTGGAAGGCATAGGACAATTATTGAATGATAGCGAGAGTGCTGTTTAAAGATAGGAAGATTAAAAATATAAACCGGTTATCCTGGAGTTGAAAGGTTGAAGAAGGTTTAATGATTCTTAAGGGCGAAAAATCTTTAAAGTAAGCAAGGTTCTGGCTTTATGAATCATAAGCCCGCTTTTAGATTGTTATCAGCATGAAATTTCAGGAGAATAAAGTTCATTCACGTTCCTCCCGGTAAGTATTTTTCCCTATTGAAAGAGCTTTTAACAGCTAACTAACTTATTTCGTCGAAGCTTTGTTTATTTTAGAACTTCATTCAAACCACTAGAAGATGAAATTGCTCCGAACCCTGCTTATATGCAGCTTGTTGTTTTGCGCCTCTGCCTCCTTCGCAGGTGGAATTGATTTTCTTCACAACAAAAACTGGAAAGAAATCCTGGCGCAGGCAAAAAAGGAAAACAAACTTATTTTCCTCGATGCTTATACTTCCTGGTGTGGTCCCTGCAAACATATGCAAAGCGAGGTTTTCACCGATATGGCTGTTGGTTATTACTTCAACAAAAATTTTATCAACGTAAAAATGGATATGGAAGAAGGAGAAGGGTTGCAACTTTCCAATGATCTGCAAGTGATTTCATATCCTACATTCTTTTTCATTAATGGTGATGGAGAGGTATTGCATAAAAAGGTCGGTGCGATGGAAGCAGGGGATCTTTTACAACTGGGCGACGATGCCCGCAACCCGGCACGCCAGTATTATACGATCCGGGAAAAAGCAATGAAAGGTGATGTGAGCGCCGAAGATTTTCATCAATGGATACACGAGGCAAATGATTTGGGAGAAGATGTTGACAGTATTATCATCTCCTACCTGGCTAAGACTAAAAGCCCGCGTATGGAAAAAGGGATCCTATCTATCATGCTTGATCATGCACCGTTGAATAAAGAACAGGTTGAATTTTTATTTAAAAATAAAGACACCGCTTTGAAATTGTTGAACAAAACGCCGGAGGAATTCAATTCGGCGCTGCAGGCTAGAGTGATCGTATATGCCACAAATGAATCGCTGCATGGGGAAGTATTTGATTTTGCAAAATTCCAGCAGATCGCCCAGGGCTATTATTCCAATGAAGCTGCTTTGATGACCAGGAAAGTAAAGATCAGGTATTATGATTACCAGGAACAATACGCAAAAAGCCTGAACGAACTTTCCGACTGCATTACATTGAAGGCCCTGAAGCTAAAAGCGGATGATTTGGCCGAGTTAGTGACCCAGAATATCAAAAATATTACGGATCAAAACCGGATCGATGAATTTATCCAAAAGATATCCCACTATAACCTGTTACCGGAAGAAACAGCAAAAGCTTATCAAAAAGATCTTTCGCTGTTCATACTTTATTATTGCAAAGACGATAGAGCCAAAATGAAAGCATATTCCGGTAAAATACTCGGGAACGCCAATGCCCCGGAAGAAATAAAATCGAAAGTGAAAGAGTTCATGGATGAAACTGGTGACAAATAACTTTCCAGCTAAACATGATGTTACTTAAGGTACCTGGTAAACCACTCTGGGAATTGTTTTAACTCAGGTAGCATGTCTTCAGGCGCATGATGGGCGCCTTTTTTTATAATGAAATTATTGGTAACTCCTGCTTGTTTAAACCGTGCAATGATAGATTCTGACTGGTAGAGCGGAACTACATTATCCGCGTCTCCATGCATGATAAATACCGGCGGATCATCTGGTGAAACAGCATTCACAGGAGATATTTCCTTAGCGATCTTATTCCTGGATGCTGTATCGGTAATGGGGTCATAGGTCCGGGTAGAATCCGTCCAGCGCCGGAAATCAAAAGCGCCGGTGACCTTAAATTGTCTTTGCAACTGCAATGTGTTGGCCACGTTAAAGCCATTGCCATCCCAGTTCAGGAAATTGGTAGGTGGAAATAATACAGCAACCGCCTGTACCCTGGAAGACACACGGTCGACAGGATCTTGAGCTGTTTTATCCGTTTTGTCGTCGGCAGTAGCTATGCATAAGGAAAGGTGACCACCGGCTGAATAACCGGTAATACCGATATGGTCGGGGTCAATGCCAAACCTCGTGGCATTATAACGAATATACCTTACTGCTCTTTTTACGTCCTGTACCTGCTCGGGTATTGCAAATCGTTGCTGCGAGCCAACTATGACTTCAAAAACGGTGAATCCATTGTCGGTGTAAAGAGTTTTCACATCAGACAACGCATTGGGTGTCGTTGCCTGGAAATAAGACGAATTCCAGGCGCCGGCAATTACCCAGACTATTGCCTTACCATTTGATTTTGCCGAAGGCTTGAATTGAAGCATTGTCAATGCGACACCATCTTTTCTTCCATAGATGATTTCTTCGAATGAAGAATTGCTTTGGGCCTGCAAACCTGCCAGGCAAAAAAACAATAACGATGATAAAAAAAAATTTCTCATGAGGCGGTTTATATGTAGTGATCAATAGTGAGGACGCAGATCTTCATAATTATTATGATAAATTATGATCCGCGAAAATCTTAATGATCATAATAATCTGCGTTCTACCTAAAATGATTTTTTGCTGATAAACTTATCAAACCATTTATTATATCGTTCCAGCCTGTCCTTTTGGTACGCCGGGTTAGTGATACCATGAAACTGGCCGGGATAAACGATCAATTCGGTGGAAATACCCAGTGACCGCAGGGCCTGGTACATTTGCTCGCTTCCGACTGCCGGCACATTAAAATCCTTTTCACCGGTCAGGAAGAGAGTAGGTGTTTTTATCCTGTCGGCCTTCAGGTAAGGGTAGGAGAGCTTCAGGTATTTCTCAATGTTCTTGTCCTTCCAGGGATAGCCGATCTCGTTTTCAAATTGTGTGATATATTGATCCACTCCCACAAGCGATAACTGCATGGCGCTTCCTGCACCGCTGCAGGCAGCTTTGAAGCGGGTGTCACTTGCAATGGTATAATCGGTAAGGATCCCTCCATAGCTCCAGCCGCCAATTCCGAGGTTGTTTCCATCAATGATACCGTCTTTTGTTAATTGATCGGCAGCGCCAAGTACATCGAGCACTTCTTTATTGCCCCAATCCGCTTCAATAGCCTTGGAATAAGCAATACCCCGGCCATTACTGCCACGGTAATTCACCCCGATCACTGCATATCCATTAGCGGCAAGCATTTGCCTGGTCAGATCAAACCCATAATCATCCTGTCCAACAGGCCCTCCATGGATATAAAATACAGCCGGCATCTTCTTACCATCGCTACCGGGCGGAATAAATAATAAGCTTGAAACCTTATTACCGTCTTTGCTGGTCGAAACAATCTTTTTTACCGAAGAAAGATTGACCGATGAAATAAATTCGTCCTGCACTTTCGTCAACCTGCGAAGATTCCCATTTTCCAAAGCATAAAACTCGGATGGCGTCTGCGGATCACTCATAGTCGTTACCCAGCTTCCATTCGGATGCATTTCCAGCGAATTGAATACGCGGTCTCCTTCAATTATCCTATTCATTTTACCGGAAGCGATATCATAACTGGCAATATAACGCCGGCAATCATCGGTGACCAGCACAATAACTGCATTCCCTTCTTTGGTCCATCTTGGATTTCCCACGGGGCGGTCCAGGTCTTTCGATAATAAAACCGGTTCTCCGCCATCAGCCGGAATAGTACATAACACAGGCTGATCATACATGATAAAATTGCCATCGGCAGTGCTGCGGAGATACGCGATCGTTTTGCCATCAGGGCTCCATTGCGGCGAGTTATCTGTCCCTTTCCACGTGGTCAGTTGCTTAACTGTAGCACCGGGTATTGCTTCGATCACAAAAATATCCGCATTCTCATTTTTATCCGGGTCTTCTGTTCGATTAGCTACAAAAGCGATCTTTGTTCCGTCAGGACTCCATTTAATATTGCCCTCATCATAGTTTCCCCGAGTAAGCGTGTCAAGCTTTTTTTCTTTGACATCAAAAAGATAGATATGCGTTTTACGTTTATCATATAGGTAACCTGAAACATCCTGCTTGAAATGATAGCGATCGATCACCCAGGGTTTATTTTTCTGTTCCCGGGATGTATCCAGTGGATCACGTTGCAACAGGGCTATTTTTTTGCTGTCGGGACTCCAGGCATAGTCGCCCAATTCACCTTTTACATCGGTTAACTTGATCGCCTCGCCTCCCATACGATTCAGCAGGTAGATCTGGCTGCTGCCGCCTCCGCGTGAGGCAGTAAAAGAAATATATTTTCCATCGGGACTCCATTGGGGATTGCCCTCGCCATCGGGACTGTTGGTCAGTTGCAGGTTCTCGGTACCATCCCATTTCATCATCCAGATATCGGTATTACGGTTATTCTTTGCAGAGTCAATAGTTGTAAGTGTATAAACAAACCAGTTGCCATCCGGTGATACCAGGCCAGCTCCCGTGGATTTGATACGGTAAATGTCATTAGGAGTCAGGTTTCGTTTTTGAGCGATGGATAACAGTGTGAAAAATGAGACGATGACGGTGAAAAAGAATTTATTCCTCATAGTGGATTAGAATTTTGACTGAAGATAAGGAAAACGGCCTCTCCCTCCAGCTCCCTCTCCAAGGAGAAGAAGTGATAGCAACATCCTGCAAAAAAATCGTGGCTTCGCAAGCTAGTCTCGTTACCTACCCATTGGTAGCATCCAGTATCCAGTATCCAGCATCTAGCATCCAGTTGCGTCTCTTATTTATAACCCCGAAACAATTCCCGGCTCATACCGGTTCAACACAGCTGACCCATCCCCAAGCTGTCCATATACATTATTTCCCATCGTATAAACAGAACCGTCTGATTTTTGCGCCATCGAATGAAAACTGCCCCCGGCTATTCTTTTGATTCCCGGAAGCAAGGCTACATTGACAGGATTGGGCTGAAAAAAACTAAGGACAAAGTCAACGCCCAACTGTCCATTTCCATTCCATCCCCATGTCCACAGGCTACCGTCATTTTTTATAGCGAAAGAATGGCGCTCGCCAGTTCCAATAAAAGCGACATCATTCAGTGCAGTCATTGGTGCGGGAATGGAACGTTCCGTATAGCTGCCATCACCTAACTGGCCGTAAGCATTGTCTCCCCAGGCCCACAAGCTCCCGTCATTCTTTAGCGCCAGCGAATGAATAGATCCATTGGCAGCAATAGCTGTTATTCCCGACAGGGCAGAAATTTTCTCGGGTATCGAACGTTTCGCAATAGTGCTTCCGTCACCCAGGCAACCGTTGGCATTCCATCCCCATGACCATACAGTACCATCATTTTTTAGCGCAAGGCAATGTTCCGTGCCTGCCGCAATGGCGATGATACCCGTGAGATTGTTTACCTGCACCGGCTGATGCCTGTTGGAATAAGTTCCATCACCCAGCACTCCCCATAAATTGGCCCCCCAGGCCCAAACGGTGCCATCGTTTCGCAGTGCCAAAGAATAATCAAACCCGGCTGCAATTGATATGATATTCGAAAGTCCATTGATCTGTTTGGGAACATGATCTTCGAACAAGGTTCCGTTTCCTAATTGTCCCTGGTCATTCTTTCCCCAGGCCCATACCTTGCCATTGTCAGCAAGTGCAAGGGAATGATAACCTCCTGCCGCAACCGTGGCGATACTGCTAAGACCACTTACTTCCACTGGTGTGCGACGTATGGTTGTAGTACCATCACCAATCTCCCCGAATTGATTACTACCCCAGGCTTTTACCTTGCCATTACCTAACACGACCAGGTTTCGTTCTTTCTCTACGGCAATCGGAATTCGTATAATCCCATTGAGCACGACGACCTGCGGATCTATTTGTAATGTAGCGGTACAATTCTTTCCACCAATATTTATCACAAATGTTGCACTACCGGCAGTTAAAGGTGTTCCGGAAATAGAATAAGATAAGTTACCGCTTCCATTCGCCAGCGTTCCGGCAGCCAGGATTGCTGTCAGGCCTGCGACTCCGGTAGAAGCGATCGTATCAGCTTTGTATGCCGCCGCATTTCCTCCTGTATAAGTAATATTGAACTGCCCGGAGTAAGGAGTTGCTTCGAACGCTGAAGAGGAGAAATTCCCGCTGGTACAATTCAAGGTTGAGATGAGGGGAGACTGCTGACCCGGCGGTGGAGGAGGAGGAGGAGGAATACCAGCACCAGGTATGCATCCTTCGCAGCTGTATTCCTTGTGACAGGAATAGCCCAGTAGCAACAGGGAACAAAATATGAGCAGCCGTCGGTTCATGTCTGGTAAAGTTATTACTAATAAGTACCGCGGAAAATGGAATTTTTACGAACCGCCATCGATAGTCGTTAGCCGTGAGTCAATAGTCGATAGTGTCGAAATACGGAACTCCCGACTATCAACTATAGCTTCCACCGCTGAAGCCAGGTAGCTTAATATTTCATCTTTTTGGACGCAGGATTCATGCATCGCCAGGGACATATTGGTAAGTTCTGCTGTAGAGATTTTGTGTCATCGGGTCACACTTATGGAAACCGTAAAGGTCTGCGGATTACACCATTGGTTTTGAATAATTACGCCTGGTGAAGAGATGTCTTAACTACCGGTTAAGCATAACTCGTACAAAATACCACATTCGTTGTATTGTTTTCACTCAGATGGTGATGTATCTTATGATATTATTCCCTTCCTTAAGGATCGCTTTTCAACTACCCTCAACAGAAAAGCTGTTTTACTTTTTACAGGCAACCTATTCTTAACCTAAACCAATAATTTATGAAACAGAAAAAAATGTTAATGAACATCCTTATTGGATTATTTATTATGCCAGTTATTTATGCCCAGGGACCCGGACAGTATGTTACAGGTCAGCAGGGTCCTACCGGTGGAACGGGGGGGTCATTTTACAATACAACGCAGCTTGGGAATAACCTGCTGTCCGTTACTATCCGTTCAGGAGCTTTTATTGATGGTATCAGACTCAATTTTGATTCAAAGGCAGATCCGTCCGATATAAATTGCGGAGGACAAGGTGGAAGTCCCAAAACTCTCACATTGATCCAGGGAGAATATATTGTACGGGTAATGGGAAAATACAACAGGTTTGTTGAATACTTATATATACAAACAGACGGCACCCGGAAACAATACATGGAATTTGGCAATACAAATACAACTGCGCCCGGTTATTTTGACTACCAGGCAGTCGAGGGAATGAAAATCGGAAATTTTGTTGTCAGCGGCGGGCAGTATATTGATGCGATAGGGGTTATTCTGATGAAGCGATAAAGAACCATAACCAGATGCACTAATTAAACCAAACCGCATAACCTCGTCTTCGGAGTTCCAGGGCAAGTTTTCCTTCCATAATAAGAGCTTCTGCCCTGGTCATCGGTTTCAAATTAATATGCTCGTAAAGGCTGGGACGCAAATAGGCGCCATATTTCTGCACGATATAAGCTGATAGCTTGTGGCCTTTTTTGTTTACGTATCCTGTTTTGTGTTGTTTGAATCGTTCTGCCGGTGTTTTACTTGTCATTCCGACGTAGAGACACTCGAGCACCCCATTAAATTGCGGGTTAGCAGCCCGGAATTTCCAGTTTTCGGTAAATACTTTTTTTGATAACTCAATAACGTAAACACGGTATATGGTTCGTGGCAAGAATCAAATTTTTAGTAAGGCAAATTAAATGCAAATTGGTGAGTGGTGAGAAATCCCTCTCTTTACAATTACCGAGGCTATCCATTCGTATAGGAACTCACTGACCTCCCGATAGCTATCGCGACACCGTTAGCGACGACTACTGAGAAAAATAATCCACACTGCACTTTGATTGATTCGTTTATAGTGATTTCCCTTTGATAAGGAATGATCTCTCGGCGATCATGAGCAGATATGCCCATTCTGGTTAGAAAATTGCTATTTTTTGTCAGCAATCAGTATATTATGCTGAGTGGATCACAAAGGACAGGGAAATATTTAATCTCAAAAAACCTGGACAATTTTTTTATCGACATCCGCGAATTGACCAGGTTTACATTGCAGTTTTTTAAGGAAGTCTTTGTGCCCCCTTATGAGCTCCAGGAAACAATACGCCAATGTTATAAATTAGGATACAAATCACTTTTCCTGATCACATCAACAGCCTTTATAACCGGAATGGTGTTTACCGACCATTCCCGACCTTCATTAGCCAGCTTTGGCGCTACTTCCTGGCTTCCTTCGTTTACCGGTGTAGCAGTGATCAAGGCGCTGGCTCCTCTTATCACCTCGCTGATCTGTGCAGGGAAGATCGGTTCAAATATCGGGGCAGAAATCGGCTCGATGAAAGTGACGGAACAAATCGATGCGATGGAAGTATCCGCGATCAACCCTTTCAAGTACCTCGTGGTAACACGGGTATTGGCTACCACTTTCATGGTGCCGCTCCTGGTGATCTATAGCGGCCTGATCGGCTTGCTCGGTTCATTCATTGATGTGCACAGAAACGATCAGACAAGTTTTACTGTATTTATGTATGATGCATTTTCAAAGATCGGTTATGTGGAAATCCTTTCTTCGTTGATCAGGTCGGTATTCTTTGGTTTCACGATCGGCATCATTGGTTGTTATAAAGGCTTTACGACAACCAAAGGAACGGAAGGTGTTGGGAGAGCAGCGAATTCATCTGTGGTGACCATCATGTTTTTAATTTTCCTTGAGGAAATACTATTGGTTAAATTTTTTAATCCCTTTTATTACGGGTGAACTAATGAAGAACACAAAACATGATAAGGTTGTTGTGATCAAAGATCTGTACAAATCGTTTGAAGATAACGAGGTCTTAAAAGGTCTTGGCCTGGAGTTATATAAAGGAGAGAATATTATCGTGCTGGGTCGCTCTGGCTCGGGGAAATCAGTTTTGATCAAGATCATCATAGGCTTGCTGAAGCCGGATAGCGGAACAGTTGAGGTATTGGCTGAAAAGATCCACGAACTTGATAAAAAGGAGCTGATAAAACTTCGACTTAAGATCGGCTTCCTTTTCCAGCACAGTGCACTTTACGATAGCATGACTGTAAGAGAGAATGTTGAATTTCCTCTCGTCAGGAATATGCGCAATATGTCGAAAAGCAAGATAAATCAGGCGGTAGAGGAAGTGCTGGATGCGGTTGGGCTTACCGATACAATTGACCAATATCCTGCGGAACTTTCCGGCGGGCAGGAAAAACGGGTTGGCATCGCCCGTACATTGATCTTGAAGCCTGAACTTATTTTATACGATGAACCCACTTCAGGACTTGATCCGGTGACGTGTGAAGAGATCAATAAACTCATCATGAAAGTTAAGGAACGCTATAAGACCAGCTCTATTATCATCACTCATGATCTTGCCTGTGCAAAACAAACAGGAGACAGGATACTGATGTTGTCTGAGGGAAAATTCCTTCGCCAGGGCAATTTCGAAGAAGTATTTGACACAGACGATGAAAGGGTCACAGGTTTTTACAATTACAATTTTATTGAAAGCAATGAGAACTAGTAAACACAAACAAAGCGTCATTGTCGGGCTGTTCATTTTTTTTGCCATGATAATTATTGCAACTGCCGTACTTACAATGGGAGGCCAGAAAAATGCCTTTAGAAAAAGAATGACGCTCAATGCCGTCTTTCCCGATGTAAGCGGGTTGCAGGAAGGAAATAATATCTGGTTTGCAGGGGTAAAAGCCGGCACAGTGAAAAAAATTGAGTTTACAGGCCATTCCCTGGTGGCTGTAGAAATGAAAATAGACAAGAGATTTCAACCCTTTATCAGCAAGGACTCTAAAGTAAAGATCGGTTCAGATGGATTGATCGGCAACAGGATCATCCTGATCTACGGTGGAACACCGGGATCCTCGACAATACATGCGGGTGATACATTGCAGGCTGAAATGCCATTGAACAGCGCTCAAATGATGAACACCCTGCAGGAAAGCAATCAAAATCTTTCAGCTATTACCAGTAATTTAAAAGATGTGAGCAGCCAGGTGGCCCAGGGAAAAGGAACAATGGGAGAATTATTTATGAAAGATAGCCTGTCAAACCGGTTGATCGCAGTCTCCGATATTTTGTATTATTCATCAAAAAATATCCAACTGCTTTCGCGAAACCTGGCCGATTATACAACCGCTATGCAACGCAAGGGGGTACTGGCAAACGAGATAGCCAACGATACCATTTTATTTTCCCGTCTAAAAACGGCTTCGCTGCAAATCAGGGAAGCATCTGTAAATGCGAAATTGATGATGGATAACCTGGCCAACGTCAGCTATAAGTTAAGAGACAGTAGTAATATCGCCGGCGTGGTATTCCAGGACCAGCAGGCTGCAGAAAATCTTAAAACGACTGTAGCCAATCTCGAGGCCGGGACAAAAAAATTTGATGAGACGATGGAAGCGCTGCAACATAATTTTTTGGTCCGTGGATTTTTCAGAAAAAAAGCGAAGCGGGAACAGCAGGCCCAGGCACAGTCGCAATCTCGATCACAATCCCAGGTGAACGCACAGGCGGCGAAGAATTGATCATGGATTATAGAAACGAATTTTATGCACAGTCAGTCCCAAGCAAAAAAAACTATATAAAGACGGATAATTTACGCCGCGGCGGGTGTTGCCTTTCATCCGTCACAGGCGATATCGTTAGTTGCCAAACAACACGACTTTCCAGGATGATGTCCAATTCAGCGGAGGCTACTGCGCCGTCTAATTGGGAATCATTAAGATAAAAATGGGACAGGTTTCACACGTTGAGAACGGTTACGTCAATTGGGAGCGTAGCATTTTTCATATTGGGAATGATCCAACGTATAAAAGACAGCAATGCTAAAACAAACTGATGATGATGAGCGAGAAGATTACAAAAAGTAAATTAAATTCTAAATTTGATTTTATCTGGTAGCGAAACCTCTAAAAAAAAGGCTAGCTATGCAAAATTTCTGTTCTAAACCACCGATTAATCCATGTCATCATATCAGGAACTACTTCTAAGAGAAGAATGGAACCACAAAAGGCGATCAATCCTAGGTAGAGATAATCTAAAATGCCAAAACTGCTTTAATAAGCAATATCAAGAGGAATTCAAGTCAGGTTTGGTATTTAGCAATAATATTCCAAACGGTGCTTCTCAAACTGTCATTCATAACGACAGGTTCATTATTCATATCTGGGATATGAAAAACAACGTAATAAAGACAGCATTTCTTGACGTAAATTCAAACTTTAGCACAGGAAACAGTTATGTTTGTTATTATCAAGACCAAGCAAGTTATGCGAATGTATTTGCAATAAAAATCATTGAAAACAATCAGATAGAACTGAGAGAAATGTGGGCATTGGAAATTATCAGAAGGGGAATGAAAGGCAAAGTTACAGATAGAACTTTTGAGCGAATATATCAACCAATTGACGAAAATGATATTTGGGATATGACTAAAGGATTACATGTACATCATAGATATTATAAACAAGATTTGTTGCCTTGGCAATATCCCGACGATGCTCTTATTACGTTATGCTGGTCTTGTCATGAAAATTTGCATAAAAATCAAAAGGTGCCAATATTAGACGCATTGGGAAACGATATCGGAGATCATACATGTTGTCGGAGATGCCACGGTGCTGGCGAATTTCCTCAATGGAAACATATTGAAGGTGGTCTCTGTTTCAATTGCTGGGGCGCTAAATATGAGGAATTAATCTCCCATGAATAGTCTGTCCATAGGCAACTTAAAGGTCTGGAATAGACCTGGAACAAAGTTCCTGATATCTTCTCCCGTCGTAAAACCAAAACTTCTTTCTATCCTTGTTGTACATTAGGAGTCCCTCTTCGGGTTTAACGATATTCTTGATCTGACCCGTCGTCAATCGTGGAAATAATACGCCTTGCGATTCGGACTCTACAGTTAAGGCAGATGAAGATATTTCAAGGATAGTTCCAATAAGCAGCGAAGACCTTGTAAATCGCGCTATTTCATTATTATCAACGGCAAATCGCAATTGTCCGTAGTTACCATTAATAGGGGAAGAAGTAGAAAGTAAAATATCTCCCTCACTCTTCATCACCAACGAACCTGGCGAATACAATTTCGAAAGACTATTTTGTGACATAGTACCAATCCAATTAGTAATTCCTTGTTGTCTGATTGTGATTGCAGCACAAGAGTTTGAGTCGGTGTTTAGATTTTCAATCACAATTCCTGTCCTTCCATTCTTATTCGAAGAAAAAAAACCTTGAACGTTTTCACCAATGGATAATTTCAATAAATCATTGGCATCTGATACGGCGATCCCAATAGTAGATTTAAATAACCCGTTTTGAATAATTTGGGCGTCCGTCTCAATGAGTGTTGCCGCTAGACTGAGTGTTCCGATAGACTTATCCCAACCTACAATTCCTATCGAACCAGACGTGTGAAACGAAAAACTGTTTCCCCCTGTATTGATAACAAAAGCGCCATTTGTATTATTCTCTGCAAGATTCGCAGAGGTATTTAAAACAAATTTAGCGGCCTCAGATTTTCTCGGGGCGGTAAGTGTTGCCCAATTGCTGCCATCTGAACCTTGCCATACTTGCTCATAAACACCTTGCCTAACCGTATAAGCTCCGTTTCCGGACATTGCGCTAATTAACGGCGAAATAGAACCACTAACAATGGTCTTTTCAATCGCTAAACTTGCCCCATTTTTACTTAACAGTTCATGATCATAAAAAACAAAGGATGAAATTTCGTCTCTGTTTTTATAAACAACCTCGCCTCTGTCAGCATAGCTGAAAAATTTTATTGGATTCAAGAAAATATTAGGATCAGGAAGGTCAATCATCTTTGATTTACCTATCAAATCGTCCAACCTTAAAACTGAACTCACATCTCCGGTGAAAACATTACCCGTATCAAAATTTATTATCGGAAATCCTCCGGAACTCTCCTTGGTCAAGTATAAAGAGACTGCGTTCTGTCGAATATCATTCTTTAAAAAATTCTCTCTGGTCACTTTAAAATAATTTTCAAGATTGTCATACGAAACTGTAAGGTATTGCCGCGTGGTGTCAACCATATTAGACGTGATATATCCTCCATTGCTTAAAGGATATGTCCTCGTCTCAACTGTTATATTCCGAGAGTCTAGGGGAACTGTTTTGCCAAAAACTGTAGGATTTTGAGCGTCTGCACAATAACTAAACAAAAAAAGAATCAAAAAAATCTTTCTCATATAAAAAAAATTATTGCTGAGGATTGACAATCAATCTTACAGCGGGAACAGGAAAACTATCTATTTTCACTGAAATTCTTTCGGCAGCAATAAAATATTCATGGGAATTTGAAATGTTACTCTCGCTGATATTTGAGTAACCAAGCTGAAACAATCTGTTGATTATCTGCTTGCCAAAATTTTCTGCTTCTTGGTTATTTGAAGGATAATTGATTCGCACCAAATAATTCTTTGATGGAATAGATGCCAAAATTAATTTTATATCCATCGGATTTAATTTCCTTGAAATCTGTTTAGTTGTAAAATAGTTTACATCACCATTTATATCAACTACATTATTGTTTCCATTTATGATGTGGTTGTGATTGGCAGAATCTTTCGCTTCGGTCGTATTAACTAACGAATTTTGCTGTTTTTGATTTATAATATTTTCGAGTTTACTTAACATCGGCTCTTGCGTAGCTTGCAGGTTTTGCTGAAGTATCGTAACTATAATCAATACACCAAAGAAAGCCATTGCTAAGCCACACCACAAAATCTTAACAGTTAAAGATTTTGTCTTTAGTACAACTAGAAGAAAGCGGAGCAGCAACATAATTCCAATAATCAGCAGCGCAATTGAAAATAATTTAAAAATGTTATTACTTTTTATCGCCTGAGGAATGAATCCAAAAAAAGATAGAAGAAAATTTAAAATGTTTAAACCATTCGCAAAAAAAGTTAACCGGCTTCCATATTTATTTATTATTGCCTTTCTCATGCAAAATGGATTTTATAGTTACGACAAAGGTACAAAAGAAAAATAGTCACACCGTGAGAAGCTGTTTGTCTTTAACCTACGTTAGCGATAGTGCCAGATGCCAAATAATAACGGAACACTAGCCAAAATGATACTCAGCCCTTCGGTTAGTAAACAGAAACCATCTTAAGCCCCTCGCTTTCCTCTTCTTCCTTCATCGAAAATCTCTTTTCTATTATCTCCTTCAGTATTAGAAAATTTTGTTTTGTTTTATTGGAAATACTATCCAAAACCTTTTTCTTAAAATCGGGCTTGGAAAAATATAAAGTGGATATTATTTTCTCGTATTGAACGTTGCTATCAAACTCTAAAAATGTGGCAATTCGCTCAATATCGTCCCTTTCAAACATTCTCTCCATCCTCCGGTTATCCAATTCCAGAAGAGGAAGCTTATCAAACTTTTTACATTCGAATTGCCCATAAAATTTACAAGCTTTGTCGTAGTTTTCTCTACCTTCTTTATCATTATCCCATATAGCAATATAGCTGCAGTTAAATGCGTTCAAAAATTGAATGTTTTTTACTATAGAATTGGCACTTGTCCCCGGAAGAATAGAAACCTTAAAGTCTAAATCGACAAACAATTCTATAGCGTACTTATCATAAATTCCTTCAACGACGATAACAGGATTGTTAGTGTTAATAAAGTTTAAGGCAGATATTTGCAAAGCCTCAACAATTGGTTGGTAGGCGTTCGAATCTTCAACCGCAGTCTTTACTTGTGCCAAAGGGGTTGCTTTAATCCGTTTTTGATTATCCTTCTCAACTATATAAATAGTATTGAGCGGTATCAATGCCGGATTAAGTAAAGTATGTGAATGTGTACAATAAATAACATTGCCATGTTTTTGTGAAATATCTACTAACTTTTTACATAGTTTTTCTTGAGCTGAATAGTGCAAATAGGATCCAGGTTCATCTAATAAATAGATGGTATCTTTTTTACTTGCTGTTGTTTTAGGATTAAACTCTAACTTCATAACAAAATTAAAAAACCACAAAAAACCCTTGCTTCTATCTACAACATCAAATGACCTTTCTTTAGTTCCAATTTTTTCAATTATTTTAATTTCTAGCTGTTTTGAGCATTTGTTCTCTGGATCATCGTAGGGTAGGAGATTCAAATCCACAGACAGACTACCGTGAGGACTCAACAAAAAAGTCCTCCACGCTTTAGACAGTGTTCTGTTAACCGTTTCTTTTACATCTGACAAAACCGATCGAATTCTTCTGGTATCTGTTTCATTAATCAAAGAAAATAGCGAAAAGTCCTTTGAGGAAGTGTTAAATAACTGTTCATAGATTGCAAGCCAACCCGCAAGTTTTTCTGGCTTTTCGTTGGGGATTGCAATTGTTGTCGGCGGCCGATCGATGAAATCGTCATTGTATAGTATATAAGGTAAGCCTGCTAATATTTCGGCACAAAAATCGTCCTTGAAAGTTTCATCAAAAATGCTGAACTCATCAAAATCTTCAATGTTATAACGCCTAGTCGTCAAATTTCGTTTTATTGAAATAAAACCTTTATACTGTTTTTTGGAAATCGGAAAACTTGGAAATTTAATAACGGCGGACTCAGCGGCTTCATCACCATCGTTGGTAGAACCGTCTTCGTCACCTTCAGCAATCTTCAGTTTCACAACCTCTTCGTAAGCTTCTATTAGTTCGTTATACTTTACCTCTATGAAAGCCTTTATTACTGTATCAGATTTCTCACTTGTTCTATAAAGGTTTTTAATGTCTGTGAGGTGTTTTCCCTCATACTCGTCATCATTGCTCCAATCAAAGCAATAAATCGCTTGTAAAATGGTAGTTTTCCCGCACTCGTTTATACCGACGAGTGGAACTAGCGAGTTTTTAGATAAATCAATCACCATTTTATTTTCAATAGCTCGGTAGTTAGAAATCTCAAATTTTAAATAACGCATAAAAACGATTTAACTAATCAAATTAGCTTTCAAAGACAGCCGATAAAATTAAGACAGGAAAAAACATATTAAAAAAAACATACTAACATTGTGTGGATTTCCGCTATTGTAATTTGGCCGCCCTTTTGACATTTCTAAATCAGCTGGTTGCAACGTTCTACAAAACTCATTGAAGTCCTCCGCATCAAATAGATAATGGATTTGTGTCCTCTCACCGCTCCTTTTCACGGCCAGTAACAGCGTTAATTGCTATAACAAGATGGAATCTGCTAATTATTAGTGGCCCTTAACGTATCTCCTCTGGTTGATGTAAGACAAACACCAACCGCGGCATGATGAGTAGCGAACAGAAAGGTCAAGTGAGTGACACAACAGGCGATCATAGCAGTACTATCGCTGGGCAAAAAACATCGCAACTGCCTATAAAGAGCATCAGGCTAACAATCGTTAACTTCGCATTCATAATTCATCATTCTAAATTCATAATTATTCTCATGTCTAAATCAGTTTATATAATCGGTTTCGCAAGAACTCCCATTGGCAGCTTAAGTGGTTCTCTGTCTGCAGTCTCTGCACCACAACTCGGCGCTACCGCTATTAAAGAAGCAATAAAAAGAGCAGGAGTGAAGGCGGAGGATATACAGGAAGTATTTATGGGCAACGTGGTCAGCGCAGGTATCGGCCAGGCGCCCGCGCAACAGGCGAGCATATTTGCAGGGATACCCACCAATGTGCCTTGCACTACCGTCAATAAAGTTTGTGCCAGTGGCATGAAGAGCATCATGCTTGGGGCGCAATCAATTCTCAATGGGGATAATGATATCGTAGTTGCCGGCGGTATGGAAAGCATGAGCAATATTCCTTACTATCTCGACAAAGCAAGAAGCGGTTATCGCCTCGGTAATGGCAGCATCCAGGATGGGATACTGAAAGATGGTTTGTGGGACCCCTATAAAGATTACCATATGGGAAATGCAGGCGAACTCTGCAGCAGCACCTATAATATCACGAGAGAAGACCAGGACGCATTTGCAAAAGAATCGTATACCCGCGCCGCCAACGCCTGGAAGAGTTGTTATTTCAGCAAGGAAGTAACCCCGGTGACCATTGCCGGCAAAACACCTGTGACCGTTACAGAGGATGAGGAATTCAAGAAAGCGAATTTTGAAAAAATGCCTGCGCTGAAACCAGCTTTTCAAAAAGAAGGGACGATCACTGCAGCAAATGCTTCTAAAATAAATGATGGAGCGGCAGCTGTTGTATTAATCAGTGAAAAAAAGATGAAAGAGCTGGGATTGAAACCACTGATGCGCATAGTTTCATTTGCTGATGCATCACAGGCACCGGAATGGTTTACCACTACACCGATCAAAGCAATGAATAATGCTTTGAAAAAAGCAGGTCTGAAAGCTAGCGACATGGATTTCGCAGAGATCAATGAAGCTTTCAGTTGTGTAGCCATCGTCAATGCAAAAGAAGTTGGCATACCAATGGAAAAACTAAACGTATGGGGCGGAGCCGTAGCCCTGGGTCATCCTATTGGATGCAGCGGCGCAAGGATCACGGTGACACTATCGAATATTCTCCAGACCAATAAAGGTAAATATGGAATTGCGGGGATCTGCAATGGAGGGGGAGGAGCGAGTGCGATTATTATTGAGAATGTCTCATAAAAGCGAGATGCTGGATGCTGGATACTGGCCGCTGGATAACCCTACTGACATCGGCAGCACCTATCTAGCACCAATCGTCTCGCATCAAGCATCTGGCATCCAGCATCCAAAGACTATTGCTATGATCAGGTATGCTTTCAAGGCATTCTATATCCTTCTATAACAAACAGATAACCACCTAATTATCTTTTCAGCCTAATATTTGTGGCAATACTACCGACATAATGTGTCCTGGTTATTCACATAGCCAATTCACACGTATTGCATCAACTAAAAACGATATTATGGATACCGCAATTCATGAAGCTGGAAAGGTTCAACAGACGTTGAGATTTACTTACGGTCTGGTTCCAATTATTGCCGGGGCCGACAAATTCACTAACCTGCTTACTAATTGGGAAAATTATCTCAATCCTTCCATTGTAAAAATGTTACCGTTTAGCGCTTCGACGTTTATGTCTATCGTGGGAGTAATTGAGATCATAGCAGGTCTGCTGGTATTGATACGTCCACGTATCGGCGCCTATGTAGTGATGGCCTGGCTCATAGCTATTGCTTTGCAGTTGATCATCGGTCAAAATTATTACGATGTTGCCGTGCGAGACCTGGTGATGGCGATAGGTGCTTATTCGTTAGCAAGACTTTCCGCAGTTTATCAGCCGGAGAAAAGAGTGAATTACGCGAATGCGTAAGTGTATTGGATGCTGGCAGGAGGTCGAAAGTACGGAGCCTGAACAGGGATGCTGGATGCTCGATACTGGATGCTATCATTGCGAGAGAAGCGAAGAAGTCAGTAGTACAGTCGCTACGGAGATCATCTAGCATCTGGTATCCAGCATCTAGCATCAACGTAGAATACTGGGGTAAGTTTTCATCATCCTTAGTAAAAAATTACTATTGGGGAGAATAGGATTATGAATTGGCATGGCGGGGTATGGTTTTTGGAAAGCTAGGCTGCGGCCAGATAGCTATTGTGAGTGAAGAATAGAAACCAAAACCGGACTGTATGAAAACCCGATCGACCTGCCTACTTTGTCTCGTGCTTATAGCTCATTTACCTTCTCTTGCTTTTTCTCCAGGTATTACTTCAAAACAAATCAAGATCGACCAGTTTGGTTATTTGCCGGGCAGCCGCAAAATCGCTGTGATCGTGGATCCCCAAACAGGTTATAATGCCGCCGAATCTTTTTCACCAGGCACCGGAACCAATCAATACCAGGTAAGAAACTGGTCTACCAATGCTGTTGTTTATTCAGGTACACTGGTAGCCTGGAATAGCGGTGCTACTCACACCCAAAGCGGCGACCGCGGCTGGAGATTTGATTTCACTCCTGTGACTACAACCGGTTCCTATTATATCTATGACGTGGCAAATAATGTAGGCTCATATCGTTTTGAGATCAACAATAGTGTCTATACACAGGTATTGCAACAGGCCGCGAGAATGTTTTTTTACCAACGCGTGAATTTTGCCAAACAGCCGCCTTATGTTGATGCCAAATGGTCCGATGCAGCCGCTTTTAGCGGAATAAACCAGGATTATGCAGCCCGGTCAAGATGGGATAAAACGAATGCAGCTACTGCACGGGATCTTCACGGCGGATGGTTTGATGCGGGCGATTGTAATAAATATGTGACGTTTACTTTAAGTCCTCTTTGCAATTTGCTGGAGACCTACCGTTCCTATCCAGCCTATTTTGCCGACAACTATAATATACCTGAATCCGGAAACGGCATACCCGATATACTGGATGAAGTAAAATGGGAGCTCGACTGGCTTACCCGTATGCAGGATGGCACAGGCACGAATGGTTTATTTTTAAAAGTGGGTGCAGATAACTATAACGGCAGCTCACCGCCGAGCAGCGATCATAATCCCCGGTATTATGTTCCGGAATGTACTTCCGCAACGCTTACGGGGGCAGCAGTTTTTGCATTGGGCGCCATTGTTTATAAATCACTGGGCATTCCTGCCATGACCAATTATGGCAATGATCTTCAAACCCGGGCGATCAATGCCTGGAACAGGGCCAAAGTAACAACCTCCAATTTCACCAGTTTTCAAACTACCTGTGATGACCAGAATATAGTTTCAGGTGATGCCGATGCGGATATTGATTCGCAAAAAGACCTGGTCGTGATAGCTGCAGCTTATTTATTTGAAGCAACAGGTACTGCCGAATACCGCACCACATTCGATGCGCAGTATGTAAATGCAAGACCCTACAAGACCTCCTGGTGGGGGCCTTACTGGTCAGCAGCACATCATGCACTGCTTCGTTATACCAAAGCAACAGGCGCTACCGCATCGGTTGTAACTAATATCCGCAATTCAAAAGCGGGACAGAATGGTGTTTTAAGTATAACGGACTATAACAACAACACTGATCTTTACCGTTCTTTTATGCCGGATGCGCAGTATCACTGGAACAGTCATGAGGTAAAAGCCACCGCGGGCATCAATAATTTCGACTTCGCATCATACGGCATTAATCCCGCGCAAACTGCCCTGTACAAAGAAACAGGAGAAAGTTACCTGCATTGGTTTCATGGCGTAAACCCGATGGGTAAAGTAATGCTGACGAATATGTATGCTTATGGCGGCGATAGCTGCGTCAACGAATTTTATCACAGCTGGTTTCGAGATGGGACCATTTGGGATAATGTTTTTACTTCCCTTTACGGTCCGCCGCCGGGATATGTGCCGGGTGGGCCTAATAAAGATTTTTCTATCCCGTCCATGACGCCACCCGGAGGACAGCCACCGCAGAAAAGTTATAAGGAATGGAACACCGGATGGAATGGAACTTCCAATGAGAACTCCTGGGAGATCACTGAAGCCGGTATTTATACCCAGGCAGCTTATATCAGTCTACTGGTAAGAGTGATGGCCACAGGTCCGTCGGGTGTACTTCCTTTACATATCCTTTCGCTCAGAGCGGAAAGAAATGGAAACGATGCATTGTTGAAATGGGAAGTAGACAATCCAGATGAAGTAAAATCCTTCGAAGTGGAAAGTTCAAAGGATGGTACAAATTTTCGTCCAGTGGGGCAGGTTAATGCGGGAATTAGCATCACGCGCTATACTCTTATCGACCATGCGCCCGGAAGCAGGAATGTATTTTATCGCATCAAACAAACGGATAAGATGGGAGAGATAGAATACTCACCTGTTGTTAAACTTCCCGGTACCGATAAGAACAATAGTCTTTCAGTGTATCCAAACCCGGCCAGGAGAGAGTTTGTCGTGAGTTACAATGCCGATGTGGCAGGTGAACTGGAGTTAAGAATAATGGATGCTTCGGGTAAACTGGTTCGACGAGAAAAGTGGATCCAATCAGGAGGAGTATCATCGAAGCAGGTATCGACAGAAGATATGCCCCCGGGACTGTATTTTGTCGGGCTTCATGATAAAAACACAATCAGGCAGGTTAAGTTAGTCGTTAGTCGCTAGTCGTGAGTAATCAGGATGCTAGATGCTGGTCGCTGGATACCGAGAAGCAATTGGATGTCGCTTACGCTCCCTCGTCATTGCGAGCGGAGCGAAGCGATCTGGGGCAAAACAGGGCCTGTTAATTCTTTTTTACATTGATCAATGCACGACGGTTCTTACTTCGTCCGTCGGGATTATCCCGACCGTTGATAAGTTCCATTTCTATGGGGCAGCACGCGCCGAATGATACAAAGGTCACGCGGCTTGCTTCAATACCCTTTTTGATGAGGTAGTCCGCGCAGGCTCTTGCACGTTTGTCAGAAAGCTTCGCATTGTACTGTGCCGATCCCAGGCCATCGGTATAACCGGAGATCTGTATCGTCGCGGCCGGATTATCCACCAGCATGGTATAGATTGAATCCATTTTGGAGACAGCCTCACCCTTTAACAAACTCCTGTCGAACTCGAAGAAAACTGTAACTACATCTTCGGCTTTAATCACCAATGGTTCTGGTTCTTTAGGTTTTTCTTCAGGTATCTTCTCGATACAGATGGTGACGTTGACCAGGTTATCGGTCAGCAGGTCGGTTTCATCAGTTTTTTCGGGTCTGAACAACGAAGCAGATTCGAGATATTGATCTTTACTGATGGTCAATGAAAGTTCGCGGTATATTCCCGAGCCGATCTCGAAAATAAAGTTTCCGTTATCATCAGTAGTGGTAGTCCAGTTTTTGCCCGACGCATCTTTCAATACCACTTTCGCATAGGCAGCCGGCTGATTATCCTGGCAATCGTTGATGATTCCGGTAAGACGTTTGTTCTTTGGAGCCTTTGTTATTTTATACGATTCAAGACAGCAGCCACTGCCGCGGTCGGAACTGACGATCGCATTACTTAAGAGTGGCTCCTGCTCAGGAGCAAAAAAGTAAATATCATCTTTCTGGGAGTTCACTGGATAACCCAGGTTCTCAGGATCTTTCCAGGTAAGCTCACTTCCTTTTGCGGAGAACAGGTCATAGCCGCCCATGCCTTCTCTTCCATTGGAAGAAAATACAAGCGTGTTGCTGCTGTTTTGATAGAAGGGAGCCTGCTCATCACTCTTTGTATTAATGACAGCACCGGCATTAACGGGCTCACCGGTAGTTCCATCTTCTTTCAATGGTGCATACCAGATATCGAAGCCACCGGCTCCGCCAGGTCTGTCGGAAGCGAAATACAGGTACTTCCCATCAGGAGTGCAGAAGGGTTGTTTGCTATTGGCAGCATCTGTATTGATCGATGGAACAAGAACAGGAGCGCTCCAGCCATTATCCTGTTTAGTAGAATAATAGATGGAAGATACAGTTTGTCCTTTTTCTTTTTTCCACTGGGAAAAATAAAGATATTTTCCATCAGCGCTAACTGTGCCGGCCCCCTGGTTGGTGATTGGACCTGCAGATGGGATCGCAACCGGGATCAGGTTCTCAAGGCTCCCGTTGTTTAATGTTGCATAGAACAGGCGGGCATGGTAAGGATTCACGCCATTCACCTGTATCGAATCCGGTTGTGTGCTGCTAATCAAAAATTGATTGTCACTCACACGAACCGGGGCAAATGCACCTTTTTCATGGCTATCCGGTATTTCGATTTTTTGTGTTTTGAATAAAACAGAATCAGGTCGCGCCAGCTGTTGCTGGATAAAATTCAGTGTTTGCAATTCTTTCTTCGCATCCTGGTAATATTGGGCACTTTCATCATTAATATTTAAATACTGCTCCAGGATCTCTTTCGCCGAAGCATAATGGCCGAGACTTCTCTCACATATTGCCTGCCAGTAAAGGGCACTGCTATATTTGGCTGGATCTTTTTCAGCGCAAGCTTTATAAAGATCAGCTGCTTCCTGCCAGTAATTGGCCAAACGATAAGCCTCTGCCTGTTTAAAAAGAATATCCGTGCGGGACATGCTGATATTGCCAGCCGTTGTCCTTCTCGATTTAACATTCAGGGGAAAATCGCTTTTCTCCATTTCCTTTTTTGGGTTGAGAAACTGACCATACAAATTAGCAGCGGTATAATATTCACCGGCCGCGAAATACTGGTCTCCCAACTGCAGTGCGTTCTTTTGCACGGGTTTCTTTGATTTCAGCAACTGGCTATGTGCAGGTATCCAGCAGGCGGACACCGCAATAGCTATTAAAAACCGGCTTATCACTTTCATAGGAATATTCATTTAACGATGAATCATTTTTTTTAAAGTCTCGAGCAGCGGATAAAATCAAAGATGCTCTGCGAGCCGTTTCTCTTCACGTACGATATGCTTAGTTCGAAACTATTTACATGTTTTGCCATCGATCCCAGGTTCGATGTATTGGCATCATAGCTCAATCCCACGATAAAATTCCGGTAGTCAAACCCGATAAATGGGGCAAGCGCGTCTTTATGGCGGTAGTAGGCACCGATCATTATATCTGTTTCAGGGTTGACATTATACTGCAGGTATGTTCCAAGCATCGCTTCGCTTGCAGTACCCTGGCGCATGTACATCACATGAGGAATAATGCTGAAACGATCCGACATATTGAAGCTTACACCACCATGAATAGTGTACCGCATTGGGATAGTATTAAGCTCTTCGCTTTGCGTGGAAATGATTGGATCCTTTGGACGATTGATATGATATACGGAGAACCCTCCAAACGCATTGATCTTTTTATCGGCACCTCCATCATAGTATAGAGCTCCTGCACCGACATCGAGAGTAGTTGAAGATGTCCTGGCAAAAGATTCTGTTGTCGGGTTGGATGCATTATAACCGGTTACAGGATTCCATTGTTCACCCCATTTGAATTTGGATTCGTCAACCCTCCGGTTAATGATACCACCCTGCATTGCCAGAACGATGTGATGGTTATTATCTTTCCCAAATTTGACGCCTGTGTAAGCAACAGTGGCATAAGCGGTGAGATAATTGAAGCCGCCATCACCAGCTGACTGGTTTAGCAGGCTTGCACCCAGTGCAATGTTCTTATTGGTGCGTGTGTCAAACGATGCGCCGATCGTGCGGTAAGGGTTGCTGATGCTTCCCCATTGCGTACGATAGATAGCCGACACACGATATTCACCGTCGCTGCTGCCTGCCAGCGCCGGGTTGATATACATCGGGTAGGTATAGTTTTGTGTAAAGTGCGGATCTGTCTGGGCCATGGCGCGTGTTGCAAACGCCAGGATCAAACAGCTAAACCAACCGGATCTTTGCAGGGTTTTATTTTTCATTTTCTATAGGATATTAGATGAATAGTTTTGTTTATCGTACAAGGGTGATCGAACCTTTCAGGTCAACCGTTCTTCCATCGGATAAGGTCGCTTTCAGGATATAGACATACACACCCACCGGTTGGGCATTTCCTTTATGTCTTCCATCCCAGCCCTGTAACTTGTTAGTGATGCTCGCGATCTGTTGTCCCCATTGATTAAAGATGCGCATATCGAGTTTATCAATGTAGTTGCCATAGACATACAGGATATCGTTTTTGCCATCACCATTCGGTGAGAATACGTTGGGCACAAACACATCTTTGTTAAGCGGCAATACAGTAATACGGTATTGTTGTGCAAGACCGGAACATCCATTGATATTAGGTGTAGCCGTTATCACAGCCGTTTTAGGTGCGTTGGTCCGGTTGATCGCGATAAATGAAGGAACAGTACCGATACCTGGTTCGGTCAAACCGATAGAAGGGTCGGAATTGGTCCAATGAACCTGCGAACCCGGTGTTGAGATGAAATTATATTCGGGAACAGTTGCTCCATCATAAACTGTAGTATCTGCTCTCACGCTTGATGTCGGAACAATATTCACTTCAAGAATAAAGCTGGCGCTGTCGGCACATTGACCTGCGTCAGGGGTGAATACGTAGAAACCGTTGACCATATTGTCAATGACAGCCGGGTTCCATGTACCAGTGACTCCATTTGTTGATGTCAGTGGCAATGTGGGCACAGAAGACCCAACGCAAACTGATTGGAAAGTTCCAAAGTTGAAAGCAGGTTCGAGAATGGGATTTACCGTTACCGTAAATGTGAACGGCAACACGCATCCGCCGCCTGCTGCGGTGAATACATAAGTTCCGTTGGTTTGATTGTTTACAACGGCAGGATTCCATGTACCGTTTATTCCATTATCGGACGTGCCGGGAAGTGTTGGTACGATTCCACCGGCGCAAATTGATAATGTATTACCAAAACTAAATACCGGTATCAGGTTTGGAGTTACAGTTACAGTGAATGTCACAGGTCCCGTTACGCACTGACCCGCGGTCGGGGTGAATGTATATGTAGCCGGGTTTTGATTATCTACCACGGCCGGGCTCCATGTGCCCGTTATTCCATTCGTTGATGTTGTAGGCAGAGTTGGTACAGTTCCCCCTGCACAAATAGTAAGTGTTGTTCCAAAGCTGAACGCAGGAGTAAGATTTGGATTAACCGTAACATTAAATGTCGTCGGCAATGCGCAGACTCCCGATGTTGGTGTAAATGTATAAGTGCCGGAGTTTTGATCGTCTACCACAGCCGGATTCCAGGTGCCAGTTATTCCATTCTGTGACGTACCGGGTAATACTGGTACAGATCCACCTGCACAAATGGTCAATGTAGTTCCAAAGCTGAATGTTGGTGTGATATTCGGATTAACGGTTACTGTAAATGTTATGGGTACTGCACATTGACCCGCTGTCGGGGTAAATGTATAAGTACCGGAATTTTGATTATTAACTGTTGAAGGACTCCATGTACCTGTAATACCATTGTCAGATGGTGTATACAGGGTAGGTACCGAACCACCTGCACAAATGGTTAATGTAGTTCCGAAACTGAATGTCGGTGTAACGATCGGATTAACGGTTACTGTAAATGTTGTTGGTACTGCGCATTGACCTGCTGTTGGCGTAAATGTATATGTACCGGAATTCTGGTTATCTACTACAGATGGGCTCCAGGTTCCGTTTATGCCGTTTATGGATGTAGTGGGAAGGATCGGCACATTTCCACCGGTACAGATTGACAATGTTGTCCCGAAACTGAATGTTGGTGTAAGGTTCGGGTTGACAGTTACCGTGAATGTTGCCGGCAAAGCACATTGGCCCGCTGTTGGTGTGAATGTATAAACACCGGAATTCTGGTCGTCAACCACTGCGGGATTCCAGGTTCCCGTAATGCCATTCTGTGATGTACCAGGCAGTGTTGGAACGGTTCCGCCCGCACAAATGGTCAATGTCGTTCCAAAACTGAATGAAGGTGTGATATTGGGGTTAACAGTCACCGTGAAACTAAATGGTAAAGCACATTGTCCCGCAGTCGGTGTGAATGTATACGTACCAGTACTCGTGTTGCTTACTACCGAAGGACTCCATGTACCGGTGATACCATTATCGGATGTTGTGGGTAAGCCGGGTACTGAACCTCCCGAACAGATCGTCATGTCACCAAAGCTGAAGGTTGGAGTAACATTTGGATTAACGGTTACTGTAAATGTTACCGGCACTGCGCATTGACCTGCCGATGGCGTAAATGTATAAACGGCCGAGTTCTGGTTATCTACTGCCGAAGGACTCCAGGTTCCCGTGATACCATTCTGTGATGTGCCAACAAGAGTAGGAACGATTCCACCCGCGCATATTGTCAATGTTGTTCCGAAACTGAATGTTGGTGTAATATTCGGGACGACAGTCACTGTAAATGTTGCTGGCAATGCACATTGGCCTGCATCAGGAGTAAATGTGTATGTACCCGAGTTCTGATTATCTACCACGCCTGGATTCCAGGTGCCGGTGATACCATTAAGTGATGTGTTTGGTAAAACTGGAACAGTTCCGCCCGCGCAAATGATCAATGATGTTCCAAAACTGAATGTCGGTGTTATTTTCGGGTTGACTGTTACAGTAAATGAAAAAGGCAACGCACAAAGACCAGCGGTAGGAGTAAACGTGTATGTACCCGAACTGGTGTTGCTGACAACCGAAGGACTCCATGTGCCGGTAACGCCGTTATCAGATGTTGTTGGCAGGGTTGGCACCGAACCTCCTGAACAGATGGTCATATCTCCGAAGCTGAATGTGGGTATCACATTCGGGTTGACGGTTACGCTGAATGTTGTTGGCACCGCGCATTGGCCTGCTCCCGGTGTAAATGTATAAGTACCCGAGTTCTGGTTATCTACAACAGAAGGGCTCCAGGTCCCGGTGATACCATTTTGCGATGTACCCGGTAATGTTGGAACATTGCCACCGGCGCAAATGATCAGTGTTGTACCAAAACTAAACGTTGGTGTGATATTCGGGTTGACGGTTACGGTAAACGTTGCCGGGTTTGCACATTGTCCCGCATTCGGTGTGAATGTATAAACGCCGGAATTATGATTGTCCACTACAGCCGGGTTCCAGGTTCCTGTAAAACCATTGGTCGAAGTGTTCGGCAGAGTTGGTACAGTTCCATTATCACATATTATGAGGCTTGTTCCAAATGGGAATGTAGGCGTCGCCCTTGGTATTACCGTTACAGTAATAGTGATGGGAAATCCGCACGTATTGGCGTCAGGTGTAAATGTATAAGTGCCGGTAGCATTATTGTTGATGACGGCCGGGTTCCAGGTTCCGGTCATGCCATTATTCGATACAGATGGTAATAACGGGGCCGGTGTTCCCTGGCAGAATGGGGGGATCGGAGTGAATGTGGGCACGAATATCGGGTCTGATAAAATGATACCCGTAAACAGGTTGGTCGTACAACCGTTGATCACCAGCACAAAATTAGAATAGAACCCTTTGTTCAATCCTGTTAAAACGAGTTGACCTGAAGCATTAGCTGTCAATGTAAGCGGACCGACATTGACGCCATCGTCTGTATAGCTCAATTGATAAGTAAAACCGGGTACAAGACCACCGATCGTAATCGAACCTTCGTTCCCGAAACAGGAAGAAGGGTTAGTGCTTGAAAGATTAGGCGATTGAATAGAGAAATAAGCCTTGTAGTTGCCACCCCCATTATTATCTGTTACGATTTCATTGCAGAGTGATGTGCTTGACTGCGATCCTGAAGCTTCATAATAAACTTCCAGTACATAGTTCCCGGCAGCAAATGTTGTCAGGTTGATATTGGAATTGAGACGGTCCCATTTCTGGTCGCCATCCACGCAAGTTCCACCGGAAGGATAGGTACCACTTCCGCCATTGCAGGTTTCAAGGAGTGGCAGGTTAATCGAAGTAAAAGCGCCGGGAGCGCCACTTTGCAAATACACGCGGTAAAACATTCTTGCACTGCACGCACTCGAAGAAGCAGGGTTTTTAAATGTTTTGACCTGCGCGCCGCGAAGGATAAGTGAGCCCGAGTTTTGTGTATGGGCGCCAAAATTCGTATTGTTAAACACATTGCCGGAAGGCCCAATGAGATCAGCCGGGTTTCCTGATGTGTTGTAATAATTACTTTGATTGCAATCCGTGACCCATGCTGCTGTAGCTTTGATCCCAAATTGGGCTTGTGCATGGTTGCAGAAAAATAATAGCAGAGTAATTCCTGCAAGGAAATTTCGGTAGGTGGCTTTCATTTTACTATAGGATTATGGCTTTCATTCTGGTACAATTAGTTAGTCGGGCGACAACTTCGGCACCAGTTTAAACTCTATAAAAAAGCAGGAAGAAAATAGTGTACAATTTTTCATAGATGGTGGATGTTGGCTTATTTAATAACGAACACAAAATAAAAATTATTGAATACACCGTATAATCCACACGATAAATAAATGGTTATTGGATGGTAAAAAAGTATTTGTCCCTAGTAGTTACCCATTAAATGATAATTTGTGATAATGAAAGTTGACATTTGTCTTGCAGAAAAGAAGGATGCAGCAGTAATCGCCGACCTCAGCAGGCAGACTTTTTTTGACACATTTGCCTCCCAAAACACAAAAGAGGACATGGAAAAGTTCATGAGCGAGCAATTCACGCGGGAAGCGCTAATGAACGAAGTAGGAGTTGAGGACCAGTTCTTTTATATCGCCCGGGTAAACGAGAGTTTAGCTGGTTATATAAAATTGCGGGAAGGAAAGGAAGTACCGGAGCTTAAAAACCGGCGATCGTTGGAGATAGCCAGGATATACGCGGTAAAAGAAATGTTGGGCAAAGGAGTCGGCAGCGCCCTGATGCAGAAAGCAATAGACGTAGCCCGGGAAAGGAACAAAGAGATCCTCTGGCTGGGCGTATTTCAGGCGAATAAAACCGCTATTGATTTTTATAAGCGATGGGGATTTGAAATTTTTGGGGAACAGAATTTTCTATTGGGAAACGATTTGCAGAAAGATTGGTTAATGCGCAGAGATGTTGACTAGATGATTAGTTAATCGGTCTTAACCTCAACCTTAGCCTTAATCTCAGCCTCAACATGAAAACCCGGATCAAAATATGCTGTATCTCATCCATAGAAGAAGCTAGGATTGCGATCAGACATGGTGCAGATGCTTTGGGACTTGTAGGCAAAATGCCAAGCGGGCCTGGTCCCATTGCCGATGAGTTGATCGCAAGCATTGCCAAAATCATTCATCCGCCTATCGCTTCATTCCTGCTCACCAGCGAACAATCTTCTTCTGCCATTATTGAACATATCAGGCGTACCGGTGTCAACACTGTGCAGATAGTCGATGAATTATCTACGGGCAATTATGATCATATCCGCGAGGCATTACCACATGTAAGGATCGTGCAGGTGATTCATGTGATAGGAGAAGAGAGTATTAAGCAGGCTTTGGCTGTTCATCGGCAGGTCGATGCAATATTGCTCGACAGCGGTAATCCGAAAGCTGCTGTCAAGACGCTTGGAGGCACAGGTAACACGCACAACTGGAATATCAGTCGTGAATTGATCAAAGCGGTGGAGGTTCCTGTGTTTTTGGCAGGCGGGCTTAATCCGGGAAATGTAAGGGCAGCTATCGCAACGGCTCAACCTTTTGGAGTGGATATTTGCAGTGGAGTAAGAACAAACGGAAAACTGGATATTCAAAAACTTGAAGCATTTATCTCAGCTGTTCATTCCTGACCGTCTTCTTTATTTCTCGCAACATCGCCACGGCGCAACGTGTGACCCGCCCGTTGGCGGGATTGCGTGAGTTTATTCAACCTGAGACGCCACTTCGTCTTTGACTGATCGCCCGGGTAATTTTTATTGCATGCTCCCTGGAATTTTCGATAAAGAGCCGGTGTGTATTCATGCCGCCGCAAATAACACCAGCCAGGAAGATATTTTTTACATTGGTCTCATGCGTATGTTCGTCTATGAATGGAGTTCTTATTTCGTCTTCTGATAGTTGAACTCCCATTTGCTCCAGGAAATCCAGATTGGGCTGGTATCCTGTCATGGCAATCACCCAATCATTTTCGATCGTCTTCATTCCTTCCGGGGTTAAAATATCAACTTCATGCTGCCTGATCTCTACGACAGTTGAATTGAAGTAGGCCTGGATGGAGTTTTCTTTGATCCTGTTGATGATATCCGGTCTTACCCAGTATTTTACCCGTTCTCCGACCTGGTGTTCTCTAATAACCATAGTTACTTCGGCCCCTTTTCGCCAGGTTTCCAGGGCTGCATCAACAGCGGAGTTCATTGCGCCAACAACGATCACTTTTTGAAAGGCATACGAATGTGGTTCTTTATAATAGTGCGTCACCTTCGGAAGGTCTTCACCGTGAACGTTGAGTAAATAAGGAATATCGTAGAAACCTGTGGCAACGATGATGTGATCAGCTGTATAAGTTGCTTTGCTGGTCACTACCGAAAACATTTGTTGCCGTGTACCTGGCTTTACCGCTATGACTTTTTCAAACAGGTGGATATTTATAGCATAACTGGTCGCTACTCGCCGGTAATACTCGAGGGCTTCGGGTCTTGTAGGCTTTGCACTTATCGAGACAAACGGCACTCCACCAATCTCCAGTCTTTCCGACGTGGAGAAAAATGTCATATTTACAGGATAATTGTATAAAGAATTGACAAGGCATCCTTTTTCAAGAATAAGATAATTTAATCCTGCATTTTTTGCTTCGATGGCGCAAGCCATACCAATAGGTCCACCTCCGATAATAATGACCGGAAAATGCGTCTCGTTCATGTGGACAAATATAACATTAAGCTGGTCGCCAGATACTGCGTCATTGCGAGGAGCGAAGCGACGACGCAACTGGAAGCTTGATCATAATAGGCAGCATCCAACGTCTAGAATCCAACATGCAGTAGCCAGCATCTAGTGTTATGTTAAGCATATCTTGTCGCCACGGATTCACGGATAAAAAAGAAGGTCATCCTGGCATTGATTTGAGGTCCGTGATCATTCATCTGTTTATCAGTTATTTGTTAAACGGTTAAATGGTAAATCTCTTCGTCCGTGTGTATCCGTGGCAATATAAATCATCGAATCATACTTAACTTAACACTAGTAGCTTACTATTCGCAGATTTATTTACTTTTATCTCCGTTCAAGTTTATCACGATGAAAAGATCGCTAAATGTTCTATTGTTTTTTATCCTAATCGCTGCCTGCAATTCCAAAAAAAATGCCGACAGGGCTAAGACAGGATCAGGAGTAGAAAATGCTACGGTACAAAGCGATTCTACGAATAAGACCGTCAACACGCAATACAAATGGAACAAGACAGAACAGGATAAATTTTTAAGGGCCTGCCAGGCAGATTTTGCGGAAGATTTCAGCGGTAATGAACTCAAAGATGTTTGCAACTGCATATTGACCGAATCGCAGAAATATTATCCCAGCTATAGCCAGATGAAAAAAGTAATTAACGAAGATTTTGAAGGAAAGATCGCCATGAGCTGTTTAGGAAAGTATCTCGATGAGAGCGACCGCTAATTAAGAACCAATCCCGCCAACTGGCGGGACAAGAAGCGAAGAACCAAAGAAACAACAAATTCAAATATTTAAACAGAAGCTTCCAATTCCATGGTTTGAGTTTTTTGATTTGGAGCTTATTTGGTTCTTGGCATCTTGGTTCTTGGGATTTCATTACTTTTGCTCCTCTTAAAAGTCAATAAACAATGGCAAGATCAATTGCATATCGTGAGGCGCTGCGTGAGGCAATGAATGAAGAAATGAGAAGAGATGACAGGGTATTTTTAATGGGCGAAGAAGTGGCTGAGTATAATGGTGCGTATAAAGTAAGCCAGGGTATGCTGGCGGAGTTCGGCCCAAAGCGAGTGATCGATACCCCTATTTCCGAGCTGGGTTTTGCCGCCGTTGGCGTTGGAGCAGCCCAGAATGGCCTCAGGCCGATCATTGAGTTCATGACCTGGAACTTCGCGGTGCTGGCCCTCGATCAAATTTTAAATACCGCTTCGAAAATGCTCGCAATGAGCGGCGGACAAATCGCCTGCCCCATCGTTTTCAGGGGGCCCAATGGTTCTGCCGGACAATTAGGAGCACAACACTCAACCGCTTTTGAAAACCTCTATGCCAATATTCCCGGGATCAAACTCGTATCTCCCAGCAATGGGTATGATGCAAAAGGACTGTTGAAACAGTCGATCCGTTATGAACAGGACCCGGTGATCTTCATGGAAAGCGAGGTGATGTATGGTGATAAAAGCGATGTACCCAGCGAAGAATATTACATAGAACTTGGAAAAGCCGATATTAAAAAAGCCGGCCGCGATGTAACGATCGTTTCGTTTAATAAAATGATGAAAGTCGCGTTGGGTGCGGCTGCAGAACTCGAAAAAGAAGATATCAGCGCTGAAGTGATCGATCTTAGGACGATCAGGCCTCTTGATATAAATACCATTTTGGAAAGTGTGAAAAAGACAAACCGCCTGGTTATCGTGGAAGAACAATGGCCTTTTGGTTCGGTGTCCTCAGAGATCACCTACCAGGTACAAAAAGAGGGCTTTGATTATCTGGATGCACCGATCCGTCGCATTACAGCTGCAGATGCACCTCTCCACTATGCACCAAACCTGGTTGCAGCAGCCCTGCCTGATGTACCACGAACAGTGAAACTTGTTAAAGAAGTAATGTACTTACACAAATAACATTTTAAGTTAATATCTTAAAACGCCCGCCAGGACTGAGTTCTGGCGGGTTTCGTAATTTATTGACATACGTAAAAATACGATGATAATTTTTTGGTCAACTATGCAGCTTTTTCCGATTAAAACATCATCTTTGTTATGGTTTTTCATAGGATATTGGATTTTAAAACGAGGCTGGATTTCTATCCGGCCTCCATTTTTTTAAAGACCATACTACTACCCACGTCGAATTAATTCTATATCTACCTCCCTCAGGGCTATTGTTTTCATCTCTTATTATTCATCAATAAGTCTCACGCCACCGCAACGAAAATCCAAATGTTATAAATCCGTTGCATCGCCGTCCCGGACCATTGCGGATTGCGAGAACCCTTACGCAAGACAAAACCCGACACTGCCCAAAGATTGCATTAATTGGGATTGGCTGTTTTCAGCTAAATTTGCCGACTAAACTCTGCGAGTAATGGCTGAAATACTGATCATAGATGACGAAAAGGCGATCCGGAAGACATTAAGCGAGATCCTTTCATTCGAAGGGTACAAGATAGATGAGGCCTCTGACGGCGAAGAGGGGTTGAAGAAATTCAAGGATAAGTCTTACGATGTCGTGCTCTGCGACATCAAGATGCCCAAGATAGATGGTATCGAATTCCTACAGAAAGCAGGTGAAAGTAATGGCGACACTCCCATAATCATGATCTCGGGTCACGGCAATATAGAAACCGCCGTAGAAGCGGTTAAAAAAGGGGCCTATGATTTTATTTCCAAACCGCCGGACCTTAACAGGTTGCTGATCACAATCCGCAACGCGATGGAGAAAAACAGCCTGGTCACCGAAGCCAAAGTACTGAAAAGAAAAGTGACAAGAGTGCAGGAAATGGTGGGCAACTCGGCGCCTATCGTAAAAATAAAGGACACTATTGACAAGGTCGCTGCTACTGATGCGCGGATTATGATCACCGGGGAAAACGGGGTGGGTAAAGAGCTTGTCGCCCGTTGGATACATGAGAAAAGCAACCGTAACACGGGTCCCCTGGTAGAGGTCAACTGCGCAGCTATCCCAACCGAGCTTATCGAAAGCGAACTGTTCGGTCATGAAAAAGGGTCTTTTACTTCAGCTATCAAACAACGCATCGGCAAATTCGAACAGGCCAATGGAGGCACACTGTTCCTGGATGAGATAGGGGACATGAGCCTGAATGCCCAGGCAAAAGTGCTTCGCGCCCTGCAGGAAGGTAAGATCACAAGAGTAGGAGCGGATAAGGATATCAACGTGGATGTACGGGTTATTGCCGCAACCAATAAAGATCTTTTAAAGGAAGTGGATGCAAAAACATTTCGCCTTGACCTTTACCATCGTCTAAGCGTTATTATTATTCATGTGCCTTCGCTGAATGAGCGCCGCGATGATATCCCCATTCTTGTCGCACAGTTCCTGGAAGATATTTGCACGGAATATGGCATTGCCAAAAAAACGATGGATGAAGATGCGATCAATCTTTTAAAAGAATACAACTGGACAGGTAATATACGTGAGCTGAGAAATGTTGTGGAAAGACTGGTAATACTTTCCGCGAAGGAAATTACAGCGGACGATGTGAGGAGTTATGTACTACCGAGATGAATTATTAATTAAGAATTGTAAATGAGGAAGGGTTTACAGTGTAGGGTTATTTTCAAACGTTGAGAGGTCATTCACCATTGACCTCCCGATAGCCGTCGGGACACCATTGACCGGGATTAAAGGACCGCCTGCCGTCTTTTGCAAAACTTTCCGATATATAATTTCTACAAACAGATTATTCCGATAATTTTGTCCGCTATAAAATAAGGCTCATGCCATTACACGATTTACTCATTATCTATCTCATCGGTACTTTACTTGTTTTCCTTCCTTCGTTTGGACTGGCAAAGCTGTTTACCAGGGTAGGCGTGCCCGCCTGGAAAGCATACGTTCCTTTTTATAATACATGGGTGATGCAGGATATTGCCAAAAGACCGAAACATTGGGTATTCTGGCAATTCATTCCCGTGGTTGGATGGTTTATTACCCCCGGTATATTTATTGAATTCGCCAAAGTGTTTGGTGTATTCTCGCTACGCCAGCATACAATGGCCTCCCTGTTTGCTTTCCTTTATTTTCCCTGGCTGGCAAGTAGACCAACAACCAAATTCATCGGTGCGGAGGCTGTGAAGAAACACAAGAAAAAAAGCTGGAGAGAATGGGTGGATGCAGCCATATTCGCCGTTGTTGCCGCCACCTTAATCCGGACATTTATTTTCGAGGCCTATACAATCCCTTCCGGCTCTATGGAAAAAACCCTGCTGATACGGGATTTTCTTTTTGTCAGCAAACTGAGCTACGGACCCAGGATACCGAATACGCCTTTATCATTTCCTTTTGTTCATAATTATCTACCCATTGTAAATACTAAATCTTATTCTGAGCTGATCAAGCTTCCTTATGTCCGTTGGTTCCCCTCATCGCCGAAACGTGGAGATGTTGTAGTATTCAATTTTCCCGCGGGAGATACAGTGATCCATGCCGAAAATTTTGAATCGCAGAATCCATATATAGATATCAAAAGAAGGGCCCTTAGAGGGTCCGCCGAAGACCAGGGTTACCTGGCCGATCCTGTCAACTATCCGATAGTCGTTCACCCGGTTGATAAAACGGATAATTATATAAAACGCTGCGTCGGTGTTTCCGGTGACACTATCCAGGTAAAGGACGACGTGGTATATGCGAATGGCCAAAGACAGGAACTTGCTCCTTCCTCGGAAATCAATTACCTGGTAACTGTATCCACGCAGTTCTTTGATCCTGATGTTATGAAAAAAGAATACGATGTGGATTTTGATAAAGGCGAATACGTGGGAATGGGAAACAATGTATACAGGATGTTGCTTACACGAACGGCAAAGGACAAAATGCTGGCCAACGGGTTTGCCAAAAACATTGTGGTAGATTCTACTTATATGGGCGGCGGCGGAGAGGTGTTCCCTTATGATAATGTCGGCGGTCATGAAAAATGGGGCCGCGAAAACTTCGGACCTGTATGGGTGCCCAGGAAAGGCGGTACTGTTGTATTGACACCCGAAAATTATGGTATCTACGAACGCGCGATTCGCATTTATGAGAAAAATGATTTCTACCAGGGCAATGGCAAATTCTACCTGAACGACAAAGAAGTTACCCAATACACTTTCAAAATGGATTATTACTGGATGATGGGAGATAACAGGCAGGGATCACAGGACTCCAGGTATTGGGGTTTTGTCCCCGAAGACCGGATTGTAGGTAAAGCCTGGATGATCTGGTTCAGTTGGGATAAAGGACCGAGATGGAAAAGGCTTTTTAAGATCGTTAGATAATTACAGTGGCAGCATCACGATAATTATTGTTCAATAATTATTCATCATGAAGGAAAACAAGTTTGAATTTCAATACGAAGTTTATAACGACATCTCCGAACTGACAAAAGAAGATGCTGACCTGCTTATTAATGCCAGGGCCACGACCAAACAGGCTTATGCTCCCTATTCCAATTTTTTTGTGGGTGCTGTCGCCCGGTTAACCAATGGTGAAACCGTCGCCGGAACCAACCAGGAGAATGCATCCTATCCTGTCGGGATATGTGCAGAAAGAGTTTTATTGGGAAATGCAGCGACAATTTACCCGGGAGTAAGCATCGATACGATTGCGATCAGCTATGATAGCAAAGAGGTGGCCAGTGATCATCCCATTTCTCCCTGCGGTATGTGCCGCCAGGCATTGCTGGAATACGAAACGAGAACAGGAGCGCCTATCCGTTTATTGTTGGCAGGACAGCAAGGAAAAATATACATAGTAAAGACTGTCCGCTTCTTATTACCCTTTGCCTTCGACAGCAGCGAATTATTATGAGTCTTTTTACCAGGAAACTTGCCTTTCATATCGTTCTTCCCCTGGCCGCCGGTGTGGCCATCTATATTTTCTTTCGTCAAAATACATGGTTCCATTATCATTTTCTTCCACCGGGCTTTCATCCTATTGTCCTTCCACGTTCCCCGTTGAATGATGTATTCATATTCAACGTCCCGGATTTCTGCTGGGCCTACTCGCTTGCCTCTTCTTTATTTTACTGGGGAAGGATCGACCGGGTACGCAACAGGTTTTTCCCGGTATTCGTCCTGTTGCTAATAGTTACGGCGGAGTCCCTGCAGTATTTTTTTTCTTCCCGGTTCACTTTTGACTGGATAGATCTCACTGCAGCGATACTGGCATTCCTCCTGTCTTTCCTGCTAAATGGCCGGCATGAAATTGCTTAAGAAGTTTATACCCGCATTGATCATTATTGCATTTTCCTTCTTGTATATCGCGACCAGTAAAGTAGTTCCCTGCGATGATTATTGCCGCCAGCTCTACCGGCTGGATACGATGGTAATAAAAAACAGGAGCTATGTTGGATATGTAGGATCCTGTATTTCCGGCAAACCCAAAAATGATACGCTTTGTATATCGATTTTTAATTCGCAGGGAATTGACTGGAACCTGTTCGCTGATACAGTTTGCACGTATGCCGCCCAAATCGGGATGACCGGCCAAACGATACTGGTTCTTAAATATGGTTCACCTCCAGATACGCTGGCAAAAAAACATTGTCCCTAAAACAGGGTCTGTACACCGTGTGCAATCTTCATTTCATGCTCCAGCAGCCATTTCTTTCTCCACAAACCTCCGCCATATCCTACCAGGGTCCTGTCAGAACCGATAACGCGGTGACAGGGAACGATGATGGCGATATTATTTTTTCCGTTGGCGCTTGCAACGGCGCGGGTCGCCCTGGGATCACCGGTTTTGATGGCCAGCTCAAGATAGCTGATCGTTTTGCCAAAGGGAATTGACGTTAATATATTCCAGACCTGCTTTTGAAAGACAGTTCCTTCCTGGTTCAGGGGCAGATCAAAAAACCTGCGTTCACCATTGAAGTACTGGATAAGTTGTTCTATGCATTGAATGACCAGGGGAGGAAGTGTCTTTTTATTGCCACCACTTTTTTCGCTGATATCATGAAAGCTGACTTCTGAAATAAAATCTGTCGTGCCGCCAATCTTCAGCAGTCCCACGGGTGAGTGATAATATGCAGTAAAAGTTTCAGCCAATTTTCATCCCATTTGTGACCGGCTTGCCGGGTTGCAATAAAATTACGTCTTTGTTGTCATCATAAACTCCCAGCACCAGGCATTCGCTGATAAAAGTAGCGATTTGCTTCGGTGGAAAGTTGACCACGGCGATTACCTGGCGGTTCAGCAAATCTGCCCTGGAATAGTGTACCGTTACCTGTGCTGACGATCGCTTAACACCCAACTCCCCAAAATCGATGACCATTTTATAAGCCGGCCTCCGCGCCTGCGGGAATTCCTCTACTTCTATGACAGTACCGACACGCATGTCGATTTTTTCGAAATCGCTCCAACTAATCTCCATAATGCTGAATTATGAACCTGCCTGTCGCCTGCCTCTCCGGCAGGCAGATTATGAACGCTTCCTAAAGTACGATTTTCCCAACCACTCACACCCCACATCTCACTTCTCACGTCTTTCAACCCCACCAAACTTTTTTTGATCATTAAACGGCTTGCCAGTAACTTTCTGCAAAGTTTGTCATATGAGTAATAAAAAACAATTCAGCGCCTCCCGCCGGCGGTTTATCCGTAACGCCTCAATTGCCGGGAGCGGTTTTTTCATCGTACCACGTCATGTACTGGGCCGCGGGTTTGTGGCGCCGAGCGATAAATTGAATATAGCCGCCATCGGCGCAGGTGGAAAGGGCGGAGACGATATTTCAGAATTCTCCAAGAGTCCCAATGTAAATATTGTAGCGCTTTGCGACGTGGATGACAGGCAGTCCGCAAAATCGAGAGAAAAATTTCCCAAAGCCAGTTATTACAAGGATTTCAGGGAAATGCTCAGCAAAGAAAAGAATAACATTGATGCCTGCTCCATCTCCACACCCGATCATACTCATGCTGTAGCTACATTAGCTGCCATGCAGCTGGGCAAACATGTGTATACGCAGAAACCTTTGACGCATGACATCTATGAGGCAAGGATACTTGCACAGGCAGCTAAAAAGTATAAGGTAATAACGCAGATGGGCAACCAGGGCGGATCGGGGGACGGAGTGCGTGCCGCCAAGGAAATCTATGATTCGGGAATGATCGGCGATGTACACGAGGCACATGCCTGGACCAACCGGCCCGTTTGGCCGCAGGGAATAGCAACCCCCACGGGAAAATTTGATGTGCCCAAAGAACTGAATTGGGATCTTTGGCTGGGCACTGCAAAATGGATTGAATATAACCCCGCCTACCTTCCTTTTAACTGGCGCGGCTGGTGGGCATTTGGTACCGGCGCCCTGGGCGATATGGCCTGTCATATTATGGACCCGATCTATCGTATCCTTCCAATCGATTATCCTGATTCAGCCGAATGCAGTGTAACCAATGTCTGGAAGAATATGTGGGCCGAAGGGAATTACGTGGACAGTTGTCCGCCCGCATCGATCATTCACCTGAACTATCCAAGAAAAGATGGAAAAGGAAATATAAAGATCTCCTGGCATGACGGGGGACTATTGCCTGAACGCCCTGACGAATTGTTGCCGGAAGAAGAGTTTGGTAACTGGGATGGTGGGGTATTGTTTGTAGGGACAAAGGGAAAGCTTCTATGCGATTGTTATGGCGCCAACCCCAGATTATTGCCTACGCGGCTAATGAAAGAAAAAACGCTACCGAAACCCACCCTGAAAAGAGTACCCGAAGGACACTATATTCAATGGGTAAATGCCTGTATCGCCGGTTATGGAAAAGGTGTGACAAGCTCCCCGTTTGAATACGCAGGACCATTTACGGAAAGCATCCTGATGGGTAACCTCGCGATAAGAAGCTGGATGATGCTAAATCCCAAGCTGAAAGACTGGGGAGATAAATATCTTGGCCGCAAAAAACTTTTGTGGGATGCAAAGAATATGAAGATCACCAATTTTGATGAAGCAAACCAGTTTGTGAAAAGAGAGTACAGAGATGGTTGGGGGTTGATGTTGTAAGGATGCTGGATTCCAGATGTTAGATGCTGGATGTTGAATAGTAGTAAGGCGCACCAGCGTCCAGTATCCCAGTATCCCGCATCAAACGTCTCGCTCTACCGTAGGTAGCTTCTTAGCATCCACGCCATCTTCTCGTGTTGCTTCAAAAGCCCGGTAGCGAAATCGCTGCTCCCAATGTCTTTGTGCTTTTCGTCGAAATCCTTAATTAGTTTACGAAGACGGTTGATTATTGTTTCGTGATCCCCGATAAGATTAGCCAGTTGGGACGCCTGCTCGCTCGGTGGATCAGGTTCATCGAGCTGTGCGAGTTTGATGATCTCTTTCAATCTTCCTTCTGCAAAATGCCCGATTGTGCGAATACGTTCGGCGATCTCATCTATCATCTCAGCAAGCTGGGTATACTGTCCTTCGTACAGTTTATGAAACTCCATAAAGCTGGGTCCTTCAACACTCCAGTGGTAATTCCTTGTCTTATTGTAGAGGATGTGTTCATCGGCCAGCAGCTGGTTAAGCGCATACGCGACAGCCTGGCGGTTCTTGTCCGTTATTCCAATGTTTACTTTCATATTAGGATCATTTATACAAAAGTAACACCACTCGGAGGAAAAAAGGGGAGAATCTTGAAAGCTGACTTGTGGAACGCGGATTATTATGATCGTTAAGATATTCGCGGCTCTTTTATCACCGTCATCATAATAATCTTAACAATCTGCGTTCCGGCTTTATTCGAGCAGTTTAGCTAATTCGAGCAGCTCATTTTTCTTATGCATTTCCTTGTCGTTTTCGAAGCAGCGGCTGAATTCTGTCAGCAGTTGCTTTATCACTTTTTTGTTCGACAGCGGTTTGAAATACGTGGCCTCAGGAGAAATTGCTACCCGTTTGAAATAATTATCTACGTCCTGGTGAGTAAATACCTGGCCGGAAGTGGGGTCAATGAAAAATTCAATCTTATGATAAGGATTCGGGATATTCTCATCTGAATACCCGGGTTTGAAATAGGCGATAATGAACTGCTTGGGTATGTTGATCGCTTTGACAGGAATATCCAGCAGTTCGCAAAGCATCAGGTAAAGAATACCGTTGCTGATCTGGTTGCCCCGTTTTGCTTCCAGGGTCTTATGCAACAGGAATTCGTTAGGGTCTTTATAGTTTGTTTCATTGCCTTTCAAACCATAGTAGCTGTACAAAATACTGGTGACGATATTGATCTGCTCGAGCGGAGTGAGGTAATTATTCAGCTCAAGCCAGATATTTCGCCGGATCTTTTCTATTTCCTGGAATACATTGGTAGTTGAAAGATCAGGGTACTGGAATTTACTTACGAGCAAGGCCCCGTTCATCAGGTCATGATGCCCCGATACATTCCATTGGCGGAGATCTTCCGTAAGATCGCGGTAATGCAGGCGATGGATCAGTAATTCGATGCGCTCCTGTGTATGCTCGTCAGGCGTTGTTTCCCATAAATGTTCGAGATTAGGAATGATGGGTTTGCCGTAATCAACGATCTTTTGTGATACCGCATCAAATACTTCCTGGTCGGGATCATCAATTAACAGGAAGAGAGCAGAGATTTCTTTGTTTGTTTCCATGGTGGTGATTCTTGTGCAATTTAGACGATTGGTGGTTAACCAAAATAGCTAAACTTTTCCACAGGTGGTAATATATCGCTGGTAAAATAGTCCTCAGGGCTCTAAATTGCCAGCTTGTAAAATTTCTGTTAAGGGCATGCCGTTATTTGAAATTGCCGGGTTGACGATTGGCAGAAAATTCACGGAGATCAATTAGCCAGGTCGTTATTTATTTATTTTTTATTGCAGTCATCATCCAATCCCAGGGACGGGGCTGGTCGAGCCATTTGGGTGGTTTTAAAAATTCCGTGTTCCAGCCGTATTCAATTTTTTTGACTGCTGTTAATTCCATGTGTTCTTTCGATAACAGCAGGTGTAACTCTTCTTTTAAATAATGTTTGGTTGCAACGCTGTCTATTTCCACGTTGCCCTGCCGGATATCACGGTATCTTTTGACAGCTTCTATTCCAGGGAGGCGTTCGCTGAATAATTCTTTATCAATCTTCCATTGATGCTGGATGATCCGAGTAAGCAACCATGATTCTAATGAAGGAACGACCAGTATAAGATGCCCTCCTTTCTTAAGACAGGATGAAAGGTTATGAAAAAAAGCCTGTCGTTTTTTTAATGAAGCGCTCAATATCGCATTGATACAAACAATGACGTCGGCGGGCGGCAGTTTCAGTTTACCGGCAGACATATCAACCCGGCAGTATTCTATATTGGCAAGATGAACATGCGTTTTTTCAGCAATGGCCAGGTTCTTCGCGGAAATATCGGTCGCGATTACTTTTTTGAAAAGAGGAGAGAGAACAGGAAGCCATTTGCCAATTGCACAGCCCGCGTCGATGACAGTTTTGCGGGGTGATGCAATCCTTTTAATTGCTGAACGTATGATGGCTTTATCATCGTTTTGCAACACATCGAAGATCTCCTCGTTATAAGCAGGCGCGATTTTCTCCCAGTATTGTCGTTGCATAAGTGTAATGAATTAAATATACCAGTGTGACGATTGCGAGACGCAACATGCAATGAAATGATTATTGCGCTGTCACGGAGAATTTTCTTTTCCCAAATAATTTTCGCAGTTGTGCATAAGTTTTTTTTGTAAATCAAAGTTTGGTGTACTTTCTGCAAGAGTGCGGCTGGTCCTATAAAAATTCTTCCCTTGCGCAAGCCCCCTGTGCATCAGTTCCACCACTATTGTATGAAAACTAAAAATCACAATTACTATGAGACGAGCTCCTCGTATATGCCTGTTCATTGGCATAATCTTAATCCCAATCCTTCTCATCATTTCTTGCAGAAAGGAAAAAACAGACAGTTCCATTCCTGATGGTCAACAGCGTGTCAGGATCAGGCTTTCCGATAATCCTGTAAACTTTGATGCCGTATATGTAGACATCCAGCAGGTAGCAGTGCAGATCATTCCTGATAGTTGTCGCGGAAGAGGCGACAGGAACGGTAATGATTGTTTTGATGATGATGAGTTCCGTTGTTCAGTCTGGGACACCCTGGACATCCGGCCCGGCATCTATAACCTGCTTGATCTTTCCAATGGCGCCGACACTTTACTGGCAATGGGTCTTACGCTGCAGGGACGCATCAACAAAATCAAACTCGTTCTGGGGAACAGTAATTCTGTTGTGATTGATAGCGTCTCTTATCCGTTGAGTTTATGGAACAACAATCATACAGTTACCGTCCAGGTCAAAGGCCATGATATAATTGAGATAACGCCGGGTGATCTGCAACTATGGCTGGATTTTGATGCAGGTGGGTCTATTGTCAGAGTAAGCAACAATCATTTTGTCCTGAAACCAAGATTGAGAATATGGGTACCGGCGCAAACCTCATCCATTAAAGGAAAAGTTTTGCCGGGAACCGCCCATGCCGTTGTAGCCGCAATAGCTAATGGCGATACGCTTATCGCTATACCCAATCATTGGGATGGACGGTTCAAGATTCGTGGCCTGACCGGGTCAAGTGCCGGGATATTTATCAATGCAACGGCTAATGGTTACCAGGACACGACAATAACAAACATCGCTTTAACAAGGGGTGGGGAAACTGATATAGGTACCGTGCAACTACATCAATAATTTTTTGCCCTGTTTGAAAACGACAAAGCCCTGTTCAACTGGACGGAACAGGGCTTCTCTTTGTGATTGCCACGGATTCCTTTAGGTTAACAGGTTAATTAGTTAATCCGTTAATTGGCGATGTTGCCACGGATACCGGATTAAAATGAAGTCATCCCTGTATCCGTGGCAATCTTGTTGAACCGTGGCAAATCGCCCTGGTGCTTTGAAAGCCCGCGGGAATAAATTATTTTTATCTCCAAGCCTTTATTATGAGAAATTGCCTGTACCTTTTTTTTCTTGTCATTCTTTTTTCAGCTTGTAAAAAGGACAAACCTCTGTCCGGTGAAAAACGGCTGGTCTCTACCACTACTTTTAGCAGCAACGGTCCGATATACCAGGACTTTCAATATGATGCCTTAGGGCGGTTGACGAAGCGTGTCACCAGGCAGGACGGCGTGCTAACTGTAACTGCCGGGTTGAATTATACAGGCAATGAGGTCGCTATAACCTATCCTACTGAGCCATCGATCACGCAGCAAGACACCCGGTATCAACTTGATGGATCACAGCGGCCGTCCAGGAGAATTTTTTCTCATTTTGAAGATTTTACCTCACCCCAGGGCTTTGGACCGGAAAAGCATTTTGGAAGTGATACAACAAACTATGAGTATAACGCCAGTGGGTTCCTGTTCCGCTACAATGGTGTACTAAAAGATTCCTTCAGCTACTATCCAACCATCGGCGTATTACAAAATTCAACCAATACGGTTAGGTATACTGCAGTGTACGAAATGGAAGGCGGTAATCTCAAATCAATTAAACGCAGTTCAGTAAAAAATTACTTCCAGGTCAACCAACCGCCGGGTACAACCTATAGTTCTCAACAAACGGAGGAAGAGACAACAGTTTTCTACTATGATAAAAACTATCCGAACAAATTTGATTTCAGGAACGCTTTCCTTTTGACGGAGTTGGATGTATTACCTTTCCACCAGTATACTCCCAATGCCGGCTTTTTGAATTTTCCTAATAAAGCCATCACAACAAGAATAACAAAAAATACCGCTGGGAATATAATCTCTACGGATGTTGATACCCAGGAAGTAAATCTCGACTTTGATAAGGATGGATATATTTCAGGATGGAATTTTGATCCCCAGGCAAAGCAGGCTTTTATTTACAGCAGATTTTAAAATCTATTTCTTTTTCTTCGCAGGTGTTTTTTTTGCAACCGCTTTTTCTTTTTTCTCAGCGGGCTTCTTTTCTTTCTTTTTCTTACCGAAAGCATTAGGTATTTGTGCCTCGATCCATTTCTTTATCTCATCAAGTGGAATTTCTTTCAGCTCATCGGCTGTGTACTTGGTCTCGTCAGCTTTCCTGGGAAGCTTGATGATCTTTTTTCCAAATTTCACTAAAGGACCCCAGCGTGCATTTTCAATCGAGATCTTTTGGTCCGGCCAGTTTTGAATATAGCGGTTTGCTTCTTTCTTTTCTTTAGCCGATATCAGTTCATCGATATCTGATTGCGGCAGGTCATCAAAATTGTACCGCTTGGGTACGTTGATGAACATGCCTTCCCATTTGAGGTAAGGACCGAACCTGCCTTTTCCTTTCGTGACAGGTTTACCTTTGAACATTGCAATTGGGGCATCGGCTACCTGTTTTTCTTTTATCAACTCGATAGCCCGGTCCATGTCTATCTCTAATGGATCTTCACCTCTTGGGATAGAAATGAATTGTTCCCCGAACTTTACATATGGGCCAAAACGACCTATTCCTACATACACTTGTTCACCTTCATATTCTCCCAGCGTCAACGGTAATTTGAAAAGATCCAGGGCTTCTTCCAACGTGATCGTTTCAATACTCTGTCCCTGTTTTAAAGCGGCGAAAAAAGGTTTGTCCTCTTCATTCGCTTCACCGATCTGTACCATTGGACCATACCTTCCAATTCTTGCCACAATTCTTTTCCCGCTTACGGGATCGATTCCCAACTCACGTTCGCCTTTTGCTCTTTCAGCGGTTTCAATGGTTTTGTCTACGTCCTTCTTAAACGGACTATAGAAATCATTGATCATCTCGTTCCATTTCATCCTTCCTTCAGCCACCTCATCAAATTCTTCCTCGATGCGGGCAGTGAAGCTGTAATCCATGATATCGTCAAAATATTTGCTCAGGAAATCAGTCACAACCAGCCCAAGATCGGAGGGGAACAATTTCGATTTCTCGGCCCCGGTATTCTCCTGTTCGGTTTGCAGGCTCACCTTGCTATCTTTTAAAAGCAGCACACGGTAGTCTCTTTTTATTCCTTCTTTATCCCTTTTTTCCACGTAGCCTCTCTTTAATATGGTAGAGATTGTCGGCGCATAAGTGGAGGGGCGGCCGATTCCGAGTTCTTCCAGCTTCTTAACCAGTGAAGCTTCCGTATACCTGGGCAGAGGCCGGCTGAACCTTTCAGTTGCCTTCATGGACACAAGGGGCAGTTGTTGTCCCACGGTAAGCGGGGGTAACATGCCTTCTGCCTGCTCTGCCTCAAGATCGTCATCGTCCCGGTCCTCCCGGTAGACCTTCAGGAATCCATCAAATTTCAGTACTTCACCGGTAGCAGTGAGCTCATCGCTATTAGTTGAAATAGAAATTTTTGCCGTTGTTTTCTCCAATTCCGCATCAGACATCTGGCTGGCCATTGTCCTTTTCCAGATCAGGTCATATAACCGTTTCCAGTCGTCTTCTTTCACCGTCGAATTGTTCATATAGGTCGGACGGATAGCTTCGTGAGCTTCCTGGGCGCTCTCATTTTTGTTCTTGTATTTCCGGAACTGGTGGTATTCCTCGCCATACATGCTTTTCACTGTATTAGTGATATCCCCCAGCGCCGTATTGCTGAGGTTAACGCTATCGGTACGCATATATGTAATGTATCCATTTTCATAAAGCTTCTGTGCGATCAGCATGGTACGCGATACACCATAGCCCAGTTTTCGGGCAGCCTCCTGTTGTAAAGTGGAAGTAGAGAAGGGTGGGGCAGGGGAGCGTTTCCCGGGTTTTACCTGGATGTCGGCGACTTTATAATCTGCACCGATACAACTTTCCAGGAATTGCTGGGCATCCTCCGCACTTGATTGTTTTTTTCCTTCGGCAACGAATGTTACGTTCTTTTCCGAAATATCTTTTGCGCTGAATGATGCTTCTACTTTAAATGTACTGACGGGAGTAAAGGCATTGATCTCTCTTTCCCGTTCTACTATCAGCCTTACGGCCACGCTTTGAACCCTGCCGGCGCTGAGATTATTTCGCATGCTGATCTTGCGCCAGAGCACAGGACTCAACTCAAAACCAACGATACGATCCAGTACCCGCCTGGCCTGTTGCGCCATGACGAGATTCATATCAAGCTTGCGGGGATTCGCAACTGCTTCTTTTATAGCCGGGGTGGTGATCTCGTGGAATACGATCCGTTTGGTTTTTTTCGGATCAAGTCCCAATACCTCGCAAAGATGCCAGCTTATCGCTTCTCCCTCACGGTCCTCATCCGTTGCAAGCCATACTTCACTTTTCTCGGATAATCTCTTTAATTCAGCAACGACTTTCTCCTTTTCTTCGGGGACAATGTAACGGGGCTTAAAATTTTTCTCGATGTCTATTCCCATGCCGGCCTTTTCCAGGTCGCGGATATGACCATAGCAGCTCTTTACCTGGAAGTCTTTTCCGAGTATCTTTTCAATGGTTTTCGCTTTCGCAGGGCTCTCGACTATCAATAGGTTTTTCGCCATATTCTACACTTAATTGATCCGTTCGTTCATATTTTTCGGCCGCAAAATAAAACAAGAATAATAAATTTTCCTGTAACCGTCCTTTATACTTCCTTTCTGAGCCTCCCGGCTTCATACGCTTCATCGTCCCAAATGCTTGCCGGATAAGGGTTTTAAGGGAATAACAACTGTTATTAAAACAATTCTAAGAAATTTTCGGAAAGCTGTAACGGGCTTTTATGATTTTTCTTGTACAAGTGTCAGCGCTTTTTCCCTGGGCGGGTAGTGATGTTTTGACGATAAAATAACGTTGGATCTTTTGCCGGGTTGCTATTTTAATTCGAATTCATCCGAGGCAAATTATGCGCATACTAATTATTTGTCTGGACTGTTTTTAAATACACTCGCCACCCATTCGGATGCAAGTCCTGCCCATTTTGCATATTCCTTCCCTGAAGGATGCAATCCATCCGCCGCCAGCAGCGAGGGATCCCCGGTCGCCGCCCTTGTACTTTCTGTAATGTTTATGTAGTGTATCCCGTACTTTTTAGCGATCTCTTCATTTATCGAGTTATACTCATCGATTTCCCCAGCAATTTTCTGCCTGTCCCGTCCTTCGGCAAACGGAGTTACTCCCCAGTCAGGGATCGAAAGGACAATAACATGGTTCGGGTCATCTCCAGCAAACCCGATTGCGTTTTTCAACAATCGTTCAAATTCCGGCGCATAATCCTCCGCTTTCCGTCCCCGGTATTGATTATTGACGCCTATTAATAATGTAACGAGATCATACCTGGTAGCATAGCGGGCAGTGTTGACCGCCGACTGCAGTTCATCAGTTGTCCAGCCGGTTTGAGCAATGATTTGAGGCGGATCAATTACAATTCCTTTTTTTTCCAACAGCATCCTTAGCTGGTTTGGAAAATTGTCCCGCGCCTCCACTTGTTCCCCGATCGTATAGGAATCCCCGAGGGCGAGATAATTGTATCCTTTGTCCGTTGGTTTTTTCATTGCTACGATAAAAATAGTAAGAAGAGTGAAAAAGACAGGTCTTATTGCCTTTAAAGCAAGAATATGAAGAAAGGTTGTGCGCATGTTGATCAGCAGGCCTATAAGAATTCGACGACCATCTTAATGACGTTTGGGTCGCGGTAGATACGGCTATGGCCCAGCCCCTTTGTACTTACGAATTGGATATTGGAATGGTTTTCTGCTTTTACTTTTAATGCATCCTGGTAAGGAGTGACCTGGTCGCCCTCATCGTGTATCCAGAGTATCCTTGCGCGTATATCATTCATAGCGCGGCTAATCGAAAACCATGAAACGGGATGGCCGCTGATCGCTTCAATAAGTTTCTCGAATTCTTTTCTCACATTGCTGTCCAGACCAGTGAGTTGAAAAAAGTTGGTGATGGCCGTGCTTGTTTCAGCTGAGGGAGCGATAAAGACCGCCCGGTAATCTTCATCATGCGGCATTTCAGCAAGGGCAAGGCTCAATACAAAACCACCCAGTGAATGTCCCATATAGGATTTAACAGGGCCATAGTGGTTATGGACATATTTAATAAGATCCCTGTATACAATCGCTGTTATTTGCCGACCGCTACTATATCCATGTGCCGGCGCATCGAAGGCAAGAACCTCGTAATTCTTTTTGATGAATGGGTCGATATAACCTATAAAATTGGATGCAGCTGACTCAAAACCGTGAAGGATCAGTACTTTCCGCGTTCCGCCTGCATTCCACCGGTAACCAGCCACATCATATCCCTCGAAATTGAACTGGATATTCTCCGCAGTATTGAAAATGGGAGATGATTTTTTATCCCTTGTCGGAGGAGTACAAAACAATTGAAAAGCCTGCTGCGCAGCTTTCTTTTTGGAGATAGCAGAAAGAAATTTGAATTTTGTCCGGATGTAGGCTAATGCAAGACGCTGGCCAGGCTTCATAACCTGCAAAATAATAATCATTACTTATTAATCGGTAATTATCGTCCGGGATTTGATCAACCTCACAACTATGGACATAGTCATAATTGGTTCGGGAAATGTGGCGTCAGTGCTTGGCAGAAAATTCAAGGCAGCCGGTCATCGCATATTGCAGGTGGTAAGCCGCAATGCATCGGCAGCCAGTAAGCTGGCATATGAATGGGATACCGAGTCCACCAACTACATCAGCCTGGTAAATAAGAAAGCGGATCTTTATCTGGTCGCAGTTCCTGACGACGCAATTCCGCACATTGTTTCTGAATTAAAACTCCCGGCAAAGAAGATCCTCGCACATACTGCGGCCTCTGTTTCAAAAGACGTGCTCAAGAATGTATCGGATCATTATGGCGTTTTTTACCCGCTGCAAAGCCTGCGAAAAGAAATGAAAGCATTACCCGAGGTGCCAGTGTTCTTTGACGGCAATGATGAAGTGGCCAGGAAAGCTCTCGAAAAGCTCGCTCATTCAATTGCTGAAGAAAAAGTGGAAGCTGCCGGCGATGACGCGAGAATGAAATTGCACGTAGCAGCCGTTATCGTCAGCAATTTTACCAATCATCTATATGCACTGACCGAGGATTATTGCAAAAAAGAAGGACTCGAGTTCAAACAGCTGCTGCCGTTAATTGAAGAAACGGCATCCCGTATAAAATCCATGTCGCCAAAACAGGCGCAGACTGGCCCCGCGATCCGGCATGACAAAGAAACCCTCCAGAAACACATAGAGTTGCTGAAAGACCACCCACATTTAAAAAACATTTACGTGCTTCTAACGGAAAGTATACAGCAACTCAAATAGTGTAACCACAAAACATGTACAGGATCAGCTTTAGTTTTATTCAGCCGGGAATTAAGCCGGTTATGCTGGAGAATGTCGAACCGGGCCAGACATTGCTGGAAGTTGCATTGAAAAACGATATCGAACTGCATCATAATTGCGGTGGTGTCTGTTCCTGCACTACCTGCCACTTGTTTATCGAAAAGGGAATGGAATTTATTGACGACATGAGTAAAAGAGAAAAAGATTTTGTAAAAACAGTCTTTGGTCACAAGGCAAACTCGAGATTGGGATGCCAGTCATTGTTGTTGGACGGAGAAGGCGATGTGGAGATCACTGTTCCTGATCAAACACTATTGCCAGATGAATTCTATGGATTTGACTTTTAAATTACAAGAACCAGGAAACAAGAACCATCCCGATAGCTATCGGGAAAGCTCCAAGCAAAAAATCTAAAAATCGGAATTGGAAGCTCCTGTTTAAGTTTTATAATTTTTAATTTCTTTGGTTCTTGTATCTTGGTTCTTGGATCTTAATTTTGAACCATGAGCGATGATCTTTTTAAAAATATAACCACTTTCTTTTTTGATATCGATGGCGTATTGACCGACGGTTCCGTTTTAGTGCTTGAAAACGGACTGCAGGCGAGACGTATGAGCATCAGGGACGGGTTTGCACTGCAATTGGCAGTAAAAACCGGTTATCGTGTCATCGCGGTTTCAGGCAGCAGCCCTTCGCCGGTGACAGACCGGCTGAATAAACTCGGCGTTGTGGATGTGCATATGGCCGTGCTGGACAAAGAAACATTTATTACTGGTTACATTGAAAAGAACAGGTTAAAAAAAGAGGAAGTGTTATATATGGGTGATGATCTGCCCGATCTCTCCGCGATGGCTGTAGTAGGACTAGCTGCATGTCCAGCCGATGCGGCGCCCGAAATAACCAGTGTCGCAAAATATATATCTCCCTTCAATGGCGGATTTGGTTGCGTCCGCGATGTAATTGAACGGGTTTTGCGATCAAACGATCATTGGCATTTCAGGGAAGATGTTGCTTCGCGTTAACCAATAATAATGGTGTAAAACTCTTCTGATTTTGTTAAGTCCGGCTTCGCATTTCCTACTTATCTTTCCAAAAATTTATTCATGAGATTGGCTGCAGCATTTCTTAAACTGGTAAGACTGCCAAATCTCCTTTTTATTGCATTGTCGCAGGTCCTTTTTCAATTCTGCGTTTATTATCCTTTGTACCGGGAAACACTACCACGCCATGACCTTTCTCATTTCATTTTCCTGGTTCTTGCGTCTTTATTCATTGCAGCGGCTGGCTATATCATCAATGATTATTTTGACATCAATATCGACGAGATCAACAAGCCGGACAAGATGGTAGTGGATAAACTCATTCACCGCCGTTGGGCCATTGCCTGGCATTTTATCCTCAGCTTTACCGGGCTGGTGTTTACTGTATTGGCGCTGCCGGTATTGGGCAAATGGTATCTGATCCTGGCCAATATCGCCTGCGTAGCCCTGTTATGGTTTTATTCCACCAATTTCAAGAAGAGCCTCCTTATCGGGAATATCGTCATCTCCCTGCTTACAGCCTGGGCTATATTGATCATATTTTTTTCGAAGGTATCGCCGGTCAATGCAATTGAGTTGGGCAACCATGCACAGCCCAAGTTTTTCCGGCTGGCCTTTCTATATGCCGGTTTCGCGTTTATCTGTTCACTGATACGGGAAGCTATCAAAGACATTGAAGATATAAAAGGCGATGAACGCTATGGCTCGCGTTCCATGCCAATCGCCTGGGGCATCAATGCCAGCAAAGTTTATATTGCCGTTTGGATGATTGTGCTCATCGTAATATTGATCACCCTGATGATCTACATCCTCCAGTTTCGCTGGTGGGGACTTGTAGCTTACGGGGTTTTGGTGATCATAGTTCCCCTGGTATTGATGTTCCGTAAATTGTTTAAAGCGTCAACAGCCGCGGACTACCATAGTTTAAGTACCGGTATCAAACTCGTTATGCTTGTTGGTATCCTTTCCATGATATTTTTCCATTTCTATTTATGAAAACAATCATCCTGGCATCACAATCGCCCCGGCGTAAACAACTATTAGAATGGGCCGAGGTGCCCTTTGAAGTGGTGGTGAAATCAACGGACGAAAAATTTCCACCGGGATTGAAGCCGGAAGAAGTAGCTGTTCATATCGCCCGTAATAAGGCATTGGCTGTACAGCAAATCAGGAACAGCGATGAAATAATACTTGCCGCAGACACGATCGTAGTATTGAACGATAATATCATCGGAAAACCGGTCCATCGTGAAGAAGCCATCAGCATACTGATCGCTCTAGCAGGAGAAAAACATCGCGTAATAACCGGGGTTGTGATCCGTAAAGGAGAAAAGGAACGGGCTTTCGCAGATATAACAGAGGTAGAGTTTCATGAACTTACCGTAGAGCAAATAGAATTTTATGTCGACAAATACAAACCTTATGATAAGGCGGGAGCCTATGCCATCCAGGAATGGATCGGCGTAGTGGGCATTAAATCGGTAAACGGCGATTTTTATAATGTGATGGGGCTGCCGGTGAGCAGAGTAGTTAGAGAGTTGTTAGTCTTGAGTCGTTAATCTATAGTACGAAGCCTTTGCGCGGATGCTGGATACTTGATGCTGGATGTCAGATGCGCGAGCGTAGCGAAGCAAGCAGAGGGAGACAAAGAGGCAGATCAAAAATGTCGAATAGAGATGAGGTTGATGCGGCCCCTGTGAAGTTTGGCGGAACATCGCGGTATCGTCCCTCTCCTTTGGAGAGGGATAAGAGGGTGAGGCCGGTGATTTCAACACGAAATTTGCTTTTTTACCCATGGAGGACTGAATTGCCAGGAATATCTTAGGTATTCAATGTTCAACCTTCATGACTGAACGGCTATTACAATTCATCTGGCAATTTCAATATTTTAATAAAAGCGAATTATCTGCGGTCACGGGTGAGACTGTGCAGGTCATTACCCCAGGTCAATACAATACCAACCAGGGACCTGACTTTGCCCAGGCTAAAATAAAAATTGGGGATACCACCTGGGCCGGTACAGTGGAATTGCATACGAGGACATCTGAATGGAACAAGCATGATCATCATCATGACAGTAATTACAATAACGTGGTCCTTCACGTAGTTTGGGAAAATGATACAACGTCAAATAATATCCCTGTTATTGAACTAAGAGAAAGGGTTCCAAAGATCCTGTTGCAACGCTATGAAGAATTAATGAACTCGCCTGCCTTTATCGCCTGCGAAAAAAGTATTCAAACCGTCCAGGACATTACCTGGAAGAGTTGGAAAGAAAGATTGCTGGCCGAGCGGCTATTACGAAAGGCTAAAGCCGTTGACGATTACCTGCTGCAGAACAATTACCACTGGGAAGAAACATTCTGGTGGCTTTTGGCCCGCAGTTTCGGGATGAAAGTAAATGCGGATGCTTTTGAAGCCATAGCCCGCTCAATTCCCCTGACGATCCTGGCTAAACAAAAACATCAGATCCACCAGTTGGAGGCATTATTGCTTGGACAGGCGGGGTTGCTTGATAATAAATTTGAAGAAGATTATCCTAAACTTCTACGCAAGGAGTATTATTTCCAGAAAAGCAAGCACAAGCTCAAGCCAAGCCCGGTTCCTGTTCTTTTTCTTCGTATGCGGCCGGGAAACTTTCCCACGATCCGCCTCGTGCAGTTGGCTAAGCTTGTCCATGAGTCAGCACATTTGTTCTCTAAAATTAAGGATGCCGATTCATTAGAAGATGTTAAACAATGGCTGGATGTGACGGCGAATGACTACTGGCATTACCATTACCGGTTTGATGAGCTGTCATCCTTCAAGGAAAAGAAGCTGGGTATCTTCATGGTCGACAACATCATTATAAATACCGTGGTGCCGGCGTTGTTTGCCTATGGCAGTTACTATGGCGAACAGAAATATAAGGACAAAGCCCTGCAATGGCTTGGGGAAAGCGCTTCAGAGAACAACTCCATCACCAGGGGATTTCATTCTATTGGCATTGAAAACAAAAATGCCTACGACTCACAGGCGCTGATTGAATTGAAAAATGAGTACTGTGATAAAAAGCGATGCCTCGACTGTTCAGCGGGGAACAGTATCCTGAGACATTGAAACTGCGTTTAAAATTAAAGCCGGGGTAACTTATCGTTTTGAACCACGAGGCATTCTGTTCCATCATCCTGCCTTCTCATTACCCCTGGCGTTAATCTATCGTTTGAAAACCGTTTTTGCCACCACAGTTTTATCGGTTTGCAAATGAATAATGTAAAGACCTGTTTGCAGTTTATCAAGCACATCCACTTCTACGGTCTGGTCCTGCGTATGAATAGCATGTTGGGTTTGTATCACCCTGCCAGTAACATCAGTCAATAATACCTGCACGGGGTGAGTTCCTTCCTGGTAATTGATGAAGAATTTGTTGTCGAAGGGAACAGGATAAATATTGAAGCCTACCATGATCTCCGAGACAACTTTAACGATCTTGCTGGTCAGTATGTTTCCTGTTTGCCTGTTAGTAAACCTGATCATATAATAGTTTTTTCCGGGTAAAGGATTTTTGTCAATGTAGTTAAAGACTGGACCACCAGTCCCTGGCGATGAAAGGCTGTCCACCGCGTAAAAATTCTTTTCATCTCCCGATCGCATGATCTCGAAAATGCCTGGCTGATTAGAGCCGGTCTCCCATTGTAGTTTATTGCTGCCATCGATCTCGCTTGCAATATTGAATGAAATAAACCCGGCAGGCAGCACTGCGATTGCGGCACATCCCATGCAGTTTGTAAATACTTGCGCAGCTCCCCAAAAATTCGGGTGACAGCCAAAAGGAATACAGCCCGAATTAGAAGTATGCCCGCTTCCTGCACATACCAATACTGTTGGATTGGACGTAAGCTGTCCATAAAATTCTGAGGACTGGTACACATTTACACATGCATTACCACTCGGCGCCGCATAAGTATTATTGACTTTATTGATCAACACGGCCATTTTGGTAGCGCTGCCATTTCCCAGGCACACACAACCTGCAGTAGATTGGTTATCCGTGATGATACCCCAGAACTCTGCATTCCCATTATTAACAAACTTTGAAAAAGCATTGCTGATGACAAAGTACTGGTTCGACATTTTGAAAACGGAACTGTTGAGGGCATTGACAAAGATATTTGGAGTAGTCGCTGACGCGGGATTCTCCATCGTGAGATTGCGCTGCAATTCGAAGGTCCCGTAGTTGTATACGGCACAATCGCCTTTGAACTGCAGCCCTGCACCGATACCTGAGCCAATAACAAGACGTCCACCCTGCCTGACAAAGATCTTTCCCGTAGTCATGTAGAATTTATCTACGGTCAGGTTGCCACATACAACCAGGGTGCCACCGTCGAGCGTAAGCGAATTGATTGTAGCTGTGACGCCATAATACCATTTGGTAGTTCCCCCGGCAATTGTTTCGCCATCTGCTATCAATGGCTCGGTTCCATTGCAATCTGGAGGTGGAAGGGAAGTAAGACATTGGGGGAAAGCGATAATTGAAGAAAAAAGAAATGAAAACAGGAAGAAGATGGTGGTGGTTTTATTCATAGGGCCATTTTTTTTGTTAGGATCCCGCGCAAAAACCCTTTTACACAAGCCATTTTTATTGAAGGCCTGTTTTCTCATGGACATGATATATCCGTTTTTCTGATATTCTTAAGCGTCCACCGCTTTTACCGGTTGATCTCTTATTGGATTTACTTCCACAAGCTATAATTCTTCTTTTCTCCGAACAATCGTTAATGAAGCAAGTAAACGAAATGCTGCATGAACTAACCGGAAAGCTGCACGAACTGAATGCTGGATGCTGGATGTCGTTACCGCGAGGAGCGAAGCGACGACCCAACCAGATACTGGATGTTGAATGATCCAAAATATCTTGCAGCTACCTACTGGTTTCGCAACTGCCGCGGATAGCAATGACGCCAGCATCACGCATCTGGCATCCGCTATCAACTATCGAATGGCAGGCAGGCTATCGACCCCGGCCTATTTGCCTAGCCACGCTTTGAAGGCGCTGCTCCTTTTTTTGCTAACAATAACTTCTTTACCTGCAGTGGGAGACAGGTATAGCTTCAGCCGATTGCCAAACCAGGCATGAATCTCTTTTACACTGGGGATGGAAATGATAAACGACCGGTTTACCCGGAAAAAGATGGCAGGATCAAGCAACTCTTCCAGTTGTTCAACCCGGTAATCCAGTAAAAATTTCTGGTTGTCGAATGTTCTTAAAAAAATAAACCGCTCTTCAGAGAAGAAATAAGCAATTTGTTCTACAGGTATCGACAACAGTTTCTGCCCCTGCTTTACCAGGAACCGTTCTTTAAAAGATTCGGGCTGTCGCTGTTCTTCCGGGCGGAATGTCTCTGCTTTTACTGCGTCTATTGTACTTTTTGCATTGCCATCAATGCCGTTTAAAATACCTCTTATGGTTTTATAGCGGTAGGCACGCATATTCAACTCTTCTGTTTTGGTAGAAAAAGTGACCGTTGCTTTAATGTCCCTGCCGGCTTTTTTTTCCAATTCCGACATTACGTTATTATTGGCAAGAATAATATCCGGTACTTTATTTCGACCGAGCCATTCTTCAGCGGCAGGGATGTCATCGGTAATACCAACAACATGTATTGATTCGTCCAGTACGTAGAGGATATCTTTGATACGGTTTGCAATGGCTTTTTCCTGCTCGATCACAAGTACATTCATAACGGGGGTTTGTTCTACAGGCCAAATTTTAGAAGAATGCTGTCGCCATCAAACATGCCGTAGAACCAATTGCTTAAACAGATGAATGAATTGCCTTAAAGATCATGACCATTCTCCCCAGTCCAGTTTGATCGCTATGTCGGGGTGGAGACTTTTCATAACGGGGCAGGTTTCTCCCGTATTTTTAAGGATCGCTTTAGTTTTTTCGTCAATATCTTTTAGTGGACCGGGTATATGAAATGTTAATTCTATGCCGCCAATCCTGCGTGGATCGGATTTCATTATTTTTAGCACTTCTACTTTAATGTCGTTGAGATCAAAGCCCATTGTCCGGGCTTTAATGCCCATAACGGTCAGCATGCAGGTGGCCAGGCTGGTTGACGTAATATCTGTAGGAGAAAACCGTTCACCTTTTCCATGATTGTCGGTCGGAGCGTCGGTTTCAAACGCAGAATTGCTTTTCAGATGAGTACAGGTGGTACGTAGATCACCATTATAAACTACGGTCGAGGTCATTTCAATTTTTACGCTAAATTTACGTTATTAAGCAGGAGGGAAATAAAAAAAAGAGAACTACATTTTGTGAATTCAGGGTAATAAGGGCATCCATTTATTTTTTTATCCCGTTTATATTATCATTAAAACCAGGAATACTTCGTGAAGAAATTAAATTTTATCGCTATCGTCCTTCTTTTGGTCATTGGAGCCGCGGCGCAGGACAGCACCGCCGGCAAGAATCTGAGCAAGGAAGAGAAGAAAGAAGCCAAGCGTAGAAAGGTTGCCGACATGATGCGGCAGGCAGAAGAAGGAGTATTGGTCTATTCGAAGCAAAGCGTCCTGGGTATTCAGCTTCGTACCACCGGGTACGGCATTTTTTATGAGTTGGGCAAAATGAAGACCAACAAGAAGACCAATATTTTCCGTATCGACATCGCCGAAACAAAAAGCCACAAGGAAGAAAAACTGCTCGGTAATAATTTCTTCGGAAATTCTTTCATCTATGGCAAAAAGAACTATTTCTACCCGGTAACCCTGGGTTTCGGTCAACAGGTCATGCTCGGGCAAAAAGGGAACAAAAATGGGGTAGCCGTATCAATGCTATATAACGGGGGGATTTCGATTGGATTACTCCGTCCTTACTATGTAGCTGTCAACGACCCTGCTACTGGAGAAAACAGGACGATCAAATATACAGACCAGGACAGCGCTTTATTCCTGGGTCCGACCATCACTGGCGGTGGGGGATTAGGTAAAGGCTGGAGCGAAATGAAGGTTACACCGGGCGTCTTTGCAAAATATGCACTGCGTTTTGACTATGGCCGTTTCAACGAGTCCGTCAACGGGCTTGAGATCGGGGCCAGCGTAGAATTTTATGCTAAAAAGATTCCCATCATGCTGCTCCAGAAGACCGATAAACAGTTCTTCCTTCAATGTTATCTCGCCGTAATTTTCGGAAAGCGGAAATAAGCAGCATTCATAGTTTTATGGTGAAAAGGTTAAGGTGATTTTGCCCAGGGCTGGCTTGTTCAACGCTTCCAGTTTGAGCTCCAAAATCGTATTTTTGCAGAATGTCAGAAGTTACTGCCGCCACATTCCCGGGCACGAAACCCAAAAAGCCCGATTGGCTCAGGGTTAAACTGCCAATCGGTGAAAACTACAAGCACGTCCGCAATTTGGTTGATCAGCATAAGCTTCATACTATTTGTGAAAGTGGCAACTGCCCGAACATGGGCGAATGTTGGGGTGCCGGTACCGCCACATTTATGATCCTCGGTAATATTTGCACAAGAAGCTGCGGCTTTTGCGCCGTAGCAACCGGGAAGCCTACTGAACTGGACTGGGATGAACCACAAAGAGTAGCAGAAGCTATTCATTTGATGAAAGTGAAACATGCTGTCATTACTTCGGTGGATCGCGATGAATTGAAAGACGGTGGTTCAACGGTCTGGCATAATACCATCAAGGCGGTAAAAGCCCTAAACCCCGGTACAACCCTTGAAACATTGATCCCCGACTTCAAAGGGAAAAAAGAAGATATTCAACGAATCATTGATGCAGCGCCTGAAGTGGTCTCCCATAATATAGAAACGGTAGAGCGATTGACAAAGCAGGTCCGCATCCAGGCTAAATATTGGAGAAGCATGGAAGTGATCCGGATCCTGAAAGAAGGAGGCATGCGCACTAAAAGCGGTATCATGCTCGGTTTGGGCGAAAAGAAAGAAGAAGTAATTCAGACCATAAAGGACCTTCGTGATAATGGCTGTGACGTGATAACCATTGGACAATATCTTCAGCCTACGCAAAAGCATTTGGCCGTACATCGTTTCGTTCATCCCGACGAGTTTGCCGAATACCGCGAAACAGGCTACCAGTTGGGATTGGATTATGTTGAAAGTGGTCCGTTGGTGCGATCATCGTATCATAGCGAAAGGCATGTGTTTGCAGGATTGGGAAGAAAAGAGTGGGAGGGAAGTCAATAGCCGGGAGTTGATTGTACGGAGACGCTGGACTGATGCGGGATACTGGATGCTAAGATGCGGGATGCACCATACTGACATGTGTCATTGCGAGCGTAGCGAGCCACTTAAATGCTGGTTACCCGCCTTCTCCTTTTGGAGAGGGAGAAGGAGGGTGAGTCGGATGCCGCTAGCACGCCCTCGTCATTGCGAGCGAAGCGAAGCAATAAGATGATGTTTACTCTCCATGTCCTTTGGAGGGTGAGGCCGAAGCAACAAATTATTTTAATGGTTATAAAACGTGTTCTTTTTTTAGTTGCCATAAAGCTTTTCCTCTTTCCCGTGTTCTCCTTTGCACAACTTAGATGGCAGAATGTTGATTCCATGTTTCAGCCGCTGCCTCGATCTGTTCACGTATATTTCACGAACGAAAAAATAGATACAGGTGCATTCACCGCCTATTACCTGGTAAGACAAAAAATTAGAGTTTACTGTTGACACAACATTGGACAGGCGGCTGACACCGGCAAAATTTTACGAAAAAAACAACCAGCCCCTGGCTGTGGTCAACTGCACTTTCTTTTCTTTTGCGACCAACCGGAATTTAAACGCGGTAATAAAGAATGGATCGATGGTTGCATACAATAACCATACAATTGCACGACGAGGCAAAGACACATTAACCTATTTCCATCCTCTGGCCAGCGCTATCGGCATTTCTAAAAAAAGAAAAGCGGATGTTGCCTGGATCTTTACCGATTCATCTATAAAACACCCGATCGCATTTGAACGGGAACCCATGCTGGTCAAAGATTCTTACCAATGGGTATCCAAATTTGTTTTCGCGCCTGAACTTCATCATTTTCCAAGTCGAGAAAAAAGAAGAGGCATCAAAGAGACCTGGAAAATGAAAACCGCAGTTGGCGGCGGTCCTGTACTTATCAGGGATGGCGAAATCAAAATTACGAACAACGAAGAATTGAAATTTCCAGGTAAAGCCATAAACGACAAACATCCTCGCACCGCGATGGGTTACACAAAGGATGGTAGGTTGATCATCCTGGTGATACAGGGAAGAAGCGAATCCAGCGGGGGAGCGACCCTGGTCCAGGAAGCTCAAATTCTGAAGGACCTGGGCTGTTGGGAAGCCTTGAACCTGGACGGGGGAGGGAGCAGCTGCCTTTTAGTAAACGGCAGGGAAACTATAAAACCGTCTGATAAAGAAGGTCAAAGACCCGTGCCCGCGGTTTTTTTTATAAGGGTTTGGCCCTAAACGAAAAATAATTTTTGTATTAAATTTTAGTTTGGCATAGTTTTGACGACAACTATCCAAATTTCTTATATGAAAAGGCCAGTAGCAACCCTGTCTCTTCTGTTTGTTTGCATTGCTTTTTCTTCTGTCGTCGTTTCCACTTCTATCGCGGGTTTATGCAGATCGTTCTACAAAAATGATGGTAAAGGCATAAATGTAAAGACTGCACCTACCCAGCAGAAATCTAACGACGACTATAAACAGGCAAGTGTAAAGCTTTAAGGGAGGCAATTGTTTTTCAGTTATTTCATTTCCCACACCAGTGCGCTGGCGCCCAGTATGGCCGCATCCGCTTCTTTCAAATGACTAACTAGTATTTTTACTTTATTCTGAAAAACCTGGATCAGGTTTTCCTCCATATGTTCTCTCGTAGGTTTAAGAATGAGATCCCCTGCCTTTGTAAGTCCCCCAAATAATACGATCGCCTCCGGGCTGGAAAACATCACTGCATTGGCCAATGCCAGTCCCAGGATTTTACCGGTAAACTCGAATATATCCAAAGCAAGCCGATCGCCTTGTATCGCCGCATCATATACCGCTTTTGAATCCAATTTATCCTCCGGCACTTTCCTAAGTAAACTATCTTCCTTACTTTTCTTGAGCATTTCAATTGCAGTGAGTGTGACGCCAGTGGCTGAAGCATAACTTTCCAGCGACCCTTTTTTGCCGGTTCCTTTATGTATTCGTCCATCGGGTATCACAATGGTATGACCCAGTTCACCGGCGAAACCATCATGACCATAAATCAATTTACCGTTGGCAACAATACCGCTACCCACACCTGTTCCCAATGTGATCATGATGAAATCCCTCATTCCTTTGGCAGCGCCATACATCATTTCCCCGATCGCGGCTGCATTTGCATCATTAGTTAGCGTAACCGGGAGTTTGAATTTATGTTCGATCATTTTCGCCAAAGGAATAATCCCTTTCCAGGGAAGATTAGGCGCATATTCGATAGTACCTGTGTAATAATTACCGTTGGGTGCGCCTACGCCCATACCTTTCATACGGCCGATACCACCAGCTTTATCGATCAGCTCGGATAAGGCATCATGGAGTTCGTCGATGAACGTATTTACATCTGAATGTTTTTTAGTGGATATTTCGCCGGAGAAAAGAACATTGCCATCCCGGTCTACGATCCCAAACTTGGTTCCCGTTCCACCAATATCTATTCCTATTGCAAGCGCTTGCCCGACATTTGATTTGGATGCAGCTTTAGCCATCGTTAGTTGTGTTTAAAAAATCCCGCTGCACACAGCGGGATGATAAATGTACGAAGGAAACCAATTGAAACCCGGTCGTCAGATCATCTCAGCGGGGTTTCCTATTTCTCTACAACGTTTAATGCTGATTCGGGTGAGGTTTCAAGCGGTTGAAGATCCTCGTCAACCTTGGCATCATAGTCAATGCCCTGTTTTTTCAGTACTCCTTTTACAGCAAATCCAAGAAACGCCAGGTAAGCAAAACAAAGAACAGGTACCCAGTAGGACTGGTGTATACCATAACCTGGAACTGTTGAGTTGGATTGTACATAGTCAGCGATCTTACCCTGTATCGGTGGTATAATTCCTCCACCAAGGATCATCATAATAAGGAATGCCGAACCCTGCGTGGTGTATTTACCAAGACCAGCAATGGACAGGTTGAAAATGGCCGGCCACATAATGGAACAAAAGAGTCCCCCACTAAGGAAAGAATAGATAGCAACTGTTCCAGTCGTAAACAAACCAATAAGCATTGCTGCTAAACCGAGAACGCTGAAAAGTAATAGCGTCCGCGCAGGTTTGTCTTTACTCAGGTAAAAAGCCAGTATTTGCACCAGCACACAAAGAATATAGTAAAGCAATGGTTTTACATTATAATCAGATGCTGCATTCACTCCTATGATGATTCCAAATGCAATGATTGGGACCAGTATCATCATTAATTGCCGCGTCGATCGTTTCAAATTAAATACAGAAATAGCGCCTGTCCATCGCCCGATCATCAGGCTGCCCCAATACATTGAAATGAAAGGTGCTGCCTGCGAAGACTGGTAACCTCCAAAATCGTGCTGCTTAAGCAGCTCACTAAGATTACTCACGATCGTCACCTCAACACCCACGTAAACAAAGATGCCCAACATACCAAGCACCAGTTGGGGATATTGCATAGCTCCCCATCCGGCAGGCTTTCGTCTTGCACTAAAGTTGGATAATAGCAATACGATCACAACTGACGCAAGAGCTCCCAACAACCATTTCATTCGATATGTCTCCAGCGGGTGCTTTAAAGTGTTGATCTCTTTATTTTCTTCATCAATATTCTTTTTTGTATCGCGGGCAAAAGCTATCGCCGATGTCTGTCCGGCGCTGGTACTTGTTTGCGCCAGCGAATCCAACTGGTGGTTCAACTGTTCATCAGATTTGTTTTTAAGAAAATTCTTCGTAAAAGCGCTATCGGTGACGCCGGTCAGGTTTACCTTCAGCGTGGAATCGACTGCCTTGTTCTGATCCCCGATCTGTTTTTCTATAGCTTCGATCCTTTTTTGTTCCGGTGAAGTATAGCTGCTAAATACAGGAACAAAGAGGATGATCAGTATTCCCGTCATGATCAGCAATGAATAAAGGGCTTTATTGGCATTCTCCGTTTTTTCCGGGGAAATACCTGCCGGAACTTTCTTTGAAAAATAGAACAATGCTGCTGCCGCAATAAACAAAACGCCAACACCAGTATACAACACAATTACCTTGGTCAGTCCCAACGATGCGATCTTTTCGTCATCAACCGCGGCGGTAGTTCCGAACAACGCAAATGCAACGACCAGCGGGCCGATCATCGTACCAAAAGAATTGACTCCACCACCCAGGTTCACACGGCTCATACCGGTAGACGGATCTCCCAGAGAGATGGAAAAAGGCTGGGCTGCTGTCTGCTGAAGAGAAAATCCAAGAGCAACAATAAAAAGACCTGCCAGCATCCCGGCAAACGTATTTGCATTGACGGCAATGATCATGGCAGCGGCCCCCAGTGCTGAAAACAATAAACCGTAAACAATACTTCTCTTATAACCCCACTTGCCAACAAGGTCCTTACCCCCAAACGCGCCATAGACGAAAAGTACCAGCGCCCCGATATAGTATGCCGTGTAAAATGCGAAGTCTACCAGCTGGCTCTGGAACTGATCAAGATGAAAAAAATGCTTACAAAAAGGTATGAATACACTGTTTCCCGCAGCAATAAATCCCCAGAAGAAAAACACAATAACTAAAGTACTCAGGGCACCATAGTTTGTCGGGATCTGACCCGAAGAAGATCTTGCTACCGGCCTGGTTGGTCCCATGGATGTTGCCATATTGCAATCGTTTTAATTTAATGTCCAAAATAAACAGAATTCACCAATGCAAAAATTTATTATCAACTGAGTTCTTCACCCTTTTTACCACTAATGCACGGATAATTTGAATGCCTTTTCTATTCATCAGTGACAATATTTGCGTTAGGTGGTTAGATCAATCGTCTCTAGGTTGCTCGACCATGAACTTTGCTACGAATTCACGGCTGACTCATTATCTTTTTCCGTGACTCCGTAGCAATCCCGTTTTAAAAAAGGCTTCGTGTCATTTCTCCTTTATATATCCGTAGCTTCAATTCAGAAAAAACTCCTTAATTTGAAGTTTTGAAACCTTGGCAATGGAGATTATTCATGTATCGGCAGAATGTTATCCTGTAGCTAAAGCAGGCGGCTTGGGCGATGTAGTAGGTTCATTACCTAAATACCAGGCGGCATTGGGTCACGTAGCCAAAGTCGTAATGCCCATGTACCGCACTAAATTCCTTTACGATAATCAATGGGAACTGGTCCATGAAGGAGGACAGTTCCTGGGCGGCCAATGGTTTCATTACAGCGTGATCCGCGAAAAGACCAATAAACTAGGCTTCGATCTCTATCTTATCGATATCAATGGATTGCTTGACCGTGAGAAGATCTATGGTTACGACGACGACAATGAACGATTCGTCGCTTTCCAGATAGCCTTCTGCGACTGGCTCACCAAATGGCAACATACACCCAACGTTATTCATTGCCACGATCATCATACCGGGCTCATTCCTTTTATGGTAAGGCATTGCCATGCTTTTCGCAGCCACCTTGCGAATGTGCCAACCGTTTTCACCATACATAATGGACAATACCAGGGCTGGATCGGCTGGGACCATTATTACTATATCCCGGCATATGATAGCTGGAACTGGGGCCTGTTGGACTGGAACAAAAACATTAACCCAATGGCGGCCGGAGTGAAATGCGCCTGGAAAGTTACAACGGTTAGTCATAGTTATCTTGATGAACTGAAATATGCAGCCAATGGTCTTGAGTCTCTTTTCCAGTATGAAAAAGGAAAGAGTTTCGGGATCCTCAACGGAATTGATACAGATGTTTGGAATCCCCAGACTGATAATTTCCTTGCAAGGAACTACGACAACGAGTTGGTGGATAAAGGCAAGAAGAAAAATAAAAAAGAAATTTGCGGGCAGTTCGGGCTCGACCCCGATAAACCGTTAGTCGCATTTATCGGCAGGCTGGTGGGAGAAAAAGCTGCGGACCTTTTACCGGATGCCATCAGCCAGTCTATTTACCAGCATCATGGCAAAGCGAATTTCCTTGTGCTGGGTTCCGGCGAACCACAACTGGAAGAACAACTGGATCAAATGAAACACCAGTTCAATGGTTATTTCAATTCTTATATTGGCTACAGCGAACCGTTGAGCCATATGATCTATGCCGGTTCTGATTTTTTGCTGATGCCGAGCCGCGTGGAACCCTGCGGGCTTAACCAGATGTATGCATTACGATATGGTACCGTTCCGATGGTAAGAAGCGTGGGCGGTTTGAAGGATACTATCAGGGATTTTGGAGATTACCAGGGATACGGGATACGGTTTGACCAGGCGAGTGTCGGTGATATTACTTATTCTGTAGGGAGGGCTATTGACCTTTACAATAACAAACCCGATCTTTATACGTGGATGCGCAGCTACATGATGACACTTGATCATTCATGGGATTCTTCCGCGCAACAGTATATTGATATTTACCGCTCCTTGCAATCCTAGATCTGTTGAAAAAACCAGCATACCTTTTGAAGGCATAACTAAATGTCGATTGTTGTTATTTAAATCTGTTTACTATGTCCATTTCTACTGAAGTGCTCAGCGTCATCCTCGGTGGAGGAGCTGGTTCAAGATTATATCCTTTAACTGCAGCCCGGTCCAAACCTGCCGTACCCATTGCCGGGAAATACCGTCTCGTGGATATTCCTATTTCAAATTGCATCAATTCTGGTATCAACAGGATGTTTGTATTGACACAATTCAATTCGGCGTCGCTGAACCGGCATATTAAGAACACCTATCATTTTAGTGCATTCAGTTCAGCGTTTGTGGACATACTAGCTGCCGAACAAACTCCCGATAATCCGGCCTGGTACCAGGGAACGGCCGATGCGGTCCGGCAAAGTCTTAGGCATGTTGCTCCATTTGCCAGTGACTATGTACTTATTTTATCCGGTGACCAGCTTTACCAGATGGATTTCCAGGAAATGCTGGATAACCATAAAAAGAAAGGGGCCGACATTTCTGTCGCTACCATACCGGTTGGGGACAGGGAAGCTCCGGAGTTCGGTATATTAAAAGAAAGTAAAGAGGGTTTTATTTCCTCCTTTATTGAAAAACCCAAAAAAGAAGTATTGAAAGACTGGACCAGCGATACCGGCGATGAGATGCGGAAAGCCGGCAAGGTTTATCTCGCCTCTATGGGTATTTACATATTCAACCGGCAACTGATGTTCGATTATCTACAAAATGAATACCTGGAAGCAACTGATTTTGGTAAAGAGATAATTCCTCAATCGATCGGTAAATGCAAAGTGGCAAGTTACCAGTATGAAGGTTACTGGACGGACATCGGGAACATTTATTCTTTTTTTGAAGCCAATCTCGGGCTGACTGCCGATCTCCCGGATTTTAATTTATTTGACAACAGCAATGCTATCTATACTCGTGCCCGCATGCTTCCGCCAGCCAAAGTAAGTGGCACCACGCTGGAAAAAACAGTCATAGCCGAAGGGTCCATTATTAATGCATCACGAATGGAGACAACAGTGGTGGGTATACGTTCGCGTATCGGCCACGGATCCACCATCATCAGCACATACATCATGGGTAGTGATTATTTCGAGACCCTTCAGGATATCGCGGTCGATCATGCAAAAGGGATTCCTTTACTCGGTATCGGAAATCGTTGCTACATCAGGAATGCCATTATAGATAAGAATTGCCGGATCGGCGACGATGTACGTATCAATGGCGGCCCTCATCTTGAAAATGCAGATCATTCGCTTTATACGATTAAAGATGGAATAGTGGTAGTGAAGAAGGGCGCTATTATTCCAAATGGATATGTTATATAGAAATTCGAATCTTTAATTTCGAAATCCGAAATACCACGCAGGTCGCCTATTGCATGTTTTCGGGTTTCGTTCCGATAGCTATCGGAATCTACTCCGGATTTTAGGATCTACATCTACATAATCTTCCTATCTTCCCGTTTCTACTGCTGATTTAAACAACTTGCTTATGTCATCTTCTGCCTACACGGGTGTAAAGCCAAAACTCGGGCTGAGCGAAATAATAAATATGAGCGTGGGCTTTTTCGGGATCCAGTTTGGCTGGGATCTGCAAAGGGCAAATATGGGCGTTATTTATAACAACCTTGGTGCACATGCGGATAAAATCCCTTACCTCTTTCTGGCAGCTCCTTTAACAGGATTGATTGTTCAACCTATTATCGGTTATTTAAGCGATAGAACCTGGCATCCAAAGTTTGGAAGACGCCGACCCTACTTTTTTATAGGAGCCCTGTTGAGTTCAATCGCCCTCATCATTATGCCTCACAGCGGGGCAATTTGGATGGCAGCTGGATTGTTATGGGTGCTGGATGTTTTTGGAAATGTGGCTATGGAGCCTTTCAGGGCGTTTGTAACAGACAAACTTCCGGACAGCCAGATCAACAGGGGATTTATTATGCAGAGCCTGATGATTGGGTTAGGCGGTATGATTGCTTCTGCATTGCCCTATGCCCTGAACAATATTTTTGATGTTCACAATGTTGCCGCAAAGGGCATAATTGCGGATAATGTCAAATTCTCTTTTTATATAGGTGCTTTCTTTTTCTTTTTTGCCGTGCTTTACACTGTTCTCACAACAAAAGAATACCCGCCATCTGACGTCGATTATAAAGACAAGTTAAAAGCATCAAACAAAGGTTTTGCCGGAGGGTTTAGGGAAGTCCTTTCCGCCATGCGAAACATGCCCCGAAGAATGAAAATTATTGCACTCGTACAATTTTTTACCTGGCCCGGTTTATTTTTAATGTGGTTTTATTACGCACTATCAGTCGCCTATCATGTCTTCGGTGCAAAGAGTGATACTGACCCCGCCTTCGGTGACGGAAAGGATTTCGCCGGATTAACATTGGCTTATTATAGCGTAGTCACGTTTTTGTTTTCCTTTATTCTTCCGGTCATTGCAGATAAACTTGGCAGAAAACTGACTCATTCTTTGTGCCTGATTATTGGTGCCATTGGTTTGATCTCTGTCGCATTTGTTACCGAAAAAAACACATTATTTATATGCATGACCGGGGTTGGCATAGCCTGGACAAGTATCCTGTCGATGCCTTATGCAATGCTTAGCGGCGTACTACCGAAAGACAAGGTTGGTATATACATGGGCATTTTTAATTTCTTTATCGTATTACCGGAAATTATCGCCTCATTTTGTTATCCCTGGTTGATGAAGCATGTATTGAACAACAATATGCTAGCCGCCGTGCAATCCGGAGGGGTACTGATGATAATTGCCGCTATTATTTGTTTCTTATTCATCAAAGAACCAAAGAAAGTGGATGAAATAGAAACCATCAAACTTGAAATCGAAGGAGAAAGATCTGTATAATATGAAAAGGATTATTGTTTTCTTATTTATCATCACGACGCTGCAGGCCAGTGCGAATGATTCCCTGATGAGTGTCTATCCATCCAACTGGTGGGTTGGTATGAAGAACCGGAACCTGCAGTTGATGATCCGGTCAAAGAACATAGCCGAAATCATTCCCGTATACAAACTCTCTGCAAATGGAATTCCCCTGGCCGATGGAATTACTCTAAAGTCCGTTCATCACGTAGAGAATCCCAATTATGTATTCCTTGACCTTGTTATTGCAGCTAATGCAAAACCAGGTATACGTGTACTGGAATTCGTTGTACCGGGATATCATCTACGGATCCAGTATGAATTGATGGCGAAAAGCAAAGAAGATTGTAAAACAAGAGCACTGGGGATTACCTCCAAAGATTTTCTTTACCTGATGATACCAGACCGTTTTTCAAACGGGGACCCTTCCAATGACGTCGTGCCCGGCTATCGCGACCAGACCAGCGACAGGACAAATATGTGGGCCCGCCATGGAGGAGATTTCAAGGGTATCGAAAACCATTTAGATTATTTTAAGCAACTGGGTGTGACTGCTCTTTGGCTGACCCCGATCATTGAGAACAACACGGACAGGATGGAGGAGGGCGGAAATAAAATAGCGGGTTACCATGGATACTGGTTCACCGATCACTACGAAGTGGACAAACGCCTTGGAGGTGACAGCGGGTATCTCGCATTCTGCAATGCAGCTCATAAGAAGGGCATCAAGGTCGTCCAGGATGCAATCTATAATCATATCAGCAAAGAACATTTTTTTGCTACAGATCCACCCACAAGCGATTGGATCAACAACTGGCCGAAGTTTACTCCCCCAAACCACCGGGAAGAAACTTTATTTGACCCTTACGGTTCTGCTTATGATAAAAAGGTCATGCTGGATGGCTGGTTTACCGATCATTTGCCGGACCTGAATCAACGCAACCCGTTCCTGGCTACATTTCTTATTCAACATGCCATCTGGTCAACGGAATATTTTGGAGTAGATGGCTGGAGAGTGGATACCTATAAATATTGCGATGAACAATTTTTAAATAACGTCAACGCTGCGTTAGAAAAAGAATTTCCCGGCATAACAATCTTTGGCGAAGCCTGGGTTAATTCGGTTATCGGCAATGCCTATTTTACGCAAAACACTATGGGCGCTGCTTTTAAACATAATGCAAACAGTGTAATAGATTTTCAAACCTGCTTTGCTATCCTCAGTGGCATGGGTCTTTCCCAGGGATGGACAGAAGGAGTAAATAAACTTTATATGACCATGGCGCAGGACCTGGTGTATAAAAATCCGTTGCGCAATTGCATCTTTATGGACAATCATGATATGGACCGGGTATATTCGGTGGTGGATGAAGACCTGGACCGCCTCAAATTGGGATTGACATGGCTGCTTACCCTGCGTGGCATTCCCCAATTGTATTATGGTACCGAGGTTTTGATGAAAAACAAAAAGACCAATACTGATGCAACGGTCAGGGAAGATTTCCCTGGGGGATGGAAAGGTGATCCCGTGAATCGGTTCACCACTGCAGGAAGAACAGCGCAGGAAAACGAGGCATTCAATTACGTCAGCACACTCGCCAATTATAGAAAAAACTCTTCTGCATTGACGACAGGCAAGACAACGCAATTTATTCCCTTCAGGGGCTTGTATACCTATTTCCGTTATGACAACAGGCAAACGATCATCGTCATAGCTAATACCGGGAACAATTCCGCCAAACCAAGATGGAATACCTATACGGAACGAACAGCAGGATTCACAAAATTGAAAAATGTAATCACGGGGCAGACACTCACATTTGATGAAATTGAATTGAAACCGAAGGAATGCCTGGTGGGAGAGTTGGTGAATTGAGTTTAAAGTTTAGAATTGAGAGTTTAAAGTAAGACTATTGAATATTGCCTACTGCCAGTTGCACATTGGCTATTGACCGTCATTATGAGCCTGCTTACCGGCAGGCAGGCGAAGCGAAGCAACGTCACTGTCGGTCAGTTCAGTTTAATTAGCTTGATCGCGTGCATCTCCATTTTTGAATCATGGTATTGCAGCGTATAAGTCCCCGGGATCAGTTCATTTACCGATAGTTTGATAAAGTTTGTGCCTTTGGAAAGATGCGCGGTAAATTTTTTCATCAGCCGGCCGGTGATGTCATGTAAAATGAACTCGCCGTTGGTCTCGCTGCTGGCGAACGTCGTAATGCGGGCCGTTCCATCCGTTACCGGGTTGGCAAGAAGCGAAAAATCGCCGGGATTTATCCCCGGGCGGATGCTTAGAATTTTTGAGTAAGCACTACGTCCGTCGATATCCACGATCCTCAGGCGGAAAAAAGAAGGTTCATCGATTCTTGTTGAAAAACTGTAAGAGGATGCGTTGTTTAGCGCCATTACCTCACCGACCGGCTCAAAAGAACCTGTTCCATTGCTTTTCTCAATTACAATTTTATTTACATTCTCCTCATACTCCGTGGTCCATTTCAGGAGCACATCTGTGCCTGTAGCGGACACGGTAAATATGCCAAGCCGGACTGGCACTAGCCGGCAGGAAGTGTAGTTATTACTTAGTGCTACTGATCCGAAATTTGCAGCAGCTGGCAGCACACACAGCACGCAAAACAAAAGCCATACACGATAATTCATATACACTGTTTTATGTTGAATTCCACGAACAAAATGGTAAGACCTAAATGTCCCTTAATTCAGTGCTGAATAAAATTATTTACCATCCTGACGGGACAATAATTATAATTTGTTGCAGTTTTATATCCTCTGTGCAGGTGAGAATTGCGTAATTTCAGAAACGTGAGTTCATTATACCTTCCAGTTCCTTAATTGGAATCCCTGCTAGGGAAGTATGTATTGGTCAGGGTTTTCGCATCCGCTAAAAAAAACACATGAAGACCTTATCACTTCTTATCATCGCCTTCTTTTCGTGGCTGCCATTTTCTTTTGCCCAGGCTGAAAAATTGAAAGCCCTTTACGAACAGCAGAAATATGATGAAGTGATCAAATACAAACCGGGAGCTAACGAGGATCTTTCGGCCAAATCATTTTATTATATCGGGATGGCTTATTACATGAAAGAGGATGACAGGAATGCATTGAAGTATCTGGACCAGGCTATCGCCAAAGGCCCTGCCGATCATGACATGTATTTTTATAAAGGGATGATCCTGTTCTTTATGAAAAAATACGAGGAAGCATTACCCTTTGTTGACAATGCCATTGCATTGTTGCCCGAGGAACCGGATTTCTATGGTGCAAAGGGAGAAATACTGAACCTCCTCAAACGCACCGATTCAGCTATTGTCTACCTGACAAAGGCAACCAGCTACCAACGATGCAAGCCAAGATATTACCTCACGCTAGCTGATATTTACCAAAGTTTGGATAGGAATGTAGATGCGCTGGTTGTTTTTAAGACCGCCGCCGAACGCTTACCGGTGGGAGAGACCGATCACCAAACATTTTCCTATAACACGGGCCTGATGCAGCAGTTGACCGGTGATAGTATAGCAGCCAGGGCTAGTTTTGAAAAGCATATCGTCCAGTATCCGGATGATTACCGGGCGATCGCCAAACTGATACAGGTTTATTATTCTCTTGAAGAGTATGAAAAAGCAAAGCCGCTAAAAGCTGCTCTTTATGGTGCACACAAAAAAAATGTCCTGCCCGAGGGAATGGAAAAAATGTTCTGTTTTCACCAGTTTTACTGGAAAGGCAAAAAGATAATGGCATTCGAACATTTTGATGAGCCGGGGCAAGAGCCCATTTTCGTCAAACATAATTTTTATGTGATGAAAGATGATGGAACGGTAGATTACCAGGTCCGCTCGGAATCAAGCGCTGCTGTTCGCATGACCCCAAACGGCAAATATGTTCTTTGCCTTGTCAGGAACAGTTCTTTCTCTACTTTCTGGAATTATATTTTCACTGATGACTATAAATACCCGGAGCTGAAAAAAGCTGTGTTGGATATCCTCAATAAGGCAGTGCAACCTTCAGCGAAGACAACGATAAATAATTAGAGAAAGAACCAAGAACCAAAAAAGCTTCAAATCAGAAACTAAAGTCAAAAAGTTGTATCGGAGGACTCAGTTTTTGAGTATTGTGATTTATAATTTTTATTTTATTTGGTTATTGTCCCGCCAGTTGGCGGGATTGGTTCTCTTGCTAATATCGGAGCCAAATGAAAAGAACCAAAACAACTCATATCACACAAAAAAAGCCAGCACCATTTTCCGTCCCCACTCTTCCCATGCTTTCATGATGCGGTCAAGTGATTCGAGCATGGACTTGCGGGTAACATTTTTGCCCTTCGTAGCAGGTGCCAGTGTTTTGGGGCTGATATTATCTGCCATTGATACTTTTGTAGCAAACCAGGTGGTATGAAGCCTTGGAATACCAGCACCGAGTATCATACCCGGTAACCCGTTGATACCTTCCGGACCACCGCTAATAGCGATCTCATCTGTATAAAAAGCAAAAATAGCGACTGTGTCATACAGTATCCCGATAGCCTTACGACATTCGAAACCAGCAATAACTCGTGTGTCGGCTGTTATCTTCCATTTTATCTTCAACAGGCTGTCTTTGACCAAAAAAGTCTCTTCGTAGATTGGCTTCTGAGAAATACTTGTGCCGCTGGTGTAATCGTTGTAGACGACATTATTGTCGGCAAAAGGTTGGAACCACATGTTTTTGGGTATTTCCGCCTCTTTGGTGCGTTTGAAAATTGAGCGGCTGCCATCACTGGTGAAGTTAAAATAGCTCACGGTTTCTTTCGGCATGTGATCCTTCCCGTCCTCAAACCACTGGGGGTCGAGTTCTTTGATCAGCGGCCATACAGCTACCGTCTTTGCATAATCAACACTTACCTTATCCAGGAAGATTTGTTGTGCTTTAATGACCAGGTTCGATATAAGGCAAGCGCCTAACAGGATTAATTGTCTTTTCATGTCATTAATTTTTGCCGGGCATTTTATTGAATGTCCAGGAAAGCGTAAGCAGGAAGTATCTCGCGAGCCTGTCATATCGCTCTTCGTTAATAAAATTACTGTTAATGGTCCTGTTGAAGCCAATATTCTGGTTCAATATATCATGTGCAGATACCGCAACTTTCAAAGCCTTTTCTTTTCCAAATTTCCTGTTGAACTCCGCATTCCAGACCACTATATTCGCATTGTTGGCGAAGGCATCTGTCTTTTGCTGCAGGTTGGCATCCACATCGGAATTCAACTCCCAGTTCTTGAATAGCTTTACATAAAACTCGGCCCGGCCTCCGTAACTCCAGTAGTTATTGTTAGCAGTTGGCCGCAAAGACGATTTGGACAGGTTTCTTTTGATCATAGGTCCGATATTCCAGCTATACTTATCGGTCACGGAGTAGCGCAAGCGGTAGGTCAGGCTGAAATACGCATAGGTATTGGTATTTCTATGGCCATTGATATAATTGCGGATACGACCGCCGTTAGCCTGTGGTTGGATCTCGGAAAGAAGTTTTTTATCACCCTGCCCTGAATTCCACACACCCCACCAGAACCAGTTATAGTTCCCGTTGACATTGACAGGCATGTATGTTGTCTTGCCAAACGAATCCACGAGGCTAAAATTGGTGATCGCATTCCGTTGAAAGGTGAACGAGAAATTGGTAAACATATAGCGTCCCTTGAGCACTTTGAAATCATTAAACGATGCGCTCATGCTATGATTGAACCCTACTCTCAGGTTGGGATTGCCTATGTAGATACTTAGAGGATCCGAATTGTTCCGTAATGGTTGTAATTGCGTCAGGCTGGGCTGAACCGTATTGCCGCGGTAGGAAAGAGAAAAACCGGTCTGGGGTTTCATTTTATATCCTATCTGCGCCTGCGGGGTGAAACCAGTGAACCGGTATTTCTTTTGCGCCTTCAGATCCAGGTCATTCAGGTGAAGTAAAATGGATGAAAGACCGGAACCCATAGCCATCCGCAATTTCGATCCCTGGTAGCGGGCCGTGATCGTACCGCTGTTGGATGTTGCATCCAAATCAAAATTGTTACTGTAGAGGTCGTTATGGTCAGTGTATTCCTTGTTGCGGTCTTTATCATCATAGCTGTTGCGGTAAGATGTGGATTTGTTCACATTCAGGCTGTATTCGGTCACCAGGTTCCATTTGCTGCTCAAAGGCTCATTAAACGTGATCTTGGTGCCAAAGGTTTTGGAGCTGCCACTATAAATTTTTAGCTGATCGATTAACTCGGTTGAATCCCTGAGACCGTTTTTGTAATAGTTGGTTATCGACGTCAGTTTTGCATCCTGGTTATCGTCAATAAGACCAAGCCTGAAGGTGGCGATCAGCTGCCGGTTCTTTTTGCGAAAAAGACGATTATAGGTAAGCACATTGTCCAATTGTCTTTTCGTCGAGGTGGCATCGTTTGTCCGGATGTTTGCGTTCAGGGAATCATCATTTCCGGTCAGTGCTACGCTGGCGCTTTCGGTGTGCGTGGTTTTGAGATTGTATTTTCCGCTTACCGTATACTTGATCGTGGAAAAAGAATCGATCTTCCACTCGTATTTGCCGCTGATAGTATGGCGTTGGGAAAGGCCACTGCTCTTTGATATTGAATTGGTGGAAAATGTTGTATCCTTCAACAGCGTCTGTGAAATGGTCCGGGTAGTATTCTCGGTTCCAAGCCGGTTATAGAGATAAGAAAGGTTGAACTTGTTTTTGTCTTCATTCCATTTGTCGCTGTACAGGGCGCCGGCTGTATAGGCATCGGGTATCCCGCGGAGGTTCCAATCATTAAACTCATTGTCGAAATCTCCATAGCTCATGTAGAAGCCAGTGATCTCATCATATTCGTAGTCGTTGTTTTCGAGTCCAAGTTTATCCCTGTCTTCCCATCCCAGGCTACCGGTATTTGTATTGCTCTTGGTGCCGTAAACAGACATCTTCTTTGTACTCCTGAATTTATTGTACATCACCTTCGCGTTCGCAATCTTGTCGAAATCTGTACCGCCCTCCAGCTTGCCGAAATAACCCTTCTTGGCGCTTTCCTTCAATTTTATATTGATCGTTTTATTGCCTTCGCCGGCGTTGCCGATCCCCTTTAACTGGTCCTGTTCGGTTTTTGTATCAAACACCTGCACCTTGTCTACGGCTTTGGCCCCGATGTTTTGCGTGGCAATCGTTGGGTCGGCCCCAAAAAACTCTTCCCCGTCTACCAGTACCTTGTCCACTGTTTTTCCCTGAGCCGTTATCTCTCCCTTGCTGTTGACCTGCATGCCGGGCAATTGTTTGAGTAGATCTTCAACAGTCGCTCCTTCCTTTACCTTAAAACTATCGGCTGCAAATTCCGTGGTATCGCCTTTAATATTGATGGCCCGGTTGTTCCTGATAACCACCTCCTGTAAAAGCAAACTTTTAGGTGTCAGTGGGACGATGCCAAGATCGAGGGGAGAGGCAGGCAGTTTAATCTTGTCCGCATAGTCCGCAAACTTGGGATAAGTGATCATTAATATATACTCGCCTTCTAAAAGATCAGGGATTTCGAAACTGCCCTGGCTATTGGTGCGGGTAAATTTTACTAAAACAGAATCTGAACTTCGGAGAAGCGATACGACCGCATGAGACAGGTTTTTCTTTTCGGCGGTATCGCGGATAATGCCTTTCAATGAACCCATCTGTCCGGAAGCACCAAGGGAAATGCCGGCCAGTAGAAGGAAATACAACAATTTTCTCATAGCGGTGAATGGTTACGATTAGGGGCTGAAATGTAAACCTTGTGCCCCATTAAAATGGCTACATTTTTAAGACCGGTACAAAAATCCTTCTTTGCGGCAATAAACCATGTCAATTTCTTCATCCCTGCTGTTAATTTTTCAATAAAAAGCTGTAAGTTGGATAAGATACCGGGACATGGAAATTCCATAATCCCGCATATCAAAAAAGATATTTGAGATTTTAAAACTGGCTAAAACCGAAAAAGATCAAGACGATATTCATTTCAATTAAAACCTAATTAATGCCCGAAACGGTTCCAAAATACGAGGAGAAGAATTTTGTTGATACCAGTAACCGCGTCTGGAACTATTCATTGCTGACTGACGAGGATGTAAAAAACTACCAACAGGGCACACATTATACTTTATACAAAAAATTTGGATCCCACTCCCTGCAGGTAAATGGAAAATGGGGCATGTATTTCTGTGTATGGGCGCCAAACGGCACTTCGGTATCGGTAATTGGCAATTTTAACGATTGGAACAAGGGCGAATATAAATTGTATCCAAGATGGGATAACAGTGGTATTTGGGAAGGATTCATTCCCGGGTTTAAACTGGGTGAAGCTTACAAATACCACATCGTCGGTTATCACGGCAGGGAAACGGACAAAGGAGATCCGTTTGCGCATTTTTGGGAGCGAAGACCACAAACCGCAACCATCACCTGGGACCTGTATTATGAATGGAAGGACCAGGAATGGATGAAGGACCGCAAGAAACACAATTCGCTCGATGCTCCCTGGAGCATATATGAAGTGCATCTTACCAGTTGGATGCGTCCGGATAAACATGATGAAGAAAGCTATAACAGCTATGACCAGATAAGAGCGCGCCTGGTACCCTACGTCAAAGAAATGGGATTTACGCATGTCGAGTTCATGCCTGTTATGGAACACCCATTTGACGGCAGCTGGGGTTACCAGTGCACAGGTTTCTTTGCGCCTACTTCGCGTTTCGGTGACCCGCAGGGATTGATGAGGTTGATTGAAGCATTCCACAAAGAAAACATAGGTGTGATCCTTGATTGGGTGCCCTCGCATTTTCCTTATGATGCCCATGGTTTGTTCATGTTCGATGGTACTCATACTTACGAATACGCGGATATGCGTAAAGGGTTCCATCCGGACTGGAACAGTTATATTTTTAATTATAAAAGGGGAGAAGTAAAATCGTTCCTGATCAGCAGCGCAAGATTTTGGTTCGATGTTTTTCATATAGATGGCATTCGCGTAGACGCAGTAAGCTCGATGCTTAAGCTTAATTATTCAAGGGATGAAGGTGAATGGGAGCCCAACGAGCATGGTGGCGATGGCAACCTTGAAGCGATCGCTTTCATCAGGGACCTGAATGAAACTATCTACCGCGATTTCCCGGATGTACAAACAATTGCTGAAGAAGCTACAGACTGGCCAGGCGTTTCCAGGCCCACGGTTGGCGATGGTCTCGGGTTTGGCATGAAATGGATGATGGGCTGGATGCATGATACGCTGGATTATTTCGAACTGGATCCCGTTGAAAGAAAATTTCAGCAGGATAAATTTACGTTTAGCATCATGTATTATTATGATGAAAACTTTATGCTCCCTTTGAGTCATGACGAAGTTGTACATGGCAAAAGCCCGATGCTCTTCAAAATGCCAGGGGATGAATGGCAGAAAGCAGCCAACCTTCGCCTCCTCTATACTTATATGTGGACACATCCTGGCGGAAAATTGCTCTTCATGGGTAATGAATTCGGCCAGACGCATGAATGGAATTACAAATCAGAACTGGCCTGGGAACTGTTACGGCACGATAAACATCTCAAGCTGAAAAATTGCGTAGCAGACCTTAACAAGTTGCTGACTGAACAGCCGGCTTTGTATGAAAACCAGTTTAACATATACGGATTTGAATGGGTGGATGTAAATCATCGCGAAGAATCGGTAGTTGCATTTCGCAGGAAAGGAAAGGAAAAACAGGATGACCTTCTGGTTATTCTTAATATGACACCTGTAGTGCGGAATGACTGGCAGCTTTATGTAAGGGGAAAAACTTACGAAAAAGAGATTTTCAACAGTGACAAAACAATATATTGGGGAACTGGCGACGTTTATAATCCGGACATCCGGTCGGAGCTGGTTGATAGCGAGCAGGAAATCTACCGCATCGTGTTAAATTTGCCGCCGCTGGCTGGGTTAGTCCTGAAATAATTTGTATTTTAGACGGTATTGTATCTGATATCCTTGATTTAAAACGTTGAAAACTAAGCCCAATGTCTATCCTGTTTAAAACTCATCCAAAGAAAAACCCTATGATGCGTGCCCTTGTGGCTGGTTCCTTTCTTTTATCCGCTTTCGCATCTTATTCCCAGCAAGACAGTGCCAACTATTATCTCCAAAAAGGTTTGTTGGAAAAACAGAATGGCCGTCGTCTTGAATCATTAAAGCAATTTGAAAAATCCCTGAAATATGATGGCTCCTCCAGAACTCTCCTGAATGAATTAGCCTCAGCTTACATGGATCTTCGTAAATATGACCAGGCGATAACTACTTATAAAAAACTGGTCGAGATGGGTGATGCATCAACCGCTGTTTACAAGCAACTGCTCCAGCTTTCCTTTAATTATAAAAACTATGACGACGTTCTTCTGTATGCACAGAAATTAAAACAGGCTGATCCTTCCGAGAAGGTGAGCTATTATATTGGTAAAATGCATTACGAAAAAGATAATTATGGTGAGGCCATTGAATCGTTGGATGCTGCGGCCAAAGAGGATCCAGGCAACGCAGAAGTTCCGTATATGGTCGCCCATTGCTATGCCGATATGCAGAACTATAAGCAGGCGATCCCTTATTTTCAAAAGGCGATTCAGCTGGATGCTACTAAACCCTACTGGATCTATGAAATGGGATTGATCTATTACGCAATGAATGACAATAAGAATTCATTAAAATATATCAAGGAAGCCGGTGACAAGGGGCTGAATAAGGACAATGACTACATGGAAAACCTTGGCATTGCTTATATCAATGCTGGCGAACTTGACAACGGTGTAGCGATCCTAAAAGATATATTGAAAAGAAAACCCAGCGATATCAATATCCTGAACATGGTAGCCGAAGGTTACTATGATAAAGCCAAATACGACGACGCCATTTATTACTGGGACAAGATCCTGAACTACGATAAACAAAATGCTTCCGCCCTTTATATGATCGGCCTGAGCTTCCAGAAAAAAGGGGAGAAGGAGAAGGGCCAGTTGCTCTGCGATAAAGCTATTCAAATGGATCCCAGCCTGAGCAGTTTGAAGACAGAGAAGAAGTTGCCGGGAATGTAAAGACGCCGTCATTGCGGGCGAAGCAAAGTAATTCAATTGACAGGCAAAAAAGCATGCCGATCTAGTATAACCCACGATGACCATCAAACGTAAAAAACTGCTTAAGCGAACCGGCTGGACTCTTCTTGTATTTTTTATATTGATGAACATCGTCGCTTACTTTCATGCCTATAAATTCACCCATTTTTCTCATACTACCGGAGCGAAAACGAAATCAGGCAGTCTATCGTTTGGAGGAAAAATGAAAGCGCTTTTTTTTGGGATCAGTAACCCAAGACCGGAAAACAAAACACAACCCAAACGACCTTTCGAAACTGTCGTTCTTCAAAGCAACAAAAAAATCGAATGTTGGTATATAGCTACGGATAGCGCTAAAGGCACTGTGATATTGTTTCATGGCTATGGAGGCGAAAAATCGTCTATGCTTCGCCAGGCAGATGAATTCCTGGCTCTTGGTTACAATACGCTGCTGGTGGACTTTATGGGTTCGGGCGGTTCCGAAGGCAACCAGACCACAATTGGCTTCAAAGAAGCACAGGAAGTAAAATCCTGTTTCGATTATATCCAGTCAAAAGGCGAAAAGTCTATTTACCTGTTTGGTACTTCCCTGGGAGCCTCGGCTATTTTGAAATCTCTTAACGATTACTCGCTAATGCCTTCGGGTATTATGATTGAATGTCCTTTTGGCTCGCTGTACAAAACGACCTGTGCGAGGTTCCGGTCAATGGGAGTTCCTTCATTCCCGATGGCCTGCCTTTTGGATTTTTGGGGCGGATTGCAGAACGGGTTCTGGGCTTTTGGTTACAAGCCGGAGGAATATGCAAAGAAAGTAAACTGCCGGGCGCTGTTGCTGTATGGAGAGAAAGATGAGAAGGTGAGCCGTAGTGAAATCGATATTATTTATTCGAACCTGCAGGGAAAAAAATACCTGAAGACCTTTCCACTTGCTGGACACGAAGACTATCTCGTGAAGTATAAAGAAGAATGGATAAATGAAATTAAGACGTTTCTCAGCAGTCAATAACCGGACGGACTATCGTCATTTAAACACAGGAACTTGTTTATCGAAACAATCATTGGTTGTTTTTTTCGCATGAGTTCGCGTCTTTTTCTCATGGTGCTGATTTCACCGCAAAGGATATTTGTATAGAAGTTTACTTCTTAGTTAGATAATCTGATTTTGATAATCCGAACCTGACGAATTAATTTGCTAAAACAGCTAGCGGCTTACGTATTTAGGATTTAATAATCTTATTGCAGCTGCGATGATGTCCTGTTGCAGGGTAACTGCGATAGGGCAGGGTGGTGGAGGCGGGGACGGGGCGGGCCCCGAGAGGGGTGATGCCGACGACAAGATCAAAGTTTAAATAGCACACTCAATACTTCCGATATTGGATAAAGCAATCCAACAAAACCCAGGACGACCAACCAACGCCCGTTCTTTTCCAAAAATTCCGACCTTTTTTTGAGTTTTACTTTCCCAGAAAAAATCAACAGGCAATATAATATTAACACGAAACTAATACCTGCTTCGACCAGCTTTGCATTATCCGCGCTCATGACGTTTATTTAATAAATAAATTTAACGGCTCTACATTCTTTCAGGCACTTTAATTCCTAACAAATTCATCGAAGATGCTATAATATTCGACGTAAGTTCTGAAAGCTGGAGGCGCAACTGTTTCTTTTCTTCCGATTCAGCATTCATCACGGAATGTTCAGTATAGAAAGTGTTGAAGGTTTTGGCAGTATTAAATGCGTAAATAGCCAGTACAGAAGGATTATGTTCCTCCAGCGACTGGTCTAATACTGTTCCATATTGTTCAAGCAAAACAAGAAGCTCCTTTTCCTTTGGCAACAATTGACTGTGGACGGTTGATGGATGAGTGGCCGACGGCTTTTCTTTTCTCAATATCGATTTAATCCTTGCATGAGTATATTGCACAAACGGGCCGGTGAACCCATGAAAATCGATACTTTCTTCCGGGTTAAAAACCATTCTCTTTTTAGGATCCACCCGCAACAGGAAAAATTTCAATGCACCTATTGCGATAGTCTCATATAGCTCATTCAACTCACCAGGGTTAAAATCCTTGACCTTTCCCAATTCCTCGGTCTTCAATTTTGCGACGTTCTTTAGTTCCTCGATTATATCATCGGCATCCACCACCGTGCCTTCCCTTGTTTTCATTCTGCCGGTCGGTAATTCAACCAATCCATAGCTCAAATGATAAATACCTTCAGCATAGGGCTTCTTCAACCTTTGGAGGATCAGCTTCAGCACTTTCATATGATAATTCTGTTCATCCGCAATGATGTAAAAGCTTTGGTCATAATGAAATTGTTCATACTTCTTATCGGCCAAACCAAGATCCTGGGTAATATAGATCGATGTCCCATCTTTACGCAATACCAGTTTCTCATCCAACCCATCCGCGGTAAGGTCGATCCAGGTGCTTCCATCATCTTTTTTGAAAAAGACGTTTTTGGCCAGACCATCTTCCACAATTTCCTTTCCCATCAGATAAGTCTCACTCTCAAAATAATTTTTGTCGAAATCGCTGCCGATCTTTTTATATGTTTCATTAAAACCTTCGTATACCCACGAATTCATTTTTTGCCACAATGCCCGTACGCCGGGGTCGCCGTTTTCCCAATCCACCAACATTTTCTGCGCCGCCAGCATGATAGGAGTATTTTTCTCTGCCTCTTCCTTGCTCATTCCATCAGCGACCAGGACTTCCACCTGTTTTTTATGTTCTACTCCAAAAAGTACATAATAATCTCCTACAAAATGATCGCCCTTGGTACCGGTGGAATCGGGCGTAGCCCCGTTTCCAAACTGCAGCCAGGTCACCATGGACTTGCAGATGTGGATGCCGCGGTCGTTATAGATGCATGTCTTAATAACTTTGTGCCCGGTAGTTTTCAATATTTCCGCGACGCTCCACCCTAGGAAATTATTTCGGAGATGGCCAAGATGCAGCGGTTTGTTAGTATTGGGGGAAGAATATTCGACAATGATCGTTTTGTCATTCGCCGGGCGGAGACCTATCCGTTTATCCGCATAATTGGTTTGTAAAAAATATAGCCAGTAAGCATCACCGATGCCAAGATTCAAAAACCCTTTGATCACATTGAATGAAGAGAATAATGCCGGTTCAGTCTTCAGCAGGGCTTCGCCGATCTCTTTGCCCAGCTGCTCCGGTGATTTTTTGAATTGTTTGACAAATGAAAAAAGTACAAGGGTATAGTCACCTTCAAACTCCGGCTTGGTGATATTAATGGTAAGATCATCTTCCCTAAAATCCTGGCTGTATAACTCCTTCAAAACTTTTACAACTAATGGCTTTAACCGGCTTACAATGCTCATCCTTCGCTATTTTGGTTGCGAAATTACGGAACCCCATCCATCGGCCAGCTATTAACCCATTCGAGGTAATGTAAATTTCAAACGGCCACGTGGATTTAAATATATTTGCGCCGCTATGCGAAGGCACATTCATAACGCCAGGGACCTGATTCTACCGATCATCGATTTTTTTTACCCGCCGTTCCGCCGAGTCATGAACCTGCAGACATTCCGTTATGCCGCCTCAGGCGGGGCCAATACTTTGCTGGGATTTGTTATTTATTTTATCAGTTACGAATATGTCCTTCACAAAAAGGATCTGGATTTTTCGTTTTATGCTTTTAAAGCGCACAGTGCGGCGTTATTTATATCCTTCTGCGTAACCTTTCCTATTGGCTTCTTTATGGCAAAATATGTTGTGTTCAGTGATTCGACCATGAAAGGGCGGGTGCAACTGTTCCGCTACTTCATGATATGCATGTTCAACCTGGCGCTGAATTTTATCCTGCTAAAGATACTGGTTGAGAAAGCACATATTTATCCAGTCCTGGCGCAAGTCCTCACGACTACTATTGTTATCCTGTTCAGCTATCTTGCCCAGCGCCATTTCTCATTTAAGGCCGGGGCGGAGGAGGAAGAATCTACAGGCTGAAGTCCACTGATTCTACATCAACAGAAAGACGTCCGCTGCAATTGCTGCGAATGACGAGGTACTGACTCAAGGGGAAAATATTGATCAGCCTGATATCGTCGATATTACCGTAGCTGCGAACACCCTTTATCCACTCTTTGTTCAGTTGCTGGTTGATACCCGCCCTGGCAGTATCAATGTAAGAGGTGAGATCATATCGCGTGTATTGGCTTATCTCAGTAAGTATTCGTTTGCTGAATAGCCATTCAGCTGTTTTTAACAGCGCATTTTTTGATTTTATATCAAAATCAATATCTTTTACTTCCAGGATGCGGGTATCCTTGTTATATACCGGTTTGCCCGTAAGATAAAATGTGCCTTCATTGCTCCCGGCAAAATTCACCTTGATGATCAGCTTCTCATTGCCTTCCCCTATCAGCTTGCAATCGCGGAAAATAAATTTCTTTTTTACCGGGCCTTTATTGATGTCAAATTCCTGGTTCGCCAGTTTCTGGTTGAGGATATTGCTCAGCGAATCATAATTCAGAACAGCATCCAGGAAAATGGAAAAGCCCTGCCGCTGGCTGAACTCGCGAATTGTTGGGATTACCGTGATCACGTCGTTGGGTTTCTCAAAAGTGATAACGGGTTTGGCCGATAAACCGAGATAGACATATAATGAATCATTTCTTGCAAACAAATTATTGATCCGGATGCGCTGGGGGTTAATCTGCAGCCAACCCATTCCATAGATATTGAAGGCCCTGCAAAGCTGCGACCATAGCTGTTGGAATTTAGGTTGAAGATCAACCAGTCCATAGTTTTTATCCATTTCCGCTTTGGATGCATCCAGTTCCGCCTTTAATCCATTCATCACCTGCTTCGTGATGTCCTGTCCCCAGAAACATACCTCGCATTTATCCAGTGCTTGCGGTTCATTTCGACGGATGGTCAGCCTTACCTTGTAATCGGGAAGGATTGCCAGTGAATTGGTGAAGGAAACATTTACTTTTCGCTCTCCCTCATCAAAACCACAGCGGCAGGGTGGAGTCCAGGGAGAAACGGCAGCGCCCATCACGCATACTCGCGAAGACCCGATGATCTTATAATAACCGGTGAACCCAAGGTTCATCGTTGTACCGCTGGCTTTCATCTGTAAGGGGCCACGACGGAAAATATATTTATATCGCATGTCACAACCTTCCTGTACCCATCCATCGGGATAACCCACAGAGGTAAAAAGAGTGTCTACATTTTTTTCGGCCATGGCGTACACCGGCTTCAGGTTTATTTGCACAGGAATGTTGATCTCTGAAACGGGAAGAGAGTCCAGGTTAAAGTTTGTCTGTCCCAGCGATGGTCGTTCCGCTGCAATCTTATGCGAGCAGGAAGAAAACAGGATGATACCGATTGCTAAAAAAAATATCCCTTTCCCTTTCATGTTGCTGGAAACGTACGTCATGCTTTAAAAGTATGGTATACATCTTAAAAATCGCAAAAGAAATGGTAAAGAAATTACGAAGCTATTTCCACAGGGAAATTANCACAACAGGATAACCGAAATCAATTGCCATTAACTTAAAAGAACGGCTTTCCCAGGTATAGGCGATCATAATCGATGAGGCGGCGAATCCTACGCCACAAAGTAATCCCAGTTTCAAGCCAGCTGTCCATCCCGACATCCCCGTAAGATAAATCAGTACAGCAATAGACGTGGCAGCAGTTATATTACCAATAAATGTTTGTATCATTTTAGCAGTGATCTCTTTTCCCGTCGGCTGCTTGATCTTTACACCCGATTTTTCCACTTCCTTCGACCAAATGCTGCCAAATAATAACGAAAACCAAAGCGAACCGATAATAAAATAAGCAGCGGCACCGCTCAATATCGCCCAGTAATTGGCCTGCTGAAAAAATGATTGGATCATATTGCTGGTTTTGGTTGTTAAACTAAATGTCGGGGTCTCCGTCCTTCGGATTTAAAATTTCCGGTTTCGGATTTGTTTGGATTTTGGGATTTGGTTCTTGATGCTTTAAACTTACATACCTTCTTTCGGCTGCGTCATGCTAAACCAATTTCCGCATCCATCCGTAATAATTGCTTCGATCCCATAAAACTGCTCTTTAGGTTCCGACCTAAAAGTGACTCCTTTACTTTTTAATTCTTCATAGGTAGCACGGCAATCAGGTGTATACATCGCACCGGCTCCCATTACTCCTTTTTCCAAAAGCAATTTCAAAGCCTTATTGACTTCTTCGTCAAAACCATTAGGGCCACCAACCGGAAAAAGTACAATTTCAAGATCTGGTTGCTCAGGCGCATTCACTGTCAGCCAGCGAAAGCCATTCTCCATGGTAGCATCGGTATTGACCTTAAAACCAAGTTTGTTTACATAAAAATCATAGGCCTTTTCCTGGTCGGTAACAAAAAGTGAAGTGTGAGATAATTTAGTGATCATACAAGAATGTTTAAGATGAATAATTATTTTTTTCTTTGTTCATATGCTTTCAATGCATCTACCAGCAATTTTTTCAAGGCGGGATTATGGATATCCTCTTCCGTTTTTATCTCAACATAACGATGGACCTTTCCTGTGCCTGTTAACAGCTTCTTTGGATCGGGAAGTTCACTGCCCCTGTTCAGTCCAAGTTTTACACCTTGTTTGGATAAAAGGATGGTGCAGATAAGGTCTTTGTAGCCTGTACCATATCCATAGCCGACAAGATTCGCCGAGTTATCAGGTATTTCCATAACACCCTTTAGCTCTTTCAATAAAAATTTCCTAAGGCGAACTGCGAGCCCGGCTGTTTTTTCATCAAAATGGGATAAGATATCCTCAACGGTCATTGCAAATGATTATGCTGTAAAAATAGGGGAGCGGGGGAAAGAACAGTTATTGAATCTTGCTTTCCTTTTGGTGAACCAGCAGGGAGATGGTGAATTATTGATCCAACTTATAGCCTTCAATAAAACAATGCGGGATAAAAGCCTTCGGTTGCTCTTTTGTTTTTTGCTTTTTCAGCCAGGCCATATTCCTGTAATAAGTAGGCGCGAAGCCGATCTCTTTTTTAAAAAGTACGCTGAAAGAACCAATGCTTTCGAAGCCAACTTCATTGCAGACTTCTGTTACTGGCTTATTTTCCGATAAAAGATCCTTGGCTTTGTTGATACGTTTCCAGGTGAGGTACTGGTGGGGTGTCCGTTGATAAATCTGACGGAATATTCGATGAAAATGAAATCGTGATAAAAATGCCTGCTGCGAAATTGTATCAAGGTCGATGGGCTCCTGGTAATTTTTGTCAATGTAGAGTTTGGCAGCCACGACGCGTTGATATATGTCAGCAGTAATATTCATGTATTAAAGATAATTTATTCCCAGCTTACCAATATTGGTTTCGAATTTATAATTTCGTCCCGCCAATTGGCGGGATTGATGTTTGGTTCTTATTATATGTTCCTTGGATTTTTCCATTGCCTTCCGAGTCTCTCGATAGTTCCATTGATCCTTTCATTTCTTGTGTCTTCTCTCTTTGCCGTCACAATCCATTCAATGTATTCCTTCTTATTGCTAAACGAAAGTGAATCGAAATAATCGGATTGCTTTTTATTCTTCTTTAAAGCCGTTGCCAGGTCAGCCGGCAGCTTTACTTCTTTTGTCTGAGCATTCACCCATTTGAATATTTCTCTTTCGGCTGCTGGTTTGGCCTCTTTTTTCCTGTCCGCTTCCGTTTTAGCGCGAAGACCAAATACAGACCAGGTATCATTAAAAGAGATCAAGCTGATCCAGGTAAGCTTGTCGCTTTCCTTCATCAGGCAATCCCATCCTTTGTCGCGATTGAGATCAGTCTGCATGCCCGAAGATATCTTTGGATAATACACCCAAATGATAACTCCCGGCTTCACCAGTTTCATAACCTTGCCAAGCTCTTTTTGCAGCTGTGCCCGGTTTATTACAAACCAATGTACCTGGGCATATTCTTTTCCTGAGTCGGCAATCTTAACACCAGCCGGCAAATCCTTCAAGCCTTTTTTGAAATCAGCCGGGGCATTCAGCGTTAGCAAAACATCTTCCGGTTTTATCCTGAGCTTTTCGGAAATTGAAGTTGCCATAAAGAAGATTTGATCAAAAGTATAATTTATCGGGAACAGGCCTTTCTTGATTCTTGCTTTTGGAGTGGTGAAGTGGCCAGTTAGGCTTTTTGGATCTGGTGATAGAGCTTTTGCATGGCTTTTACCCATTTATTCAACTCAAAATTCTGGGGATCGCTATGTGCATCCTTTATGCCTTCATCGATCACTGCATGAAAAGAGGGAATAAGCCAGCCTTCTTTGCGGCAGCTTGCCGTAAGATAGAGGAGGGCCAGTCGCTCATATTGCTTATTGGTAAGACCCGGGTTGATTGCGATCTCATCATTATAAGGTCTTTTTCTTCTTGAGCTGCGCCGGGGCATGATGTTTTCGATATGAATAAAATTGCCCACACAGGTATCTCCAACATCAGGGTTCTGAATGCTTTTTTCAAATTTTGTCCCATAGACGGGTTTTTCAAAATCATTGCAGGTGATGGAAAGCCCCAGCCGGTTAATAAAAGCATGAGCCCATTTGAAATCTTTTTGTCGCCAGATCTGGTTGTGATACCATCTCATACTATTTACAATAGGTGTAAATTTCTTGTAGGGCGGGCTCATCAGGTTGCTGGCGTCGTGTATAATAAAGTACCCGGCCATTATCCCGCTTTTGGTTCGGCTAAGTGGCCGGCTGATATTGCCGCCGATGTCCATTGAATCAATTTTGTGTTTGGCGATGTATTTACGGAGCTGATCTCTTGTGATCACGGGGAGTCGTTCGAGCATCAGGCTGTCTATGAATTTCGGCAGAAATTCAAGCGTATCTCCCAACTTTCCTCCAAAATATACATGACGCAAAAGATACCTCGCCTGGGAAGGGACCGAACCTGTAAAGCGCATGGTCGCCATATCAAACCGCGGAGCCAAAGCCGAATGTGGGCGCTCTACTACCGGGGGATAGATTTCCACCGAACCCGTTTTCTCGCTGGGAAAGGAGAACACAAACAAAACCGTAATGGCAACTATTTCCCTGGCCGGGATCATCACGCGCATTTTACCTGATTTATAAATTAAATTTAATAGCATAGCCCGGGCCGTCAAAGCAAAAAAGGAATGATGTTAAATGAATAAATACGATACCTCCTTATTTTTGACAAACACCATACCGCCAGCCTCATTTCGCCAGGGCGCAGCAGACTGACAAATCCCTCCTGGCAACGGCAAAAAAGGCCGTCTGACAATTTTTCACGTTTACCCCTAACGGCACAATGATTGACAATAGTTTATAGCTTTCGTAAAGAAGGCGTTAAAAAGGAGATTTAAAATATGGGAAAAATTATTGGAATTGACCTCGGAACCACCAACAGTTGTGTTGCCGTAATGGAAGGAAACGAGCCAGTTGTAATTGCCAACGATGAGGGCCGTCGTACGACCCCGTCCGTGGTTGCGTTTCTGAAGAATGGCGAACGCAAAGTCGGAGACCCGGCTAAAAGACAGGCAATCACTAACCCGCAAAACACTATCACCTCGGTGAAGCGTTTTATGGGTCGCCGCTATGATGAGGTGACCGAAGAGATCAGCCACTGGAGCTATAAAGTGGTAAAGGGTGACAATAATACGGTCAGGATTGACATAGATGGCAGGCTATATACCCCACAGGAAATCTCGGCCATGATACTTCAGAAAATGAAGAAGACGGCTGAGGATTATTTGGGACAGGAAGTAACCGAAGCGGTCATCACTGTGCCCGCTTATTTCAACGATTCTCAACGACAGGCTACCAAGGAAGCGGGTGAAATTGCCGGCTTGACAGTTCGTCGTATCGTGAACGAACCCACAGCTGCCGCCCTGGCTTATGGCCTCGATAAAGGCAAACATGATCATAAGATCGCCGTGTTTGACCTTGGTGGCGGAACTTTCGATATTTCTGTACTTGAATTAGGAGATGGCGTTTTTGAAGTAAAATCGACCAACGGTGATACCCACCTCGGTGGTGATGATTTCGATAAAGTGATCATGGACTGGCTGGCCGATGAATTTAAGAAAGATGAGGCTATAGACCTTAGGAAGGACCCCATGGCTTTGCAACGCCTGAAAGAATCTTCCGAAAAAGCCAAGATTGAATTGAGCTCGTCTACAGAAACAGAGATCAACCTTCCGTATATCACGGCGGTTGACGGTGTACCTAAACACCTGGTGAAGAAATTGACCCGTGCAAAATTTGAGCAGTTGGCCGATACTTTATTCAGCCGCTGTCTGAAACCCTGCGAACAGGCTTTAAAAGATGCAGGTTTATCTGCAGCTCAAATAAACGAAGTGATACTGGTAGGTGGTAGCACGCGTATACCTAAAGTGCAGGAACTGGTCGAAAAATTCTTTGGAAGAAAACCACATAAAGGGGTGAATCCCGACGAAGTTGTGGCCGTAGGCGCAGCCATACAGGGTGCGGTATTGACTGGTGAAGTAAAAGATGTATTGCTGCTCGATGTTACGCCTCTTTCATTAGGAATCGAAACAATGGGTGGAGTAATGACGCCGCTCATTCCGTCCAATACAACTATACCAACCAAGAAATCCGAGGTATTCTCAACTGCCAGCGATAACCAGCCAGGCGTACAGATCCATGTATTGCAGGGCGAGCGCAGCATGAGTAAGGACAATAAGAGCCTTGGCATATTCAATCTTGATGGTATACCGCCTGCACCAAGAGGTATTCCGCAGATCGAAGTGATCTTTGATATCGATGCTAACGGTATCTTACATGTAACGGCAAAAGATAAAGGAACGGGCAAAGAACAAAAGATCCATATCGAAGCTGGTTCCGGTTTAAGCAAGGACGAAGTAGAAAAGATGAAAGCAGAAGCAAAAGCCAATGAAGCTACAGATAAAGCCGAACGGGAAAAAGTAGATAAGTTGAACCAGGCAGACAGTCTTGTATTCCAGACCGAAAAACAATTGAAAGAATACGGCGACAAGATACCGGCTGATAAGAAATCTGTTATTGAGACCTCGGTCAATAAATTAAAAGAAGCACACAAATCACAGGATATAGCAGGTATAGATGCAGCCATGGCTGAACTGAATGCCGCGTGGACAGCAGCAAGCCAGGATATTTACAATAGCCAACAGGCTTCGGGTGGTGCACAACAGCAGCCCGGTGGCAACCAACAGAATGGTGGCGGGCAACAACAGGGCGGACAGGCAGCAGGCGCCGGTGCGGAAGATGTGACGGACGTACCGTATGAAGAAGTGAAATAAAGCATGTCGCTACTTGATGATAAAAAGCCCCTGCAAAATTTGTAGGGGCTTTTTTTATCTTGAATATTTGAAACGTTATTTACAATACTGCTTATACCTTTTCCGCGTCTGGCTCTCCATATTTGCGGACAAATTGAAAATGTATTAAGTTATCATTTGAACCCGTATTAAGTTCTCACATCTGGATAAAAGCGATTTACTTTGCTTAAATTTTAGAATGGAAACAGAAATATTCACCATATGTGATTTTGCACAGGATGCCGGTGGCAAATTGACTATCGTAGGGACATTTGACCAGATCGGAACCCGCACATTTCCCGTAATACATCCTTCCTGTTCATTGGCCTGTCGTCTCCGCTTTGCAGAGAAGGAGGCGGGTCAGCATAATTTTAAGGTCCGGCTGGTTGATTCGAACAGCAAGGAAATCATCCCCTCTATTGAAGGCAGTATCAATGCAAATATTCCCCGGTCGGCGGGTTATGCTGCCATCAATATTGTTGGTAACCTCAACCAGGTCAGGTTTGAAAAAGCAGGGAGATACTCGTTTGAACTGTATATCGATAATAATTGGGTGACCGGTCTGCCGCTTAACCTGGTCCAGCTTAGCTGATATCCCTCAGCGTTTATCATGACAATCATAAAGATCAGCGTTCCCCTCTTTTTGAACGCAGATTATTATGATGATTAAGATTTGATAAGATTTCATCGTGATCACGTGGCCTCGCATTTTAACCTCCAGCGTTAATCATCATAATCATGACAATCAGCGTTCTCCTGGTTTTGAACGCAGATTATTATGATGATTAAGATTTGATAAGATTTCATCGTGATCACGTGGCCTCGCATTTTAGCCTCCAGCGTTAATCATCATAATCATGACAATCAGCGTTCTCCTGGTTTTGAACGCAGATTATTATGATGATTAAGATTTGATAAGATTTCATCGTGATCACGTGGCCTCGCATTTTAACCTCCAGCGTTAATCATCATAATCATGACAATCAGCGTTCTCCTTGCTTTTCATTTCACCGCCCCCATTCTACGATTGACCGGTCAAAAAGCTCAATTCAGTCAATATGCACTTGACCTGTAACCTACATGGTAGTAAGTTTGTCTAAGGAATATCAAAAAGGAGGATGTCATGAAGACGGAAGGGATAACAACTTTGCTAAATATCGATAAAGAAGACATGAAAAAGCTCATAGCGGAAGTAAAGGAGATCGTGTCAACTATTATTCACCTGCCCAAGGAAAAGGAAATTTCTTTGAAGTCGGTGACTACATGGAGTAATACAAGGTAAAATGACGATATAGAAGAAACAGGATTCTGAATAGCGTTGTGATAGCCGGGTACTCATGTACGCGGCTATCGTGTTTATTAACGGTTGTAAGTAAAAACCAATTAACCATAAATAGATGACCATATACTAATTGGTTTGTTGTTTAATCCGGGTCATCGTCGTATATTTGCATCGCCAATTTGAGCGTTGTACAGTACTTACAAACCAGAGATAGAATTCAACACTTCTTTTAACGATTCTTGGTGTTTTTCTTCCGCAGGCTCAAAAATTATATTGTAACCATTTAAAAAGGAGATATATCATGAAGAATGATGTGATGCCGTCTGTTGTACAGATGGAAGCAGAAGAACTGCACCAATTAGTAAAAGAAGTAAAAGAAACGGTGGCAACCTTAATCCAGCTACCTAAAGCCAAAGTGAAAACAGAAAAAACTTTCGGGTCTTTGGACATGTGGAATATCCGCAGAGGGTTTAAATCAACTGGTGATATCATGAAACGCCACTAAGGGTTTCTTATCATACTTCCCAAAGCCGTCCGCCAGTTGGCGGACGGCTTTTTGTTTTCAAAAAAAACCCGTCCCGGAAATCCGGAACGGGTTAAAAAAAGTTGAATATGTTATGATCAGACTATATCGAGGGCTTTGACAAAAGAAGTGGTCACAAATGGAAGGATTAGGGTGAGCCAGGGCCAGTGACTGTAAATAGCCAGCACCAAAGCTAACGTCGATGCAAGAAATACGATCCAGTACAAACCTTTGTATTTTCTCTTTTGTTCCATTTTTAAGATTTGTGCAAAATTAAGCGCGGAAACTTGTATTTAAAAATGAGTTTTGTTCTTTCTTTTCAACTTCGCCAGGAGCACAGGCACCGGGCAAAGCACGGCAAGCAATCCAATGGTCCATTTTGCAGCAACAATCAGGTGATACGTACCAAACTCGTTCCCGATCACAGGCTGCTTCAGCCATCTCAGCAGGTACAGGTTTTCTGTAATATCACCGCCCCAGGCCAATAACTGGGCAGCTGCCAGCACAAAAAAGAATTTTCTCCATGAAACGGAGACCAGTTTATTTCTCGCCATCATGCACAGGGAAGCAGCGCCAGGAAATATTCCAGCCATAAATGCAAAATCGAAATGAAGATGATAATCCAAAACATTTTTTACATGATTATCAGTGTTGGAAAGAATGTCAATTACTTTTTCTTTTGAATAAAACAACTCCAGGCCTATAATGGTGAATTTTTCATTCCTCATCCAGAACTCAGTTTCCAGCCACTTCATGCAAAAAGCAGAGCCTATTGCAAGGCCAAAACTGAAAAGAAATAATTTTTTCCAATGAGCATCGGCGAATCTCATCTATTTGCTGTTTTTTTGGGTGATGAACCGAAAATAAAGAGAAAACCTTGCTGTTTTCGTTTATCTTCGCGAATGTGTATTTTGGACACAATGTTTATTTGAACCAACGATTGCAATGAAGCTTCAGTTTTATCTCCGGTTTTATACAGAATTTGGTCAAAGCTTGTGGATAAGCGGGAATATAGACGAGCTTGGAAATGACGATCCTTCCATGGCTTTACCGATGGAATACCTGGATCATGAATTCTGGACGGCTTCGATTGAGATAAGCAAAAAAAAACTTCCCCCGGAAGGCGTCTGTTATAAATATTTTCTCCGGACAAAAGAAGGAGAGGTGGTCAGCGAATGGGGTTGCGATCGCGTCATCAGCCTTTTTCGCAAAGACCTGGATGAAATTAAAGCGATAGATACCTGGAACCATGCCGGTGAATTTGAAAACTCCTTTTTCACCGCACCGTTTAACAATGTCCTTCTCAAACATGCGTTGCCGAAATCCAAAGCAAAAGCGGATAAGCACTTCACGCATATTTTCAAATTAAAGGCTCCATTGCTTAAAAAAAATGAGGTCGTTTGCCTATTGGGTGGCAACGAAGCGCTGCGTAACTGGAATGAAACAGATCCGCTATTGCTGACAAGGGAAGACGATTGGTGGACTGCAAGAATAAACATGGCTGGCAATGAGCTACCTGCCGCTTACAAATACGGCGTTTATAACACAAAAGAAAAACGATTTGTCAGTTATGAAAAGGGTGACAACCGCCTGTTGCCCGATGACGGTGAAAAAAATAATGTTACCGTTTTACATGATGGCTTTATTCATTTGCCCAACGACACCTGGAAAGGAGCGGGTCTGGCAATTCCCGTTTTCAGTCTTCGCAGCAAGAACAGCTTTGGCGTTGGCGAGTTCGCCGATCTGAAATTGCTGGCCGATTGGGCAAAAGAGGCTGGTTTAAAATTAATACAGATCCTGCCAATCAATGATACGATCGCCACGCATACATGGACGGATTCATATCCCTATGCGGCTATTTCCGCATTTGCACTGAACCCGCTTTATATCAACCTGGCAAAAGTTGCCGGGAAAAAATATGCAGACACACTTAAGCCTTTCAAAAAGCAACAAAAGCACCTGAACAGTCTCCCTGCAATGGATTATGAAGAGGTGATGAGCTTTAAAATGAAGATGCTGAAAGAACTTTATGAATTGATGTGCGATGAATGTTTTGATTCAGGTGAATACAAAGATTTTTTCAAGGACAACCGGCACTGGCTTGAGCCCTATGCCGCTTTTTGCTTCTTCAGGGATAAATACCATACCTCTCATTTTGAAGAATGGAAAACGAACAGCGTTTACAAAAAAGCTGAGATTGACCGGCTATTTTCACCCAAATCTCCTGTAGTAAAAGACCTGTATTTCTATTGCTTTGTACAATATCACCTGCACCTGCAATTAAAAGACGCCGCGGATTACGCGCATAAAAAAGGTATAGTTCTCAAGGGAGATATCGCTATCGGGGTATACCGCTATGGATGTGATACATGGGTGTCTCCCGGGCTTTACAACCTGCATGAGCAGGCCGGCGCACCACCTGATGATTTTACGGCGGTAGGTCAGAACTGGGAATTCCCGACCTACAACTGGAAACAGATGCAGCAGGATGGTTTTGCCTGGTGGAAGCAGCGCTTTGAACAAATGAGCAACTACTTTGATGCATTCCGCATCGATCATATACTGGGATTCTTTCGTATCTGGAGTATTCCTTCGCATGCCGTCCAGGGCATCATGGGACGTTTTGTTCCCTGCCTGCCCGTGCATTTTGTCGAGTTTGGCGAAAACGGGATATGGTTCGACGATCAGCGTTTCTGTAAACCCTTTATAACCGATACGGTCCTAAATGAAATATTTGGTAATGAAAGTGAGTATATAGATAGAATAAAATCGGAATTCATTAGACCCAACCTGTATTCCGGTTATGATATGTTGCCGGAATTCGAAACGCAACGCCAGGTAGAAGCCTATTTTAAAAATCTGCCCGAATCGAAATGCAATGAAAGACTAAAGCTCGGCCTGTTCGATCTTATTTCCAATGTGATATTTTTTGAGCAGGAAGGATCCAGGGGACAGGAATTTCATTTCCGCATTTCCATGGAAAAAACTACTTCTTTCAAATATCTTATTCCGCATGTCCAGCATAAATTAAGAGAGCTCTACATCAATTATTTCTTCCGCCGCCAGGATAATTTCTGGAAAAAAGAAGCAATGCAAAAATTGCCCTACATGAAGAGCGCAACGAATATGCTTATTTGTGGCGAAGACCTCGGCATGGTGCCTCATTGTGTACCGGATGTGATGAAACAACTCGGTATCCTGAGCCTGGAAATTCAGCGCATGCCTAAAGACATGAATAAAGAGTTCTTTCATCCTAACGATGCACCTTATCTTTCAGTAGTCACACCTTCGACACACGACATGAGCACGGTGCGCGGATGGTGGGAAGAAAACCGGGAGCGAACACAGCGCTTTTACAACTATCAACTGGGGCAATGGGGTGACGCTCCTTATTTTTGCGAATCATGGATCAATAGGGCCGTTGTATTGCAGCACCTGTATTGCCCCGCCATGTGGAGCATCTTTCAACTACAGGACATCCTGGGCATGAGCGAAACATTGAGAAGAGAAAATCCCCAGGAAGAAAGGATCAACAACCCGGCCGTAGCAAAACACTACTGGCAATACCGGATGCATTTAACACTTGAGGATCTTATTAAACAAAAAGAATTTAATAAAGAGTTGAGCGAGTATGTTGAAAATAGCGGCAGATGATTGGCGTCAGATGTGAGACGTCAGACGCCAGACTCTGCCTGGTTATCAGACTTTTCACGTTTCAACTTTAGGTTTTGAAAGTTTCTTACACACAATACAATCTCAAATTCCGTCATCCTTTTACTATTTCTAAAGGGACAAAAACTCATCAGCCCACCCTGGTTGTGGAGCTGGAAAATTTTGGTCTCAAGGGCTATGGTGAAGCGCCAGCCATCGCTTATTACAATATACCGGTTGAAAAGATGATCGAAGACCTGGAACGGAAAAAAACATTTGTTGAAAAATTTGCTTTTACAGAACCCGAACGCTACTGGCATTACCTGCATCATTTATTACCCCAGAATTCTTTTCTCGTCTGCGCACTGGATATAGCAGCCTGGGATCTTTTTGCCAAGCTAAAAAACCAAAAACTATACGAAATCTGGAACGGCGATATATCGAAAAATCCCATTACTGATTATACCATCGGCATTGATAGTATTGAAAAAATGGTGGCCAAGCTAAAAGAAAAGCCCTGGCCTATTTACAAAATAAAAGTAGGTACAGCGGATGATATTGCTATTGTAAAAGCATTGCGGGAAAACACAGACAGCCTGTTGAGAGTTGATGCCAATGCAGCCTGGGATGTTGAAACAGCGTTGAAACTTATACCACAACTCAAGGAGCTGGGTGTTGAATTTGTAGAACAACCGCTGGCAAAGGACAATTGGGAAGGAATGAAAATATTGTACAGGAAGTCATCTCTTCCACTATTTGCCGATGAAGCCTGCGTTTTTGAGCAGGATGTACACAAATGCAAAGACCATTTTCACGGTATCAATATCAAACTGACCAAGTGCAGTGGCATTACGCCGGCACTACGCATGATAAAAAAAGCAAGAGAACTCGACATGAAAGTCATGATCGGCTGCATGAACGAATCCACGATCGGATCTGCGGCTGTTGCCCATTTACTTCCCTTTATCGATTACGTTGATATGGACGGCCCCTTATTGTTGGAAGAAGATGTAGCAACCGGCATCCAATACGATTACGGGAAAATCATTTACAGCAATGCACCTGGCCTGGGGATCACCTATACGGGTCTCTTTCAGAAATAATCCGCCTCGCTCTCTTTCTCCGCTCTCGCTCTCTTCTTCTCATATTGCTGTTTAAAAAATCTGTTGTTTTTTAATACGATTTTTGACCAGGCAACGTTACTGTGAAAATCCTGATCCGATGCGCTACATGAAAACCATTACACTGCTAATTTTTGTATCACTTCAGCTCAAGATCTCAGCGCAAGAAGAAGAATTCACAAGGCAACCCTCAGTCTCCATTTTTACCGGCGTTATAAATTACCAGGGCGATCTCAATCCAAATAGTTTTACACTGGGCCACGCAAAATTTGCAATCGGTGCAACATTCCGCAAACCGCTTAGCCGCTGGTTTAGTGTAAGAGCCGGTATTAATTATGGTAACCTCGAGGCCGCCGATCGATACAACAGGGATTATCTAAAACCGCGCAATCTCAGTTTTTATTCTACGATCAGCGAAGCTTACGGTGCATTGGAACTGGACCTGCTTAACATCACCAAAACACATTTCACTCCTTACCTGTATGGAGGTGTAGCGGTCTTTCATTTTAATCCGTGGACATATGATGATGCAGGGCAAAAAATTTACCTGAAACCCCTGAGTACGGAAGGGCAGGGGATCGCCGATTTCCCGACCCAAAAACCTTATCATCTTACACAGTTTGCCCTGCCATTCGGCGTGGGTCTCAAATACGCAGTGAACGATAATATTAATATCGCTATCGAGTTCAGCCAGCGAAAAACATTTACCGATTATCTCGATGATGTAAGTTCACATTATGTAGATTACCAGAAATTACTGGCAGCGAAAGGACCCAAATCCGTGGAGTTGGCCTATCGCGGCATACCAGGCCCAAACTCCAGCGCTGGCTATCCCGCACACGGCGAACAGCGCGGCACTCCATCAGAGATGGATTGGTATTATTCGTTGGGATTTCATGTCGAGATCAGTTTGAATGCTTTCTCCAATATTCTTTATGGAAACAGCAAAAACTATCACCAGGGTTGCCCAAGAAATTTTTTCTGAGTTTCTCTCGAAATAAGCCTCCTATACCTGCTTTAATGCTGTTTAACTCTTACCGGCCTCAAATTTGCAGTGTTCGACTATTCTTAGAAATAGCTAACTATGAAAGGCCTTTCGGCATTGATCTTTTATATATGTATTGCATCGTCTGTTCCCGCGCAGCGAGTACATGTGGGCATCTTCGGTGGTTTGTCGGCCTATAACGGCGATCTTGTAGATAAATATTTTCCAAAAAAAATAAGCAACGGTGCCGTCGGTATCACACTTAACTACGAGCTAAGAGACCAGGTCATGCTTCGTGGAGGTTTTACTTATTCGGTAGTGGGCGGCGCTGATCGTTACAGTCATCAACCCGATCTAATAGTTCGCAATCTCAGCTTCGAAACTTCCATTTCAGAATTCAGCCTGGTGGGTGAATTCTACTTTAGTAATTTATATGAACGTCGTTTTTCACCTTATGCATTTGCGGGTCTCGCTATTTACCATTTTAATCCATACACGTATTACAATGGAAACAAAGTATTCCTGAAACCCCTGAGTACCGAAGGCGAAGGGCTGCCGCAGTATCCCGGTCGCAGGCCTTATAGTCTCATACAACCTGCTCTACCTTTCGGGGGTGGCGTTAAGTTCGCGGTCAATGACAATCTCCGCGTCAGCGTTGAATTAGGCCTTCGGAAATTATTTACCGATCACTTCGATGATGTCAGTTCGACTTACGTCGATCCTAATGACCTGTTGGCCGCAAAAGGACAGCTGGCTGTTGATCTGTCTTATCGGGGTGATGAAATTGAATCCGGCAATCCTTCTTACCCGGCCAAAGACGCCATCCGTGGTGGCGAAAAATTTAAGGATTGGTATTATTTCCTCGGTATCCATCTTACATACAGGCTGGGCGCTAATGGCGGCGGGCTTTTCAAAGGCGGAAAAAATAAACGATATGGCTGCCCAACGGTCCCCCGGTGATCTACTTTTTCTCTTTTAAATCGTTGACTTATCTTGCGGCGCGAAGTGGAATCATTTTTGCCGGCGTCTGTATATGAAAATATTATCCGTTTTACTGGTTGGGATCATATTGGGGGCTTGTTCTTCACCAAAAGAAACAACGGCCACCAAAAAAGTATCGACCCCGAGGATAACGAAGACAGATGAATTTAAAGGAGGCACTTCTTTTGAGAACGCCGTTATCATAAAAGTAAATACCGAAAGCGCAGGTGTAGCCGAGGAATATAAATGGTTGTCGCAAAGTTATCCGGGTTATTCAACTATCAGGAAAAGCCAGGCAAGCAGGGGAAACAGGCATTATGATATTATTACTTTCAAAACAAAAGAAGGGGTTGAAAAAAACGCGTATTTTGATATCACGAGCTTTCATAAAAAATGATACCGCTGCTTCAACTTTTGCCTCCCGGTTTTGTTTGAATGAAAACATCTTCCACTAATGGCCTATAAAAATCAGCAGGAGTTTATTGATGCACTGGAGAAAGCGGGAGAATTGCTGCGCATAAAAACGTATGTGGATCCCAAACTCGAGATGGCCGAGATAACCGATCGCATGAGCAAGCAGCCCGGCGGCGGTAAAGCCTTGCTTTTTGAAAGTACCGGCTATGATTTTCCTGTCCTGATGAACGCTTATGGCAGCGAAAAAAGGATGTGCATGGCTCTTGGAGTCAACCACCTTGATGATGTTGCTAAAGAAATCGAGTCCCTTTTCAAATTACTGGCCTCACCCAAAGAGAATATCATTGACAAACTGAAGATGCTTCCCAAACTCAACCAGTTTGCAGGCTGGATGCCGAAAGTAAAAAGTGGAAAAGGGAAATGCCAGGAAGTAGTGATGGCTGAACCGGATATAACCAGGCTCCCTGTTATTACATGTTGGCCGAAAGATGGCGGGCCCTTTGTTACGCTACCTGTTATTCACACCAAAGATCCCAATACCGGGTTACGCAATGTGGGCATGTATCGCATGCAGGTATTCGGTCCAAGGCTCACCGGTATGCATTGGCATAAACATAAGGTCAGCGCCCGGCATTTTAATGAATATAAAAAATTGAACAAACGCATGCCAATAGCCGTCGCTTTAGGTGGCGACCCGGTCTATGCTTATTCGGCGACAGCTCCGTTGCCAGAGAATGTAGATGAATACATGCTCGCGGGTTTTCTCCGGAAGAAAAAAGTAGAGTTGGTAAAATGTATCTCCCAACCCGATGTGGAAGTTCCTGCTGACGCAGATTTCATTATCGAAGGTTATGTTGATCCTAATGACGAAATGATCTGGGAAGGACCTTTTGGTGATCATACAGGTTATTATTCGCTACCGGACTGGTATCCGCGATTTCATATCACCGCCATAACGCATAAAATTGATGCAGTGTATCCCGCAACCATTGTAGGTATTCCTCCACAGGAAGATGCCTGGCTGGGAAAAGCCACCGAAAGGATCTTCCTGGCGCCCATAAAAATGACAATGGTACCCGAAATAATCGATATGGATATGCCGGTAGAAGGCGTGTTCCATAACCTTGTTATTACAAAGATCAAAAAAGAATATGCAGGCCAGGCTCAGAAAGTGATGAATGCAATGTGGGGAGCGGGTCAAATGATGTTCAACAAGATCTTGGTAATGGCTGATGAAGGAGTGCAAATTCAAAACTACAGGGAACTGACCGAATATGTGTTTAGCAATCTAAACCCCGCCACGGATATTTATTTTTCAACCGGCCCCATGGACGTACTTGATCATAGTTGCAGCAAATTGGGCTTTGGTGGAAAAATGTGCATTGACGGAACAAAAAAGTTTGGAGAAGAAATAGATGACAATTTTACTCCCGGAATTCCTGTTTCAGTATTAAACGAAGCATTGATAAAATCGAAATTTCCTGAAATTAAAGCAGTGAATACTTCGCTGGTTGAAATGAATATACCCTGTCTTATCGTGTCAATAGAAAAGAACCGCAAAGGACATGTTATAGCCTTGCATGAACAGGTTTGCCAGTTGAAAGAGATAGACGGAATAAAAATGATCCTCTATGTTGAACACACGGTAGATGCCAACGATCTGCCTACCACTTTGTGGCGTTTTTGCAACAATTTAGATCCGAAGCGGGATTATCATATCTGCAAGCGGGCGTCACATGATTCTGCTGCAAAGACCGGCACCTATCTCGCCTGCATCGGCTTTGATGGAACACGAAAGACTAAACAGTTCGATGATTTCAATCGCGACTGGCCCAACATTATTGTTGCCGACGATACTACGATCAATGCAGTCGATGCTAAGTGGGAGCAGTTAGGCATTGGCGAATTTATTCCTTCTCCTTCTTTGAAATTCAAAGATCAGATGTATGGGGAAGAGGCTGTTGTAAGTAGTCTTTCCGTTTAATAGTCTACATTTATCCTGTGACTTATGATAAGATAAACATATTGATGACTGGTGCCGGGGCGCCCGGTGCAGCTGGTATTTTACACTGTTTATCCCAACATCCATTATTTACAGTAACGACCGCCGACAGGAACCCCGAGGCAGTTGGACGATATCTCGCGACAGGTTTCCAGGTTATTCCTGATGCAGGTGACCCTGCTTTCATTGATTCCCTGCTCGCATTATGCCGGGAAAAAAATATTCATGTTGTATTACCGCTGGTCACGCGGGAATTGTTGATCTTATCCAGGCACAGCCAGGAAATTGAACTGGCCGGCGCGAAAGTAATTGTTTCGCCACCTGCTTCACTTGAAATTGCCAACGATAAAAGCCGCCTTTACCAGTTTTTGCAATGGAGAGGAATGGATGTTCCCGATTTCCGGGTTGTTGAAACGATTGAACAATTCGAAACGGCTTCAAAGGAATTAGGCTATCCGCAGAAGACAATTTGTTTTAAGCCTTCGGTATCCAATGGCAGCCGTGGGTTTAGGATCATTAGCCATTTCGTCGACGAACATCATTTGTTATTTAATGAAAAACCAAATGCAGGTTATATCTCTTACAATGATGCGACAAGAATTTTGAGCACAAAACATTTTCCTGAATTGCTTGTCAGCGAATACCTTCCCGGCGAAGAATATTCTGTTGATTGTCTTGCGAAGCAGGGTGAAGCCATTTTAGTGGTGCCACGAACCCGGAAAAAAATGATCAATGGCATCAGCGTAGAAGGAGAGTTTATAAACGATGCCGCCATCATTTCTTATTGCACCCAGGTCATTCACGAATTGCAATTACATGGCAATATCGGGATACAGGTGAAAGGATCTGCAGCGGGAAAATTTTTATTGCTGGAAATAAATCCACGAGTGCAGGGAACAATTTCCGCTGCTGCCGGCGCAGGAGTTAATTTGCCGGTACTGGCGGTAAAACAGGAACTGGATCTACCGATAAGCGCCGGTGAATTACAGGTAAAATGGGGAACAAAGTTCTCGCGCTACTGGCGTGAAGTTTTTTTTTGACGCCACCGTTCTCCCCGGGCAATCAGGCTATCGACTGAATTTTTTACTCCCCGTTTATCTCAGTAACTTGCTGAAAATTCTTGCGATGAAAAAAGTTAGTGTGGGATTTCTGCTTGGTT
>VBAT01000019.1:150502-170491 GCA_005884665.1 Bacteroidota bacterium
GGCAACGGCTTAACCAAACCATCTTATTTATTTGGAACGATACACATGCTTTGTGCAGATGATGCCGGTCTTAGCGACCAGATGAAGAATGTTATTCGAAAAGTAGATAATGTTTATTTCGAAGTGGATATCGACAATCTCCTGGAGATGTTTGCCGTGATCAATAAAATGAAAATGAAGGGCGATACCACACTGCAGGACCTGCTGAGCAAAGAAGATTATGAAAAAGTAAAAGAGTATTTTGAATCCAAAGGCTCGATACTTCCGTTTTCCATGCTGGAAACATACAAGCCTATTTTAGCACTTTCAACGCTGGAGGAAAGTTCGATGGAATGCGAAACAACAGCTATGATGGAACAGGTGATCATGCGGGAAGCAAAACAGAATAATAAAAATATAAAGGGATTGGAGACGATGGCTTACCAGGCAGGAGTGCTGGACAGCATACCCTATAAATTACAGGCAGAGCAACTGGTAAGTTATATCAACGACATCAAAACGAAGAAAGGTGCTGAAGATACCGAGTTGAATGAAATGATGGAAGCATACAAATCCCAGGACCTGGAAAGGCTCGAAAAACTGATGATGAAAACCGACGTGGGTATCGGGAATTTTACGGAGGTATTATTATATAACAGGAACCGCAACTGGATCGTAAAGCTGAAAGAGCTCATGCCGCAAAAATCCTTACTGGTAGCTGTTGGCGCAGGTCATCTTCCCGGCGAAAAAGGTGTCATTAATCTTTTACGCAAAGCAGGCTATACGGTTACACCCCTGGAAAATAAATCAGCTACACTAAAAGAAATCTAACACTGGTGCCGGGTGTGAATTGGTAAAAACCTACATCTAAGACCTGGCAACAGACAGCGGACAGCTGACAACTGAAGCACGATCATCTGTGAATCCATGGCAAATCTCTAGTTCGCAAATCTGCTATGCAAGTAATTTCCCGTATAAAAGTTATCAGGGGTGATATAACAGAACTGCCAGTTGACGCCATTGTCAATGCGGCTAACTCCACGTTACTTGGCGGGGGAGGAGTCGATGGCGCTATCCATCGGGCCGGCGGTCCCGCAATTCTGGAAGAATGCAGGAAAATTATCGCCAGGCAGGGAGGTTGTAAAACCGGCGAAGCGGTAATTACCACGGCAGGTAGGTTGCCGGCAAAGTTTGTAATTCATACTGTCGGGCCTATATGGAATGGTGGAAACACGTTAGAGAAAGAAAATCTTGCCAATTGTTATAAAAATTCGCTGAAAATCGCAGTTGAACACCGCTGCACTACAATATCGTTTCCTAATATTAGCACAGGAATATATCGATTCCCCAAAGACCTTGCTGCCAAAATTTCGATAAGCACTGTCGTGAGCTTCCTTGAAAAATCAACTCTTCCGGACAAAGTACTATTCGTGTGTTTTGATCCTGAAAATTTTCAGCTGTTACAATCCGAATTGGGTGATATTGAGACCAGCAATAATCCGCTCGCTTAAGCTCGGTTAAAACACTGAGAAAAAAGGGTGAAAAAAGATTTGTTTTTAAAAACTAAAATAAGAAATTCGTTGTACCAAATAACCGCGTTCTGACTCACCGGTTCTTTCACCAGGAATAATTAAGGCTAAGATTAAAAAATATTAAAGAAGTTCAGTAGAGGCTAACTACTGGGCAAGGATGGTTGCTTTCTGATGCCGCTTTGGTGGAGTGGCGTTGACGCATAACAGTAACTAAGAAAGCATGCCAAAAAATAAAGCCGCCCCGTAAGGCGGCTTTTTTATTTATGTTTACATGCCCCAATTAAATTTTATCTTTTGAACAAATCAATAAAAATCGAACCAGCCATTGTAAGTCAGCCTGAACCTGGAATGAATAAAGAGGGAATCATTCAACAACTACGGGTTAATCACCAAAAATTTTGTGAGGCTGTCTTGTTATTAACAGACGAAGAATTTATTTCCAGGGCAAATGGTAAATGGACCGCGGGACAGCAGCTTGATCATATTTACCGGAGCGTAAATGCACTGAACCTGGGATTGGCTTTACCCAAATTTATCATCCGGTTGTATGCAGGAAAGGCCAATCGTCCTTCAAAAACTTACGAGGCATTGATTGCAAAATATAAATTGCGCCTGGGCGCTGGTGGAAAAGCGGTAGGACGTTTTCTTCCGCGGGAGATCGGTAATAAAGAGAAATTGTCCCAGAAAGAAAAATTGATCAATGCAGTTGAAAGCCTATGTAAAAAAATTAACCGTTATAGCGAACCGCAGCTGGATTACTACATATTGCCACACCCGCTTTTAGGTAAATTGACAATAAGAGAGATGCTCTACTTTACTATTTACCATGTAGAGCATCATCAAAATCTAACCCTGAAAAACCTGGGGAAATAATTGTGTTCCTTGCTTTTTACAGCACTCTCTCCAGCCCTGAAAAGAAAAAGTCTCCTTCTATTTTCGCATTTTCATCGCTGTCGCTACCATGAACGGCGTTTTCACCAACATTTGCAGCATACAATTTGCGAATCGTTCCTTCGGCGGCTTTGGCCGGGTCTGTAGCACCGATCAGTGTACGAAATTGCGTCACTGCATCTTTTTTTTCAAGAATAGCTGCGATGATCGGACCGCTGCTCATGAACTGAACCAGTTCGCCGTAAAACGGCCTTTCCTTATGAATGGCATAAAATTCACCGGCTTTGTCGGCACTCAGCTTTGTCATCTTTAACGCCACTATTTTATAACCTTCTTTAATGATGCGGTCCAGGATCAACCCGGCATGTCCACTTTTCATGGCGTCGGGCTTGATCATCGTAAAAGTTCTGTTAGTCATTATATTATTTTCTTTTTGCGGGGCCAAAGATAGATGATTGAGTCGAAAGTCATTAGCCGTTGGTAAATAGTCAAGAGTATCTTACAATCCCTGGGATAGTTACTGACTATTATAGGTATGGACTGTAAACTACGACTAATGACTATCGACTCCGGACTATGGCCTGATTCACCTATCTTCGCAGCCGTTTTATGCAGCCCATATATGAAATATTTCCACTATTAACGCAACCACGCAATATTGTAATCACCACGCACCAAAAACCTGACGCTGACGCGATGGGTTCATCACTGGCGTTATATAATTTTTTAAAGCAATTTGGTCATACTGTCACCGTTATTTCACCAACCAACTGGGCCAAGTGGTTGGACTGGATGCCTGGATGCAGTGAGGTGATTGATTACGATGCTAACCGGGAAAAAGCGACTAATATCCTCAATGCCGCTGATTGGTTGTTTTGTCTTGACTTTAATATTTTTCACCGAACGAAAACCATGACGGAGCGGCTGAAAGAGCTCAAGTGTACAAAGATCCTGATCGACCATCACCAGGAGCCCGATGAACCTTCTTTTAATTACGGTATCAGCGATGTGACCAAAAGTTCTACCTGCGAAATGGTTTACGATTTCATGGTGGCGTCTGGTGGATCAGAAAAGATCACCGAAGAGATCGCCGAGTGTATCTATGCGGGTATAGTTGGTGATACCGGTTCATTCCGTTTTCCTTCTTCCACGCAGGATGTGCACAGGCTGGTAGCCGATCTCAAAGAGAGAGGGCTTAAACATTCCAAAGTTCATGAGAACCTTTTTGACAATTTCCTGGAAAACAAGTTACGTTTTACGGGGCATGTACTACTACACCGCATGCAGGTGTTTTATGAATTCAACACAGTTCTGATTGCCATTCCCAAATCGGATCTTTTAAAATATCATGTCAAGACCGGAGATACAGAAGGACTGGTCAATTTTCCACAGACCATCCAGGGCATCAAACTCGTTGCTATCGTGATCGACCGGGATGAAGAAAGAAAATGGAGTTTCCGTAGCAAGGGAGGATTTGACTGCAATACATTTGCGCGGAAATATTTTGAAGGTGGCGGCCATTTCAACGCATCCGGTGGCAGGAGCAGCGACCCGCTCGACGTGACCGTGCAAAAATTCAAAGAAGCAATAAAAGAAAACAAATCTTTATTACAATAAATTAAAACATGAAAAGAGTCAATTACCTGTTGCTTGTGCCTGTTGCTTTGTGCTTCCTGGCATCTTGCAAAAATGTCAACTTTAAAAAAACTAAAAGTGGCTTGCTTTATAAAATTTTCCCTTCCGACAGCAAGGATTCCGTTGCCAGGCCTGGCGATTGGGTGAAACTGCATTATACCACGACTGTGAAGGATTCGGTGCTGCAAACTTCTTATGGACGGATGCCCTATTACGGACAGGTCACGGCCAAAGCTGAAGGAGCTTACAATCCCATCGAGATACTGTCACTGGTAAAGAAAGGAGATAGCGCAGTCACCGTAGAATTAACAGATACACTCTTTAAAAGAAATTTATTGCCTGAGGATAGTTTCTTCAAAAAAGGAGACCGCCTGATTACCACTTTCAAAGTACTGGAAGTATTCAGGAGTGATAACGCTTACCAGGCAGACGAGAAAATAGAACGCGAAAAGGATATGCCGAAAGCAATGAAAGAACGGGAAGAGCAAATGAAAAAAATGCAGGATGCACAAATGCAGCAATATCAGAAAACCGGAGAAGCTGATAAAGAAATAAAAGAAATGCAGGATTGGTTGGCAGCAAAGAAGATCACCGCCACCAAAACCGGCTATGGCACTTTTGTTCACATCGATCAGCCCGGGACCGGAGCTCCTGTCGTACCAGGAAAGTATGTAAAAGTGAAATACTCGGGCAAAGTGCTGGCTACCGACAGTGTATTCCAGGCCTGGGCCTATGCATTTAAACTGGGTAGCGATCCTGTAGTAATGGGATGGACTGAAGGATTGCAATTATTCAAACAGGGCGGTAAGGGCACACTGTATATCCCCGGCTTCCTCGCCTATGGCGAAAATCCCGGCCCTGCAGGAAAACCTTTCGCAGCGCTGATATTTGATATAGAGATACTTCAGATATCCGATGAACCGATTGCCCAGGATCCCCCGCCAACACCTAAACAACCAGGTAAAAAATAATTAAGATAAATCGGACCGGGGTCTATCAAAATGACCGAAATTTGAACCGTCTCGTTCCTGAGACGGTTTTTTTTGGCTTAAACAGCCTCACCCCGTTTTTAGTCCAATATTAAATTTGTACTCTATCGAAATTGAACAATACGGTCATGTGAACTAATTATAAACCTCCCGCTAATGCCGGAGGTTTTTTATTTGGAAGAATTGGGCAGGGCAGCAACCAGCCTGATCGTCTCTTTGGCTTCTTTTACGTCATGTACGCGGAGAATATTTGCGCCATTCATGAGCGCGACAGTATTTAAGACTGTGGTGCCGTTCAATGCCTCATCGGCCGTAACTCCAAGCGTTTTGTAGATCGTTGACTTCCGAGACAAACCCACGAGGATGGGGCAGTCCAGCATTTGAAAAACAGAAAGACTTTTGAGCAATTCAAAGTTGTGGGAACTGTTCTTTCCAAAACCAAAACCAGGATCAATGATGATGTCATGAATGCCTGCTTTGCGCAGTTCATTTGTTTTGCCGATAAAATAATCCAGAACATCCCGGGTCACATTTTCATACTGCGCTGCCTGGAGCATGGTTTGAGGAGTTCCTTTTATATGCATCAGCACATAAGGTACGTGCATTGATGCCACTACTGCAATCAACTCAGGATCGATCGAACCGCCGCTGACATCATTCACCATTGCAGCGCCGGCCTTAACGGCTTCTTTTGCGACTGCGGAATAATATGTATCAATAGAAATAATTGTACCCGGGAATTTTTTATGTATCGCTTCGATGACGGGGATGACTCTTTCAAGTTCTTCGGCGACGCTTATTTGTTCGCTGCCCGGCCTCGTGCTTTGACCACCGATATCCAGTATGTCAGCTCCTTCAGCGATCATTTTTTCTGCCTGCTGCAGAATGGCGCTGATCTCACTAAAACGGCTCCCCGCATAAAATGAATCTGGTGTAACGTTAATGATCCCCATCACCAGGGGCTGGTCCATCGTGACCATTTTACCGTTAGCATTAAGCGTAAACATTAAATCTTGTTTCGTTAATTTTGAAAGATAAAGATAATTGAGATAAGTCAGGGTGAGATGTGAGAGCTGAGCGTCAGGAGCCATTGGAATTTTCACGTTTGACCTCTCATGTTAAATCAATCATAAGTAATGAAGCTATTGGTAAACATCATCAGGGTCCTGGTTGGATTGCTTTTTATTTTTTCCGGGCTGGTAAAAGCCAACGATCCCCTTGGCCTGGCTTACAAAATGGAAGAATATTTTGAGCTATGGAACCTTGCAGCATTAAACAGTATCGCACTCTGGCTATCCATTATCGTGATCGCGTTCGAGATCATTGCCGGGGTTGCATTATTGTTGGGTTGGCAAATGCGCTTATTCAGCTGGTTGCTGCTGTTATTGATCATTTTCTTCACCTTCCTCACGGGCTATGCTTATTTCTCAGGCAAATTCACCAATTGCGGTTGCTTCGGTGATTGTATACCGATCACGCCGAAGACCTCCTTCCTTAAAGACGTTGTATTGACCGTATTGATCGTATTTCTATTTGCGAACAGGAAAAACATCAGGCCCGTCGCTTCCAATACAGCGACATTGCTGGCCATGTTGCTGGCAACGATTTTTAGCTTTGGGATACAATGGTATGTTCTGAACTATTTGCCTGTCTTCGATTGCCTCCCTTATAAAAAAGAGAAGAATATCTCCAAACAAATGCAAATACCGGAAGGATCATTGCCCGACAGCATCGCCGTTGTATTTGTGTATGAAAAAGAAGGAAAGCAATATGAATTTACCCCCGCAGGATTGCCTGCCGACCTGGCTTCTTACAAATTTGTAAAGCGAAAGGACAAATTAATAAGAAAAGGAAATGCAGAACCGCCAATAAAAGGTTTTGTGCTCTCAGGTATTACTGACCAGGATTCAACACAACATGTGCTTTCACAACCGTACACCGTTCTTTTATTCTGCCAGAACTTTTCGACACCCGTATCCAAATGGAAAGCCGATTTTGAAAAATTATATGCGGTAGCAAAGGAAAAGAACATTCCCGTGTTCGCAATTACCACCCAACCGTCAGAGGCCAGGAAGAATTTTGCAGGCACTTCTTTCAGCGATATTCAGATTTTCAAATGTGATTTCACTGCTATCAGGACAGCGGCCAGGGCAAATCCCACCGTTTACCTCTTACAGTCCGGAACAATAGAAGATAAACAGAGCTACAGGAGGATGGACCGGGTAACAAACGAACTGAAGCGATTTCCTGTACTACAGCGCCAATGATTAGAAAATAATAAACCGAACATGCTTCGCTACATTGCTAAGAAAATATTGTACGGACTGCTGGTGCTGATGGGAGTGGTGGTATTGGTATTTTTTCTTTTCCAGGGATTTGGCGATCCTTCCCGCCTTGTGATGGGACAGTCCGGGGATTCAACCACGCAAGCCAATATCCGGAAGGAACTATACCTGATCAATGAAAAAGGAGAACCCATCTCTAAATTCAAACAATTCCTTTTCTACCTCAATGATGTTTCCCCTTTAAGCGTGTATAATAAAGAAGAGATCAGTAAAAAAAATCTAAAGGGGATCTTTATTGGTGGCAATACTAAATTTGGTATCAAGGTTCCTTATCTCCGCAAATCGTATCAAAGCAAAAGGGAAGTAGGAAGCATATTGATGCAGGCGTTACCTGGCACCTTATTGCTTGCTGCTGCCGCAATGTTCATCGCTATATTGATAGGCATCCCGCTCGGTGTGATGGCCGCGGTAAAACAAAATACCTGGCTGGACACTTCGGCCGTGTTTTCAAGCATCATCGGTATATCGGCACCTTCTTTCTTCATGGGCATTATTATCGCTTACCTGTTCGGCTTTGTGTTGAGCGATTGGACCGGTTTGCATATATCTGGCAGCTGGTATGATGTTGATGATGTCACAGGTCAAAAGAGGCTGACTTTTCAGAATCTTATCCTGCCTGCTATTACGCTGGGAATCCGCCCGCTCGCGATCATTACGCAACTCACACGAAGCGCTATGCTGGATGTATTGGACCAGGATTACATTCGAACGGCCTATGCAAAAGGTTTAAGTAAAAGAAAAGTGATCTGGAAGCATGGATTGCGAAACGCATTAAACCCGGTGATCACCGCGGTTACAGGTTGGTTCGCCGAGCTGCTGGCAGGGGCTTTCTTTGTTGAATACATTTTTGGCTGGCAGGGAATGGGAAAGGTAACAGTAGATGCTTTGGAAAAACTCGATTATCCTGTTGTAATGGGATCGGTGCTGGTGGCTGCCGTGTTTTTTATTTTGATTAATATACTTGCTGATATTTTGTACGGGGTGGTGGACCCAAGGGTGAAAATTCAATGAATGATATCCGGTGCAATCAACATGCAGGAATCATCCGGTTCGACCAACTTTTTTATTTCCCGCCCATGTTGATCAAATATTTTTATTACTGAATCTGCAGTAAAGTCGGGGCATACGCTATACTCTTCAATGATTTCACCGACTATGACAGGTTCTATAACCCCTACATCATCATGATCCATTAGTACTGTATCCTTGACACAAGTCTCTTCCTTTATTGCAGCCGTGGAATCCGGTTCGAGGCTCATTATACCCATCGTGGAACACTGCTTTTCTTTCTCTGCCCGTATTGCCGATATATCTCCAGTTGAATTTCCACGCGAGTTACTATTACATGCTGACAGAAAAGTTCCAAACAAAATGAAAACGATCGCCAGGAATTTTTTCCAAAATGGAATGGATGCTTCGAGCACATGGGGTAAAAGATTGCTGTGGCTCACCAACTGATCATTTCTTAAACGTCCGCAGGTTTTCTGCCCACTGCGCTTCAGGAAATAATTCTTCACCTCTTCATCACTCATGGAAGTGAAATCAACAACTGTTTTAGAACAAACCTGGCAAAATGCGCCCTGTTCCCGCGGCGACATTTCATTCCAGTTTTCATGACACGGTTTGGGGATGGAAAGAAGCAGCATGGATTTTTTTTTAATGAGATGCTGCAGTAATCAATTTCCACACGTCACTTAACGATCACCTCATTTATGATCTTTTGTCCCAGCGCCTCGTTCACTCTTTGTTTTATCTTTTCACGTTGATAAATGAGTTATAATTAGCTTATCACCGATGATCTGGAGTTGCTTTGTATAGCGGGCAATAGTCTTTCCCATGATCTCTTCCCAAACATCCTCGATCTGCAAGGCCTGTATGTCGCCCCTGATCCGGCTTTTTTTTAGAAATTCCTGTATAGCTTGATTGATGGAAAATTCACCCATTAGACAAAGGTAAAGCCAAACGTGAGACGTGAAAAGTGAAAACTGAGAAGTTCGGCTTCAAAGCACGATAATTTCGTAGGTAATGTTCAGGATATCCAGGTGTTGCCTTAATCTTACTTCGTTCGTATCTGTAATAAATACCTGGCCTTTGTTCTCCATACACACTTTGTTCAGCAGGTTGCTGATGCGGCTTTCGTCCAGCTTTTCAAATACATCGTCCAGCAGGAGCAGGGGAGCAAAATTCTTTTCCTTTTTCAATACATCCATTTCCGCCAGCTTTAAGGCAAACAATAAGCTTTTACGTTGTCCCTGCGAAGCAATGTTCTTAAATAGCTGGTTGTTCATGGTTATTTCCAGCTCATCGCGGTGAATACCTGCCGTCGTTCGCTGGGCGCTGTAATCTTTTTGACGCGTTGCCTGCAGCAATTCAGTGAATGAAGCTTTCAACAACTGGCTTTCGTACAGCAAAGTGATTTCCTCCTGTTGAGTGGCTATTTCGTTGTACAAATGCTTTGCCTGCGGTAAAAAAGAAACCAGGAATTCTTTTCGCTTATTAAAAATATATTCGCCGGGTTTGATCAATTGTTCGTCAAACACGTCCAGCAGGGAAACATCCCCAATACCAGCTTCCGCGAAAGAGCGTAGCAAAGAATTTCGTTGTTGAAGCACTTTATTGTACCGGATCAGGCACTGCAGGTATTCCGGGTCTACCTGTGAAAGCAATGAATCAAGAAATCTTCGTCTTTCTTCGCTTCCCCCTGTGATGAGGGTAGCGTCGTCGGGAGCAATGACGACACAGGGATAATGCCCGATATGAAGGGAGAACTTATCGTAAGGCCTTCCATTAACCGCAAATTCCTTCTTTCCTGTCTCACGAAAAATGCAGGTTGTTGTTTCGGGTTTGTCTTGCAAAACAAACCGGCCTTCAATCCGGAATCCTTCTTTTCCCTGCTGGACATTATTACCATCCAGGCGGCTGAAATAACTTTTAGTAAAACAGAGATAATGGATCGCATCCAGCAAATTTGTTTTGCCCACGCCGTTGTTACCGCAAATACCTACAATTTGTCCGCTGAAATCAAATGAGCGGTCTGTATAATTTTTGAACTGAAGTAATGATATAGATTCAAGACGCAGCATCGGGAATGCAATATAAGCTGGAGCCGGGAGAAGAGAGTCGGTAGTCGATGGTTCATTCGAGATACGACATTGCGAGCGTAGCGAGGCACTTGGCTGAAGCTATCTCTGCCTCTCCCTTGGAGAGGGAGTTGGAGGGAAGAGGCCATAATCTCCTGTCCGTTAAACTCTTCCAGCCCAGCAATTAAATCCCAAATCTGGAATATCCACTCTAAAATATGGTCGCTTTCCCTTATTTTTGCACCCGCTTAAGCCATTCAGTTTTATGGCACAAACAGTACAAACAACAAAGCCAGTGGCAACCAAGTTTTCCAAAGAAACATACCTGTATTGGTATGAGCTAATGCAGCTTATCCGTCAATTTGAATTGATGGCCGAAGAGAAATACAAAATGGATGGTAAAATCCGTGGCTTTTTTCATGCATACATAGGCCAGGAAGCAATCGCAGCCGGTTGCATGACTGCGACTAAGCCCGAAGATCCTTTTATCACCGCATACCGTGACCATGGACTGGCTATTGCCAAGGGTGTTTCGGTTGATAGCTGTATGGCTGAATTGTATGGTAAAGCCACCGGTTGCGCCAAAGGAAAGGGTGGTAGCATGCACTTCTTTGGAAAAGATGTGAATTTCTATGGTGGACATGGTATCGTGGGAGCGCAAATAGGAACTGGAGCAGGTTTGGCTTTTGCAGAAAAATACCGTGATACTGATAACGTGGTGCTTTGCTTTTTTGGCGATGGAGCTGCAAGACAGGGAATACTTCATGAAACATTCAATCTCGCTATGCTCTGGAAATTGCCCGTAGTGTTTATTTGCGAAAACAATAATTACGCGATGGGCACTTCAATAGAACGTACGTCGAATGTAATCGATATCTATAAACTGGCTGATTCTTACGAGATGCCAGCCGATGCCCTTGATGGAATGAGCGCGGAAGCCGTGCATGAAGGTGTTGGCAGGGCGGTAAAAAGAGCGAGAGAAAAAGGCGGACCAACTTTATTGGAAATTAAAACATACCGTTATAAAGGACACTCGATCAGCGATCCGCAGAAATACAGGACCAAGGAAGAAGTAGACGAATATAAAAGCAAAGACCCTATCCAGCAGGTTAAAAAAACAATCCTGGATAGCAAGTTTGCTACCGAGAAAGAACTGGACGCAATAGACAAGCGCGTAGATGGTATCGTCACCGGTTCGGTAAAATTTGCCGAAGAAAGTCCCTGGCCAGATGATGACGAGGTTTTGAAAGACGTATATAAGGATCCAAACTATCCTTTCATTGTTGATTGATCAATCATAAAACTGAAATACACAAAATAAAATGGCAGAAAAGAAAATCGTGCAGGAAACAGACAGGGCCGAAGTGGTCATGGCAAAAGCTAAAGATTTTTGGGAGCGAAACAGCAAGCTGATCTCGGTCGTTTTTGTCGTCGTTGTCCTGGGTGTCGGCGGATATTTTATCTATACGAACTATGTAGTTAAGCCAAAAGAAGAAAAAGCCAGCGAGCAAATGTTCAGGGCGGAAGAATATTATCGCATGGATTCGGCGAGCCTGGCGCTGAGAGGCGATGGTCAATCTCTTGGTTTTCTCAAGATAATCGACAAATACAGCGGCACAAAGGCTGGTAACCTGGCTTGTTTTTATGCGGGTGTTTGCTATATAAAACTCGACGATAACGCCAACGCAATTAAATACCTGAAAAAATTCAGCACGGATTCCAAGCAGGCAAAAGCCAGGGCTTACAAACTCATGGGCGATGCTTATGGCGACATGGGCAAATTCCAGGATGCTGTTGATTACTACAAAAAATCGGCGCATGTCTTCGAAGAAGATAAACCCAACTCTTCTGAAGCGTTGTTCCTGGCGGCTTATATGACTGATCGCGTTTTAAAAAATCCGAAAGCCGCCATCGAACTATATAAAGAAGTAAAAGAAAAGTTCCCTATCGAAAAAGGAGCTGACGCTGACAATTACCTTGCGCAACTGGGTGTTTACAATGTAAACTGATAGGCAGCACAGCCCGGTATGACAAGCTCAGCAACAAACGATAAATTACTACAACTGGATACAGGCATTCTGAAAAAGAATGCCTGTATTGTTTTAATAAAGACCGAATGGAATGCTGCGATTGTCGACGAGCTGGAACGGGGTTGTGTGTCTACTTTACAGAAATACGGCATAAAAAAGATTGTCCAGTTAACTGTCCCTGGCGCATTTGAAATTCCGTTCGGTATAAAGACCTTCTGGAAAAATAGCGGAAAGAAAAAAAAACCTGATGCATTTATCGCATTTGGCTGTGTTATTAAAGGAGACACTCCTCACTTTGATTATGTGTGCAAAGCCGTGACAGACGGTGTGACGCAATTAAACCTTTCGTTACCAGTTCCCGTTATCTTTGGGGTACTGACAGTAAACAGTGAAGAACAGGCCCGGGAAAGAACCGGGGGAAAGCATGGGCATAAAGGGGAGGAAGCTGCGGTCACAGCATTGAAGATGATCGGCTTCACCAACAACAAAAATGCTTAGAAGAGGATTGCAACCAGTTTACTACTTACACAGATAAAAAGAGAACAAATTTATTGATAATTGCAAAAGCAATGAACGTACAGATCTTCATACCCTGTTTTGTTGACCAGTTATATCCTGATACGGCATTCAATATGATCAAAGTGCTGGAAAAAGCGGGATGTACGGCCAGTTATAATACTTCACAAACCTGTTGCGGCCAACCTGCATTCAATGCCGGTTTCTGGGATGAAGCAAAATCTGTTTGTACCAAGTTCCTGAAAGATTTTAAAGGTACAGATTACATCGTAGCACCGAGCGCAAGCTGCGTGGGTTTCGTCCGTAATTACTATACGCGGCTATTTGATAATTCGTCCATGCACCATGACGTCGCCGATATTGGTAAACGCATATTTGAATTGTCTGAATTTCTCGTCCAGGTTTTGAAAAAAGAAGAATTCGGCGCCAGCCTGGAAGGCAAAGCAACCTACCATGACAGCTGTGCCGGTTTGCGTGAATGCCGGATAAAACAGGAACCAAGAAAATTGCTGTCACATGTAAAGGGCCTTGAAATAGTTGAAATGAATGATGTAGAGACCTGCTGTGGTTTCGGCGGCACCTTTGCTGTAAAATTTGAATCCATTTCAATCGGGATGGGCGAGCAAAAAGTGGAAAACGCCTTAGCTACCGGTGCCCAGTACATCATTTCAACCGACCTGTCCTGCCTGATGCATCTCCAGGGCTATATCAATCAAAAAGGTTATTCATTAAAAGCGCTCCACCTGGCAGACGTACTGGCCAATGGCTGGTAAGAATTAAATGAGCCGGCCTCAAGAATGAGAACCGGCCCGGTTTGCCCTAAAAATGGAAATTTATGAACCCACCGTTTATTAACAGAGCTAATAATGTGGGGGACGGATCAAAGACGGAACTTTTGGGCATGTACGGATATGGATACTATCCGGATTTGAATTCTTAAAAAAAATTGTGATCCCCATCCCGAAGATCACAGGAACGCAAGCTGTTGCCGTAAGGTTATTTAGGAAGTACCACATGATCGATCACGTGAATAACTCCATTGCTCTGGTAAACATTGCTGATAGTAATAACCGCCATTCCGCCATTCTCATCTTTGAGCATGTATTTGCCATCTTTTTTGGATACCCACAATTTTCCGCCTGCCACGGTTGTCAGTTCGCCACCCGCCTTGATGACAGCATCAAGAGCCTTAGTATCCAGCCTGCCTGGGACCACATGATAGGTCAGTATACTGGTAAGCTGGGCTTTATTCTCCGGCCTGACAAGGTTTTCAACCGTGCCTTTGGGAAGCATATCAAAAGCCGCATTTGTAGGTGCAAAAACAGTAAAAGGTCCTTTTCCCTGAAGGGTCTCAACCAGGCCGGCGGCTTTTACAGCAGCCACAAGAGTGGTATGGTCTTTTGAATGGACGGCATTATCAATAATGTTTTTTGATGCATACATGGGAGCACCGCCAACCTCAACGGTTTTTTCATCCATCATCTTCTGCGCGAAGGATACGTTAAAGATCAACGCCGAAATGGCCATGAGCCCAATGAATCTGATTTGTTTCATAAATTTTGTGTGTTTGATTTTTTAAATGTTTTGATTAATGGTATTTGATTTGGGGACGGATGTTATTACATGTAACCAACGAAAACAAATACGAGGACCGGGGAAGTTTTGGTTTTGAAGGCCGCAGGTATTTATTTTTCCAACTTGGTCTATATTTGAAATCCTAAAAACATCTTTTATCGTATGGCATACTGGCTTGTAAAATCAGAACCTTCCGCGTATAGCTGGGAGCAGTTAGAGAAAGATAAAGAAACGGTGTGGAGCGGCGTCCGTAATTACGCTGCCCGCCTTCACCTGCGTAATATGAAAAAAGGCGACGAAGTCTTCTTTTATCACAGCAATGAAGGGACTGACATCGTTGGCATCGCCAAAGTAGTAAAAGAGGCTTACCAGGATCCTACTACGGACGATGACCGCTGGGTGGCCGTTGATATCAAGGCGCACAAAAAACTAAAAAATCCTGTTACACTCGAAACGATAAAGAAAGATAAACGCCTTGCCGGTATGGCGCTGGTTAGAATCGGCAGATTGTCGGTACAGCCGGTAACAGATAAAGAGTGGGACACAATACTGGAACTCGCCGGGCAGAAGTAAATATTATTCTGCTGAATAAAACGTGCCCAATATAGGTCCCGTATCCGAAAGAGGTATTCGGTATCCGAACCTTTTTCCGTTTTAATAATTATCTTACTGTTATGAAAAAGCTCGTGCCGATTACCCTGCTATTTTTCATAAACCAGGTTTGCGCCCAGTATCATACGACAGTAAGGAAGGTCTACTCTACTAATGTAAAGGACAGCTTTGAAATCTATATTTCAGAACCTGAAGAACGTTTAGCTGGGAATTATGACGAGGTTATTTATTACCTGGATGCCAACCTGAAATCTGGTAAACTGCTAAGACAGTTAGTCGAAGATGATAAAGTGAAATTCAGGAAGAAATTTCTCTATGTTGGTATCGGGCATATCGGCAATTTCCATGAACTGCGCCGCAGGGATTTCATTCTTCCGTTTATACAAAACGGGGATACCATTCCACGCTCCGCTGAATATGGCCAAACTGAAAAATTCTACCAGTTCCTCCAGTCTGAACTCATCCCTTCCATTGATGCAAACTATCCGAATGAAGCCCGAAGGTCCATTCTCGGCCATTCCCTCGGTGGGTTGTTTGCAGTATACTGTCTCTTCAGGAATGAAGGCCTGTTTGACAAATACTTTGCGTTGAGCCCGGCCCTATGGATAGATCATTTCCGGATATTCCAATTCGACAGGATCAAAGACAGGCCGGTAAAGGGCAGTTATCTTTTCCTGGCAGCCGGATCACGCGAGAACTTCAATAACATTCTCAACGGGTTTCATCGCATGGAAGAATACGTGGCAGAAAAAAAATATTCCGGCTTCAACTTCGACCGGCATATTTATTATGGCACACATAATTCCTATCTTAAAACAGACATCTCGCGCATACTCTACGAGAAGGTTCTCCGTCAATAACAATATTTTTTGTTTTTCTCCGGGTTACTTTTTACACACAAAGAGAATCAATCTTTGCTTTTTCGTTTTATTCACTAATTAAAATATAGCCATGAAAAAATTATTCATCGGGCTGCTCATTATTGCAGCCGGAGCGGGAGCCTTCTACTTCCTACAACAGGACAAAAACAAATCCGACAACCGTATTGAAAAAGAATTACTGGTAGGTAAATGGAAAATTGATTCCATTTACAACGTTTCAAAAGATACGAGCTGGCCTTATTGGATCCTTGCCTTCAAAGATTCAGCCTTTCATCAATACCATTTTGATTTCCGGAAGGAGGGAGGTATCGTTCAAAGCCGCGAAGGCTCAGTGGTAGCTGACACTTCTTATTTTGAATGGAAAAAAAATGAGCTGCTGATAAAAGATGCCGCCAAAGACTCATCAGGAGAATCTTTTGCCATTAACAGGCTGGTCAAAGACACATTAATACTTCAGTCCAAAGACAGCGCTTTATTCGTGTTGACGAGAATAAACTGATGGATTTTTCTCCCGGGAACTGCGAAGATTATGAAAAAAAGCAGTTCCCCGCATCTCATTTATCATCACTAAAAAATAGAGCCATGAAATTTTTAAGACCAACCGCATTAATCGCCGCTGCTGTCCTCGTTTACTCCTGCGGCAATAATTCATCAAGCGAACAAAGCGCCAAGGCAGTTAGTGCATTAGACAGGAAAGCACCTGCCGAAGACATGGTTAGGACCAAAGAGACCGATAAAGTGGATAACGGGTTTTTTGCGGATTCAGACAAACAGGAAGAAGCGCCGCAAAACGGCGAAAAGAAAAAACAGCAACAGCCGACTGCACAAACAATAAAACCCGATTGGGACAAAAAGATCATCAAAACAGGTTCGCTGAACCTTGAGGTGAAGGACTATAACAATTTCTACGCGTCTATCCGTGAAAAAGTAAAGAGTCTTGGAGGATATGTAGCACAGGAAGAGCAGACCCAATCGGATTACAAGATCGAAAACACAATGATCATCAAGGTACCCGTCGACCAGTTTGACGATGCGATGGCCCAGCTTACTATAGGAGTTCAAAAGATCAATGGACGAAATATCACCTCTCAGGATGTGACCACCGAAGTAGTCGACACACGCTCCAGGATGGAAGCGAAGAAACAGGTCAGGCAGCGATATATGGATTTACTCGGGCAGGCCAGGAATATGAATGATATTCTCAGCGTTCAATCGGAAATAAATCACGTCCAGGAAGAGATCGAGTCGGCAACAGGCAGGATTGAATATCTTACGCATTCCTCGGTTTTCAGCACGATCAACCTTACCTACTACCAGGTATTGAATGCCGGCGCAGATAAACCTAAAGAGGCCGGCAGTCCTTCGTTTGGACAAAAGACAAGGGACGCGTTTAAAGTCGGCTGGGAGATTGTCAGCGAGTTGTTCATAGCTGTGATCACCGTATGGCCATTGCTGCTGGTTTCATTCCTTGCTTTTGTGGCGTATAAAAAAATCCGGAAACAAAAGCCCAAAGCTATCTCGTGACTGGTCATGTCTCATCCGATAGCTATCGGATTTCAAAATAATTCTCACGCAACGGCGCAGCGACGCAACGACTTTACTATAACTGCATATGCGTTGCGTCTTTGTCCCGCCATTTGGCGGAATGGCGTGAAATCAAAATGAGACTTCACCATGATTGCCAGGTTATAGTTTTAACAAAACATAATAATTGATTTTTTGCTGAAGGGGTATAAACGGTTTTAGATTCGTGTAGCGCTGATCATCCTGCTCTATAAAAAAGAATTCGTCCAGCAAAGACAAATCTTTATCCCAACTTACTGTTGGAAACTTTTAATAAAGGCAACTACCTCTTTAGCTAAGAAATGATTAACCGTAACCATTAACCCTAAAGGTCTGCTACTTAATGAGCGGACCTTTTTTGCATTGTAAAAAACAGTTAACGACCATGGGAGCTGCTTATCTTTGATATATGGAAAAGAAGAAACTGGTTGTTCTTACAGGCGCCGGTGTCAGTGCAGAAAGCGGCCTAAGAACTTTTCGCGACAGCGACGGCTTGTGGGAGGGGTATAATATTGAAGATGTAGCCACGCCAAGGGCCTGGAAAAAAAATCCAAAACTGGTGCTTGAGTTTTACAACCACCGAAGGAGAAATGTGAAGGAAGCTATTCCCAACGAAGCCCATATTGGTTTGGCAGAACTGGAAAAGAATTTCGATGTTCATATTATCACGCAGAACATAGACGACCTGCATGAACGTGCCGGTTCAACCAGGGTGCTTCACCTGCATGGCGAGATATTCAAAATGCGAAGTGAAAGAAATGAAAATCTCGTTTACGAAATAAAAGATGATATCAATCTAAACGATAAAGCAGAAGACGGAGCGCAACTGCGGCCGAATATCGTATGGTTTGAAGAACCGGTTCCCAAAATAGAAGAAGCCATTCCTCTTGTATACGGTGCCGATATTTTTGTGGTGGTGGGAACTTCCCTGGTAGTTTATCCTGCCGCAGGCCTGGTCAACTATACAGCTTTTGATATTCCAAAGTATATAATTGACAAAAAGATCCCTTACATGTCCTCGTTGTCAAACATTACAACCATAGAAAAGCCTGCGACCGAAGGTGTGCAGGAGCTGAAAAAAATCCTTTTGAAACAGGCGTAGACTTTAGTAATATTGTTTAACCATTAACCAAAACTTATTGCTATGGGCATTCTTGGCACAAATGAAATCCTGACTATTTTACTCATTGCCGTACTTATTGGCTTAATCCCGCTTATTTTTTTCCTGATAACGCAACAAAATACCCTGAAGATCATTCAGCCGCAGAACCGGATGATGCAGCCTGGAGAGGTCTGGTTGCAGCTTATTCCATTATTTAACCTTGTTTGGCATTTCGTAGTCGTAACAAAGATCTCTGAGTCCATTCGCCGCGAACTCGCCTCGGAAAATACTTTCTCTTTCGAGCAACAAAACAATCCTTACGCGAACAATAGTTATGGCCAAACAAAACCCACCTATGGAATCGGTATCGCTTACTGCATACTTTATTGCTGCAGCATTTTGATAGGAGCACTTACCGGCATCGCCTGTCTCATTTGCTGGATCATTTATTGGGTGCAGCTCTCCGATTACAAGAACAAAATACAGGCAAAAATTTATACGCAGGATTATTCTAAATCCACCCCGCAATAACCAGAACATCATCTATCGCCTGGCCGGGCTTCCGTAAATTTTATATCATGTTGTTCCAGCTCGTTCAAAACGGGTTGATAGATCTCTTTTGCGGTAGGTACGCGAAGTCCTTTTAGCCGGATAGTTCCATCGAGAATAAGTTTGGCAGCAATTCCCAATGGCAACCCCACTGTTTTTGCCATTGCCGTTTTCAGGTTGTTTTCGCCTTTAACGATCAACGTGCTTTTCATATCTAATTTTTGATCGCCGAGCATGTACCCAAACTCATGCAACATCACGATCATATCTTTATCGTCGGGTTGAAGACTTAATTTTTTCTCCACCGCGAATTGTAAAATATCCGCTGCGCTGCAAAGCCCTTTGTTTAGTATGGTCTCTTTGTCATCAAGACCAAGAAACATCAGTTGTTTCAGGGTAAGGTTTGCCTGGTGCATCTTGTGAGCAACAAAAGCTGCGGCCCTCGTTTTCATTTCATCAATTTCAATTTCTTCCAGGTTGCCTTTATTATCCGCCGCAATAAACGAGGCAGGCACTTCAGCCCCTTCTTCCGCCGCTTCTTCCTCGGCTTCCGTGAGTTTGGAAAGATTTTCCAGCATGCTCTTCGTTTCTTCCAGGCGTGATGTCATTTTCTGATGTAACCAGGGTCCGAAATTATTCCTATCCATGTGTTCTTTGAAAACAACTGCCAAGGTTTTACCATCGGTCTCGTATTGCAGTGTTTCGTCAGT
>VBAT01000019.1:170535-181990 GCA_005884665.1 Bacteroidota bacterium
TCCATCCATACATGAAATCGGGATGGCGAAGAGTAGTACGGATAAATGTTTCGGCATCTTCGAGTCCATACAACGGCGCATAGCTTAACGAATCGCGATTGGGATACCAGCCGAGATAGCCCATTCCTGGTATCTCTGCATAGTTTTCTCCTGAAAACAATTCTTCGTATGGCAATTTTATTTCCTGGCTGTCCTGCCGGTAATGAGCTCCCGCTTTGCCGGCCAGTACGATATTTCTTGGGTTCCAGCTTATTTTATAATGCCAGGGATTGTCATCGCTTTCGGGCGCAACAAGACCACCACAATGTGATTTGAACGAGGTGATCCGGGCGCCGCTTGCATGTAACTCGTCGACTATCTTCATAGCACTCATATGATCGATCCCCGGATCAAGCCCCATCTCGCATAGAAAGAGAAGATTTTTTTCCTCTATTCCTTTTTCCACGCTCTTCATCGAATCGTCTACATACGAAGCGGTCAGTAAATGCTTCGAAAATTTCACGCAATCTTTTGCTACGAGGAAATGAAGCGCAGGAGGAAGCATCGAGATCACGATATCTGATTTGCCTATATATTCACCACGCTTGTCTTCATCCATGATGTCAAATGAATAGGCAAATCCATAAGGGGAGTTATTGATCTTTGATTTTGCCAGTTCGATGTTGGCATCAATAACGGTCAGTTCCCAACCCTGCGATACTGCCTGGTCCAATAAATATTCGATCAATACTGTGGCTGATTTACCAGCGCCAAAAAGAAGGATCTGCTTCATGCAGCAAATATCAGACAAGGGAATCAATTGTCAGCCACCCGCTCATCGGCCTGCTTTTTCCGGATGTTAGTGATCCGGAAAATGACCTTGATGCCGCGGTTTGTATCGGGCACCCTGATAGTTGAAGTAGCGTTGGGTGCAACGGAAGTAAATTGTATGTTCTCGGTTTTCAGCGGAAGCTCATTGGGTTTAATATATTGCAATTCGACCGTCACATTATCGAGGATAAATTTCGAATTATTGACCACGGTAAGCTGCAAGTCCCGTATACCCCCAAAAGCCACCCTTTTGTATTCATTACTTTTAACCGATACAAGACGGCCAATATCTTCCGGTATCGAATTCTTTTTCATGGAGGACCCGGCAGTATTAACACGATTAGCGTGGTTGTCGTTATCATTCACAGGCTCATCGGCCGCGCTCCTGACTTTATGGCTGCGTTCACCTGTTCGCGGATCTGTTTCGACTCCCTGTGGCAGGTAAACTTTTTCCTGTTTCGTTTCGGGAACGAACAACGGCTTTTCCTTCATTACAAGAATCTCATCGGTCATGGCGGGTTCGATATTCCTTTTCCTTTCGGTAAGCCGGTTTACATACCCACCATTGGGCTGGTGTGCCTGGGCGACCTCTTGTTCGGTCTTCCTGGTCACTTCAGTTGTTGCTGATGCAGTGTCTGTAGCGGGTTTAATAGTTTCATTTAGAGTAGCAGTTTCATTGTTAAGCACCTGCGGTTGGGATGGTTTTTCAACCTGTGCAATCATAGCTTGTTTCCCTTTGTTTGATTTCAGGAAAAACCCGGCTACCAGCCCAACAACCACAAGCGATAACACGGCTGCCACTTTTTTGAGGTTTTGTAGCCAGAAGTTCTTGCGGGCGATTTTTTGTTTCCTGTCCTGCAGCGTCTTTACATACATTTCCTTGATCTCATCCAGCGGCTGTGAATATTTGATCTGTGCAGCGGCGGGATTTTCTGAGATCGTGATAGTAGGCTGCTGTTGAACCGTCTCCTGCACAGCAGTTCTTATTTCAGCAGTCTTCACGGGTTGCTCCACCACAACGTTCTTTTGACCGGGAAGGGTCACTACTACGGACTTTTTGGGAATATATTTTTCGTATTGAGGTTCTACAACCTGTTTTTCAAACCTTGATTCAGACATCAGCTCTGTCTTCGGTTCAATCGACTGCGATGACAGTGCAATCGCTGTATTAATCTTTCTTTCCTCCGTGATAGTCTCTGATTTTTTATAGAAGCGATCGAAGGGTTGTTCTTCCACAACAGGAGCAAATGATTTGAGTTCTTCTATTTCGCTGGGATATCGCCAGGCTGCACTTTTCCCCTGCACCCATAGCAGGTCGTAAGCTTTGAGACCGAGTTTTACGAGGTCGTCCGCCGAGTAGGGTCCGGATTCCTTGTTATTTCTCAACAAAAGATAATTCGCCATGCTCCATTGGGTTTGATACTGGTCGTAACTTACAAAACAACGAAAATTTTGTGCCCCAAGGTGTCAAAAGGTTGTTATAACAGGGCCGTTTTTAAACCTTTAGGATAATGCTAAAACAATCCACAAGGGTGGAAAAAAAGACTAAAAAATGAACTATTTTATCAGGTTATAAGGGGCGAAAAAAGTAGATTTGCAGGCTCTCGAAAAATAACAAATTTTAGAGCTCAAATAGTTGATCCAGATAGCCCTATAGGGTTTCCCTAACAATCAAAAAAGAGGAGCGTTTATAAAGCATGGAAGAAAATTTTGAACCACTGGAAACAAGCGACAGCAATCGCATTATCCCCGTAAACATTGAAGAACAGATGAAAACCGCTTACATCGATTACTCGATGTCGGTGATCGTGGGACGTGCTTTGCCCGATGTTCGTGATGGGTTAAAGCCTGTTCATCGCCGCATTTTGTATGCGATGAATGAACTAGGGTTGAATTATAACAAACCTTACAAAAAATCGGCACGTGTAGTGGGAGAGGTGTTGGGTAAATACCATCCTCATGGCGATACTTCGGTCTATGATGCGATGGTACGTATGGCGCAGGAGTGGAACATGCGTTATACAATGGTCGATGGCCAGGGAAATTTCGGCAACCAGGACGGTGATGGTCCTGCGGCCATGCGGTACACAGAAGCAAGACTGGAGCGTTTGACCCAGCACATGCTCGAAGATATTGACAAGGATACGGTCGACTTCCAACTGAACTTTGATGATTCTGAAAAAGAACCCACGATACTTCCTACAAGAGTACCGCAATTATTGATCAATGGTTCCAGCGGTATTGCAGTGGGTATGGCCACGAACATAATGCCGCATAATCTTTCAGAAGTGATCGATGGATGTGTCGCCTTTATCGGTAACAAAACAATTACCATAGAAGAATTGATGCAACACGTAAAGGCTCCTGATTTTCCAACTGGTGGCATCATTTACGGAATGGAAGGAGTAAAAGCAGCCATGCACTTTGGTCGCGGTCGCGTAGTCGTTCGTGGCAAATTGCACATGGATACCAAGCCAAGCGGTCGCGAACAGATCATCATTACCGAAGTACCTTACCAGGTCAACAGGGACGCATTGACCAACAGGATCGGTGAACTGGTAAATGAAAAAATAATCGAAGGCATTGCACACGTAAATAACGAATCGAATAATAAGGAAGGGACTCGATCTGAAAAGAGATGGCGTGGCCAACGTTATTATCAACCAGCTTTACAAGCATACTGAACTTCAGACTTCTTACGGTATCAACAATGTTGCGATCGTAAAAGGAAGACCAAGGACGCTGAACCTGAAAGATATGATTTCAGAGTTCGTGGAGTTCCGGCATGAAGTGGTGGTTCGCCGTACACAATTTGAATTAAGAGAAGCAGAGAAAAGAGCACATATATTACTGGGCTACCTGATCGCGCTGGACCATTTGGATGAAGTGATAGCGTTGATCCGCGCATCTGCAACTCCTGATATCGCGAAGGATAATTTGATAAATGCGGGTTGGGGGCTGGATGAGATACAGGCCAAAGCCATTCTTGAACTGCGCCTGCAGCGGTTGACCGGCATGGAAAGAGATAAGATCCGTGGCGAATATGATGATCTGGTCAAACTGATAACGCACCTGAAAGAGTTGTTAGCGAATGAAGGCATGCGTTATGATGTGATCAAAACGGAACTTTTCGAGATAAAGGAGAAATTCGGCGACACAAGAAAAACAGAGATCACTTATCTCGATGACGAAGTAAAGATCAAAGACCTGATCAAGGAAGAGGATGTCGTCATCACTATCTCGCATTTCGGGTATGTAAAAAGAACTTCAACGGATGAATACCGCGCACAGCGCAGAGGCGGCAGGGGAGTGATCGGTGGAAGAACAAGGGAGGAAGATTATATCGAGCATCTTTTTGTAGCTTCTACCCACCATACGCTGTTATTCTTTACCGAAAAAGGAAGATGTTACTGGCTTCCGGTATACGAGATCCCGGAAGGAGAGAAGACGGGCAAAGGCCGCGCTATTCAAAATCTCATGCAATTATTGCCTGGTGACAAGATAAGAGCCGTCATTGATGTAAAAGACCTGAAAGATGAAGCTTTTGTCAACTCGCACAATATTGTCCTTTGTACCAAGAAAGGGGTGATCAAAAAAACTGAGCTGATAGACTTTAGCCGCCCAAGACTTAGCGGTGTCATTGCCATTACGATCAATGAAGGGGATGAATTGCTTGAAGCCAAATTGACCGATGGCCATTGCGAGATCATGATGGGAGTCATGACCGGCAGGGCGATCCGTTTTTCCGAAGAAAAAGTGAGAGCAACAGGCCGCGGCGCTATTGGAGTTGCAGGTATAGAAGTAAATGATAATAACGACGAAGTAGTCGGAATGATCTGTGTAAACCCTGTAACCGATGCATCAAGGACTGTGTTGGTAGTAAGTGAGAAAGGCTTTGGCAAAAGAACGCAAATTGACGAATACCGTTTCACCAATCGTGGCGGCAAAGGGGTGAAGACAATCAATGTTACGGAAAAAACCGGCAGGCTTGTCGGTATCCTGGATGTAGCTGAAAAAGAAGACCTGATGATCACCTGTAAAAGCGGTGTCACTATACGAATGAAAGTATCGGACATAAGTGAGCAGGGAAGAGCCACACAGGGCGTGAAGCTGATACGCCTCGATGAAGGAGACGAAATAGCGGCCATCACCAAGCTGGAGGACCAGCATGTAGCAGATAATGGAAACGGCAACAGCAATGGTACCGAAGCTCCTATAGAGGGTCCAACAGAAACCGGGGATGAAAATGCAACGAGTGAGGGAGAAATATCATCTGGAAGTAGTCCCGAGTAGTATATTTAATCATAAATTGCCCGACTAAATCTCTTATTTAACAACGATGCACATGAAAAAGATTTTCCTATTGTTAGCCATTTTATCACTTGCTTTTCTTTCAGAGGCGCAGAACTATGATAATCTCAAAACATATGTAACGCTTCGCCAGTATAAAAAAGCCAAGGAAGACCTCGATAAATCATGGTCGAATGCAAAATTCACATCGAAACCCGAAGCTTATATTTTAAAAGCTTCGGTTTATTCCGGTCTCGCAGCAGAAGAAGGAACCAAGGGTACACCTGCGGCTGAACCGCTGATCATTGAAGCCGATGCTGCATTTACGAAGTACAAGGAAATGGATCCGTCCATGGCTTTACTGACAGATCTTGCATACCAGAATGCGCCAATCAATATTTATTCAGCGCTTTTTACTTCGGGTTATAAAGACTACGATGCCAAGAACTGGCAAAGTGGTTTCCAGAAATTCAAAAAAGTAGTCGAATATTCCGATCTGCTGATAGCAAAAAAAGTAATAAACATTCCTGCTGACACCAATAGCCTTTTGCTGGCTGGCATCACAGCCGAAAGCGCCGGAATGAAGGACGAGGCAGTGAAATATTATAGTCGTATCGCGGAGCTTAAAGCCGGGGGCTCAGGTTTCGAAGGCATCTATCGTTTCCTGGTGAATTATTATGCTACCAAGAAAGACGATGCAAACTTTGAAAAATACAGGGCATATGGAAAGCAGCTGTATCCCAATAGCGAATACTTCACGTATGACAAAGTCGATTTTGCTGTAGGGCTTGAAGAAGATTTCAATAAAAGGATAAAGGCTCTCCAGGAAACTGCTGCTGCCGATCCGAACAATCAAAAAGCAATTCAGTTACTTGCTGAGTTGATATATGATACGCTCAATTCAAGCAGGGATGGGGCCGTACTTCCTGCGAATGCAGCGGAACTAGAACCCATCATGATGAAAGCGCTCAACAGGATGACCGAAATGAAACCCGACGATGAATATGCTTATTTCCTGATCGGGACGCATTATATCGGCAAACGGGAAAAAATCAATGAAGCCCGTGAAAAACATGCGGCAGAAATGAAGGCCCGCACAAAACCAGGAACACAGGCATCTAAAGAAGATGTAGCAAAAAGAGATGCGCTCGACGCACAATATGCCAGTGCTTTGTTGTCAGCCGAAGAGCCTTACAGGAAAGCAGCGGAGTTGTACTCCAAAAAACCTCAGCCGATGACCGGCCAGGACATACAGCGTTATAAATTCCTCGTCGGTTATCTTGGTGATATAGCAACCTACCGCAAGAACAAAGCAAAAGGCAATGCAGCCGATGTTGCAAAATACACAGCCGAAGAAAAGAAATGGAGCGATCTATATGATGAGATCAGTAAAATGAAGGCGAAGCCGAGAGGAGAGTGATGCTTACTAAGATATAAGAGAAAAAGCTGGCTAAATTTAGCCGGCTTTTTTTTGCGACTTGATGCCGGATGCCGGATGCCGGACGCCTTCATTCCGAGGAGCGAAGCCATAATAGAAAATTGATTTGCTTCTTAAAATTCTCGACCTGGATCGGTAGCCTTGCAACATCCAAAAAATTCACACCTGCCGAATTATATCATAAATTAGTGTCTTGGCTGCAAGCGTTGGCAGCACCAAATAAAATAAAGCATGCCCAACCTGGAATCATCTCTTGGTGAAAGAGTCGAGCAATTAAGACAATTAAGCGTAGAATTAATGCGAAGTAATGAGCGTACCAGAGCTTCCTCAGTTTTGATTGAAGCATGGGAAATATTACCGGAACCTAAGACACAATGGAGCGAGAGTTATCACATCGCCTCTTATCTTTCACAAAATTATTTAGCTCTTAGACTGTTTGAAGAAGCTCGAACATGGTCACAAAAACTTTTCGATTGTGACAATGAAAGAATTGATTCAGGTGAACGTGAGTTTATTGCAGGAAAGATTTCATTTGAGGAGAAAGACATGGAAAGCGCCGCTAAATTCTTTACAATTGCCAATGAAAAATCAAATGGTAGATACTTTAAACCCAGTCCTTTCAGTGCAAATTCGAAAGAAGAAAAAGATAAATTAGCTGAGTATAGGAAACTCATCGGTTTCGCCAAAGTCCCAGCTAACTATCAAGAGCTACTTAAGGAAGCGGAAAATGAATTTACTAAAAACAACTACAAAATGGCTGTCTCCCTATTTAACGACTGCTTGAACTTTGAAAAAGGGATTAATGAGGCCAAAATTTATCTGCGCAAAGGTCAATGCCTTTTTGAATTAAATGATTTGGAAAATTGCGCTAATTCACTGATAAGAGCATATATGATAAAAGGTGCAGACATTTTTGCAAAAGAAGATATTAAATACCTGGCGTTCTTAAAAACGAGGGCAAATATTTAAAAACAGGACGCTAGCAGCCAACAATGGGAATCTATACTGCCTCAGAATTTGGATAAAATCAATTCTTCACACTTTTGTAACTGTTTGCCCTTCTGATTCTGGTGGCGTATGTTTTTTTTACGCCCTGAGCATTTATTTATCATCTGTGCTTGTCGCCGATGATAAGACAGCGAAAACCTCTGGATCAGACCGTTGTAAACGCTGTTGCACTTCATTTTGAAGGGCGATCAAAGGGGGAGTAATTTGATTAAGATAGTCGACAATTTTTATTTTGATTTCTTTCGTGGTGAAATCAATCGGCGCATAAAATTGAAGTTTGTTTGGAGATTCCACAACATCCCATATTTGTAAATTATACACCTTTTCATTTGGCCAAAAGATAACGCAATGTGCTATCTGATTTCTAAACTTTAGAAACCCGTCTAATTTATCAAAAAGTAGACTAGATGATAGTAATAGGTCTGGGTGATGTTTAGAAAGTAAATCTTTTGCTCTTTCAATTTTGCCGCCAAATGTTAAGTGTTTTATCTTTAAAGATTTTGATTCTGGGTTGTTATATTGTTGAGCATTACTGAAGTAAATAATATTCATGAGAAAAACTTCTAATTTTATGGCTACTATTAGTGTTGATCCCCGTAGCTGTATCTCAATCTCAGATTGTTTTGCAATTCGAGTATCCATAACAGTTTTGGTTCCCCTAATCTACGCAATTCTCGTCAGTAGGAGTCTCCGATCGGGTGTTTCCTTCTCTCTGCCGTGTTTCGAATATAACTCTATATTATGTTAATGCAGTTGGGAGTTGTGTAGATTTGATTGTATGTTTCTCTGACCAATCGAATCGAAGTAGGTCTGTGGCGAAGAGAACTAATTCATAGCATGAGCCGAAGGCGAGTTAATACGGCGCAAGCCGTTCAAACGGTTTTATAAAAGGAAAACCTCTACTACAATAGAGGCTTAATGCGTTTACGTTTAATCGTGCATATAAAATTACGGATTTATATGACACGAAAAACTATTTCCTTTTTAAAGAGTCTGCTATCCGACGAAGAGATGAGTCAACGCTTCTCATCGTTTGCCTTAAATTGTTTAATTCTGTCTGGTTGTTTCGCATTGTTGTGTCTATGCGTTGTATTGATGGTTTCAGTTCTTCGCTAGGCTTTTTGTAAGCCCAATATGATACCAGCACCGAACCAACCGTAGCAACCAGCGCCAATAACGCTAACTGAGGAGAAGCCCTGTTGTTGATCACGCTTGTTTCCAATAATCTGTCTTCAAGTTTCTTTCTTTTAGCGGCATATCGGCGATTTTCTTTTTCTAAATCGTAGGCTTCTCTGCCCAGATCTGAAATTTTATACTCCGTAATATCAGCATTGTTAGTCCACCAAAATTCGATGAATTTGTCTGTCAGTAATTTATTAACCGCCTGATCGGTGATTGCGTGACTTGAGTAAAAATGGGGTCGTTTATGCGCAACTAAATCCCATACTTGACCTTTGGTTAACTTGTCGTTTTCTTTGTATTTACCTAATACAATAAAATCTGCATCTTCCATACAGTTTTGGTTTCCCCTAATCTACTCATTTCTCCTCGATAGGAGTCTCCGAAGTTCTCACGCCCTAAGCCATGAATTATTCTCTGAGTTCGCTGCTTAACATAATGGTTAGTTATATTTAAACCGGCATAAATTCACCCGATTTGCCGTGTTTCGAATATAACTCTATATTATGTTATGTCGTTTGCACGGTGTTTTGCGGTTGTAAGTTTTTCAGATATCAACCGCAAAAAAGAGGGGGCTGTGTCGAGGAAATCTAATACGGGGTGCGAGTTGAAAACGAGCGAATGCGACCCGATAGGGGAGCTAAAATCTACCTCTTGGTCATTTCGGGACTGGTTTTTTTCTTGGGAGACTCTTGGTATTTCGATTGTGGCTGCATCCGTTTCTCTGGTAATAAACATTTTAATCCGACAGTAACAGCGGCTGCAATCAGCGCACTTAATATCATATTTGGGACATAGTGTATTTTTCTGTCCATTTCCCTTTTTTCTGCCAATTTTTTTCTCTCTGTCTGTTTAATAAAAAATGAGTACGGAGACTCATACCACTTCATTGGTAGCTTTTCAAAGAAAAGAAATCCGTTTATAGATAACGAGTAAAAAGCACGTTCACCATTTTGCCCAAAGCTTGATTTCCGTATTGTTTTATTTACGAGATCATCCTTGCAAAGCTGCTCTAAAATAGGCTCAGCATTATTAATCCCCGCTGTTCTGCCAATCCTGTGCGACATCAAAGAACCATTTGAATTTCTAAGGATAAGTAATATTTTATTAAAGTTTTCTTTCATTCTCCTAAGCTACAGAATTTCCATGCTTTACACTTTTCTCCTCAGTAGGAGTCTCCAAAGTTCTCACGCCCTTACCCCGTATTGATTTCCGAGAGTGGGACTTAACATAATATATATTATAAGAAAAATTTAATTGGTTATATAATACACGCCCTTGTAAGTTGCGTTGTTATATGCAGGTTAGTAAACAAAAAAGCAGCTCAACGCTGCTTTTGATATTTTCCGAAATGAAGATCTTATTTTTCTTTTCGCCAGTACACTGCAATGTTATCAATGGTGACCAGCTTTTCTGTAAGATTCCTTTCTGCTCTAAAATCAGTGACGGCTTTTTGGCAACCCGGCAATGCCCAGTCATCCACGATAACATATCCCCCAACCGAGAGATTATCGTAAATATTCTGCAACACATCCATTGTACTTTCATACATATCTCCATCCAGGCGTATCAGCGAAAATTTTTCAGCCCTGAGCGATGGCATCGTGTCCTTAAACCAGCCTTTTTTAAATATTATGTTATCGTCCAGCAGCCCATATTTTTGAAAATTCTTTGCCACCTGTTCTTGTGCCACCGCCAAATACTGGTGATGTGTATAATGAATATCGCCTTTATCTTCTTTGTGCGTGGGTCGTGGCAATCCTTCAAATGAATCGCAGACAAATATCCTTTTCTGGCTACCCTGCACCAGCAAGTTTGCTTTCATGAAAATAGATGCCCCGCCGCGCCAAACCCCGGTCTCGATAAGATCTCCTTCAATATTATCTTTGACTATCTGTTCGATGCAATACTGGATATTGTTCATTCTTTTTAACCCGATCATGCTTTCCGCATTCTCCGGCCAGTCTTCGCCATTTATTCTCTTTCGCAGATCAAATTTTCTTACCTGTACTAGGTCGTAATTTAACCGGTTGATCAGTCGCATAATCGGCTTAAGTAATGCAGCCACCAACCCGGAATGACGCTTCGCCAACGGTATATATTGTATCCCGTCGAGCCGGTGAAAATCGATAAGCGTGTGTTTTAAGTTTTTCAGGTAAAGCGAAGTAATGGAGCTGATGGGTCCGGTGAGAACATCATTTTTATACATACTATTGGAATTTGGTGGTGGATATTCTTTTCTATGCAGTTGAAAACATGATTAAAAAAATAAATGTGAAAGAGCAACGGTATTAAAAAGTTATTTATTGCCCGGTATGATCGATACCCACATGGTAAACAAAAAGAAGGTGATTTATACTTGGTAGATGTACGATAACGGTTTATTAATTTTGATTAGCCCGGAATAAAAGAAATTGCTGTTCCTATATGCTGAATCTCAGGACAACCTTACTGGCCGAGCGTTCCAAAGCTCAAACCACCAGGATCATTAAATGGATCGGCAGCGATCAAAAACGTTTTGATGAACTCTTCCATCTTTTTTTAAATGATGAATATCGCGTTGTTCAACGCGCCGCCTGGCCATTGAGTTATTGCGTGATCAGTAATCCGCAACTGATCCGGAAACATTTTGCCAAACTGGTAAAGAGCATGAAGAAACCCGGTCTGGGTGATTCGGTTAAGCGTAACACGGTCCGCCTGCTACAGCATATAGAGATTTCCCACGAAATT
>VBAT01000019.1:182037-182384 GCA_005884665.1 Bacteroidota bacterium
AAAGAAAAAGTTGCTGTGAAAGTATTTTCACTGAGCATACTGGATGATCTATCCAAACAATACCCGGAGATCCGGCAGGAATTGAAAACGATTATCGAAGACCGCTGGGATTCCGAAACGGCAGCATGCCGTTCAAGAGCGAAAAAAATTTTGAAGGCTCCCCTGTAATTTTCAAATAATTTTTTTATGATAAACACTCACCGGTGAGCCTTCGGCCATAAATACCGAATGCGGTGTTTGCGTTTGTAAAAAACCAAATTCCTTTCCATATAAACCAGCGAAGTCACAGTCGGCGCGGTATTCAGTGATCTCATAAACGTCCCAGCGCGGATGATCAACGCGGTATT
>VBAT01000123.1:0-487 GCA_005884665.1 Bacteroidota bacterium
TACCCATCCACCCAAATAGTGTGAGCACCAGGATGATTGTTAGCACCGTGCCCATATCTTGTCCCACTGCGTTCGATATGAAGCCCGACGAGGTCATCATCTTGGAGACGATCAGGAGCATGGGCAGCGCAGGCAGGGCCAGCATCAGGTCAACGAAGCGCATCAGGAGGGTATCAGTAGCGCCGCCGTAGAAGCCCGAAAGCGCGCCTATGGTCGAGCCAATTAGCACCACTATGATAGTAGTGACTATGCCCACCGTCAGCGATATGCGGCCTGCCTGGAAGAGGCGAGTGAATTCATCTCGGCCCACATACTCCAGACCCAGCCAGTGCTGAGCAGTGGCGGGCTGGTAGAAAGGCCCTAATATCTCGTCAGACTTATATGGCGAGACTATCGGCACCACGATGCAGAGTGTGATGAGTGAAAGCAGGGTAAACGCGCCTATGAGGCCGAGGCGGTGCCGGCGGAAACGCTTCCATGTAACCGC
>VBAT01000123.1:498-1707 GCA_005884665.1 Bacteroidota bacterium
TCTTCTTTCTCCTTGTTGGAAGGTTCGAACCTGAAAGGTTGGAAGGTTAATAACTTTCTAACTCAGTTCTAGCTGTATCGAATTCTCGGGTCAACGACTGCATACAAAACATCAGCCAGCAGGTTGGAGACTACAACCAGCGTGGTGATAATCATCAGGAAGCCCATCGCTAGTGGGAAGTCTAGCTGTGTTACTGCGTCAAGATAGAGCCTACCCATACCGGAATAAGCGAACACGGCTTCGGTGATAATGGCTCCCTGCACCAGGCCGGGAAGAGCGAGGGCAAGAATGGTTATCAGGGGTATAAGCGCATTGCGTAGTGCGTGCTTGAGAATAACGGCTCGTATCGCTAGCCCCTTCGCCCAGGCTGTCCGCACGTAATCTTGCTTCATGACTTCCAGCATAGAGGAACGCACGAACCTCGACCACCCGGCGATGTTGACGAAGGCAAGCACGGCTACCGGTAGGATGAGATGGTAGGCGCGGTTGAGCACATCATCTCTATCCACGTCTGTGATATTTCCCGGCGGCAGGTAAGGCATCCACGGCATGCCGTTGTAGTCGTGTAATTGCTTGGGTATCACCGCGAAGAAGATGATGAACATCAGGCCAAGCCAGAACGTAGGCATGGACAGCCCTACGAACGAAAAAGTCGTCACAGTGTAGTCCAGCTTCGAATACTGTCTTATGGCGGAGATTATGCCAATAGGGAAGGCGATTAGCAGCGAGAGGATCAGAGCAGCGGACATCAAAATTAGAGTCTGCCCTATGCGAGCGCCGATAACATCCGTGACCGGCCTGCCTCTTTCCCTTACAATTGACCGCCCCAGGTCACCGTTTAGGATGCCCGATCCTTGTATGTGAATAGGCCCGACGTTTATGTTAACCCCTTTTGCAACCACTTCATCCTGGTCGTTCAGTGTAGTGGTGTCACTTGGGTCAAACAGCCAGACCAAATAGTTGATGGGCCAGGGCTTATCAAGTTTGTAGAGTTTCTTGAGCCGATCGACGTCCGCCGTGGTCAAGGGTTGCCGACCACTGCCCCCGGAAGCGAACTTGATCGAATCGAGGGGTCCGCCAGGCGCCAGTACCAGGATGGTGTAAATCAGAAACGACGCTAAAGCGAGCACGAAGAATCCCTCAATGGACCGCCGAATCAGATATGTCGTCATGTAAGAATACCCCCTATCCCTGATTCTCAGGAATATG
>VBAT01000123.1:1726-2382 GCA_005884665.1 Bacteroidota bacterium
GGAATATGCCAAAAAAAGAAGGTTATGAGTTGGAAGGTTTGGAAAGTTGTACCTGTTCAACTTTAACCTGCACCACGGTTTTGCGAGATGCCGAGTTCGAAGTCTAATGGCGACGCCACGCCGTAGGTTGATTCGCTAGACTTCTGATCGATGCACGATTAATAGATATACGGTTTTTCCGGTCTGTTGGACGTTTGTGGTGTGGAGACAACACGTTTAGCGCCCCCCCACGCGTGCCAGGGCGCAATACTTACGCACAGTTTAGCAGAAAATGTGTATAAGTGTCAACCACTTTATCTTACAGGTCTGTTAAGTCTTTCGATCACCTCCATTGTTGGGGTTAGGTATTAGGGATTAGCTTTCATTCCTAACACCTAACCCCTAACCCCTAACCCCTAACTATATCTTATCCGCGGGTCGGCCACTGCATACAGTAAGTCGGCAAGCAGATTAGAAAATACCACAAGAGCTGTAACAAGCATCAGAAAGCCCATCGTCAGCGGAAAATCTAACGAGGTCACTGCATTTATGTACAGTCGCCCCAATCCGGAATATGCGAACACAGCCTCGGTAATGATGGCTCCCTGCACCAGGCCCGGGATGGTAAGGGCAAGAACGGTTATCAAGGGTATGAGCGAGTTGCGCATCGCATGTTT
>VBAT01000123.1:2696-3153 GCA_005884665.1 Bacteroidota bacterium
CACTATAGCGTGCATCCTCAGCCCTTTCGCCCAGGCCGTGCGTACGTAGTCCTGGCGTAACACTTCAAGCATGGAAGCTCGGATGAACCTCGACCAGTTGGCGATGTTGATGAACGCCAGCACGGACACGGGCAGCACAAGGTGATAAGCGCGATTGAGCACGTTGCCTTCCTGGTCGATATCGGTTATTCCTCCTGGCGGCAGGTAAGGCATCCATGCCATACCGTTGAAGTCGTGCCAGCCTTTAGGCAGCACCGCGAAGAAGATTATGACCATCAAACCGAGCCAGAAACTTGGCACCGACAGCCCGACGAAGGAGAAGGCCGTAACCGTGTAATCAAGCCGGGAGTATTGCTTTATGGCAGAGATTATCCCTATCGGCACAGCGATGACGAGCGATATGAGCAGGGCACTGATCATAAGAAGCAGCGTGTTGCCCAGGCGGTCGCCAATGGCT
>VBAT01000123.1:3268-3709 GCA_005884665.1 Bacteroidota bacterium
CGGCTCGTCCTTTGTTGGACCACCCAACTGCAACGGGCCTAAGGATATGCTGGGCAGGGTAACGTCTATGCCCTTGGAGACGAGGTTATTATTCTCGTCCAGCTTGGTCGTGTCATTTGGGTCGAACAGCCAAACCAGATAGCTGAGGGGCCAGGGTTTGTCTAGCTTGTACAAATGCAGCAAGCGGTCTTTGTCTGCCGCGGAGGTGCAAGGTCGTCCACTGGCCCCACAATTAAATTGGAATTGGTCGAGTGGCCCACCGGGAGCGAGCACCAGGATGCTGTAAATAAGGAACGAGGCGAGCGCAAGAACAACGAACCCCTGCATTGACCTTCTTATGAGGTAGGTTGTCACTTTGTTGCCTCCGGGAGATGCTAGAAATTGGAAGTCAGAAGTCAGATATCAGAAATCAGATGTCAGAAATCAGATGTCAGAAATCAG